>CAVXIH010000012.1:0-334122 GCA_963761825.1 uncultured Acidobacteriota bacterium
ATCGAGATTTTCCAAATACTCCAAATCGTTTACCGGACGTTCAATATCATAGGGAATTGGGCGTCGACTGAATTGTTGAAAATAAAGCAAACAGGCATCTTTCCAGATTTGCGCATCGCGGCACTGACGCCGAAGTTTGCTTTGCACTTCTCTAAAACGTTGTGCATCGACGTAAGGTTCTGCTTTATCCCATATTTTCTGAAATTCACGCACCTGCTGTAACCCTTGATCATAGCGGTAACATAGTTCATCCCATAAGATTCGCCCGTTCTTCATTTTGTAATCCCATGGCAGATGATGAAACCACAGCAGGTAAATTTCAGGGCAAGTTTCCAGTTCATTGAACTGAGAGCCAAGCGGCTCATGATACTGGCTTACGGCATTGCTTCCGTTTCGTGTGCGGTCAAAACCAATCCCGTTTGCATCCGCCTGGTGATAGTAAGGGGGAGTCCAATCCCGTCGTACGTTTTTGGGTGCATACCAGGGACCGGGGCCATAATGATGGTTCCCTGCAAAAATATGATGAAGTCCCAGAGGCATCATATAATTGACGGCAGCCTCGCGGCTTTGAAGCATCATTTGTTTTACGGGAACCAGGAAGGAATCCTGCCAATCGCTCGTATTTGATAGCGCCGGTTGATTTGTTTCAAGCGGAGAAAAGGTAAGTCGTATCCACTCGTCCGCAATTCTTTCGCTCGTCAATTGGTTATTCCAGGCTAATCGTCCAAACGCATACCAATTTGCCTGCGCAAAGTGATGCCCGCTCCAGTTCGTATCAAGACCGATATTGGCAACGCCGGCAATAGCCGTATATTTCTGCGGATAGATACTTCCATCGGTAGCATCGGGCAACGGTGCTTCCTGTCCCTTCCTGGTACGTATCGCTTTGCAGGCATTCTTCCCACATGGGGGACAAATACACCAATTGAATGGAGTGCCCCAAATACTCTTGCGTAATTTGCAATTCGGGCATGACGGATGTTTTTTTCATGCCACCAAAAAGCGGACTAAAAGGTTCGCGGGGTTGAAAATCGACCGGGCCATTTTTAACCTGAATAATGACATTTTCGCGAAATTGACCGTCCAGCGGCATAAACTCAGCATAGGCCTGTCTGGCACGATCTTTCTCCTGGGGCTGATATACAAAAGCCCTCCACATCACAATGCCGCCGTATGGCTTTAAAGCATCCGCCATCATATTGGCTCCGTCGGCATGGGTGCGTCCGTAATCCTGCGGCCCAGGTTGACCTTCACTATTCGCTTTGACCAGGAATCCGCCAAAATCAGGGATTAAGGTATAGATTTCCTTAATTTTGTTTTCCCACCATTTTATAACTTCCGCATCAAACGGATCGGAAGTTTTTAATCCGTCCAGTTTCACGGGCGAAGAAAAATTAACCGACAGGTATGTTTTCATTCCATACGGACGCAGAACATCTGCAATGGCTTTTGCTTTTTTCAGAGTTTTGCCGGCCAACATTTGAGGCGATGCATTCACATTATTTAGAACGGCGCCGTTAATTCCTATTGAGGCATTTGCGCGCGCATATTCCCGCCACAAGCTTTTATCTTGTTCGGTAACGGTTAAATAATCCTTTTCATCGCGCCAAAATATTGAATGCCCTGCATATCCACGTTCTATCGTTCCATCCAGATTATCCCAATGGTTGAGCAAACGGCGCTCATACGAAGGATTGGAAACTTCATTCCGTACCGGCCGACCTGTTCGCTGGCAACGCAACAATTCATAAACGCCATAAAGGATTCCAAGCTCCGTGTTGGCTTCAACGCCTTCAGCAGTAAGCCTATAGCCATCCTTTTTTATTGACGTATCCGATTTGATTTTAAGAATAACCGATGCGCCGGCTTTACCCTGCCACCCTTGTTGCAGTTCCTGCCGGGCAATATTTAAGGTAGCGGAAGTCCCGGAACAAATAACTTTTACCTGATTAGCACTTTGCCCGCGAAGCCACAGCTGATGTCCATCTTCAGCCTGCGCTGCAAAAGCAGACAGAAACAAAACAAGCGATGCAGATAAACATTCTCACATTTAAACATTTTGAAATTGAATTCATCGATATCCTGTTTATGCAATGAATCTATAGAGTCTTTATCCGTGGCTTCTTTGCAAAATTCAAAGAAGTTTAGCTTTGTTACCGGAAGAGCTGAAAGCTGACAGCTGACCGCCCTTTATGCTGCAATTTGTTGTGTAGCGGCTATTGCAGCTTCAAGACAACCACCGATTTTGCCGGAAGCGTCACACTTAGTTTATTGCCATCGAGTTTGGCACCGTCGAAGACCACGGGATGGATCGATTCCGGATTCTCGAATGTATTGTGTGCGTCCATGGCATCCGCCGTCAGCACTTCCCCCTTCACCTGTCCGACCTGCGCCCCGGCAATCACAGCCGACACGCTGGCGGTCTTGTGTGGATCGAGATTTGCCAGGCCGATCACTATGGAACCATCCTTGGCCCGGGCCGCCGAAGCGCTGACCTGCGGTACCGACCACTTGGCATACTCGTAAGTGCCGGTCTGGATATCGATCGGCAGCGAAACGGCATCCTGGAACGGTTTGTACATGTGAAAAACATGATAGGTCGGGGTCAGGATCATCTTCGAGCCGTCGGTTAGGATCATGGCCTGCAGTACGTTGATGGTCTGGGCAATAGCGGTCATTCGCACGCGGTCGGCATATTTGTGAAAGATGTTGAAGTTGGCCGCCGCCACGACCGCGTCGCGCAGCGTGTTCTGCTGCACGAGAAAGCCCGGATTGGAGCCCGGCTCGGGCTTGTACCAGGTTCCCCACTCGTCGACATACAGCCCCATCTTCTTGCGCGGAGCGCCGCCGAATCGCTTCGCTTCAAAATCCGTCAGGATGGCGTCCTGATTCTTGATGAAGCCGTCCATCTTGAGCGTGTTGGCCAGCGTGTTGACCCATCCGGCTTCGCTAAAGCCTATGGCCGTGTCCTTGTTTTCCCAGCGAGGTCCGAGGATTGTGTAATAGTGGAGCGAGAGCGCATCCATTCTGCCGCGCACGTTTTTCATCAGTTCAGTGGTGAAGGCTGTTTGGTCGTCATGGTCGCCGGATGCCAGCAATTCAGGCATCGCGCCGGGCTGCGCCTTCATGAATGTGGCGTACTGGTTGTATACATCCGCGTAGTACTCCGGTCGCATATTTCCGCCGCACCCCCAGGTCTCGTTGCCCATGGCGTATACCGAGACCTTCCACGGCATTTCGCGGCCGTTGGCCTTGCGCTCCTTTACCAACGTGGTGTCCTGATCCCCGGTCATATATTCAAGCCACTGGGCCGCTTCCTGCGGAGAGCCGGTGCCAACGTTCGCATTCACATACGCATCGGCGCCGATCATCTCGACAAAATCGAAGAACTCATGCGTGCCAAAGGCGTTGCTCTCCGGCACCCCACCCCAATTGGTGTTGATGCGAACCGCGCGCTTGTCTTTCGGGCCGATGCCGTCGCGCCAATGGTATTCGTCGGCAAAGCAGCCGCCCGGCCAGCGAACCATTGGGACTTTCAGCTCCTTTAAGGCCGCGATCACGTCGTTGCGGAATCCCCGGGTATTTGGAATCGGCGAGTTCTCGCCGACATAAATGCCGCCGTAGATGCCGCTTCCCAAATGCTCTGAAAACTGTCCATAAACGTTTTTGTTAATGGTCGCGCCCGACCGATCCGCGTGGACTTCTATTGTCGTCGCAGTCGGTGGCTCTGCCATCCCGGTGGATGCGGAAAGCATTGCCAGCAGCAGTGTCACAACCATACAGCATAGCCTGTAATTCCTCATGGTTTTGTCTCCACTATTCTCCAGGGGCTTTTGTATTCGCGAGCCAAAAGTCCATAGTGATCCAGGGTCATCAGAAGTTTATATATACTACTTTTATTCCATCCCGCGGCCTATGATATTTCAGAAATAGTCATCTCCCATCCTTCGTTTTTCAATTGGGATTGGAGTCGGAATATATGCTTGACACCCCTCGCCGGCGGACCATAAGGTAAGTCCGCACTTACTTACATTACTGGTAAAGCAAATGACAACTCAAGAAAGCTGTTCCCGGAGCAATCCCCCGGCATTGCGAAAGCGTCTTAAGGCTGAAGAGCGCCGCAGCCAGCTGCTTGGGATCGCAAAGAAATTATTCTCGGAATGCGGATTTGAAAACACGACTACAAAGGCCATCGCAGCGGCCGCCGGTGTGACCGAAGCAATAATTTTCAGACACTTTGCATCCAAGGAGGAATTGTATGCAAGCATCCTTGACCGCAAGGCAGATGAAATGGACATAAAGGCTTGGGGAGCTGAGCTGCATCATTTTAGTGCATGCGCGGATGATGAAGCGCTGGTGCTTTCTGTGGTGAAACACATTCTGGATGCCGACCGGCAAGACCCGCAGTTTCAAAAATTGATGCTCCAGGCAGCGCTGAGCGGGCATCCCTTGCGCAAGATCACGGCCCAACGCCTTTTGCCCCTCCACCGATTCCTTTGTACCTACATCAAAAAGCGGCAGAGACAGGGAGCCTTTAAGAAGTGTGACCCGGGGTTGGCGGCACACGCCATCGTCGGCATGCCGAGCTACTGCGGGCTCGCCAAAATACTGTTCGGTGTGGACGACCTCAAGCTTCCGGAAGATCAAAAGGCATTGGGCTTTACGCGGCTTATTCTGGAAGGCTTGCAGGCTCCCGGCGGTTTGTCACAGAAGAAAGGAGGATTATGATGCACCATTTCAGGCGTATTTATGGGATTGTCTTGGTTGCCTTGTTGCTTGGCAGCATAGTTTCCGCTATCGCGCAAAACCAAGTCTCAAAGACCACAAGACCATCGATTGCGGAGACAGCCGACCTGATTCTCTGCAACGGCCAAATCTATACTCCACGAGGATGGACAGAAGCCCTCGCCGTGAGGAACGGCGTCATCATCACCTTGGGAAACGATGCGTCGGTCCAGCAATATCGCACGCCGCAGACGCGGGTAATTGACCTGCATGGCGACACGGTGATGCCCGGGCTGCATGATATGCATGTGCATCCGACGAGCGGTGGGGCGCAGCAACTAACGTGCAATTTCCCGCAGGGAGCGTCCCCGCAGCAAGTTCTTGAGACCGTCAAGGGCTGCGTCGCCAGGCACGCCAAAGGAGAATGGATTACAGGCGGACAATGGGATGCAGCTTCGTTTGGCAAGCAGAGCGTGCACCGCTCCCTGCTCGACAGCGTTGCACCCGACAATCCGGTGGTACTGTCCGACATCAGTATGCACAGCGTTTGGGCAAACTCGAAAGCGCTCCAGATTGCAGGTATTACCGCCACGACGCCGAACCCGCTTGGAGGAGCCATCGAACGCGATGCGAAAGGTGAACCTACCGGAGTATTGCGCGAGTCTGCCGCCGGCATTGTGAGAAGCTTCGTGCCTCCCTATACGCTCGAGCAGAACGTCAAAGCATTGAGCTGGGCTCTTTCTCAAATGTTGTCTTATGGCATTACATCATTCACCGATGCGGTTATCGGCGAAAACGACATGAAGATCTACGCTGAGCTCGCAGATAAGGGGGTTCTAAAACAGCGGGTCAGAGGCTGCATATTGTGGAGCCCAACAGAAACCGGCGTATATCAGAATCCGGCTACGGACGCTATTGCGCGGCGGAATCTCTATGCGCGGGATCGCTTCAAGCCGGACTGCGTCAAGATCATCCTCGACGGCGTACCCACCGACGGTCACACAGCAGCAATGGTCGAACCCTACGCCGTCGCATCCAATTCCGATGAAGCTCGGGCAAAAGGAATGCTGATGGTCAAGCCCGAACTGCTCAATGCGGCGGTCACCGATTTCGATGCGCGAGGACTCACGGTGAAAATCCATACGGCGGGCGACGCTGCGGTGCGAGCGGGATTGGACGCCATCGAGGCGGCGCGCAAGGCGAACAGTTTCAGCGGGAACCTTCATAGTGTGGCCCACAACAGCTTTGTGCAAGTGAGCGATTTTCGCCGCGCCCGGGACATCCAGGCCACCTTCGAGATGTCGCCTTACATCTGGTACGCGAACCCGATCATTCCCGATATAGCTAAAGCGGTCGGCCTGGAACGCATGAAGCGGTGGACTCCGGTAAAGGAAGCGATCGACTCGGGTGCCTTGGTCGTGGCGGGTTCCGATTGGAATGTGGTGCCATCCGTCGATCCCTGGATTGCGATCGAAACACTGGTCACGCGTCAGAAACCGGGCGGCGGCGGTGAAGCTCTGGGCGAAGCCGAAAAGATCACATTGCAGCAAGCCTTCGAGCTGTTCACCGTGAACTCCGCGCGCCAGATGGGCAATCGGAGCAAAACCGGCAGCATCGAAAGAGGCATGCTGGCCGATTTGCTGGTGCTGGATCGCAATCCGTTCACGATTCCCGTCACTCAAATACACGAGACAAAGGTCAAGTTGACATTAATCAATGGTGAAGTTGTGTACCAGGCGCCAACGTCAACAAGGGTGCGGATTAAACCTGCACACCCGAGAAGGGTCAAAACGGCGACTCACGCCACGGGGAGGGATTCGAATGACCAGAGTTCGGCAATTTCGATTAATATCCGTGATCTTTGCAGGGCTGTTGTTATGCCTGGGCGCCTTCGCCCAATCTGCGGGCAAGATCGATATCGGTAAAATGAATCCTGCCGGTCTTCTAGTGGACAAGTACAGCTACATGTCACAGCCTTACAATTTCTATTATTTCCACCATATGGATCGTCTCGGGCTGCGCACCGACTGGATAAAAAAAGGGAATCGGGTATTTCCGCTGCGCGAGCCAACCAAGGAGTGGACAATGGAATACACCTTCCATAACAGCCGCTATGCCTTGGATGACTACTTCAAGAGAAACTTCGTCACTGGGTTCCTCGTCCTCCACGACGACCAGATTGTTGTTGAGAAGTATTTTCATGAGGCAGATCGGAATTCGAGGTTCGTGTCCCAGTCATTGTCCAAGTCCATTGTCTCGATCCTGGTGGGTGCTGCTGTCGAAGAGGGCGCAATCAAAAGCATCGAGGACCCGGTTACAAAATATTTGCCGTATCTCTCAACGAGCGGTTACCGCAACGTCACCGTGAAAAACCTGCTTCAGATGTCCACGGGCGTCAACTACAGCGAAAATTACAGAGATCCGAAATCCGGAGCCGCTTTGATCGGCGCGGCGCTGCTTACGGGAAATCCTTCCTTCAAAGACTATGCGCAATCAATTCAGCCGACAAATACGCCTCCCGGCACCAAGTTTGAATATCAGAGCGTGAATACTCAAGTATTAGGGCTTCTCCTTGAGAAGGTTACAGGAAAGCGGCTCAATCAATATGCTCAAGAAAAGCTGTGGAGGAAGATCGGCGCCCAAAGCGATGCCTTCTTCTACGAATCCAAGAAGCAGCCGGACACGTGCGCATTTGCCTGCTTTAATGCCACGGTGCGGGATTACGCACGATTGGACTCATGATGCTTCAGGGCGGGACGCTCGGGGAAGAGCGTGTCGTATCAAGCGCATGGGTCCATGATTCCACTACACCCGACGCACCCTATCTCAAACCTAAACCAGGTGGCCCGGAAGGCGGCTACGGATATGCCTATCAGTGGTGGGTCCCTCCAGGGAATGACGGCGCGTTCACGGCACAAGGAATCTACGGACAATGCATTTACGTTAATCCTGCCCGACATATCGTGATTGTGCAGACGAGCGCCTGGCCGGAACCTGTTTCCAACCTTCTGGACGAAGAGCAGGGGACAATTTTCGACAGGATTGCCAAGGAAATTGTGCCGTGAGTTCCAAACCTTGTAAGCGCGCAGCTTTTCGACATGGTATGGATCTTAAAAGGAAGGGAATTTCAGATATGAAAAAGAGACCGCTTGTGATTGTCCTGATTCTTGCCGGTTTTCTGTATACATCAGCCTGCAATCAGCACAAAAGCCCTCCTGCTGATACCGTGTTGATTCATGCCAGAATTTACACTGTAAATGCGAAAAAGCCTTGGGCGCAGGCGATAGCCATTCGTGCAGGGCAAATCATTGCGGTTGGTTCGAATGAAGAGATTGCGGCGTATCAAGGGCCTTCCACAAAAGTGATCGATGCGAAAGAGCACATGGCGCTTCCCGGGTTGATGGACGCTCATGTCCATATGATGGCCGGCGCTGCTCAACTTGAAGGGATTTCGTTTAATGACGCCAAAACGGTCGAGGATTTCCAAAAAGTAATAAAGGACTATGCCGCAGCCCACCCTGACAAGAAATGGATCCAGGGCATGGGGTGGGTTTATAGCACCTTCAAGAACAACCTCCCTGACAAAAAGCTTGTGGATGAAGTCGTTCCCGACCGTCCTGTTTATTTGGCGGCGTACGACGGGCACACTGCCCTCGCAAACAGCAAAGCGCTTCAGGCGGCAGGAATCACGAGGAAGACTCCCGATCCGCCAAGCGGCATCATCGTCCGAGACCCGACCACGGGCGAGCCAACGGGCGTTTTGAAGGAAGCCGCGGAGCAATTGGTGGCCAAGGTGATTCCTCCATCAACTCGCGAGGAAGAACTGGATCGCCTTACGAAAGCCATCCATTACGCGAGTTCGCTGGGATTAACCCGCCTGATCAGCGCCGGCGCGGATGCGGAGCGTGTCGATTTGTTTGACGAAATCCGCAAAAAGGGCGGTTTGACCGCGCGCTTTACCATGGCGCGGTTCACCAACGCTCCGGTCACGCCGGATGCGATAAAGATTCTGGAAGAAAATCGAAAAAAATATGCGGATGATTGGATTGACGCCGGCCAGGTGAAGTTCCTGCTGGACGGCGTCATCGAGGCGCATACAGCGGCGATGCTGGAACCATACGAAAAGGATCCATCCAATAGGGGACTGCTCTATTTTGATCCCGAAAAGTACAAGGAAAGCGTGATCCAGCTTGACCGTCTCGGCTTTCCAATTTCCACTCACGCGATCGGCGATCGAGCCATCCGTCTTGCTCTGGATGCCTATGAAGCGGCAAATAAGGCAAACGGCCGAACAGAGGTGCGGGATCGAATCGAGCACATTGAAGCCCCGAGCGCACAGGACATTCCTCGATTTGGAAAGCTCAACGTAATCGCCGGCATGCAGCCGCTGCACGCGACGCCGGATCCCAACAATTTTGGGCCTTGGGCCGGAAGCATAGGCCCTCAGCGTGCACAACGCGCGTTTCCCTGGCATTCCATCCTGGCGGGCGGCGCCCGCCTGAGCTTTGGCAGCGACTGGTGCGTGGTGACGCTGAATCCCTGGCCGGGCATGCAGATACTCCTGACACGTGAAACACCGGAAGGACTGCCGGCAGGGGGATGGCTTCCTAATGAACGTCTCACTTTGGAGCAGGCAATCGAAGGATACACCATGGGCGGAGCGATTGCGGCAAAACGAGAAAAAACGGAAGGCTCGATCGAAGTGGGAAAGCTGGCCGACGTGATCATCATTTCGCAGGACCTGTTCAAAATTGCGCCGAATCAAATCGGAAAAACGAAGGTCATGATGACGATGGTCGGAGGCAAAGTTGTGTATCAGGATCCATCATGGGGAGGCGAAAAAGCTTTCGGTTCAAAGTAGAGCACTCGCAGAAATTTTGTTTGAAGCCGAATCACCGGCAAAATCCCGTTTCAATCTGCTGTAATAAAAAAGGAGAAGTATCGATGCGTACTAGAATTTGGGCGATTTTCATCGTTTTTGTTTTGCTTTCAAGCTTTGCTCCGGCACAGGAGAAGAGCAAATCCTGTGACCGTGCCTGCCTGGAAAAGTATGTCGACAGATACATGGACGCAATGCTCGAGAATGCTCCAAGCCTTGAGCTTTTTTCCAGGGATTGCAAATTTACTGAAAATGGCGTGCAACTTCCGTTGGGAAATGAGGGCCTGTGGTTAAACATGTCCGGAAAGGGAAATTATAAATTTTATATCCCTGACGTTGAGACACAACAAGTCGCCTTCCTCGGGACAGCGCGTGAAGGCGCTGCAAATAAGCAGGGTGAAGCCCCACTCGTAGCTGTCGCTGTTCGATTGAAAATAGTAAACGGCCTGATTACGGAGGCGGAGCAGCTTGTTCTTCGTTCCGACAGTGACACGATGGGCATGACTGGGAAACTCTCTGTGGGTGCGAGTGTTGAAAAGATGGGAAAGCCTCATGAAATTTACCGGGAAGTGATCCCGGAAGCGGAACGGCTTTCCCGCGAGGAATTGATTAAGGCTGCGAATTATTACTTTTCAGGAATGCAGAAGAATGACGGCAAAGGCTATTATCCTTTTACCGATGACTGTCATCGCATAGAAAACGGCATGCCGGCCACCAATGTTCCCGTCCCGGAAGGCCAGAAAAGGCCCGATCCCAAGACGGCAACCATGTATTCATCCGCATGGGGCTGTAAGGAACAGTTCGAGTCCGGTCTCATCGGTTTTGTGACGCGAATTCGAGATCGTCGCTTTGTGGCCGTGGATCGTGAGCGCGGGATTGTCTTCGCGTTCGGTTTCTTCGACCATGACAATTTGAACTGGACCTGGCAGATCGCAGAGCTGTTCAAGATAGAAAAAGGCAAAATCCGCAGGATTGAGGCCATTTTTCACCGATGCCCCTACGGGATGAATGCCGGCTGGAGCACCTATGAGCAGGGGATGTCGGATCAGATACAGAGTATTCGATAGCCGCGGTTAGTCGCAGCGCTGATTACATACAAACATATCAAAGGGAGATAATTGGAATGAAAATGAAACGCTTTGGGATTGCGTTGGTATTACTAGGGTTATTAGTGGCTCCTTCTTTCCTGCAAGCAGCACAGACCTGTGACCGGCAGTGCCTGGTAGACTTGATGAAGAACTACCTGGCAGCCCTGGTCGCCCATAATCCGTCGGCAGTGCCATTTGATCCGTACGTCAAATTCACTCAAAACACTGCAAATATCCCTGTCGGATACGGTTTATGGGAAA
Organism: uncultured Acidobacteriota bacterium; assembly: GCA_963761825.1. Taxonomy (GTDB): domain Bacteria; phylum Acidobacteriota; class UBA6911; order UBA6911; family UBA6911; genus UBA6911. Next base: position 10,954 of record CAVXIH010000012.1, read on the forward strand.
CTGCCTCCGGTGGACCTTCGGAATTTCAGGTATATGCCGCAGACCCGGTTATGCAGCAGGTGGCCTGTCTTGTCATGATGAAAGAGAATAACAATCAAAACATTTTGCTTGGAGTTCGTCTGGCTCTCAAGCGCGGGAAAATAGCAGAAGTCGAACATCACGTGGTGCCAGGGAATGAAATTCATTTGCAGAACTTAATAAAACCTCGACCAGGGCTTGTCGAAAATATATCGCCCGAAGAGAGGACTCCCAGAGAACAGATGCTCGATATCGGGCTTTCCTACTATGATGCTTTAACGGGTGAAGACGGAACACTCGCACCATTTGCCCCGGAATGTCAACGCCGCGAGAATGGGGGCATTTCGGTAGGTGGAAAGAAAGAGGCGCCTGAAGCAAAGGAGGCGAAGAGGGACTTTGCTCCACCGGAAGCAGGGGACCCGGAAATGATGAAACTGGCCAAAGCTCTTTCGCTTGTGCCCAATACGTGTGAGGGACAGATTACGGCAGGAGTATGGGGTTATATCTCGGAAATTCGAAATCGACGTTTGCTTGTAATAGATGAACAGAAAGGCCTGGCTGTTGGATTTTCCAATCTGTATCACGACAGTAAGCTCAAAAACATGAAGCTCAAGGGAGTCCCGGGAGTGGAAAGCGTGCCGGCTTTCCAGGGAACCTTCAATATGCCTGCCATTCACTTTTTCAAAATCAAAAAAGGCAAGATTTACGATATTGAAGCAACGGGTCTCGTGCTGCCCTACGGAACCAAGACCGGATGGGAATAGAAGACAGGCATGATCAAGCCCAACCGAAAACTTTTTAATTTAAATGCAGGGAGAAACCAAATGAGAAAATGGATGGGAATGTTGCTGGGCGCTATTGCAGCGGTATCACTGATGCTGACCATATCCTGCTCAACCGCCATCACCAAGGTCAGCAGCTATGCTGAAGATCGTGCCCAGATTGAAGATCTTCAGGCCCGTTATTTGTTTGCCCTGGATTTCTTCGATATGGATACGTATGTATCGACGTTCACCGAGGACGGCATCCTGGATATCGTTGCCTATCAGGCCAAGGGACGCGCAGAGATCCGCAAAAAACTGGAAGAAGCCAGACCTGTTTTTAATCCTGCCTCAGAGAAGAAGCCGGGACTGTATCCTCCAACAGGGCGCCACAACATCACCAATATTGTCCTGAAAATCGACGGAGACAAGGCTGTCGGAAGATCCTACTGGTTCCACTATGGCAACAATAATCCCCAGCGGGCCGGCGCCCTTGATGGGTACGGGCACTATGAAGATGAAATGGTCAAAGTAAACGGGAAGTGGTTGTTTTCGAAACGGAAAATCTATAACGAGGGCGTGGAAAAATGGATCGCCCCGTCCAAAAACCCTTCCTGGTAAATAACATAGGTACCTGGTTATACTGTCCCCATTTAAAATGAAAATGGGGACAGTATAACCAGGTACCGCTTGTGAGGAGTACACATGCGAAAACTTCCATTGGGGAACAAAACACAATTATCTTAAGCTGTCGATTGCCGCATTTCTTATAACCCTGGCATTCACGGAATACTCCGGAACCCCAGCCGTTTTGAGCGCCGCGGGACAAACCGCTTCACCGCGGACGCGATTGCTGATCAATGAGGACTGGCGTTTTACCAAGGGCGATCCTTCAAATACTGCGACAAGCCTCCTGTATGATGTACGTCCTGCGCCTGCAAGTCGCAGCGCGGAACCCACCGCATCCTCTTCAGCGTCAGCGGATGTTGTGAAACCATGGATACTCCCTACCGGAAATAATTTCCTGAAAGATCCGGATAAGCGAGCAAAGCGCCCGGAGGGCAATCTGGGTAATAGCGTGGCCTATGTTGCTGCGGATTTTGATGACAGCTCCTGGAAGAAAGTGGATTTGCCTCACGATTATGCCATCGAAGGCCCATTCACCACGACGGTGAGCGGCAGCACGGGACGATTGCCTTCTTCCGGAGTTGTTTGGTACCGGAAAATTCTGAATATACCCACGAGCGATACCGGCAAATCCATATTCCTCGACATTGATGGTGCAATGTCTTACAGCATGGTCTGGCTGAACGGGCAGTTTGTAGGCGGGTGGCCCTATGGCTATGCCTCTTATCGCCTGAACTTGACGCCCTTTGTAAAGCTCGGCGGAAACAATAGTCTGGCGATTCGACTCGACAATCCAGTGCCCAAAGATTCGAACTGGCAATCGGCGTCATCCCGCTGGTATCCCGGAGGCGGCATCTATCGCAATGTTTGGCTTGTGAAGACTGCGCCCGTACATGTAGGCCAGTGGGGAACGCAGCTCACGACGCCGGAAATTTCCAAGACGTCGGCTCGCATCGATCTGAAAATAGCGGTCGATAACGACTCAAAACAGGATGAACGCGCCAGTGTGGCAACACAGATATTCGAGATCGACAGAGAGGATCGCAAAGTAGGCGCCGCGGTAGCATCCATTCCTCCTGTGATTATGCAAATCGCCGCCGGCAAAAATGCCACGATTGAAACCAAAGGGACCATCGCCAATCCGAAGCTTTGGGGAACGGGTCTTCACCAGAAGCCCAATCGCTATGTGGCGGTAACTACCGTGCAGCACAATGGCAAAATCGTTGATGTCTATGAAACGCCCTTCGGCGTTCGTACATTAAAGTTTGATCCTAATGCAGGATTCTTTTTAAATGGCGAGCATATTAAGCTCAACGGCGTCTGCAATCACCATGACCTGGGCGCGTTGGGAGCCGCTGTGAATTACCGCGCATTGCAGCGCCAGCTGGAGATGTTGGCAGACATGGGTGCCAATGCGATACGAACCAGTCACAATCCGCCTGCGCCGGAACTCCTCGACCTTGCAGACAAGATGGGCTTCCTCATCATGGATGAAGCGTTCGATGTATGGGCGCAGCAAAAGACTGTCTTGGGCTATAACCTGCTTTATCCGGACTGGCATGAGCAGGATTTGCGCGCCCTGCTTCGCAGGGATCGCAATCATCCTTCCGTGATTATGTGGAGCATCGGCAACGAGGTCGGCGAACAGACCGGCGGCGAGAAGGGTGCCGCCGTCGCCGCGGAACTCACGCGCATCTGCCACGAAGAAGATCCGACGCGTCCCACGATAAGCGGAATGAACAGTGCCAATCCAACCAGTCCATTTACGGCTGCGGTGGATGCCGTCGGCCTGAATTATCAAGGCGTAGGCATTTACGGCCGGCCGCCGCAATACCCGGCGTTTCATCAAAGCTTTCCGGACAAATTCATCGTAGGCGCCGAGACGACCTCCACCATCAGCAGCAGAGGCGTCTATACGTTTCCAGTAGCATCCGGCCTCGGAACACCGGCAACAGCGAAGGCAGGCCAGGATACGGAGAACCGGCAGATCAGCTCGTATGATCTGTATTTCGCAAATTGGTCTTATTCACCAGACAAAGAGTTCGCAGCGCAGGACAGATATCCTTTCCTGGGCGGCGAGTTTGTCTGGACCGGCTGGGATTATCTGGGAGAACCGACGCCCTTTGATGCTTCCCGCAGTTCCTATTTCGGCATCATCGATCTGGCCGGCTTTAAGAAGGACCGATTTTATTTGTATCAGTCGTATTGGCGTCCAGAGTTTCCCATGGCCCACATCCTGCCGCATTGGACTTGGCCGGACCGCGCGGGCCAGGTAACGCCGGTTCACGTATATACATCCGGCGATGAGGCGGAACTCTTTCTCAATGGCAAATCATTGGGACGCAAGAAAAAAGCTCAGTTTGAATATCGGCTGCGCTGGGATGATGTCGTGTATGAGCCCGGCGAACTGCGCGTCGTGGCGTACAAGGGCGGGAAGCAATGGGCAACGGATTCGGTAAAAACAACGGGAACCGCCAGCAAACTGCTTCTTGCGGCAGACCGGTCAACGATTGCGAAGGATGGGAAAGACCTGGCATTCGTAACGCTTAAAGTGGCGGATAAAGATGGGCAGATGGTTCCCCGTTCGATGAATCTGATCCATTTCGAAATAAGCGGACCGGGCGAAATTGTCGCCACAGACAACGGAGATCCGACCGATATGACCGCGTTTCCATCAAAGGATCGCAAGGCCTTTAATGGATTGGCGCTGGCGATTGTTCGAGCCAAACGAGGACAGAAAGGAAGTATTATAGTAGCTGCAAAATCGGATGGTCTGGAGGAAGCCAGAATCACGGTTGTAACAAAATAACTGCGATGCGTTTTGCGCAAGGAGATTGAAATGTTGAATAGTCTGATGCGGTTCCTATCCATTGCGGCTTTGGGCGCGCTTATTCTTGTTGCACCGGCTGCAGCAGCATCCTGCGAAAGCCTTTCATCGCTTGCGCTGCCCGATGGAAAAATCACTTCTGCCGTTCTCGTTGGTGCCGGCGCGTTCGCGCCGCCGATGGGTGGCGGTCCTCTAATGGGCGGACCCGGAGGCACGGCAGTTTTTAAAAACGCACCCGCTTTCTGCCGCGTCGCCGCTACTCTGACACCAACTCCCGATTCCGATATCAAAGTCGAAGTCTGGATGCCCGCCGAGAACTGGAATGGCAAACTTGTCGGCATCGGCAATGGAGTATGGGCCGGCACCATCAGTTATTCAGCCATGGCGGAACCTTTGGCTAAAGGGTATGCAACGGTTGCAACGGACACCGGGCACGTAGGCAGCGGCATGGATGCCAAATTCGCCGTGGGTCACAAAGAAAAACTCATCGATTTTGGATATCGCGCAGTCCATGAGATGACGGTGAAAGCAAAGGCCATCATCGCAGCCTATTATGGACGCAAAGAGCGCCTGTCGCTTTGGGTGAGTTGCTCAACCGGCGGACGGCAGGGTCTCATGGAAGCCTATCGCTATCCTGAAGACTATGACGGCATATCCTCAATGGCTCCGGCAAATCCCATGGTGGGCCTGATGATTGGCTCGTTGTGGACCGGCTATGCGGCAATCAAGGATGATGCGCACCGACTTCCCGTGGCCAAAATCAAAGCCGTACACAAGGAATTCATCAATCAATGCGATGAAAAAGACGGCCTGAAAGATGGGATTGTCGGCGATCCGGAACACTGCAACTTCAATCCGGGAACCATTCAATGCAAAGAAGGCGACAATAACGATTGCCTGACGGCGCCGCAGCTTGAGGCCTTACGAGATATCTATGCCGGCACGAAGAATCTTCGCACGGGAGAAAAGGTATTTGATGGCTTCGTGCCCGGCAGCGAACAGCAATTCATGGCGCTGATCGGGGGGAAAGAACCGTTCCCTGTCGCACAATCCTATTTCCGCGATCTGGTATTCAACAATCCGCAATGGGATTACAAATCCTATGACTACGACAAAGATCTTGCGGCGTCATACAAGGCCGGAAGCGACATCCTCGACGTCCCGAGCGACGGGATGGCCAAGTTCTTCAAAAAAGGCGGCAAGCTTTTGCTCTCGCATGGCTGGTCCGATGGACTCATCCCTGCAAGCAACACTGTTTCGTTTTACAAATCGATGACCGCCAAGATGAAACCCAAGAAGGCGGCGGATTCAGTTCGGCTCTTCATGATCCCCGACATGGGCCATTGCGGCGGCGGCGATGCGCCCACTGTGACGGATATGCTTTCCGTTATAGACCAGTGGGCAGACAAGGGGAAAGCGCCGGACAGCATCATCGCAAGCAATCCTCCAAATCAAAAACAAATGTCGCGCCCGATTTGTCCCTATCCGCAGATCGCTAAATACAAGGGAACGGGAAGCACGGAGGATGCCGCTAACTTTGAGTGCACGAAATAGGTGTAGCCCAAACCACCCGAACAGGAGAAGAATTATGTCATCCGGCAGATATCCGCATCTATTTCAGCCCATTAAGGTTGGGAAATTAACCCTTAAAAATCGTATTACCAACGCTCCAACCTATAATTTCCTGGCTTCCTATGACAATCACATCACACGCGAAGGGCATAGAGTTTTCCAAACCTGTCGGCCGGGGCGGCTCCGCAACCGTTACCTTGGGCAGCGGGTTTCATCAATAAAGTCTTGCCTGCCGCCGCGCATCATATTGTCGGGCTGAATGACGATTGGGTTGTCACCTATCTGTCCGAATGGTGTGAAGCCGTCAAACGCTACGGGGCAAAAGCGTGTGTAGAACTGGTGCCGATCGCTTCCTATTTTGGCACTCATGAAGTTGAGAGTTCCGTGGGAATTCCAATGGAGATAGACTGCAATCTCCTATCGCTGGAAGAGCTTCAGGGATTTATAGCGGATTACGCAAAGGCGGCGCGCAATGTTCTGAAGGCCGAAGGCGATATGGTCTTAATCCACGGCGCTCATTGTCAGTTGCCCGCGCTGCTTTTTTCCAAAGTGTTTAACCGGCGAACCGACCAATACGGCCCTCAGTCTTTCGAAAATCGCTGCCGTTTTGCTGTAGAAATTCTAGACGCCATCCGGAGCGAGGTCGGGGATAAATTGGCCATCGAGTACCGCATCAGCGCCATTGATATGGTCCCCGGATCCCCGGATATCCAGGAGGTAATTGAGTTTGCAAAAGTCATTCAAGATAAGATCGATCTATTGCATATTTCCCGGGGCAATTTGGCCATCAACAAGCTGACTCCCTTTATTTTCCCTCCGGCTTATATGGATCATGGCATCAATATCGAATACGCCGCTCAATTTAAAAAGGCGCTGCATATTCCGGTAAGCGTTGTAGGCGCAATCACCCTGGAGCAAGCGGAAGAGGCGATTGCTTCAGGCAAAGTCGACATGGTCGCTCTATGCCGTCAACTTCTTGCTGACCCGGAAACTGTCAATCAAAGCAGAGCGTGGACGGGAGGATGAAGTTCGCCCATGTATTCGGTGCAATACATGCATCAGCAGAAGTCATTTTGGGTCGAAACCACCCCGATGTGCGGTAAACCCCCGGCTGGGACGTGAACTTGATTATGAGAGCCGTCCGGCTCCACAAAAGAAAAAGAAAGCCGTTGTTGTGGGTGGCGGACCCGCAGGCCTGGAAGCGGCAAGAACGCTGGCTGAACGTGGACACGAAGTGGTGTTATTTGAAAAAGCACCCCAGTTGGGAGGGCTTTTGTGGGGAGCCGTAAAATCTCCACTTAAAGCCGACTTGAAAAAATACCTTGAGTGGTCTGTTCGCATGACCACGCGCGATAAAAACATCGATTTGAGAATTGCGACGGAAGCAACATTGAAACGTATTACCGAAGAAAAGCCCGATGCGTTGATCCTGGCCGTGGGAGGTTCGCCTGTTATTCCTAAGCTGACGTATCAAGATGCATCCAGGGTTATTTGGGTTGGGGATGTCGATACCTGCAATGTCCCGGTTGGCAATAATGTTTTGATTGCAGGCGCCGGGTTGACGGGCTGCGAGACGGCACTGAGATTCCTTCAGTCGGGCAGGAAAGTAACCCTGATTGATGCCTTGCCCAGGGAAGAACTCGGGTCAGGTTCTTCGCCCATTAATGCCTATGCACTTTTTAATATTTTGGAGGAACACAATGTTGTCCTGAAAACCCGGACAAGGCTGATCGATGTAACACAAGACTATGCCATAGTGGCCACCGATGGCATGGAACAAGGACTGGTTTACGACACGGTCGTCCTCTCCCTCGGCACAAAAGTTGACACCGAGGCGATCAACCAGTTTAGGTCTGCGGTGGCCGAGTGCTACGTCGTGGGAAACTGCAATGGAAAGTCAGGCACCGTGTGGAATGCTACAACCAGCGCTTTTGATGCGGCGATGGCTGTCTAAACACCCTGCTTTCCTGGAATTTTACCGGCGGCGAACAAGTCGAAGTCTGGAGCTTCCGCGAATCAGGCGGGAGGGATCATTGAAGAATCGGACTCTAAAAAAACGCGGCCGCGTGCATCTTCAAATCCGGCGAGACCATCGCATGGTCGTAGCAGATCCTCAATGCGAAAAGTGGCAAGGACAACAAGCCGCCGCTGGTGGCGCAGATCCGGCTTTCCCATAAAGGACGGCCGTACAATCGATCGATTTCGACGCCCAAAACCCGCTATAGCCTCGTGCGGCCAGCTGGCGAGCAGTTCTGTATTGCACCCATTCAATTATAGGCGCTTACTTTATAATAGTATGGGATCCTATCAACAACACTTGCCTGGGGAAGAATCCCGTATATTGGGATGGAGGCATAAAGCCATGATCAATCGGGGAATCCTAGCATTGGGATTATTGCTTTTCCTTTCAGCTCCTGTGTCCGGCCAGTTTCAGGACATAATTAATGGGCTTGGATTGGGGGGAAAAACCAGCCTGAGCAACGACAAAATAACAGCCGGCTTGAAAGAAGCATTGCGAGTGGGGACAAACAACACCGTCCAATCGACCGGGCGTGTTGACGGGTATTTCCGCAATGAAGCCATTAAAATCCTTATGCCGGAGAAGCTGCGCACAGTTGAAAAAGGAATGCGTTTAGCAGGCTTCGGCCCTCAGGTAGATGAGCTTGTACTCAGCATGAACCGGGCGGCGGAAAAAGCCGCACCTTTAGCCAAAGATATTTTCATCAAAGCCATTCTTGATATGAGCTTCGATGATGCCCGCGGCATCTTCACTGGAGGCGATACAGCGGCCACTGATTACTTTAAGGCCAAAACAACAGGCTACCTTACGGATGCTTTCGCCCCAATAGTCGAACAGTCCATGAAGGATGTGGGAGTAATCAAGCAGTTCGATCAACTCCTGAAAACAACGCAGCAAATACCTTTTCTTAAAGCACCGTCGTTGGACATCCGCCAGTACGTTGTCACCAAGGCTTTGGACGGAATTTTCTTAGTTCTAAGCCAGGAAGAACGCAATATTCGTAAGAATCCTGCCGCCCGCGTAACTCGGCTGTTAAAAGATGTTTTTGGCCGGTGAAATGATTAGGGATGGGGCTAACTCCTCACCTCTGGATTGCGTTTTGCTATTTGCCGCAGATTGGGATTGTCCCTTCATCTATCAGCCCAATTTAAATCACAGATTCATGCTAGCAATAGAAATAGCCACGGCAAGAGAACGCTTTCGACAAATGCGCCCTGCTGGTTTTGCACAAGCCTATCCTAATCCAAGTGGAATTTATGAATCTTGTAGTGCAGGGTGCGCAGGCTGATTCCCAGAATATCGGCAGCTTTGCGCCGATTGCGTGTGATCCGGGAAAAAACACTGCTTATCACCGCTTTTTCCGTGTCCTCGAGCGGTTGGTTTAATGGAATACTGATCTCCTGGCGGCTGTCCTGGCTATGGCCTATCGATGCCGGCAGGTCTCGCGGTTCGAGGGTTTCATTGGGAGATAAAAGCACCATGCGCTCCGCAACATTGCGCAGCTCGCGCACATTTCCAGGCCAGGGATATTGAAGCATTAGATCCAGCGCTCGATCCGAAATCTTTTTGGATTCTTTTTTATGAAGCTTGCTGAATTCCTCCAGGAAGGCGTTGACCAGGACGGGGATGTCCTCTTTCCGTTCACGCAGTGCCGGCAGAACGATAGGAACCACGTTCAGCCGGTAATAGAGATCCTCCCGGAAGCGCTTTTCCGCGATTTCTTCCGCCAGATCCTTGTTTGTCGCCGCGATGAAGCGCACATCCACCTTGATTACCTTGTCGCCTCCCAGCCTCCTGATCTCGCGGTCCTGAAGAGCGCGCAGCAAGTCAACCTGGGTTTTGGGTGTCATATCTCCGACTTCATCCAGGAAGAGGGTGCCGCCCGACGCCATTTCGATCCGTCCCATCTTCAAAGCCGCCGCGCCGGTGAAAGCACCCTTCTCATATCCGAACAACTCGCTCTCGAGCAGCGTATCCGGCAGCGCGCCGCAATTAAGAGTAACGAAAGGTCCATCCCGCCGATTGCTGCGGCTGTGGATGGCCCGGGCAACCAGTTCCTTGCCGGTTCCGCTCTCGCCCGTGATCAGGATAGTAGCGTTGGTGGGCGCCACCTCCGAGATGATCTTGAAGATCTGACGTATCCGGCTGCTGTTTCCGATGATATTGGAAAACTCCTCTTTGACGCTCAGACGGCGGCGCAGGCTGCGGTTTTCCTCGGCCAGCCGTTGCTTTTCGAGAGCTTTGCCAATCAGGAGGGAGAGACGCCGGCGGTCGACCGGTTTGGACAGGTAGTCGTAGGCGCCCAGCTTCATCGCCTCGACGGCGTCCTCGACGCTCCCATAGGCGGTGAGAAGGATTATTTCCGTTTCGGGGCAATCCGTCCGGATCCAGCGCAGCAGATCCATGCCGGACCCGCCACCCATGCGCATATCCGAAATGACGATCTGGAAAAAGTCCTCGCCGAGTTTGGCTATACCCTCTTCGGCGGAGGCAGCCGCGTGCACCTCATACCCTTCAGCTTCCAGGATTGTCGCCAAAGCCTCGCGGATATTGATTTCATCGTCCACGACCAGGATCTTTGCCGGCACTTTAGACATGGGCTGCAGTCTCCTTCCTGCTTTCCGGGACAAACAACGGCAGTTCAATCGTGAACGTTGAGCCCTCTCCCGGGGCGCTGGTAACGCGAATGTGCCCGTGATGTTCCTGGATAATGCGATACACGATCGTCAGCCCCAGCCCCGTTCCCTTAGGCCTGGTGCTAAAAAAGGGATCAAAGAGCTTTGGAATCTGATCGGGGGGAATGCCTACCCCCGTGTCCTCAACATGTACGACCGCCATGTTTTGCTTGGCGTGCAGCGCCTCGGTGCGAATGCGCAGCAAGCCGCCCTGCGGCATCGCCTCAAGGCTGTTAATCACCAGATTGAGAAAAGCCTGCTTGAGCTGATCCTCCGACCCAGCACCTTTGGATTTCCCTGCGTGTGCAGCTCAAGAGTGACTCTCCTGGAACGAGCCTGGTTTTTCAGCAGCTCCACAATCTGGCGCATCAGATCATCGAGGTGAATCTCTTCCATCGTTGAGCTGCCGGGACGCGCGAAGGAGAGAAAATTATCCACGATTGCCGCGAGCCGCGAAATCTCTTCCTCCAGTATCTTCACATACTTGGTGGTTTTCTGAGCATCCTGTCCGGCGGGTTGGATCGCCGCAAGACTCTTATCGAGAAGCGCGAGATTCAGGTCCAGCGCCTCAAGCGGGTTTCGGATCTCATGAGCCATGACGGCCGCAAGCGTCCCAAGTGAGGACAAACGCTCGGCAGTCCGCATTTGCCGCTCCATGGCCGCCATTTCCCGGATGTCATGCACCAGGAGGACGGTCCCGGTTGTGCGTTTCTGAGAATCCTTGAGCGGAAGCGTGGTGATCCGGGCTGGTCGGGAATCTCCCGCAGCGCCCAACTCATGCTCCACCTCCTTAACATAGGTTCCGTTATGGATAGCCGCCTCAACCATCCGGCGCAGCTCCGTGCGGGTCTTCAGAATTTCCAGGATGTCCAGGCCGGTATTATCAGGAGAGATCTCCGGCAGAAGGCCGCAAGCGCTGCTATTGGACATTGTCAACCGGCATTTCCCATCCAGCACCACAACACCGATTTCGAGGCTGTCCAGGATCTGATAGAGCAGGGTCCGGCTGCGCTCATGAGCGGCCAGATTGCTGCGGTCGCGCAGGATTGCCCCTGCGCTGGCAATCGTCAGCAGGGCACATGTCGCATAGATCACCGGAATCGGAACCCATTGGGTGTGCAACGGAAACAGCTGCGTGCCGAAATAGTGAATTTCCCGGGAACGCAGCGTAATTTCCCAGTGAAAGGCAAGCAACAGAAGCCACAGGAAAGCGTTAAATACCCCGAGCAAAGTCCAGAGGAAAATTCTGGGAAGCGGGCGGCTTTCTCGTTTTTTTTGACTGAACTGCGCTGGCATTCCATTCTCCACAGTCAGAAGTGAGGATAAAAAATCATAGCATGAACCCAACGCCGGATGTGCAAAAAATGCATCACTATAAAGGCGTGTGAGGGATGGGATGGAATCGGCAAGGGTTTTTTGCAGACGCCTCATAATTATATATAAAGCTTTAAACCTTTTATTAACAATTATATGACGTGTTATATCCCAGGCTGCACGATGCAAATTAATGCCGCATTTTTTCCCATTGGCCTATGAGTTGCTATATCACTACCTGTAAATGCAAATAAATGTTAATGGAGCAAATTTTGCATACCGTCCAGATCAACCTTTTATTTTAGGAGTAGTTATGAACAAAACGATGAGATTGAGTTTACTGATGGCCATCTGTATCGCGACAACGCTGTTCTTCGTCGGATGCGCATCCGCACCTACAGCGGAAATCACTGCAACCAAAGCGGCCATCACCGCGGCGCAAACCGATGACGTCCAGACATATGCTGCGGATAGCCTGAAAACGGCCGAAGAAACCTTGGCAAAGGCAACCAGCGAAGTGCAGACTCAGGAAGGCAAGAATGGCCTTTCGCGCGACTATAAGACTGCCTCGGAATTGTTGAAGCAGGCCAAAGATGCAGCAGTCAAAGCTCAAGCCGATGCCGTGGCTAACAAAGCCAAAACCAAGGCTGATGCCGAGGTTTTGATCGCGGGATTGGCGACACAGCTTGCCGATGCCAAGAAGGTCCTTGCCACCGCCCCAAAGGGGAAAGATACTAAGGCAGAGCTGGAAGCGCTTCAGAACGATCTAAAGAGCGCGGACGAAGCTGCCGTGGCGGCTTCCGCAGCACTTGCACAGGGGAAATACATGGATGCTCTCGGCCAGGCTAAAGCGGCGAAGGAGAAGGCCGATGGCGTGATCGCGCAGGTTACAGCTGCGAAAGCAAAGATGCAGGGTCGAAAATAGTTTCATCGCCGTTCTGGGAAGATAAATGGCGTCTAAGAGGAAATGGGGGATCATCGGAGTGTACCTCGTCCTGATGATCCCGATTTTGGGGGTGGCCGCGTATGAGCTGTGGCTTCACACGGCACTGCGCGACCGCCCCTGGCAGCTCGAATCCTATGTAGACAACCTGTCGGCTCGCTGTGCGACGAATTCAGGAGCCTATGCATTTACTGAAAAGTTGCAGGCCCTGGCTGGACAAGTCGAAGAGGCGAGGCTTTGTCTGAGCAGTGAGGACGAGGCATGGGCGGTGCGCCGCGATTACACCTCCTGTTATGAAAAGCTGGAACGTTCCGCTCTGACGGCTCTTCTAATCCGCCAAAACCAGGAGCTGTGGGCGCGAGACCAGAAAGCCCGCCTTATCATCACTCTGAAAGTCCTTAAGTCGGACCTGAATGGCGATGCCCGGGCAAGGAGGGCGGGAACCAAGTTTGAGATACGGAACTTAGCTCAGTCCCAGGCCAGGACTCACCTTGAGGTAGCTCGCAACCTGTTGGCACTCGGCCAAACCGAGTCGGCCCTGGTTGCGGTAATGCGCGCCCGCACCGCATGGAATCAGAGCGAAAATTCCATCTCGGAAGAACTGGCGCGTTTCTATGATGCCGGGAATCGGGCGCAATGGGAAAAAGCCGCGCAAGATCTGTTGCGCTGGACCAAGCATACGACACGCGCGGCAATCCTGGTGGACAAACTGGAGCATCGCTGCCTGTTACTGGTTGGGGGACGCATCGATCGGACTTATGTTGCCAACCTGAGCCGGAGCTGGTATCGATTGAAGTTGCAGGAGCACGATGCTTCCACGCCAGAAGGGGAATACAAGATAAAGAGCAAGTTCCGCTCCGGCAGTTTTGGACATGCATTGCTGCTGGATTATCCCAATGCTGCCGACCGGGCGCGTTTTAATGCGCTGAAAAGAACGGGGGCAATCCCAGCGGGCGCACGGATCGGAGGCAGCATTGAGATTCACGGAGGCGGGCGGCGCAATTCGGACTGGACCGATGGCTGCATATCTCTGGAAAATCCCGAAATGGCCGACCTGTATAAAAGGGCGTATACCGGCATGCCGGTCACGATCGTGGGCACAAGCAGCCTTGGAGCCTCGGTGAAGGAGTAGCTTATGATGCAGCGAGCGGCGCGGAACTTCATGCGGCTAGGTTGGACATGCTTCGTATGTCTGATGGGGCTAGCCCTGTTGCAGGCATGCTCCACTTCAAAAACATCGGAGAAAACAAAGGCTGGATTAGCCGGCAAGAGTACAAATGCTCGAACCTCCAGACGCAGCGATTCACCGCAAGCTAAGGCCCGCTCATTGGAAAACAAAGTGCGCCGGCTGGAAACCAGCAGGAACCGTTTATACCCCAGCGGGCCGATTATCCTGGTCGATACGGCTCGAAGCCGCCTCAGCCTTGTTTCGGGATCCCGGGTAATTGCCGAAGGAACGTGCTCAACAGGCAACGGCATGGAATTGACCGTCGGCTCAGGCAAGCGCTCTTGGACATTCGACACCCCGAGAGGATTCTTCCGTGTTCTCAGCAAGGTGACGAATCCCGTATGGTATCGGCCCGACTGGTCCTACATTGAAGAAGGCGAGCCGATTCCCAAGAACCGCGCCAAGCGGGCCGAGGCGAACGTGCTGGGAGATTATGCCCTTGCCTTCGGCAACGGCTTCTTTATACACGGGACTCTTTATACCCGCCTATTGGGCGCCAACGTGACCCATGGGTGCATTCGAATCGACGACGACCTTTTGAAGAAGGTCTATGCGACCGCGCAGCCTGGGACACCAATCTGGATCTACTGAGATGCAGCGCATGAAAAAAATGAAACCGGGAATGACAGCTTCAATGCGGGTAGGCTCATTTGCGCTGGTGGCGCTTCTTGCAGGTTCCCTGGCGATCTCCTGCCGTTCGCGCTCGGGGCAACCCTCCCAGGGCTCATCCGAAGGTCAGAGCACCCAGGAGCGGATCGCGATGCTGACTCGTCAAGAGCAGATTCTATCCGCGGAAATCGCGGTGGCGAAGAACCCGACTCCTTATCTGTTTGTCGATTTCCTGACCGGGAAAATTGAATTAAGGGCTCAAGGCAGGAGTTTGCGCAGTTTTTCCATCAAAAAGATCAGCAGGTCTGGCGGCTCGCCATTCGTGGCCCAGACCTGGGAAGAAACCGAGGCCAGCCCCATACAGATTCCCGAACGCGCCAAGATGGTCCCAGGATCGGGAGAAGAGACCACTGCATCCGTCTCAACCCAGAATCCCTGGGGGCCGAAAAGGATGCCGCTGGATTATGATTTGCTCTGTAAAGAAAACCGCCTGATAGGAATCCGGTCCTTGGCGTCCACGCAATCGCGCAGCTTCATCACCCGGTGGATCATAGGCGGGTTTCGCCAGTCACGGGACTGGGCCCGCAATGTATTTGGCAGAAGAAAATCCGGCTATAGTGAATCGATTGAGATCTGGCTATCCGAGGATGATGCCCAGCTGCTTTTCTGGTCTTTACCCAAGCAGTTCGACATTCTGATCCTCAACGGTTCCTAACGTTCGGAGCTAATCGCCATGAAAAACTCTTTTCTTAACCCCATTCGCTTCCATTAGCCCCTCCAAAGATTCGTAGGGTTGTGCGCCAACCACTCTATCCTGATTCAAAACGAAAGTCGGCACAGCTGTGATTGATTTCTCTTGTGAAAGGGCCCAGTCCGCATCCACGGCCGCCTTAAATGCTCCCGTTGCGAGGATTTCGGCGGCTTCATCGGCTGGCAGCTCAACAGACGAAGCTAATTCCGTCAAGCACCGGGATGCTTGCTATGTTCTTACCATCCACAAAGTAAGCCTTGAAGACCGCTGCGTGGAATTCGTCCCCTCTATTTTTTGATTCGCTCCAAAGACCTAACTCCTGGGCAAGACGACTATTGTAAATTTTGTCGCTTCCTCGGAAAGGCAAACCAAAAGCTTCCGCGGTCTTACTTAAATTTCGCCGCATCTCCTGCATGTCGACTCGACGACCGGCAAAAAGCTCTTCAACCGATATTCCCTGTTCAGGGGTTTCAGGATGGAGCGGAAAAGCCCGCCACCGAACGGAGACATCATATTCCTTTTTCAATCTTTCAATACGCCCGGTAATGAAATAGCACCAGGGTCAGACGTAATCAGAAAACACCTCAAGCGTAAAAGTCTTTAGCATTTCATTGCCTCCTTTCCTGAAGATATGAAACTCCACAAAGTATTTTGCTATCCAAACTAATACCTCATTTCAGGTCTTTTCTTGCCAAAAAAATCTGTAGCAGGTCATTTCAGCAATATTAACGAAAAACCGATAACGATCCCTGGACGGTTAAGTACATTAGTCTTTATCTTCGCTGGATTTGGTTATGCTCGATTTATGGCGGGCACGGTTTTAGCCACAGCCAAGCATTTTGAAGGTAATTTGACGATCTTACTTGTGAGGCTTACTATGCGGGAACCCGCGTCCGACGAGGGTTTGAAGAGTACCGAGGGTGGGAATTGAACCCACAAGCCCGTTGCCCAGCCCAGGATTTTAGGTCCGATCCATACCCTGTCACCATGGGTCACTATCGGGCACTAGCATCATCTATCCAGTGCTTTATCGGCAAATCGCGCCTGTGATACCTACACTTGTTTCGGATGCCCGCTCGATAGTTTGGACAAAGCGCGGCATGGTTCATTGTCAATCTTTTGGTCTGCTTCGCCCGTAGATCCATTTAATGCATATGAATTGCGATGAGATTACTTCCCACAAGCGTGTTTCTCGTTCTTTACTCCAAGAATGCGGGTTTTGGAAGCAATGCCTCCAAGGAAACTGTGTCCGATTATCACCCTCTGAATTCCGGGAAGAAAGCCAAAAATCCTGTTCTGAATTATTCTATTTGACTATAAATTCCATTAGATATAGGAATATGGCATTACATTCTCAGGAACAGGTTCAAGTTCAACCTCGATATTGCTCAAACTCCTGTTCTTTGCTTCCGTTTCGGCACCATTAGGGAAACCAAGTACGGCTAACGCTCACGTTGCCCAGTATCGATTCAGTCTTTTTTCAAACATTTAACTAAATAATAGGAGGAGATATGCGAACACGTTCACTGGTAATTTCCGCGACATCGATTGTGGCTTTGTTGCTGGGATTGGCTACAATAGCTTTTGCTGCTGATCCATTTATAGGGACGTGGAAACTAGATGTGGCGAAGTGCAAATCGAGTGACCCAAGCTTGATTAACAAGAGCGAAACTCTCCAGAACTTATCCCAAGGCAATTCAATAAAAACTATCTTTGATGGTGTGGATTCTCAAGGGAAGCCGTTCCACATCGAGGGGGTTGGAAATGGGATGGAAAGGAGTACCTCCAAGCAGGAGATCCGAACGCAGATAGGGTTGCGATAACAAAGGTTGATGCCAATATCGTAGAGGTCGTAGCTAAGAAAGCTGGCAAAATAATGTCAACTTACCGCACCACGATCTCCAAGGACGGAAAAACAATGACCATAAAGGGAAAGGGAAAAGACGCAAAGGGACAGGAATGGAACTACACGTTTATATTGGATAAGCTGTAGAGCAAATCCTGTTGATAGACGTCACCTTTCTACGCTGAGGCCGCTCTTCGGAGCGGCATTTTTATCCGCTATATCACTATTTGTCCCTAAGTCGCATTCTGAGAAATTACGCCAAAATGCAAATTAGAGCCCGTCACCCTTCCGATCAGCTGAAAAGGTGCGCCGAGTGGTCCCTCCTCCGGCTCATGGGTATTGTTATGCTATTCTTCTTGCATTATTCAGTATCAAATCGCCGCAGCCCACATCGATCAACGCCCGGGCATTAATTCGGCCAGGAAGAGGAATTTCCGTCATATACAAAGATGCGGCCTCGTGCCTATCAGTCGGAAAGAAGGGGGCCCCTGGCTCGGAATGAAGATGGAAATCGCCCGACAACACCCCACACTTGGGACACGTGCTGGCAAAGTACTTCTGCCTAATAGTATTTGAGAACTTCAGTTTGAAAGTCGGGACACGTCCCTGGATGTACGCAAGAACTGGATCCGGTAGTTCGGTGATCTCCGATAAAATGCAGATTTCTCCCTCCGCGCCCTGAACCTTAGGAGCCAGGATGGCGACCACGGACATTTTGGCTCCGCATCGCCAGCACGAATAAATCTTCCCCACCAAATAAATCGGCGGGTGAATTATTAGTCTGTCCTTGTCCATATGACTGATTGGACATTTTGCTTAGAATCCCCGAAAATTCAAAGACTTTTTCGGCTGACGGCGGGCATTTCCTTGCATTAAATAAATTGAAATAGCTATACTCCTGAGATCTCAGCGATCTCGTAAACTTGGAATCAGCCGCGGATTAAGATCCCCGTCTTGAATGAGAATTTCAAAAAGGATGGAAGTGAGTAATTTCCTCGAACCGGACATCCTGGGAATTGCCCCACAATTCAGTGGAAATCACGGCAGGCTGGATTTCATAATATCGATTCGGACAATTGGTTTAGAAGAAGAAAAATGAAGCAACTCAAGAATATTATGCTCCGCATCGGAGTAGTATTGGCTGTCCTGTATGTGCTGATTTTGGTGCTTGTCTACTTCCTGCAGCGATCGATGCTCTATTTTCCGTCACATAGACAGGTTGCCTCCCGACTGACGCCGTGGTCGGATGGATCGAGAATCATCGGTTACTGTCATAATGTGCCCAAGCCGCAGACGATCTGGCTTATGATGCATGGCAACGCGGGCCAGGCTTCTTATCGCGAATACGTCCTGAATTTATTGGCTGAAACCGATTCCTTGTACGTGCTTGAATACCCTGGGTATGGAGCGCGTCCAGGCCGCCCGACACGTGAGTCCATGAACCGCGCTGCCTCAGAGGCTTACCAACTCCTACGCGCCCGCAGTCCGGGCATTCCCGTTTGCGTCCTAGCCGAATCCATCGGCAGCGGGCCGGCCTGCGCCTTGGCCAGCGAAAAAACGCCACCCGATAAGATCGTTTTAGCAGTTCCGTTCGACACGCTAGCAAGCGTCGGTGCAGAGCACCTGCCGTTTTTGCCGGTGCGCCTTCTCATTCGCGATGCTTGGAACAACGTGCGGGAACTCAAGAGGTACAAGGGGCCCGTGGAAATTTATGGCGCTATTGATGATGTCATCATCTCCATCCATCACGCCCGGGCTCTCGCTGACGCTGTGCAACAAGCCACGTTCATCGCTCTCAAATGTGGCCACAACGACTGGTCAGAGATGGAACAGGTGAAAATCCATCGCTGACGGGGAGTAGGCATTGTAACTGCTCTGCCTCATGAGGCACGTTTCCTCGAACGCGACTTCCGGGGAATGTAGAAGTAACCATGTGACCCCGGACCGAGATAGAAGATACCTGTTATTTCTGAGTCGGTTTGTCAGCAGATGGAGCGTTTGGTTTGATGGCTTCCATCAGCTCCTTTTGCATCTCGTCAGTCAAAGTCTTGATCCGATCCTGCATCCTCTGCATGACCAGAGGCAAATATTCCTGCATGATGACCGGCTGAATTTCGAGCAAGCGTTGTCCGGCGGGTGAGCTATAAAAGGCAATTATTCCATCTACATCAGAGCGGGTAAGATATTTCTGATAGAGTTCTGTCATATCTGCGATCATCTCGTCGGATTTGTATAGATCCAATACCCGCTCCATAAATCTGTTCCTGATCTTCGAAATGGCTTGCTGCTGTTCCTCGGTTGGAGATGCTAGCGCTGGATTATCTTGTTGCATTTGTTTCATCCGCGCCGTTATCTGTTGCTGCATTAAAGCAGGCAGCGTCTTGCTAAGTGAGGCCACCAGCTCACGGACCCGCATCAACTCGAATAAATTGGCCAGTTGTTCTTTAGTGGCTTGTTGATCGGCGGGAATAGCTGCCGGAACTGCCCTTGCGGGGGTGTCAACCGTTTGGCCTGCTGGTGCCTGCGCCAGCGCGGCTGAAGGCACAGGGCTTTCCACTTCCCCCGGGCCATGGAAAAGTCGGAAGGAGACTTCGATGTTTGCCTGCACATCAACTGGCTCGCCGTTCAAGGTTCCTGGACGGAAGCGCCACTTTGTCGCAATCGTGTTAATAGCCGATTCATCCAAGCCATAGCCTAACCCCCTCAGAACTCTGAAGCTGTCCACAGTGCCATTCTTTCGAATGATGACCTGGATTAGGACAGTCCCTTCCACTCGCGCAGCCCTGGCCTCAGCCGTATATGCTGGCAGCGGCAGGAGAAGAACCACAGGTGCCTCTATGCCTGGTCCGACGACGTAAACGCCAGAACCATTCGGTTGTTGTGCAAAGACCTGTGTAAACAGATTTATCGAAAAATAGAACGCGATAAAGTTCAGAACTCTAGAAGGCCTCATGCGTCCTCCGCGATACAGTCCCGATGCGACATACATTAAATATTGATATCTTGCCTTGGAATCAGTATACCGCATTCCAGCCACAAGGCCATTATTCTTCGGGTCCCGGTCCATAAACAGGAAATAACCGGCCAATAAAGCCGTTCCCTTTTTCTTCATCTGAGGCTGTGATTTTCTTTCAGTCGATTTTTCTGTCAGCATAAATGTAAAAGACGTAAATAGATAGGATATATGTTATTGGCTCGGCTCATTCGGGTTATAATATATGAAACACAGCACGCCAAAACGGGCAGAGATTAGCCGGTTAAACAGCGTTCTGGGAAGTAATCCCAAATTGATGATGGTTGGGCTGTCCAAATAAATCGGCAACAATTAGTGCTCCTCCTCGTAGTTTGAAATAGGGACGCTACCCTATTTTCGATCCCATGGAGAAACCGATCATGTTGAATATCACGAAACCGGGATTGTTACTGTTGACTGTTCTCCTTGCGATTTTTTGCGGCACGCCTGGCAGTGCGCAAAACATTCCGGCGCCTGTTTGCAAGGTTGCGATTTACGAGGAATTGTCTGAGTTAGAGGATGCGCGAGCCGCCGTCGACCTTGCCAGGTCGGATTTTGCAGCCTATGAAAAGATATTTGATATGATTAAGGGATTATGGGATGCGAAAACAATACCGGACATGGACTACATGAAGGCCAAATATGATCGGGATGCCGCCAAGCTCACATTAGAGAAATACGATTTGATCCTCGAAAGACAGGGCGCTCTGGTCGAACAATATCAGCTCATCTGCAATGGAACCATGGCTGGCAGCGGAAACCAGGATCGAACAATTGCAATCCGAAATGCATATTTGCATTACGCCCGGGCGGATTGCAATGCATTGGCCAAGGGAATCGAGATTGCCGCAAACAACTTGGAATACAACCGCCAATACCTGCAAAAAATCGTCAAACTGCGCCAGGAGAAATTTGCCACCAATACCCAGATTATCCTGGCTGAACTCAACGTAGAACGCGAAGAGAAGGGCTTCGCGGATGCAAAGCGCCGCAACGAGACCTGCCGCGCCGAATTGGCCGACCTTGAACGGAGCACACAGCCGTAAGCTATAGCAAATATCTTTCAACCCGACCGCGATGCCCACCCCATTCGGAGATATAGTTCCAGTACTTCCCAGAAACGGTATGGGAAACCATTACAGGGTTGCGAGGGATCAGGACTACCCCGAAACTGAAGCAGCGGATAATGGGCACAAAGCCGACAATCCGCCTAAACGTCAGGCCTATATAACGGAATCAGTCGAAAGATTGCGGACGGTTCACATCGGCGGCAGCGGGCTATAGCAGCATTTAAAGCGACAGCATCCTGCTAAATAGTTGGTGTCGATGCCAATTTGTTCCAGCATTGAATGCCCTCTATTGCCGACAACAGTATTATGAATTCAAGTGCGGGTCACGAAACCTCAGCCCAGGATTTCCCTTTCGACCCCAGCATTAGCCGCATATAATTAGCCACAAGAACACCAGACAGCATAGAAGTCAATTTAGCCGGAGGGACATAGGTCCGTGATCAGGAAAACACTCGCACACTATGAGATTACCGGCCAGCTCGGCATGGGCGGCATATGCGAGGTGTATCGGGCGAAAGATCAGAGGCTTGGCCGCAATGTCGCACTGAAGGTTTTGCCGCCGGAGTTTGCCAACGATGCGGAACGGATGGCGCACTTCCAGCGCAAGGCGCAGCTTCTAGTGTTGCTCCATCGACCTGAGCATATATTTTTCAACCGTAGCGATTTTCAGGGCTGAATCAAAATTCGGAGGTTTTGAAAAACATGACCAAAGCGACACCTGGAAACAGAGCTGCTGAAGGAATATGCCGAGAGAGATAACAGGGTAAACGAAGCGATCGCGATGAAGATACCGGACCGCATACCATTTCAGCTCTTCGCCGGCTACTTCGCAGGCAGGTATTGTAACGTCCCTTTTTCATCCGCCTATTATGATTCCGCAGAATGGCGGGCGGCCAATATCAGAACCATCACAGAGCTTGAACCGGATGTTTACTTGATACAATCCGCCAATCTTGCCGGGAAAGCGCTGGAGATCCTTGGCCCGCTTCAAATGAGGTGGCCGGGTTTTAATGTGCCTCCGAACAGCAGTCACCAGATGATCGAACTGGAGCCGATGAAAGCGGAGGACTATGAAGCCTTTCTCAGCGATCCCTCGGGCTATATGATGCGCTCTTATCTGCCCCGGATATTTGAATCGGCGGCGCCCATGGCTAAGCTGCCTCCATTCCGATCGCTTGTGGGCCCATGGGGGATGCCCTCCTTTCTGGCGCAATTCACCCGGCCGGATATGGCGGCAATGCTTGAAAAATTCCGCAAAGCTGCCGAGCTACAGGCAGAGTGGCAAAGCCGGGATATCAACTTCGATGAGGAGATGGCGGGGCTTGGCTTTCCCAGCTACACGGCTCCCGGGATGATGGCCCCGGCGCCCTTCGACATGATTTCCGACTTCCTCCGCGGCATGCGCGGCGCCATGCTGGACATGTATCGCCTTCCCGACAAGCTCCTTGAAGCCTGCGATATGATCTGCAAACAGGCAACAGACATGATAAAGGCATCGCCTGCTCCCAAAGACGGCAGGGTCAAGAGGGTTTTCATGGCGCTTCACAGAGGATCCGACGGATTCATGTCTCTGCCGCAATTCGAAAAATTCTACTGGCCGACTCTCAAGAAAGTCCTATTGGCCTTAATCGACGCCGGATGGACGCCATGCCCATTCTTCGAAGGGACATGGGACGAACGCCTTGAATATCTTCGTGAACTGCCCAAGGGAAAAGTTCTTTGTCATTTCGCAAAGACTGATCCGGAAAAGGCAAAGGCCATCCTGGGCGGTCATCTTTGCTTCATGATTGATGTCCCCGGCTTCCTTTTACAGACCGGTACTGTCTCAGAGGTCGAAGACTATTGCAGGAACCTAATCAATGTATGCGGCAAAGACGGCGGCTTTATCATGACAGCCACTGCCCTGGACGAGGCCAGACCGGAAAACGTGAAAGCCATGATAGACATTACCAAGAGCTACGGCAGCTACGCCTAGGCGTGAACTTGCAGCTTGTGAACAATATTTTTATCACTTGACCTAGATCAAGTAATTGCTCTTCCCGTGCCGGCACAATAGAATGAATGGTCGTGGCAGCTTCGCACCGCCTCACTGCAAATGAATAGGAGGGCCGTATGGCAGAAGAAGGAAACTACCAGGAAGAGGGGCGCGGCATCAACCGCAGGAATTTCCTCAAAAACGCCGGGGTTGTCGTCACCGGCAGCACACTCGCAGCCGGATTGACGCTCGCACCGGAATCTATGAAAGCCGCAGAAGCAATCCAGGCGGTTCCCACCACTCTGACTCAATTCCGCTGTCCCACTTGCGGCAAGAACTTCGCCACTTTTGCGGAACTGAAAAACCATTTTGCCACTGCCCATCCCGGTGCCGTCGTCCCGGTTACGGCCAAACTCCACATAAACAACAAGGACTGTGAAGTCCTGATCGAGCCCCACTGGACCCTGCAGCGCACGCTCCAGTTCCGGCTCGGCCTCACCGGCGCCAAGCACATGTGCGACCGCGGCGTCTGCGGCTCCTGCACCGTCATCATCGACGGAAGGGCCGTGCTCTCCTGCACCACCCTCGCCGTGGAGTGCGAAGGCAAATCGATCCAGACCGTTGAAGGCATCGCGGCCGATTCCAGGTGGAAACCCCTGATTGACTCCTACTGCAAGTGGGACGCCATGCAGTGTGGCTATTGCACACCTGGATTTGTGGTCTCCGCAAAAGCACTATTAGAAAAGAATCCCAAACCCACTGAAGATGACTGCAAACAGGCGCTGGCCGGCAACATCTGTTGCTGCGGCACATACCCCAGGCATCCCACCGCTATTATGGAAGCGGCGCCGCAGATATCGAAAGGAGCATAGTATGGCTGACTTAGCAGGCGTAAATGGAACCAGAAAAGATTTCAGAGTTGTCGGGAAACCGAATCTTCCAGGAGTATTGTCCTGGGCGCAGGCAACCGGCGTGGCAAAATTCGGCATCGACTACGTCGTTCCCGACATGCTCCACGCCAAGTTTCTCAGAAGCCCCTATGCGAACGCGCGCATCAAGATCGTCGACACCACGAAAGCCAAGGCCATCCCCGGGGTCGTCGACATCGTCACCTGGGAAGACGAGGACATCAAGAACCCGGGTGGAGGCGGCGGAGGGAGAGGGCCATCTCAGGGCCTTCTAAGCAATTATGCCTACCTGGAAGGCATGGAAGTCGGCGTCATTGTCGTCGCAGAAAATGAAGATATCTGCCAAGAGGCTTTACGCGCGCTTGTTGTGGACTGGGAAGTGCTGCCCCATGTTGTAGACCTGCGCAAAGGACGGGAACCGGATGCGCCGGTCATCCGCCCGCCCTCCCCGGCCAAAAAAGCTGCACCCGCAGGCGGCCCTGGCGGCGGCCCCGGTATGGGAGGCGGCAACAATCCGCCCAAAAAAGGAAATGTTTCCTATTCCAACGTCAATGATGGCGATGCCGAAAAAGGTTTCAAGGAAGCCGATCATATCATCGAATATGACATGAAAACCTCTGCTTTTGCCGGTCATATCCCCAATCCTCTGGGTACTGTTGCCTGGTGGTTTGACGATCCCCTCCACGGGGAAGGAAAGAACCTGCAAATTGAAGGCGTCCCCTGGGGACACGACCAGGTGGCACGCTCAGCCGGCGTATCTGCGGATAAGGTTTTCCAGGATTGTATGTTCGTAGGCGGCAGATACTGTGACTGGGGCATCCGCAAAACCCAGCAAATCACCCCGATGCTTGCCAAACGGACCGGTCGCCCGGTCCGTTGCATGAGTAGCCGCTATGATATGTACGACTTTAACTTGTGCGATCGCTACGTACATATGAAAGTCGGCTTCAAAAGCAACGGCATGATTACGGCCATCGATGACTTTTCCATTGCGGACGGCGGGGAAGGAATCTCCAACTTTGGCAATACAATGGACCAGACCTACGGCCCCTATCGCACTACCAAGTGTCTAAACATCAAACAGAACATGGAAGTTGTGGACAGCAACCGCGGAAGGATGTACGTCAGCGGCCAGCATAATCCAATGGGCTGGGACACCCTGATGGCGGGGCTTTACCTGATTGCGGAAAAACTGGGCAAGGACCCGATTGAGATCGCCACACTGAATCTCCACGGGCCGGAATCCCAGACCGACCCCAATCCCGTCCCCAGCTATGAAGCCTGTGTCGCGGCCGTGAAAAAGATGATGAACTGGAACTGGCATGCTAGCGGTGCAAAAGAAGCTTCCGGACGGCAGGATGCACGGCCAGAGCTTCCGCTACAACCAGTGCCCGCGCCATTCCGTTTCAGGATACAACCCCAAACTTGAGCTTCGAAACGGCGTCGTGCATCTGGCGTCCAAAGGTCCCATCATCGGCCACTATGGCCTGGAAGCAAACGCAATGGTTGTAGCGGAAGAGCTGGGCCTCGAGTACAAGGATATCAGCATTGATCTTGATCACCATGAAATCTACCGGCCTTTTGGAGGCGGCAGCGACGGATCGACCGCCTCTTCCTGGGCCATGAAAGAGTGTGCGAATAAATTGAAGAAGCTGATCCTGGAAGCGGCAATCGAGGAAGCCAACAATCCTCCTGGCGCCGGCGGATTCATGGGATCCAGAGGACCCGCCCCAAAAGCGGCTCCCAGCCCACTGAAAGGGCTCAAGCCCGAGGAGCTGGACCTGCAGGACGGAAAAGTCGTCGTGAAGTCCGACCCGAGCAAGGGCGTGCCGCTGGCGCAGGCTGTTCGGGCCAATCTGTTCGCAACATTCTCGGGCAGACCCCCAACGGCGATCTGGGCTCAACAAGGCAGAGCTTTGGACGCCATGAACGTGGCTACGTGTGAAGTTGCCGTGGATACCGAAACAGGGGAAGTGGAGATTCTCCGGTTCGGAGTGGTTACCGATACCGGCAAAATCATGCGACAGACGTCGCTGGAAGGCCAGATTCACCAGGTGATGGATTTCACCGTCGGATGCCAGCTTCAGGAAGAATTTATCTTCGACCAACAGACCGGATTGAGACTCAGCACGAACATGTTCGAGTACAAGAAAGTCAGCATGCTGGACATGCCTAAAGTGGATCTGGAGCTTCTGGAGACGCGCGCCAGCAATGCCTGCTACGGCGCCAGCGGTATCAGCCACTCCCTGGCGAACACGCATCTCATCATCATGGCCATCCACAACGCGATCGGCAAGTGGGTCGAATCGCCGGCGACGCCGGACAGGGTTCTCAAAGCGTTGGGCAAGGCATAGATAAAGAGTTTCCAGTTCAGGTTCCAGGTTCCAGGTTAGAGGCTTGGAACCTGGAACTGAAACTTGGAACGGAAATTTAAGGAGAGAGATATGAGACCATTCAATCATACGAACGCGACATCCCTGGCTGAGATCAAAACCGCTCTTGCCGACGGCAAAACGAACCTGATCGCCGGAGGCACCGATCTCCTCGGCACACTCAAGGACAACATCCTTCCCACGTATCCCACGACTTTGATCAATATCAAGACCGTCCCCGGTCTCGATTACATCAAGGAAGAAGGGGGCGTGCTCAAAATCGGCGCGACTACGCGACTGGCCGATGTCGCCACCAATCCCGTCATCAAGCAGAAATATACAGCCTTGGCCCAGGCGGCCTCCCGCGTGGCGACGCCCCACGTCCGGGACATGGGAACTCTGGCCGGCAACATCGCGCAGTTGCACCGCTGCTGGTACTTCCGCAAACCGGAAGACCGTTTCGAGTGCCTGCGCAAGGGGGGCAAACAGTGCTTCGCCATGACGGGCGACAATCGCTACCACTCCATCTTCGGCGCCGTCAACGGCTGCATCGCTGTTCATCCCAGCGATACCGCCCCCGCGCTTATCGCCCTCAATGCCAAAGTGGTCACCGACCGCCGGACCATCGAGGCTGAGAATTTCTTCGATGTCAAAAAGCCCGGCAACACCGTCCTTGCCGCCGATGAAGTCATCAAGGAAATCCAGATACCAGCGCCTCCGGCCGGAGCAAAAAGCGCGTTTATCAAATTAGCTATCCGGAAATCGATCGACTTCCCGATCGTCAACTGTGCCGTTATGGTCGGCGGCGGCGCACCGCGCATCTGCCTTAACGCCGTAGCACCCAAGCCCTATCGCGCGACCAAGGCGGAAGCCGCGATTGCTGGAAAACCGATCAACGAGGCCAATGCCGAAGCCGCAGGCGAGGCCGCCGTCGCGGACGCCCGGCCGCTCCCGGCATCCAAGTTCAAAGTGCAGATCGCCAAAGTCGTGGTGAAACGCGCCCTGCTGGCGACCGTCTGAAAATACGGGGACATAATACCTATGATCCGCAAGTGGCTGAAATAACATCCCCTGCCAAAGTTTCCACTCGTCCCTTTTCGGAGTGTATAGCGTCTTTATCCGTGACTTCTTTGTAAAATGCAAAGAAGTTTTTTAATTCATTTGATATCAATCGTTTGATCAAAAGCATATCTTATGCTGAGAGCTGAAAGCTGACGGCTGAAAGCTGACGGCTGAAAGCGCGCGGCCGGCCCATCTAGATCTCGAAGCCGTGGTTGTGGCCAGAGGCCGCGTCAGTTGAAATAAGCTGGCATTCCGCTCTGAATTGCATCGAATCCGGAGTTTCTAGCTTCCGATAATTAGGCTTTATGTAACTTTCAAACAGACCCTGCAAACTGAGAACTTGCAGACCTGCTAACAAATAATTACTTGACCTAGATCAAGTAATTGCTCTTCCCGTGCCGGCACAATAGAATGAATGGTCGTGGCAGCTTCGCACTGCCTGTCTGCAAATGAATAGGAGGGCCGTATGGCAGAAGAAGGAATCTACCAGGAAGAGGAGCGCGGCATCAACCGCAGGAATTTCCTCAAAAGCGCCGGGGTCGTCGTCACCGGCAGCACACTCGCAGCCGGATTGACGCTCGCACCGGAATCTGTGAAAGCCGCAGAAGCAATCCAGGCGGTTCCCACCACTCTGACTCAATTCCGCTGCCCCATTGCGGCAAGAACCTCGCCACTTTTGCGGAACTGAAAAACCATTTTGCCACTGCCCACCCCGGTGCCGTCGTCCCGGTTACGACCAAACTCCACATAAACAACAAGGACTGTGAAGTCCTGATCGAGCCCCACTGGACCCTGCAGCGCACGCTCCAGTTCCGGCTCGGCCTGACCGGCGCCAAGCACATGTGCGACCGCGGCGTCTGCGGCTCCTGCACCGTCATCATCGACGGAAGGGCCGTGCTCTCCTGCACCACCCTCGCCGTGGAATGCGAAGGCAAATCGATCCAGACCGTTGAAGGCATCGCGGCCGATTCCAAGTGGAAGCCCCTGATTGACTCCTACTGCAAGTGGGACGCCATGCAGTGTGGCTATTGCACGCCTGGATTCGTGGTCTCCGCCAAAGCACTATTGGACAAGAATCCCAATCCCACCGAAGATGACTGCAAACAGGCGCTGGCCGGCAACATCTGTTGCTGCGGCACATACCCCAGGCATCCCACCGCTATTATGGAAGCGGCGCCGCAGATATCGAAAGGAGCATAGATATGGCTGACTTAGCAGGAGTAAACGGAACCAGAAAAGATTTCAGGGTTGTCGGGAAACCGAATCTTCCAGGAGTATTGTCCTGGGCGCAGGCAACCGGCGTGGCAAAATTCGGCATCGACTACGTCGTTCCCGACATGCTCCACGCCAAGTTTCTCAGAAGCCCGTATGCGAACGCCCGCATCAAGAAGCGTCGACACCACGAAAGCCAGGGCCATCCCCGGAGTCGTCGACATCGTCACCTGGGAAGACGAGGACATCAAGAAGCTGAGCAGCGGCGGTGACGGCGGTTTCTTTATGGGACCGACTCAGGCTTTTCTGGACAACCAGGCCGACCAGGAAGGCGCCGAAGTCGGCGTTATTGTCGTGGCCGAAAATGCGGACATCTGCGAAGAGGCATTGCGGGCGCTCGTCGTGGAATGGGAAGAGCTGCCTTTTGTCGTAGATCTGCGCAAAGGACGGGCACCGGACGCCCCGGTCATCCGGCCGGCTACCCCGGCGGGCAAAGGCGGCGGAGGCGGATTCGGCATGGGAGGCGGCAACAATCCCCCCAAGAAAGGCAACGTCAATTATTCCAACACGAATGATGGCGATGTCGAAAAAGGATTCAAGGAAGCGGACCATATCATCGAATATGACGTGAACACGTCCGCTTTTGCCGGTCATATCCCCAATCCTTTGGGTACTGTTGCCTGGTGGTTTGACGATCCCATCCACGGGCAAGGAAAGAACCTGCAAATTGAAGGCGTCCCCTGGGGACACGACCAGGTGGCAGGCATGAACCGCGTGCCTGCTGATAAGGTCTTCCAGGAGTGCATGTTCGTAGGCGGCAGGTACTGCGACTGGGGCATCCGCAAATCCCAGCAGATCACTCCGATGCTCGCCAAAAGAACCGGAAGGCCGGTTCGATGCGTCAACAGCCGCGCCGATATGTACGACTTCAACCTGTGCCAGCGCTACGTGCATATGAAGGTCGGCTTCAAAAGCAACGGCCTGATTACGGCCATAGACGACTTTTCCATTGCGGACGGCGGGGTCCGGGGAAGCTCCATGTTCGGCAATACGATGGACCAGACCTACGGCCCCTATTTCACCACCAGGTGCCAGAACGTCAAACAGAGCATGGAGGTTGTGGACAGCAACACCGGAATGATGTACGTCAGCGGCCAGCATAACCCAATGGGCTGGGATACCCTGATGGTGGGGATTTATCTGATCGCGGAAAAGCTGGGCAAGGACCCGATCGACATCGCGACACTGAATCTCCACGGGCCGGAATCCCAGACCGATCCCAATCCCGTGCCCAGCTATGAAGCCTGTGTCGCAGCCGTAAAAAAGATGACGAACTGGAACTGGCATCAGACTGGCGCCAAAAAGCTGCCCGACGGCCGTTTGCACGGAGCAAGCTTCCGCTACAACCAGTGCCCGCGCCATTCCGTTTCGGGATACAACCCCAAACTTGAGCTTCGCAACGGCGTCGTGCATCTGGCATCCAAGGGCCCCATCATCGGCCACTATGGCCTGGAAGCAAACGCAATGACCGTGGCCGAAGAGCTGGGCCTCGAGTACAAGGATATCAGCATCGATCTTGATCACCATGAAATCTACCGGCCTTTTGGAGGCGGCAGCGACGGATCGACCGCCTCTTCCTGGGCCATGAAAGAGTGCGCGAATAAATTGAAGAAGCTGATCCTGGAAACGGCGGTCGAGGAAGCAAACAATCCTCCCGCGCCCGGCGGATTCGGCATGATGGGCGGCCCGGCGCAAAAACAGGCAGCCCAAGCCCCTTCAAGGGCCTGAAGCCTGAAGACCTGGACATGCAGGGTGGGAAAGTCGTTGTCAAGGCCGACCCAGCAAGGGCGTTCCGCTTGCGCAGGCTGTTCGGGCCAATCTGTTCGCGACCTACTCCGGCAGGCCTCCGGCAGCCCTCTGGACTCAACGGGGCAAAGCGTTGGATGCCATGAACGTGGCCACGTGCGAGGTTGCAGTAGACACGGAGACCGGGGAAGTGGAAATCCTCCGGTTCGGAGTGGCTGCCGATACCGGCAAGATCATGCGCCGCACGTCGCTGGAGAGCCAGATCGACCAGGTGATGGATTTCACCACCGGATGCCAGCTTCAGGAAGAATTTATCTTCGACCAGAGGACCGGAGTGAGACTCAGCACGAATATGTTTGAGTACAAGAAGGTCAGCATGCTGGACATGCCTAAAGTGGATCTGGAGCTTCTGGAAACGCGCGCCAGCAACGCCTGCTACGGCGCCAGCGGCATCAGCCATTCCCTGGCGAACACGCATCTCGTCATCATGGCCATCCACAACGCGATCGGCAAGTGGGTCGAATCGCCGGCGACGCCGGACAAGGTTCTCAAAGCGTTAGGCAAGGCATAGAAAACGAGTTTCCAGTTCAGGGTTCCCGGTTCAGGTTAAAGGCTTGAATCCGGAACTGGGAACCTGGGAACTGGGAACTCTACAGGAGAGAAGACATGAAACCATTCAATCATACGAACGCGAAATCCCTGGCGGAGATCAAGACCGCTCTTGCCGACGGCAAAACGAACCTGATCGCCGGAGGCACCGATCTCCTCGGCACACTCAAGGACAACATCCTTCCCACCTATCCCACGACTTTGATCAACATCAAGACCGTCCCCGGTCTCGATTACATCAAGGAAGAAGGGGGCATGCTCAAAATCGGCGCGACCACACGACTGGCCGATATCGCCGCCAATCCGGTCATCAAGCAGAAATACACGGCCCTGGCCCAGGCGGCCTCCCGCGTGGCGACGCCCCACATCCGGGACATGGGAACTCTGGCCGGCAACATCGCGCAGCTGCACCGCTGCTGGTACTTCCGCAAACCGGAAGACCGTTTCGAGTGCCTGCGCAAGGGGGGCAAACAGTGCTTCGCCATGACGGGCGACAACCGCTACCACTCCATCTTCGGCGCCGTCAACGGCTGCATCGCCGTTCATCCCAGCGATACCGCCCCCGCGCTTATCGCCCTCAATGCCAAGGTGGTCACCGACCGCCGGACCATCGAGGCCGAGAATTTCTTCGATGTCAAAAAGCCCGGCAACACCGTCCTTGCCGCCGATGAAGTCATCAAGGAAATCCAGATACCGGCGCCTCCGGCCGGAGCGAAAAGCGCGTTCATCAAATTCGCTATCCGGAAATCGATCGACTTCCCGATCGTCAACTGCGCCGTTATGGTCGGCGGCGGCGCACCGCGCATCTGCCTTAACGCCGTAGCGCCCAAGCCCTATCGCGCGACCAAGGCGGAAGCCGCGATTGCGGGAAAACCGATCAACGAGGCCAATGCCGAAGCCGCAGGCGAGGCCGCCGTCGCGGACGCCCGGCCGCTCCCGGCATCCAAGTTCAAAGTGCAGATCGCCAAAGTCATGGTGAAACGCGCCCTGCTGGCGACGGTCTGAAAATACGGGACATACTACACTTCATTTTTCAGGTCTTCAGCAGAAGCAGATTTATTACTTTTTGTCTTTCATTGCCGCAACAAGGGCAAGTGCAAGTTGCTCGGTACCGTCGTTGGTTTTCATCTTTAGTGCCATATAAGGGCAGAGGCCCGATGTAATAACAAGTCCGTCCCTCACAACACCGGTCCCGGCAAAGGTTGCCCCTGCAAAAAGAGGGCTTTTCTCTTCAAAGGCATAGGCATATTTCTTTGCCTTCAATAGGCCCGCTTTTGCCAGAGTCCAAAGTGACCCAGTTTGCGCGGCGACCGGCTTGCCGGCGGATATGGCTTCGTTAACCAGGGCTATCGCCTCCGGGGATACCTCCGGCGGCGCGGGGTAGGATGGCACGGCCAGGCAGGGCAGGATGAATCCGGCATAATTGGCCACTTTCGCTTGGGCCAGCTTGATATCTGCCTTCACGGTCGTGGATCCCGCAGTAAAGGACTTGCCGTCGAGCGTGGCGACAATGACCTTATAACCGGAATTTTCCAGTGTATCCTTCATCACGCCGACTTCCTTCTT
Source organism: uncultured Acidobacteriota bacterium (assembly GCA_963761825.1). Lineage (GTDB taxonomy): Bacteria > Acidobacteriota > UBA6911 > UBA6911 > UBA6911 > UBA6911. Next base: position 43,738 of record CAVXIH010000012.1, read on the forward strand.
GAGCATATACTCCAAATCATCGGAGGATTGGGCATTGCGCATGAAGAGCAGCACTTCGGGCTTGTTCTGCGCGTATGAAAGAATGGACGGACACAGTCCTATTGCGATCAAAACCATAGCGATCAAAAGCCGTTTCATACCATGCCTCTTTTGAAAAATGGCAGCCGATAAATCTCGAATGGCTCTCAGCCACAAATAAATTGGAATGATTCGATGAACCATCGAACGTTTCTGTTCCGGGATCTGAATAGATCCTATTTCTTATCTACCGAAAGAAAGGAATCCTTGGCGACGACATCCGTTAGGCGGCAATAGTGCCATTGCGGATTTTTGGGCGTCCACTTCCCGTTCGTATAATCGACACAACTGTCGGGCTTGGCAAGCGGATACTCTTCCAGCGGGTCGTTGACCAGGTTGTAGAATGTGCAATTGACTGGACTGTCGATACAGACGACCTTGTAGGTTGCATTCTGAGCCCCAACCCACCGCGTTCCGTTTGTCATAAGATTTTTGTTTTCATTCAATATGTAACCCATGTTCGGGTCGCGCGTGGCTTTTGCCTTGTTGAAGAGAATCGGAGCGAGGGACACCCCATCCAACGACACGGTGCCGGTGCCGTCGCTATTGGAGACGTTCTTCGGTGGAGTGAGTTTCGCTAATTCCAGAATTGTGGAGAACAGGTCCGCTACGTGGGCGAATCCCTTATTCTGGGTATTCGCTGTTATTTGGGGCCCTCTGATGACCATGGGGACCAGGACGCCGCTTTCATAGGCAGTCCCTTTCCCGCGGCCCTTCCTGGTGATGTACATGTTGTCAATAAAATCCAGATTGGGCCTGCCATACATGGGGGTGCCGTTATCGCTGATAAAAATGACGTAGGTGTTGGGATCAAGGGCATCGACCGCGTCCAGCAGCTTGCCGAAGATCGTATCCATGGAATTGGTCATAGCCCGCATGAGTGCTTCCCCGCTGCAGGATCCCACGGTATTCGATCCGAATGAACCTCCGCATTCCTTCATCTCCTTATAGCTCGCGGCATCGAGCGTGTCGGCATTCGGCACAGCCATGGCACTCGGCTGCTGCCTGGCTGTGGTGTGCGCCAGGTTGAAAGCCATCCAAACGAACCATGGCTTGTCGGGATTCTTCGATTTTTGCTCGGTGATCCATTCCAGGGTGTCGGCGACTTTGACCACGGGGGCATACGTCGTTGGAGCGATGCCGGGAAGGGATTTCGTCGGCATGGGCTCGGTGCGCCATTGATCCGCAGGAGTGTTGGCATCCTGCACCTGATAGTCGTAATCCCAATATGAATTAATGGCGGCGTGGAGGTTTCCCTTAAAAAGGTCGAATCCCGCCTGTTTCGGCTTCATGCCGGGGTAATCCACCGGCTTGCCGGGCAAACCGGCCATATGCCATTTGCCGAATATCGCGGTGCTGTAACCGGCTTCGTCTTTCAGTTTCCGGACGAAGCTTGTATGGTTCGGGGACAGTGGATCCGCGTACGTGGTAACTTTGGTTTTTGCCGCAAATAGCCCGGTAAGCATCGCCGCGCGCGTGGGCGAACAGAATGGATGCGCCCAGATATTGGCGAACCTCATGCCCTGTTTGGCAAACTTATCCAACACCGGCGTGGAAGCCGGCTTGCCGTCAATTTTGCGATACTCGGCGTGGTTGAGTCCTGAAGGTCCGTATTTCTTGACAAGATCATCAATCATGCCCGGATACATGTTGGTGGTCATATCTATGCCGACATCGTCGGCAATAACCAACAGGATGTTAGGGCGACGGGGAGAACCGGTTTTATCGCTTCTTTCTTTCGCTGTGGATGCACACACACAGAGGAAAACTGCCGTACATATCAGTACCGCTTTTGTCATTAATTTCATTGGATCTGCGCCTCCAACCCTCACAACCGCCATGACGACGATATTTGATGTTGCGATAGATACTTTATCTATGATTTCTTTGGTTTTGTGCAAGCCAAATCGGTTAATGATATTCTTTTGAATTCAATAGCCCGTGAGAAATGCGGGCTAGGAGCCCGATATGAAGAAAAGGCAATTGATTATTGGAATGCTGCTTGGTGTGCTGCTTATCGCCGCAGCCTTAGCCTTTTATCGGCTCAACCCGGGCGGATGGCCGTTCCGGCTCACGAGGGATGGATCTCCGAGCTCCTCCGGCTATTCCGGCACGCAATCCTGCCGGGAATGCCATGAAAAGTTCTACCGGCTTTGGGCTCCTTCCCATCATGGCCTTGCCATGCAGCCTTTCACGGCGGAATTGTTTCAAACAGGACTTGCGCCCCAGGCTAAAAGCCTGGCGGTTGGAGACTCCGATTACCGCGTGGAATTTGACGGCAAACAGGGCTGGATAAGAGAGAGCGGGCCAAAAGGAAATAAGAAGTATCCAATAGTTCATGCGCTGGGCGGGAAAAATGTTTTTTACTTCCTTACGCCCATGGATCGCGGCCGGCTGCAGGTTCTTCCCCTGGCGTATGATGCACAGAGAAAATCGTGGTTTGACACGGCGGCAAGCGGGATCCGCCATTTTCAGGACATCGAGGAAGAGCCGGTGGGATGGAAAGACCCGGAGTACACCTTCAATACTTCCTGCTATGGATGCCATGTAAGCCAGTTTTCGCGCAATTACGATCTGAAAACCGACACGTACCACTCCGTCTGGCTGGAACCGGGCATTAACTGCGAAGCCTGCCACGGATCTGCGACGGAACACGTTCGTGTCTGCCGCCAGGCTGTGGCGGGCAAGCCGCCCAAGGATCTCAAAATCGACGTGATCCGTCCGCCGAAGTACAGCAGGACCATTGCGGGCGATGCCTGCGCTTCATGCCACGCCAAAGCATCCCCTCTGACGGTTTCCTACAAGCCTGGCGATGATTTCTTTGACCATTTTGATTTAGGGATTCTCGATTTGCCGGATTATTACCCCGACGGGCGGGACCTGGGCGAAAATTATACCTATACCCAGTGGCTGTTGAGTCCCTGTGCAAAGTCGGGGCAGATGGACTGCCTGCATTGTCACACGTCAAGCGGGAGGTTACGATTCGCAGACGATAAGAAAAACAATGCCTGCATGCCCTGTCATGCTGCGAATGTGGAAAATGCATCCGGTCATTCGCACCATCCGAAGGGGAGCGCGGGGAGTCTGTGCATTTCCTGCCATATGCCGAAGACCGAATTTGCCCGCATGCGCCGCAGCGATCATTCGATGCTGCCTCCCACTCCTTCGACGACAATCGCCTTCAAGTCCCCCAACGCCTGCAATATCTGCCATACGGACAAGGACGCGGCCTGGGCCGACGGTTGGGTGCGTCAATGGCGCAAGAGGGACTACCAGGCGCCGGTTCTTCATCGGGCTTCCCTTATTAATGCGGCACGCAGACGCAACTGGGAAAAGCTTCCGGCCATGCTCGAATATCTGGCGCGGAATACCCATGAGGCAGTTTTCACGGCTTCGCTGATACGTCTGCTCCGGCCCTGCAATGACGACCGAAAATGGCCCTTCCTTATCCGGGCATTAGAGGATCCTTCCCCGCTGGTTCGCGCCAGCGCCGCCGAAGCTCTGGGTGACCGGATCGACGATGAAGCAGTGAAAGCCCTGAGCGCCGTCATCCAGGATAAATCACGGCTGGTACGCGTCCGGGCTGCCTCCGCCATGGCGGCAATTCCGCGAGGTTTACTGGATGCCAAAACTGCGGCAGCCTTTGATACCGCTGCCGGGGAATTCAAGGCAACCCTCGATGCCCGTCCTGACTCCTGGGCTTCCCACTACAACATGGGCAGCTTTTACCTCTCACAGCACGACTACCGGAAAGCCGCTAGCATTCTACGAAACCGCAATTAGCCTGCAACCGCGCGTCATTCAGCCTTATGTCAACATCTCCTTCGCCTACAACGCGCTCGGCTTGAACGATAAAGCGGCACAGAGCCTGCGCCGCGCCTGCGAACTGGAACCGAAAAGCCCGGAGGCGAATTTAAACCTCGGTCTGCTGCTTGGAGAATTGGGACAGCTCAGCGAGGCCGGATCGTATCTGCAAAAAGCTGCAGAACTGGACCCCCAATCCGCCGTGGCAGTCTATAACCTGGGCGTGATAAACGCAAAGTCGGGACGAATGAATCCCGCGATCGATTATTTGCAGCGTGCCTGCGGCCTGCAACCGGATAATCCGCAATACGGATACTCGCTGGCTTTTTACCTCCTGCAGAGCGGAAATATTTCCGGTTCGGTCAACATACTGCAACGGATTGTTCGACAGAAAGCACCGTATATCGACGCGATATCCCTGCTGGGAGAGATTTATCTCAAACAGGAAAAAATAAAGGCAGCCCGGACACTGTATCAAGGTGCGCTGAAGAGCGGCCAGCTTTCCACCGAAGAAATCGAGCTTCTGGAAAGCAGGATTGCGGCACTTCCGAAATAACCATTCTTCCGTTATTCGAAAATGTGAACGACGGATGGAAAGCGAAGCACTTGAGGGTTTTCATTGAAAGCGGAAGTTATTAAAACCAATGCATGAAACGGAGGTCGCGACGCTCAGGCTACCGACTCATTCCGAGCACTGCATAACCGTACAGTCGGGCGGTGATCCGGCCTGCATGCTTCGATCCGTTGCGCAGAAACAGCATGCCATTATTCTCAGTCAGTTTGTATTTGCGGGAAATCAGCTTTATTCTGAATTTATTTCAAAGTGTGGCGCCATGGCCGGTGGTCTGGCTTCAGGGCGATGCCTGCACAGACGGCAGCTTTTACTCCATGCAGGCTGTGGCGCTCTCCGGAATTATTCCTATGCCGGTTCGTTCCGGCGGACGCGATATCGGATTTATTTATGAAGACGACTGTGCCCGCTATTGCCGTTTATGCGGCCTGCTTCCGGCGAACCTGACCGCCTCGCGCGGCGGGCAGGCGCGATCTGTTTTTGAAACCGCCGCCGCCATACTGGCGCAAAACGGATTCAGCTTCACCGATACGGTGCGCACATGGATATACCTCGACCATCTGCTTGAATGGTACGATGATTTCAACGCTGTTCGCACCGCCTTCTTCAACGAGACTGGAATCTTCGATCATATAGTTCCGGCCAGCACGGGAATCGGCGCCGGCAATCCGTTTGGTGCGGCCATTACCATGGATGTTTTTGCGGTTCAGCCGAAGAGCCCTGAATTTACAGTTCAGACAGTCGCTTCGCCGCTTCAGAATCCAGCGCTGGATTATAAGAGCTCTTTCAGCCGTGCCGTTGAACTCGGAAGTCCAACACATCGCAGGCTGCTTATTTCCGGGACAGCCAGTATCGCGCCCGACGGAAAAACCGTTCATCCGGATGAGCCGGAAAAACAGATTCGGTTCACGATGAATGCGGTAAAAGCCATTCTCGATTCACGGGGAATGAACTGGAGCAATCTCGTTCGCGGAATCGCTTATTTCAAAGACATGGCTTACCTGCCGATTTACAAACGAGTTGCCTTCAATATTCCGCGTTTTCCGCTCGCCGTATCTCACGCCGACGTCTGCCGTCACGATCTTTTTTTCGAAATCGAGGTTGACGCTGTGCAGATTCGCTGATCAGGTCTTCCAGGCCGGCTATCGGCTGAAAAGTGGATGCTTGGGCAAATCCCCGGATTCCCTCGCCAATTTGTTCCTAGCTGTAGTAAAATCCCATCCTGTAATTCACGATCCGTTCGCGTATCACACAGTATCAAAGCCGGAACGACTTTGAGATCGTTGGCCTTTCGAAAAACTGCCGTTTATTTTTCTTATAGGCTGCCGGCTTAGAATTGATAGTAGAATGGAATGAGTGAAACAGCGTTCTGTTATTGAAAAATAACCACGAATCGGGGGAAGGAAACCGTGATCCATAGAGCCGTCATAAGAACATTGTATGGATTTGCCGTACTGGCTGCGCTTATGGTCGGAGCTACGTCGGTGTTCGCGGCAAAAGAGCCGGGAACACCCGGCGACGGTACAGTCTCGACGTCCAAACATCCTGCTGATCATCGGCGACGACATCGGCATCGACGCGACAACCGACATGTATCCCGGCCTGATCGACAGCCTTGTCAAGCAATACGGGCCTTCGGGGCATAATCATCCTAAGTATCAAATGATCAAGGGTCGCCCCGCGTCCACCCCCACCCTCAACACCCTTGCCAAGGCGGGCATGAGGTTCACCCAGGCTTGGGTAAATCCGTTTTGCTCTCCCACGCGCACATCGATTCTCACCGGGCTTTATTCCGCCAAGACGGGAGTCCTGGATTACAATAACTGGCTATCCCAAAACCATCACTCCTTCGTCCGGGACCTGAAGGAAAAGGGGGGCTACAGCACCGCACTGTTCGGCAAGTATCACATGGCGGGCCTGGGCACATACCCCGGCATGAAGCCCAAAGAGGCAGGTTTCGATCTCTACCTGGGCAATCTCCATGGTGGTGTCGCCACATACTGGGAATGGGACTATCATATCCAGGACAGCACCGACGCTCCCGAAAAGTACCGTACTGAAAAAGCGCCCGTCAGATCCATACCCGGTGTCGCGCCGACCACCTATGCGCCGGTAGTGAACGCCGCCGATGCCATCCAATGGATCACCGAGCAAAAATCGAAGAATCCCGACAAGCCATGGTTCGTTTGGTTGGCGTTCAACCTGTCGCATATCACGGGCAATCAGATGCCGAATCCGATGGTCGTGCCGAATATTGACACGATGGATGAGGTATCAATCAAAGAGATGAAAGCCTGCGGCGGCACCTTCGGTTCGGCTATCGTCGGTTCCTGCTCCTCAGAGGCGCTCATGCGGGGAATGACCAACTCGATGGATACCATCATCAGCAAGGTGCTCGCTGTGGTCGACAAGCAGGATCCGAATACCTACGTCATCTACCTCGGTGACAACGGCACATGGATGTTCGGCGAAAAGCGCGAGTTCATCGACAACATGTACATCACCAGGCGGGGACGCAGCAAGGGCACGGCCTATGAAAGCGGCGCCCGCGTCTCGATGGCGATCCGCGGACCGCGCATCAAGGCCGGTTCCCAGAGCGACGAGCCGATCCATGGGGTGGATCTGTTCTCCACCATCCTGGAACTGGCGCGCCTCGATGTACCCAAAACTGTTCCCAACAGAACCGGCGACGGTACCGTAGCCGTCGACTCCGTCTCTCTCACTCCAATCCTTTTCAAGGGGGCCAAGGGCCTGCGCGATCCCAATAAAGGGTATCTGCTTACGGAAACCATAAATCCCGTAATGAACAACCTCAAGCATGTCGGCGCACGGAACGCAAAATACAAGCTCATCTGCGCTGAGAACGCGGAAACGGCAAATTGTACGTTCTACAATCTGCTTGACGACCCGCTCGAAGAGTATCCTCTCGCCAAGCCCGACAGTTGCGCCAACTACAAGAACGGGACCTGGACCCCGGCCAAACCGGAGTGGCACTTCTGTCGCCTGCAGGAGGTTATCGGCAAAGAATCATTCCTGGCAGCCCCGAAAAAAGCAAACGGCCAGGCACAAACGCCGCGGCAACTGGATCCTGACTCGGTTGCCGCTCTCGCCGACTAGTGGCTCTGTAACAGATTAATATTCTTACGCGATTCGCAACGTCGCCGCACACTTATCCACCTGATCAGCATCCCGGTCACCAACACTTCGATCAATCCGGCATGCAACAACTGCCAGTTTTTTTTGTCGGCGGTTGAGCTCTCTCCCTTGCCCTATGGATCCACAATTACCTACGGCGCTGATTCGCCTTTTGCCGGAATCAGGCTCCGCCGTTTTTAATGATCATGACCGAGTATTGAAAAAGACCAGTAAGAGGTGTGAGATGAGTACTACTGATCTCTTCCTTCGGCTCCTGTTGATTGCCCACCGCCTAAAGGGATGGTATTGCTCGGCACCTTTAAGAAAGCCGGAGGGGAAGGTCAGATATACCGGGTATGTCCGTCAGGTTCCGATTTTCAGTTTCCTTTGCGTCCCATCAATCATTGCCACGGCCGGCCGAACCCGGAACTCACCTTCCACCTCGATTATATAGATATCGTGTTTGCCTCCCATAACGCCTCCTTGGTTATTTGTAGTTTGCATTTTTACCTCCCGCTGCGGCCTTCCCTTTCCCGATCTCTAAATATCGAGGGTCGGCGCGCAGTCCAGCAAGAAATGGATCATGCTCGATCTGGTCACGCGAATAGCCTTCCTTCAGTGCCCTATCAAGACAGCGGAGCGCCGCGTCGCGCTCACCGAGCGCTTCGTAGATTCCCACTGCCATTTGAGTGACATCGTTGTTGCCCGGCTCAAGCTTGAGAGCCTCTGCCAGGAGCGTGCGGGCTCGTTTGGACTCCCCGAGGAGGGCCAGGCAATCCGCCAGATCGGCGAGTAGCGGTGCGTTTCGTTGATCTAACCGGCGCTCCTGCTCACCCAGTTCGACAGCAGTCCGGTACGCAGCGGCTGCGCGGCCGCGCTCCCCCGGCGCCCAGAAATACGCAGCCCCGAGATTCCGCCAGATGCGGTAATCGCGCTTTGCAAGATTCGTGGCTTCCTCGAATTTCCGCGCGGATTCCGCGTACCGTCCTTGGAAGAATCGGCGGGTTGCAAGGTTGGACAACGCCGAAGCCGTGGGATGGAAACTGACCGACTTTTCCCACGCGGCTTCAGCTTCATCGTAGCGGTCTAACCGGTGGAGAACCGCTCCCAGTTCGACCAGACCCGTGCATTGTCGGGCGCCAGTCTCAGCGCTTGCCGAAATGCAGCCGCTGCTTCCGTATTGCGTCCCCTGCTGAACAGGAAGGTCCCGAGATAGTTATACGCGGCCCATGAATCCGGGCGTTGGGCGATCGCTGCACGGTAGCTCTTTTCAGCCTCTTCAAATCGCCCCAGGCGTCCCAATGCGACACTCCGTTCGCGCAGAACCTCCGCACTCCCAGGAGCCCGCGCGAGTGCGCGTTCAAAATCGCTAAGCGCCTCGTCGGGCTTGCCTGTCTGCGAGTGCAGCATCCCAAGCGTTACCCACACCGGTGCCACCAGGCTGTCGAGATCCAATGCGCGGCGGCAGTGGTCTTCCGCGAGGCGGGCGAACTCCGGATCTTTCGTGAGCATCCAAAGGCGCAAATAGACTTCTCCCAAACCGGCATGAGCTAAAGCATAGCGTGGATCCTTTGTCAGCGCCGCGTTGAGGAGGTTCACCGCCTGTTCTAAATTTTGCCGTTGATCGTACCGATCCAGCATTGTGCGCGCCTGCTCGTAAGGTTGATAGGCCAAGGCCTGTGCATAGAGCGTCGAAGCTTCCACAACGGTGGTTGTCCCGGCTCGAAGGGCGGCACGTGCGTCCGATCCGATTTCCAAATCGAGCATGTCAATGACAGCATCGACTGTCTGATCAAGGAGTGAGGTTTCCGAGGGAATGTCCTTGGTTGTGGAGCGCAGCACGCGCGGTTGTTCGGCATCTCGAAGGACGGCACTCATAATGGTGCGTTCGCCTGACCGCTGCACGGTGATATCGAGGGCGAGCGTTACTCCGAGCCCCCGCCTGACATCGAGATCGGCCGCTGCGCCCTGGCGCCGCACCTCGGCAGCAGGCACGACCCAAAACGCTTTCTGAAATCTTTCAATCTCGCTGAGGCGTGCGACCAGGTAGTCCAGCAAACCTTCGCACATCGCCCTCTCCTGCGCCGTTCCTCCGGGATTGTGCACCGGCAGGATCGCAATCCGTTTTTGGGCCGGCAGAGGCAGCAGATGCAGCTGCTGCCGGACGACGTCCAAGACAGGCGTCACGAGCATCAAAACTGCCAGGATCGCCAATATCGTTGCTACCTTGTGCCACAGCCGCAGCCGCGGCCGCGGCTTACTCGGCGCCGGCGCGCCGGAAGTGACACTCGGAGCCGACGCCTCCGTAAGGTGTTCGCGAACCTTACGAAGCTCGCGGGCAAGATCGAGGGTCGATGCATAGCGGTCAACCGGATCTTTCTCCAGGCATCGCTCGATAATCCAGCGGGCCGGAGCAGGAAATGCAGGATTAATTTCGGATATCGATTGGGGCTCTTTTTCGATGATTGCGGCAAGCGTCTGCGCAGCGCTCTCCCGTAAGAATGCTCGGCAGCCGGTAGCCATCTCATACAAAATAGTACCCAGAGAAAACTGGTCGGAACGGAAATCAACGCTACGGCCGGCCGCCTGCTCGGGAGACATGTATCCGACTGTGCCTAAAATAGCGTAGCGATCGGTATGGGGGAGCAACTGGGTGGCTGTGACGGTCTCAGCTTCAGATGCCGCTTCGCGCCCGATGGGCCACAGTTTGGCCAGCCCGAAATCGAGGATCTTCACAAACCCATCGGGCGTCACCATAATATTTTCTGGCTTCAGATCCCGGTGTACAATCCCTGCCGCATGCGCTTTGGCAAGTCCTTCCGCAACCTGGGCGGCTAAATCGAGCGATCGCCGGATAGTTAAACGCCCTCCCGCGAGGACCGACCGCAGTGTCTCACCATCAACGAACTCCATTACAATGAACGGAAGCCCTGATGTTTCTCCGATCTCATGAATCGTGATTATGTTGGGGTGATTGAGACTCGATGCCGCACGCGCTTCCTGTGCGAAACGCGACATCCGTCCCGGATCAGAGGCAAAGCGGATAGGGAGCAACTTGACCGCGACGTTTCTGCGCAGGTCGTGATCCAGCGCCCGATACACTTCACCCATTCCCCCGGCGCCGATCAGAGAGAGAATCTCGTAACGGCCGAAACGAGTCCCCACGGAAAGGGCATGTGGAAAATCCCCTTTAGGACTGATGCCTAGGATAGAAGGTCTAGCCTTATCTTCAGTCATATGGCGTATGAGGAATTGCTGTCTTGTGTTTGCCGCTGTAGCAAGGATACCATGGATTTAGGCGAAACAGCCTCAATTCCTGTAAAATAGCTCATGTCCCACGAACCACAAAACAGCCTTGGCAAGGGAAATCATGAACCGACGCGCGCGTCCGTGAGTGAGAAGTAACGAACGGGGAACACAGGATCAGCTCTTTCGATCGAGAAATGGTTATTAAAAACGGTGGCTTGTTTTTCCCAACGCGGTCAAAGTCGGCAGATTCTTGTTGCTGCTGTCAACGGATTCACGATTTGGTTATACTTCAGATATGCTACGAAAAGAAATGATCAAAATTCCTTTGTATCCACACACCTGTTACGCTTCCGCAAGAATTCCAGCTTCAAGAGGCTCGAAATGGATCGCGGTTCTGGGCGTTTTCGTTTTGGCCGGAATTGTATTTTGCCCGTGGCTCCAAGTTTCGGCGCAGGCAGCGAGTCCTGAAAGGATTATCAGAGGTACCGTCCGTGACGACGAAGGTCCGCTTCCTGGAGCCGTGGTCCGAATCCAGACGACGGAACACAGCGCGGTAACCGGTTCTAAGGGAGAGTTCGAACTGGCTGTACCCGAGTCTTTCAGCGGTCCCGTCAAACTCACAGCCTGGGCTAAAGGATATTTCATTGGCGGGCCGGTTGAAGCCGTCGCCCGGGGGAAAAGACGTGACGATTTCCCTTCACCGACACAACCAACTGGACAATCGCGAATACGAGTGGTTGCCTTCCTCCCGATCGGCCGGTTCCGGTGAAAAGCAGGGGTGCTCCGAGTGTCACTTTCGAGGCGAAGCCACTTCAGGCCCCGCTCTTCCGGTTGACGAGTGGCTCAAGGACGCTCATTCCCAATCTGCCGTCAATCCACGTTTCCTTACCATGCATTCCGGGACAGACATGTCAGGCCGCCGGAGCCCAATCAACCCGCTATAGGCGCATAAGTGACTACAAGATTGTTCCACTTCCCCCGGATCCTGAAGAGCCCTATTACGGACCGGGGTACAGACTCGATAATCCGGACCATACCGGCGACTGCGCTGCCTGCCATGTTCCCGCGGCGGCCATCAATGCCCCCTTAATACCGATCCTTTCTCGGTCCAGGGAGTCGAAGCCGAAGGCGTCACCTGCGACTTCTGCCACAAAATCTGGGATGTCCGCCTCGATCCCGCCACAGGACTTCCTTTTCCTGAAAGAGCCGGAGTACTTTCCTACGAATTCCGGAGACCTTTCAAGGCGCATCAGTTCTTTGCCGGGCCACTGGACGACGTCGCCCCGGGCGAGGACACATATTCCAAGCTTCAGAAGAGTAGCCAGTTTTGCGCCCCATGCCATTTTGGAGTTTTTTGGGATACGGTTGTTTACGATTCCTTCGGGGAGTGGCTGCGAAGCCCTTACAGCCGGAGGGAAACGGGAAAGACGTGCCAGGATTGCCATATGCCGAGCTCCGGGGCCGAATTCTTTGTCCCACCCTGAAAAGGGCGGTCTTAAACGTGATCCCAATACTATTGTCAGCCACAGGATGCCTGGAGCCAGGGACCTTGACCTTCTCCGGAACGCGGTGTCTTTGACCCTTGAGGCAGAACAATTGCCGGAAGGGATCCGAGTCAAAACGAAGGTTGTCAACGATCTCACCGGTCACCACGTTCCCACGGACTCACCGCTTCGACATTTAATACTGGTAGTCCGGGCTTATAGGCAGCGACGCTTCTGAATTATCTCTAAAGGCGGGGCCCGTGCTCCCGGAGTGGTGCGGTTCCGGGGATCCGGCAGATGGCTACTACGCCGGGCTTCCCGGAAAGGTGTTTGTCAAACTGCTCGAAGAAATGTGGACGGGAGTTTCACCAACCGCTGCATATTGGAACCCGACCCGGGTAGTGATGGACACTCGGCTCGGAGCGTTCGAATCCGATGTTGGTGAATTCCTGTTTATCGCTCCGGATTCGGGAGATGCACGAATCGAAGCTGTCCTTCTCTACCGGAGGGCCTATAAAAAACTTATGGATCTCAAGGGCTGGCTTGAACCCGACATCGTCATGGAGTCGGCTACGGTTTCGATCTCTCAAAAACACTGAGATTTTCGGAGAAATTCATCAAAACGGTGTGACCTGAAAGCCGACAGGTGGGCAGCAATGGATGACAAACCAATATCCTATTATGCTTGCTAGCACTTTCAGGAGTGTGTTTCCCGTTCCATAACACCGCTCAAGTCTCTCCTGTTCCATTGACCGAATCAGTCCCATTTCTGCTGACATCGAACATTGGCTTAAGTCAGTTGAAGTTGGATACGCTCGAATCCTCGCAGGCGAAGTTTGGGATACATTCTCTTGATATCGGGGCCGGGAACTGTCATTGAGAATTGGTCCTGTGTTATGATGCGCAACAAAACAGGACTCATTGAGCCATTCACTCTGATAGGGAGGGAGGCTTATGTCGTCACACTTTATTGATTCCCGCCGTCGGTTTCTCAAGAATTCAATACTTGGTGGCTTGGGTTTCGCTCAGGGACTGCGTTTATCGGGTGCGGCGCGTGCCCAGGAAAGCACGCGCGCGCCGGTTGGCGCCCCCTCTCCGGCCCCGTCGGCGCGCGTAGCGTTGACGACCGGCAACGATCGCGCCGACAACATCTTCCGCGCCTTGTGCACCTTCGAAAAGGAAATTGCACAAACCATTGGCAACAAACTCGTCATCCTGAAGCCCAACAACGTCAACACAAGCAAGCCGCTGTGCGCGACGCATGCCGATCAGCTCGAGGGAATCCTCGAGTTCCTCAGGTCCATCCGCAAGACTAACGTAGTGATTGCCGAATCGCCGGCAGAAGGTTCGACCCTCGAGGGTTTTGCGAATTTTGGCTACAACAAGTTCGTCGGCAAGTATGGCGTCAAACTGGTTGACCTGGACAAGACAGCGGTTGACACGGTGTACTGCATGGATCAGTCCGATTTGCGCCCGCACCCATGCCGGGTATCAAGGATGATGCTGGATCCGAACAACTTCATCATCTCGGCGGCAAAGCTCAAAACACATTTCTTCACAGTGGCAACGTTTTCGCTCAAAAACGTTATCGTCGCCGCGGCAATCAGGGACCCCGGACCAAAGCCGGGCGGCGAACTGGACAGGACCAACAGATTTCTCATCCACGGCGGTGGTGTACGCGGAATCCATTACAACCTCGCCGCCCTGGCGCCGCGGCTGCATCCGCATCTGGCAGTGATTGATGGTTTTGAGGGCATGGAAGGTGAGGGCCCCGTCGATGGCACAGCGGTAGACCATCGTGTCTGCGTCGTGAGCACCGACTGGCTCGCAGCCGATACGGTGGGCGCAGAATTGATGGGACTTGGGATCGGCAAGGTCGGCCATCTGACCTACGCCGCCCAGGCGGGCTTGGGGCAGGCGGACTTGAACAAGATTGAAATCCTCGGGCCGGCACTGAAGGACCACATCAAAATCTATAAGGAGCCGGCTAACATGGAGCGGCTCTTGAGCTGGCAGAAACCGCTGCAAAACGCCTAGCCCGCATTTCTCGCGGGATTTCGTGGCGAGGCGGCGCAGATGGGCGTGGATACAATCGATTTCAGATTCCAGATTAAATGCCATTTGGTATCTGGAATCTGATAAGGAGTGAGTTATGAAGGTATATGCCGTTCCCAATGTTGCTACGCCAGGCAGGCCGGCAATCTTTAATCCTGAAATCTGCAATGGGTGCAACACGTGCGTGGAGCATTGCCCGATGGATGTGTTCATTCCTAATCCTGAGGAAGGCAAGTGCCCAATTATCCTGCACCCCGAGGAATGCTGGTACTGCGGCACCTGCGTCAATGATTGCCCGCGTCCCGGAGCCGTCAAATTCAATTGGCCGCTGCAGCAGAGAGGCTACTGGAAGCGCAAGGAAACCGGCCAGGTCTTCCGCGCATAATCGGTGAAGTCAGTGAAATCCGTGGCTTTTTTTTGTTTTGTAGGAGTTGATAAAAAATGACTACATTTCATGAATTTGTCGGGAATGAAGGTCATGCGCCCGTATGGCCTTACGCAATTCGCTACGATCAGGAACAGGAAATCGAGACGGATGTGCTGGTCATCGGCGGAGGCATTGCCGGATGCTGGGCTGCCATCAGCGCTGCGCGAAAAGGCGTGCGCGTTGCGCTGGTCGAAAAGTCGGCCACCATCCGCAGCGGCGCCGGGGGGCCGGGATGCGACCACTGGTGCGATACGGCGGCGAATCCTCTATCAAAAGTGAATCCCGATGAATGGGCCGAGAAGCTCACCAACGGATTCGGCGGATATGGTTGCGGCATCAGCCGCGAGATCCAATGCCGGGAAAACTACGATACGCTGCTGGAACTCGAAAAGATGGGCGGCAAAATTCGGGATACGGACGACCAGTTCAAGGGCGTCGAAGGCCGCGATGAAAAGACCAAATTCCTGATCTCACCGCGCATGAATCCTTTTCACGATACCAATGTCGTCATCCGTGTCTGGGGAACAACGTTTAAACCGGCGCTGAAAAAAGAATGCGAACGTCTGGGAGTCAAAATTTATGACAGAGTCATGGCTACCGCCCTGCTGACAGAGAAAGGAATTCAGGGCGCCAGAGTTGTCGGCGCAACCGGAGTGAATGCCCGGACGGGGGAATTCATGATCTTCAAGGCCAAAGCCACCATACTCTGTTCGTCTTCAGGCGGATCCATTTGGCTGATCAATACGGAATTGTCAGGATACAACACCATGTCGCCCCGCGCGGTGTCCGGCGACGGCATCGCAATGGCTTGGCGGGCCGGCGCTGAGCTCACTCTCATGGAAAGATCCGGAGTTATGGGCATTACGCCCGGATTCAAACACAGGTGGTATACAGGCGCGGGAGATGCAAGCTATGAGAACGTCATGCTGGTCGACGCCAACGGCAAAGCGCTCCCGATCGTTACCGAACCCGGCTGGCGCCAGAAGAATGTCGACCGCATGGGAATGGGATTTTCGGCAATTCGTGAAAAAGTGCTCAAGCGGCGAGTTATGCCCTGCCGTTCTATGGCGACTTCCCATCCATGCCGGAGATCGAGCGCAAAGTTGTCTGGAACATGTTGCTGGAAGAAGAATGCACAGGAAAGATCATTGTAGATACCTATACAGAGTCCGGATTCGATCCGGGCAAAGACCAGCTTCAGAACTATGCCTTGATAGAGGGATCCAGCTTGCCGCAATGGCGCGAGGCCAACGGCGGCGGCCTGGTAATTGATTGGGATTTGAAGACTACACTCGACGGACTCTATGCCGCCGGCACCCAGCTATTCTCTCCGGGAGATCACAGCTTCGCAGCTGCAACTGGAAGGTACGCGGGCAGGAAAGCAGCAGCCTTCGTGCGGGAGGCAGGCGAAGCGATAGTATCCAAAGATCAGGTTTCCGGAGAGAGGGCAAGAGTCTACGCCCCCGTTAAGAGAAGTGACGGAATGGATTGGAAGGAACTGCACGCCGGAATCGCCCGCGCGATGCAGTACTACTGCAGCGAATACAAGACCGAATCGCTTTTCAAAATTGGATTGGAAACGCTTCAGGAAATCGAAGAAAAGTGGGTACCCACACTGCATGCCTTGGACCCCCACAAGCTGATACGAAGTCTCGAGGATTTGAGCATTCTGACGCATGCGCAGATCCACTTGCATGCTTCTTTGGCACGCAAAGCCAGCAGCCGGTTTCTTGATTTTCACCGGATCGACTATCCTGAATTGGATCCGCCGAAGTGGCGAAAATTTATTACCGTGAAACAGGCGGACGGCAAGGTGCAGGTTGGAGAACTGCCCATAGGGTACTGGGGCAATCTAAAACAAAATTACGAAGCGCATAACAGGGACTATGAAGGCGTATGGTCTTCTCCCTAAAAACTAGTCCGGTTTTTGGGGAGAGGACCCGTGTCTTATAAAGGGTTCACTCCACATTGCAGACGGTTTCGATCCCGTTTTTCTATAAGTTGACCAGAACGGCAGGGAGGATTGGGATTTCCCTACCAACAAAAAAATCCGCTTCGTATAATGGATCCACAAATCAATGAGCACCACGGAGGACCCATGATTCGGGCAATCGCTTTGTTCGCATTACTCTGCAGTACGCTGTCTCTGCAGGCGGCGCCGAAATGCACCCGGGCAAGCCTTCAGACAAAAGTAGACAAGTACCTGGACGCTCTGGAAAAAGGCAAACCGTCGCTGATGCCTCTTGCCAAGCAGGCAAAGTACATCGAAAACAGGAAAGAAATCCAACTGAGCCAAGGCATTTGGCAAAAGCCTTTAGCCGTTGATTTCCATCGCAGCCTGCTTGATGTCGAAACCTGTGAAACCTTCACCGAAATAATTCATACGAGCAGCGACCATGCGTATGTGATTGGGACGCGCTTGAAAGTTGACGGCGATAAGATTTCGGAAATTGAAGCTCTGGTCACCGACAATAATGATTGGCTCTTCAATGCGGCAAATTATCTGAAATACTCGTCGCAGGAAAAGTGGGACATCCTTCCGCCCGCTCAACGCAGCGACCGGCAAACGCTTATCAACGCTGCGAACGCGTACTTCGATATATTTTCAGATCGATCCGCTGCTGCCAGAGTTCCCTGGAACATCCCGTGCGCTCGCCTCGAAGGGGGCGCATATACCAATCCTAACGGAGATCCCAAAGCCATCTGCACTGGCGGCCCTCCGCTGGAAGGAACTCTTACAATCACCAATCGGCGCTTCATAGTCGATCTTGACATGGGAACGGTGGTGGGCTTGGTGGATTTTGGAGAGAAGGACGGTTGGCCCGATACTCATATGTTCAGGCTGGAAAATGGAAAGGTTCGGTTCGTCCACACCCTGACCGTATGTCCTAATGGCTGCGAGCTGCCTGCCCCGAAAGAGAAAGCAAAGTCTTAAGCGCATGCGCGTCAAGCTAAGCGCTGAAAGCGCGGAGCAGCACAGCCCAGGGTGAAAGAGCGAGCGAAGCGAACTCTGGAACCCTGGGTAACAAAGCAGGATTAAGATTAGCCCTGAAAGGGCGGAGCAGGTTTTCTGTATCGCCCTTTCAGGGCTAATCCCTTTTTCATTCTCAACCCAGGGTTCCGGCCGCTCTGCGTCCTTCACCCTGGGCTGTGCTGCATCGCGCTTTCAGCGCTAAAAACGCTTAATGGGTGACACGAATGCCAAATACAAAGAAACAATTGAGCAACCTTCAGGAAAGGGGACTGTAATGAAATCAAAGCGATTGATAATTGTGTTTGCGGTAGCCATCTCTCTTGCCGTGATGGGAACGATGAATCCCACAATGGCCGCCAAGAAGTGCGACCGGCAGTGTCTGGTCGATCTCATGCAAAAATATCTCGGGGCAATGGTAAAGCATGATCCCAAAAGTCTGCCATTTGCCGACAAGGTCAAATTTACCGAGAACACCGAGAAGACCGTGGAAATCCTGGAAATGGGAAAAGGACTGTGGGAGACCGCATCAGGCGGCCCGTCAGAATTCCAAATTTATGCTGCCGATCCTGAAGCTCAGGCAGCCGCCTGCCTCGTGGTTATGAAGGAAAAGGATAAAGACATCATGCTCGGAGCGCGCATCAAGCTTGAGAAGGGCAAGATCACTGAAGCCGAGCATCTGATCGTTCGAGGCGGCGGCAGTTTCCCTATGAATTTCTCACAGCCCAACCTGCAAAAGGCTCGTCCCGGGTTTGCCGAGGATGTGCCGAAGGCTGAACAGATGAAGCGGAAGGATCTGATAAAAATCGGGCTTTCTTACTACGATGCGCTCACCGGAGAAGACGGGACGCTGACTCCGTTTGCCAAAGAATGCGAGCGCCACGAGAATGGCATGGTGACGGCAGGCGGCGCTCCCCCTGCTGCAAAGCCTGGCGGCGCCATGCCCACGGGGGGATTTGGAGGCGTTCCGAGAGACTGCGAAGGGCAAATCAGCTCCGGTGTTTTCTCGTATATCACTGAAATCAAACCGCGCCTGGTGGTCGCCGATGTGCAGAAAGGATTGGCCGTGGGTTTTTCCATGTTCCGTCATGACGGCACCAAACGGCTGCCCAAAAATGCCCCGCCAGGAACGAGCAACAAGACGCAATACGGGCAGTTTAACATGGCTGCGATGCACGTCTACAAAATAAGAAATGGCAAGCTCTATGAAATAGAGGCCCCCGGCGCGGTCCTGCCCTACAACATAAAATCGGGCTGGGAAACGGAAGAAAAAGTTTATCCGAAAACAAAATAATAATTGAGCCGTCCGCTATCGGGGTTGGCAATTGCTTGCCGGGCATCGGCCGGCCCCGATAGCGCCCGGAGGTTTCGTCCAATACAGGTATGTCCAGTCCAGCGCGCGAAATGATTCCAGATGAATGCTCCGGTTCCCGACTTACTTCCGGCACCGCTCTGGTTTTATATGTCTTGCTTGCGCGTGTAGCTCTTTACCTGATAGCCGCCCCCAATTACGGGTACTTCCGCGACGAGCTCTACTACCTGGCTTGCGGCGAACACATCGGCTGGGGTTACGTAGATCAGCCGCCCCTGATCGGCTGGATGGCCTGGCTAGTGCAGCACACGATCGGCACTTCCCTCTATGCATTGCGACTCCTGCCCTTGTTGGCACACATCGGAACTATCGTTCTGACCGCTGCTATGGCTTACGACTTGGGAGGAAAGCGCTGGGCGATGCTCCTCTCATCCGTTTCAGTGCTGGTGGCTCCAATAATCCTAAGCATGACTCACCTCTTTACTATGAATGCGTTCGACTTCTTGCTTTGGACACTTCTCGCCTGGATCCTGGCACGGCTGATACGCAGCGGAAACGAACGCCTCTGGCTATGTGTGGGAATCGTGGTTGGCGTCAGTCTTCTGAATAAATACGCGATCGCATTCTTTGCCATCGGTCTGTTTGCGGGGGTATTGGCAACTCCCTTGCGGCGCCACTTGGCTCGCCCCTGGTTCTGGGGTGGGGCGGTGCTGGCGGTGATGATTGCACTACCTAATTTCCTATGGCAGTGGCGGCATGGGTTTCCTTTTCTGGAGCTGATGGCCAACATTCGGCATCAAGGCCGTGATGTTGTCTACGATCCACTTTCGTTTCTTGGACAACAGGCATTTATGATCGGCTTCATCCCGGTCCTGTTGGTGGTGCTCGGAACCTGGTTCCTCTTCTCGAGCAAGGTACGGGCATACGCTGTCCTGGCCTGGGGATTTCTGGGCATGCTCGGTTTGATGATGCTCCTGAAGGGGAAAACCTATTACGTCGCGGCGGCTTATCCCATGATGTTCGCATGCGGTGCGGTGGGATTCGAGAAACTGACGGAGCATAGAAATGCACGGTGGTTGCGAACGACCTATGGAATCCTGGCAATCGCTCTTGGCTCGCTTATAGCTCCGGTGATCTTTCCAGTACTGCCGGTACATAGTTTCATTGTCTTCGCCCAGCGGCTTGAAATCGAGCAGCCCAAAATCGAGCACCAACCGGAAGGCCGGTTGCCCCAAATGTATGCCGATATGTTCGGTTGGGAGGAACGGGTACAGGTGGTAGCCGGCTACTTCCATTCGCTTCCCCCCGAGGAACAGAAAACAACTGCCATTGGCGCGCCCAATTACGGCCAAGCCGGAGCAATCGATTTCTTCGGGCCAAAGTACGGGTTGCCAAAGGCGATCTGTGCCCATCAGAGTTATTGGTTTTGGGGACCTCGCCGATACTCGGGAGAGAGCATCATTCTTGTGAATGAAGGCGACCCTCAAAAATACGAAAACGTTTGCCAGTCCCTCACTCTGGTCGCGCGGCCGAACCATCCCTACGCCCGCCCCGACGAGAATCGACCGATATACCATTGCCGCGGGCTGAAAGTGAACCTGCAAGAGCTGTGGCCAAAGTTGAGGCATTTCGACTGACCATCCCGAAGGGGAATCAAGCGCGGCTAATCCTCAAGTTGCGCAGAGTTGAAGTAATGACCGAAGCCCTTTTTCGTGGCTTTACACGGATCCCAACGGATCCAATTCCTGCATCGGTGCAGATTTGTGAAAATCGGCGATTTATTTGGAAGCCGTTCAATAGTGAAACTTTCTATTTGAGTGTGATCAGAAAATGAGCCGATTTGTGGATGTTTTTCGCATTCTTATTAAAGCACTTAATAGGGCAGGCAAAAGCAAACTATTTGCTGAAGACATCACATCGTCAGGATTTGAAACGGGGGTCCTTTATGGCTAGGAGAATCTTGTCCATCTTTTTGGCGGCTCTTCTAACACACCAGCCGATCCGACTATTGTTTGGTTCCGATCAGCAACAGTCCGTTAAAGATGTGATTCAAGCCGCAAAGGTAAAGGAGAGAGTTGAGGGTTTGGGCGTCGGAGCTGAAGTGACTGTCAAGCTGAACGATGGCCGCGAACAGCGGGGGCGCATCGACAACGTCGCTGAAGAGAGTTTTCAGCTTGCCCAGAATAACCAGACTTTCCCTCTGCGTTATGTGGATGTAACCGATCTTCATCTGGTTAATCCCAAATATAAGGCGAAGGGGCAGGTAGATCCCATTCGTGTACGTCAGGTAGTGATTAATCTTGGAGTCGGTCAACAAGCAAAACTAAAACTGATTTCCGGGGTAAAGATCATCGGGGACATCCGGTCTATCGATAAAGAGACCTTTGCCATATTCGATTCACGTACCAATACAAGAGCTTCCGTGCCTTTTAGTGAGGTGAGTGAAATTGAAAAAAAGAGTGGATCCATGGGTACAGGCAAGCAGCTCCTCGGGATCGCCATCGGCGTTGGTGTTGCTATGGCGATACTATTGGCGATAACGCTGGCGCGTGGTGGCGTTGATTGAGAGCTTTAGCCGAAAATGAGGACGCTCACCAATCTGCCTTTATGGATGACCGCTCTAACTGCAAATCAGGCAAGCGTTCCCAGTTTCTGACCTGCTTCTCAATCGTGTTCCCTCCTAAAACCTCCACCTGCAATTTCCCTTCCGACGCATGTTAGGGACAGTATAACCAGGTACGTTTCTATAGCTTTTCGAAGTGACCGTCCTCTTCCAGGATTGGGCGCGATTCTGTGTGAGACAGCCAGAGTGCAATCAGAAAGGTCATCAATACGACGGCGAGCATCAATAAGACCAAATTGCGAAACAGATTCGTAAGGGATTCCGTAACTTTTGCTGCCGGGCTTGATATGACCAGCATCCAGTTGAGATGTGGGTATGTCTCCACAAAGCTCTGCGAATTCAAAGCCAGAATAGTCGCAGGCTTTGTCTGGGTAATGACAAACCTCTTTCCCCTTTCTCTGGCTTTGAGAATATCCTGCATGTTTGGAAACGGCTGCGTGGAAGGAAAACCGTAACCAGGAGCGAAAATCACGCTCCCGTCGGACCGAATCAGCGCAGCCTTCCCTTCGAAACCTACCCGGAGTGATCCGATCATCGTATGGATTTCACGCGCATCCAAACCAACCATGATGATTCCCATGACGCCGCCTTGGGAATCGAGAAAGGGCATACCTATGTCAAACAGATAGGTTTTGGTGGCCTCGTGATAGTGTATATCCCCAATATATACAGCCCCTTGTTGATTTTCTGTGTATACCTCCTTCCACCAGGAGTGTTTGAGATGCTGGAATTCGGATGTTTTGCCTGTGGCGGCAACGGTGCGTCCCAGCATATCCGTAAGATAAATTTCTCGGTAGATAGTATTAACCTTTGTATATCGCCGCAAGAAATCAGAGGCGGGATTGCCGAGGATTGCCTGCAATTCCGCCGACCTATAATCCAGATTTCGCCAGCGCGCTTCAGTCGCCTCGATCTTTTTCTGGGCTTCGTTCGCATTTGATTTCAGATCGAGGTTGCTTTTCTCAATCGCCTCCCGCAAGGTGGGAACCTCCGTGAGCCCGGCGATTTTGATGACATGGTTTTCCAGAAAGCTGTTGAGGGAGTTAGAAGCCATTTCTGCTACTTCCGCCAGAGTGTCCCCTTGAGCTTCGAGAGAGAATTCGCGATAGCTGCTGACAAGCCACCATGTTCCAACCAGGAAAGGAACCATGCCAATCAGCAACAGAATCGACAACATGCGGAAGTCAAAGACAAGTTTCCATTCGGTTTTGGCAGGTCTCATAGAGCCTCCTTACGAAGAGAAAACTGAAAATTGAGGAGGTTTAGCGATGACTGCATGAAAGCCGGGCTTGCAGCAGCCACCAGCCTCCCGCACAACTGAATCCTTTCTTCTATTTTACTCCCTTATTCATCCAGCATATAGACTCAAAGTTTATTAAAGGAGTGAAGTAAGAAAACTTTCCCAGCCTGGTGTCCAGCACGTGTTTATTTCCTATTAAACCGGACAATCACTTTTGAGGACCCATTCTGTCGCTGGATGGTTTGAATCTGGCTACTCTTCGAAACTGCACATCCGGCCCATATTCTTTGCTATCTATGATTGCCCGATTTCGTTACAATGGGCGCATATTCTTAAACTGAATTTCAATGCATTGAACCGGCTGCCGACATGCAGGACATGCTTCGGGTCAGATCAAGCGATGCATTGGCTGGACTATCTAAGAATGAACTTGCCCGGGCGCTACTTCGTAGATATTCAGTGACAGACGGAGCTTTTGGCGAAAAATCCCGCTCTTAATAACGGGGAAACCTTTTATGACAAGGAACAAAATATTCCGCTGGTGGGTCATCCTGCTGATAGTTGTTCTCGTCCTTCTCGCTGCATTTTTTACATATACTCAAATGAACTCGAAACCGCCGACGGTGGATGCCGCTAATCTGGCAAAGGCCGAAAAAGGCAACATTGCTCTTTCGGTGGTGGCAACCGGAGTCATCGAGCCTATTTCGAACCGAATCGAGATTCGTAGCAAAGCCGGCGGCATTGTCAAACAAGTGAATGTGGACGTAGGCGATCGCGTAGCCCCGGATCAGGTTTTGGTGGAGCTGGATCGGGACCAACTGCTGGCTCAACTCAGGGAAGCGGAAGCCAATCTGCTGGCCGCCAGAGCTGATGCAGTTGCCGCCAAGGCTGAGCTTAAACGAAGCCACATCCTGGCGGAGGAATACGATGTCCAGCTGGCCCGGGCGAATCATCAGAGAAGCACGGAGCTTTTCGAGGAAAAATTGCTCTCCAAATCGGATTACGATGCAACCAAGGGCAGGCTGGAAGAGGCGTTGAACCGGCAAAGAGCGGCTTCAGCAACCATTGGTGTGACCGAAGCCTCGATCGCGCAGAAGGAAGCGCAGGTGGCCCAGATTCAGGCTGTAGTAGACAGGATCCAGGAAGAGTTGAAATATACGCTGATCCGCTCTCCAATCCACGGCATCGTGCTCTCCCGCGCGGTAGAAATCGGCAGCGCCGTCTCATCGATACTCAGCATGGGAGCCGGGGCAACCACCGTTATGGTGCTTGGCGACATGACAAACGTCTATGTTCGAGGGCAAGTCAACGAAAACGATATCGGCAGAGTGCGGCTCAAGCTCCCCGCCCGCATAACGGTGGAGACATACAAGGGCAAGATTTTTCGCGGATCGGTCTACAAAATCACTCCGCTGGGACAACAAGTGAACAATGCGACTTCTTTCGAGACCCGGATTTCGGTCGAAAACCCGGAGGGGCTGCTGTTGGCCAACATGTCCGCCAACGCCGAGATCATCCTCGACGAGCATACGGGTGTGCTGATAATCCCCGAAGGAGCGTTGGTCTACAATAGTGATAAGACTACGGCTGTGGAAGTGCCTGATCCGACGGAGAAAACCGGCCGCCGCCGCGTTGCCGTCAAAACGGGAATCAGCACCGGGACCAAGGTGGAGATCCTTTCGGGACTGAACGAGGGGGCCCAGGTCATCCTTCAGTAGCAGACGCTCATGCGCGGGAGACCTGGATTTCGAAATCACGTGGGAGGATTGGTTCCTTGATCCCCAATTCGGAATCCAACCTTGATTTCTATGTCGGCTATGACTCTCCGCGCAAATCCGCGGCTTTGGGAAGCACGTCACTATGTTCGTAATAATCGCAGAGATCCTGCGCCAGGCGGGCACCGCACTTTGGCGGCATAAGCTGCGCAGTTTTCTTACAATGTTTGGCATCAGTTGGGGCATCTGCGCCCTGGCCTTGATAATTGCCCTGGGCGAAGGCTTCCGCCAGGGCCAGCGCCAGAATTGGCGGCAGATTGGAGACAATATCGTCCTGGTTTTCGGCGGCAGGACGGAAATGCAGGCGGGAGGTCAACGGGCTGGCCGCTATATCCAATTGCACCGGGACGATATTCAGGCCATTCGGGAACAGTGTCCGGCAGTCGCCGTGGTCTCCTCGGAAATCAAAAACTATGATGTCCCGGTAGAAAGCGATTTGAATTCAGGCCGTTTCCTGGCCCTGGGCGTCGACCCCGATTATCTGAAAATTCGCACATTGCCCGCCGCTCAAGGAAGGAATATCAATCAGAGCGATGTCGAAAGCGGAAACAGGGTGTGTGTCCTGGGAGACTCGATTCGAAAACAGCTGTTCAAAGACCGCGCGACAGTGGTGGGGAACCATGTACGGATAAACCGATATACGTATGAAGTCATCGGGCTGATGAGCGAAAAGGACCAGAACAGCAGCTATGACGGTTGGGATAATGACAAAGTATTGATACCGAGTTCGTCCTTGCGAAGGGATTGCCCTCCGTACCGTGGCGTCGCCGTTGAAGGCCGCCTGGACACTATCGCCTACCAGCCGAAATCGGTTGATGAATGGAAAAAGGCCCAGCAGCAGGTCCGCCGGACACTGGGCCGGATCCATAGCTTCAATCCTAAAGACGAGGCGGCCCTCACGATGTGGGACACGATCGAAACTGCGTCCCTGTTTGATGACATATTCAGCTCTCTCGGCTGGTTCCTGGGCACTGTGGCATTGATTACGCTGAGTCTTGGCGGAATTGGAGTCATGAATACGATGTTTACAACTGTGGCGGAGCGAACCCCGGAAATAGGCCTGAAAAAGGCCCTCGGCGCCACACGCTCCTGGATCCTCGGAGAGTTTTTAGCGGAAGGGCTGGTTTTGGCTTTTGTCAGCGGGACAATCGGGATCCTGATCGTGATAGGACTGGCCGCTATCGTGAATTCCTATCCGATGCCCGCATTCTTCTCCGGACTCCTGCTCGATATGAGCGTGGTTTTCAAGCTTGCGTTGGTGCTGAGTGCGGTTGCCATTCTTGCGGCAATGCCTCCCGCCTGGCGGGCGGCCCATATGACACCGGTGGACGCGCTGAACTACGAAAAGTGACGCCATGACACTATCCACGCTTGTCGGCAGTTCCATCTCAACGCTTCTCAGCCAGAAGCGGCGCTCGATCTCCACGATGATCAGCCTTGCATGGGCGGTGGCCTCCTTTTTGCTGCTGATCAGTTACGGCCGCGGCTTCGACGCGGCTCTTCAGGAAGCCTTCTATGCGGTCGGCCAGGACATCGTCCTGATGACCAGCGGCCAAACCAGCGAGCAGGCGGGCGGGATGCGGGCGGGCCGCACCATTCTCCCGTTCGAGACGGACATCGAGCAGATCCGCGAGGCCGTGCCCCTGGTGGGAGGGATTTCTCCGGAGATGATGTTCACTATGATGGCGGCCCGAGGCACTCGCCAGAAGGAATATATGATTCGGGCTGTGCGGCCGGAGTATGACCGCATTCGAAATATCCATTTGGTATCAGGACGCTGGATCAATGCGGATGATGATTCTCATGCCAGGCGGGTGGCTGTCCTGGGCGCGCAGGTGGCAAAGGCGTTTTTCGGGAATAGCCCGGCGGAGGGAGAAGAGATTCTGGTGAATGGGGTCCGGTTCGTGGTTATCGGCCGGCTGCAAACAAAAGTGCAACTGGCCAACTACAACCGGCCAGACAACGAGTGCATCTTCATCCCTTACCAAACCTCGCAGCTATTTCAAGACATCCGTTACCCGCATGTCATTATATGGAGCCCCATAACACCGGCCGCGCGGGCAAGAGCGGTCCGCCAGGTCCGGACGGTCATGGCAGGGATCCATCGTTTTTCGCCGACGGATGAAAAGGCGATTTTCACCCTCGAGTTCCGCAAGTTCTCCAACATCATTGAAGGGATGTCCCTCGCCCTGAACTCCCTTCTGGCTTTTATCGGGACCATGACGCTGGGAATCGGCGCCGTCGGCCTGGCGAACATCATGCTTACCTCGGTGATCGAGCGGACCCGCGAAATCGGGATTATGAAAGCGGTCGGCGCGAGACGCCGATCCATTCTGTGCCAATTTCTTATGGAGGCAATTTTCATCGTTATGATGGGAGGCGCTCTTGGCCTCGGGCTGGGCGTCTTGGTCGCATCCGTACTGGGATCGCTGCCGGCCTTTGGAGCTCTCTTGGGCGAGCAGTTCTCCGGGGAGTATGGCAGGATTCATTTCCACATCTCCGCCTCCGCGGTGATCACTTCCCTTGGCATCCTCTTCCTGGTCGGGCTGATCGCAGGAGTCATCCCTGCCGTGCGCGCGTCCCGGATGGATCCGGTCAAAGCGCTCCATTATGAGTGAATGGCGGGTTCTTGGCCTTCAATTCGTGGATGAGATCAATTTCAGATTCCGGATTCGATATTTCAGAGTGATGTTTTGACCTGAATTGCGAAGTTAGCCGCGCAGCGGCCGGATGAATTTAGCCCGGCCTTTCAAGGCCGGGGGCATTTGGCGCAATCAATGCCCTTCGCGGTCAGCGACGGTTGAAATCATCAAGCGTCGCTGCCGCGACGCACGAACAAGGCTTATCCAATGCGGGCCTTGAAAGGCCCGCCTAAATTCATCCGGCCGCTGCGCGGCCTATGTCTTCCGAGCTAAGCAATTTAGATCGAGACATGAAATGCTGATTTCAGGATCGGGTCTTCTTTATCTTCAATGAACATTGCCTGTTGATCGCTGGGTCCTTAACAGCCTGCCACAACCTATAAAGGTCGGGCAGGAATCTGGGGAAAGTCGATACTTCCGCCCTGTCGTGCGTTTTCCAGATCTCGGGCAGGCTTGGAGGAACCGGTCCGAGAAAGCGCATCGTGGAGCGCATCCTGGTCCCGCGCGGGCTCTTTTCCCATTCGTGGAGAATCATCGCTCCCACTTTCCCTTCGGGGTCAATCCCGGATGCAACGATCGCATGTTCGTAAGTGCGGGGAATGGGACAGCTGTCCGGATCGTCCCACCGAATTCGAATCTTCATCGGCGGCATCGGCCCCATTTTCTCTTCGGCTATCTGGATTGCCCCCAAATAACCTCCAACGGGCGGCGGCACTTCCCACACGAACGATTTGTGATCGTTCGGTTCCCACAAGGGATATCCCTTTTCCATATTGACCCACCACCAGTCGATCATTTCGGGCGTTACGCCGACAAGCTCATCGTGATCGACCACCGCGTCAGGCACAGCGGCAGTCTGGCCGGGCTTGATTTTATAGCGCTCGATGGGAACGGGCTCGGTGGTAACAACCATGTTGTCTTGAACTTTTTTAACGATGACCCACTTAAGCCAGTTTTTGTCGTCCTGCTGGGGATAGTCTTCCCTGTAATGCCAGCCTCTGGATTCAGTGCGGGCCAGAGCTGCTCTGAAACCGATTTCAGCGCACAGTGCGATGCAGGAAGCTTCATGGCATCTGGCCAGGCCATGCGGATCCTCGGCATAGAGTTCGGGCAGCTTTTCCTGGACCGCCGCCACTTTGGACAGGGCCTCTTCCAAGCCTCTCCTTGTTCCTGCGCATGCTGTATTTCACGGGAACGACCACTTCCTGGATGCTTCGTATGGCTTCCGAAGCCGAGTAGCCGTTCTTGCGATTCAAAGGCGCAAAGATTTTCTCTTTCAGAGCTGCGATCTCACGGTCATCCGGTACTGGAGAGCGAGGTCTCCTTTGAATACTGGGCCACAGATGGAGCGGCCATCAAAGCCGCGATCAGGGCGTTCATCAGTCCGGAGCCTCTCAACCTTCCGGGCGGTGCCTCCGCCGCGCCGGCCCATGCCGAGCCCGCATAGCTCGTATCGCCGATTGCCCAAAGCCCGGAAGGGTTGTCTTCATTTCACGGTCAACTTTGATGGGCGAAAGCTCGCCGGTAAACCCGAGAGAGACTTCAATTCTTTTCTGCCGGCGGCGGCCCATACTGCTGTACTTTGGCGAACTCACGATCGAAAAGCGCTTTGAAATGGGGTCTGTCCCATTGAAATATTCCTCCGCCTCCCCCTGAGGCCTTTGGCAAACTCGGCCATGTCGATATAGATGGGCCCCCTTCCTTCCATGACCTCTTTCTCCATGCCGAGGATGATGGAAATCGGGATATCCGGCTGCGGGCCTTGAATGTATTTGGCGCTTATATTCTCGCCTTGCGCATTGTAGAGAGAGTTGAAGCCGAAAACGATTGGAATGCCCGTGCCTTTGTTGATGACATCGTAGAAGTTGCCGAACTCCGCATTCCGCATCTCCGCTCCGGCATTATAGGCAGCGGCGATGCCGTCTCCGCAGGCATTGGCCCACATTCGCATGACGCCAAAATCGCAATCGCCATTGGCCAATATTGTGGCTTTCGAGTTGAAGACGGCGAAGCGGCCGTCGAGAAGGTTGAAGCCGACGGCGCCGGTTACACGGCCATCCTGCTTCAGCAGTTCGACCACCTGGGTTTTATCCAGTAGCCTGACTCCGAGTTTCGCAGCCTTTGCCCTGAGCGGCTGCATCATGTCCAGATCCGCTGCGGCCAAGCGACCAGCCGAAAGGCAGCTGGCTGACATCCAGGTCTCCTTCCGGGGTTTTCATTACCTTGACGCCCCAATCCGCCAGTTTCTGCGCCGCCCCGTAGGATTCCCGGGCCATGGCATACAGCAGATCCTGATCGTTCAGGTAAATCCCGATGTTCTTCACGTGGAAATCAACAAAGGCATCAATGTCGTCGCCCGGTGCAAGGACCCACAGAACTCCGGCCCCTTTGTTCGCTTTCCCTCCCCAGCCGATCGTCTGCTTGTCCACGAGCAGCACGCTTGTTTCCGGAGCCAGCTCTTTGATCCTGATCGCTGCCGCAAGGCCGCCGAATCCGCCGCCGATGATGAGCACGTCCGTTTCATATGTTGTTGGGTTCTTTGCTTTCTTCACTCATGCTTGACTCCTCTTTGTCTGTGGACATGGCGTTCATCAGTATGGATTGACCGGTTGTCCCGGCATTTGCGGTATGACATTGATGCATTGAACCGGACAGTTGATCTCGCACGTAAAGCACCAGACGCAATCCCGCTCATAGGCAACAATCGGCTTCTCTTCGGCATCGTCCCACCGCATCACATCCACAAAACAAGCTTCAACGCAGGTTCTGCAGCCGGTGCATTCATCTCATGATTAATTTCAATATTGGCACTCATGCCCCCTCCAAATTGAATTCAGAGTAGTACGCTCTAAGCGATCATCTGCCCGCCGAATTCTGCATAGATTTCCGGAAGCAGCACACCGAGGTTGCTGAACTCCCGCACATTGTGCCGGGCAAGCCCTTGAACCGCGATCGCCGGAACCGAGATGCCCGGTGGCAGGACCAGTTCCGGTTTGCCCTGGGACATCCGATAGCCCATCCAGAAGCGCGTTCGATGTTCGAGGCCGCCTGGAATTTGCCTGAAAGATATGACACATCAGCGAGGGTGCCTTGATGGCATGGTCCGTTTTGCCTGCCGGGCTGGACCAGCCGAAGCCGCCCACGAAAGTCGAAACATACGGTTCCTTCCACCGCGTCATATCAAAGCCGAAATCCTCGGGCGATAGAAAAGTGATATCGATGTTTTCCATTCCGCAATTGCAGTCTTCGGTAACATGGTGCGTAACGCCCCAGTTCTTCTCGTGAATGGGTATGTCCGGGTTGAGAATTCTTTCGCGGGACTCGGGGCTCAAAGCAATTCCGGCATGCTGCGGCGGATACCAGATGCGATAGCGCAGACTTTCGAGCGGATGCCAGGCAAACCACCAATCAATCATTTCAGCCGTTACGTTTTTATATACGTTCCGATTGGCAATAAAACCTGCGCCATTGGGCAGGTTGCACCACCCGATTTCCACGTGCAGGTCTCCCGGGTTGAGCAGGTCATTCATCTGCTCCGGGTATATAGCCTTTGAGGGATCGCATGGAGTATCCATCATCGCCAGATGTGCGGGATCCGGCGGCACAGGATCCCGGTAATATTTCGCATACGCTTTACCTTGATCTTCCGGATCGAGAGGGGCCAAATCCGATTCCTTGGTTGTCATCAAGCACACTCCTGATTGTTACATGTGCAAAATTAGCAGGCAACTTTGACATTTGTACAATGAATATTTGATATATATTTGGATTTAGAATTTAAATAGGATGACGGGCTATGGACTTTCGCAAATTCGATGTCGGGCTGCTCGTTGCACTTGGATGCCCTGCTGACTGAAAAGAGTGTCACACGCGCAGGCGAACGGCTCCATTTGAGCCAGCCGGCAACCAGCATAATCCTTGGCCGCCTCCGGCAGTACTTCGGAAACCAGTTGCTCGTTCCTGCAGGTCGAAGAATGGTCTTGACCCCGTTGGCTGAGAGCCTGGTGCAGCCGGTGCGCAGTTGTTTGATCCAGATCCAGCACACTGTTGCCTCCAAAACGGAGTTCAATCCTGCTGCCTCCGATCGGAAGTTCTGTCTGGCAGCGTCAGACTATGTGACTGCGGTTCTGATGCCCCAGGTAATGGAGGAAGTGGCACGGCAGGCGCCCGGAATCAGAGTTCGAGCTGGTGCGTTTGGATGAGAGTATGGACCAGAGGCTTGAAAAGGGGGATATTGACTTTCTAATCCGGCCGTCTGTGTATGCGATGGCCGCACATCCGAAGGAATCGCTCTTCGAGGATACCCATACTTGTGTGGTGTGGCGCAAAAACTCTATGATCGGCACCAAGGTTTCACGAACCCAGTTTCTCGAGAGCGGGTCATATCGAAGTCCATTTCGGTCACGCTCCCGCGATTTTTGAAGGATGGTTTGCGGCTCATTACGGACGGATGAGAAACATCGAAGTGGTAGCGCAGGATTTCGAGGTTGCGTGCCGGCTTGTTACGGGAACCAACAGAATTGCTACAGTCATGAGCCGAATGGCGCTGCTCTGTGTGGATTATCTGCCGATCCGACTGATTCGCCCTCCTTTTTCTATTCCGAAAGTTACCCATTGTCTCCAATGGCATCGCTATCAGGACCAGGATCCCGGCCATATCTGGATCCGGGATATATTGAAGAAAGCGGCGGGAGATCTCGGTCCGGCACCTCGCGTACCGCAATAAAATTCAGCCGAGCGACAAATGAATAAATTCATTGCGTTTGCGGTTAGCCACGGAATCCTGTTGTCGGCCGCGATGGACAGAAAGCCGCCGGATCTACCTGGAATGCTTGTATGCTTCCCTTCGGGTTTCCGATAACGGAAGATATGTCGGCTCCGGACGTGCCTTCCTTGACGATTTATGGCGATCGGCGGCCTCTCACTCCAGAACTGGAGGCGTTACATAGGGATTTTGGATACACCTATAATGTAAAAATTGAGTTGTGGGGGTTCAAGAACGCTTGCCCTCTTCACTTTTTTAGCGGTTTTCTTTGTATCAAGCAAGTTTTATGATGGGTGCCCGGAAAAGAAAGTCCCTGGATAGTTTGACAAACGATCAACAAGACCATACGGAGAAGAGAATGCTAGTGGATAGAAGGAAGTTCTGTAAGAGCGCGGTCGTCCTCGGTCTCTTACCCGGTCTCGCGCGCGGGCAGTCTCAAGGACAGCAACGTGTCGAGCCTCGAGGCAGCGAAGGGATACGAGCACGCAAGATCACAGCGAGGGGACTCATCTTCGATGCGCTGGAGACCGGATCCGGCGGCGAGCCGGTCCTGTTGTTGCATGGTTTTCCTGAAACATCCCTGATGTGGACCGGCCTGATGCCGGTGTTATCGGCGAACGGCTACCGTTGCCTCGCACCGGACCAGCGCGGGTACAGCCCCGGCGCGCGCCCAACCAAGGTCGACGCTTACCGGTATGAAGAGCTCGTCGCGGATGCGCTTGCATTCGGCCGCGAGCTCGGCGATCGATTTCACCTGATCGGCCACGATTGGGGTGCGAACGTGGGATGGCTTACGCTCGCCACGGATCCTTCGCCGATCGCATCCTTTACCGCGATATCGATACCGCACTACGCGGCCTGGTCTCGCTCAGTCTACGACGACGAAGCGATGGCTAGCTATCGTGCGATGCTCAATACCTGGATGACTGAGGGCAAGGGAGAAGCTTCGTGGACACCGGAACTGCTGAGGCGCATCTGGAAAGCGAAACCGATCGACCAGACCGAGAAAATCATCGCGCAAATGACGGAACCGGGTGCGATGACAGCGGCACTGAACTGGTATCGGGCGTCGCGAGGCCATAAACGCGTGCTCGAGGATTTCGAAATCCCGAAGGTGAATGTACCCACTCTGCTCATCTTTGGCCGTAACGACATTGGACAACGCTCGGTGGCAGATGCTGCATCACTCATGACGGGCAGCTATCGCGTCGTCAAACCGGACGGCGGTCACTTCATCGTCGATGAGCAGCCGAAGTTTGTGGCGGAGGAAACGCTCGCACACTTGCGGGCGCATCCCATAAAATAGGAACCTTTCATCGCTTCCTCAGAAAAAGATAATAAAATGTTCGGGTGACAGCCCGTCTTCCCCTGCCGAGCTTCGCCGGGCAGTTTAAAAAGCCGGATCTTTGATTCGGGATTTAGCTGGTACCGAGGGTGGGAATTGAACCCACACGCCCCTTGCGAGGCCCAGGATTTTAAGTCCTTTTCAAAGCCCCGCAAAATCGAGAATAAATTCGTCTATTGCGGTCTATTAACGGTTTAGCTCTGGTTTTTCTCTCTTCAATTTCCGCTATTTTCGCACTACACCGCTATGTTTCGCGGTAAGTTCACGGTAAGTGGAACTTCAGGACGCACGATATCTATGTCTTCAATTTGGAGTGTGCTGTCAGGTACCGCACCCCGATCTGAAAACATGATCCTGAATCCACCAGCTAAAGTTTGTTTCTCTATTACGACTAACACATCCATCACACAAGAAAAGTGGCTGAGCACCGATATTGATCTATCATAAATCGAAATCACGGTGCTGTCACCATAGCATGTGGCGCCATGGCACAGAATGCCACCGTAGCACTTTGTGCCAGGGTGGCTCTATATGCACACCTTCATACAAAAACCAGGCGAATCAGAAAAATTTGCCTTCAAGAAGAAGAGTGCAAACACGACCAAATACTTACAGGGGATTTTTGAAGGGTTTTATCCGCACTTTTCCCAATGGAATCCTCATCCTATTGTGTTCCACCGTATTTCCTGGGGGATTTTCCGTTCTGTTTGCAATCAACGCCTGGATTCCAGGTCGATATAAAGGCCCGGACCTTTAAGGAATAGAACGGCCTTTTGCACGCAAAGCGCTCCTTTAAGAATGCAGTTCAGCCCTTATCAAGAACCTGATGCAATTGGTGCACGCGCTTACGGAATTCCTCTACTGTCTGCATGAGCTTAATTACCGCCACCGAATCCATTTCTCCATAGCCCCTCACTTTACGGGGATAGAGATCCTCGAGTGTTATGTCCTGCGATGTCAGGCTCGTTCTCATAATCCAGATCAAACGCGTTGACGGCTCCGGCAAGTCAATAAGAAACCGATCCAAAAAACGCCTTAAAGCAGAGTAGCCTTCAATAGTATCTACCCGGCCAAATCTATTTGGCATTTATTTGACAACAGAATGACCGGTCCATAGAATTCATGAATAGGCACTACCGGGTCCTGGAGGATCCACCTTCAGGAGGCATTTGGGGTTGGTCGGGCCGCCATCCATAAAATAGTTGTTTGCCTCCGGGGAGTCGGATGCTTTATTGAAAGCCATCTCCGGGCAGACGACCAAGAGATCATCGCCATGGATGGTTCCTTAGGGATGTGCGACTATTGCCGCTTCGGGCTCCCTCGTAATCATTGATTATAGAACCTTCCCAAGTCCGGCCAAGATGCGGATCAACGAATTGATCCTTCGCGGACTGCGTATCGCCTGTTCGGGAATCCCCAGCCAACCATTCATTTTTCCTATGCTGGCCAAGAGCGTATTTGGCGATGTCTCTTCCTCATCTCTTAAAAAGCAGGAGTGTAATCATTAAGGAGACGCATATGGCATTGGATAATATTATAGTTTTCGTACTGGCAATAGGATTCTTTGGAGGCCTGATTTTTCTAGCCTTGAAGGGCCGGCGAGATACAACCAGAGAGGGTCAACCATCTTCTTCTCCTGCCCAGAACAACGGGGATGCATGTTGCTTCGCCATTTCAACCGCGGGAAAAGGAGCGGCGGAAATCGAAAGGCTGATTTTGGTGGAACCCGGTTGATTTTTCACTCTCTGGCATATTCGGCATATTGACGTACTGTGCGGAGCGTTGTTTGATGATCTCGGCGCAGTATGCCACGGAGATCGGATGCGGAAGCCTCTCGACTCCCCGAATATCCCATGGTTCGGGCGAGACTGAATTTGCAGCAATTAGATCCAGACTCCACTCGTTGAGAGGAATTGTGCTGAAAAAATGGAAACTACTGTGGGTCTTACCTGGAATTCTTATTTTTGCGAGAATGGTTTGCTTCCGAAGCGGTGGGGCATTCGGACCCGATCGCGCCCGCTCTGCTGGCGCTTTTTGTCGTGCTGCTTGCCGCCAAACTGGGTGGTGAGCTCTTTGAACGCCTCTCGTTGCCCGCTGTTTTGGGAGAGCTTATTGCCGGGATCGTTTTAGGCAATCTCGTTCTGGTCAATCCTGCCTGGAGCTTTCTGGAGCCTTTGCGCGTGACTCCCATCCGAGAGAGCTGGGCTTTAATTTTGGACAGTCTTGCTCGCTTTGGGGTCATTATTCTTCTCTTTGAAGTCGGGCTTGAGTCAACGGTGGCGGGCATGATGAAGGTCGGCAAGTCGGCCCTTCTCGTGGCTGTTTTGGGAGTAATCGCGCCATTCCTTCTTGGTTTTGCCGCCAGCTGGATTTTTGTAAAGGAGCTTCCCCCTGCGCTGGCGGCGGCAGCGCCGGGACTCAGCCTAAATTACGTTCATTTATTCATGGGTGCAGTTCTCTGCGCGACAAGCGTAGGAATCACTGCGAGGGTATTCAAAGATCTCGGCAAGCTCCACACAAAAGAGGCACAGATCATACTGGGAGCTGCCGTTATCGATGATGTACTCGGTCTAATTATCCTTGCGGTAGTATCCGGGATTGTCTCCGCAGCTGAAATGGGCCGCGCACTGGATATCGGCTCAATCCTTCGCCTGATTGGAGTAGCCGTTCTTTTCCTGGGTGGTTCCCTGACCATCGGGGCGTTCCTTGTTCCGCGGATCATGGGGCAATTGGCAAAGCTGCGCACGGGCGGCATGATGATTGTTTCCGCCCTGCTGTTCTGTTTCGGAATGGCATATCTGGCAAATGCGGTAGGCCTTGCGCCAATAATAGGAGCATTTGCAGCGGGGCTCCTTCTCGAAGAGGTCCATTTCAAAAAGTTTCGTGAAAATGTTGAGATTGAGCACCTCATTAAGCCTATTTCAGCCTTTCTCGTCCCGGTCTTTTTCGTGCTGATGGGTATTCAGGTCCGGCTGGAAACCTTTACCCAACTCTCAGTACTTGGAGTGGCTGCGGGACTCACAGTCGCTGCAATAGTGGGGAAGCAGGTTTGTGGGTTTGGAGTACTGGAACGCGGGGTAAGCAAACTAAGCGTGGGCATCGGGATGATCCCACGCGGCGAAGTCGGTCTCATTTTCGCCGGTGCCGGAAGGATACTGAAAGTAATCGACGATGCAACCTTTTCGGCCGCTGTGATAATGGTAATTGTAACCACATTGATTACTCCTCCCGTATTGAAGATGGTCCTTGCACGTCGAGAAAGAATGAACAGGGTAATCGGCTAACACGGATACGAATCGTCTGTCCGCCGGCAGACGTAAGATGAGAAGAGGAGGCGGATAAATGAATGATACCTTTCAAAACAAACTCCAAGCCTTAGTGAAAGCCGGTTGGTGGACACTGCTGATCGGCGCAGCATTTATTGCCTTTCAGTGGATTGTCTACCTCTTGGTTATGTCTTCGCAGCCTTCATGGCTCCCCGCACTGTGGGGCAATGGTGTTACCTGGGACACGATCCAGAATCTGTGGCTGTGGGCGACCGCCGTCTTCAAGCTATGTTTGTGGCTCTTGGCCCTGGTCGTCATCTGGCTGGCATTATGGAGTCGCCAGTTGAAAAAAATGGGCTGGCATACTCCCATAAATGGGTGACTACGCTTTTGCACCAAGAATGATTTCCACGGGAATCCACATGTGCTTCTTCAGGGCCTTTCGGATTTGGAAATCGGCCTTTTCCAGCGCCTTGCGTACGTAAATAGGACGACAGTCAATGAAGTTCGGAAAGTGTTTGTGCGCCCACTCGAAGACGCCGATGATGCGATCGTGCTTGCCTTCCTTCGACATCCCAACTACGACGATGCGACCATCAGTTTTCAGCACACGCCTGCATTCGCTCAACACTTTTGGAATCTCCGGCGTGTCGAACAGTTCCAGAGTGAAGCTCATAAACACCGCATCCATAGTGTTATCTGCATAGGGAAGCTGTACCGCATCGCCACAGCGCAATCGGGCCCTTTTGAGCAGTCCCGATGCGGCCAGATCCTTCTTGGCCAGCTGGACCATTTGATCCGACAAATCAAGGCCGTACACCATGCCTGTATACCCTACGGCTTTGGCCAAACCTACCAGAGTGTGGCCGGTGCCGAATCCGATTTCTAAAATCCTCTCTCCCGCTCTGGGCTTTAGCAAACCCAGCCCGGCCTTGCGTACGGGCGCTTCGTTGCGGTCGGAGAGCGCATCATAGAAACGGCTGATTTTGTTGTAAAACGCCTTAGTCTGCGCTCTCGATTGGAAAACGCGGAGAACGGGCTCCTGCCAAACGTTGGCAAAGTCTGATTCGGCAGCGAGCCAGGCCCGAGCTTCGCTGGCGGCCGTGCGGCCGAAATAGCGAATCCGGGCGGTTGTGAAAGGTTGGCAGAATTTGCTCATCCCCTTCTGCCATTTTTTTTCACCGACCATCGCGAGCCGTTCGATACCCGCGAAATGCTTCAAATCGAACTTAATGTCGTCCCAAAGCGCAGCCCCTTCCCAGCCATGAAATTCGACCATCTCGAACAAGACGTTGATCTTGCCGTGTTGTTTGACGAGCCGTCCGAACTCCGGCACAAAACATTGGTAATCCCCATGTGTAAGCTTGCCGCTGACGCGCGCTTCTAATATCTTCCCGCCTTTCTTTTTAGTAAGCCGAATTGCCATGATGTAAATCCAGTTATTCACTGCAACCGAGGAAAATGGCGCCGATCCGGAGCCTGCCGTTGAATCGCGCGGCAAGAAATGTTTGGGCTAGTTCCCTGGCTAGCCCATAGCCGACCTCAAGGCCGCGCGGGCCTTCCTCGAACGGGTTCCTAGACTAATCGAACTACTAGAACAGAGCATGGCGCGGTGCGCACAACGGTTTGTGCCACGCTGCCCAGAGCCATAAGGCGGCTCAACCCCGTCCTGCCATGAGTGCCCACGACGAGCAGCTGTGCCGGCAGTTCTGACGCCGCACTCAATATCGCTGGCGCCGCCGGTCCATCGCAA
The DNA here is from genome assembly GCA_963761825.1 of uncultured Acidobacteriota bacterium. Lineage (GTDB taxonomy): Bacteria > Acidobacteriota > UBA6911 > UBA6911 > UBA6911 > UBA6911. The sequence continues at coordinate 82,233 of CAVXIH010000012.1, forward strand.
AGCAGGCCACCGCCTTTGGCCTTGAAGTGATGCACGCACTCATCAAGCCTTTGCTGCCAGATCTTTCTCATTGGGTCACTGAGATCCATCAGAGGTGGGCTGTTATAGAACTCTCCGTAAAAGGGACTCATCGTCGGGAGTAGATCGAGGGCATGAATGATAGTAAGGTCGGCCTTTCGGTGTCGTGCTTCAGCCACGCCCGCTTCAATGGCAGGGAGTGCAGTGTCGGAAAAGTCGGTCGCTGCCAGTACCTTACCCGCCGGCGAGTGCCGCGCCACAAGAACGGGGCACTTCGCATAGCGAACGACATGCTCCGCAGCGCTGCCCAGAATGTGCAGACCGCTGTGATCAACCTTTCCCCCGACGACCACGGCTCCTGCCCCGATGTTTTCGGCAGCTCGGAGTATTCCCGAGTGCACCGTACCCTGTTCAATCTCGATTTCTATTTGGGATGGTTCCCGTGCCGTCACCGTTCGAATGCGCGCCAGAAGAGCGTCGCGGACCTTAGCCTCCAGTTCAGAGAGCTTTAGAGCGTCGTCAAGATGCAGCTGAGGATACAAGGGTCGCACTGCAAAAATTTCGGGAAGGACATGACAGACAGAAAGTTTGGCCTTGTATGAACGCGCAAGGGCGTCCGCCTGACGAAGGAGTTCTTCGGATCCTTTATCGAGATCCATCGCAGCAAGAATTGGACCTTTGATCTGAAACATGATTGCCTCTTCTCAGAAAAAGTGAGTTAAATATCGTTAACTCCCATAGGTGCGATGCCTTCTAGTCTTGGGAGGGGCGCCCAGAGGCACAATATTACTGGGCAATTTGCCAGCCTGATCAATATTGACCAGATGTGAGAGCTAGACTGAACAGACACGTGTAGCTGCCCTCCGGGGTACTCCTCGGAAAGTCTTCAAACAAGACCCTCCGCTACAACTCGCCATGAAACGGCAACACAAAGGTATGTTTCGGCTTCATTTGCTTTCGACCCAGGCGCGCGCCTCTGCGATCGCCGTGTGGTCGAAGTAGCAAACTTTCGCGGTGGTGAAGGGCCGGCAGAATACACTCATCCCCTTCTCCCATTTCTTGTCCCCTACCAAGGCCAGCCGATCGATGTCCGAGAAATGCTTCACGTCGAACTTGATGTCATCCCACATCGCAGCCCCTTCCCAGCCATGAAATTCGACCATCTCGAACAAGACCCGTATCTTCCCGTGCTCTTTTAGGAGCCGCTCGAACTCCGGAATAAAGTTCTGGTAATCCTCGTGAGCCAGCTTGCCGGTTACCTGCACTTCGAGTACCTTCCCGCCATTCGTTTCATTTAGCTTTATTGCCATGACTATTCTCCTTTTGTTGAAGTTGTAGCTCGCGATCCGTTTGTAACGATCCTCAAGTTTCAATACCCTTTGTGCACTGCGATAAGGCCTTTACTTATGTTCCACTCTCGAGCAAGTCGGTGAGCTTTTGGAATACCTTTACCGCATCTTTGATCTTCGTCTTTGGTATTTCCTCGAAGGCAGCCCGTACCGCCGCCTCGACGGTACCTTCGGCCTCGACGTTGAGTGATCTGCCCTTGGCCGTGAGCCCGAAGACAGCCCGCCGGCAATCACGAGGATCGGCTCGCCGCGTGATGAGCCCTCGCTGCTGAAGTCGCTTGAGGACACCGGTAAGTGTGCTGGGATGCAGGTGGAGAACGATGGCAAGCAGCCCCGCCGACATTCCGGGGAAACGGCCAAGGATTCGGATAACGAGGCGCTGCGGGGCAGTAATGCCGAGGTCTTTTTCCATGCGCTTCGACGTCTTCTGCAACGCGTGATCGAGAGCCCAGACCACGCGCATGAATTCGAGCACGGGTCCCATTGTCGGTACGGCGGAAAATTCCAAAGCCCCTTCTCGATTCGAGCGCATGCTACCGACCTTCCCCAACTGGTTGCTCGATGTTCGTCTCATATCGAAGCTTTAGGAGAACTTGAAGAAGGTTATCGATCCTTCGCTGGCTCTCGATAAAGTACGCGGCTGCCGAGGCGCGCCGCCGCCCAACCCGGATCGTGAGCAGTTGACCCGGCTGATCGAGCGCAAAAACATCCTCGTCCGTCTCGTCGTCTCCCACATAAATCGCCGTGTCGCACTTTAGGAGCGCTCGCTCCCGCTCAAGGGCAATCCCCTTGTGGGGGGCGTCAAGCGGAAGAATGTTTACTACCTGGTTGCCCCCGATGAGCCGTACTTCGCCCAGCGTGCTCACGGCTTCCAGGATGGCGCTGCGTGCCAGCTTCTTCTCTCTCGACTGACGATAGTGAATCGCGATCGAAAATCCCTTGTCCTCGATCTTCACGCCCCGTAACCCTGACAGACGTTCACCTAGCAATCGATGCCAACGGTCGCTCTTGTTTACTGGTCTGTTCGTGCCGTGCCACGGCTCGGCGCCATGGTTGCCGACGATCTTGTGCACTCCGATCCCGTTCAGCCGCCGCATGGCATCGCGCTGAGCCCGCCCGGAGATCACCATGCAGGGATACAAATTCACCAATTCCTTGAGGAGACGACGAGTTGTGTGTCGCATCATCGCCTTGTCTGGGTCTGATACGATGGGTGCCAGGGTGCCGTCATAGTCGAACGCCAAAAGCACCTTCGACCATGCGAACTGCTGGAGCACCTCATGATTGGCGCGAGAGAGGATGTTCCTCATCGCGAATCCCCCGGCGCGATGTTCATGGTGCGGTCGGTCAAGCGGCCGGTGAGGCGGTCGCGGCTTCGCAGTCGTGCTGCGTCCACGATCATCTTTCCGGCCCAGCGATAGACATTTAAATCGGCCAGGAGCCCGCGCATCGCGCGCATCCGGTCACGTTGCTCCTCAATCGACATATTGAGAGCTGTGGCGAGGGCGTTGCTAGCCTGGTCCAAGTCATAGGGATTAACGATCAGCGCCTCAGTCAGTTCACGGGCCGCGCCCGTGAACTGACTGAGCACGAGAGCACCTCGTTCATCGTCACGAGCGGCGACGTACTCCTTGGCAACGAGGTTCATGCCATCGTGAAGGCTGCTCACGTAGCAGACGTCTGCTGCGCGGTAGTACCGGAACACTTCCGGTGGTTCATGGTGCGAGCGTAACAATACGATCGGTTGATATTTGCCTTGGCCGAACCGTTCGTTGATCCGTGTGGCGACGCGCTCCACGTCCTCATTAAGCTGGCGGTAGCGTTCAATGATTGTTCGACTGGGTGCCGCGAGCTGCACGAAGGTGAACCGCCTGTGGAACTTCGGAAAGAGCTCCAGGAGCCGCTCCACAGCCAGGAGTCGCTCCTCAATACCTTTGGTGTAGTCGAGGCGGTCAACACCGACTCCAATCAGCGCATCCGGCTCGAGGCCCAGCTCTTTTAGGACGCTGCTCCTGCACTCCTCTACAGGCGGTGCCGTCTTGAGCCAGCGCGAAGGCCACTCGAGGGAGATGGGATAGGGGCGAACTAGCGTGGTTCGCCCATGGCGTACGACCGCGTTCTGCTCCTTGTCGATGCGAGCTTCTAGAAAGCGGTCGACTGAGTCCACAAAGTTGTTGCAGTGAACCTGTGTGTGGAAGCCGAGGATGCTCGACCCCAGCATTCCCTCGAGGAGCTCGTTGCGCCAAGGGCAGATGCCGAACCGCTCAGAGTTCGGCCATGGGATGTGCCAGAACGTGATGACGGTCGCTCGAGGCAGACGTTCACGAATAAACTTGGGTACGAGCGCGAAGTGATAGTCCTGGACGAGAACAATAGGGTCATCTGAGTCGACCTCGGTACAAATCGCATCGGTGAACTTCTTGTTGACCTTCTGGTAATGCTTCCAGTCTTCGCCACGGAAGATGGGCCGCGCGTGGGCGAGGTGAGACAGAGGCCATAGGCCTTCGTTGGCGAAGCCGTAGTAGTAACCCTTCTCCTCCTCGGAAGTGAGCCAGACGCGGCGAAGGGAGTATGCCTCATCGCCCGGTGGTACGCGAATGCGGTCATTCTTGTCCACGGTTTCGCGATCCGCTGACCCGCTGCCGTGGGCGATCCAAACGCCCGAACAAGCGCGCATCACGGGCTCGAGCGCTGTCACGAGGCCGCTTGCGGGGTGGAGCACCTCAATGTTGCCGTCTTTCGCGCGGTTATGAATATAGGGCTCGCGGTTGGCGACGATGACGATCTTTTCGCCATGCAGGTAGCGGTTCAATGCGCTCTTGAGCCGCTCGGCGTCCAGGCGCCACCCTCGCGATCGGCCTCCTTCTCCGCAACGATGCGGTCCACGAGTTCACGCACATCCCGCAGGAATGGACGGAATTCCTCCCGCTCCGTTTCACCGCGAAGCAGTCTCCGCAGTCCTTCATTCCAGTTGCGCCATGACCATCGCGCCGCGAGCATCGTTACCGCCGAAGCGGCGAGCGCCAGGAACCCAAAGGTGAAAAGCAAAAACTGCCGCGCCTTTGCGTCGCGGCGCTCCACGAAGCTCAAATCGTGTAGAAGGACCACGAAGCCGAACACCTGATCCCGGTCAACAACCGGTATCGCGCTCACATGCACGTTGCCCCCCGGAAGCGATGCGACATCATGCCACTCCGTCCAGATGCCAGTGCTCGAGTCTGCCCCCGGGCGAAGGTTTTGACCGATTCCCTCGCAGGTGAATGCGTCCGGAAATTCCCGCGTCTTCGTTAGCAAGGTCAAATCCGGCGCACACGCAGCGGCCGCCATGATGCGTTCGTCGCGCGTGATCTCAAGCAGGATCTTCTGCAGGTCCTGGGATTGCTCTTTATTCCAGTGAATGATGAGTCCCTGGCGCGCTCCGTTCACTGCCAGCTGGGAGCGCAGTCGGACGTCCTTCTCGAACCAGTTCATGGTAGTTCTGTGGACTATCAAGGACGCGACCCAAGTCACGAGCGCAAGGCCTACAACAAGCGCGGCGGCAAATCGGAGAGTGCGTGCCATAATGATTTATTTAAGCACAAAATAGTTTGAGCCCAAAAGGAAATCTGCTACTCTCGATCTATGCGGCTGGAAGATCTGGGGATCATCGGCAACTGTCAATTCTCGGCGCTCGTCGAGCGAACGGGCTCCATCGTCTGGTGCTGCCTCCCACGGTTCGATTCCGAGCCCGTCTTCTCGACCCTGCTCGACGCGGGCGAGGGCGGCTACTTCCAGGTCGGACCGGCCGACGGGTCAGCGGGCACTCAGCGATACCTCGACAATACGAACATACTCGAAACCATCTTCGACACACCGGATGGGGGAGTCCGCATCCTCGACTTTGCGCCGCGGTTCAGCCAGTATGACCGGACCTTTCGCCCAACGCAGATCATTCGCATCGTCGAGCCCCGCTGCGGGACACCCCGCATACGCGTAGTGTGCGAGCCGCGCCTTGGCTGGTCAAAGAGGAGTCCGAGCCGAATGCTCGGATCCAACCATATCCGCTTCGAGGGGTTCCCTGCCCAGCTCCGTCTCACTACCGATATTCCGATCTCTTACCTCGCGGGCCAGCCGTTTGCGCTGACGGAACGCTGCTACTGCGTCTTGACTTGGGGCATACCTATCGAGGAGCCGCTCGCCCCGCTGTGCGAGCGCTTCCTGCGAGAGACCACGCGTATTGGCAGCGATGGGTCAAGGAGTGCGATGTCCCGCCGCTGTTTCAGCAAGAAGTAATCCGATCGGCACTTGCGCTGAAGCTTCACTGTTTCGAGGACACCGGTGCTATCGTGGCATCCATGACGACGTCCATTCCTGAGTCGCCGGGGAGCGGACGGACCTGGGATTACCGCTATTGCTGGCTCCGCGACGCCTACTATGCGCTCTCAGCTTTTCGACTGCTCGGCCACTTCGAGGAGCGAGAGCGGTTTGTTCGCTACCTCATCAACGTTGCGAGTGCAAGCCCAACCCTCGACCTGGCACCGCTCTACCGTGTCGATGCGACGGTGGATCTCGAAGAGCGCACCTTGCCGACCTGGCCGGGCTTCAATGGTGAGGGGCCGGTGCGGATCGGCAACGCAGCGGCAAAGCAGCGGCAGCTCGATGTCTTCGGTGAGATGGTCCTCGCTCTATGTCCGGTTTTTCTCGATGATCGCTTCAGCGCCGAGAGATCACGCGACACCCTTGAATTGTTGCACCGGCTTGGCCCGCAAAGCCATCTCAGTCGCCGGTACGCCGGATATGGGCATCTGGGAATTCCGAACCGGAACGTACCCTCAGACCTTCAGCAGCTTGATGTGTTGGGCAGCTGCCGATCGCATGGCCTTGGTGCTTGATCGCCATCAATCCGCCGGAGGATCCGAAATGCGGCAAGCGGCTGACCGTATCCGCAGGGAAATCATCGCCAAAGCCTGGAGCGAAAACAAAGGAACCTTTGTTGCGACCTACGAAGGCACCGGTCTGGATGCATCTCTCCTGCAGATCGCCAGCCTTCGCATGTTGACGGCGGATGACCCGCGTCTTCGCGCCACAATCGACGTAGTCTGGCGCGAACTTGCCCGTGGTGGTTGGCTGCTGCGATACAAGGTGGACGACGGCTTCGGGGTGCCCACCGTCGCCTTTATCATGTGCACATTCTGGTTGGTCGAGGCCCTCGTCGTGGTAGGTAGGACCGCAGAAGCACGGGAGTTGCTTGAGCGGGCCCGGGCTGCGTTATCGCCTCTGGGGCTCCTTTCCGAAGACTACGCAGTGGAGGACCTCCGCATGTGGGGCAATTTTCCTCAGGCCTACTCTCACGTCGGATTGATCCACGCAGCGTTTGCGGCATCGCCACGATGGTCGGAGGTGCTCTAAACCCCAGACGAATTATGGGTGCACTGGTTTTTGACGGATCGGCCTAGGACTTCACCGGATGGTCGGGCAGCCAGTGTAGATAGTATCCATATGAATGGGACCGGCGACCGTCAACTTAATCCAAACAGGACGTACGACACGGTATGAATACCGTTCTATTGCGCTGTCTCGCCAGGTGGAACACCCTGAAATATTGGGCCGATACGAAGAATTTGCGTCAGCATGAGGACAAGGTCCTTTTAATGCTGACGCTGCTGATCGGCGCGACAGTAGGCTTGGTGATTGTCGCTTTCATTGTGCTGACAGAAAATCTCGGTGCCCGCATGTATCCCGCCGGAGGCCATGCCTGGCGGCGCATTGTCGTTCCAGTCTTGGGTGCATTGATCACAGGCTATCTGCTGAAACGATATTTCCCCAATGCGCGCGGCAGCGGCATCCCGCAAACAAAGACCGCTTTGTTCCTTCAGGACGGAGTGATTCGGTTGCGCACGGTTCTGGGCAAATTCGGTTGCTCGTCCGTGTCGCTTGCCAGCGGCATTGCGCTGGGTCGTGAGGGCCCTTCGGTGCAGGTTGGCGCCGGTATCGCCTCTATGCTGGGTCGCCAGTTAGGGCTCAGTCCTGAGACAATCAAAGCCCTGGTACCCATTGGCTCAGCTGCGGCGCTGGCCGCGGCCTTCAACACGCCGATTGCCGCAGTCCTGTTCACTCTGGAAGAGGTCATGGGCGATCTCCATGCACGGGTGCTGGGGGCAATTGTCCTAAGTTCTGCAACCTCCTGGATGGTTCTACATCTCCTGCTCGGCGATGAACCCCTGTTTCATGTCCCCGCATACCAGCTGGTCAATCCGCTCGAGTTCGGAATCTATGCGGTGCTAGGAGTGGTTGGAGGGTTGGTTTCTGTCTGTTTCGTCAAGCTTCTGCTCTGGCTGCGGAAGTATTTCAAGCGCATGCCATCAGGAACCGAATGGTTACAGCCAACCGCAGGCGGTCTGCTGGTTGGCATCCTGGGCTGGTATGTTCCGTCTGTTCTCGGCGTAGGGTACAACCACGTGAATCAAGCGCTCAATGGTCAGATGGCGCTGAGCGCGATGGCCTTGCTGGTCGTCCTTAAGCTTGTGGCTACGGCAACTTGTTATGCTTCCGGTAATGCCGGCGGCATTTTCGGTCCAAGTCTTTTCATCGGTGCCATGCTGGGAGGCGCCTTGGGCGGCGGGGCGCATATTCTGCTGCCGGACTATACCGGCAGTGTCGGAGCCTATGCGCTCGTTGGCATGGGAACTGCATTTGCCGGCATTATCCGCGTGCCAATGACTTCCGTGATCATGATTTTTGAGATCACCCGCGATTACTCCATCATTGTGCCGTTGATGATCGCGAACATGATCAGCTATTTTATTTCCAGCCGACTGCAAAAAGAGCCCATTTATGAGGCACTGATGCATCAGGATGGAATCCATCTGCCGATCGCAGCCAGGCATCGCGATGAGGTGCTGCCGGTGAGGCTGGGGATGCATCCACCGGAGGTAATCCTCGCCGGTAGCGACCGAATCGAGCAGGTGCTGGCGACGGAACCCATGACAAGAACCGCCTGGCCGGTTGTTGATGAAGGTGGTTTGCTCGGAGTTGTTACGCGAACTCAACTGGAAGATGCCTTGAATCATGGACAGGGCAGATGCGAAGCTCGCCGACCTTCTCGCCCCCATTGACCCGGAGGTCGAGCCATCCCGGATCAATTCCCGCATGTGCATTTGGACCAACCACTCGAATCGGCGATGCGCCTCATGGCTCAAACAAATCTGAAACTGCTGCCGGTAGTGGGCCGCGCTAATCTGCGGGAGTTAGTAGGGATCATTTCCTGGAATGATGCGCTGGCTGCCTTCAAACTGGATCACACAGACAATCCGGCCGCAGCACCTCAGGACAAGACAAAGGCTCCCGTTGCGTGGCTAAGCGGCGTTCTGGCCGTACTGCTTGTCATGATCGCAATTGCCGGATTCCTGACATATTCATACCGATCCCAACGCAGTGCTAGAGCCGAGCAGTCTTTCAGAGAGGGAAATGAGCTAATGGCCGAAAATCGATATCCGGAGGCCATCGAACGTTTTCGCAGCGCCCTCTCCACCTCCCACTCCAACCGTGACCGACTCTCCCTCGCGCTGGCGCTGCTAAAGGCAGAGCGAACAAATGAAGCCGAGATTTATTTGACGGAGCTGATTCGCTCAGACCCCAATAACGGCCCGGCCAACCTAGGTCTGGCACAAATCGCAGCGCAGCAAGAAAACGTACAGGAGGCCGTAGACCTTTACCATAAGGCGATTTATGGATCCTGGGCTGAAAATCCGCGAAAAAATCAGATTCAGGCGCGGATGGAACTTGTAGCGTTTTTGGGCAAGTTCGGCCAAAAGACGCAAGCCCAGGCAGAACTGCTGTCGCTTCTGGCCGAGATGCCGGAGGATGTAGTGGTCCAAAAGCAAATAGGACGATTGCTGCTCGACTATGGGCTCGTGAAAGAATCTGTCGAGGTTTTCCGAAAGATCACTCAAATAATGCCTCAGGATGGAGATGCCTATGCCGGCTTAGGCCGGGCGGAATTCACCTTGGGAGATTTCCGTTCGGCGCAGCAGGCATTCAGCGGTGCTTTGAGCGGAAATCCTGCCGATGTTGCATCGAAGAAACAGCTCGAATTAGCCGAACAGATCCTGGCGCTTGACCCAAACTTACGTGGGTTGAATACCTCGGAAAAGTATGCGAGAAGTCGGAAGCTTTTAGAAGCTGCCCTTGGCTCCTTTTCTCAGTGCCTTGCTACTGAGACAAATCCTCTGCCCCCATCTACGACCCAAATAGCTGATACTGCACGCAAGTCGCTCCTGTATCGGGGAAGGCCACGTTCTTACGGCGATGCCACCGAAGCCAATGTTGCCTTGTCCGAACAGCTGTGGAAACTGCGTGTCAACTCCTGCGGCCCGCCAAAAGCTTCGGATGAAATGCTCAGCATCCTTATGCCTCGGCTCTCCAAATGATTAGGTGCGCCAGGCTGTCGAGAAAGCGAAATCAAATAAATGATCGTGCCATATTATCTGAGGGGCACTATGTGTGAAGGATTCTATCGCTCCTCGATTTCCAATCAGAAATTGCTACTTGGGAGGAATGGATGCAGAAGACGAACAGATTTCTTGGGGATGACGGGTTGAGACCGTTACCTCGCTGAAGTGCTACGCACGTGGTTGGCATGGTCATTTTTACTTGTCATGCTAACCAGTGGTTTGTATTCTACCGGCACAAGTTTTGCGGCTGCAAGCTGTGCGGACCGCGTTGCGGACTCCTGCCGGAATATTATGGAGGCATTCTATGAAGAGATCCCCTCGAGTTTTTGCTGCCGCGCTGGCGGTCTTTGCGATAGTCACACTTTTGCGCTCTTCCGGTTATGGACAGGAAAAGGAAGCATCGGACAGCCGTCTGGCCGTGATATGGAGCAGCGGCGACCCCGAAGTCGCACACCGTGTTTGTTTCATGTATACGGAAAATGCCAAGAAACAGAAGTGGTTTGAAGAAGTTATCCTGATCGTATGGGGGCCATCGGCCCGGCTTCTCGCCGGTGATAAAGACCTGCAGTCCAAGATCAAGACCATGATAGACAACGGGGTCACGGTACAGGCATGTCTCGCCTGTGCAGATTCCTACGGCGTAACCGACCGGCTCCGCACATTGGGAATCGAGGTGAAATACATGGGCAAGCCGCTTACAGAGCTCATCAAGCAGGGCTGGCATATACTCACATTTTAGGATTCAGGATTGTGTTGGACGCCCGGGATTAAATTTCCTTTGCGTCCTCTTTTCGGCGTTTTGATTGTATGGCCAATCATATTCAAAACTGCTAAAAGCCTCATATTTCCAGCATTTAGAGCCTCGGTTGTAGGACGGATCTCGTTGCACTTTGGATATGTAGATATGGAAGAACACGGCAAGTTCACGGTAAGTCGAGCGATTGTTTGCCTTGGCAGCTATGGGGATAGATTGCGGTAAGTTGTCGATTATATTGGTACCGAGGGTGGGAATTGAACCCACACGCCCCTTGCGAGGCCCAGGATTTTAAGTCCTGTGCGTCTGCCAGTTCCGCCACCCCGGCACATTTTCTTGCTGCAGTTTAGCTGGTCTCCATCTGAATGTCACCCGGAAGATGAAGAAGAAGATTTCAAATTCCAGATTCCAGATTCCAGAACTCCATGATTCTAAAATCAGAAGGTCTGATATACTCGGCAGCCATGGAGGATATGCAAATGGACCAAGCGGCGGAACAGGCATTTCGGGAGAGAGAACAGAGATTGGTGGATGCGGTTCAGTTGAAGACACCGGACCGGGTGCCGGTTTCGATGGGGCTCAATTACTTTCCCGCGAAATTCACGGGAACAACGACGTGGGCCGCGTATTACGACTTTCCTAACTGGAAGCAGGCATACATAAAAGCGGCCCAGTATTACGAGCCCGATCGTCTGCTCGTGGTCCCGAATCAATCGGGGAGCGTGCTGGAAGCTCTCGACACCCGCCAGCTGCGCTGGCCGGGACACGGCGTGTCCCGCTACCATACACACCAGTTCGTCGAAGGAGAATACATGAAGGAGGATGAATATGACCTCCTCCTCAACGACACTTCCGATTTCCTCGTACGCTGCTATCTGCCGCGCGTCTACGGGATCCTGGCTCCTGCGGGCAAGCTGCCGCCGCTGAATATGCTGATGACCATGCTTCCCTTCAATACTCTCGCATCTCCGGAGTTTATCGGGATGCTCGAAAGATTGACTCAAATCGCCAAAGAAGCGGTCCAGTGGCAGACGGAAACGTCCTCGCTGGTGCGCGAACTCACCGGGTTGGGCTATTTCTGCCGCAATGCGCCACTCATGGCCGGGGCGCCGTTTGACAGTATTTCCGATTTCCTGCGCGGCATGCGCGGCACGATGCTGGATATGTACCGCTGCCCGGACAAGCTCCTGAGAGCGTGTGACATGATGTGCCGCATCCAGCTGGAACGGATCGCTCAACTCCCGCAGGCGACAGAATTCACGCCCGCCTTCATGGCGCTGCACCGCGGCGCGCACGGATTCATGTCGCTGAAGCAGTTTGAAATTTTCTACTGGCCCTACCTGCTGACAGTCATCAACGCTCTCGCGGACAAGGGGTACACACCGGATGTCTTCTTCGAAGGGGATTACAACTCCCGGCTGGAATACCTCGCGCAATTGCCGAAGGGAAAGGCAATCGCGCGCTTCGATCAAATCGATATGGCGAGGGCAAAGGAGATCCTGGGGAAGACCGTGTGTATTGCGGGGAATATGCCGGTTTCGATTTTACAGGTCGGGACCGTGGACGACGTGAAGAAGAAATGCAAAGAGTTAATCGATTCCGCGGGGAAAGATGGCGGATATATCCTCGCTCCCGCGTCGGCACTGGATGAAGTGAATCCGGAAAACCTGAAGGCGATGATCGAGTTTACGAAGGAGTACGGTAAATATCGATAGGGATTTCGGTGATAGTCCCCATAACTCCCAATTCAGGAGTCGGGAGGTCGAATTCAGAAGCCAGGAGCCAGGAGTCAGGAGTCAGAATCCAGGAGTCAGAAGTCAGATAGTCAGATGTCCGAATAAAAACACTGGCCCAATATCGGTCCATATTTATAAAAATGCAGACTACGCTGCTGACTTCTGAATTCTGACGCTGATTCCTGACTCCTGGATTCTGACTCCTGAATTGGGAGTCATGGCGACTGTCACCGAAATCCTCCAAGGCTCAAAGAGTGTGCTATTATTTGCCCCTCGAACAGAGGAAGGACGGATGGAAGCCGCGAAAGAGTACGGCAAATATCAGGCTGCATTCCTCGAAGGATTTTTACTGGTTATAATAACAACAACTGACTGAGTGACCGTCAGTTTCCGCGCTTGATATCCTCGATTGGACGACCGCTTGGCCTCTGCTAGCCAGTCGCGTGCAGCCCTTCTGGAGAACGAAACAGCGCTTTTTCTTAGGATCAAAGAATATATTTATGGCAACATCTACAATTGCAATGACAGAGCCCGAAGAACGGAAGCTCCCCGAGGGATTCACCATGGCCGGCCTGACGTTTGTGCTCGCCGCGCTCTCGTGGTTAGGCCCGTTTTCAATTGACACCTATCTCCCCTCCCTACCGTCCATCAGCAAAAGCCTCGGCGCATCCGCTGCCCAGGTGCAGCAGACGATGACAGCCTTTCTGGCGTTCTTCGCCTTCATGTCCCTGTGGCACGGCGCCATTTCAGACGCCTACGGGAGACGGCGTCTGACGCTGATCTGCCTCGCCATTTTTGTCCTGGCGTCGCTGGGCTGCGCAACGGCCGTCAACCTGCACTTTTTGTTGTTCTTCCGCGCACTGCAGGGCGCGACGGCGGGCGCCGGGATGGTTGTCGGGCGGGCCGTCGTGCGCGACCTGTTCGCAGGAGCGGCGGCCCAGCGGCTCATGTCGCATGTGGCGACCATCTTCACAATTGCCCCGATCGTCGCACCCGTAGCGGGCGGATATCTGCAATCCTGGTTCGGGTGGAGATCGATTTTCATTCTGCTCATCCTGCTATCCACTTGCCTGCTGATCGCATCCTGGCGTTGGCTACCGGAGACTCTGCCTCACAACCAGCGACAACCTCTGGCAGCCAAATATCTCGCGCGCTCTTACTGGAAAGTAATGACATCCCCACCGTTCCTGCTGGCCTGCGCATCCATGGGCTTCACGTCTGCGGGATTCTTCATTTACATCATGGGCGCGCCGCAGTTCCTGATGAAACACCTGCATCTGCGCGAAACCCAGTTTCTCTGGCTGTTCGGCCCGATGGCGGTGGGTATGATTGTCGGGGCGTGGATTTCGGGATATTGCGCCGGAAAGATATCGGGCAATAGAACGATTATGCTTGGGTACCTGGTCATGGCGATCTCGGCTATCGGCAATATTCTGCTCAACATATTTGTGCCGCCGATAGTGCCGTGGACGATCGTGCCGCTTGTCTTCTATGTGATAGGGATGTCGATTGCCATGCCTAGCCTGACGCTTTTTACGCTGGACCTGTTCCCGTCACAGAAAGGCCTGGCGGCTTCCTGCCAGGGCGCCATCGGGCTTGGCGCCAACTCCGCTGCCTCGGCATTCGTCCCCCTGATTTGGGGCACGACACGGTCGATGGCCACGACGGAGATTGTGATGCTGGCGTTCGGCGCTGTTGCCTTGCTGTTCTATTTCCCAGCCATGAAGCGCCATCAGGCAGCTATTTAGGTATTTCGGTGACAGTCACCATAACTCCCAAATTACAGAATAAGCCACGGTAATAGTTCCCTCTCATATAATTTGGGAGTTATGGTGACTGTCACCGAAATACCTACAGAAATGCGGCGAGGGCGGCTTTGGCGAACTCGCCCAGTTTGGCGCGGACGTTCACTGTCGCCCTATCGTCGTACGTCGTCGCTTCAAGATTGACGATGACCAGCGCAGCGCCCTGCGAGAGCGCAATCATCGGCAGTTCTGCCGCAGGATAGACGACGAGCGAGGACCCAAACACCAGCATAAGATCGCAGTTTTGTGCCGCCGCGACCGCGCCCTGCCACGCATCCTCGGGAAGCAGGTCCTCAAAAAGAACAACATCCGGCTTGATCGGTGCCGCGCACGCAGTACAACACGGCACCCGCAATTGCCCTGATTCTATCCCGGGATAGAATACCGACATGTCAAAGCCGGCACGGCATTTCGTGCAGTGGCCCGTGCGAAACGTCCCATGCAGTTCATAGACTCTGCCGGAACCCGCGGCATGGTGCAATCCGTCGATATTCTGGGTTATCACGGCATTCAGCTTGCCCAGCTGCTCCAGCCGCACGAGCAGGCGATGAGCCAATGTGGGTTCCGCGCGCGCAATCGTCGAAAACAGAGTTACACTGGCGCGATAAAAGCCCTCGGGATTCCTGCGGAACCCCGATGCCGACAACTGTGCCAGGAGCTCCGAGTCCTCCCACATTCCGCCCGGCCCGCGAAAATCCGGGATACCCGCCTCTGTGCTGATACCCGCGCCGGAAAGAGCAACAATTCGATTGGACTTGCGAATGAGACTGACTGCCTGCTCTGTATCGACCATTGTTTTCATAAATCAGATTATAAACCGAAACTGGTTATAGGTTACAAGTTACAGGTTGCAGGTTTTAGCCTGGAACCTTCAACGTGTACCCTGCAACTTCGAAAAGTTGACTACAGCTTTTCTTCCACGCTGCGAATTTTGTCTTCCAGCGTCTGCTCCCGGTCCACTCTGGTACCGAAGCGGAGTGTGCTGCTAATTCGCGGAGCTCCCATTGCATGAAGCGTTTGATGACACTCCTTGATCGCCTGCATGACCTGGTCCCATTCGCCTTCGATATTGGTGCCATACCCGTGCAGCCGGATTTTCAGGCCGGCCTTCATGAGTATCTTTTCACATGCGGCGATATAAGACCCGAGGCTGACGCCAACACCTATCGGCACCACGCAAAGATCCGCAATTACTTTCATCATCAATCTCCCAGTTCAGGCTTGCCCTTTCTCAATATTACATCCGCAGCCAAGAAGTAGCTATCAGCTATCAGCTGTCAGCTGTCGGCTGTCAGCTGTCAGCTCGAGTCTCGTGGCCTTGGTCTCAGACTTTGTTGCGTCGCACGGTGCACAACTGATCCTGGCTGATTGCTGACAGCTGAAAGCTGATAGCTTACTGCTGATAGCTGACGGCCGACAGCGGCCACAATGCTATAATCGCGGGATGAATAGCCGGAACGGGATGTCGCTGGCCAGAGCGCTGCGCGTGGAGCGGGGCGCCGTGGTTTCATTCGTCGGGGGAGGCGGCAAAACAACGTCGATGTTCCGGCTGGCGACGGAGCTGAGCGCCGCAGGTTTTCGGATTGTTTCCACCACAACGACGCACATCAGCAAAGAGCAGGTTCACTTTGCGCCCGCCTCCATTGCGCTGGATGAAGTGGATCTCCTGGAATCGCGCCTGGACCAGCATGGGCACTGCCTCGTAATAGGGCCGCCCGACGGCAAAGGCCGGGTCTTCGGGGCATCGTCAGAATTGATTGACGCGCTTCACGCGCGCGCCGACGTGGACATTGTTTTAGTGGAAGCGGATGGGAGCCGGTCACTGCCATTCAAAGCACCCGGCCCGCACGAACCGGTAGTCCCGACAGCAACCACGATCCTGGCGCCCGTCGCGGGAATGAACTCACTGGGCCAGCCCCTGGATGAGGCTCATGTGCATCGAGCGGAGATTGTTGCGGCTCTCTCGCAGCAGTCGCTCGGAAGCCCGATTACCCCGCAGACGCTGGCCCGCGTACTGTCTCATCCGGAAGGGGGAGCTAAGCATTGCCCTGTTCGAGCACGGCTCGTGCCCATCCTGAACAAAACAGACAATGATGCGGATATGCTGCCGGCAGGTGAAGCGGCACAAGCGCTGCTCGCAAATGCGGCCGTCGACGCCGTAGTCCTCAGCTCCATGCAACAGGATCCCCCTGTCCGGGAGGCATGGTCGCACACAGCGGGAATCGTGCTTGCTGCCGGCAAAGCAACCCGCTATGGCGCCGCAAAGCAGGCTCTCCCATGGAACGGCGAAACCCTGGCGGCGCATGCAGCACGCATGGCACTGGATGCAGGTCTGGATCCCGTGATTGTCGTACTGGGCTATCAAGCAGAATCGGTCGAAAAATCACTGGTCGGGCTGCCGGTCCACACGGTTTTCAACTCCGACTATGAAGCAGGGCAAAGCACATCTCTATGCAAGGGATTGGAAGCGTTGCCTGCCCGAACAGGTGCGGCAGTCTTTCTGCTTGCCGACCAGCCTCTGATTACAGCGAAGATTTTAAGAACAATTGTGCAGGCACACCGACAGTCCTTCGCTCCAGCCTGTGTCCCGGTGTTCGAAGGACGTCGCGGCAATCCTGTGCTTTTTGACAAAGCGCTTTTCCGCGAGCTCAAAGAAATGCGCGGCGACACCGGCGGCCGCGAATTGCTCGACAAGTACGCGGGCGCGGTGGTTAAGGTTCCTTCGGATTATGTAGTGCTGTTGGATATTGATACGCCCGAGGAGTATGAAAGACAGAATTCAGAAGTCAGGAGCCAGGAGCCAGAATTCAAAAGCTAGTGGTCAGCATTCAGCTGTCAGCCGTCCGAAACCAGAAGCGTAATCTGCATTTTTAAAATGGATCGGATATCAGGCCAGCGTTTTTATTCTGACTCCTGAATTCTGACTCCTGAATTCTGAATTCTGTCATCAAGGAGATTAAACGATGCCCAAAACTCCCACCATCTTTGAATGCCAAAGCTGCGGATACTCCTCGGCCAAATGGCTCGGGCGTTGCCCGGACTGCGGCGGCTGGAATTCATTTGTCGAGGAGAAGCGTCCCAGGTCCGGAGATGTTTCCGTTCATCGTCGCAGCGAAGCGAAGGCAACCCGGCTGACCGATGTAGTGATCGAAGCCACTCCGCGGATTGAAACGCGCAATCCCGAATTCGATCGGGTGCTCGGAGGCGGTCTTGTTCCGGGCTCACTGGTCCTGCTTGGAGGCGAACCGGGAGCAGGCAAATCGACTCTGCTGCTGCAGATCGCCCACAGCCTGCAGGGGGAGGGACGCCGCGTTCTCTATGCTTCAGGCGAGGAATCGATGCAGCAGATCAGGATTCGTGCGGACAGGCTTGAATCCTTGAAAGGACCCGGAGACCCGGATCCGGCAAAGGATGTCTACCTTTTGGCCGAATCGAATCTCGAGAACATCCTCGCGGCGGTGGAGGAAGTGCAGCCGGCGGCGATCGTGGTGGACTCCGTGCAGACCACCTATTCCGAGGCGCTCGACTCCGCGCCGGGAAGCGTCAGCCAGGTGCGTCATGTCGCGATGCAATTTCTTAATCTGGCGAAGTCGCGGGACCTGTCTGTGTTCCTGATCGGACACATCACGAAAGACGGCACCATCGCGGGACCGAAAGCGCTGGAGCATATCGTGGACGTGGTGCTTTATTTCGAAGGGGAGCGCAAACAGAATCACCGGATCATCCGCGCCGTAAAAAACCGTTTTGGAGCGGCGAACGAAGTCGGCATCTTCGAGATGACGTCGCGGGGGTTGATCCCGGCTGCGAACCCTTCCAGTCTGTTTCTGCTCGAAAGGGAAAAGATTTCGGCCGGAAGCGCTGTCGTGTGCGCTCTCGAAGGGACGCGGCCCTTGCTGGTCGAGGTTCAGGCGCTTGTCGTCGCCACACAATACGGCACCGCCCGCCGCGTGGCGACGGGCGTGGACTACAACCGTATCTCCGTGCTGGTGGCGATGCTCGAAAAACAGCTGGGGGTCCAGATGGCGGGATGCGATATTTTCGTGAACGCCGCCGGGGGGCTTGAGATCGACGAGCCCGGTTCCGACCTGGCGATTTTTGCCGCTATTCTCAGCAGTTTTCGCAACCACCCGTTGCCTTCTCACACCGTGCTGCTGGGAGAGTTAAGTCTCGCAGGGGATGTGCGTCCCATAGGTCAGGTGCATCTGCGTGTGCGTGAAGCCGCGGCCATGGGTTTTCGCAAATGCATCCTGCCTGCCGGGAATCTCCCGCTGGTGGATCCCGTGGAGGGCATCGAACTGGTCCCCATGAACACGGTTGCCGAGATATCGGACTTGCTCTTTTCGTAGGTAACCATGTGGGTCGGGGCTTCAGAGACTGTCCAAATACCAAGTAGCTAAAAATCTGGACGTGGTCTTGGACCTAGACGCGGTCCTGGACCAGCTTTTTCCTTAACATACTGCTTTAAAGGTCCACGACCACGTCCAGGTCTAAGACTAGGTCCACGAGTGCTAGGCGATGCATCAATGCTCCGATGCGGCTTTGATGACTTCCCTGAAAATGGGATTGGATGTCAGGAACGTGATCTCACTGGCCCGCTTCTGATTGATATCCTCTTTCGGGAAAGAAGCCAGGATGGCTTCCATCCGCTCTGCGATACCTTCCTTGAATTCGGGGTGAGTGAAAATATACAGGTCGTTGCGCCGGATGCCGCGCAGCACTCTTTCGCCGCATTCTTCAATGCTCATCCAATTGGGAGAATTCTGACGGTTCGCGAGTTGCCGCTCCATTTCCGCATACCCGCTGTCTTTTCTAAACTCCGCGGGACGTAAAAGACCGACCTGGCCAATATTGGTCGCCACGGGGCCGGGGCAGAAAGCCGAAACGCCGATGTTGTCTGCAGCCAGCTCGCCGCGCATCGCCTCGCACATTCCGATGACACCGGCTTTGGCGGTGGAATAAATCGGGCTTTCGGCGAGCGGCAGCATTCCTCCCATCGAGGAAGTGGTTACGATATGGCCTCCCTCGCCATGCTTGAGAATGCGGGGCAGAAAAGTCTGAATTCCATTGACCACGCCGCCGATCATCACGCCCAGGGCCCAGTCCCAGTCCCCGAATTTCGCAAGCTTTATCGGTCCAAGCACTCCGATGCCGGCATTGTTGCAGAGAACGTGCACTTTGCCGAACACCCGCTCGGTTTCATCCGCAGCCCGGGCGAACGCTGCGCGATCGGTCACATCGAGCCGGAGGTGATGGACATTATTGTCCAATCCCCTCTGCTTGAAATAGGCGATGGAATCTTCAAGGTGATCCTGGCGGAAATCAGAGATCACAACCCGCATGCCGGCATGGACAAACGCGATTGCCATGCCCAGCCCGATGCCGCTGGCTCCTCCGGTGATAAAGGCGACCTTCCCTTCAACGTTTTGCATAATTCTATCTCCTGTCGACAACAACCGTTCAGGATCTTCGGGATAACGTGAATCAAGTCTAATAACCGGGGCATTGCGGATTCAAGCAAAAACAACACCCTAACAAATCTATAAACCCAAAGGTTTCAAATATGTTGGAGCAAAAAAGAGGCGGGTATGCTACATTTGACCCAAGGTGTAGAAGGTCATTTATCTGCCGGGAAAGTCCCGGTCGGTTTTTCTACCAGGAACCGTCGGATGAGACGGGGAGATATTATTACAATGATCATCGGCCATCTTCCTGCTATTGATTGGATCGTTGAGGGGAAAGGGGTTCTGGTCTTCCTGATCATCTGGCAATTAATAAACTATTCCATTGATACTAAGTGGATCATGTCGAAGGAGTTCATCGATGGATCTCTGGATAATAAGAGCACTTTTATTCGCCGCTATACTGGCGGGTGGGCACTTCATCCGCCCTTTTGGACACAATATTCCGCTGACGCTTACGGTTAGCGCAGCGCTCGGGTTTGTCATACTTCTCATAGAAATTCGGATCCGCAAGTTTTCCATAAAAACTTTGCTGGGAGCGGCTCTGGGTTCCATTCTGGGAATCATTGGCGCAAGCCTGATCAGTATGATCATCGCGCGCATGAGCTTCATGACGTCGCAGACGGAGACATTTGTACAGCTGCTGCTGCTGATAGTCATGACGTATGTGGGGCTGGTTGCCGGCGCGCATAAAGGCGAATATCTGGACCTGTCGTCGTTCGGGGGAGTTTTCAACGACAACGCCATGCGGAAGTACGGCAAGGTGCTGGACACCAGCGTCATTATTGACGGGCGCGTGGCCGACATCTGCAAGACAGGATTTCTGGAAGGAACGCTGATTGTCCCGCACTTCGTGCTGCGCGAGTTGCAGCAGATCGCCGACAGCGCGGATTCCGCCAAGCGAAACAGGGGCCGGCGCGGACTGGACGTCCTGGAAAAAATCAAAGGGGTCCCGGGAGTCGCGGTGCAGATCATCGAGAAAGACTATCCTGAAGTGAAGGAAGTGGATCTCAAGCTGATCGAGCTGGCAAAAGAGCTGGGGGCCAAGATCGTCACCAACGATTTCAATCTCAACAAGGTCTCGCAGCTCCGGGGCGTGGACGTCCTCAACATCAATGAGCTGGCAAACGCGCTGAAACCGGTCGTGCTTCCCGGAGAGACCATGAAGGTCTTCATTCTCAAGGAAGGGAAAGAATACAACCAGGGAGTCGCATACCTCGATGACGGCACCATGGTCGTTGTCGACAATGCCCGCCGCATGATAGGCAAGACTATCGCGACGCAGGTTACCTCAGTGCTGCAGACCACCGCGGGCAAAATGATCTTCGGACGCTTTCCGGAAGAATCGGAAACAGCGGCCGCCAGCCAGCAGAACCGGCCGGACCGTCGAATGTATGAGAAGCCCCCTATTCCGACCCGTATCAACAACGAAGAGGAGAAGGATCGGATCAAGGGGCGATAGGCATCTGGACCACAGTACTCATGGGCTTTCTACTGCGGCGGCGGATCCGGGCGTGTCTATCTGGATTCCAGATTCCAAATTCCAGATTCCGAATTGCATTTAATCGGAAATCCGGAATCGATTATACCCATGCCCGTCTGTGCCGCTTCGCTACGAAATCCCGTGAAAAATGCGGGCGAACCCTGGAAGGACTCGTAGGAAAATGAAGGTTGCTGCCGTCATTGCCGCAGGCGGAACCGGGATACGCATGAATGCGTCCGTTCCCAAGCAATTTCTTGAAATCGCCGGCAAACCGATTTTTCTTCACACCATCGAACGCATTGCTTCTCTGGAAGAAGTCATTCAAATAATTCTTGCCTTGCCGGAGGCGCACATACCCGCGGCCACCGCAATCCTAAGCGGGCTTCAGGTGCGGATTGCTGCAGAATGCGTCGCCGGGGGTAGCAATCGCCAGGAATCGGTGCAGCGGGGCGTGCGCCATGCGCATTCGGATGCAGATGTTATAATGGTTCACGATGCGGTGAGGCCGGTTTGCGACCGGGACACGATGCGGCGCGTCCTGGATGCGGCATGGGAGACGGGCGCGGCAGTTCCCGGGCTTCCGGCTACCGAGACTATCCAGCGCGTGTCCCGGAAGGGGCGCGTGCTTGCGACGCCGCCGCGCTCGGAGCTTTTCGCGATCCAGACGCCCCAGGCGTTTCACGCAGGAATTTTGCGGTCGGCTCTCGATCGAGCCGGAGCGGCAGGCTTTGTCGGAACCGATGAATCTTCCGTCGTGCGCTGGGCGGGACACAGGGTAACGGTCGTCCCCGGCTCGCCGGATAACATAAAAATTACGCGTCCTATGGATCTCGAAATCGCGGAACGATTGATCTCAGGGAACTCGCGGAAAGAGGATGGCGCGGATATGGGCGAATCGAGGCTGCGCGTTGGACAGGGGATTGATTTCCACCGCCTGGTTGAAGGGCGCAAATTGATACTGGGCGGGGTGGAGATACCCTTCGCGCTGGGACTGGAAGGGCACTCCGATGCCGATGTTCTTGCGCATGCTATTTGCGACGCGCTGCTGGGCGCCGCGGCCATGGGCGACATCGGGCAACACTTTCCGGATACCGATCCGGCGCACAGGAACCGATCCAGCCTCGAATTCCTGCGCGCGGTGAGAACAAAGATTGAAGCGGCCGGGTGGATGATCCAAAATGTGGACGCCACACTGCTCGCGCAGCGGCCAAAGCTGATGCCGCATGCTCCTGCGATGAAGAAGAATATCGCCCTGGCGCTTGGAATCGGCGTTGCTGCGGTGAGCGTCAAGGCGACGACAACCGAAGGAATGAATGCGGAAGGCCGTGGGGAGGGAATCTCCGCCCAGGCCATCGCGCTTCTGCAAAAAAGATGAACAACCGCGAATTACAAAAAAAGACGTCATTATAATTTGTGATCACGTTTATAGCTTGTGGTCGCTTTTAGGATATTGCCATGAATTCCGAGAATACTGTTCGCGTGCGTTTCGCGCCCAGCCCCACAGGCTATCTACACGTGGGGAATGTCCGGACCGCGATGTTCAACTGGCTCCTGGCGGGTCATTGCAGCGGGACTTTCATTCTGAGGATCGAAGACACGGACGAAGAAAGGAGCGATTCAATATACGAAAAAAAACTTCGCGACGATCTTCTCTGGCTGGGGCTCGACTGGGATGAAGGAGTCGGGAAAGAAGGAGAATTCGGTCCATACCGACAAAGCGACCGCTATGATATTTATCAGAAATATTCACAACGCCTGCTGGACGAGGACAAGGCGTTCCGATGCTTTTGCTCCGAAGGAGGAACTGGATCAGGTCCGCCAGCAGCAACTGGACAGCAGCGAAACAAAGGTCTATTCCGGAAAATGCCGGAACCTCTCTGCGGATGAGATTCAGGAACACGTTAAGGCCGGAATGCCTTATACGCTGCGATTACGCGTGCGGCCCGGCAAAGTGGGATTCACCGATCTCGTTTTCGGGAAGATCGAAATCGAGACGGCTCAGATCAGCGATCCGGTTCTCGTACGCAGCAATGGCATTCCAACCTACAATTTCTGCTGCGTGATCGACGACATGCTGATGCAGATCACGCACGTCATCAGGGGTGACGGGCACCTGTCGAACACGTATCGCCAGATACTGATCTATGAGGCGCTGGGTGCGCCGGTTCCGCTCTTCGCGCATTTATCCACAATCCTCGGTCCCGACGGGCAGAAGCTAAGCAAGCGCCACGGAGCCGCATCGGTGGAAGAATTCCGCCGCCAGGGATATCTGCCGCAAGCTCTCGTCAACTACCTTGTGCTTTTGGGATGGTCGCCGCCTGTGGATGGACAGGAGATCATGTCTCTGGATGAAATCACCGGCCAGTTCGACCTTTCCAGGGTCCTGAAAAGCGCCGCCATTTTCGACCAGGCAAAACTGGACTGGATGAACCGCAACTATATCAATAAAACGGACAGCAATGCGCTCGTTGAAGCGGCCCATGTTTTTTTTGTCGAGGCGGGACTCTTGCCGGCGCAGATGGACCCTGAGATGCGTGCATGGCTGGCTCAGGTGATCGACCTGGTGAAAACGCATGTGGACCATCTGGATCAGCTCCCCCGTGAATCGAGCATCGTTTTCGCGTTTGAGACATCACCGCCTGAAATCGATGACGGCGCCCGTGAAGCGCTCGGAACGCCGGAAGGAAAAGCCGTAGCGCAGGAATTCATGCGGTTGGTGGATGAAAAAGAAAACCTGACCGTCGAGTCCTACCGCGACATAGTCGGGCAGGTGAAGACCAATACGCATCAAAAGGGGCGCAATCTATTTCATCCTATCCGTGCGGCGTTGACGGGGCACGGCTCAGGCCCGGAGATGGAAAAACTGATTCCGTTGTATGAGAGCGGGAGCAGGCTGAACTTGCCCCGCAAAGTGATGTCCTGCCGCGAACGTCTGCACGCGGTCCTGGATTCACTGAAATAGTTGCACATGTTTTTCAAATGCAGGACAAGAGCCGACTCCCGATTGCGATTTGCGATACCGATAGCGATGCCGATTCCGATAGCGACGATTGCAGCAGTGGGGGAATCGGGGGCATCCCTGATCCCCAATCCCGCAACGTAGCTATTCACCTAAACAACCTCGGAATCGCTATCGGTATCGGTATCGGCATCGATCATCGCAATCGGATATCGGTTTTGTATTTCATTAGTCAGGACAAATGGATATGGCTGTTTTGCATGGAATCAATGCGGTCGCGGAGGCGATCAAGGCCTCTCCTGGAAAAATCGAGCGGATTTGCGTCGAGCGCGGCCAGAAGAATCCTCGAATCCAGGAAATTATCGAACTGGCCAGGCAAAGCCACATACGAATTTCCTTCGAAGAAAAGTCCTGGCTGGACCGGAAAGCCGAGGGCGCCCGTCACCAGGGGATTCTTTGCTTCGCGGCCGAGATGACCACGCTGGACACCGAGGATATTCTGGAGCGGGCGAAGTCGCCCGGACTCCTGGTCATCCTGGACGGGATCGAGGATCCCCACAATTTGGGCGCCATTCTGCGCTCCGCGGAAGCGGCCGGCGCCGATGGAGTTTTTCTTCCCCAGCATCGCAGCGCCGCATTGAGCGCCGCCGTTGTCACGGCCAGCGCCGGCGCTGCATCTCACATCAAGCTGGCGCGTGTTCCCAACATCGTGCAGCTCATTGAATCCCTGAAAAAAAGGGGATACTGGGTGGCGGGCTTGATGCGGCCGGCAGCGCATCTCTTTGGGAAATCGACCTTACTGCGCCGACCGCATTGGTCCTGGGCAGCGAGGGAAGCGGCCTGCACAGACTCGTCAAGGAAAGATGTGATTTTGTCGTTTCCCTGCCGATAAGAGGGGCTGTGAGGTCGTATAACGTAAGTGTTTCCGCCGGCATTGCATTGTATGAAGCGCTTCGCCAGCGGACGCCTAAAGGACAAAAGTAGCAGGGATTATGCCAGTCCTTGAAATCGAAAACCTGACCAAGGATTTCTCGGTCGGCTTCTGGAAGAAGCATCCGGTGCGCGCACTGGATAATCTGTGCCTTGAAGTGCGCCAGGGCGAGATCTTCGGCTTCCTGGGCCCGAACGGAGCCGGCAAAAGCACGACCATTAAACTCCTGATGCATCTGCTGCATCCGACTTCAGGAACCGCCCGGATCCTGGGCCAACCCGTGGATGCCGTCTCGATGCATCAGTCCATCGGATATCTTCCGGAAAATCCCTATTTCTACGATTACCTCACTCCGATGGAACTGTTGACCTATGTGGGCAAGCTTTTTGGCTTGCGCCAACCTGCCCTGTCCAAAAAAGTGGATGCCCTTATAGAGAGCGTGGGACTGAGTCATTCACGCAATCTTCAACTGCGCAAGTTTTCCAAGGGAATGGTGCAGCGCATCGGAATCGCCCAGGCACTTATTAACGATCCGGAAATTGTGTTTCTGGACGAACCGATGTCAGGATTGGATCCCCTGGGACGGATGGACGTCCGCCGGATCATTGCATCCCTCAAAGCCCGCGGCGTAACGGTATTTTTCAGCTCTCATATTCTTCCTGATGTCGAGGCGCTGTGCGATCGCGTGGCGATATTGAACAAGGGGAGGCTGCAGGAACAGGGCGCGCTGGAAGAAATCCTAAAAGTCAGGATCGAGGGGCATGACGTGATTCTTTCAGGCTGGACCGAAGCGCACATGGGCAATATCCGGAAATTTTCGGAGGAAGTGAGGCCGATGGGCGATCGTCTCCACCTGCGCGTAAGCGATCCGGAAAAGATGGAGGGCCTGCTTACGTTCGTTTTTTCGAATAAACTGGAGCTGATCTCGCTGAATCCGATCCGGCCTTCGCTCGAAGAATATTTTCAGTCGTTAGTCGGCAGTCGTTAGTCGGTAGTATTACTACCAACTCACAACTGCCGACTAACGACTGCCGACTAACGACTATGAAGAACATGTTGGGACGCGTTTTGGCAATTGCGGGGAATACCTATCGCGAGAATATTCGCGACAAGATCCTCTACAATCTGATCCTCTTTGCACTGATCATGATCCTCAGCTCGCTTGCGCTGGGCCGGCTGACGCTCGGGAATGAAGACAAGGTCATCCTCGACCTGGGATTGGCTTCCATTTCCATCTTCGGCATGCTCATCGCCATATTCATCGGGATCAGCCTGGTTTACAAAGAACTGGAGAAGCGAACGGTTTATGCGTTGCTCGCAAAGCCAGTGCACCGATATGAATGGATTCTCGGCAAATATCTGGGATTGCTTTTTACTCTGCTGGTGAACCTGGCGGTCATGACGGTGGGGCTGGCGCTGGCCATGCTCTATACCGGCGGGATTCAGGTCGGGGGATATGTGCGTCTTCTGCCTGCCGTTTACCTGATCTTTCTATCGCTCGCTCTTATTACCGCCCTGGCGCTGCTCTTCTCAACATTTTCCTCTCCCGCCCTCTCCGCCATATTCACATTCTTTCTCTGGATCATCGGGCATTTTGGCAACGACCTCCTGAGCTTCGGAAAACTCACCCAATCCGCATTCATAAAAGGGCTGTGCCGGGTCCTGTATTATGTAATCCCCAACTTATCGAATTTTGCATTCCTGGACAGCCGCAGCATCCTCCAGGGCGCCGGCCATTTCCAGCCGATCGATCCCTTCGCCATTGCATGGGCTACGGTTTATTGCGTGGTGTACTGCGCATTCCTCGTTGCGCTGGGCACCGCGATCTTCATGCGCCGGGATTTTAAATGAAAGAGGACCGGGCAGGACATACAGGGCAGCCGTGGCTTTTTTTAGGAATATGCCTTGTCTGTGCCATCCTGGTCAAACCGGTTCAGGACCGCTTCGAATCGCGCCGCGGCGAACCGGAGCCGGAACCCGACTTGCTGTACTTCAGCTCGCCCGCAGCCCTGAAAAGCATGGCGTTGGGCTATGACAGCCTGCTCGCGGATTTCTACTGGATGCGAACCATCCAATACTACGGACGCCGCGAAGAGGCGGACAAGCGTCCAGTGCGATACAAGAACCTATCGACGCTCCTCGACATCACTACGACGCTGGATCCGAATCTTGAGGACGCCTACCGCGTGGGCGCCATCTTTCTGGCCGACCCGGATCCGATTGGCGCCGGACAGCCTCACGAAGCATTGAAACTGCTGGACAAGGGGATACGCGCGCATCCGCAGAACTGGCGTTTGTATTACGACAAAGGTTTTATCTATTACTCGTTTCTTCAGGATTACAGGGCTGCCGGAGAAACCTGGCTGACCGCAAGCAGGCTTTCGTCTGCTCCAGTCTGGATGGCGGGTCTTGCCGCGATGTCGATGTCAAAAGGCGGCGCCTTCGAAATTGCCCTGGCTTTATGGCAACGGCAATATCAGGAATCGAACCGCAAGGATATCAGGGAGAATGCCAGGAACCATCTTTTAAGCTTCCAGGTGGCAAGGGATCTCTGGACGCTGGAACTCCTCCTGGAGAAGTTCCGGAAGGCAACAGGTTCTTATCCGAAAAATCTGCAGGAGCTGTCACGCGCGCAAAAGCGCCAGCCCACAACCGTGGATCCTTCGGGCATTCCCTACGAGTATGATCCTCAAACCGGAAATGTCTGGCTCAGCCTGGAATCCAAAGTCAAATATCTCAGCGTCCCACAAACCTATAAAGAGGAATTACGGAGAACGATTGACGAATGACGATTGGAAAGCAGCCGCTATGATTATGCCGCTTCATCAATCGTAAATCGTAAATGGGTTTATCCTGCCAGGGTTACTTTGTCGCGGCCGGCGCTCTTGCTGCGATAGAGGGCTTTGTCGGCCGCTTCCACCAGCGCTTTTGCGGTCCGGCCATGATCCGGGAAGATCGCGACTCCCATAGACGCCGTGATGCGGCCGAGCGGGTGGCCGCGGTAGTATATGTCGAGGTGTTGAATAGCTTCTTTGAAGAATTCTGCGCGTTGCCGGGTGACGGCCCCGGTTCCTTCCGGCAGGATGATCGTGAACTCCTCTCCGCCATAGCGGCAGGCAATGTCTTCACCGCGGATGTTTCCTCTCAACAAAGCCCCGAGTTCTTTCAAGAGCAGGTCGCCCGCATCATGCCCGAAGTTGTCATTGAAATATTTGAAATGATCAAGGTCCATCATAATCATTCCGAGGGGCCGCTGGTTGCGGGCGGCCCTCTTGATTTCCAGTTCCAGGGATTCCTCCATAAACCTTCGGTTGAAGAGTCCGGTCAGAGGATCGCGGATCGACTGGCTGCGGAGAGTTTCGTGCAGTCTCAGGTTCGACAGCGCCATAGCTATATGTTCGGACATGGTCACAGCCATGCGCTGTTTGGTTTCCGTCATTTTAATAGTGTCCGGCTGCACGAGGTGCAGCACGCCGATGGCTTCGCTCTGTGCCATCATGGGAATGCACAGATAGCCGTCTGTCGGGGGGTGGTGGACATGCCTGCATATCAGACCGGAGCGGGAATTCTCAACCCAGTGCAGACGGCCGCGGCGCAGCGCCCAACATTCCTGGGGAGCAAATACGCGTTCCGCCAGTGCGGGGTCTCCCCACATGGCAACCGATTCCACCGAGTTGCGCGACGGAGCGATGACATAAAGCGCTCCGACCTGCACGGGGAATATTTGCTGCGCCACGCGAACTATGACGTTGTAGGCCTCTTCCAGGGTAAAGCAGGCGCGCAGAATGTCGCCCATGTCGTTGAGCAGGGTCATTTCACGCGTGCGTTGCTCGAGCTCGGACACCCAGGCTTCAAGCTTCAGGTTCGCTTCATGGAGGGCCTCCTCCGTTTTTTTGCGCTTGGTGATGTCGCGCGCAATACCCTGAACCCCTATGGCCTTTCCGCCGCGATAAACCGGCCGTGAACTGACGCCTAAAGCGATCAGGGTTTTATCCTTCCCGATAATTTCCATTTCGAAATTGAGCGGGACTTCACCGGCAACCCGGGGGTCCAGCATCCTCTGGCCCAACGACGAATACTCCGGCGCAATAACATCGGCCATTTTCAGTTCCAGGGCTTCGGCCACCGTATAGCCGGTGATACGTTCGACGGCCCGGTTGACCGACAATATTTTCCCGCTGAAATCATAGGTGAAAATGATGTCGTTGGCGTTTTCGAAAAACTCGCGGTACAGTTCCTCACTGTCAAGGATTGAGCTTTTCAAGCCACAGCCAGGCATCTTGCGCGCCGCAACTTCTTTGTGATTACTGAAGATCTCGGCCAATTGGGGCTCGCTTCGAACCAGCGACAGGAAATTTTCGCGGACGACCGGGTGGTCTTCGCAATTCACTTCCGGATGAGCTTCTATCCAAACATGACACGTTTTGACACCGGCAAGGAAAGCGATGAGGCGGGCATAGTTGGAAGGCCCGAGAATCTCTTTCAGTTCTGCGGCACAGCGCACCGATTCCTTCGTCCCGAGAAAAACTGCGGCACAGCAGACCATCAGTTTCTCATCAAATTCTGGATCCCCGACTGGCCAGACGTCTACCGGGTGGGGGTATTGCGCCAGAGTTTCAAAGACGTGTTCGAGGTTGTCGGCGGTCAGATCGGGACCTTCCAGCAAAAGCTCTATTTCCCGCGCGGTCATGCCCAGCTTGTAGAGCATGCATACATGGGTAACGACGAAGTAGGAAGATGCGCAATATTGCGCAAGTATGGTCGAAAGCTTTTCTTTAAAGAGCTCGGGCAGCGGATTGTCGTAATAACAGGCGAGTTGCTGGCACCAGAGACCCTCCAGCAGAGGAGGCGATGCCAGTGCCGGGGCAAAAAGCGGCGGGAAGAATCCGAGACGGCTTTCGATCTCCGCTCTTATCTGATCGGTTGTGCGCTCAGGCCGGCACACACTCGCAGTCGTCAAATCGGAATCGAGACGTTTCAAATCCTCCAGCTTCTCCCACAGAGGATCGAGTTCTCTGCCGGGCCCGCTTGCGTCGTTCATTTCGAGCTGGTTCCGTCGAGCATAACGGGCTGAATGTGGATCTCTATCCGCATAGCATCCGCGTTGCCTTTGTGAAATTGTAATGGGTAAGGGGAGAGCGACATACCCGAGCCATCATTCTGGACTATCCCCAGTAAAACACAAGAAAAAAGTTGCATCCTGCATCCAGATTCCGGATTCCTGATTCCGGATTCCGGATTCTAATCTGGAATTTGGAATCTGGAATCTGGAATCGACGGTATCCACGCCCGCTTGTCCAGCGTCACTATGAAAACTGTCAAAATATCGGGTTAGATGGCGACAACTATCTGGTTCCCGCCACTGCCCCGCGCTCGGTTTAGTGCTGCCTCTGCCGACCGCATCAGGGCTTCAACCGTCTGCCCGTTCTCCGGAAAAACGGCTAACCCCACGGACGCCGATATGCGTCCGACGATCTCGCTTTGGTTTTTTACCTCCAGGCCGCGTACCTTGTCGAGCAATACTTCCGCCCGCTTCTTGCTGACTTCATAGTCGGCATTGGGCAGGATCAGAGCGAAAGTCTGATCGGCAAACCTGCAGGCGATATCTCCTTTCCGAATATTTCCCTGAAGCAGCATACCGGTCCTGCGCAAAATGGAATCGCCCACATCCGCCCCGTAACTGTCATTCAGCAGCTGGAAATTATCCAGCGACAGCATGGTTACGCTGAGCGGGTGCGGCGTCCGCGTGGCGCGGCGCAATTCAAGCTCCAGCGCTTCTTCCATGAAACTTCGATTGAAAAGGCCTGTCATTTGATCGCGAATCGACTGGTTGCGCAAAGTCTCATTCAGTCTCAGGTTTGACAACGCCATGGCAACATGCTCTGCCATGGCAATCGCCGATCTCTGTTTGGCCTCGGGCATCTGGGCATCTTCCGGCTGCGCTAAATGCAGAATCCCCACGGCTTCGCTTTGCGCCATCATCGGAACGCATATATAACCTTTGGGCAGCGGTGCATGCACATGTTTGCAGAGCAGGCCGACGCTCGTGTCTTCGACCCAATGCACCTTTCCTCTGCGCAATGCCCAGCAATCATCAGGGGAAAACGTAAGCTCCATCTTTGAGGTGTCGCCCCACTCCGCAACAGCCTCGACGATGTTGCGCAAGGGGCCAAGGACATAAAGGGCACCGCCCAGTGCAGGAAAGATTTCCTGGGCGACTCGCACAATCACCTCATAGACTTCTTCCGTCGTGAGACACGCCCTCAGCACGTCTCCCATTTCGCTCAGCAGGGTCATCTCACGCGTGCGCTTCTCGAGATCCCGGACCCACGCCTCCAGTTTCCTGTTTGCCTGCTGCAGCGCTTCGTCCGCCTTCTTCCGTTCCGAAATATCCCGGGCGATACCCTGAATTCCAATCGCTTTGCCTTGCTGGAATATAAGACGGGTACTCACTTCAAGAGTGATGCGGCTGCCGTCCTTTGCCAGGATTTGGAGTTCCTGAAAAACGGGGGATTCGGCGGCCAGCTGACGGGACGCCATCCTTCGGGCAACCTGCTGAAATTCCGGAGCCACCCACTGGCTGAACTTCATTTGAAGGGCTTCGGCCCGGGTATATCCCGTGATCCGCTCTGCAGCTTTGTTGACGGAAGTGATTTTCCCGGCCATGTCATACGTGTACACCATGTCGTATGCATTATCGAACAGCTCTTCATAGCGGCTCTCGCTGATGCGCTTTGCATCTTCCGCCAGTTTGCGTTCGGTCACATCACGGATGATCGCAAGGCCGCCGATGGCGTCGCTGCTTTGGAAATCCAGCATCGGACCATAGAATCCTTCAAAGTATGTTGGGCGGGTGGCGCCGGGAATGGTATAGCTCTTATCCCGGGATATCCTTTTTTCACCGTTGAGCGCAGCTGCGAAATTGGCATCCTCTCCAAGTTCTTTCAGAAATGGGCACGCATGGAAAGCATGTTTGCCCAGAGTCTGCTTTGCGCTGATGCCGAAAATCCTCTCCATGCCGGGATTCCACACGGTAAAAAAACAATCGCGGTCAAAGGCAAAAATGCCGTCCACGCTGCTGTTGATAAGCCTTTCCAGCAGCTGCTTTTCGGTGCGCGTGGCTTCATCGGCGCACTTTCGAGCGCTGATGTCTTCAACCATCATCAGACAGCACTGTGCATCCGCGTGGTCCTCTTGGAGTTGGGATAGAGTGCATTGAGCCCAAAAAGTCTCTCGGTTTTTTCTGAGGAATTGCCCCTCTATCTTCGAAACCGGAGCAACCGCGTCAAAAACTTGCCCGATCTGCTGCATGCAGGCGTTGGAATTCTGTGCAATATCACGGATATGCAGCGACAGCATCTCCTGTTCTGTGTATCCCAGCATTCGACCGAGCGTCCGGTTGGCGCTCACAATACGGAATTGGATATCCACCAAGGCCAAACCAAACGGCGCCGCGTCCAGCCATCCGGGCTTCAGCGGCACTGAACTATCGGGAGCTTCGGCGGCCGCAGCCCCCGAATGCTGGCTGGGAGGCGCTTCGCTGACGGGATGCTGGATCAGTCTCTGCAAATGAGTGATTTCCTCATGCAGAGACTCCAGCTCGTCCGAAAGATTCTTTAGTGGTGTGCCTTCATTATCCATGTCTGTTGCGCCGCCGAACCGGCTGAAGTTTCCAACCCAAAACCATGTACAAGAACATCTTATGCCGTTATTGAGGCTCTTTCTGGTTATCGTAACCGGGGTATGAAACCTTTAGACAAATTATCCGCTAAATGCTTCAACTTAAAGGCTATCATAGATTCAAGGCTCTCCTTTGCGCATCTATGTGCTATTTTTAAGTGTTGCGAAGGGAGCATTGCATGAAATACGAAGGAATGATTTACAGACCTCCAAGCGAGGCGGACAGCCTCATACTTCAGGTAGCGGTGGGCTGCTCCTACAACCGTTGCACGTTCTGCCATTCCTTCCAGGGAAAGGAATTCCGGATCAAGTCCTTTGAGGAAATAAGGGAAGATATCGATGAAGCCGCCACATATGGCCGCATTTCCCGTGTTTTTCTGGCCGACGGGAACGCGCTGATGCTTCCCCAGAAAGACCTGCTGCAGATCTTGAGCTATTTAAAACTGAAGATCCGGGGCCTGGAACGGGTGGGAGTTTACGCAAATGCGGTGGATATCCTTAAGAAAGATGTGGAGGAGCTCAAAGAGCTGATGAGCCTGGGATTGGGAATTATCTACCTGGGGCTGGAATCCGGGAACCGGGAAGTGCTCAAGCGTATCAAGAAAAATGCCACAGCGGAACAGATGATACGGGCCGGAAAACGCGTCAAGGAAGCCGGGATCCTGCTCTCCGTAACCGTACTCCTCGGCATCGGCGGAGTGGAATTAAGTCAAGCGCATGCAGAAGATACAGGGAAAGTGCTTTCGGAAATGGATCCGGACTATGTCGGAGCCCTGTCCTTGATAATTGTTCCTGGAACCCCTATTGCGGAGGAACTCGAGACCGGAAAGCTTGTTCTCCCTACACCGTTCGAACTGATCCGCGAACTGGGGACAATGATTGCGAATTGCCGGTTCACTAACTGCTTCTTTGCTTCCAATCACGCGTCCAACTACCTGCCTCTGCGCATCCGGATGCCCGGGGAGAAGGAGAAAGCCCTGAAGCTGATACAGGCTGTCCTTCAAAAAAAAGACCCGGAGCTTCTCCGGCCCGAATACATGCGCGCGCTTTAGTAGGGCTGTCAGCTGTCAGAAAATTCGGGGTCGGGGTCGGTATCGGAATCGGTATCCGATTTTGCCTTCTTGTCCTTCGACCCCGATACCGACCCCGACCCCGATCGGTTTAGGATGTGACACTACCGGGAGCCCTCTTGTCTTCGACCGGCTTATCGATGGGAATTACCGGGATAGTGAGTATCAGCAGGAATGCCAGGAACATCGCAGCGGCCGCAATGATGAAAACGATGCGCAATCCGGATTCCATGGAAGTGCGGATGGCCCCGACCGTTTGCTCAAAAAGAGCCTCCCCGTTGCTGCTTGCTTTTGTGAGGGTTTCCCGAAGTTCACCCATCGCCGGCGCCGACAGCAAAACGCGCGAATCGCCCAAAGATTTTATTGTCGCATCGCTGGCCGTTTGAACAATTGCTCCCGGCAGCGATGCTTTAAGGGTACTGTTGTACCGCATATTCATCGCCGAGCCCAACAGGGCGGGAGCGGTCGCCATTCCCATCGAAACGCTGAACAGCAGGGCGCTGGTCGCCACTCCCAGGAGCCTCCTGGGGACAGCCGCTTGCGTGACGATCGTATTTACGGTCGGCATGGCGCCCAATGCCAGACCGGACAAAATAGCTGCCACGAATCCAAAAAGGGCAGGCGTATTTTTGTTGAAAAAGATCATGCCGAACATCACCAGAGAAACAAGCGCATATCCCAGGACAAGCATCCATCTATAGCTCTTCGTCCGCGCAACCAGGAATCCTACCGGCAGGCCCACGAACGCCATCACAAAGCCAAGCGGAGTGATGACCTGCCCGCTCTCCATAGCGCTTATACCCTGGATGCTTTGCATAAAAAGCGGATAATAAAGCATCAGAGCCATCATGCCAAAAAAGGAAAGGAAGCCTGCAACCGAAACTGTCAGGAAAGCCCGGTTTTTGATCAAATCCATATCAAAAAAAGGTTCACTGGCTTTTGACTCAGCCCGCAGAAAGAGCGCCCAAAAGATCGCCGAGACTGCGAGCAGGCTGATCACCTGCACGGATCCCCAGGGAAAGGTTGTTCCCGCAAAGGAGAGACCAAAAATCAGGGTCGATGACGCTATCGTAATCAGTACGGCACCGGCTACATCGATTTTGTGCGTAGCTCCCTGTACGAGAGGAGGCATGCCGGATTCAAACACAAGACACAGAAGAAGCAACGGCAGGCTCCACCAGAAAATATGACGCCAGCTCAACGCGTCCACCATCCATCCGCTCAGTGTAGGGCCGATCAGCGCCGAAATGCCGTATGGCACATTCAGCATGCCTATCCACTTGCTGCGTGCTCCTCCTATGAACATGTCGCCGACCACTGCAAAGCAAAGCGGGGCGACCGCTCCCTGACCCAGGCAGAGGAGGGTGCGGGCGGCGATAAAAGTCGTGAAGGTCAGGCTCAATCCACTCAGGACAGCGCCCAGAATGAATACAACAGTGGATCCCAGCATAATAGCCCGGCGCCCGTAAATATCCGAAAGCTTGCCGGCAAGGATAGTTCCTATAGCAAGGCCGAGAGAGGGGATGGAAACACTCCAGGAATATCAGCGCCATGCCGTTCAAGTCCGCAGCGATCCTTGGCGCCGCGACATTCAGCGTCTGCATAAAATACCCATAAGCCAAATAGATCAATAAAATTGCCGCCAGCGACATAAACGCCTGTTTCTTCGAAAATGCCGGACTTGCCAGTTGCGGTTGCGCTTGTGCCATTCCCTGTTCCTCCAGGTTGTTAAGCCATATGCGGGACGTGGCTTTTGTGACACGTATGCACCGGCGCTTGCAAGCATAATATTTGAAATTCCGGGACTGTCTCTGCATTTCAATGGATGTTATACTCTCGGAGGGTACGATCGGGGGTAGGCATGAGTGCAAGGGTAAAGGTTTTGCTGGGCGCCATCGTAGTGGTAGGGGCATTGATTTGGCTGGGCTTCGTTGGATTTCAGGAAAGCAAAGCCTACTATGTCACAGTGGACGAGTACCGCTCCATGCAGGGAACACAAGACGGCAGAACCCTGAAGTTAGCCGGCGAAGTGGTCGCAGGATCCATTGATCGGGCAAAACCCCAGATGGAGTTTGTCCTGGCGAATCAGGATAAAACAATCAAGGTTCGCTATGTAGGCAAGGATATCATCCCGGACACATTCAAGGATGGAACCAAAGCCCTGGTGGAAGGCAAAGCTGCTTCAGACGGAGTCTTCCAGGCTACCCACATAGAAGCGAAGTGCGCGTCAAAATACGAGGCGGAATACCAGAAGAAAAGTGCCTCTCAGTAAGCAATTGTAATTCAGGAATTCAGAATTCAGAAGTCAGAAGTCAGAATTTGGAAAAGCAATTTGCATTTTTATAGGATAGAGTCAAATATTATGCCTGTGTTCTTATTCTGGCTCCTGACTTCTGACTTCTGAATTCTGGCTCCTGGATACTGGATACTGACTTCTGAATTCTGACTCCTGCATTCTAAGGAAAAGTATGGCCAATTTCGGCAGCTTTTGTCTCCTGTTTGCCCTGTGCCTTTCGGTATATGCCTTGTTTGCCGCCCTGCTGGAAGCTTCGCAAAAACGAGGCCGCTTCATCCGGAGTGCGGAACGGGCAGTCTATGCAGCCACGGGCAGCGTCACGCTTGCGCTTCTTTCCCTGCTCTATCTACTGCTGACAAACGATTTTACCGTGTCGCAAGTCGCCGACACCACGAGCATCAAATCCCCCATCTTTTATAAAATTGCGGCCATCTGGGGCGCTCACGACGGCTCAATGCTGCTGTGGGTCTTCTTCACGGCCATACTCTGCGCAATCGTCGTATACCAGAACCGGCGTCGTTATCGCGACATGATGCCCTATGTGCTGGCGGTTCTGATGCTCGATCTGTCCTTTTTCCTTGCCCTGAATATTTTTCTTTCCAATCCCTTCAACCAGTTGATGCAAGTATTATCCGACGGATCCTTGCGGAGCTTTGCCCCTGCAGACGGGCGGGGCCTTAATCCACTGCTTCAACACTGGGCGATGGTGATCCATCCTCCCATCCTGTACCTGGGATTCATCGGATTTCTGGTCCCCTTTGCGTTTGCCATCGGCGCGCTTGCATCCAGACAGTTGGGGGACACGTGGATTCGCACGACCCGCCGTTGGACACTCCTGACGTGGCTCCTGCTCGGAGCAGGAATACTCCTTGGCAGCAAATGGGCCTACGAAGTTCTGGGCTGGGGCGGTTATTGGGGATGGGATCCCGTGGAGAATTCTTCTCTGATGCCATGGCTGGCCAGCACCGCGTTCCTTCATTCCGTCGTCGTTCAGGAGCGAAGAGGGATGCTCAAGGTGTGGAACATTCTTCTTATTACCCTCACCTTTCTGCTGGGAATATTCGGCACCTTCCTCACTCGCAGCGGTATCGTGAACTCCGTGCACGCGTTCGCCGACTCCAACCTCGGAAAATTCTTCATCGTGTACATGATCTTCATTCTGTTCGGGACCCTGTACCTGATATTCGACAGAAACTCGTATTTGAAAAGCGAGCGGCGCCTCGACTCCGTTTTATCGCGGGAGAGCGCATTCCTTTTTAATAATTTCATCCTGGTGGTTTCCTGCTTCGCGGTTTTTTGGGGAACCATGTTTCCCGTGCTGTCGGAGTGGATCCGGGGGTCCAAGATTACAGTCGGCGCGCCTTTCTTTAATAAAGTCAATATTCCTATCGGCCTTATCCTCCTTCTTCTCACGGGAATTGGACCGCTTTTCGCCTGGCGCCAGACGTCTCTTGCCAGTTTGAAAAAATCCTTTGCGTGGCCGGCGCTCTTTTCTGTGATTGCCTGCGCCGCGCTCCTCGCGGGAGGAATGAGAGCCTTCTATCCGGTGGTCTGTCTGACTCTGTGCGTTTTCGTGATCACAACCATCGCCGAAGAGTTTCTTAAAGGAACGCGGGTCCGCATGAGGACCAAGGGAGAGAGCATTCTTGCCGCGGCCGCAAACCTCACGCTGAAAAACAAGAGACGCTATGGCGGATATATCGTCCACCTCTCGATCGCTTTGATGTTTGTGGGCTTTGCGGGAAACGCTTTCAACCGCAAAGCAACCCTGCGCATGGCCTCCGGAGAGGAAATGAGCATCGGCGACTACTCTTTGAAACTGACAGGACATCAGGAAGGGCAAACGCCGAATTACCAGTACAGCCGGGCCATACTGCAAGTGTTCAAAGAAGGCCGGCTGATACGAACGCTGAAACCGGAAAGACGTTTCTATCAGACGGGCGAACAGCAATCGACCACCACCGTGGCACTCTACAGCACTCCCAGAGAGGATTTGTATGTGGTCTTTGCCGGCATGTCTGAGGATTCGAAGGCGGACATAACGGCCCATGTAAATCCTCTGGTGTTCTGGATCTGGCTTGGAGCCGCAATCATGATGGTGGGCGCCGTAATAACCCTGCTGCCGGAGAAAAGCAGTCCGTAGGAAGCTGATAGCTGACAGCTATCAGCCGTCAGCAGCGGGAAGGTCGTTAGGCAAAAACCATACGGTCACTGCCGACTATCGACTGCCGACTGCTTAGGAGATATGAATGATCTGGCTTGGATGTGCCGCGCTGGTGATACTGGCAGGATACTATGCCCTTTCTCCGCTGTTCCGGGAGGCAAAGGAAGCGAAAGACGTGGATCTTCCGGACGAAACGGAACTGGACCGATTGCTTGACCGGAAGGCGGTCATCTACCGCAGCCTCAAAGACCTGAACTTCGAGCATGCCATGGGACGGCTGACCGACGCGGACTATCATCGACTGGAAGCGGATTATAAAAATGATGCCGCACTTCTGCTGCAAAAACAGGATCAGCTGGGTGATTCCAAGGATCTCGACAACGCAATTGAAAAAAACATCGCAGCGCGGAAAGCCGCGCTGTTCGCCCCCGAGCCGGACCGAAAGACACGTTCCTGTCCTTCGTGCGGCGCGGAAATCATTCCCGGAAAAAAATATTGCGCGGATTGCGGCAAGCGGCTTTGAAATGACAAAAAAAATGCGGCTTCACATGATTTTGCTCCTGTTCCTGGTTCTGCCCGCGGCTTACGCCCAGCAAAAAGGAGTTGCGGAAGGACGCGTCGTGAATGGAACGGATCCATCGATTATTGTTCGTTCCGTCGAATTGGATATCGTCGAGCTGGACGCAGGGATGAGAATTGTCAAAACGACTGTAACCGATTCCTCAGGGAGATTTCGAGTAGACGGGCTTCCCGAGAGCGGACAGCTGATGATTCGCGTCAGTTACAAGGATGTGAACTACCACCACATGTTCAACCCGGGCGCCAACGGCAAGTCAACGGTTGAAGTAAAGGTGTATGAGCCCACAACCTCGATGAAAGATATTAAGGCCGGGGAAAGCAGGATGGCGTTCCAGCTGGTTGGCGACCAGGTGCGCTCTCTGGAATCCGTCACGTTCAATAACAAAACAAAACCTCCCCGAACATTCATGAATCCGGAAGGGAATTTTCGCTTCTCCAAATCTCAGGGGATTGTCGCGCCACCGGAAGTGCGCGTAACCGCTCCCGGCTCGGCCATGCCTCTGCTTCAGGCTCCGCTCGAAAGCCCGGACGGGCAAAGCTATTACAGCCTGTATCCTTTAAGGCCGGGAGTCACGTCCTTCGAGATCCAGCAGATATTGCCTTATTCAAACCATACCTACGCCTATAGAAAAAAGTTTTACATGGATGTCGACTCCATGGATATCGCCGTAATGCCGAAGGACATGGTTTTATCCGGGCAGGAATTGACCCGGATAGCGACGGACGAGAAGCAGAATTTTTCGATCTATCGAAGCACCCCGATCAAAGCCGGCACGGAAGTAACATGGACATTCACCGGAGGCACGGCCCTTTCAGTGCCGGAAACGGCTGAAGCCGACGGAGGTTCTGCGGTCGAATCAAGACCCGATTTCATCAGGAGCAATGCTCTGGTCATCGGGCCTTTGTTGCTGATGGGTCTTGTCCTGGCACTCTGGGTTGCCTTCAATCGCCTGCCAAAAGATACGGCAGAGCCCCGCAGTCAACGGACCAGCGATTTGAAGAACCGGCGGGAGCAATTGTTGAAAGCAATCGCGGAGCTGGATCATAGCTATGAGATGCGCGCAATCAGCCAGTCGGAGTTTTTGCGGCGGCGCGAGGAGAGCAAGCGCCAGCTTCGCCGGATTTCTCTGCTCCTGAAGATGTAGCGTATGACGAACATTATAGAAGTCAGCGGACTGGCCAAACACTACGGCAGGAATTCAGCCTTGCGCGACCTGAACTTGACGGTAGCGGCGGGCGAATTCATTGCGCTGTTTGGCAGAAATGGCGCCGGGAAAACAACATTTCTAAAAATCCTTGCGGGCTTGTCCCGGCCTTCTTCCGGATCATTGAACATCCACCCACCGGTGTGGGCACCCGGCGGTATGGCGCGCGCGGCGCGATGGGATATCTTTCCCATAATACATCTCTTTATCCCGATTTGACGGCGCTGGAAAACCTGCGCTTCTACGCTCGCCTGATGGATGTGCCCGGCGACGACAGCTTCCTGGTGCAAAGGATAGAGGAGGTGGGGCTGGCCGGACGCGAGCTGGAGCCGGTGCGCAATTATTCAC
Organism: uncultured Acidobacteriota bacterium; assembly: GCA_963761825.1. Taxonomy (GTDB): domain Bacteria; phylum Acidobacteriota; class UBA6911; order UBA6911; family UBA6911; genus UBA6911. The sequence continues at coordinate 122,501 of CAVXIH010000012.1, forward strand.
GCGGCATGCAACAGCGTTTGGCCTTCGCCAGGGCCTTCCTCCACAATCCCGGCATTCTTCTGCTCGACGAGCCTTTCACGGGGTTGGATCAGGCAGGCTCGGATTTTTTGCAGAGCTATCTGCTGAAAGCCCGATCGGATGGCAAGATATGCCTTATGGCAATTCATGATATGAGCATGGGATATGAGGTGGCCGACCGCCTCGTTGTGATTGAAAAGGGAGTGGCCGCCCTGGATGTTCCCAAGGCATCCTTGACTCTTGCGGCGTTCCAGGAGAAGTACAAAGCGGTAACGCAAAAATAGCATTATGAAAAAGATCTGGGCCATATTCCGCAAGGATTTGCTAATAGAGCTGAGGACGAAGGACTCCTTCAACTCGATGCTGTTTTTTGGCGTCGTTGTCCTGGTTGTCTTCAGCTTCGCTCTGGCATCGGTGCGTGAATCCATCCGTTCCGCGGTGCCCGGCATCCTTTGGGTGGCTTTCGCTTTTTCCGGCACGCTGGGGCTCAATCGCATGTTCGCCGCCGAAAAAGAAAACAGCTGTCTTCAGGGTCTGCTCATGATTCCTGTGGACCGGGGAATCATTTATTTCGGGAAGATGCTGGCGGCAACCGTGTTTATGCTGATCTCCGAAATTATTATTTCCATATTCACCATGATTTTCTTTAACCTTACGGTCTGGAGAGAAATCCCTTACCTGGCCCTGATATTTCTGATCGGCACGCTTGGTTTTGCCGCCGTGGGAACTCTCCTGTCGGCTGTTGCCGTGAATACCAAAATGAGGGAAGTGTTGCTGCCCCTGATCCTCTTCCCCGTCATCCTGCCCATTTTGATAAACGCGGTCGAAGCAACGAGCATCGTCTTGAATTCAGGGGACTATGGGGCTTTGAAGCTTCCGCTTACTGTCATATCGGTTTTTGCGATAGTATTTGCGACCATTGCATTTCTGCTGTTCGAGCACGTCCTGGAGGACTAGCGTTGAGCGAAAAAATACAGCGTCGCCTGGATTCCGTTCTGGGAATCATTCTCTTTCTCAACATGATCCTTGCTCTCTATATGGCCTTCCTTGGTGCACCGAAGGAAACGACCATGGGAGATCTCCAGCGAATTTTCTATTTTCATGTCCCCGCGGCGATCGCGGGGCTGATCGCATTCGCTGTCAATTTTGCCGCATCTCTCATGTATGTGATCCGCAAAAACCGCCGGTGGGACAACCTGGCGCTGTCCGCGGCGGAAATCGGGGTCATGTTTCTCCTTATGGTTCTTATAACCGGCCCCATCTGGGCCAAGCCGGCCTGGTTCGTCTGGTGGACGTGGTCGCCGCGCCTGACCCTATCGCTTGTTTTGTGTTTGCTCTATGTGGCGTATTTATTGATACGGAACTATATCGAAGATCCCGATCGCAAGGCGATGGTTGCCGCGGTTTTTGGCATTGTGGCTTTTGTCGATGTCCCGCTGGTCTGGTTTTCCATTCGCTGGTGGCGCGATCTTCACCCGTCGCCGATGCTGGAAACCGGAGGATTGTCGCCCGCCATGCGCCCGGCATTTTTCGTTTGCCTGGCTGCATTTCAGGCTTTGCTGATATACCTCCTGCGCCGTCGTTATTATCTTCAATCCATGCGTGACGATCTGGAACGGCTTGAGCGTCAGGCAGACATCGCACGTTGAGGAGTATTCGCCATGAATCCCATGCACTATCTTTTTGCCGCGTATCTTGCCATCTGGATCATCCTCGCCTGCTATCTTTTCTCCATTCATTCCCGGGAAAAGAAATTGCGGGAAGAATTGCAGCGCCTCAGTCAAATACTGGGGAAAAACCGCTCTGTCTAAAACTTACGATTGAGCCCGCACAGCGAAGCCACTCCCCAAAAATCGCTATCGGATGCATCAATCGGTATCGGTAAGCGCAATCGGATATCGGCTTTAGGATTCCGACAGCCGGGACAAAAACCGATGCTCGATTGCGCTTACCGATACCGATTCCGATAGCGACGACTGTAGTAGTGCGGACTTTTCAGGACGTCAGCGACGTTATCACTGAGCGGGCTTCGTCGTTCAGGAACTCCCAAAGGCCGAGTTGTTTCAGCGTTTCCGGCATTGGGATGCCGCAGGAATTCCAGCCCCGCTCCTGGTAGTAGGCATCAATCAGCAGGCGCAACTGCTCTTTGCGGCGCTCCATCAGCAGTTCGCGTTTTTGGGTAGTGGTCATTCCGCTCAATTTTTCCGGATTGGCGCCAAGCCGTTCCGCAAGATCCTGATTGTTGTAGTCGGCCTCCTCTTCGTAAAGCAAATCATCGGTGGGACCGATGGCCCGGTCGGGGATCCAATCGTGGCATCCCGTTTCACGACCGTATTGCAGTACGTTGAGCACCCGCTGCAGGTTGATGTCGCGGTCTGTTTGCGCGAAAATCTCCTCCCACTGAAGATCTGTTCCAAGAACGCCGTTGTAGAAATCGGCGTAAATTTCCTGGGAGGCCGGATTGATATATATGTCGACTCCGATCCGTGTGGAGGACTCGGGATTAAACACATCGACCCATGGAAGCTTGCACACGCCCATATTATCGTTCCCGAGGCGCACCCGCGGGTAGTTGACCAGGGCGCGGGCTTTATCTTCGAATGTCGGGAAAGCACCCAGCAGATCCGCTTTGATAAGCCACGCCGCAGCATGATGGGCCCCGATATCGCTGGCTGCAGCATAAGATCCCTGCATGGAAAGCGAGCGATGCGTCCTGTAAAACGTGAACGGCAATCCCTTGGCCTGCATGGCGAACTTCTCGAGATCCTGCCGGATATCTTTCCCGGCACGGCCGGCATGTTTCCCGCAAACCCAATCCGTCAGCTTTTTTATGCCTTTGCCGGCAGCCCGGGCAATATCCGTCGTTCCATAAGCCAGCCGATGGATAAATTCGAGTGCCGCGGCTTCATCTCCCCATGAGAGCACTAGCCCTTCGCCATCTTCTGCCGTCAAATAGCCCCGCTGATAGCACTCCATGAGGAAAGCCATCCCGCCTGCAGTCGTGATCGTATCGATCCCATAGTTGTCGCAGTGCCAGTTGGCCTCCATGATGAACTCGGCGTTCCATATTCCAAGGTTCGATCCGAAACCGGCGGCAGTCTCATATTCCGGGCCATCCACCCAGACTCGCCGTCCTGCGTGGGCGCCGCTTTTCAGGGTAACGCAGCCTCCTTTTGTGCATTGCAGGTTACACCCGGGGAAGCAACCGTCATTCCCCCGGTGATCGAAAAGGTGTTCCGCATAGTATTTGCCGCATATCTGAGCAGCTCTAGGATCCGATCCTCCCTGAAAATTGCGGACCGGCAGTGATTGATATTCGGCTTTGCTCATGAAGGTGATCAGGCCCGCGCTTCCCTTGCGATTCATTTTCAGCGATTGAGGATCCACCTCCCGCACTACTTTATGCAGCCTGGCGCCGGCTCTTTTCACGCGCTCCCAATCAGCCGCACCATAGGGATTTTCACCATGAGGATTGTCGGCCAGCACGACGACGGCCAGGATTTTCTTATCGCTCATCACGGTGCCGATGCCCGTGCGCCCGGCCTGTTTTACGCGGAAAAGCCCCTTCCCGCCGTCGACAGGCTTGGTGACATCGTAATAATGGCTATTGATACAGCCATACGTCGTGTTGGCTGCTCCGATACCGGTGGACAAGAAAGCCATATGCCGCTTGTCATATCCGGCGGCAGTAAAACGTTCGACAAGATGCCGTTCCAGATCAAACGCTTCGTCATCCGGAGGAGCCTCTTCCAATGACACTTTCCCCAAATAGCTGTCGATAACAATCATCACACTGCGGGCGGCTTTGCCTATAACCTCGAGTGCATCAAATCCGGCATACTTCAAGTAAGCCCCAAAGTGTCCGCCGAAATTGGAAACTCCGGGAATGCCGGTCAGGGGAGACAGGGACACGGCCATTGCCTTTGCGGTCCCGGGAAATTGTGGTATGCCCCCCAAAGGTCCATTCGCTATGATCAGCGGATTTTCCGGATCTGTGGCTTTGGTGTTGGATGTAGTAGCCTTATGCAAAAGGTATAGGGCCAGGCTGCGCCCTCCCAGGAAGTAATCCCGCACCTGCGCATCGAGCTCAGGAGCGGTGATTTTTCCAGATGCCACATCGACGGAAAGAATTCTGTTGGTGTAGCCCCGTTGAATTGGTCTCTTGGTGAAATCCATTTTCCCTTTCCGCAGGCACACGTATGCCACAAAGCGCTAAAAGATAAGGGCTCGAGACTCCGGCTGTCAAGCACTCAGTTGCCGCGGGGGGAAGAAAACCTTTATCCGTATGAATCTGTGACCTACAACAATTTCTATTGCGCTATAATGCTCTCAAAATCTGCTGGCCCGCATTTCTCACGGGATTTTGTAGCGAGGCGGCGCAGACGGGCGTGGATGTAAGGCGCACGACGGAGAGCCCGGCAGACGTACTCGACAGTACGTCGAAGAGCCCGACGGAGCACAACGCAGTAGAGATGCCCGGATCCGCCGCCGGAGTAGAAAGCCCGTGAGAAATGTGGGCTGGATGAGGAGCTATGGCTAAGAAAAATGGCAGCCCGGCAAACTGGCCGGAGATTTACAGGCAGCGGCGAAACCAATTGCGCAAGAAGTTCGGCAACGGAATTACTCTTTGGATGGGACACATACTGCAGCCGCGCAATTATGCGGATAATACCTATCCATTCCGGCAAAACTCGCATTTTTTGTATTACACCGGACTCTCCCAACCGGATATGGCAATGCTGTCTTTCCCGGATCCCAATCACGACATTCTGTTTGCCAGGCCGGAAAGCATGGATGACATCGTGTGGAGCGGATCGAGGCCGGCGCCTGTCGACTTCGCACATGCCGCCGGGATTGAGAGAGTAGAAGATATCGATCGCCTGGAAGATTACGTTGCCAAGCTGCGGGCGCAGGACGCAAAGATTCATTATCTGCCGCCATACCAATATTCTTCGCTGTTCAGTATGGCCAAGCTGCTGAAAACGGGAATCGGGAAGGTGGCCCCCAGGGCATCCCGCCTTCTGATGGAACAGGTTGCATATCAAAGAAGCATCAAGTCGGATGTCGAGATTGCGGAGATCGAGGAGGCTCTCGGCGTTACGGACCGGATGCACCGTGCCTGTATGGCTGCGGCCCGGGCGGGAAAACGCGAGAGTGAAATCGCGGGGATTATCCAGGCAATCGCTCTCTCAAGCGACCGGCAGCAGGCTTTTACGCCGATCGTTACTGTGCGCGGCGAAGTCCTGCACAATCACTCCTATGACAACGTGCTTGCCAAGGGACAACTGCTTTTGAACGACTCGGGCGCGGAATCCCCGATGTACTATGCCTCGGACATCACCCGGACCTGCCCTGTCAGCGGAAAATTCACAGGCCTGCAGGCTGAAATCTACGAGATCGTCCTGCGCATGCAGCTTGGCACCATCAAGATGATAAAGCCGGGGATTTCCTATCACGATGTGCACCTCAACGCCTGCAAACTCATGGTTGAGGACCTTCGGGCTATGGGCATTATGCGGGGCAATCCTTCAAATGCGGTCGAGTCCGGAGCCCATGCGCTGTTCTTCCCGCATGGAATCGGCCATATGATGGGTTTGGATGTCCATGAAATGGAAGACCTCGGGGACATCGTAGGGTACATGAAAAGGGAAAAGCGAAGCGGGCAGTTTGGCCTGAATTTCCTGCGTCTCAGCCGTCCGTTGGAAGCGGGATTTGTATTGACCGTCGAACCGGGGATCTATTTCATCCCTGCGCTGATAAATCGCTGGTTGCAGGAGGGACGGCACAACGAGTTCATTAATTACGGCAAGCTGGATGCCTTCCACAAGTTTGGCGGCATTCGTATTGAAGACGATGTCCTGGTAACGCCGGACGGAGCGCGCGTCCTGGGACCCGAAATCCCTAAGACAATTCGGCAGGTCGAAGAAGCCTGTGCAGGAAATTGACGATTGAAAATCCGCATCCGGATCGAGGTTGATCCTCATATGCGCAGCGCATATGTTCAACTGTAAATCGTCAATTGTTCGGTATTCCTACTGCTTCGCGGACTTTGCGAACGAGAGGTAGCGCTACCTTCCGGGCTTGATCTACGCCTCGCTTCAAGATTTCATCCACATACTCAGGCTGGCTTTCAAGCTGTTTCCGCCGGTCGCGGGCAGGGCCGAACTTCTCCATAAAACGATCGAATATTGCCTGTTTAACTTCGCGATACCCCAATCCGCCACTGCGGAAGCGGTCCTGCCAGTAGGCCTGCTCTTCCAAATTGCAGAACAGCTTCAGGATAGCGTACAACATACTCTTCTCAGGATCTTTGGGCTCGGCTACGGAAGCCGAATCGGTAACGATGGAATATATCTGCTGCCGGACTTCTTCTTCTTTGGCAAACAGTTCGATGGTGTTGTTGTAGGATTTGGACATTTTGCGACCATCCCGGCCCGGTACGGTCGCAACGCTTTCCGGGATAAACGCTTCCGGGATTGTGAGCAAATCGCCGTAGACGTTGTTAAAATATTGTGCGATGTCCCGGGTTACTTCTATATGTTGCTTCTGATCCTGTCCAACGGGGACACGGTTGGCGGATACGATCAGAATGTCGGCCGCCATCAGGACCGGATAGGCAAAAAGTCCATGATCAGAGGGAATCCCCTGCTGGGCCTTATCTTTATAGGCGTGGCAGCGCTCGAGGAGTCCCATAGGCGTAACCGTCGTCAGGAGCCATTGGAGTTCACATACCTCGGGCATATCGCTCTGCAGATATATGGAGCACCGGTCAGGGTCCAGCCCTAAAGCAATGTAATCCGCAGCAGTGCTGCGCGTCAGGTTGAACAATCGTTGCCCGTCACGCAACGATGTGAGCGCATGGTAGTTTGCCAGGAAGTAATAGCACTCATGACCGCCTTCATGGAACTGGATGAACTGCTGCACAGCGCCGAAGTAGTTGCCAAGATGAAGGTTACCCGAGGGCTGGATCCCGGAAACAATGACCATCTTATCGGGAGCTTTCGTCATAATTATCTTTCGCCAGAGATTTGTGAACTTGCCGGTTAATGCCTCGTATTAGTACTTGCAGTCGCAAATATTCTCATCAAGGGCGGTAATTTGCAATGAAGACTTTCGGGTGGACGTTGACTAGAAAGCTTTAAAAACCTATAATTTCCATCGCATTGGATCTGCCTGGAGGAAACTTATGCGTCACACAAGGTTCCTATTAATTTTGGCTGTTTTCAGCCTCGGTCTTAATATCAATTATTCTTTATCAGGTGCCGATAAAAAGAAGGCCGACAACAAAAAAAGCAAGCAAAGCGGTGACCTGGCCAATCATTACAAAAAATGGATGGATGAAGACGTTGCATACATCATTTCGGACGACGAAAAGGCGACATTCAAGGCGCTCGCAAACGAAGAGGAGCGCGAGAACTTCGTAGAGCAGTTCTGGGCAAGAAGAAATCCGGATCCCCGCTCCGGAGACAATGCCTTCAAGGAAGAGCATTACCGGCGCATCGCCTACGCAAATGAGCGTTTTACCTCGGGAATAGCCGGCTGGAGGACGGATCGCGGCAGAATTTATATCATGTTAGGCCCACCCGATCAGCTGGAATCTCATCCTACGGGAGGGTCCTACGACCGGCCGTACAGCGAAGGAGGCGGGCAAACCGTAACCTATCCCTTTGAGAAATGGTGGTACCGGCATGTCGACGGCGTGGGAGACGATGTCGATATTGAATTTGTCGATAAATCGATGGCCGGCGAATACAGAATGGTGATGCTTCCCGAAGAAAAAGATGCCCTGCTTAATGTCCCAGGTGCGGGTCTGACCCTTGCCGAAGAAATGGGAATGTCGGATAAATCGCAGCGGGCCTATTTCAATCCCAACGCCTGGAATGATACCAGTAATCCGAACAACTACCTTCGGAGCGCAAAGGATTCACCTTTTTCGCGCATGGAGCGATATTTCAATCTTCAAAAGCCTCCCCAGATCAAATTCGAGGACCTGAAGGGCATGGTTACCACCAAAGTTATTTACACTACCCTGCCCTACGATTACAAAATCGATTATATAAAGCTATCCCCCGATAAAGTCATGGTGCCAGTCACTGTCGAATTGAGTAACAAGGAGCTGGAGTTTAAAAAGCAGCTGGATTTCAATCAGGCAAGTGTGAATGTATATGGAGTTGTGACAAACCTCACGGGCCGTATCATGAGGGAATTCGAGGACGTGATCAGCGTCGAGTTCCTGGATCAAAACTTTGAATACGGTAAGAACAAGAAATCCATATACCAGCACGTCTTTGCCTTGCCTCCCGGACAGCGATATAAGCTGGAGCTGGTTTTGAAAGATGTGAACAGCAAAAGCGCAGGCACGGCTACCGTAGGCCTGAATGTGCCCAAATACGAGGAAGGAACTCTTCAGACCAGCTCCATCATTCTCGCCAATTCCGTATCATCCGCTCCGTCCAATTCGGATCAGTTTGAGCGATTTGTCATCGGGGACATGAAGATTCTTCCAGATGTAATGACCGAGTATCTGCCGGGTCAAAATTTGCTCCCGTACATGCAGATCTATAACATGGACATCGACCAAACCAGCCAAAAGCCGTCTCTGGATGTCACATTCACTGTTAAGAGCGGCGATACGATTGTGGAAGAAATAAAGGGCACTTCAACAAACTCCGAACAGTTCTATTATGGACAGCGCGTGGTGCTGCTGGGAAAAATACGCTTGAAAAACGTCGTCCCCGGAAAATACTCGCTTGAAATACGGGTTTTGGATAATATTTCCAATCGAACGGTTACAGCATCAACCGATTTCAAAGTTAAAGAATCCGTTCTTAAGAAGCTGGTAGCTGCGACTCCCTAGCCCGCATTTCTCACGGGCTTTCGTAGCGAGGCGGCGCAGACGGGCGTGGATACAAGGCGCGCGACCGAGGGCCCCGCAGACGTACTCGACAGTACGTCGAGGAGCCCGACGGAGCGCAACGCAGTAGACATGCCCGGATCCGCCGCCGCAGTAGAAAGCCCGTGAGAAATGCGGGCTAAGCAGGCACCGCGGCTGGATTCTACAGCCCGAATCAGATGATTGAATGGCCGGCCGCGTGCTATACAATCCGGCCCTGAGAGGAAAACTATGAAAGGCATTGTGTTGGCTGGAGGACTGGGAACACGCCTGCATCCTCTAACAAAAGTAACAAACAAGCATTTGCTGCCCATCTATAATAAACCGATGATTTATTACCCCATCGAACGGATGGTGGATGCGGGCATACGCGACATCATGATCGTAACGGGCGGCAAAAATGCCGGGGATTTTCTCCGCCTGCTCGGCAACGGCAAGCAATTCGGGCTGAATCATATAAACTATGCGTATCAGGAAGGAGAGGGAGGCATAGCGGCAGCCTTATCCCTCGCGGAGTTTTTTGCGGACCAGAATCCCATCTGTGTCATCCTGGGCGACAATATTATTGAGGGATCTATTGCCCAATATGTCGATAATTTCAGGCAGCAGAAATCGGGAGCACGGGTTCTGCTTAAAGAAGTATCCGACCCCCAGAGGTTCGGCGTAGCGGAAATACAGGAGAACCGGATTATTCGAATTGATGAAAAGCCCGCGCGACCGGCTTCCAGTTACGCCGTAACGGGCATTTATATGTACGACGCGAAGGTTTTCGAAATCATAAAAACTTTGAAGCCGTCCGGACGGGATGAGCTGGAGATAACGGACGTGAACAACATCTACATCGACCGGGGCGAGATGCAGTACGACATCTTGGATGGCTGGTGGACGGACGCCGGGACTTTCGAATCTCTTCTTCGGGCATCCAACCTGGTTTGCCAGAATGCCAGCGAAAAAGCAAGCAGAAGAGTTAATCTGCTCTAGAAAGAGAAAAACCAATGCTACGGTTGCTGGTTACCGGCGGTGCCGGTTTTATCGGTTCAAATTTTATCCGATATATCCTGGAACGATACCCTGACTACAGGATATGGAACCTGGACAAGCTCACGTATGCGGGCAATCTCGAAAACCTGTCCGGCCTCGAGCATGATCCCCGCCACCAGTTCGTGCAGGGCGACATATGCGACGAGCCAGCCGTTCGCGAAATTCTGGAAAAGGGCGTGGATGCGGCCATCAATTTCGCGGCGGAATCGCACGTGGACCGCAGCATCCTGCAGTGCTTCGGAATTCGTCCGAACCAATGTCGTCGGCACGCTCAACTTGCTGGAACCGTGCCGCAAACACAGGACGAAGCGATTCATACAGATATCCACCGATGAAGTCTATGGCAGCCTGGACTCTTCGGGACTATTCACCGAAAACAGTCCTATTGCGCCCAACAGCCCCTATGCTGCAAGCAAGGCTTCCGCGGACCTGCTGGTTCGCAGCTATTGCCGCACGCACAGTTTCCCTGGAATCATCACGCGGTGCTCCAATAATTATGGCCCGTATCAATTCCCTGAAAAGCTGATTCCGTTGCTGATCAGCAACGCCATGGCCGGCATTCCTCTGCCGATTTACGGAGACGGATTATACGTGCGCGACTGGATCCACGTCCGCGACCACTGTGCCGCCATCGATGCCGCGCTCCACCTCGGGAAAGATGGCGAGGTTTATAACGTAGGAGCCCGGCAGGAGCTTCCGAACATGGACATTGCGCATCGCATTCTTAAAGCCTTTGGCAAAGACGAATCCATGATCACGCATGTCGAAGATAGGCCCGGCCACGACCGGCGCTATGCCATCGATCCTACCAAACTGGAAACTCAATTGAAGTGGCGCGCCCGGACATCCTTTGACGTCGGGCTGCAGGAAACGATCGAATGGTATCGCTGCAATGCGGAATGGATCGATCATGTGCGCAGCGGCGCATATCGTACCTACTATGATCGGATGTACGAGCACCGCCGGCAAACCTTATCGGAACGGTAATGGCAGCAACTGTTTCACTGCATGTCTTACAATCCTGATATATGAAAATACTGATCGTCGGCGGCCGAGGGATGTTGGGAACGGATCTGATGGAGGCGTTCAGCTCCGTCCACGATACGACGGGGATGGACTTGCCGGAGCTCGACATCACACAGCTGGAGCAATGTCACGCAAAGCTGAAAGAATTCCGGCCGGATGTCGTCATCAATGCTGCCGCCTTCACGCAGGTCGACGCCTGTGAGTCGCGTGAAAAAGAAGCATTCCTGGTCAACGGGCATGGAGCCGGGAACCTGGCCATAGCCGCCGCATCGTCAGGGGCGATGCTCGTTCACTACAGCACCGACTATATTTTCGACGGGCAGAAAGAAGCCGCATACGTTGAAGAAGACTTGCCCAATCCGCAGAACGTCTATGGAAAATCCAAGCTGTTGGGCGAGACGCTTATCCGGCGAGCATTGCCCGAATCATTTGATTCTGCGCACTTCCTGGCTCTTTGGCCCGAACGGAAACAATTTTATCCGCACTATCGTGAATGCCGCCAGAAAAGGGAATCCCCTGCGTGTCGTCAACGATCAGAAGGGCAGCCCCTCGTATTCCAAGGATCTTGCCGCGCACACGCTGAGGATGATCGCAGCGGGTTGCCGGTCCACTTATCACGTTACAAACAGCGGGTCCTGCACCTGGTATGAACTGGCATCAGAAGCCGTGGCATGGGCCGGCATGCAGAGCATCCCGATTGCACCGGTCTCCTCCTCGGAATTCCCCAGGCCGGCGCCGCGTCCTGCCAATTCGGTTCTCGCCAATGCACGCCTGCAACGTGACGGATTACCCTTGATGCGGCCATGGCAGGCAGCCGCCCGGGAGTATGTTGAACACTATCTAAAATAATCAGATCTCCTGAATTCATCGGGGTCGGGGTCGGGGTCGGTATCGCTATCAGGGTCGGTATCGGTATCGCTATCGGGTATCGGCTTTGAATGCCCGATGTAGAGCTGAAAAGCCGATCTCGACTGCGATGCCGATACCCGATAGCGATTCCGATACCGACCCCGACGCCGATGGCTTTAACGTCTGGCAGCAAAATACCTGGGAAGCATCCAAGGCCGCGACCAGGAATATGTCCAGGCACTGGCTATGGCTGCGGTTTATAGTATAATCATCGGGTTTTTCCTATTGTCAGCGGCAGCATACATATGGCAGAAAAATTGACCGGCGAAAAACAAGTCGCCACAAACAAGAAAGCCTTTCACGAGTATTTTATCCTCGAGAAGATCGAGGCAGGAATTGTTCTGTTTGGAACCGAAGTAAAGGCGATTCGAGAGGGAAGACTGAATCTGAAGGACAGCTATGCCCTGGTTCAGTCCGGGGAAATGTTCCTGTTCAACTGCCACATCAGCCCCTATTCTCACGGCAACCGGGAAAATCACGATCCCACGCGTTCACGAAAACTGCTGCTGCACGAAAGGGAGATTCTTAAGCTGATCGGAAAAACCCAGGAAAAGGGCCTGACCCTGGTGCCTCTGCGCGTATACCTGAAACGTGGAAGAGTAAAAATAGAGCTGGGCGTAGCAAGAGGCAAGAAGCTGATCGACAAGCGAGAAACAGAGCGGCGCAAGGAAGCGGACATGGAAGCTAGAGTCGCCATGAAGCATCGACGCTAAAGAGTCGTTCATTCATCCAATGCCATTCTCCGGAGGATTGTTATGCGGATTGAGTTTCAACCTGGCGACTACCGGGATATTGTTTGCGATGTGCTGGCCTATCCCGTATTTGAGGATGAATGCAAAGACTTCTCCTCGCTGCAACCTTTGGATACGATCACGCGTGGAGCTGTCAAATCCGCCCTTTCTTCGCTCGAATTCAAGCCGGAACTCCATCAAACCTGCAGAATCGGCAAACCCGCCGGATTGAAAGCGCGCAACCTGCTCCTGGTCGGGGCAGGCAATACAATGAAATTTGATCCGGCAAAATTCCGCGAACTGTCGGGAACGGTTGTGCGCAGCGCAAAATCGTGCGCAAGCAAAAACATAGCGCTCTGCTGCCGCGGGGTTTCGTCGACGAGTCTGGCTGCCCGCCTGGCCGCCGAAGGTGCCTTGTACGCCAGTTACGAATTGGACCTGTATAAGACGCGCGACAACGAATCCAAAAACGTAGAAACGCTTCAGCTTCTTTTCGACCGCAATGCCACCCGAGGAGAGGTCGAGGAGGGCATCCGGCGCGGCATCATCACAGGCGACGCAACCAACTACGCCCGCACGCTGTCCAATGAGCCCTCCAATATCTTAACTCCGGCTCAATTTGCCGAGCGCGCAGTGACGATGGGAGAGAAGGCCGGGCTGGCGGTGCAAATCCTGGAACGGGAGGATCTGGAGAAACTGGGCATGAACGCGTTGCTGGCGGTCAGCCGCGGCAGCGAAGAGCCTCCGAAGCTGATAGTGTTGCGGATCAAGGGTCAGGAAAAGCGTCGCATGCGTTCCCCGCTCTGTGCGCTCGTGGGTAAGGGTGTGACGTTCGACAGTGGAGGAATCTCCATAAAACCTTCAGAAAAAATGGAGGAGATGAAGGGAGATATGGCGGGAGGCGCCGCTGTCCTGGGAGCCATGCTGGCTCTGGCACAGCTTCGCCCGCGGCATGCGGTAATCGGGCTGATACCTGCCGTGGAAAACCTGCCCAGCGGCAAGGCGGTAAAGCCTGGCGACGTTGTAAAATCCTATCTCGGAAAAACCATCGAGATCATCAATACGGATGCGGAAGGACGCCTGATCCTGGCTGATGCGATGGCCTATGCCCGAACCCTTGGCGCCGGCTGCATCGTCGACATCGCCACCTTGACAGGAGCCGTCGCAATCGCCCTGGGCCACGTGAACGCAGGAATCCTCGGGACCGATCAGAAAACCATCGACCGCATCCGTCACAACTGCAGTATTACCGGAGAAAAGTTCTGGCAACTCCCCCTGGATGACGAGTATCGAAAAGCGATACGAAGCGAGATCGCCGACATAAAAAATGTCGGGAACCGCACAGCCGGCGCCATTACAGCAGCGAAGTTTCTGCAGGAGTTTGTCGAAGACACCCCGTGGGTTCATATGGACATCGCGGGAGTTGATCTCGATAGCGACGGCCGGCCTTTTGCCTGCAAGGGCGCGACCGGCTTCGGCGTGCGCACGCTGGTGCAGTTGTTGGAATAGATTCCAGATTCCAGATTCCAGATTCCGGATTCGGATTCCGGATTGAAAAGATGGATGCGGGCTACGTTGGGGCTGTATTTCTTGCCGTGGAGGAGGCGAAGGGCCCATTTGATCGCGGAATTCATGCTGTCGTGGCGGGCGATGCCTTTACCCGCGATGTCGAATGCCGTGCCATGATCGACCGATGTTCGGATGAAGGGCAATCCCAGGGTCACGTTTACCGTCTCGCCAAAACCGATCAGCTTGATCGGAGCCAATCCCTGGTCGTGGTACATCGCCAGCACTACGTCAAACTCGCCATTGAATGCACGATAGAACAGCGTGTCCGCCGGCAGCGGACCTTCAATAATTGACGCTGGGAAAGCGTTGCGGGCGCGCTGTACTGCAGGGGCAATTCTTTCCACATCCTCGTCGCCCATGATCCCCGACTCTCCCGCGTGCGGATTCAGCCCGGCCACCGCCACCTTGCTGCAGGCCAGGCCGAAACGGGGGAATTCGGTCAGAATCAGGGAAAGCTTTTTATATATCAGATCGGACGTAAGAGCTTCCGGCACGACTCGCAACGGAATATGGATCGTGGCCAGCACTACTTTGAGCCGGTCCGTCAGAAAAGCCATGGCTATTTCCGAAACACCCGCCAGATGAGCCAAAAACTCCGTGTGCCCTGGAAACGAATAGCCGGCTTCCTGGAAAAATTTTTTGCTGAGCGGCGCCGTGACCATGGCATCGATGCGTCCGTGCCTGCACGCGTGCGCGCATTCAATGACATTCCGTGCCGCCGCATCGCCGCTTGCCCTGGATCCGACGCCTGCGCACACTCTCTCTGCCGGGATATCCACGATGCAGCGGTCTGGGAGTTGTTCGGCACTCCGGAGATCATCCACGGAAATTCGGTCGAAATGAAAGGGTATCCCCAGGTCATCGGATCGTGATCTCAGAGTTTCCCAGCTGCCGAATAGAACCATGCGGCACACACCCAGGAACATAGGCTCCTGGGCAGCCCGCACCGATATTTCCGGTCCGATTCCTGCTGGATCTCCTGTTGTGATGCCAAGCTGAGGCAGGATATTTCTAGATTCTGACAAGAGTTTCAACGCCCGCCGACAAGCAGCGGCTATGAAGCTACTGTGGGTTATTCCTCTGCATTCCCTTTCAGGCACATCCATTCGACACGGCTGGAAACGCATTACTCCAGATCCACTTCGTCCGGTTCCTGGTCTTCATTCTGCTTGTACATATATTTAATCACATGTTTCAGAATGAGAAGATTGGGCCCCTCACTGCGATGCACTTTAATGCAATTTTTATCGTACCACTCGATGACGCCCCGTATTTCCTCTCCATCCGTCAGCATGACGACCATGGGAGTCTTCGCAGCCATTTGTTTGATGTAGTAATAATTTTCTGCGTTTGTTATTTCAGGGGGTACTCGCTTCCGAGGCACTGTCCCATAGCGGGGCATCTGGTCCTTGATTTCGGACAAACTCGGACGAATAAGCTTCCGGTTAACCATTGAACTTCCTCCAGCGGAGGTTACAGTAGGGCGATAACGATCATTCATGAGTTTAACTGTAAAGGCAATAATTAAGAAAACGCGCGATCGAATAAGCCGACTTAATTCAATTGTATTCCGCCCAACTATCTTTGACAAGCTAAAATTAATTCGATAGATTTAGCGTGCACATTGATTTAAAAAGATCCGATTGGTTTGATGCCGCAAAAATGAAAATTTCTCAATCAATGTACTTCGTGGCTTCTGTTTCTGCTCCTATTGTCGAGTCTATCGGCCGCTGCTGACGCTCAATCTTCTCAAGAACCCAGGCTGATCCGGGATACGGACATAGCCGAAGGGGAGGAGAAAACTGAAACGCCGGCCGTGAAAGAGCCCAATCCCAAGCTGGCGGAACGAAATGTTACCATCGGCAATTTTTATATAAAGAAAAAGAATTATGCCGCCGCCATTCAGAGATTTCTCGAAGCCATCGAGTATAACAAAGATTCAGATCCAGGCATATGAGGGCCTTATTCGGGCGTATGAAAAGAACGGCGAAATCCGCAACGCAATTAACGCCTGCAAGGGTTTCCTGGAAAAGAACCCGGACTCTCCGAAAGCTTCTGAATTCCGCAACAAACTCGCCAAGCTTGAAAAGAAATCGGGCTAGTCGCGATGAGAATTCATCCGTTTCAAGTTCTGCGTGAGTGTCCACAAACATTGCTTCCAGGGCCAGCTGGCGATTCACATTGAAGTGAAGCTCGCTTTTAAGCTTCTTCACTGCATCGATGCTGCGCAGCACCTCAGATCGGGAAACATCCCGGGCAATTTCCTGCAGGTTTCCAAGCAGATCGCGTTGCCCGACGCGCTCCGTTGCTATTCCCGCATAATAGATATCCTGCAAAAGCGCCGCCACGGATTCAATCCAGAGCTGGAAAAACTGCTTTTCTTTGCCGACTTTAGCTGCAACGGCGCTTGCATCCGCGAACGTTCCTTTCTTCAACAGCAAAGCCACGAAGTGCAGCGCCTGCTTGCGAAGATCCTGATACTCTTCCGTATTGAAATTCAGAGCGGCCGCCAGGCTTCCACCGCTGAGTGCGGCGGCCAGACGCGCTTCATCCGCCGACCTTCCCTCGGTCTGCACCAGATAACGTTCGATCTGATCCTGCGGTATTTCGCCCAAGCATCAGCATGCGGGAGCGGGAGCGAATGGTTTCCAGCAGCATGTATGGATTCGTGGTTACAAGAATAATGATTGTGCGGCTCGCAGGCTCCTCAAGGGTTTTTAGCAGGCTATTGTGTGCCTCCGGGCGCATCTGCTCCGCCGGGTCCAGAATCACCACACGGTAGCGCGCTTCAAGCGGCTGAAACGCGACTTCGTCGATCATGTCCCTGACTTGATCGATGCTGATGGTGGTTTTTTCAGGCTCAATCAGCCGGACATCCGGATGGCGCTTCGTCCTGATTTTGCAGTTCGAACAGCTGCCGCAAAATCCCTCGTCCTTCAATTTCAGACACTTCAGGTTCCGGCTTTCGATCACGGCCATGACTCTATCGCAGACTGCGCAGGTGCCGCACGCGCCGCCTGGCAGAGGCGACAGGCAATTGAGATATTGAGCGACCAGCAGAGCAAGCGTGCATTTGCCGACGCCGGCCGGGCCGGAAAAAATCATGGCGTGCGGCAGGCGGTCCTGTTCAATGGCACGCTTCAGTATCGCGACTGCGCGCGCATTGCCGATAAAAGAGTCCAGGCTCAGCTGGCATTGATTGCGAATCATTTTGTTATCGGCGCCATCCATTGGTCCAAAAGGGCTGCAATGCGAGAAAACACTTCATCCGGCGTTCCCGAAGCATCGACAATATGAATCCTATGGGGCCATTGGACGGCAAGCCCCAGGTACGCTTCCCGGACTCTTTCGTGAAACGCCAGATCTTCCGCTTCAAATCTCCCCTCTGCGGCCGCGGCCGGGCTGGCCGCATTGCGCGTGCGTGCCCGTGACAACCCGACTTCCGGGGCCAGGTCAAGCAGGATCGTTCTGTCCGGTTCCACAATTCCCAGCAGCTGCGTCAATTGCTCGATCTCATGCTGAGGTATTCCCCGAGCAGCGCCCTGATAGGCTCGAGTTGCGTCCTGATAGCGATCCGAGAGCACGAAGAGGCCGCCCTTTCGCGCCGGTTCTATCACTTCCTTCAAATGCTGGTAGCGGTCCGCCAGGTAAAGTAGCAGTTCGCACCAAGGTTCCATCCGGCAACTGTCCGTTTCCAACAGAACCTTGCGCAGCTTCCGCCCGAAATCCGTACCGCCGGGCTCCCTGGTTAGAAGACACTTGCAGCCCCTTTGCTGCAGATAGGTTTGCGCTCGCGTTATCTGCAAGCTTTTGCCGGAGCCTTCGATTCCCTCAAATGTAATAAACATCGGGATCCTTGCCAGTGACGAAGAAGCACTCTAGAATTGAGCTTTCAGAGTAGCAAAGCATGATTCGCAACTCAACGCGAAACGGAATCCCTTGTGAACGATATCGCGCAAAACATCCGAAGAATCCAGGAGAGAGCGGCAATGGCTGCGATTTCGTGCGGCCGTGCGCCCGATGAAATTGCGCTTCTTGCAGTCAGCAAAACATTTCCCTCGGAGTCCATCCAGCAGGCTGCAGACGCCGGCTTGCATCAGTTCGGCGAGAACCGCGTGCAGGAAGCGGAGGGCAAAATCCTCCGCCTGCGCCACACATTGAACCTGGAGTGGCATCTGGTCGGACACCTGCAGTCCAATAAGGCGAAGCGCGCCGTAGAGCTGTTTGACGCGATCCATTCGCTCGACAGCATCCACCTCGCATCCAGGCTCAGCCAGGCCGGCATTGAGATGGGGAAAATTCAGTCGGTGCTGATTCAGGTTGACCTCGGACAGGAGGAAACCAAGTTCGGCGCGGACCCGGAACACATTCGAGAGATATTGGAAGCAGCGTCCGGATTAAGGGGGATCCGGGTGGACGGGTTGATGACACTGCCTCCCTTTTTCGATGATCCGGAAAAATCCCGCCCCTTTTATGCAAGGCTGCGCGAAATGAGGGACGCATTGGATTCGGAGCAGCCTGGCTGCCTGGGACGGAAGCATCTTTCGATGGGCATGAGCCACGATTTTGAAGAAGCCATCCGCGAAGGGGCGACGATCATTCGTGTGGGAACGGCAATTTTCGGGTCACGCTAATGATAAACGAAGGATTGCAGGTCAGCGAAACCGGCGGGGGACTGACCGTTCGTCTCCACGTTTTGCCGCGCGCAAAACGTCGGAGAGCTTGCGGGCCTTCATAACGGAGCTTTGAAGGTAAAGGTAATGGCGCCTCCTGTTGAAAACGCAGCCAATCGTGCCGTCATCGACTTTTTTTCAGAGCTGCTCGGCATATCCAAATCCAATCTGAAAATTCTGGCGGGCAACAAATCGAGAGAAAAATTGCTGCAGATCAAAGGCCTGTCGATGGTCGATTTTATGAACCTGATTTCGCGGTAAATCCGCATCCCTCTGTGGAAAACCTGTGCATATTCCAGCGGATAGATCCATATATCTTAAGTCATTATAGGACTTATAGCGATATTGGGCGCCTCCCGGCCATCCTGTGGAAAACTCAAACATGTAGGTCGGGGCTTCAGCCTTCAAACATAACCTAAGGCAGTGCATAGCGGCGAGGTCTTCGGTATAGTAGCCGGGAGCGCAAGCCCTGAAAGTGCGCTGAGAGCCAGCAGGTGCATCTTCATTTTAGTGCTTAACGTATGTCCTTCCAGGACTCCAGGACTGTTCAGCAAGCTCCGGTGCTCGCGATCCGGAGCTACTTCTGCGGAGCCCTTTGGGCTCGACAGTCGCATATTCGTCCTGATGCAGCTTGAATGAGGAATAGGGTTGGTTTTTTAACGAGTGAGCCTTACGACAACGGTGGTGATATTGTCGGGCCCGCCACCGGAATTTGCGGCATTCACGAGCATTTCGCTGAGTTCCTGAGGATTCCTGTTCTCGCCTGTAAGCAAGCGCAGAATTTCCTGATCGGATAGCACATCCGTCAATCCGTCCGAGCAGAGCAGGTAGACATCCCCCTTCAGTGCCTCACCCTTTTGCAGATCCGCTTCTACCTGAGGCTGTGTTCCGATGGAACGCGTAATCAGATTTTTTTGCGGATGCCGCGAGATGTCTTCTTTGGAAATAATCCCGCTTTTATATAGCGGCCACACAAGAGAATGGTCTTGTGTCAACTGATTTAGATTTTTGTTGCGCAGCAGGTACGCACGGGAATCTCCCACCTGGGCAATATAATATTGATTGTCCCGAAAAAGCAGCACAGTCAAGGTGCTGCCCATGCCCCGGCATTCCGGCCGGGACACGCTGGGCTTCATAGACACTTGTGTTCGCCTTTTGCACGGCGAACTGCAGAAGCTGTTCCTCGGTGAATTCGGATCCATCGCCCGACAGAACTTCTTCCACGGTAGCGGCCGCTATCTGGCTGGCGATTTCTCCGGCAGCATGCCCTCCCATACCATCCGCAACGAGAAAAATTGCGCTTTTTGTGTTGGCTATGAACGAATCCTCGTTAGAGGTTCTGATTTTCCCCTGATCACTCTTAACGCCGTATTCGATACGCAATGAATCACTCCGGAATGGAACACCGCCGATTGGCCCTTCAGCGCAGAAAATAAGCCACATCCGTGGTAATAATACTATTCTTCACAACGGATCGAAACCAATAACTTTCGGAAGAAAAACCGTACCTGGTTATACTGTCCCCCTCCTCCACAAGCGAATTCCTGCGAATTCGTGGACACCCATTACTTATCCTAAAAGCATCATGAATAGGTGTGTGTCCACTATTGCTTCACGCATATTCTCATTTTCATAAAGGGACAGTATAACCAGGTACCGTTTTCCAGCATTGGCCGATGCCGCAGGCACTATTGGTTTCATAGCTTTATGGTATGATACTCTCTCAAAATTCATCCGAGGACATCTATGCACTCGAACTGTATTTGCCGATTCAGGATTCTCTGCTTGATGCTTCCGGTGTTCTTCGGCGCGCTTCCTGGATTCGCCGGCGTATCGCGCGCAATCCAGGAACAATACAAGCGGGAATATGAAAACAAGGCCATGTTTCTAAAAGTCCCGGTCCATGGGGAAAAGCAGTTTGTTCACATCAGCGGCCAGACAGTGCGCGTCGATCAGGGTGTCGGGTGCTCCAAGATTCAAGGTAGGAGACCAGGTCCGTATCCTGCTGGTTGATTTTGCAGGCGATGAAATAAAATTCAGAATGAGCGGGATCGGGACTCCCGGCATTTTTGAATTTGGCTTCAAGTTTGACTCAAACTTGCAGGAAGATTTTCCCAACAGAACGGTTTTCGACCGGGCGATTCAGTCCACGCTGACTGAAGGGTTGAAATATACGGAGATAGAAGAGGCCAAACGCAGCTTTGTCGAAGATCAATTTGAAAAGTCGGTGCAGGAAATTGCCGGATCCGCATCCATCAGCCGTGAGTCCGTTCTCAAAAGCATCGCGCCCCAGGTGCCCGCGTACCGGGAAGCTCAGCGCGATATCGACAATCTGAAGGGCAGGTTGCAGGATGTTACCGGGCAACTCGCCCAAGCACAAGCGGAGAACCGGAAACTGGAATCGGAAACAAAAACGCAACAGGCCGAACTGTCCCGCCTGAAGAGCGCCAATGCTGCACTTCAAAACAAAATCGATGATTCGGCATCGCAGATTTCCAAATTGGGAGAAGGTCTGCGCGACGCAAAGGGGTCTGCGCAGGAATATCAACGGGAATTGGCCAACCTCCAGCGTTCGCTGAATCTCAAGGTAGACACCGGCCGCGACCTCACGGCTCAAATTGCAGATCTGGGCCAGGCCCTGCGCAAATTGCAGAAAGAGAACGAAACACTGGGCAGCCAGATCAGCTCTCTCCGCGTCAACCTCGATTCTCAACAGGCGGCTAATGCGCGGCTTCTGGGCAACAATGAAGAACTGAAAGCCCTCAACAGCAAGCTGCAGGCCACGATCAACACGCTGACCTCGAAAGAGGACTCTCTTGCCAGGCAATTCCTGGATCTCAAGCGGGAGAAAGAAAAACTCGAGGATTTTTCCAGCTCGGTCGCAGCCCTCCACACGCAGATCGAGGAGGAAAAGACCGAGGCGGGGAATCATATCGGCAGGGCGAATGTCTATTTGAAAAGCGTCCTGCTTGGATCATTGAGCTGGAGCATTCCCGAGCACATCAACAATAACGAAAGCAAGAGCGGAGAAGTGACGTTCTCGGCAGAATCGATCGATGCCATACGCATTAGCCCCGAGGAACGGCGTTTGTTGCGCATACTCGGCGACAAGCTGAAAATGCGAGTGGGTCTGGCATCCACTTCAGCCGCAATTCAAGTGGCGCCTGAAACCGACACACCCTATCGCGAGATCGCCGAGCGGGACCATTTCTCCTGGCGTTGGAGCATAACAAATCGCGGCTCCCGGGATGCCCGGCTTTCCATCACGGCTCAGCTGCTCAACAAGCATGCCGGCGAAATTCCTGTGTTCCGACAGGAAAATGTGGTGTACGCCTCAAACGCGGTGCGTCAGATTCGAAACTATCTTCAGCCAATACCTTTGGTCACAGGTATTTTTCTAGGATTCCTGCTGTTTGGAATTGTAGGGATATTCCGGCGCCCCAAAAAAGCAAGTGTGCACCGGACCGGTCCGGCAGATCCGCCAGCGCCTATCATTCATAAAAAGCTGTAATCCGTTCGATCCGTTCGGGGCTCAATCCTGCGCACGATCCAGCCACGGTCGGGGCTGTAAACCCCTGAGCTGGCACTGCCTATGCTAGGATCTAATCCGAATAGCTGCCTACTTGAATGTAGCGCGATGAAGAAGCCCAGGCACGTATGCGCTCTGCGTCTCCGGCATTGAGGAAGACAAAATTATATTTCTTATTGTTGCGGGTTGTGATGGATAGCCTGTTGCCCTGCAAGGCAAAGCTGCGCAATCCCTTGTATGCTTCGTAGACGCTGTGATCGGTATCCGTCGTCCTATATTCCAGCCCTTCTTCAGAAAACTGCAGGTTGCCGCGGCAACTGGAAAACGCGTGCTTGTGTTCGACCGGGAACAGCATTTTCAGCACCGAAAATGCCTTGGTCCTATCCTGCAGGTCCTGAATCATCGACTGGAGCCGGTCCGGACTGTATTTTTCGGCTCCTCCCAACTCCTTCGCCTTCCGCAGATGCTCCTCGGCCTGCTTAAAATTATTGCGATGATAGTCATAGAGGAGCCCGAGGTTCAGGTGCGCCAGGATATTTCCGGGATTGAGGGAAATGCACTTTTCAAAGTTGAGGATGGCGGTGTCCAGCTGCTTCTGATCCTGATAATTCGCACCCAAATAGAAGTACGCCTCGTCGCTGTTGGGCTCAAATTTGAGATATTCCTGCCACTCAGCGATCGATTTTTGGTAAGAGCCCACACGATAGTAATTGAGCGCCGTGAGGCGCATATTCGCTGCTTTCTGTCGGGACAGTTGTTCTTCATTCACGCTCGGGATTTTCTGTTGTTCCAGCTGGGCCAGTTCCGAAATCTTGGATTCAACTGCGGCCAGGCGCCCTTTACTGTAATTATCTTCCGGAAAATATTGCTGCAGGGCTTTAAAATCATTCCGGGCCCCTTGCCAATCGGCAGCGGCCACTTTTGCCTCGGCACGGCTTTTTGCCTGCTCTTTGAGCAGGGCAATGGCTTCCCGCGCATAGCTGTTATTTTTGTCCAGCCGCTGGATACTCCGAATGGCATCGAGCGCATTATCTTTTTCGGGAGGCAACAGGCTTCCCGCCTTTATTGCCGCATCGGCGCGCTCCGTCCAATCCTGGATCTGCTTTTCGCGGTCTTTTGTGCTCGCATCCAGTTTCGCGGTGACATCGGCAAGGCGCGCTTCTACAGAAACATCGTTTGCAGACAGCAGGGCAAGGTTTTTATACTGTTTTTCGGCTTCCAGCCAGTCTTCGCGCGCATAGGCAAATTCCGCAAGCTGGCGCACGGTTTCCGCCAGTTTTGCCTTTACCTCCAAGGCATAGCTGTTGGCCGGATCGATTGCCAGGATTTTTTGCGCAAAATAGAGCACATTGTAGTCATCCGGAGGCGGAAGCAGTATGTTTTCGCTTTGGGCGCTTTCCAATTTCTTTCGCCACGCCTCGACTTCCGCCAGTTGCTCATTACTCAATTGCGGTATGATCGGGTCAAGCTTCCAATGCACGCTCTCCGCGGCGTAGGGGATGACCGTGACCTGCTGGACGAATTCCTTGTACCCCTCCTTGACGAGTTTCAGCTGATGCCCTCCGCTGCGCAGATCTGAAAGAGTGATGGGCGTAGCCCCCCTCAATTTGCCGTCGACGGAGATCATCGCACCGGGCGGAGTCGTTTTTACCACCAGCGCGCCATATTTCGGTTTCCAATACTGGTAAAAAAAAGCGCTGGCAAACGCGAGGGCTGAAACAAGGATCAGAATCACAATTCCAAGCATGAGAGTTTTGATTCTGATTTGCGCCGGCTTTCGAGCCGGCCGGGCTTCGTCTTGCTCTTCCTTTTCCTTGCCCAGCGGAGAGCCGTCTGCAGGACAAAATTGAAACGAATCGAGATACTGACTACCGCACTTTGGACATTCTCTCATCGGAATAGCACCCATGCCTGTTTCATGAGGTTATTCTAATTCGCAGGGAGTAATTTGTACAGCAGGTCGCGCTTGCGCGGATTGAATCCGCTTTCGCGTATGAACTCGCGCGCCTTTTCCTCCGTGCCTGGTCCATGGCTGGTCAAAACATTTTCTTCAATCACCACCGAGGAAATATCGTCGGCTCCCGCATGCAGGGCAAGCGAGCCGGTATCCCGCCCAAGCACCATGATCGAGGCCTCGATGTGAGAAATGTTGTCGAGGAATAGCCTGCAGACGGCGAGCACCTTGAGATACTCGATCGCAGGGACGCTGCGGACATAAAACCTGTCCGTTTGCTTTTGAAAGGTCCACGGAATGAACGCCAGAAAACCGCCCGTGCGGTCCTGCAGTTCACGCACAATTCTCAGATGCTCGATGATTTCTTCCGCAGTCTCCTGAGAACCGAAAACAATATTTGCGCTCCCGGGAAGGCCCTCTTCGTGGCACGTTTGCATGACGCGGACCCAATCCGATACCGAGAGCTTTCGCGGAGAGAGGAATGCACGCATCCGGTCACTGAGTATCTCCGCGCCCGCTCCGGGCACCGAATCCACTCCCGCATTTTTGAGTTCCTGCACAACCTTGCGGAGCGGCATGCCGGTCAAGCGCTCCATACCCAGGATCTCGCTCGGCGAAAAGGCGCGAATGTGGAGGCGCGGCCCGAAAACCGCTTTTACCGTACGCACCACGTCTAGATAATAGTCAAAGGGAATGCCGGGATTCACCCCTCCCTGGAGAAACATCTGATCGGCGCCCAGCGCGACCGCTGCGTGCATCTTCTGCACGATTTCCTCAACCGAAAGAACCACACCCGCAGGCGAACCGATCGGCTCGTGATAGCTGCAGAAAGAGCAGTGTATGTCGCAGAAGGTGGTGTAATTAACAATGCGAAACATCGTGTAGCGTAACAACGGATGGATCGTTTTTGCGTTTGCGTATTTCGCGGGCCGCAGCGATCAACTTGAGCCAATCCGCCGAGTTCAGGAGTTTCAGCGCTTCAGACGGCGCTATGCGCCGGCCCCCGATGGCTTCCTCCAAAATAGAGTCGGTGAGTTCAGGCTGAAAAATATTCATTTGCGGTTTTATACCTCAAACCCCGGGTGAATGCCAAATAAACCATTTCAGGCAAAACATCCTTCAGTTAACCCTGCATTTCATTTTTCCAGGGCTTGGAGGTGGATTGATTCCTCCCGTGATGATATAAAGAAAGTCATCAGTGGCAGACTAAAACCGCAAGGTGCTTTTTCGAGAGGATTCATGAGCGTTGTCGTCCCGTTTTCCAAAGCGGCCAAAACCAAAGGCCTTCAGCGGGTTCAATCAACCTACACGGTCCGGGAAATCAGCCGCCAGTTTGGCTTGAGCGAACAATCCATCCGTCGATGGACGCGTGAAGGAATGATTCAGGCTGCTTCTTCGGAATCCGACGAAGAGTTGCGCTATGATTTTCATGCTCTCGCCCAATTCCGCCGCGTCCGCGAACTGCGGAACCAGGGGCTGACCACGCGTCAGATAGAGGCGGAGCTAAACGGCCAGCTCAGTTTGTTTCCTCAAAGGGGAGGCCAGCTGATCAAGCTGCCGGTGCGGCTCAGTCCATTTGAAGAAGCTTTGATACTGCATGAACAGGGGGACAATCGTGCAGTCGAAATGTACCTGAAAGCCATTCAAGGCGGGGAGTGCGTCGCGGATGCTTACTGCAATCTGGGCATAATGGCGTACGAGGAGAATAGCGTTCCCAAAGCATTCGACCACTTCACAAACTCACTCCGCTATGATCCGCGCCACTTTGAGTCTCATTTCAATCTCGCGCATCTGTATTTCGAAGCCGGCGACTTCGCGCTCGCCCGCCTGCACTACGATATTTCCGCTGTTATCGAGCCCAACTCCGCAAGCGTCCATTTTAACCTGGGACTTATTCACGCCATCAATGGAGACCTGGTTTCTGCGATCGCGTCTCTAAGCAGGGCCAAAGACCATGCGACGGAAGAAGAGCTGGCCCAGGTGGAAGAGCTTCTTTCCAGCCTTCAAAACGCAACGAAATAGGATATTTGATGCCACAAAATTAGGCTGCGTCGTCCCTGTGGTTGCGGGAAAAATCGGCTTTGAAAAAGAAAGACATGCAGTGAAAACAATAATATGTGAGTCGGGGCTTCAGAGACTGTCTCAAAACCTGAACGCTGGTTCCAAACATGCGTTGTCGGACCCGGAGGGCCCGCAGATAGTAGCTCCGGGCGCAAGCCCGGAGTTTGCTGAACGATAAATAGGAGCCCTGAAGGGGCGAAACGTTAAGCCACCATAAACAAAAAATCTTCGCCCCTGCCGGGGCTCTTCAACCGCGCATCGTTTCCGGGGGCTTGCGCCCCCGGCTACTATCTTCAGACCCCTCTGGGGTCTAAAACAGATATCTCTTTACGCGGCTGATTTCTGTTTTGAGACAGTCTCTTCAGCCCCGACCTACATGTTTGACAGCGCAGTTGCCGGATGCGGCTACTTCATCTGTGCCATGCGGGCTTCGCGCTCGCGCGTCAGGTGCGGGACCAGGCCAAGCTGGCGTTCAATCAGCATGAGCTGCCCCCGATGATGCATCTCGTGTTCCTTCACGGAGAGGATCATCTCGAACCGGCTTTTGTACGGCGGCGTGCCGCCCGGAGGCATAGCCACCATCTGTGCCAGAAATTCCTCGGACAGTCCGTCAAGCCAGGAAGCCCATACTTCTCCCTCTTTTTCCAATAGCTCAATCAGCTGCGCTTTGTTTCTTGGTTTGGCTTCCTCCTCCGCCATCTGTTTCATTAAGGACACAAAATCCATTCCTTCCATGGACGTACGCCTCTCAATTGCGTTGAGCTGATATTGAAAGCGATACGACAACGCGATGTGCGTGAGCAGCTGTGCGACGCTGCGACATGCAGGCGCGGCCTTGAAGCCATACTTATCTTCCGGAATATCCCTGGCAATAAGAATCGTATTGTTGCGGACGGTCCGACTACCGACGGCAAGCTCTTTCACTCCGTAATACACCATACCCCTATCTCCTTTGAAGAATCACCCATTAGCTACATAATACTACTATCTACGAATGACAAAGCCGCATGTTTAAATTCGTCAATCGTAAATCGTCATTCGTCAATCCATTCAGGGGGTCCTATGCGCATCCCGGATACTATGCACGCCATGGTGCTGCAAAAACCCGGCACTTCGCTTGTTTACAGAAAACTGCCCGTGCCCAAACCGGGTCCTGATCAAGTCCTGATTAAGGTACGCGCCTGCGGCGTCTGCCGGACAGATCTCCACGTCGTGGACGGGGAATTGACTGATCCCAAGCTGCCGATCATCCCTGGCCATGAAATCGTGGGGAGTGTTGTCGAAACCGGCACAAATGCGGATTCTTTTCGCATAGGCGACCGGATCGGCGTGCCCTGGGTTGGGTATACGTGCGGCGAGTGCCTCTATTGCCGGACCGGCCGGGAGAATCTATGCGACCAACCCAAGTTCACAGGATATACCCTCGATGGAGGCTACGCGGAATATGCCGTTGCAGACAGGCGCTATTGTTTCTCCCTGCCGGAAAGCTATAGCGACACGGCAGTCGCTCCGCTGCTTTGCGCCGGTCTTATCGGATATCGATCCTATCGCATGGCCGGCGAGGATGCGGAGCGGCTGGGAATTTACGGGTTCGGAGGGGCGGCACACATCATCGCTCAGATAGCCGTCTATCAGGGCAGGAAAGTTTTCGCCTTTACGCGGCCGGGAGACTCCGGCGCCCAGGAGTTCGCCCGGCGCCTGGGCGCTGTGTGGGCCGGCGACTCGACGGAAATACCCCCGGAACCTCTCGACGCGGCCATCATTTTTGCCCCGATCGGTTCACTGGTTCCGGCCGCGCTGCGTGCAACGATCAAAGGCGGCACGGTTGTCTGCGGAGGCATCCACATGAGCGACATTCCTTCATTCCCTTACCAGATCCTATGGGAGGAGAGAGTTGTGCGCTCGGTGGCAAATCTGACCAGGAAAGATGGAGAGGAGCTTCTGGCTATCGCCCCCAAAGTCCCCGTGCATACAGAGGTGGAGCCGTTTCCGTTAACCCAGGCAAATGAAGCATTGGACCGGTTAAGGGAGGGGAAACTGCAAGGAGCGGCAGTGCTAATTTACGATTGACGAATTCGAAAACATACGGTGCAATAGTCTGGTTACGCCGAGGTTCAATCCGCATACCAAGTACAATTCGTCATTCGTAATTCGTCAATTCTAGTTTACTGCTCCCACGGCAGGTCGGGTTTGCCGAAATGGCCGTAGTTGGTCGTTTGCCGGTAGATCGGCCGGAGCAGGTCAAACCGTCCGATGATTGCGGCAGGCCGGAAGTCCATGCTTTTGACAAATTCGGCTGCGGCATTCTCGTCGCCGGTTCCGAAGGTATCCACTTTGACCGAGAGCGGCTTGGCCATGCCGATGGCGTAGGAGATCTGGATCTCCGCCCTCTTCGCAAGCTTTTCTATAATCAGCTGGCGCGCGATGAAGCGGCAGAAATAGGCGCCGCTGCGGTCCACTTTAGAGGGATCCTTGCCGCTGAAAGCGCCGCCGCCATGCCGTCCGGCGCCGCCGTAGGTGTCCACGATAATCTTCCTGCCTGTCACGCCGGCGTCGGCGGACGGGCCGCCCAGCACGAAGCTCCCGGTAGGATTGACGTGGAACCGGATGTCTTTCGTGTACCATTCTCCAAGAACGCGCGGCGCCAAAGAGTCGTTGACGTAGGCGATAATGGCTTCCCGGGAAATGGATGCCGAATGCTGCGGAGAGACGATGGCGTCCGTCACTGCGATCGGTTTATTATTCTTGTAGAGTACCGAGACCTGGGTTTTGCCGTCGGGCCGAAGCCAAGGAGCGACGCCGCTGCGGCGATCTTCAGCCAGTCCTTTGGACAGCCGGTGCGCCAGCAAAATGGGCAAAGGCATCAGCTCGGGCGTTTCGTCGGTGGCATAGCCGAACATGATTCCCTGGTCCCCGGCACCCTGCTCATGTTCCAGATTGGTGTCATGGTTAACACCCTGCGCTATTTCCGACGATTGCTTGGACACAAACTGGTGAATCTTGACACCGTCCGCATTGAAAGGCTCGGAAGCGTCCGTGTATCCGATCTCACGAATAGCCTGGCGCGCGATGGCGGTGTGATCCACGGTTCCGGTTGACGTGAACTCTCCGGCGATGACGACAGCTCCCTCTTTGCAGAGGACTTCACAGGCGACCCGGCTCTTAGGGTCCTGTTGCAGATAGGCATCGAGAATCGAATCGGCGATATAGTCGCAAACCTTGTCAGGATGTCCCTCTGTCACGGATTCCGATGTAAAAATATATTGTTCGGCTGATAAATCACCAGCGGCACGAGTCATAGTCATCGATACATACTCCTTAGTTAAAATAGCCCTTATATTTTCTATACTTCCGGGCACAAGTCAAGGCCGGCTGCTTGCGAAACTTCGAGTATTTCGAAAAGCTCCGCACAAAAAAAAGGGGAAGCCTGTTACGGCTTCCCCTTGCTTTGACCCGAAAGGATCAGACTAGAAAATGAACTTCACCCCAAACCGAGCGGAAAATCCGGAGCATTCCAGAGATCGGCCTTGTTATAGGTTTCGGATTAATCGCATAATTCTGCAGCGGATCCAGCGAATTCGGATCGAAGCTAAGTTCCGGATCCTGGGCATAGACACTGCGAATAGCAAGCTTTTCCTGCCAATCGAATCCGTTGAGAAGATTCATCCTCCATCTAGATCCATTCCCGCAGCTGCATCCGTTCGGAAACGGTTTACCAACGGATCGATATGCCGAACCGTTTTCTGGTTGAAGAGGTTCATCATGTTGAATTCAAATCGCAATGTTTTGCCTTCCTTGATTTTGAATTCATGCGAAACCATGAGGTCGGTCTGTGACAGAGTGGGCGTGCGTCCCATATCGCCGCGGTTGTTAACCATCATAGGATCCCACTAGATGTTTTCAACCATCGTGGTCAATGGCGTTCCGCTGCCAATATAGAAATTGGCGCTGATGCCGTCGTACCCCAATTAAAGGAATAGGAACCGTAAGCCTTAAATACATGGGGGCGATCGGTCGGCAAGCGGCCTTCGATGTATTCCCCATGCGAGTCCAGAAGATACGCTTCAGAGTCGTAGAAGAGCGCCGTATTGGTGCCCGGACGGGCTACCGTGCCTGTGCGATCTGATTAGCGCCCCATCCCCCGGCCTGAATTTCATCCGTATCGGACAGACCGGAATAATTACCATACAACCGGCTATAGGTGTAGTTGGCGCCAGGAACCACCCTTGGGAAAAGCGGCGGGTGAAAGTGAGTTCCAGCGCGTCATATTCGCGTTTGGGTTTTGGCATAAGGAAATCGGGGGTATCTGCTGACATGGTTGGTCTCATATTCGTACTGGCCTTCCCCGGGATTCCCCAGAGTCCAGTTATCGCTGCCGTCATCCGCTGAATAGCCGATATCTTCGATCGTCCGATTGAGCCTGGCGTGAATCCAGTTGGCTCCAATGACTGTTGAAGGATTCAGCTGAAATTCGGTTCCAATAACCATCGTTTGCTGTCGCATCGGTTTGATATCAGGATCGATTGCATCCGGTCCGAAACTTGGAATACGATAATCCATGATACTCATCTGTCCAGCAGATTTCTGCCTGGCATGTTGGTCGGGCTGAGCGAATAAATATCCGTACCTTCATCCAGCGCGTGATACCATTCCTTCCAGGTCGACCGCCGAAAGAACCGCGTACCAATTCATACTTGGTCCAATCGTAGAAACGTCCCCAGCTGCCGAAAATCTTCCATTTGCCGTTGCCGAGGACATCAAACTGGCACCCAGACGTGGTGCCAATTTGTCTCCCCAGCCGAACTGAATGGCGTATTTCTGGATATCCGGCCGCATGGAGGGGATGTTTTCCTTTTCCGTACGCAAACCCAGGTTCAGGGTCAGCCGGGGATGAATCCGCCACTGATCCTGAACGTACAGATTGTAAATGCCTGAACCGGCGGAACCATTAGTCGCCGTATGTTCTCAATCGATAATACCCCCAAGCACCCCGATCTGTCTCCGCCATCATAATAGGCTGTCCCAGTAGATGGCGCGTATCGTAGCCGCCCTTGGTACACCGATTTCACGTTGTTGACATTTTTCTGGAATCCTACTCCAGCCTTGAAATAGTGGGTTCCCAAAGCACGGAAAGATTGGGAGTAGTCCGCCTGGAAATATGCCGCGGGAGGTGAAGATCATAATAGTCTGCCGTTGTGAGCGGCACGTTGAACCAACCGTTGGTATTGCTGGTACTCGGCCGGGATGTCGAACAGCAATGGCATCGTTGCATAGATAATTGTATCGAACCTGCGTGACTGGCTGGGACACCCAGGTCCTTATAATTATCCCAGAAATAGCCGCCGCGCACGCTCAACAGCGAAGTGTTGGACAACGTGATATCAACAGTTCCCGTATAGTTGTTTTTGGGCACGTACCATCCCTGCGTGCGTAGTGATCATAGTTTGCAGCAGCCGTGTTGGTATTAGTGTTCGGTGCCATACCGTCATAGCCTGGCAAAGTCCCATCGCGCTTAGTGTTGTATACAACCAGGCGAAGTTGGTCGCGGATGCGCTTCGTGGCATCCCAGGAAAGCTTGTTGAACAGATTGTACGCTCGTTCATCGCTTTTGAAGGTGCTTGGGCCATCGCTAAAGTCGACCGTCGAATTGCTGCGACGCGGATACTGCGGCGAATACGAAGTGAAGAAAAAGAGTTTGTCCTTAATAATGTATCCGCCTACGGATCCGCCGATTTCATTGACGTGGTCTGTCGTATTTTTCATCTTGGAGTAATCGGAGATTCTCGTCGTCAGGCATTGCAGTTTCCAAACGCAGGATCGGGATCGGCATTGAAAGGAGAGCCGCTGTTGTACCAGTGAAATTCTCCGTGGAATTCGTTTCCGCCCGACTTGGTTACCGCGCTGATAACGCCGCCCAGGGCGCCGCCATATTCGGCTTCGATACCGGAAGTCTTTACCTGGACTTCCTGGAGATACTCAAAGGACGCATCCTGGCGGGAGGATCCCGTCGATCACGCTGGTGGTCGAAATGCCGTCGACGGTAAACTGGTTTTCCGCACCGCTGGCGCCGTTGACCTGGATGCCGCCTTCAATATCACCGGAGTTCACCGAAGGCGACGTCAAAGCCACGCTCTGGAAACTGCGGCCCTTGGGCATGTAGTCGAATTCATCCGCGGTGACATTGTGCGTCACTGCCGTCGTGTTGGTGTCGATCATGGTGACAGATCCGGAAACAACAATCGTTTCCTTCACCTGACCAACCTGCAGCGTGAAATCGAGATTGATGGTTTTCCCCAACAAGAGGATGACATCCGGATATTCCGATTTCGAAAATCCGGCTTTCTGTGCCGAAACGGAATAACGACCAGGCGTTCAGATCACGCGCCTGATACCTGCCGTTATCTCCGGTCGTTATGGTTTACCGTTCTCTGGGTTTCAAGATTCGTGATGGTCACTTCCGCGCCCGGTAAAACCGCCTTGGAAGAATCGTAGACCACACCGATGATTGTGCTAAACCGTTCCTGCGCAAACAGGCCGGCCCCAGTCAGCAATAAAACCACGAGCATGACTGGCAAAAATGCTCTGAGAAACCTACTAACGTAGACTTCGCTTCTCATACTCCTCCTTCATAGTTATTGTTAGTTCGAAAACCATCGGGGACCGTATCGTCCACTGCGTCCTATATAAGCAGCATTTTCCCCCAATTAAAAAATGCCTGAACCTTTACCCGACGTTTCACACCTTTAATATGCACTATGCAAAAACATTGCCCAAACAATGTCAAGGCTTATTGTTGGCGATTTTATCTTTAAATTGAATAAATTAGAAGCAAATCCTTTATTTATTATTATTTTTTTAGTACCTGGCCCCATACAACATATTGAACCCAATTCAATTAATTGTACGATTCCTGCATCTCCAACAATCGGTACCTGGTTATACTGTCCCCTTTTCTAGGAGGGACAGTATAACCAGGTACCGTTTTTCAACATTAATTTGTCTGAGTTTTATTAGCGGTGCATGGTTTCCTGCAGTAAACTCTGTTCGGGGCCTATGCGAAAAATTATTGCTCGATTTCTTCTTTCTCTTCTGGTCTTCCTGATGGCGTCCAGGCTGCCGGCCCAGGACCTGCGCGATCCGCGATTTATGGAGCGGGCCCAGGCGGGTTTTACAGATATCTTCAACATGGACTACAACAAAGCCCGGCAGGCTTTTACTCTTTTGGCAAAAGATTATCCAAACCATCCGTCGCCCCCCTTGTATCTGGCGAGCATTTTCTGGCTGGAGGAAATGCTCCGCCGACAGGACTTCTCCTTAAATCGCTTTATCGCGCCCGCTTATTTTTCCGGAAAGACCGATCATGTGATGCCGCCCGGAGAGAGATCCGCTTTCTTCAATTATCTTCAGAAATCCCAGGATCTGTCCAAAGCCATTCTTCAAAGAAAACACGACGACATGGATGCCAGATATTTCCTCGCGACGGCGTATGGATTGCGGGCCTCCTTTGCGATCACGATTGATCACAGCCTCCGGGAAGCTTTCAGCAACGGAAACAGAGCGTATTCCTCTCTTGCAAAACTGACCGAGGAAAAACCGGACTACTATGACGCATACATGACGGTGGGCATTTATGAATATGTTGTTGGAAACATCCCCTGGTATCTGAAATGGATGGCGTATGTCATCGGCGCCCGCGGCAGCAAGGAGGACGGCATGCAGCATCTGAAGCTGGCTTCCGAAAAAGGTCAGTACGTCCAAAGTGAAGCGCAAATGGCCTGCATGATTCTGTATGTCCGGGAGCATCGATTCGCAGAGGCATTAGCGATCGCCCGCTCCCTGAACAGCAGGTACCCGCGAAGCTTTTTTTTCCCAATAAACATTGCCCAGATACAGCGAATGTCCGGGCAAAAGGACCAGGCTTCCGCCATGCTCCTGCAAGTGGAAAAGCAGGTCGAAGCGAGAGAGCCAAATTTCGACAAGCTGCCCCTGCAGAGTTTTCGATTTGATATGGCCGTGGAACTGATGTCCATGGGACAACTGGACGCCGCCGAAGAACGATTCCGCAAAGCGATGGATGATCCGCAGACTTCCAGAGAAAAAAAAGCACTATCGCATCTTCGCCTGGGCCAGATTCTGGACTGGAAGCATCGGCCAAAGGAAGCGGTCCAGGAGTACAAGGCGGTCCTCTCCTTTGAAGATTTCGACGGCTCCCACGCCCGGGCACAACAACTGCTGAAGAAACTCAATTAACTCTCTCTATAATTTGCCTTGGAATTTCCGGACTGAGAACGTTATTCTCGGAGCTTCACGGTAAAATAGAACGAATTACGCGAAAAGCAGAAACACAGGAGCCACGGATTGCACTGATTTCACGGATTTGTAAAATTATTTCTGTGGAATCCGTGTAATCCGTGGCTCCTTTTATTTTCCAATCAGCTGAGGATTTTATGCCGAAGCGCCTTGTTCCCATCCTTATTATCTGCCTGTTATGCAACCTATGTCTGATCGCGGAAGAGAAAATTGACTCCGAAATGAACTGGAGAATTCGCCGGGAAGCGACGGACAATTCTCAGATCATGAACCTGATCCACCAGCTCACGGATGTGTTTGGCCCTCGCCTGACGGGATCTCCCAATTTCAAGGCGGCGTGCGACTGGTCCATCAACCAAATGAAGCAGTGGGGAATGCAGAATGAACATCTGGAAAAGTGGGACTTCGAGCATCTCGGATGGAGTTGTGATCGATACTCCGTGCGCGTCCTCTCCCCATACCAGGACATATTGGACGCTAGTGTAATCGCCTGGACTCCGAGCACGAAAGGGCTCGTCCGAGCCGCTATTGTTCAGATTACTCCTCCCGAGCGCCCGTCGCAGGAAAGCCTGACAGCGTACCTCAACGGCGTCAAAAATAAAGTCCAAGGCCGAATCGTCCTCGTCGGCGCACACGCAAAAGTGCCCATCCAGTTCAATCCGTCGAACAAGCGGCGCGAGGATTCCGATTTGATCGCCCAGTACGATCCGAATAATCCGGCGCCCGCCATTCCGCCCAAAACGCCGGTGTCACCGGACAACGAAGCCAAGCCCCTGGAACCCCGCGAGATGGAGCAAAAAATCGATGCTTTCCTGGTGGAAAGCGGAGCCCTGGTAAAAGTGACGGACGCCGCACGCACGCATGGTCAGATAAGCGTGTTCGCGAATCGTTCGTATAACGCAGCCCGGGCAGTGCCGGGCATCGTGATCTCGAATGAGGATTACGGCCGGATGTCCCGCACGCTGGCGGATGGCGCGCCCGTCGAGATGGAGATCGAAATTCAAAACACAATCCACCCCGATGAACAGACGTCATTGAATGCCATTGCGGAAATTCCCGGTACAGACAAGAAAGATCAGGTCGTCATGATGGGCGCGCATATCGACTCCTGGCACGCGGGCACGGGTGCCACGGACAATGCGACCGGCGTGGCAGTCATGATGGAAGCGGCGCGCATACTCCAAACGCTGAATGTGAAGCCCCGGCGAACGATTAGAGTTGCCTTGTGGGGAGGAGAAGAGCAGGGATTGCTCGGATCAAAAGCCTACGTCCGGGATCATTTTGGGACCTTCGAATCTCCCAAACCAGAATTTCCGGCTTTATCGGCATATCTCAACCTGGACTCCGGCACCGGCCGGGTGCGAGGAGCCTCCGTGTTCGGCCCTCCGGAGGCGGCCGCAGTCCTGCGACCAATTCTGGGAGCTTTTACCGATATGGGACTCATCGGCGTGAATTACTCAAAAATCCGGAGCTATGGCGGAACCGACAGCACATCCTTCAATTGGGCGGGATTGCCGGGTATCAACCTGTCCCAGGATCCTATCGAATATATAACCCACACATGGCACACGGATCTCGATACGTACGAGCGGGTTCTGGAAGTAGATCTGAAGCAGTGCGCCACCGTAATTGCGGCAACTGTGTACCACCTGGCTATGCGCGAAGAAATTCTCCCGCGCTTCTCCCGTGATTCCATGCCCCCGCCCGAAAAATAGCCACAAATTTCAGCCACAGATTTCACAGATTCCACAAATCTTATAATTTCTGTGGAATCTGTGAAATCTGTGGCTGAAATTTGTGGCTCTTTTATTTCCGAATCAGCTTGAGCGCCCGCGAAACGACATTGTCCACCGTAAAGCCGAACATCTCGAATATGACATTCGCTGGAGCCGATACACCGAAACGATCCAGGCAGATTGCGTCTCCCTGATCCCCGATATACTTGTGCCATCCCTGCACGACGCCGGCTTCGACCACCAGGCGCGCACGGATCGACGGCGGCAGCACGGTATCGCGATACTCTTGAGTCTGCGCTTCAAATAGTTCCCAGCTTGGCATGGAAACGGTTCGCGCGGCGATGCCCTGTTCCGCCAGTTTCTGCTGCGCGGAAAGGATCAGAGCCACTTCTGATCCTGACGCAATCAGAATCAAATCGATCTTGTCCCCGGGACCCTCTGCCAGGACATACGCCCCGCGCCTCAAGCCTTCTGCGGCTGCGTAGCATGTGCGGTCGAGCGTCGGAAGCGCCTGCCGCGTAAGGACCAGCGCCACCGGACGGCGGCGGCTTTCCACTGCAATGCGCCAGGCCTCGGCGGTTTCATTTGCATCGCAGGGGCGGATAACGGCCAGGTTGGGAATCGCCCGCAGCGCAGCCAGATGCTCGACAGGCTGATGCGTCGGGCCGTCTTCGCCCACACCGATGCTGTCGTGCGTGAAGACAAAGATGACGCCCAAATCCATCAATGCAGAAAGACGAATGGGCGGACGCATGTAGTCCGAGAAAACAAAGAATGTTGCTGTGAACGGGATGGTGCCGCCATGAGCCGCCATGCCGTTTGCGATGGCGCCCATCGCATGTTCCCGGACCCCGAAATGCAGATTGCGGCATTGGTAGCTCCACCCGCCTCCCGTCGCTCCCTGTATGTCCTCCGGTTTATAGTCGGGACTCTGGAAATCGCCTTCGTTCTTCAAAAGAGTTTGAGTCGAAGGATTCAGGTCCGCCGATCCTCCAAACAAAGCCGGGAGCTTTGGCGCGATCGCATTCATGACTTTGCCCGATGCGGCGCGCGTTGCTATGCCCTTGGCATCGGCTGGAAAGGATGGGAGATCCTTGTCCCAATCTTTCGGCAGCTCTCCCCGCATCAGCTGCTCAAATTCCCGGGCAGGATCCGGAAATGCCCGGGCATATTCGGCGAAACGGGCGCTCCACGACGCTTCGACCTCTCGGCCGTGATCAACGGCCTGGCGGAAATAGCGAAGCGCTTCTTCGGGAACATAGAACGCGGGCTCAGCGGGCCATCCCAGGTTCTGTTTGGTCAGCTTCACTTCCTCCGCGCCCAGCGGTGAGCCGTGAGACTCAAAGGAACCCTGTTTGTGCGGTGATCCAAAACCGATCTGCGTCCTCACCAGGATGAGCGAAGGCCGCCGGCTTTCGGCCTGCGCCGATCGAATGGCGTGCTCTATCGACTCCAGGTCATTCCCATCCTCAACGGTGATCGTATGCCAACCGCACGCTTCAAAGCGCCGGGCACGATCCTCGCTAAAAGAAATATCGGTTGAAGCAGCGAGAGAGATGCGGTTGTCATCGTACAGGTAAATCAGTTTGCCCAGCTTCAGATGTCCTGCCAGAGAAGCGGCTTCGTATGAAATTCCTTCCATCAAATCGCCGTCACTGACAAGTGCGTACGTATAGTGATTGACGATTTCATGTCCGGGACGGTTATACCGGGCGGCCAGATGCGCTTCCGCGATCGCCATGCCGACGCCATTCGCAAAGCCCTGGCCGAGCGGACCGGTCGTTGTCTCAACGCCAGGCACCAAACCTCTTTCCGGGTGGCCCGGCGTCCGGCTACCCAATTGCCGGAATTGCTGCAGCTGCTCCAGCGGCAGATCGTATCCCGTCAGATAGAGCAGGCTGTACAACAAGGCGGATCCGTGACCGGGTGAAAGAATAAAGCGGTCCCGATCCAGCCATGCCGGATTTGCAGGATTGTGTTTGAGAAACCGCGTCCAGAGGACGTATGCCATTGGGGCGGCACCAAGGGGCAATCCGGGATGCCCGCTATTGGCTTTCTGCACCGCTTCAATGGACAAAACGCGAATGGAATTAACGCATATCTGGTTCAGGGTTGAATTCATAGAGGCTTGACTCACTGAAAAGTGTCCTTCTGCGGGACATATCCGTTCAAATTACTGGTTGCAGGTTCCAAGTTGCAGGTTACAGGTTGCAGGTTGCAGGTTGCAAGTCAAAAACCTGGTCAAAAACCTGGAACTTGGAACCTGTAACCTGTAACCAAATAAAACGTCAGTATTGGTTTCGCCGGCTCCGCAGTTATAATGGCTTTTTGCAAGGAGACTCCGTATGCGCGTTGTGCTTGGTTCA
Organism: uncultured Acidobacteriota bacterium; assembly: GCA_963761825.1. Lineage (GTDB taxonomy): Bacteria > Acidobacteriota > UBA6911 > UBA6911 > UBA6911 > UBA6911. The sequence goes on from CAVXIH010000012.1 coordinate 161,317, forward strand.
GATCATGCCGGTTTCGAGATGAAACAAAAAATCCTGGCCCGGGTTCAGAGTTTGGGTCATCAGGTGCTGGATGTCGGGACGCATGATTCTTCACCGACAGACTACCCCGATTATGCCGAAGCCCTCGGAATGGCGATTATCAACAATCAGGCCGATCGGGGGATCATGATATGCGGCAGCGGCGTAGGAGCTTCCATCGCGGTCAACAAGATCCCGGGCATTCGAGGGGGTGTCTGTCATGACTGCTACTCTGCCCATCAGGGCGTCGAGCACGACAATATGAATGTCCTGATTATGGGAGCGCGCGTGATCGGAATAGAACTGGCTTACGATCTTGTCGGGATCTTCCTGGATGCCCAGTTTTCGTGTGAAGAACGCCACCTGCACCGCCTGGCCAAACTGCAAAAACTCGAAACCAAGTTTCGCTAGCGTCCGGTTTTGGGTGCCATGCAAAATGGCCCTCCTCTATTCATGAATATATTGACATTATATTCATGAACATTTAGTATTATTTTCATGACAAAGCCTCTGCAGGTCTATCTTGAAGATTCTGATTTCGAACGTCTCGACAAATGGTCGTCCGAACGCGGGTGGAGCAAATCCCAGGTGGTGCGCGTTGCCCTCCGTGCTTTGACGCGCATTCCCGAAACGGACCCGCTTCTTTCTGCCAGCGGCATGATTGACGCGCTGCCGGAAGATCTCAGTGAGCATTTCGATCGCTATTTCCAGGAGACTTTCATTGCAGAAAAGAAATCCGGTTATCGAAAAAGCCGCAGGAAGCCATAGCATTTTTGTCGACAGCAGCTCCTGGATTGCATTATTCAGCAGACGGGACCAGCACCATGACGAAGCCGATCATATGTTTAGAATGATCGTTGCTTCCAAGCAGCGGCTTTTCACTACAAACCTGGTTTTGGCTGAAATACATCGTTTGCTGCTTTATAGAGCTGGCAGCAGCGCTGCGATCGCTGCGCTTGAGAAAATCGAGGCAAGCCCCCTCGTCAGGATTGAATTTGCCACTGCGAAGAACCACCAGTCTGCAACAAACTGGCTGAAGAAACTAAACAAGCATTCGATTTCCTACACAGACGCCATCAGCTTTTCAATGATGGAAGCCGCAGGCTGCAGAGAAGCACTGAGCTACGACCACCATTTTCGTATAGCAGGCTTTGAAATTTTCGACGGGTCCAGCCGCTGATTCCATAGCAAACTGCATAGCCCCTGCGCATCAAGCCAAGCGCTGAAAGCGCGGAGCAGCACAGCCCAGGGTGGAGGCTGCGAAGCAGCCGGAACCCTGGGTCAGAGGCGGAGAAGATAAAGCCCTGAAAGGGCGGCGCAGTCTGCATCGCCCTTGCAGCATCAAGCCCACCTTCGGTGTTCCCAACAGGAAGGGAACTTGTCTGAAACCCTATGAGCGATGAGCATGGCGTCCCGCTAGGGACGCCGCGATAATAGCCCGGCACGAAGTGCCGGGACTGCCGCATAGTGCAACCGGGAGTCCCGTTAGGGACGGCTGAAATGTTATCTCAGTCGTCCCTATGGGACTCATTTCCTCCCTAAACCCCCAATCCCGGCACTTCGTGCCGGGCTATTTTCACAGCGTCCCTAACGGGACGCATACCGCCCGCCGCGCGCTTAAGTTCCTTAGGAGGGCTTAACCTAAATCCCATTCTTAACCCAGGGTTCCAGAGCCCGCTTCGCATGCTCTTCCACCCTGGGCTTTGCTGCGCCGCGCTTTCAGCGCTTCCTTTTAACTTGACGCGCATGCCTGTGGGGGCTCTATCACACAGATTCCAGCTGGGAATTCAGCGAATGGGTGAGCCGTTTTAGCCGGTTCAAATCCTCTGCGCTCAGACGCCGGAGGGCAAAAGCGGTTTTGTTGTGGGAAAGCGGCTCTTTCAGATCCGCCCATCTTTGGCATTTCTCCCCGTCAATGGTGCCGGGGATTGGAGAAAATTCCGCGAGAAGCACTTTCGTACCGCATTCATGGGCGAACCGTACGGAAAGCTCCGTATCGCGGCTGTCCGCATCCGGATGCCCGACGATAATATAGGATGTTATCGATCGCGCGCCTGCCGCTTTGAGATGCTCCACCGCCATCGCAAATTCATCCGAACGGACTTTCCCTCCTGTGGATTGCTGCCACAAAGGCGCACTACTTTCGAGCCCGAGGAAAAATCCGGCAAAGCCGGCTCGCACCATCAGGCGCGCCAGTTCGGGAGTAATGAAGCGCGCATTCAGGGCATTCGGAGTATGAAAAGAGACATGAAGCTCGTTTTTGATAGCCGCTTCCAGAAACGGTACCAAAACCTGGTCGGCATGAAACAGAAGCGCATCATCATAAAACGCAATGTTGCTTGCGCCTAGCGAAACCTGGTAGCGCAGTTCGTTCAGACAGACCGATGTCGGCCGCTGTGTGAATTCCGGCCACATCAAGGGCGCAGAGCAATACGTGCACCGGAATGGACATCCCTCGGATATTTTCAGAATCCCGACGCCGGTTGCGTCCGCGGGCCAATAGGGAGTTCCCGTCTCCGGCTCGATTGACAGGAGTTTCCACAAAGGATCGAGGTTCGCACCCATGATCACAAGGTCTGCGCCTAAAGAATGGGCATGCGCAGGACACAGAGTGGCGTAAGTGCCCCCAAGAACGATTTTAGCGGACGGTTGCAGTTCCCGGATATCATTGATTACTTCCTGAACGCCGGGATACCAGTACGTCATCGAAGTCTGAATCAAGACCGCATCGTAGGATTGTGCGGCCAGGAATTCCCTGAATTCCGAGCGGGGCCGTCCAAAGCGGCGAAAAATGCGGGGAATATCGCTCAAGGATTCAGGCTTCTGGATTTCGTGGCCATCGTAACGTCCGCGCCCCCAGGAATCTCGCCGTTTTGAAATCAGGAAATTAAAATAACTCAGCCGGCATGCGTGTTGCAGCTGCGCGGCAACCCGCAACAATCCATAAGGGCGAAGCCAGAAATCGTAGGCCGTGAAATCGAATATCGGGGGATTGACCAGAAGTACGTTCAACGCAGATATGCCATGAAAATACTGAAATCAGACAGAATCGATTCCTAATTCCTGATTCCTGATTCCTGACTAAAACAGAAACCGATTATCTGAAATTTGGAATCAGGAATCTGGAGTCTGGAATCTGGAATTTATTTATTCGGCGAAACCTTCATTTCCCATTCGAACAGCTCAAGAGTTCTGGCACCGGACGTGACATAGGGGTCGCTTTTCGCTATCTGTTCCGCCTCCTCAAAAGACGATGCTATATAGATGACAAGCCCGCCGCCGTCCGCGAAGCGACCGCGCGCGAAGATCTTGCCTTCTCCATCCTTTTGCGTCAAAAAATCCAGGTGCTGCTGACGAAAATTTGCATTCTTCTCCAGGTCCTTCATCCTCAGTAGCGCCGCAAAATACTTCATAGTCTTCTCTCCAATGATTCCTGATTCCTGATTCCTGATTCGAAATTCGAGATTCGAGATTCGAAATTCTGGGTTCTGACTCCTGAATTCTGACTCCTGTCTTCTTCAAATTTGAAACCGCCAAGAAGATAATAATAGAGACGGCCCAATTCCAAGAATATAATCATCATAATTGCGTGGAGGCAAGGTCATGCCGGGCAATACACCGAAAAAATTTGGAGTCCTGAAAATTATAGCGCTTGTGGTAGTCATGCTGTTAATCGTTTTTATTGCGCTTCCTTTCCTGTTCGACGCCAACCAATTTCGCCCTCAATTCGAATCCAAGCTTACAGGTGCCCTGGGCCGTGACATCAAACTTGGGAACCTGAAGCTTTCCTTATTGTCGGGCAGTCTTACGGTGAATGACATCTCCATCGCGGATAATCCGGAGTTCAGCAGTACTCCGTTTGTGACGGCAAAATCCCTGAAGGTGGGTGTTGAGCTGAAGCCATTGATATTTTCCAAAGAAGTCCGCGTGACCGGAATATCGCTGGAACAGCCGGCGATCAACCTTATTCGCTCCGCATCGGGGAAGTGGAATTTCTCTGATTTGGGCGGTAAGCCCGGCGCAGAAAAGGCGGGGGCCGGGTCCTCGGATATTTCAGGAACAGATATTTTGATCAAAAAGCTGGAAATCACCGGGGGCCGGGTCACCACGGCCGAGGGACGCAAGAAACCTGTTGTCTATGAGAACGTGAATCTTACTGCCAGCAACCTTTCTTTCACCACCTCCTTCCCATTTGCGCTCAGCGCGTCGGTGCCGGGTGGCGGCCAGCTGAAGCTGGAAGGAGAGGCAGGGCCTCTCAGTAGGACGGACATGTTCATGACGCCTATGAAGTCGTCCATTGTCGTCACTCATTTCGATCTTAATGCATCGGGATTTGCACCCTCGGATTCCGGTCTTTCCGGCCTCTTCGATTTCAACGGCACCGTGACATCGGATGGCAGACAAGTAACAAGCAAAGGCACCGCGAACGCCGAAAAACTTCAGGTTGTTAAGGGCGGGACTCCGGCAGGCAAACCAATTGCGCTGGAATATTCGCTCAATTACGATCTGGAAAAGCGCAGCGGAAATCTCAGCGAAGCAAAAGTCCAATGCGGCAAGGCGGTTGCTACCCTGAACGGGAATTTCAGTGTGCTTGGCGATACCCCTAATTTAAAAATGACGCTTCGGGGAACAAACATGCCGGTGCAGGATCTAACGGCACTGCTTCCGGCGTTCGGAGTCACGCTTCCCAAAGGGGCTTCACTCCAGGGCGGATCGATGAATGCGGATATGACCGCGGAAGGCCCCATAGACAAATTGATTAGCACGGGCGTCGCGGATATTTCCAGGACCAGTCTTGTCGGATTTGACCTCGCAGGGAAAATGTCTGCACTGGCCAATCTGGCAGGAATTCAATCGAATCAGCGGACCGACATCGAAAAGTTTGTCTCAAGTGTTCGGATGGCACCCGAAGGAATCCAGGTTAATAGTCTTCAAATGGTCATACCCTCAATAGGCGAGCTTTCGGGAGTGGGAAAAATCGCCGCGGATCAGTCGCTGGATTTCACCATGCGAGCTCTGCTGAAACCTTCCGGCGGGGCTGTCGGACAACTGACGAAGCTGACAGGAGGGAACGCGCTTGATCTTCCATTTTTTATTCGCGGCACCGCATCAGCCCCAAAGTTTATCCCGGATAGCGAGAAAGCAGCCACTAGTATTCTGGAATCGGTGCTCTCGGGTAAAGGCGGCAAATCCGGCAACAACAACGCGGTCAGCGACGTATTGCGCGAGTTATTCAAGAAGTAGCAAAGGCAGGAGTCAGAATCCAGAATTCAGAATTCAGAATTCAGGAGCCAGGAGTCAGAATAAAAGCGCTGGCACGACATCGGATCCATTATATAAAAATAGGGACTACGTCTCTGATTCCTGATTCCTGATTCCTAATTCCTGATTCCTGAATTCTGAATTCTGAATTCTGTCTTCTGAATTCTGTCTTCTGAATTCTGACTCCTGGATTCTGGCTCCTGTCTTCTTCTAGGAATAGGGAAGTTTCAGGGCATCCATAATCCCCTTCATATAGCCGAATGCAAATACCTTGCCGCCCATGGTGTAGCCGGATCTCGTATCGCTGCGATCAATTTCAATGGTTGGGGCGTGATCCGGTCGGATTGGGCCGTTGAAGCCGGCGTTGCTGTAAACCTGCAAAATGCGCACCATGTCTGTCGGACCATTGTCGTGAAAGGTCTCGTGGAATTTCTCTTTGGTCCCTGTCACATCCCGAAAGTGAATAAAGAAGATTTTTTTCTTGGTCGTCCACTCTTTGGCTAATGCGTAGACGTCTTCGCCCATCAATTTGAAGTTCGCCTGGCAAAAAGTAACGCCATTCATGGGACTGGGGACGATGTCCATTACGCGTCGATAGGCTTTGGCGCTCGTCAGAATGCGCGCGATGCCGCGCAGGGGCGAAATGGGCGGATCGTCGGGATGCAGTGCCATCCGGACGCCGAACTTATCCGCTACCGGCATGACTTCTTTGACGAAGTGCGTAATGTTCGCCCACATTTTTTCTTCGCTGACCTCACCGCTGCGGGTCAGTCCCAAAGCCTTGGAGGCTTCAAGGTCGAACTCGCTTGTCAGCGCGCCGCCGCGTTCTTCTATCTTCGTGTTTGTTCGCGTCCATCCCAGGCCGGCCATGAAGTTGTAGCAGATCATATTGATGCCTGCTTTACTGAGTGCTTCAATGGCCCATTTGGTGTTTTCGATTTCTTCTTCTGCCCCGTCGACGCCGAGCTTGAGTTTCTCGAATGCTACCGGGTGGCCTTCGACGCCGGCAATCGTCATCCCCGCAGCATTCCAGGCATCCCTGGTTTTTCGCGCCAGATCCGCATATTCTTCGCGCCTGACCCGACTCAGGCTCATACCTGCAATCACGTGAGTCACACCGAGCTGTTTTGCGATCTTGACGTCCTGGCTTTGGGGATCGCCAAACAGTTCGCATAGCTGGAAGCCGGCCCTGCGCGCCTCCGGAGTAGCTGCAAAAGCGGCGGGCAGAGAGGTTTTAGTATAAGCCCCCACAAGTGCAGCCAGTGTGCCCTGGAGATAGTTGCGTCGAGTTATCATAGGCGCTCCCTGTTGCTCTTCTTTCCTATTTCACCGCTTGCTGAAAAATGAGCGGCTAAAAATCAGCTGTCCTTTTTTTGTTTCAGCAGGGCATCGAGCCCGGCAAATGGACTATAGGTGGAAACCGTCGTTTGCTCGTTGCCCGGAACCGGTCCATCCGACCAGTCCGCCACGGAGTGACGCGAGTGCTCATTGTCATGGCAATACATGCAAAGCAGCTCCCAGTTGCTGCCATCGGGCGGATTGTTGTCATGATCGTGATCCTTGTGATGCACCGTGAGCTCACGCAGTCTCTTGCCTTCAAATTCGCGTCCACACCTCCCGCAGACCGGCGCAAACATTTTGAGTGCCTGTTCGCGATAGCCCTTCATGCGCAGGTCTCTTTCCCGCCGGGCTTCTGCAATAAACTGCTGGTCGCTGATCCGGGATTTGGTCATAAATGAATTCCCTCTCCTGTGGATTCGAGATTCCTGATTCCAGATTCCAGATTCCAGAATCGGAATCCGAATGCTGGAATTGATTAATCCACCCCAGCCTGCGCCGCTTCACTGCAAAATCCCCGCAGAAAAGCAGTCTAGACTCCTGACTCTGATTATACAAGGAATCGCTGCGCACGAAACCGTGAGTCTTCAGGAATCCGGAATCCGGAATCAGGAATCAGGATTAATTCGGGTTAACCACAGAATGGTCTATAATCGTGGGATGCTGAGGTGATTATGAAACCGATTCGTGTTGGGCTGTTGGGGTTGGGTACGGTTGGAGCGGGAGTCGTCAAAGTATTGCAGTCGCATCGCGAAGAACTGGAGGAGAAGATCGGCGCTCCGATTGCCTTGAGTGCCGTGGTCGACACGGATTGCACAAATCCACGCAAAGACCTCATCCTTGGCGAGCTTCCTCTTTCATCCGAACCCGCGAAAGTGCTGGACGATCCATCCATCGATATCGTGGTCGAACTCATTGGAGGGCTGGAACCGGCTCGCAGCTTTATCCTCCGGGCTCTGGACAACGGCAAACATGTGGTCACGGCCAATAAAGCTCTCCTGGCAACGCACGGGGAAGAGCTTTATGCCAAAGCGCGTGAAAGAGGCAGAATGCTGGCTTTTGAGGCCGCTGTAGCCGGCGGAATCCCGTTGATACGGTCCGTGAAGGAAGGTTTGGTCGCCAACCGCATTACTTCTATACACGGCATCGTGAACGGCACCTCCAATTACATACTCAGCAAAATGACGGACGAAGGCCAGGAATTCGGAAGAGTCCTGGCGGAAGCTCAGGCCAAAGGGTATGCGGAAGCCGATCCAACCTATGATGTGGAGGGGATTGACTCCGCCCATAAGCTTCAGATTCTGGCAATGCTGGCGTTCCGGACCTCGGTAAAACTCAAAGACATCTATGTGGAAGGGATTTCTCGAATCACGCCCCAGGATATCGCGCTGGCCAGAGAAATGGGATTTCGGATCAAGCTTCTGGCTATAGCCAAAGCCGCGCAGGGGAAGCTGGAATTGCGTGTGCATCCTACGATGATTCCAGAAAACTCGCCGATGTCGGCGGTCTCCGGCGTTTTTAACGCCATATTTTTAAACGGAGATGTGGTCAATGATCTGATGTTCTATGGCCGCGGCGCCGGTCAGATGCCTACCGCTTCCTCCGTTTGGGCGGATATCGTTGAAATCGCGCGTCGCCTGGCGGCCGGGCAGGCAGCGGTGCCGCAGGATCTTCCCGTACTGGGCCGCAAGCCCTTGATCTTGCGAGCCGATCGAAGACGTCCTGTCGGCATACTACCTGTATGTCTCCGCGCTGGACCAGCCGGCAGTGCTGGCGCAGGTCGCCGGGATTCTCGGAAAACACGAAATCAGCATCGCCAGCGTGATACAGAAGGTCCGTCAGCATGCGAAGGCCGTTCCTGTGGTGATGATGACGCACGAGGCAAAGGAAGGATCCATGCAGAAGGCTCTGCAGGAAATCAACGCATTGCGCGTTATCGTGGATCCAACCCGCATGATCCGGGTGGAAGCATCGTAGACCGCACTTCTGATGCAGGGATACAATTGATTCCTGATTCCTGATTCCGGATTCCTGATTCGAGATTCCAGAATATGGATCAAGGAGTGAAGGATATCAGGAATCAGGAATTCGGAATCAGGAATCCGATTTAGCGGTTAGGGAGGTCTGACAATGCAGGGAACGGGGAACACCGGCGGCCAGGAAGGAAGAACCGCGCACTTGCCGGGTTCTAAGAAAATCTATATCCCCGGACCTAACGGGATGCGTGTGCCCATGCGCGAAATCGGGTTGCATCCTGCGCCGGGATTGAATCGCGCGGCTGAAGACACGCAGGCGGTGAGAGTTTACGACACTTCCGGGCCTTATACGGATCCGGAGGCGAAGATTGATTTGCGCAGCGGGCTTCCGGAATTGCGCAAGCGCTGGATTCTTGAACGAGGGGAATACGATGTTCTGGCGCCCAGCTATCGCCCGGTTCCGGGGCATTCTGATCCCGGCACTCTGCTCCCGGCAGGCCGGAAGGTTTTGCGCGGCCGCGGCACCGTCACTCAAATGCATTATGCCCGCAAAGGAATCATCACGCCTGAAATGGAATTTGTCGCACTGCGCGAAGGATTGAGTCCGGAATTTGTCAGAAGCGAAATCGCGCGCGGCCGCGCCATCATCCCCGCCAACATCAATCACCCGGAAATCGAGCCGGCGGCCATCGGCCGGAATTTTCTGGTGAAAATAAATGCGAATATCGGCAATTCGGTGATCACCTCGTCGATCGAAGAGGAAGTTGAAAAAATGACGTGGGCGATCCGGTGGGGCGCCGATACGGTCATGGACCTTTCAACCGGCAAAAATATCCACGAAACGCGGGAATGGATCATTCGCAACTCCCCGGTTCCCATCGGCACCGTCCCGATATACCAGGCTCTGGAAAAAGTCGAGGGCAAGGCCGAGGATCTTTCATGGGAGGTTTTCCGCGATACTCTCATCGAGCAGGCCGAACAGGGCGTTGATTATTTCACTATCCACGCCGGAATGCTGCTGCGCTACATTCCTCTTACAGCGAAACGCATGACGGGCATCGTGAGCCGCGGCGGATCCATTCTGGCCAAGTGGTGTCTCGCCCATCATCAGGAAAATTTTCTCTACACGCGCTTTGATGAGATCTGCGAAATCATGAAAGTCTACGACGTCGCGTTCTCTCTTGGCGACGGCCTCCGGCCGGGCTCGCTGGCCGATGCCAACGATGCGGCACAATTCGCGGAACTGGATACTCTGGGAGAACTGACGCTAAAAGCCTGGGCGCATGATTGCCAGGTCCTGATTGAAGGACCGGGGCATGTCCCGATGCACCAGATCAAAGAGAACATGGACCGGGAGCTTGCCGTGTGTCATGAGGCGCCCTTTTATACGCTGGGTCCGCTCGTCACGGATGCGGCGCCAGGATACGACCACATCACCAGCGCTATCGGAGCCGCGATGATCGGCTGGTTCGGAACCGCGATGCTTTGCTACGTTACTCCGAAGGAACACCTGGGGCTACCCAACAAAAAGGATGTCAAAGATGGAGTCATCGCATACAAGATCGCCGCTCATGCCGCCGATATCGCCAAGGGCCATCCCGGCAGCAGGACATTGGACGATGCGCTTTCGAAAGCCCGCTTCGAATTCCGGTGGGAAGACCAGTTCAATCTTTCGTTCGATCCGGAAACCGCCCGAGAATTCCATGAGCAGACCCTGCCCCAGGAAGTCGCACAGGTGGCGCATTTCTGCAGCATGTGCGGACCTCACTTCTGCTCGATGAAAATCACCCAGGACGTTCGCGATTACGCCGCAAGCCATGGCATCGATAATGAGGCGGCACTGAAAGAGAAGATGGAACAAAAGGGCCAGGAATTTGTCGAGAAAGGATCCGAGATTTATCTCAAGGTCCCGTAGTGCCGAACAGAATCGAGAGCTGCTGCCAGATCGTGAGTACCGCCAGAATGCCGAATACCAGCGTCGCCCACACAAGAATTCCCGTACGGTAGGACCGGATCCGGATCGCCTCCGGCAGGTATCGTTTGTTGATTACGATAAGAAGCGCGGAGTAGAGGCACATCATAGTCCCGCCCACCGATGCGGAGATGATGAGGAGCGCCAGTGGCTGCGCAAGCCCGGAGAGCAGCACCAGGCAGCCGATCGCCACAAGTCCCCACACCAGGCCGAAATAAATGCGGCTTTCCGTCATCCGCGAAGCCGGGAAATAGGTGGACTTCAAAACATCCGCCGCCAGGCGGCTTGTGTAGTCGATGACACCCATGGCGGTCGCGAACAGCGAGAACGCGCCGATCGCCCAGAAGAGCGTCCCAAACCAGGGCGCAACAATGTTTTTCAGACGCTGCCCTTCGATCTGCAAAAATCCGACATTGTTCGGCAATCCCGGTCGACCAAAGAGTGTCGAGTGCGCAAGCATGGACGTGAAGACGATCGTAATAATCGTCACCAGAAAGAACGTCAGGGCCTGTTCCGTGTTGGCGAATCGCCACCAGCGCCGCCAGCGGACCATATTCGCAGCGTTTGTCTCAAAGACATAGCTTACCGGCGCTGCACCCGCTTCCTCGGAGCCCGTAACAGGGCTCACGAGACGCTGTATATACTTTCCCATCCCGAATCCCTTGTCACGAATCCAGTTGCTCTGGCAGAGGTTTTGGCCTCCGCCCGCTCCGGCAAAAGCTATGGCGCTGAATAGCAGGGCGAATCCAAGCCCCATCGGGAAGCGGCCGAAACTCGCCACACTACCCGGCAGCGCAGCCCAGGTATCCCTCGTGATGGCAAAGACGATTGCCAGTGCAGCCAGGATGACCACCGCGGCAACTTTGACGAAGATCATCCGTTCCAGCGCTACATAGACGATGGGCGCAAGCGTGAGCGCCGCGCCGATGATCAAAAGTCCTACGACTGCGATGAGCGGCGCGCTGCCTCCGCCGAACAGGTACGTCACGAGAGTGGACGAGCTGAGCATCCATCCCGGCCACAGGTTGGCAAAATAGACCATGATGGCCAGGACCAATCCCCAATGCTTCCACACACGATTGAAGCCGGTGAGCGCCGTTTCCCCTGTGGCCAGCGTGTAGCGCTCAATTTCCATATTCAGGAAAAGCTGCGTGCCGACGCCGACCACTGCCCCCCAAAGAAACATCAGGCCGACTTGCGAAGCGATGAAGGGCCACAAAATAAACTCGCCCGAGGAAAGGCCGACGCCGGCAGCGACAATGCCGGGGCCGACGATGCGCCACAAGTTGCGGGGCGGATCAGGCAGATCACGAACGATGGGAGGCTGAAATGTTGGCATACTCTATTATGCACAGACGATTCCAGATTCCAAATTCCAGATTCCCGATTAGCACACCTATTCTGTTGTCCGGAATCAGGAATCAGGAATCGGTATGTATTAGGTCATCCAGCGCGCGGAGGACCATCCTAAGTGTGCATGCGAATTGAAAAGCCGCAGCAGCGGTTGCGATCCCCATTCCACGGCACTGATCGTGCCGGGATCCAGGAACAATCGACGCGTGGACTGAAGCGGTATCTCAAGGACTGCGGCAAGCAACGCTTTGATCGGACCCACATGGCTTACGATAACCACCGACGACTCCGAAAATTCGTCTGTCAATTCATTTGTCAGGCTGATTACGCGCTTTTGAATGTTTTGTATGGATTCCCCTCCGGGCGGAGCGCAGGCCGGATCCGATTCCCAGCGAGCCAGCAACTCGGCGTCCCGCGGGCCCAAGCCCAGAACTTCTGCGCGCGTTCGCCCCTCCCAGTTTCCGAAGGAACCTTCCGCAAGGCGGTCATCCAGCCGGAGGTCCGCGCTACAGGCGGCATGAATGATGGCCGCAGTATCGGCGGCGCGGCGCATGGGGCTGGATAGGATGGCACGGATCGGGAGCTTCGACAGCGCCGTCGCTACACGGCGCGCTTGCCGCGTACCGTTAGCGGTCAGCGGCACATCGCTGATCCCGAGATAGCGCATTTGAATGTTGTCCGCCGTTTCCCCGTGGCGCACCAGAAATAGCCGCAGCATCCGTTTGGGAGCATCCCTCATATAGTACACACCTCAAATCATTGGCATCCGAACGTTACTCGAATAATAGCAATTGGTTGTAGAAATATCGCATCAAAACTTTAGGTCGCTGGTGACCCTTAGTCTATAATAAAAAAATGTTGTTGGGTAAAACACCGGCGGCGCATGAGAGGGATGCACATCGTCTGCTGTTGATCAAAGCTCGCATCGAAGATCCCGAAGGAGAAGCCTCTGCACCGGCTGTCGGTGTGATGCAACTGGGCGCCACGGCACGCGCCTGGTCCGGCTGGCAGGTGCGCTCTCTTGACCTCTGGCTGGAAAACGACGAGGAAGCGGCGATCCGTGATGCGCTAAAACAGTATCCCGCCGAGGTGATCGGGCTGAGCGGGCTGACGGCAGAATCGGAATCTCTGTACCGGGCGGCACGCTATGCCCGTCAGGGAGCGCCCGGGGCAGTGATCCTCGCCGGCGGTCCCCACGCTTCGAGCTATACGCAGGAGACGGTCGCCCGGCCGGAGATCGACGGGGTGGTCATTGCCGAAGGGGAACGCACCCTCCAGGAGATCCTGGACCGCATTGCCGCCGGCTCTCCCTGGCACGACGTGGCGGGCACGGCGGTTAAAAACGGAACGGGGGAATGCCGGCGCAATCCAAGCCGACCTTTCATCGAAAACCTCGACGAGCTGCCGCTGCCGGCCTGGGACTTGACCGACCTCGACGCCTACGCGCGCCGCCGCGGCATGGCCCTCGTCGGTCGGCGGCGCTACCTCCCCATCTCCCTGAGCCGCGGCTGTCCCTTCCGCTGCACCTATTGCCACCAGATGCACGGCAAGAAGTTTCGCGGGCACAGCGCCGAGTACGTCTTGAACCTCGTAGACCGGGCCGCCGAACAATGCGGGATCCGCAACTTCGACATCATCGACGACATCTTCAACTTCGACGCCGGGCGACTCCGGGCGATCTGCGAAGGCTTCACTGCCCGGCGTGACATCCGCTACACCCTACCCAACGGTATCCGCGCCGACCAGCTCAATGCCGAACAGATCCGTCAGATGTCGCGGGCCGGATTGGAATACGTGGCCATCGCCGTCGAGACGGCAAGCCCGCGCCTGCAAAAAATGGTCTGCAAAAACCTCCAGCTCGATAAGGTTCGGGTAGTGATCGAGGAATTCGCCCGGCAGCGCGTGATGATGTCCGGTTTTTTCATGGTGGGCTTCCCCACCGAAACCGAGGAAGATATGCGTATGACCATTGACTTCGCCTTGAAGTCATCGCTTCATAACGCCCTATTCTTCGTGGTCAGCCCGTTTGAGGGCACCGAACTCTACGAACAAGTAAGCCAACAGACGGTGGAGCCCTACTTCGACGTAAAACGGGGCTACTTGAGGCAAAAGGTCAATCTGAGCAAAATCCCGGATCAGCGCTTCAACCGGCTGCGCTCAGAGGGCTATCTCCGGTTTTTCCTGGATCCGCGGCGACTCTGGCGCATTTGGCGCGACCATCCCCGCAAGAAAGCGCTGATCTCCGCTGGCTGGGTAGTGATCCTGCGCGACATATTGCACCTCCCCGCTCCGGTCATCGGCCCGATCTCCTTCGTGAAACGATCCCTGGTCCGGCGTTTCACTGCAGTGGACAGGCCGGTCATTCAATAATGCTGATATAATGAAACAATCCCATGAATTATAACTCTCAGATCCGCCGTGTGATGCTCATCTTTCCTCCCTATCCACCCTGCACCACGTTTGTAGCATGGGAGCCTATGATCACTATGCCCATGGGCATCGCGTACCTTGCCTCCGCGGTAAGGGAGGCCGGCTATGAGGTGGCCTGCCTGGACGCAGGGGCTGAGGCTCCTTACCAGGAGACCGCGATCAACGAAACCGTCTCGCGTTTCGGGCTGACCTATGACCAGATCATGGACAGGATTGCGGCCTGGAAGCCCGACCTGGTGGGCCTCTCCTGCATCTTCTCCAACCAGTGGCCCGCGACGCGCGAGTTGGCCAAAAGGATCAAAGCCGCGGACCCCGAGGTGATAGTAGCCGCCGGCGGCGGCCATCCCACTTTCCTGTCCGAGCTGTGCATGCAGGACGCGCCGCTTGATTTCATCATCAGGGGCGAAGCCGAAGAGAGCTTCGTGGACCTGCTGAACCGGATCCGTAAAGGCCGGGCTCTCGATGGAGTGGACGGCCTGGTCTATCGTGACGGGGACGCCATCCGGGCCAACCCTAAGGTCAGCCTCATCGAGGACCTGGACTCCATTGCCTTTCCGGCCCATGACCTGCTCGACCCCGAGCGCTATTTCAAAATAGCTCTGCCCATGGGTTATTCAATGATGAGCCCGCGCAGCGTGCCGGTCGTAACCTCCCGCGGCTGTTCCTGCCTCTGTACTTTCTGCTCGAGCACTCAAATGTGGGGCAAACGCTACCGGACACGGTCGGCCGCCAATGTGCTTCGGGAGCTGGACTGGCTCGTGGACAAATTCGGCGTTGAAGAAATCAAGGTGCAGGACGACAACATCACCGGAAATAGAAAACGCGCCATGGAAATATTCCGGGGCATGATCGAGAAGCCTTACCGGCTTCGCTGGAACACTCCAAACGGCATCGCGGTCTGGACCCTGGATAGAGAAATGCTGACCGCGATGAAAGATTCAGGGTGCTATGAAATATCCATGGCCATAGAGAGCGGAAATCCGAAGGTGTTAAAGGACCTGATCAAGAAGCCCCTGAATCTGGACAAAGTCAGAGAAGTCAACAAGATAGCACGCGAGCTGGGAATATTCAGGATTGCCTTCTTCATCCTCGGGTTCCCGGGTGAAACCAAAGAGCAGATGATGGACACGATCAAATTCTCCCGTGAGCTTCGGCTCGACTTGAGCTCTATTTTCATTTTCAACCCGCTGCCGGGGTCCGAGCTTTTCGAGGAGTGCCTGAAAAGAGGGTACATCACGGAGAAGAGCTTCTTCGATGTCGGCAACCAGTTTTTTTCATCGGCGATAGATTCGGATGAATGGACCGCTAAGGAAATTGAAACGAAAATCCGCTGGGAGTATTTCAGAAATTACCTGGCGATCTTCAGATCTCCTTTCCTTCTCGGACGCTTTTATTACAAAGCCTTCCGCTATCATCCCCGCTATACCAAGTTCTTCCTCTCACGCACCGCGAGGGCGATCAGGCTGAAATGGATGAAAGGAGCCGCTCGGCAGAAGCCGCTGCAATACTGACCCGCCGCCACGGCATGCGGTTGAAGTTTCCGGTGCCAAGCCACATCTTCCGCGCCCGCAGCATCGTTCTTCGAAATTAGGATTTCCTGTCTCGTTCTACATTGCTTAGCTCGTAAAACATAGGCCGCGCAGCGGCCGGCTGAATTTAGCCCAGCCTTTCAAGGCCGGGATATTTGAAGCAATCAATGCCCGTCGCGGCAGCGACGGTTGATTATGACCCGGCACGGTGCGGTTGCGATAAATACAGAGCGTCCGAAGGGCGATGATACCAGCCGATCGTCCCTAGGGACTCCTTCCACGTCTCATCCTGTGCCGGCCTTGAAAGGCCGGCCTAAATTCACCTCGGCCGCTGCGCGGCCAACTTCGTAATCCGGGATTAGAAGTAAGCCAAATCACTGTATCGATCCGGAATATTCTTTTGCCAGGACGTTAATTTTCGAAAGAATAGATTTTGCATTTGTGTTGTTTGCATCGATCCTAAGTGCATTTTCAGCATAAAGCCGTGCCTGATGAAACTGATCGATTTTAAAATAGTTCAATGCTATGGCATTCAATACATTGACGTTGTTGCGATTCTGGGGCAGGCTTGCTTTAAGTTTAATAATTTCTTCAACCAGTTTTATGGTTGGGTCAAGGTTCGTGGGTTTATCTCCGCTCGACTTCATATAATCCAGATATCTAATTGCCTTTTCAGGTTCATCGATATCGAAACAGAGCATCGATAATTGCCTGGCGGCTGCATAATTCGGGTTAAGCCTGAATGCTTTGCTGAAATAAAATATTGCTTTTTTAGTATCATTTAAACCCAAGCTGAAGTCGGCGGCACTTTTATAGCTTTCTTCCGTTGAGGGATATTCCAAAACCAGCGCTTCGGAGACCTTTAACGATCCGGTTTTGTCGCCGGAACTAAAATATATACCTCCCAAGCTGATTAGGGCTCGAACCCAGGTTATTTTCTCGGTAACTAAATCGTATGCAATATTTTCTATTTCGGTTTCCGGTTTTATTAAGGTTTGCCGGGAAACCGGGCTATGAGTAAACGGCCAGGAATTTTTCATAAACCTAATTTTGTATTCGCCAGCCAGAGAATCGACCGGTGTAATAGGCATTTGATGCAACAATTCCTGAAATGACATAGCCTTTCCCCAATCAGAACCGGGCAATTGGGCGTTTTTCATAGATTCATAAAATGCCTCCGACAAAAGGGCATATCCATAAAGGTTGGGATGTACATGTTCAACCAAGGTTTCGTTGCCAATAATCCCGTGAGGCGATGCTTTTTCGAAATACGATTTGGAATCAACCAAATATACACTGCTATATTTCCTGCTTAATTGCGAAATATTCTCATTTATAGCCTCGGGAGCCCTGAATCGCAGCAAATCCAATTCTTTTGCTTTAACAAATAGCGCTTTAGCCTTGGTAAAATCACCAGCCTTGTATGCTTCTGTGGCTGAGTTATATTGATCAATGGCCGAGTTGTCTTTGTTTGCACGATCGCTGATAAAAGGAACCATATCCTTTTCATTGCTTACAACATTGCTTATAAATACAGGGATATTATGGGAAGAAAGTATTTTTAGAGTTCTGTCAATATTATTAGAAAATTGGCTTATTCCTAATTGATATTCTTTTGATCCGAACTTTATATCCTTGTCTGCGGACATTCGTTCCATTAGGCCTTTTGAAGCATCGCTGCCGGTATCCGAAATCATTCTTTTAATATTATTTTTTAAACGGACAAATAACTGAAATATTCTCAGATTTTCCAGCTCTAAAACGCTCCTGATGATAAAGGGATTGTGTCCCATTCTGGAAGTCGATCCGACTCCCAAGGCTCCGTAATACTCATTATGTCCCACATAAATTAAAACTGCATCGGGTTGGTATCCTACAATTTGTTTGGCAAAATCAGCGATGGTATAGGAACTGACTGCGGTAAGCGCCAGGTTGATAATTTCAAAATTTTTTTCCGGGAAAGCAAACATTAACCGGTATTTGAGCCAGCGGTGAAAGGAACCATTAGCCATATAGGGAAATCCGGCGGTTGTCGATTCGCCTAAAACAAAAATGCGATATGTGTCGCTTTCCTTTTTTTTCTTAAAGCGTTCGTTAGAACCCATGGTTCTATTTTCTTCATCGGTAAAAAATTTATCCGCAGCATGCTCGCTCATTTGCCAGCAACTTTGATCTTCTTTGCTTTCAGCAAACAGACTCAAATCGTGCCCAAAACCGCTAAGATGAAGTATTGCTTCAAGTATTAAAAAAAACAGAACGGACAGTACAATCGTGAATATCCTAAACGCCCATAACTTATTTTTGGATAATGGTTGATCAGAAAGTTTATAGGTATCGTTTTTTACTTTTTGCAGCGGTTTGTTTTTCTTAATACTTTTTTTCATACAGCAATATTCGATTAGTATGGGTAATTCATTGATTTACAAAGCAAATATTTTTTTAAACTAGCTATCCATCGAAAGCTGACAGCCGAACAGCTGACAGCTGACAGCTGAGCGCTGAAAACTGAGAGCTGACAGCTGAACGCGCGCGGCCTCTATCAACCTCGATTGGCTAAAGCCCGGCGGCTTCTGGCAATGATAACGCACGCCCAGGTCAAAAGGCAGAGTACGCCTGCCGCGGTGATGGCGAGTCCGAGGATAGAAGCCGGCAGGCAAGTACACAAAGCGAATCGTGCTGGTGCCGGGACCCGCCAGAACGCCTCGAACTGCGTGGTTGACTCGTAAAATCGGGACCTCGACGTCGTTCACATACGCCCGCCAACCGGCATCCCAGCGGTCCGCCAACACGACCAGCCCCGAGGTTTGCATCTGCGCCCGAAGAGTGAGGTGATGATAGGCTTCTTGGACAATCTCCACCGTACCTGCGCTATCGTGGGACAGCTTAATCGGTTGCTCCACATACGCTAGGTCGCTCGGATCGAATTCCGCTCGGATCATGGCATTTAGCCGTGCCTTCGCGTCGGCAATGACCTCGCACGTGCCGGGGGACGAATGCGCGCGGCATCGCCCTGTCATTGACCAACACCCAATAGTCGGTATCGACGAAGGCTGGTTTGACCTCCGGTGGAGGTGTTCCACGAAAAATCACATAGCGAACGTTGAGCATGTCCAAAACGGGGGGAATTCGCGGCAATCCGGTCTTCGGATCATTGAATACAAACGGTGACATATACTGTGTCGCCGCATAGGGCATATTCTGGGCCGGAAGATTTTGCGCGGTCAGCAGAAGCTCAACCATGGCGGATGGGTCTACGCCGTCATACCCCCGAACATCCGGGAGCCGGACTGCCTGTGCCAGGTTGGCTGGGAAACAGTTGAAACCAATAATGCGGCCCGGAGGCCCGGCAGCGATGCGCTCCATAATGGGTAGTTTCGGATAGTAGAGCTCCGGACTCGTCTGCGCGGCGAAGCCGTAGCCGAAATAGATCAGCTGGACACAGAGCAAGGCGGTCAGCGCGGGCGCAAGCCAGCCTGCAGTCGCGGATCCCAGCATCAGGAAGCACCAGATTGCGGCACCCGCTCCGCAAAATGCGGCGTTGACGGCGTAGGTCGTGCGGAAGTTCTCCTGAATCTCGGCCACATCCGAGGGCTCATCGATGTAGCTAATCGGCGCCTTCTGAACTGCTGCTGCCAGCTGGCTGGCAACAGGCTCGGGCAGGTTAGAGGAACGATACATGCACCAGCCGCACAGCACCGCCAGAAGAATGGCCGGAATTCCAAACCACCATCGACGCTGCACTTCCCCGCGCAATAGGACTTCGAGCCCGATCGCGCCCAATGCGATGAAGGCAAAGCTTGTCACGAACACCAGTCGATTGTGCGACATCATATTCAAGATCGGCAGGCGCAGCAGCGGCAAGATTAACGGAAAACCCAGGGTCCAACTCAATGAGAATAAAGCGAGAAAAGTCAGCATCGCTATAACGGAGCGACGCTTGAAGCTGAACCATGCCAGCGGCGCCAGGATGAGGCACGAGACCGATCCCGCGTATGCCATGGCGGAGCTTTCCTGAAGCGACAACGCGCCAATTCGGAAGCTGCCGTGCACCGTCGAGCCATACATATCGGGAAGAACGATCTGGGGAAGGGCCGCGAGGCCGACGGGAGGTCGCTCCTCTGCTCCGGCGCTACGATGGATAATGCGTGATCCGGTAGTGGCGTAATCCTTCGCAGGAACCATTAACCACATGCTGCACGCAAAGCCGAGCATCCACGCCAGTGCCAGGGCGCTGAATATCCGCAGTCCCTTGAGCGAGAAAGCTCGCGAACGGTATTCGTCCAGAATGCACCACAGCGCATAAAGACCCGAAACCATCAGCACCTGACCCGCGATGTCCGGAGCGCCGCCGAGCAAAAGCAGCGTCGTCACGATGCCCGCCGCCGGGCCGCCCCACCCCCGCGGCGCACGGATTGCCCGATCAACCGCCGCCAGCGACCAGGGTAGCCCACACATGACAGCGGGAATCCACTGCCCCACCCACAAGACGTACGATCCCGTCACCGGATAACACCACGCCGCGATCACCGATGGCCAGGGACCCAATCCGAGAATGCGCCGGCAGAAATAATACATTCCCATGCCTGCAATCAGCGCCACGAACAGCTGCGTCCACGCCAGTACGACCGGCGATTTAACGAGATACGCCATCATCCATGGCGGCGAAAATCCGGCCCTGAAGGCCGGCGTGCCGGCAAACAGGTGGGGCGTCCATAGAGGAGCCCGCCCCCCGAGCAGTTCCCTATTGCCGTCCATGCGTGCGGGCTCGAAACCTAGAACCAGATCCGACTGCGTCACATCGTGCGGGACGATGTTCTTGTATTCTTCAGTGAGCGGCAGATAGGTGTCCGGCATAGCCAGCAGGTCGAGAGGAAGCAGGATTTTTGCGCCAATCAGCGACGGTCCATACAGGATCGCCTGCCCCACAACAATCCCCAGCACCGCAATGGCAATTCCACCCCAGACGCTGTGGACAAAGCCGCACGCTGCTGTTGGCTTAGCGGGAACCTTCTTAGGTGTCGGACTCTTCGCTCTTGGCTTCTTGCTCTTCACTAATCATCCTCTCTGCAAAATACCGAAGGGTAAATTTTAAGGTCTGGATTATAAACACCAGATACCGATGTCAAAAGAAAATTCCAGCCGACGTCCTGCCGATTGCTATGGCTGTTTCGCCAGAGCTCTCTTGAGGTTTTCCTGCGCTCTATTGCTGTTGGGATTGATGCGCAAAGCTGCCGTGAAATGGGCGATCGCCTCATCGTATCGATCTTGACTCATTAAGATAACCCCCAGATTATTATGAGCATCTTCGTATTCGGGCCTGATCTGGAGCGCTTTGGTGTATTCAGCCGCGGCTTCCCTCAACATTCCTTTGCCGGCAAAAGCGTTTCCCATCTGGAGGTACGCATCCGCAAAGTTGGGCTTGATCGTCAGGGCCTTCCGGTAATAGGACATTGCCTCGTCAAACTTTCCTTGGCTGGCCAACGCCAATCCGAAGTTGTGTTGTATCTTAGGGTTTTCCGGACTAAGTTCCAGCGCTTTGCGAAATTCGGAGAATGCCTCTTCTGTATCCCCTCGCTGCGCCAAAACCATTCCCCTGTTGCTGTGGGCTTCAGCAAATCCAGGCTTGATACGGAGGACCATCGCGAATTGTTCCATAGCTGCATCCAGCTGTCCCTGCTTAAGCAGGGCCGTCCCCAGGGCATTACGCGTCTCAGCCGAATCCGGCTTGATTTTCAAAGCCTCGGTGTACTGCTCGATTCCTGCGGCAAAATCGCCGCGGTCTATGAGCGCAAAACCCAGGTTTGTGCGCGCGAAAGTATTATCAGACGTCCTCTGCACAGCGTGTTCCCATAATGCAAGATCGCTCTCCCAATATCGAACCTGGCTCCGGGCACCGGCGGCCAGGGCGCAAACCAGAATGCACGCCGCGCCTTGGAGCGCAGCTTTGCGATATCGCCAGCGTTCGAGGACAGTAGCAATCCCCCACGCCCCGATAATGAACACTCCAATGAGCGGAACATAGGTATAGCGATCCGCCCTTGCTTGTCCTCCCACCTGAATCAACCCTATGACCGGAACCAGTGTGAACACATACCAAAGCCATCCCACAAAAAGGTAAGGGCGGCTTCGGGAAAACCGAATCACGAAGGCGGACACGGCAATGAGGACCAACGCGCTCGCGGCTACCAACCATAGGGACAGCGGCGCAGAGGGATAATAAGCCGCAAGATTCCTGGGCCACACCATTTGGCCAAGGTATGCAACATACGAAACCAGGGCGTTTGTCGCACGCTGATACAGCGGATACAGCCTCAAAATTCTGGACGGCTCCTCCTCGCCATTGGGCTAGGATGGTTACAATCATAGATGCCGCTGCCAGCATAAACAGAGGAATCTTTTCGCGCACCATCCGCAGCCAGACCTGTCGTTGGCCCGCTTCGAAGCGCACCCGATTCAGCGGCCAGACGTCAAGCAGAAGAAGCACCAGCGGCAATGTGACCAGCATCGGCTTCGACATCAGTCCAAGCGCAAAAACTGCGACAACTGCCAGCGTATCGTCCGAGGCGAGGCTTGCCGACATAGCTGACGTAGGCATGCATCGTCAGCATCCAGAATAGCGTGCTCAGAACATCCTTGCGTTCCGCAACCCACGCCACTGATTCCACATGCAGCGGATGAGCGGCAAATAAAACGGCAACCATGGCGCTCCGGCGCCAGGCACCCGTGGTTCGATACAGGATCCCGAATAGCAAAAGCGCGTTCGCCAGGTGGAGCCAAAGGTTGGTGAGATGGTGACGCCCGGCATTCATGCCATACATTTGAACGTCAAGCATGTGCGACAACCACGTCATGGGATGCCAATTGGATGCGTGGCCTGTGGTGAAGGCCCACAAGACGCCTTGCCCGGTCAACCCGCGGATGACTGGGGCGTTTTCGCTAACATACTCGGGATCATCAAAAGACAGAAATCCGTAGTGACGAACCGGGGCATAAATGAACAGAATGATCACGACCAAGACAGCCGCAACCCACATCACGGTTTTGTACGAGACCGGATAGGTTGGATGCATCGCATGATTTTGGCGCATGGATTCGGCAGATTTTCGGCCTGCACCGGCCATGGCTTTGCCCGGATTTGGATGCGGCCCGATCGCCGTGCTGTTTACTGCGTCGCGTTTCGATAAAGTATCCTGTAAACGAAAAGTCGAATCGTCTTCACGGGAAAATAGCATTTTTGCCGCATCGTCGCCGCAACTGTCAACCGAATAATTGCCGGTTCGAGCCTCTCCACTTAAGGCTCTGTGATTGAAATGATGGGAATTGAATTGGTATCCTCTCGCCCTGTAGGGTATAAGTGGACGCGGATCATGGGATCGGATTCAAAATGAACCCTGTCGAAAAAACTTTGCTGCATCACTTCGTTCTTCTCTTGCGACGCATCGCCTCCCGCGGGAGCGGCGCAGCCGACCCGTATAGGCTTTGGAAGAACGATGCACCGATCAAGCTCGCGTGGATTCAGCCCGGAGTCTATGATCCGCAGCGGCGCAAGCTCATCCACCGGCTTTCTCGCGGCAAGCCGATGCTCGGTGGAATCAAAGTCAATTCCCCTGCCTACCTGGCGGCGCTTACCCCTGACTGGGTCGCCCAGACGATGGTCGATGACAACCTTAGAGAGCTCGACATCGACGAACTCATAGCGCGCGGCGTCAATCTTGCAGCCATTAGCGCCATGACACAGTTTGCCCCCAGGGCATACCAGATCGCGCATGAATTTCGCCGGCGTGGCGTAACGACCATCCTTGGAGGACCCCATGCCACGCTTTGCCCGGAAGAGGCGATGCAGAACGTGGACTCCGTTGTAGCCGGCGAAGCCGAGGAGATGTGGGAGGGCATCCTCGAGGATTTCAAGGCAGGACGACTCAAGCGCCTATACCGGTCCGAGAGGTTCCCCAGTCCCGAAAATTTTCGGCCGCCCGATAACCGGGTCCTTCCCTATCAGCCTTTCGGTATCGACAGTATGCAAGTGACCCGGGGCTGTCCCCATAACTGTAAATTTTGCTGTGTTGCGACACTGTATGGCCATCAGCTTCGCAAACGGCCCATCGCGCATGTCCTGAACCAGGTCAAGGAGATCCACGACAGAGGGCTGAATGTGTTTTTCAGCGATGACAACATTATCGGAGACCGAAACTACGCCACAGAGCTTTTCAGGGGGCTGATAGATCTTCAGGAAAAGGCAGGCAGGCCCCTCTTGTGGAACGCCCAAAGCACCCTGCTCTTTGCCTTTGATCATGAGCTTCTGGGGCTCGCGGCGCAAAGCGGCTGCAAAAGCCTGTACATCGGGTTTGAGAGCCTCTCCCGGGAGGCATTGGCCCAGGCGAACAAACGCCACAATTCACCGGAACGCTACAAGGAAGCGATCGAAATTTTTCGCCGGCACTCGATCCGAGTATCAGCGAGCATCATGCTCGGGCTTCTCGGCGAGGACAAGGCCAGCGCCGAGGCGATGTTCCGGCTTTTGCTGGAAAGCGATGTAAATCTACTCTACTACTACATCCTCACACCACTTCCCGGAACCGCTCTTCGGGATGAACTCGATCGGGAGGGGAGACTTATCAACAAGGACCGGTGGGACCTTCACGACACTCTTCACGTGAACTTCGTTCCAGCCGGAGATCAAAACGGCTGGACGGCATCCGATCTGGAGCAAACAATCTGGAGATTCTACGACACCTTCTATCGCTATCGCTATATCATCCGCAGATTGCAGAGAAACTTCCTGAACGAGCTTAAGCCGACCGACGGCCACGGAATCTCACCGCGCCGGGCATTCCGAAGCATCATCGGAGACATGTACTTCTCCCTCGTGTCGCGGCTTTTGATCGGCCATAGGCTGCATCCCTTCGAGATACCTTAATGAATAAGAAGAAAATCACTCTCATCCAACTCGACAGTGCGACACCGACGCTGGTCAATCATATTCTCATGCCAAGATTCGGACTTCCGCTTATCGCCACTATCCTTAGGGACGAAGGCTATGATGTCCACCTGCACATCGAGTATATTTCAGGCGGTATTCCCTGGGAAAGAATCCTTGAATCGGACGCCGTTTGCTTTTCCAGTTTTTCCTCGGCTGCCAGGCGCACCTATGAACTGGCTGACTGTATCCGTGCGAAAACCAATATCCCGCTCATCATCGGCGACACGCACGCGACCCATTTTCCGGTGAGCGCTCTCGAACACTTCGACTACGTAGTGAGAGCCGAAGGGGACGAGACGATCGTCAGGCTTCTTGATGCTCTGTTCAACAAAACAGAAGCGCCGGAAGACATTCCGGGGCTTTCCTACCGGATTGGCCGCCGGGTATACCATAATCCCGGCCCTGCCCAAGTTCAGGAGCTTTCAAAATTTTCTGATTATTCCCTAATTAAGGGTTACAACATCCCTCTGTACAAAGTCTACCTTCGGGGCTACACCAGAATCATTCCCATACAGTTCTCCCGGGGTTGTCATTTCAAATGCAAGTTCTGCGTGGTCAAAACGATGTTCGGACCGGGGTATCGCGTCCGGGACGTTGAAGCCATGATTAAAGAGATCAAGGACAAACGGAAATACGACCGTCGTTTCATGTTTGTGGACAATAATTTTGCGGGGAACCGAAATGAGACAAAGAAGCTCCTGAGAAGGATCATTGAGGAAAAGATTGACGGCAAATATTTCTGTATGGTCAGGATCGATATCGCCAGCGATGACGAGCTTCTCGATCTCATGCGGAAAGCAGGGGTTCATGAGTTGTTTTTCGGCTTCGAATCGATTAACGACGATACTTTAAAGGCGTTCGATAAGTGTCAAACCCGAGCCGATATCGTCAGGGCCGTCAAAAAAGTCCGCGATTATGGGATGCGGATTTGGGGTTCCTTCGTCATTGGCGGCGAAGATGATCGTCCCAAAGACATCAAGGAGATTGTGGATTTTGCCATCGAGAATGATTTTTTTAATCTCGGAATGTTTCCTATCCTCAACTACCCGAGTGTTGAACCTGATAGGGAGCTGATCCCGGAATCCAGAATTCTCGTTCACAGTTGGGACTACATGAGCGGCAATTTCGTCACCTATTTCCCCAAACGGATGAAGCCGAGTACGCTTCAGCGCGAGATGCTTGAGGGGTACCGGCGGTTCTACAGCGTTTTTAGGGCGTTCAAATATTTGATGCGATTGCGTCCGCGCCTGGCAAGTCGCGTGCTGGGTTTGTAGATAGTGACTCATCGGCCGCTCCGCAAACATATGGAGCGTTACATTCAGTACCTGGAGGAAGTGGAGAAAGGACTCTATGACGAGCAGGGCAATCTTGTCGAATCCAGGCTAAAAGGACGAACGATACAGCCCATATGGAAGGTCGACGGCATCGAGGAAATCTGGAAGACGGGTTAACCCGGATTATTCATGAAGGTTCGTAGAAATGGGGGTCAGGCCTGGAAAATTCGATTTTTGCGCTCTGCGCCCCTTCGCAAAACACGAAAACTAAATTTTCCAGACCTGACCCCCATTTTATCGACCAACGACGGAGCGCAACGCAGTAGACACGCCCGGATCCGCCGCCGCAGTAGAAGCTTCATGAATAATCCGGGTAAAGGCTCTGTGATTGCAATGATATGAATTGTATCATCCTCGCCCCGCAGGGTATAGGTGGACGCGAATCATGGGATCGGATTCAAAATGAACCTTGTCGAAAAAACTTTGCTGCATCACTTCGTTCTTCTCTTGCGACGCATCGCCTCCCGCGGGAGCGGCGCAGCCGACCCGTATAGGCTCTGGAAGAACGAGGCACCGATCAAGCTCGCGTGGATTCAGCCCGGAGTCTATGATCCGCAGCGGCGCAAGCTCACCCACCGGCTTTCTCGCGGCAAGCCGATGCTCGGTGGAATCAAAATCAATTCCCTAGCCTACCTGGCGGCGCTTACCCCTGACTGGGTCGCCCAGACGATGGTCGATGACAACCTTATAGAGCTGAACATCGACGAATTGATAGCGCGCGGCGTGAATCTTGCAGCCATCAGTGCCATGACACAGTTTGCCCCCAGGGCATACCAGATCGCTCACGAATTTCGCCGGCGTGGCGTAACGACCATCCTTGGAGGCCCCCATGCCACGCTTTGCCCGGAAGAGGCGATGCAGAACGTGGACTCCGTTGTAGCCGGCGAAGCCGAGGAGATGTGGGAGGGCATCCTCGAGGATTTCAAGGCAGGACGACTCAAGCGGCTATACCGGTCCGAGAGGTTCGCCAGTCCGGAAAATTTTCGGCCGCCCGATAACCGGGTCCTTCCTTATCGGCCTTTCGGCATCGACAGTGTGCAGGCGACCCGGGGCTGTCCCCATAACTGTAAGTTTTGCAGTGTTACGACGCTGTATGGCCATCAGCTTCGCAAACGGTCCATCGCGCATGTCCTGAACCAGGTTAAAGATATCCACGACAGAGGGCTGAATGTGTTTTTCACCGATGACAACATCATCGGAGACCGAAACTACGCCACAGAGCTTTTCAGAGGGCTGCTAAACCTTCAGGAAAAGGCGGGCAGGCCCCTCCTGTGGGGCGCCCAAAGCACTCTACTCCTTGCCTTTGATCATGAGCTTCTGGAACTCGCCGCACAAAGCGGCTGCAAAAGCCTGTACATCGGGTTTGAGAGCCTCTCCCGGGAGGCATTGGCCCAAGCGAACAAACGCCACAATTCACCGGAACGCTACAAGGAAGCGATCGAAATCCTTCGGCAGCGCTCAATCCGAGTGTGGGCGAGCATCATGCTCGGGCTTCCCGGCGAGGACAAAGCCAGCGCCGAGGCGATGTTCCGGCTTTTGCTGGAAAACGATGTGGGGCTGGTCTATTACTACATCCTCACACCATATCCCGGAACCGCTCTTCGGGATGAACTCGATCGGGAGGGGAGACTTTTCAACAAGGACCGGTGGGATCTTCACGACACTCTTCACGTGAACTTCGTTCCAGCCGAAAATCAAAACGGCTGGACGGCATCCGATCTGGAGCAAACAATCTGGAGATTCTACGACACCTTCTATCGCTATCGCTATATCATCCGCAGATTGCAGAGAAACTTCCTGAACGAGCTGAAGCCGATCGACGGCCACGGAATCTCACCGCGCCGGGCATTCCGAAGCACCATCGGGGACATGTACTTCTCCCTCGTATCGCGGCTTTTGATCGGCCATAGGCTGCACCCCTCCGAGATCCCTTAGTACTGAATATGTCACCAGCTTCAATCAAGTTTCTTGACTTGCCACCGTTCCCCCGCGTTAAAGTAGGTGCTGATTCAAACAGGGAGTGTGCCCAAATGAAATTCCAGAGGACATGGTTGTTTGCCGCCATCTTGCTTTTGATTTGCCCGGTTTATGCTGCAGCGCAGCAGAAAAAGCAGGAGACATCCGCTAAGCAGGAGACATCCGCTAAGATTGATATTTTGATCAAGGCTGCATTGCAGGGTGATCCCGCAGCGCTGGCTAACCTGGGGACGATGTTCCTTCAAGGCAATGTGGGACCTCAGGACTATGAAGAAGCGGCTAAATGGCTTGGCCCGCTTGCAGAAGGAGGCGATGTCGTAGCGCAGTTCTTCATGGGGTGGATGTGTCTAAATGGTAATGGGGTTCCCCAGGACTATCCAAAAGCGGCGAGGTTGCTTCGCACGCCTGCAGAAAAAGGCAATGTCCTGGCGCAGTTCTTCTTGGGAGAGATGTATATCCGCGGATATGGAGTACCTCAAGACTACGCAAAAGCGGCTACGTTGTTTCGCGCGCCTGCGGAACAAGGCAATGCCTTGGCGCAGTCCTACTTGGGATTGATGTATCTTAATGGCAATGGGGTTCCTCGGGATCCTGCGGAAGCAGCGAAATGGTTTCGCAAAGCGGCGGAACAAGGCGATGCAAAAGCTCAATCTAACTTGGGGGCGTTGTATCTTCAAGGCACGGGAGTTCCGCTGGATCCCGCGGAAGCAGCGAAATGGTTTCGCAAGGCGGCGGAACAAGGCAATGCACTAGCGCAGTCTAACTTGGGGGCGTTGTATCTTCAAGGCGCGGGAGTTCCTCGGGACGACGCCGAAGCGGCTAAATGGTCTCGAAAAGCGGCGGAACAAGGCGATGAGATAGCGCAGAGTATGCTGGGCTCGATCACAAAAGACCCCATTGAAGCCTACATGTGGTTGACCTTGTCCATTGCCGGACCCACGGCCAAGCAAAGCCCATTATTTCAACAAACAGCAGATTTGCGTGCTTCGATCGCCAAGAAAATGACCCCTCAGCAAATAGCGGAAGCCCAGCGTCGGGCTAAGACATGGAAGCCTAAGAAGGCGAATTGAAGTCTGAAAATAATCCTGCGGTTAACCCCGACACTGTTCGCTTAGGCACCATGCATCCAAAAGCAGCCACAGATTCCACGGATTTCACTGATTTATATAATTTGTAATCCGTGAAATCCGTGGAATCTGTGGCTGCTTTTTTGCGTCGCGCACGGGGTGGAAAGCCTTTGGGCCTTTTAAGCGCTGTCCTTTGAGATGGTTCGGGCATCTCTGTGGTAGTCTCCCCGGGAGAGCCATTTTTCTATAAAGCAGTATAGGATAATGAACATGTATCTGGATCCCATTTCCTTTATCTTCAGTTTGGATACGCCGTGCTTTCGATTTGTCCAACTGTTTGGAATCACGGAATAGCTATAGCCCCGAACGATGGCTTTTAGCGGCAACTCGACTGTCAGGTTAAAATGATGGCTCAGCAAAGGCTTCAGTCCTTGAATGACCTCTTTTCGATAAAGCTTGAAGGCATTTGTTACATCGTTGTAACGCAGCCCGAAGAGGATTCTGATAAAAGTGTTAGCCAGTCGGTTGAGAATCAGTTTGGGCAAAGGATAATCGATAAGGCTGGACTCTTTGGAAAACCTGGTTCCAAAAACACAGTCAACCCTTTGCTCTCTCATGGTTCGATAGAAGCGAACCAGGTCTTTTGACGAGTCGGAACCGTCCGACATAAAGAGTGCGACCGCATCGCCGGAAATGGATTCCAGCCCCGTGCGAACTGCAACGCCTAAACCGCTGCGGGGCCGATTTGCGTGCAAGCGCAGGGAAGGAATTTCCAGCGCCAGCTTCTGAAGTATCAATTCAGTGCTGTCGGTCGAGCCGTCATCGACGACAATGATCTCATGCTCGATGCCTTCATCGGAAAGCCGCAAAAAGAGATCGCGGACTGTTGCGGCGATGCAGCCTTCTTCGTTGTAGGCAGGAATTACTATCGAAAGCTTCATGAAGCTGCCTTTTGAGCGTGTGCCGCCTCGATAAGCTCGCGGAAGATATCTTCAAGGGAATACTTGAACTGCCAGCCTGGATAATGGCTCATAAACTTGCTGACATCGGAGATCCACCATATGTGATCACCCGCGCGCGCGTCGGGAACCATAGAATAATTCAGTTTTTGCCGGGAAAGGTTCTCGGATATCCGTATCGCTTCCACCATCGAACAGTTGCTGTGTCGCGAGCCGCCGATATTGTATGTCTCGCCGCTTTTGGGATTCTGAAAGAAGTGCCAAAAGGCATTGACCAAGTCATAGGAATGGAGGTTGTCTCGGACCTGCTTTCCTTTATAGCCAAAAATTTTATAGGGGCGTCCGAAAACCAGACATCGGACAAGATACGCCAGAAATCCATGAAGCTCGGCGCTAGAGTGCTCGGGACCGGTGAGGCAACCTGCACGAAAAACGCACGTCTTCAAACCAAAATAACGCCCATATTCCTGCGTCATGATATCCGCTGCAACCTTGCTTGCCCCGAATATGCTATGCATGCATTGATCGATGCTCATGGATTCATCAATGCCATGCTTTGAGTAGGCGTGATCCGGCGCGATCTCCCAGCGCGTTTCAAGCTCGATCAATGGCAGGGAATTGGGCGCATCGCCGTAAACCTTGTTGGTTGACGTAAAAATAAAAACCGCTTCAGGGGCAAAGCGGCGCAAGGCTTCCAGCAGGATCATGGTTCCATTAGCATTCACCGTGAAATCGGTCAGCGGTTCGCGGGCAGCCCAATCATGGCTTGGCTGGGCAGCGCAGTGCACCACAAGCACGATATCGGATTCTTGCTGGAAAAGCCTGAAAACGCCATCCTGATCGCGAATGTCGATATCCATGTGCCTGTAGCGAGGCAGCGATGATGCCAATTTCTCTGCCATCCAACGCGTGGTCCCATCCGAACCGAAAAAATACTCGCGTAGGTTATTGTCAAGGCCAATGACATCCATCCCTTTGTCATGAAGGAATCTCACAGTTTCACTGCCGATCAGTCCGGCGGAACCTGTCACAATTGCGGTAGCCATACTTGAATTCCTGTCTATATCGTCTCAGGAGCAAAAATCGGCCTAAGCGCGCCTTCATTCGATCGGACCCAATCAGAGATTTCGGACACAATGGTCGCTATGTCTCTTTGCGGGCGCCAATCGAAACAGAGTTGAGCCTTGCTGTAGTCCGTCAAATACAGAGGCACGTCCACGCGTTCCGTATTCTCGGTGCTGCCGATTGCGACGCTGCGCCCAACGATGCCGCGGCACAGGCCGGTCAGCTCCTGCAGTGATACGGATAGGAGCCGCCCGCCCCCAATATTGAATGGTTCCCCATTCCAATACTCTGGTTTCTCGAGCTGCTTGGATAAGAGGGCTACAAGATCCAGCGGATGCAATACATCGCGAACCTGCTTACCCTTCCCGCCAAATCCTTTGTAATTCAAAGGCAGGCCGAAATAGTGATTGGCCACCCAGAGACTGATGACTCCCTGATCGGTTTTTCCAAACTGACCGGGCCCGGCTATCACTCCACAACGATTGATTATTGCCTTGGTTCCATAGGAATCCACGTATTCCTGAATCAAAAGCTCAGAAGCCAGTTTAGTTGCGCCGTAAAGGGAACGAGCTTGGTTCGTCGGAAAGCTTTCGTCTATGCCGCGTTCAGAAATTCCAGGGAGAATTTGTTGGGCTGCCACCTCAAAACGCTGGGGTGTTTCATCCAGCTGAATCGCGCGCAGGGAAGAGATGGAATAAACCCTGGAAGTTGAAAGATACGCAAACAGTCCTGCCTTTTTGCGGGCATATTCAAGACAGTTGATGGTGCCCTGTAGATTAGTCCCGATCACATAAGCGGGCGAGCCCTGCTGCCCTGCTTGAACGCTTGGTTCTGCCGATGCTTCAACCATCAAATCGAAGCTGCCCGGTATATCCAGCAAGTCGTTGGGTTCGCGGACATCGCCATGGCAAAATTCGACACCCATTTTCTTGAAAGATGTGAGATTAAGCTCTGATCCCCTGCGCCTCAAGTTATCCAAAACCACTACTTGATTGCCGGATCTTTCCTGAAACGATCGCGCAATGGTCGAGCCAATAAATCCAGCTCCTCCGCTGATTAGGATGCGCACAGACTCTCCTCTTGAAAAACCGGAATGGAGTTTACGCCTTTATTTATCGGGCACCTAGCAAATATTTCCTCTTCAGGCAGCAAACACCCGGTCGGACATTATCGTCCCAATTCACCCCCGAACCGCCTAATGCTGCATGGTTTTGGCGAAGCACATGTGGGTCGCAGCTTCAGCTCCGACACTTTCCAACCTTGCTTGACATCTCCAACGCGGCGGATCTGAAGAGGCTCAAAACTGACATTGGGCGGGCTTACAGCCCTTCCTTTTCCTTTGCAATTTCTTCCTGGGGCTTCGCCCCAGGCTGGTATGGATCGCGCCTTCGGCGCTCTAAACCCCTAATTATAAAGTATCTTAAGCGCTGAAGGCGCGCTCTATACCAGCCTAGGGCGAAGCCCTAGGAATTTAGCGACAAACAGGAAAAGGGCTGTAAGCCCGCTCAATGGGTAAGCTTTGAAACAACCTCTTCAGCTCCGACCCACATGATTTGCTAGGTGATGCAAGGCAAGCTTTTAACTATACTTAAGCCGGAAACTCGGGCTAGAGTTTATCTATTACCGACCCAAATGGTAGTATGCCGGGTTTCCAAGGATGCGATACTGATGAAACAAAGAGGCATGAAAACAAACAGGAGAAATCAGGGTGTCGCACCTGAGAAAGTGGCACTACAGGCACCTAAAGACAAATGGGTTACTCGCGTGCTCGTTGCAGCTATCCTGTTGACAACCGTTATTGTCCATTCCAATTCTCTCAATAATGGTTTTGTACAATGGGATGACGACAAATATGTTTTCAATAACAAGGATATCAGGCAGATTGACGGCCAATCTATTCATAAATTTTTTACCACCACTTATCTAAGAATGTACCAGCCGGTGACAATGATCAGCTATGCCTTGGATTACAAAATGGGCGGATTAAATGCCCCGACATATCACCGTACAAATTTCATTTTTCATTTGCTTAATGTTCTGCTTGTTTTTTATGTCATTGTACTGCTCACCAAACAGGCGCCAATAGCGGCCATTTCCGCCCTGTTCTTCGGCGTTCACCCCCTTCATGTTGAATCGGTAGCCTGGATATCCGAACGAAAGGATTTGCTTTATTCTTTTTTTTATTTGGGGTCCTTGATCACCTATATTTTGTACCGTAAAAAGAACAACAGCTATAAGTTTTATTTTCTTTCAATCCTGTTTTTCCTTTTATCCCTGTTTTCCAAATCGGCGGCGGTTACGCTTCCTTTGATCCTTGTGCTGACTGATTATTACCTGAGCAATACACGGTCGGTTAAAAACAATCTCGACAAAATTCCCTTTTTTGTTCTATCCCTTGTCTTTGGCGTTGTTTCTCTCCTATCCCAGCGGGTCATTGGAAGCGATTGGGATTATGTGATCGGATATACCCTTCTTGACCGATTGTTCATGGGGGCCTATGCATTTGTCTTTTACACTGCTAAATCGATATTCCCGTTCGGTTTGTCGGCCATCCATCCCTTGCCCTTGAAGCATGCCGGGTTCTTGCCTATCCCCTATTATCTTTCAGGTTTTGCTTTTATCGTATTCCCCTGGATACTCGTTAAGGTGTTCAAATCGAAGGTTGATGAAGCTCTCAAAAAAGACATCCTATACGGCGCCTTATTTTTCTTTCTTACCATTGTACTGGTTATTTTTATCCCGGTCGGCCAGGCCGTGGTTGCAGAAAGATATACCTATATTCCATATATCGGCTTATTTGTGATCCTGGGCCGAGTCTACGTGTATTTGGGGCAAAAAAAACATTCCTTTTCGCCCAAGCTCCGATACGGGCACACTGCAGTGATCGGAATAATGCTGATTGTTTTTGTTCACGGTGCCTACGCGCGGAATGCGGTCTGGAAAGACACGCTCACCTTATTTTCAGATGTGATTGACAAGTATCCGGAAACCGGTATTGCGTATAACAATAGGGGAAACGTGCGGAGGGATCAAAATGACGTTCAAGGCGCTATGGAGGATTATAATAAAGCAATTGAACTGAATTATGACGATGCTTACAACAACCGCGGAATTCTCAGAAATAGAATGAATGATTATAAAAATGCCATCGAGGATTTTAATAGAGCCGTGCGCGGCAAATCGGGTCAGAGAAATAGCTTATTACAACAGGGGCATTGCCAAACTAAACCTGGGGGACTCTAGCGGGGCCGTAGAGGATTTTAGCAAAGCAATTGAAATAAATCCGCAGTATTCCGATGCCTACAACAACCGTGGCTTTGTCAGGTATGAAAAACTATCGGATTTTACAGGCGCCATCCATGATTTCAATGCGGCTATCGGTCTCAGCCCGGCGGAGCCTGACATTTATTACAACCGGGGCAATGCAAAAACTCTTGCGGGCAATTATGAGAGCGCAATTATTGATTATGATAGGGCGCTAGAGATAAAGCCCGATTATGGTGAAGGCGTATTTTAATAAAGGAATTGCCCTTCTAAAATTGAAGAGGGTGGTTCCGGCATGTCAAAACTGGGATAAGGCGTTGGAATTGGGAGCAGCGCCCGCTGCCAAACTGATCCAAATGTATTGCAGATAAGCGAATCTCTTGAGGAAACCATGACATCGCGGACACACATCGACCTGGAGCAGCTCTACGAGAGCCGGTGCGGCCCGAACGCAGACTATCGCCGCGCCGTGTGGGGCATTCTAGTCTCTGATTTCTTCTCGCGCTTCATCGCCCCCGACGCAGCCGTGCTCGACCTCGGCTGCGGGTACGGCGATTTTATCAATGCAGTCCAAGCGCGAACCCGCCTCGCCATGGACCTGAATCCGGCAGCCAAGGACAAACTCGCCGCTGGTGTTCGGTTCTTCCTCCAGGACGGCTCGGAACCGTGGAATGGCATACAGGAGAACTCCCTTGATCTTGTCTTCACCAGCAACTTCATCGAGCACTTGCCAGACAAGGCGGCCGTCGCTAGAAGCGTGCGTGAGACCCGCCGCTGCCTCAAGCCCGGCGGCCGGCTCATCGCAATGGGAGCCAACATCAAGCATGTCCCCGGGCTTTACTGGGATTTCTGGGATCATCACGTCCCGTTCACCGAGAATTCATTGTCTGAAGGTTTGCGCGCCAACGGATTCTCGATAGATCTCTGCGTGGGTCGCTTCCTGCCCTATACCATGGCTTCGGAACGACAGTACCCTCTCGTCTTCGTAAAACTCTACCTTGCCTTGCCATTTCTGTGGCGGCTGTTCGGCCGCCAGTTTCTCGTTGTAGCCCGCAAGTGAAAGCGATCACTTCAGGCAGTTTGTTAGCTCCCTGCGCATTGTTGTGCAAACGGCTCTCCAGAGCCTGTCTCAAAACAGAAATCAGCCGCGTAAAGAGAGATCTGTTTTAGACCCCAGAGGGGTCTGAAGATAGTAGCCGGGGGCGCAAGCCCCCGGAAACGATGCGCGGTTGAAGAGCCCCGGCAGGGGCGAAGGTTTTTTGTTTATAGTGGCTTAACGTTTCGCCCCTTCAGGGCTCCTATTTATCGTTCAGCAAACTCCGGGCTTGCGCCCGGAGCTACTATCTGCGGGCTCTCCGGTTCCGACAACGCATGTTCGGAACCAGCGTTCAGGTTTTGAGCGTTCACC
Source organism: uncultured Acidobacteriota bacterium (assembly GCA_963761825.1). Classification (GTDB taxonomy): domain Bacteria; phylum Acidobacteriota; class UBA6911; order UBA6911; family UBA6911; genus UBA6911. The sequence goes on from CAVXIH010000012.1 coordinate 197,249, forward strand.
GCATCGCTGCGCTAGCTTGAATCACTAAACTATGTTTAGTGGAGAGACCGACTCTGGAGACCCGTCCGCACAAATACTACTTCCAATAGTCTTTGCTGCTCCGCGCTTTCAGCGCTTTATTCCCCCTGCCTTGACGGACATGGATATAGATTAATTCCCGATTCTCGAAGGGATTGTTGCGGTTTTTTCGGAGCGGGCGGAAGGGTGGAATTGCCTATGGTTCAATACCCGATTAGTGTAAAATGCGCACCGAAATGGACTATGGATCCCCTAATGTGGACGACTTGAAATGGATGCGGTGAAGCGACCGGTGCGGCGTGACATGATTTTGCTGGCGTTGATTACGCTCGCGCTTTGCGGCCTTTTTCTTGGGAAGGCCTACCATATTGATGACACGCTCGTAGTTTGGACGGCGCAGTGGATCGCGGCGCATCCGGCGGATTTCTACGGCTTTCAGGTAAACTGGTTCGGCTTTTACGCGCCGATGGTGCAGGTCTATCTGAACCCTCCCGGAGCTGCGTATTACGCGGCAGCGTTCGGTGCGCTCTTTGGCTGGAGCGAACCGGTGATGCATGGCAGTATGGCGTTGATGGCGGTGGCGCTGGTGCTGGGGGTGTATTGGCTCGCGCGGCAACTGAAGGGGAACCCATTATTTTCGGCGGTTCTCGCGCTCGTATCGCCCGGTGTCCTGGTATCGATGGGGACGATGATGACGGACCTGCCGATGACGGCGCTGTGGGTTTGGGCGACGGCGCTGTGGCTGCATGGATTGGACCAGCACCGTCCAACAGAAAATGCAGTGTCGGGACTGTTGATCGGGCTTGCCGCGCTGACGAAATATTTCGCAATCAGTCTGGTGCCTTTGTTGCTGGTCTATACGCTTCTTTCCGGGCGGAAGCGCTGGGCTCGCGCCGTGTGGTTGATACTTCCTGTCGTTATTTTGGGGCTGCTTGATTTGTACACGCACCGCCGTTACGGCATGAGCCAGTTCCTTGCGACCTCTGGAGCGCTGAAGGCTTTCCACGAACAGTATGCGCTGAACCTGGGGAGTAAGATACTAACGGGGCTGGCATTCCTCGGCGCGGGCGGAGCGCCGGTATTGTTCATCGCGCCCTGGCTCTGGGGGCGCGCCGGGCGTATTGCTCTATGTGCAGGGGGAGCGGGGATGGCGGCGGTCACTGTGGTCCTGGCACGGAGTGGTTGGCAGGCGGGTGCGCCGCACATCACCTATTCGTGGTGGTTCTGGCTGCAGTATGGCTTGTGGATCGCGGCGGGACTTCACATCATTGCCCTGGCACTTGCGGAGGTGTGGAATCGGCGTGACCGCGATGCCGTGCTTCTGGGGCTATGGCTTGTGGGGACGCTTCTTTTCGGCATATTTGTGTATCATTTTGTGAATATGCGCGTGATCCTGCCGGCGCTGCCGGCGGTTGCGCTGTTGTGTGCGCGGCGGTTGCGAATGCGGAGTGACTTCGGCGCGCCGGCGTCGCCGCGGGCGGTGTGGGTAGGGCTGGCTGCGGGATTGATTCTGAGCGTGTGTGTCGCGCACGCCGATATCAGGCTGGCCAACTCCGCCCGCACCGCAGCGGAACGTATTGCTCCGGAAAAACGTGAAAAGCACACGTGGTTTTCGGGACATTGGGGATTTCAGTACTATATGGAAGCTCGAGGCGCCAAGCCTATCGATGTGAGGCGCCCGGCGGAAATCCATCGGGGCGATACCATAGTCACTCCAATGAACGCAAGCAACCGCATCAAATTTGGGGGACGCGGTGCCTACATAGACGAGAGCTTTGAGGTGCCCGTCTGCAGCTGGCTCACGACAATGCGGGCGGAGTGCGGCGCGGGGTTCTACTCGGACCTCTGGGGGCCGCTGCCGTTTGTGTTTGGGCCGACGCCACCGGAGCAATATGAGGTCAATGTGCCATAAACCTGCTCGCGGCTATCCGGAGGTTGCCCGGACTGCCTGGGCTTTTATATCGGAAAGTCTCGCAATGCTCCCGCCCTGAAGTGCTTTGTTCAGTAACCATTTGAGCCAAAATCCCGTCTGAAAAGGAAAGAGATAAATTAGTGACACCACGCCGCGTTTTGTTAATAAAGAGCTTTTCAAGGGATCCGGCAACCTGGAAGCAACTCAATCACCCTATAGGTCTGATGAACATAGCCGCGTATCTGAGAAGAAACTATCAGTACGAGGTAAAAATTGAGGACATTCGAATAGGCGGAAACGATCGCTTCGATCTGGAGTCGGCGGTTCGCGCCTATGCCCCCGATGTCGTCGGCATCAGCGCTTTGACCCATGAATCCGACGCCGTTTCCTGGATTGCCGCATGCGTCAAGCGAGTGAATGCGGATACGCCTGTGCTGTTGGGAGGCCCCCACGCGACTGCCTATCCGGAAAAGGCCATACAAATACCCGGGGTCGACTACCTGGTTGTCGGCGAGGGGGAGATAGCGGCCGGCCAGCTCATAGAGCGTTTGTTCCATCAGGGCGATGTCTCCGATATCAAGGGCATCGTCTATAAAAAAGATAATCGGGTTATTTCAACCGGCAGGGGAGATTTCATCGAGGATCTCAACGATTTGCCCATGCCCGCGTACGATCTGATTTCCATCGAAGCCTATGGAAATTATGCCCGCATGAGCCGTACCGGGTCGGGGAAATATATGTGCATTTTTTCCTCGCGCGGCTGTCCCTATCATTGCATATACTGCCACAATATCTTCGGCAAGGTGTTCCGGTGCCGCAGCGCGGAGAATCTCTTCAACGAAATCAAGCATCTTTACGACACCTATAAGATATGCGATTTTGAAATCATGGATGACATTTTTAACCTGGACCGGAATCGGCTGATCGAATTCTGCGACCGCATCATCCACAGCGGCATGAAAGTCACGTTCGCCTTCCCAAATGGAATGCGCGGCGACATATTGGACCGTCCGCAGTTGACCAAGCTTCGACAAGCGGGCACTATCTTCATCGCCTTCGCAATCGAGACAGGATCGCCGCGCCTGCAAAAGCTGATCAAGAAGAATATTCAACTGGATAAAATAAAAAAGAACATCGAAATCGCGCACTCTCTCAGAATCCACACACACGGATTCTCCATGATAGGCTTCCCCGGAGAAACGCTGGAAGAGATGAAGATGACGGTTGATTTTTTGGTCTCTTCCAAGCTTCACACTTTTGGCATGTTCGCGGTCATGCCTTTCGAAAGCACGGAACTGGCCGCGATGGCCAAAGAAATGAACCACATCGCGGTGAGCGATTTTTCCATGAACTATCATTCCAAGGAATTCCTCAATTTGACCGATGTGCCGTCCAGGGAAGTGAACCGCATACGCCGGCAAGCGCTCCTGAGGTTTTATCTGAACCCATCCCGGCTGTTTACCTTCGCCAGAGATTTTCCCAATAAGCGGGGGCTCTGCAAGCTTTGTATATTGTTCTTCCGCCGTTTATGGTGGCATGCTGGATAGGGATTTTGTAGCGAGGCGGCGCAGAACGGCTGGGATATAATGGATTCCGGATTCCGGATTCCGGATTCCGGATTTCAGGATGTGGGTTCTCCGGAATCTTGGCAATCCGGAATCGGGAAGGCATAGGATATGGTGGAACAGATTGAAACGCGGGCAGACAAAGCGCCGGTGCCGCGCCGCATTTTGTTAATAAAAAGCCCTCAAAATGATCCCACGTGGAAACAAATCAGCCATCCGGTGGGTCTGATGAGCATAGCCGCGTATCTAAGAAAAAACTATCAGTACGAGGTGAAAATTGAGGATATCCGGGTAAGCGGAAACGGCCGTCCCGGCTTGGAATCGGTGATTCGAATTTATGCCCCCGATGTCGTCGGCATCAGCGCTTTGACTCATGAATCCGATGCCGTTTCCTGGATTGCCGAATGCGTCAAGCGCGTGAATGCGAATACGCCGGTGCTGTTGGGAGGCCCCCACGCCACTGCCTATCCGGAAAAGGCCATACAAATACCCGGGCGTCGACTATTTGGTTGTCGGCGAGGGGGAGATAGCAGCCGGACAGCTTATAGAGCATTTGTTAAATCAGCGCGATGTCTCCGATATACAGAGCATCGTCTATAAAAAAGATAATCGGATTATTTCAACCGGCAGAGGAAGTTTCATCGAGGATCTCAACGATTTGCCGATGCCCGCGTACGATCTGATTCCCATCGAAGCCTATGGGAATTTTGACCGCATGAGCCGTACCGGGTCGGGAAATTATATGAGCATTTTTTCCTCGCGCGGCTGTCCCTATCTTTGCATATACTGCCACAATATCTTTGGCAAGGCGTTCCGCTGCCGCAGCGCGGAGAATCTTTTTAACGAAATCAAACATCTTTATGACACCTATAAGATACGCGATTTTGAAATCCTGGACGACGTTTTTAACCTGGATCGGGAGCGGCTGACCGACTTCTGCGACCGCATCATCCACAGCGGCATGAAAGTTACCTTCGCTTTCCCTAATGGATTGCGCGGTGACCTATTGGACCGGCAACAGTTAATCAAGCTTCAACAAGCGGGCACCGTTTTCATCGGCTTCGCCATCGAAACCGGATCGCCGCGTCTGCAAAAACTGATCAAGAAGAATGTTCAACTGGATAAAATAAAACAGAACATCGAAATCGCGCACTCTCTCAGAATCCACACACACGGATTCTTTATGATCGGTTTCCCCGGAGAAACACGGGAAGAGATAAAAATGACGGTTGACTTTATGGTCTCTTCCAAGCTCAACACCTGTGCTCTATTCGTAGTCATGGCTTTCGAGGGTACGGAATTAGGTGCGATCAGCAGAGAAATGGGCCATGTCCCTGTGAGTGATTTTTCGATGAGCTATTATACCAAGGAATTCGTCAATTTGACCGATGTGCCGTCCGCGGAGATCAACCATATACGCCGGCACGCGCTGTTGAAGTTTTATCTGAACCCATCCCGGCTGTTTGCCATCGCCAGAGATTTCCCCAATAAGCGGGCGCTGGCCAAGCTCTGCCTATTGTTTTTCCGCCGCTTAGGGTGGCGGGCGCAATAATTGCATGCGAGATTCCGAGATTCCAGATTCGAGATTCCAGATTCCTGATTCCTGATTCCTGAATACGGATTCGATTCCGGATTTCAAGATGCAGGACAAAGAGTTCAGTGAATCTGGAATCAGGAATCAGGAATCCAGGAATCAGTAGAATGCGGGAACAGTCCAATATTGAAATGAAAACCGTGGCGGACTCTGATACATTGGTCTCGTACAATCCAATCAAACAGGAAGGAGTTCCGGTATGAGAAAAGTTTTTTATTTTGTACTCTCGGCCATATTTTTAGCCGCCGGCTCGGCTGCTTTTGGAGCCGATTTTTGGGAAAACAAACACATACGACTACGTGGTCTCAAAAGGAATGCAATAAGTTGCTCACAGATTCGCCGTGGGTCGAGGATTTAACCCTGGTAGCTGAAGGGATCCAGCTATCCGCCGGTGCGAGTGACGACGGCCAACAATTCAGCATCAAATATCAGGTTCAATTTCGCTCAGCGCTGCCGGTCCGTCAGGCTATGGTTCGCCAGATGCAGCTCGCGCAAAAGTACGACACTCTTGGACCCGAACAGAAGCAGCAGTTCGACCAGAGCGCAAAATCCTTTCTTTCCGCCGACTTCTCCGATGCTCGTGATCGTATACGTGACATACACGAGCAATTCCCAAGACAAAACCATGGAATTACATAAACACTGGCAGACTCAGAGCATGGATTTGCTCAAAAACAACGTTTTTTTGCGCAACTCGAAGGGAGAACAGGCGGCGCTTGCAAAGTTCATTGCACCTCAAGGCGCCGAGCGAAGTTTTCAATTCATATTCCCGCGCGAAATAAACGGCAAGCCGTTTATAACCCATGAGGACAAATCTCTCCAGTTGGAGTTCTCCTATCCGGTCATTGTTAAACCGGGAGGGAGCGAAATGACCCCGGGCGACAAGTTAGGCAACGGGAAAGGCTTCCTGGAATTCAAACCTAAAAAAATGATATTTCAGGGAAATGTAGCCTACTAGAGTGCAGACGAAAACAGGTGGATCGGAGTCGGGGTCGAAATCGGTATCGGGCTCGGTTTTAATTAGCGTCACAGCAAGCAAGAAATATTCTTTGTCGACCCCGATTCCGACCCCGATTGTCGCACCGGATTATGAAACAGCCTCTGGAGACCCGTCCGCACAAATACTGCTTTCAATAATCTGACCACCGCGACCTGATTTCATCTTTGAGCGTTTACGCCAGCCAAACTCATCAATATCAACAGGCGATCATCAGCGCGTCGACTAATTTGGACAGCCCTGGGCTTCGGCCCCAACACTCGCCGGCCCTGCTTATCTCCACGTCGGGGCCGAAAAGGCTGTCTCAAGACCCTCTCATTGAGCGGGCTTACAGCCCTTTTCTTATTTGTCGTTTCATCCCTAGGGCTTCGCCCTAGGCTGCATATGGAACGCGCCTTCGGCGCTTAAACAGCTGAAAGATTAGAGGCTTAAAGCGCCGAAGGCGCGGTCTATACCAGCCTGGCGCGAAGCCCCAGGAAAGGGTCGCAAAAGAAAATGAAGGGCTGTAAGCCCGCTCAATGCCAGTTTTGCAGCAGTCTCTGAAACCCCGACCCATATGGTTTGCTGGTTTATGCGGTGTTGCTTCGAAGACCTGTATCCTGGAATCTGGAATCTTTCGCACGTTGATCGTCGGTCAATAAAAAAGGCAGCCACGGATGGAACGAAATTGCATTTCGTGCATCCGTGGCTGCCTTTTGTATTCTGCGGCCGGGCAAAAAAAAGCTCCCCTGAGTTTCAGGGGAGCTTTTTTAACCGGTAGGCGCCGAACCTCTCGATGATTCGGTTAGTTCGGCGCCTGTCTGGAAGCTAGAAACGGAATTGAAGCTTACAAGAGAAGACTCTGTGTCCAACCTTGTAGCCCAAGTATCCGAATGGCGACGAGGTAGTTACGCTATTCACGGCAGTTAACGGGTTGCCTGGCGCATACGTACGTTGATCGTAGGTAAATGGCGCCGTACCTGACGGTGTCGCGTGGTTTAATATATTGGCAATATCTACACGGAAATTGACTGTCTTGCCTTCCGTGATTGTCACGTTTTTGCTTACAGCCATGTCCAAACTCCAACGTCCCTGACTGACTAGCGAATTCGTGTCGAAGTTGCCTCTTGTGCCGGGTGTGGCATGTTGGAAGACGATAGGACCAGCAACAGGAATCTGATTCCCATTAGCATCAGTAGTATAGGAATCAACCACTGCGAGCGCTTTCATATTTCGCTCGCAAAGGCCTTTAAGATCACTGATCGTAGTCACGCTGGCGCACTGCGGATCGGAGACCGCCATATATTCCCGTCCGTAGTAAGTACCGCCGATACGTCCGACGGGGTTAAGAGTCGTCTTAGTACCAGGGACTTCATATCCCCAGGCGACGTGCCCATTTTTCTGGTCGAACAAATCCGGACGGACCAGATCGACACCGGACCCTCCCCACATCGAAGTTGTTTGGGTTACGGAATAAGGCAATCCGCTGGATGCACTATAAACCCAGCTTAATTGCCACCCTTCCGCAAGCCTCTTTACCCAGCCGCTGCTGTCGCGTCCGCCCAAGGGCAGATTGTATGTACCGTAGGACGTTAGCGCGTGCTTGCGGTTACCGCTAAGGACTCCGTAATCCGCCCCGTAATCGAGTGGATCCGTACCGTCACCCTTAACACCCAGATCTCTGCTCCAGGTATAGGTTGTCGTAAAGCTGAGTCCATGCGTCGGCCGCAATGTGGCTTGGGCCTGCATCGAATGGTAATTCGTATGGTTTCGGTTTGTAACCCAATTCGCAGCATTAAACTGCGGATTGGCACGAACGAAATTAGCGCCAAGGCCGCTATTCTGGATAAGCGCGCTCTGTACGCCGGCGGCAACCGGATAGCTGCCATTAGAAGTAGCCAGAACACTGGCTACCGCATTGTAATCCCCTTGTGCAAGGGAGCTGTTAAGCCAGAAATCGGCGGCCAGTTTGTTATTACCTGAGCCGTCCGTTACGTTGTACAGGTCGTCCAACAAGGCAGAATCCTGACCTGCACGCGCCGCGTTGAAGGCGTCCTTCAACGTGTTGCTGACCCAGTTATTTGCATTAAGGTTTTTGGTGCCTATCTGCTTCCGGCTGAGTGTTCCGATGTATCGAACATCAATCGTCAGACTGGATCCGATTTGGCGTGTCAGAGCCATCGTCAAACTCTGAATATAAGGATTTTTTACGTCTGGGTCATACACAGTTGCACCCTGCGTACCATCCGTAATGGGCCTTATCTGCAGAGGTTGAGGGGTACTGGAATTAAATTTAACGGAAAGAGGGAGGTAGCTCTGCATACCAACAAGATTAAGATATTTTGTGTCGATGTTGTCGCCTTTATAGACACTGTTATAGAGGGTGCCCGGCTGGCTACCTGCGGCACCGATCAATCCGCCGCCCATTCTTGAAATCGACACGTAGCTCACCTGGTATCCGCCGCGCAGGGTGGTTTTGCCCTTGCCGAACCAGGGGAGCTGGTAGGCAAAGCCAACCGCCGGACCGAAGTTATTCGAGTCTCTATTGATCAGCATTCGATCAGGATTATCCGAATCCGGTCCGATGAACTCCCATTGAGTCAGGTTATTGCTATCGAATGGTGTTGTGTATGGGTAGGTGGATTGGGGCAGAAGCCATTCTTCAAAGCCTCCTGCTGCCGACCCTCCCAGTATGTTCATCGCGCCGCCCACTATACCTTGCGTCATGCCATTCAGAATCCAGGGCACACCATAGTACTCGTAGCGAATGCCGAGGTTGAGCGTCAGATCGCTCGTCACCTTCCAGTCGTCCTTGAAGAACATACTGAACTCATTCTGTTTCGGTTTGACGCGGCGCGTCTGACCCTCTGTCGTGGTTGGATCGCTCCAGCTCGTTGCGGATTTGTCATTGATAAAATAGAACTGGCGGATCTCTGAGACCGAACCAGCCATATAGTCCATGATATTGTAAATCCCAGTATAGTTGCCGCTGGCGGCTCCATAGGGGCTTTGGTCAGCGCCTACAAGGCCCGGAAATGCGGCTCTGGCAGCAGCAGTGCTTAAGCCTGAGGGCGGACTATTCTGAGCGGACCCACCGAGAACCAATGGGAACCAGTTGTTAGTGAACCCATTAGGATCTCCATTCTGTTCCGTTATTGATTTTGTCAAGCGGATGTCGCCCCCGAATTTAAAGGAATGGGCGCCCTTGGTCCAGGTCATTGTGTCCGCGATCGTCCACCGCCAATCATCGCCTCCCCATGTGCCCGGAGGATCATACCGACCGCCATAGGGATTGCTCTCTGACATGCCGAAGCCTGTGATCCCGGTTCCAGGATTCACCAAAACAGGCAATCCTTTCCAGGGTGCGTCTGCGGCCCAATCTGACGTAATCTGCGCCAGGAACTCCCGCGCCGCAGTACCGGTTTCCGGGTTATCCAGGGGAGCCATGGTCCGATTGTAATTGTACGCCAGCCCAAAACGAAATTCGTTGAGTAGCGTGGGCTTCAGAGTAGACGTGAGTGAGACCGTAAAAGTCTGCGGTTTGCGGAGGAGGTAGCCGCCGAAACCCGGCTGATCCACTGGCCATGTATTCTCATTCTCACCATTGGAGCCGCTTTTTTCATAGGAATACGTCCCGCTGAGCCTGTGCTGTTGGCTCAGGTTGTGATCGATCTTAACGCTGATCGACTTCCGGCTGCTATCCATGCCGGATCCATATACGGTGTCCTCGCCCTTTGTTGTTCGAGTCCAGAGAAGCGCCGCTTGATTCAAGCCATCGCCATCATTAAAGTAGTTAGCCTTGGGCATAATTGTGTTGAAGTTAGCAACATAGCCCGTCGGATCGTATGATGATCGAAGCGCATTCCAGGCAGCGGCAGTCCCCCCCTCAATCATAGGACTGCTGTTCTTGTCCTGCTCGTTGAAAGCGTATTGGGAACAGTTTACCGGGTCTGCGTTTAATTGAGTTACCGCAGTCGCAGAAAGCGGGCCAAACACGCTGCCAAGGTGCATCCCCTCGGCCGTTGCGGCTCCACCCACTCCCGCAGGTATTATCGTGTACGGGGTAGATTTATTGGGGTTTGCAGCCGGCTGGCGCGGAGTGCCGTCATAGTTGACTGACGGATAGGTCCCAGTCGACCAAGCATTCGCGGGGTAGGAGGGTGTTGTATCCGCGTCGGTGGGGACCCAACCGGGCCAATACCGGTAAATGCCTTTCTTCGCACAATTCGTCATCACGTTCGAGCGTACCGTTTCCCTCTTTCGCACGATATTCTGGTCCCAGGACGCGAAGAAGAATGTCTTATTCTTAATGATCGGTCCACCGCCGCTTATCGTGTACTGATTGACATTTTTATACATCGGCTCAATCACAGGGATAGGATTCGCCTGATTTTCCGGGAGAGTGTTGGCCAGTTTCGTGAGCTCGTTCTGGCGCTTAGTATCCCACTCCATGGCATCCAGGCCCGTGTTGATATTGCTCCAAACACCGGATCCATGGTATTCGTTTCCGCCCGACTTTGTCAGCACCTGAATCTGTCCGGCGCCACGTCCCATTTCGGCATCGACCGGCGTCAGGATCACTTTGAATTCGCCGACCATTTCCGGATTCATACGGGAGGGCGTCACTAGTCCCGAACTGTAACGCGCATCACTTACCGAGATGCCGTCACGAGTAATATTGATATTGTCTGCCAAAACTCCGGCAAAAGTCTGGTCGGAATTGCCAAATATCGTATTCTCGGCTTTCACAACGCCGCCCATGACGTTAACCAACTGCAACACGTCGTTGCCGATCAGCGGCAACTCTTTGGCGGTTTTGTCGTTCATTACCGTGCCGGTAGTGGCAGTCGATTCCAGCAGCAGGTCCGCGGCACTGGTCGAAACCTCAACTTGGGTCGCGATGCCTGCCACCTGCATCTCAAAGTTAAGACGGACGCGGGCGCCTACTTCCAGCTTGACATCCGTCTTCTTGCTGGTCTGGAAACCCGGTATCTCCGCACTCACCGCATAGTTGCCAGCGGGGAGAGCGGCGAAGTTAAATATGCCGGCATTGTTCGTCGTTGTTGTTGTCTTGATGGTGGTGTCGATGTTAGTTGCCGTAACAGTCGCACCCGGCAATACCGCACCCGTTGTATCCGTTACCGTTCCGTTCACGCCGGCGTTCTGACCGAACGCTTGTGCACACAGCAAAAGAATCGGTAGCAGCGCAACAGCTAGAATCAGTCGCTTTCTGGTGGATTTCATTTTAATCATAGTTTCATTATCCTCGATAAATGATTCTGGACACCTGACCGCCCCAGGGAAGGAGATCAATGCCGATCAAACTACTCGTCCCTTTGATGACCTTTCGTCTACTAAAACACTACTAAGTCAGTTCCTAGCAAAGCTGGTTGTCGAGTCATTTGTATTGAACAAGCCCTATCCTATCCTGTGATCGTTATATGTCAAGAAAAATCTCAGAAAAAGAACTGTCTCTGAAATATCAATAATTCTGCCAAATTACAGGATTTATAAATTGCGGAGTTATTGCCCTATTGGACTATGTTCCGGAGAGGAATGAATGCCCCCGGGCTACAACGAGCCACCAACGTCAGCACCAGGTGGGTTGAAGACAAAGAAGACAAAAGCTCTGCAAGGGCGGGGCAGTTTCATGGCATCACTCTTAACGCATCAAGCCCACCTGTGGTGCTCCCAACGGGAAGGGAACTGGTCTGAATCTGTACGAGAAGGACATGCAGGGAAATAATAAACATGTGGGTAGGGACCGAAGAGGCTGTCTCAAAACTCGCATTGAGCGGGCTTACAGCCCTTTTCCTATTTGTCACCCTATTCCTAGGGCTTCGCCCTAGGCTGGTATAGATCGCGCCTTCGGCGCTTAGGATGCTCTATAATTAAGGATTAAAAGCGCCGAAGGCGCGATATCATATCAGCCTGGGGCAACGCCCCAGGAAAAGGTCGCAATAGAAAATCAAGGGCTGAAGGCACGCTCAATGCGAGTTTTGAGCGTGCACCGCATCGCTACGATAGCTTGGACCACTAAACTATGTTTAGTGGAGAGACAGTTTCTTCAGCCCCGACCCACATGTTTTTCTTCCGAATTGGCCTCGCGGGACGCATGCCCAATTCGTCGTTCAAGTTCCTTGGGATTGCTTAACCTAATTCCTATTCCGCTGCGCGGCTTATCTCTTTTTCCCGTTTCAACAAATTCTTCTAACGGATGGGTCATTTTTGCCTTCGAGCACCATCAGGAGTGGATTGATGCGCGAATATCAAGGCTGTAAACTCATAAGGCTTGATAAACCAAATCTCCCGTAATAAACTCGACCGGCTTTGGAGCTCCATTCAACATTGAATTACAAACCGAAGCTCCGTATCCTGAACCAGCCATTCGCTGATAAAGAGACACAACGCCATGGAATATAGCCGTCCCATTCGCCGTGTGATGCTCATCTTCCCTCCAAGCACCGCGATTGGAGGATGGGAGCCTATGGTCACTACTCCCATGGGCATCGCGTACCTTGCCTCCGCGGTAAGGGAGGCCGGCTATGAGGTGGCCTGCCTGGACGCGGTGGTCGAGGCTCCTTACCAGGAAACCGCGATCAACGAAACCGTCTCGCGTTTCGGGCTGACCTACGACCAGATCATGGACAAGATTGCGGCCTGGAAGCCCGACCTGGTGGGCCTCTCCTGCATCTTCTCCAACCAGTGGCCCGCGACGCGCGAGTTGGCCAAAAGGATCAAAGCCGCAGACCCCGAGGTGATAGTAGCCGCCGGCGGCGGCCATCCCACTTTCCTGTCCGAGCCGTGCATGCAGGACGCGCCGCTTGATTTTATCCTCAGGGGGGAAGCCGAAGAGAGCTTCGTGGACCTGCTGAACCGGATCCGTAAAGGCCGGGCTCTCGATGAAGTGGACGGCCTGGTCTATCGTGACGGGGACGCCATCCGGGCCAACCCTAAGGTCAGCCTCATCGAGGACCTGGACTCCATTGCCTTTCCGGCCCATGACCTGCTCGACCCCAAGCGCTATTTCAAATTAGCTCTGCCCATGGGTTATACAATGATGAGCCCGCGCAGCGTGCCGGTCGTAACCTCTCGCGGCTGTCCCTGCCTCTGTACTTTCTGCTCGAGCACTCAACTGTGGGGCAAACGCTACCGGACACGGTCGGCTGCCAATGTGCTTCGGGAGCTGGACTGGCTCGTGGACAAATTCGGCATTGAAGAAATCAAGGTGCAGGACGACAACCTCACCGTAAATAAAAAACGCGCCATGGAAATATTTCGGGGCATGATCGAGAGGCCCTACCGGATTCACTGGAACACGCCAAACGGCCTCGCGATCTGGACCCTGGATAGAGAGATGCTGACCGCGATGAAGGATTCAGGGTGCTATGAAATGACCCTGGCCATTGAGAGCGGAAACCAGAAGGTGTTAAACGACCTGATCAGGAAGCCCCTGAAACTGGACAGAGTCCGAGAAATCAACAAAATGGCGCGCGAGCTGGGAATATTCAGGCTTGCCTACTTCATCATCGGGTTCCCGGGTGAAACCAAAGATCAGATCATGGACACGATCCAATTCTCCCGTGAGCTTCGGTTGGACTTGAGTGCAATTTTCATTTTTAACCCGCTGCCGGGGTCCGAGCTTTTCGAGGAGTGCCTGAAAAGAGGGTACATCACGGAGAAGAGTTTCTTCGAGGTCGGCAACCAGTATTTTTCGTCGGCGATAGATTCGGATGAATGGACCTCGAAGGAACTTGAAACGCTTATCCGCTGGGAGTATCTCAGAAACTACCTGGCAATTTTCAGATCTCCTTTCCTTCTCGGGCGCATGTATTACAAGGCTCTCCGTTATCGTCCCTCCATTATCAAGTTCTTCCTCTCACGCACCTCGAGGGCGATCAGGCTCAAATTGATGAAAGGAGACGCTCGGAGTAAGCCGATGCAACACTGACAGGGCCCGGTGCGAAAGGATTATAGAACGCATCATTATCATAGGGAGGGAACCGGCATCCTATCGAGAAAATCTTCAAAAACAGGGACTTCTCATTCTTATCCGCCCTCTAAGATCCGGCGGGCGCAGGAACCGGAGGAGCAGCGCGGAAGCAGCGGCACGCGAGCCGCCGCCCCCCGCGTGCCGCTGCTCGCCGTGCTTGCCGTGCTCGGCTGCCTTGCGGTCATCGGCTTCGCGCGGATGATCATGCAGACGGAGCAGGGCATGGCGATCGACTTTTACCAGTTCTGGGCGGTCGCGGGCGCCGCCGAGGCGCTGCCGGGCGAGAGCGTCTACGCGCTCGCCAATGGCGAGCGGCTCGCCCAAATCCTCCTCGAGCGTGCCGCCGAGACTGAGTCCGCGGCCCAGCGTGCCGTCGCCAGCTTCCGTGCCCGCCGTATCGACGCGGTTTCGACGCCCTTCTTCTACGCCTGCTTCCGTGCCGTCCGGACCGGAGACTACGACACCGATCTGCGATGCTATCGCCTGGGTTCCCTGGTAGCCTTCGTGCTGGCCACGCTGTTGGTCGGGCACCTCGTCGGCTGCACGCCGGCCACCACACTGGCCGCGCTGGCGTTTTTTCTCTGGGCGTTCCCGCCGCTGCGTTTCGATCTCGCCGAGGGCAACGTGAACGCGGTGCAGCTCGCCATGCTGGCTCTTCCCCTCTGGCTGCGCCGCGACCCGGACCGCGCCTGGCGCACCGTGGCGGCGGGCTGCGTCCTGTCGCTGGCCGTGCTGTTCAAGCCCAACCTCGCCCTGGTCGCGGCGCTGCTCGTGCTCGGCTGGGGCTTTCTCGGGCGCACGCGTGACATCTTACGGGCGGCGCTCGGGGCGGCGCTCGGCGGCGCGATCGCGTTCGCCGCGTCGGCGTGGCTGCTCGGGGCGACCGCATCCTGGGGCGACTGGCTCGAGGCGCTGCGCCACCTCGAGCGCGACTTCGCGGTAGGCGTCGCGCAGGGGAACCTGGGCGGGGCCCGCCTCGCCGGCGACGCTCTAGGCTGGGATCCGACCGTTCTGCTCCTCATCGTGTTGGTGGGAATCGTGGCCGCCGCGCTGTGGGCGCTCCGCCGAGCGCTGGGCGCCACTCCGGCGGCGGTTCCACTCGTGCGTGATGTCGACGCGCTTTTGATCGCGCTCGGCCCGGCCGTAGCCATCCTCGGCACGGCCATCGCCTGGCCGCACTACGCCATCCTGTGCGTGCCGCTCTGCCTCGTCTGCCTGCACCAGCTCGAGACTGAGACACACCTCGTGCGCGTGCCCGGCCTGCTCATGCTGGCGGCGCTCGCCGGACTCTCGTCGACGGCCTGGCTGGACGCCGCCGGCGTGCAGGCGCCGCTCGCCCAGGCGCTCGGGCTCGCGCTCGGCGTGCTGGCCCTCTACGCCTTCGGAGTGCGGCAGCTTGCTGCCGCTTTTCACCGTTCCCAGTTTTCAGTTTAAAGTTCCCAGCTAACCGGGAACCGAGAACTTAAAAGCGGCAGCAAGCTCTTATACGTATCTTGCTCATGGTAGACAAGAACATGTGGGTCGGGGCTTCAGAGGCTGTCTCAAAACTCTCCCATTGAGCGGGCTTACAGCCCTTTCCCGGTTTATCGCTAAATTCCTAGGGCGTTGCCCTAGGCTGGTATAGATCGCGCCTTCAGCGCTTAAGATACTGTATAATTAGGGGTTTAAAGCGCTGAAGACGCGATCCATACCAGCCTGGGGCAACGCCCCAGGAAAAGGCAGCAAAAGGAAATCAAGGGCTGAAGGCCCGCCCAATGCGAGTTTTGAGACAGCCTCTGAAGCCCCGACCCACATGATATGCTGGCTTATGATGACGGAAATGCGTACAAGGTCCAGAGCAAGTTACCGCACTCCAAGGGTCGCTATCGTATGCGCTTGAGATACCCGTTGGGATGCATGGTGAACATCAAACGCTCGCGACTCTTATCTGCCACGAAATTGCCGTTTGCAGCCAGGAATTCCGCGACCGCCTCCATGGGGCCCGGGCCAAACGTTGGCTCCACCGGATGCCCGTTCACATTTGTATCTTGCACGATCAGGTAGCTTCCAACCGTGACCAGCGGAGCGTACGCCGCCAGCTCGTTGAGCACATGCTGCTTGCTGTGATTGGAATCGAGAATCACAAGCACCTTCTTCCCCTCGACTGAATACTTCACATAATCAACGATGTCGGTTGCGGTCGAGCTGCCGTGCAGGAAGTCGACATGTTTCTGCACGATGGGCAGCTTGCGCGCCTGCTGGGCCTGGTCCAGAATGTCGATGGTTATGACGCGCCCCCTGGGATTGACCTGTTCCAGGATCGTTGCCCAAAGAGCCGTGCCCCCACCGCACAGCGTGCCGGTTTCGATGATGACGTCGGGGCGCGTTTCAACGATGATCTCCTGCGTGATCCACACATCGTTCGGGTTTTGCTCGGTGAGGATGCCGAGCCATTTATTCAAGCGCCATGTGTTCGGGCTGTTGTAGAACTCCTGATGGTACAGGTCGACGACCTCTTTTTTAATTTCCGTGCTGTTCGTTTTGATTTCATCCTTTCCTTTTTCCAGGTGTTTCCACGTTCCATCCGTATTTAGTAGGACTCTTTCTCCTTTGTCTGTAACGGCGCGCTGTTGGGCTTGAATTATTGAAGCGAAGAAAAACAAATAAACAGATACCACCAATATCCTCATATCGGCTCTCCTATCTATTTCCGCGCAATTGTCAGGCAAAAGACTCAGTACTTCCACCCTACTACTAAGAGAACAGTATAAACAAGCTGATAAATTGACTTTTGATTGGGCTAGCTGTACGCTGCTGCCAGTGGAAGATAATCCAATCAATGACCAGTGTTACGTGGAGAAAAAAGCCGGCCAGGGTTGCATCAGGGTCTTCCGCCGAAGCAAATGGGATGAACGCGTTCATCATTTTATGAAGCAATCTCACAAGCAGGTGAAACTTATGCATAGGATAAGCTATTTTGTATTGGCAGTGGTTCTTTGTCTTTCTCTGAGCGTTTCCTGGACTGGTTACGGAGTTGCCAAGGATCAGGTCACTCCAGAACAAGTCGTAGCCGCCCATCTCAACGCTATAGGCAGTCCCGCAGCGGTGGCAGCGTTAAAAACGCTGACATTTGTGGGGACCACATCCGTCGAATTTATTCAGGGCTCGGTTGGAAAAATGAGCGGCACGTCCATGCTTGTGTCGGATGGAAAAAAGCTGGCAATCGTTTTAAAATACAGCGACATTAATTATCCTGGAGAATACTTTGCTTATAACGGAAAAGATGTAGATGTGAAAAACATCCAACCGGGGCAGAAATCCCCTTTGGCGGACTTTCTCTTTCGCTATAACGACATCATGAAAGAGGGGCTTCTGGGCGGTGTATTTTCGACAGGATGGCCTTTACTGAATCTGAAGGACAAACCGGTTACTCTGGCGTATCGCGAGGCCACGATTGACGGGCGCCGTCTGCATGAGATTGAATATCACCCGAAGCAAGGTTTTGGCGACATGAAGGTCAAGCTCTATTTTGACATGGAAACGTATCGTCATGTCAGGACGGAGTATCGACTTGTGGTACACGACGACATGTCCGCGGCGCCGGGAGGATTCGGGACCAGGACAGGGACTTTTCGAGCGCCGGGCGACGCGGACGTTCCCGGCTTCGATACACTTCAGCAGGGTCTGCCTGACTCTATTTACGTGCTTGTCGAAAAGTTCGACGATTTCAAGAAAATCGGTGCGATGACGCTTCCCCACAGCTACTCCATAGATTATTCCCTTGAGGGACAAGGACATACCTTCATCGGGAAATGGAATATGCAGGCAGTCCAGTGGGCCTTTAACAGGGCTTTGGACGAAAAACTTTTCCTGGCGCAGAAGTGATTCATCATTTGGTGCCGAACATGCATTGTCGGGCCCGGAGGGCCCGCAGATAGTAGCTCCGGGCGCAAGCCCGGAGTTTATTGAACAGTAAATAGGAGCCCGGAAGGGGCGAAACATTAAAACAATATAAACAAAAGACCTTCGCCCCTTCCGGGGCTCTTCAACTGCATTCTGTTTCCGGGGGCTTGCGCCCCCGGCTACTATCTGTAGACCCCTCCGGGGCCTAGCACAACTGTATTTTTGCCGCGGCCGCCTTATGTGTTGAGACAGCTTCTGGAGACCCGTCCGCATAAATACTGCTTCAACGAGTCTGACCATCGACCTGATTTCATCTTTGAGCGTTTACGCGGATCAATCTTTCATCGAGCGCCCTGCTGGCGCGGCGGCCCCGCTCGGAGCCGGGCCAGCGCCATCTGCACATCGACCATATCGGGCTTGAGCAGTAACGCTTGCTCATAGTGCTCAATGGCTGCCTGCACCCGGCCCAATTGCTCCAGCGCGATACCCAAGTTGACGTGCGCCTCGGCATACTTAGGCTCGATTCGCAGAGCCTGGTTGTAGTGCTCAATCGCTTCTTCGAAACGGCCCGCCCGCAAGAAAGCATTTGCCAAATTGTAGTGCGCCCCGGCAAATGTGGGCTTAATCTGCAGCGCCTGCTCCCAATGCCCAATCGCTTCCGGCACATTGCCTTGATCGAACAGCACGCTTCCGAGTATGACGTGCGCCTCGGCATGCTTAGGATTGATTCGCAGCGCCTGCTCGAACTGTCCAATCGCCCGATTTGGCTGACGCAGTTTGACCAAGGCGACTCCCAGGTTGTAGTGCGCCTGCGCGTCATCGGGGTTTATGCGGAGTGCTTGCTCATAATACCCGATTGCCTCCTCAAACCGGCCCGCGCGCAGTAAAGCGGTCGCCAGGTTGACGGGCGCAGAGGGATCATTCGGATTGAGTCGCAAGACCTGCTCGTACTGCCCGATCGCGTCTTGAATCCTGCCCTCGATAAGGAAAGCGTTTCCAAAGTTGAGATGCGTTCCCGTGCGGATGATGGCCTCCGATACCATGGCGTGATTGCAGACAACCATGGCCACGACGGCTGTTGCCACGCCCGTCCAGAGTGCTCGCGATCGCGCTTCCCGGAGAGCGTCACGCAGGGATGTCAACCCGGCGGCCGCAAACAGGATCAGCATCGGCACGAGCGGAAACCGATATCTCGAGAACACATAAAACAGCGCTACACTCCCTGCATAAACGAGGATCATCGCACAGAGCAGCCATACACCCTTACGCCGGTTCCAGGTCAAGCAGATCCCCAACGCCGCCAGAGGGCAGAGTATTCCAAAATGCAGCAGGCGGTTTAATACCTGCAGCAATGGCGACCAATCACCATACGTGTATTGATCGTCGCTGTCAGGCACTTCGCTGATGTTCCAGATCAGCAGCCATTTCTTGAAAACCAGCCGCAGCCAACGGGAAACATCCGCGCGAATTTCATCCAAAGCTTTGACCGCCCAGTAATTCGACACTTCCGACGGCGTGAGTTTCCGTCCCGTCGCCTGTTCCGCCAGGGTCGTGGCGTCGTCACGCTCGAACATTGCGTGGCCATGCCCCTTTATTAGAGGTTCATAGAAACCCGTCGCTGCTCTGCCGTTCCCGATATAGAAGTTCGGCCCGAACTGTGCCGTCGTCAGATGAAACTCGCCGCCCACTCGCAGGTTCCGGTAGCCGACAGGCAATAGCACGGCCGCCAGTCCGAGCAGAACCAGCCCCGCCCACTGCAGTCGCGTCCTCCAGAGTTCGCCGCGCCAGGTAATAAACAGCCAGGCCAACACGATTGGCAAGAAAAGGAGCGCATTTTCGCGCGTCAGGGCCAGCAGACCCAGGACGAGGCCCGCCACCAGCCACCATCGATTCTGAGAACGTTCCGATAATTTCCCCAGCACCGCCAGCAGCGCACAAACGAAAAACAAATCCAGCACCGACTTTTGAATCGAGCCGTCAAAAAAAATCGCCGTCGGGTACACGGCAAGAAGAGCGCCCGCCAAGAGACCTGTTGTAGTCCGGTTGAAAAAGCTGCGGCCTGCGCGCGCCAACAGAACGCACGAGCCGGCTCCGAGAACGATCTGGACCAGCCGCACGGCCCACAAGTCTCTTCCGAACACGGTGTAAAGGATGCCTAGAAAATAGGGATACAGCGGCGCCTGGTAAAACACGCCCTTGCCAAGCCAGTCCCCGTTGGCAATTCGGCTGGCCCACGCGTCGTACGTCACCGCGTCACCTACAAGCAGAGCGAACTCCGGCGCTTGCCTGACCTGCCACAGGTAAACCGCTCGCATCACAAATGCGACCACCAGGATGAGGATGAAGAATGCCGCCGTGAAGACCAGCGGCTTCCGAGGATTGCGTTCGAACAGGTTCTTTCTTTGTTCCGGTTTTTTCTTTCCCTGTTCCGGCTTTTTGGCTTTGGGCTGGATCATTGACTCGGTTCGACTGGTGGGGCTCCCCGAAGTGTCGGAGCACCGCTGGTTAGGGCATTGCGCGTCAAGTTAAGCGCTGAAAGCGCGACGTAGCACAGCCCAGGGTGAAAGAGCGCGCGAAGCGGGCTCTGAAACCCTGGGTTACGAGATAGAAATTAGGTTAGCCCTGAAAGGGCGATGCAGGCTGCGCCGCCCCTACAGGGCTTGTATCCTTTTCATGCCAACCCAGGGTTCCGGCCGCTTTCGCGCCCTTCACCCTGGGCTGTGCTGCTCCGCGCTTTCAGCGCTGGTTTCCCTCAGCTTGACGCGTATGCGGTTAGGGTCCTGATCAGAAGAGCGTATAGATAAAAGCTCCCGCGGCGCTCCCGCCCAACATAACGAGCAGGCCGATCAGTAGCAAGACGACGATGATGGGGATCATCCAGTATTTCTTATTCTGGGAGAGGAACCGCAGGTACTCGACGAGCAGTCGACGGTCGCCTTGCATTGCCTCCTGCTCGAAACGCTTCTTCCGCTCGTTGTTCATTGCTGAGTCTCAGAATTGCCTAGGTTAACCATTGACGTCGTCGGCCTTTTCAACGTCCACGTAGCCCAAATCGCGGCGCCGACCGGCATGACGATCAAGAAGATAATGTATGGCGGGGGTGCGAAGTCAAGGAGAAAAAGGTTGAACGTAGCATCGCGTCACCGCGAACTTTCCCGGATGTGCTGGAGCACGGCTTCGGCGACATGGCGGTTTCCGGCTTCGTTCCAGTGAGTGTCGCCTTTGATAAAGTACTTGGGGTACACGATCTCGGGCGGCTCGCTGCCGATGAATGCCGGGAAGAGGTTAAGAAAACCGATGCGGTGCTCTTGCGCAAATGCCCGCCAGAACGTGACCGGGATGCCGGCCAGGTTGCCGCTGGTGAGCTGATACGGCGACGGATAAATCACGATGGTAAGCCGGATTCCGTGCTGAGCGCAGAGTTTCTGGACTTCCGTCATGTACCGCGCGCACAGGGAAAGCCCGTCCCTGCCCCACTCGTCCAGCGCTGACTGCTTGTTGGGCCAGAGGAAGCGGTCCTTCTCCGGCTCGGCGCGCCGCAGGTACTCCTTCAAGTCCTGCAACCAGAAGCGGGCATCGGCGGAGCCTTCGGCCGGGAAGACGTTACTGATGGCCTTTTCGCTGTTCAAGCGCCGTCTGGTCGCCCAATAACAATAGAGGAAGGAATGCCTCTGGGAGAACTTGTTCAGGGCGCGCAGACCGGAGGCGAAGACGCTTCCGCTCCCCGGTTCCCAGTACTGGTAGATGATTTCGTCGTGAGGGTCGGAGATGTCGATGAACACGTACATCTCATCGAAGGTGAGATGCCTCTGTTCTATCAGGTACCGGGTCTTGAGGAAGTACAGCTTGGGGCTGTAGCTGAGAGCGGCGGCATTTAGCACCTCGGTCCCATCGGTCTTCAGCGACTCGCCGAGGATGCCGGCCACGCTGTTTTCATAGGGCACACCCATGCCCTCGATGAACGAGTCGCCCATGAGCAGGATTCGCTTGCTGCTTTGAGGCGAGCGGAACGTCTCGCACGGTTCCATCCCTGAACCCGAGAGAATTTGTGAAGACGCGGTATTCCCGGTCACCCCACTTCGTCTCGGCATTCTGGTTGGGCAGGAAATCGTGATGGTAATATGGACTGGAGCACCGGAAGGAATTTTCGTCAGGCGGATTAAAGAGAACGCCGGCCAGTACGTCCAGGATTAGGATGAAGAACGCCGCCGTGATGACCAGAGTCTTGCGAGGGTTGCGTTCAAACAGACTTTTTTTCTGTTCCGGCTTTTTCTTTCTCTGTTCCGGCTTTTTGGCGTGGTTCATTGCTAAGCCTCAATATTGCCTGTAGTAATCCTTGACGTCGTCGGTCTTCTCCACGTCCACCCAGTAACTCCGGATGTTACGGTCGAAGGTTTTCGAGACCGCCTGCCGCCCGAACGCACGCAGTGCGGTACCGATGGGTGTGACAAGCAAAAGGTAGAACGCCGACAGCAGCGTATTGCCGACAACCGTGCCGATGCAGCAAGCCAGGAAGTACCACAGAAGGTAGAAGGGTTTCGCCAGACGGGGAATCGCTACGAACAGTACGCCAGCGGCCAGGCCGCATCCGCCGAGCCATAGGAAAGGCGGCACGCGCCAGGCGCCACTCCACAGGCGGGTCGCAAGCAGCAGTACGGCTGCCAGCGACGGGAAACCGATCACCAGGCTCCAGCCAAACGTGCGTCTCTCCGCCAAGCTGGGGCGCCAGTTGACTTCTCTGAAGGGATTAAACATACCTGTTCCTAATCCGGTTGAAAACCTGCAATAAATTCCCGTGCTGCTCTGTCATCCCGTTTCGGCTGCTCACTCTTGAGCAGAAGGCAACCCTCCATCACCAGCGCGTCCATCTCGGTCGCCATGAAGCAGCGGTACGCCTCGGCGGGGTTGCACACGATCGGCTCGCCGCGGATGTTAAAGCTCGTGTTGATGATCACGCCGCAACCCGTTCGCCTCTTGAATTCCTTCATCAGCCGCCAGAACCGGCCATGTCGCCGCTCGTCCACCGTCTGGACTCGGGCAGACATATCCATATGCGTGACGGCCGGAATGTCGGACCGCTTCACGTTTATCCGCTTTCGCAGGTCGGAATTCTGCTGGAGAGCTTTCTGATCCTCCGTCAGCGCGCAACGCCGCTCCTTCCGCACATCCGCCACAAACAGCATGTAAGGCGATTCCCGATCCAGTTCGAAGTACTCCCCGACATCCTCTATCAGCACGCTCGGCGCAAACGGCCGGAAGGATTCCCGGTGCTTGATGCGAAGGTTCATCGTGGATTGCATCGTTTCGTTGCGCGCGTCGCCGATGATGCTGCGTGACCCCAGCGCGCGGGGACCGAACTCCATACGATTCTGGAACCAGCCCACCACCTTCTGCGCCACCATCGCGTCCACAGTCGCCCGCAGCAGATCTTCTTCCGACTCGAAGAAAGAATAGGGAATCTTCTGCGCATCCAGGAACGCCCGGACGGCACCGTTGTCGAAACCCGGCCCCAGGAGCGATCCTTTCTGCAAGTCGGTGCCGGCGGGACTCCGTTCATTCTCGAGGAGCTGGTACTGCACGAAGAGCGCTGCCCCGAGCGCACCGCCGGCGTCGCCCGACGCGGGCTGGACCCAGATATCGTCGAAGAGGCCTGAGCGCAGCAGCTTGCCGTTGGCGACGCAGTTCAGCGCAACCCCGCCGCCCAGGCACAACTTCCGGGCGCCGGTTAGATCGCGGGCCGTCCGCGCCATGCGAAACACAATCTCTTCCGTCACCGCCTGGATGGAGGCGGCCATGTCCATTTCGCGCTGCGTCAGCAGCGCCTCTGGCCGGCGCGGCCGGCCGCCGAAGAGCTGCTCGAAGCGCCGGTTCGTCATCGTCCAGCCCTGGCAGTAATTGAAGTACCCCATGTCCATCCGGAACGACCCGTCTTCCTTAAGGTCAATCAGCTTGTCGTAGATCAGCCCGGTGTACTTCGGCTCGCCGTAAGGCGCCAAGCCCATCAACTTATACTCGCCGGAATTCACCTTGAACCCGCAGAAGTACGTGAACGCGCCATAGAGGAGCCCTAGGGAGTGGGGGAAGTTCAAAGCCTTGAGCAACTCGATCCGGTTGCCCTTGCCGCAGCCGATTGTCGCCGTGTGCCACTCCCCCACGCCGTCCGTGGTGAGGATCGCGGCCTCGTCGTAAGGCGAAGGGAAGAAAGCGCTGGCTGCGTGGGCCTCGTGGTGGCCGGTGAACACGATTCCTCGCCGGTAGCCGCCGCCCAGCCCCTTTCGGATGACGCCCGGCAGGCGAAGCTTGACCTTCAGCCATACCGGCATCGCTTCCAGGAACTGACTCAGGCCGGCCGGCGCATAGGCGAGGTAGGTTTCCAGCAGGCGGTCAAACTTGAGAAGCGGTTTCTCGTAGAATGCGACGTAATCCAAGTCCTCCGGCTTGATGCCCGCCTCATCGAGGCAGAACCGGATCGCCGCACCGGGGAAACTCTCATCGTGCTTCCGGCGGGAGAATCGCTCCTCCTGCGCTGCCGCGATGATCTCCCCCTCGATCAACAGCGCGGCCGCGCTGTCATGGTAGAAGGCTGATATTCCTAGGATCGCTGCCATGCATGCTCTGACGCAGAAGGACGAAAACGCCGTTACCCTATCACAGCGCTTCGGCACAATCAAGGCCCGCGCTGGGGGCTGGGTCACGATGAATTTGCTCTATTTGCAGCGGATGCAACTATATGCGTTTTCTGTCATCCTCATATATGCAATGCCGTTTGATGACCCTGTTTGTTCACGGCTCAGCAAGAATTGTATCCGTCCATTCAGTTTGGAGATCGGTACAAATTTACCCTGGGCAAGGGTTTCGGGCTGATTGACAAGTAATATGGAGCTACCATACAATCATAATTCTCTTATCAGCAATCATCAGGAGGTCACATGAGCATTTCAAAGCGCAAGGTTTTTTTGTCGACAGTAATATCGCTTGCATTGCTTCTGGCGCTGGCATTGCCTGCCGCGGCGCAGAACAGAATCGTCAAAGGTAAAGTGACGGATGAAAAGGGCCAGCCGATCGCGGACGCCCAGATCACAATCCAGGGCATGGACATGGCCCGTACCCTAAACACCAAATCTAATAAAAAGGGCGAGTGGACATATATCCTCGGTTTGCAGGTCGGAGGACCCTATCGCGTCATTGTGCACAAGGCCGGCTACCAGCCCCAGTTTAAACCCAATGTTCACCCCCAATCTGGGGATGAGATTGTGGTAGATTTTACACTCGTCGCGGGACAGGACCAAAAACTTCCGTTCGAGATGACGGAGGCTGAAAGGAAAGAATTCGAGAAGCAAAATGAACAGCAGACAAAGAGAAAACAGTTTTCCGAAGAGATCAAAGGTTTTTATGAGAATGGTGTGAAGCTGGGCGACGAGGGAAAATATGCCGAAGCGATCGAAGAGTTCAACAAGGCTCTTGAGAAGGTTCCTGACCAAGCCGTCATCATAGCTCGCGTTGCAGAAGCTTATATGAAGCTTGGCAAAAACGAGGAGTCCTTAGCCAATTATAAAAAGGCGCTTGAGTTGGATCCAAACAATCCGAGCCTGTTTACCAACATGGGTGTTGTCTTGAGCAAATTGGGGAAAACTGACGAATCCCAGGAGGCTTTCAAAAAAGCGGCAGCGCTTAATCCGGCAGGTGCAGCGCAAAGCTTCTACAACCTTGGGGTGACCCTGGTAAATAGCGGGAAGTCGGCAGAAGCAGCCGAAGCTTTTAAGCAATCCATTGCTGCAGATTCGAACTTTGCGGAATCCTACTATGCACTTGGAATGGCTCTTTCCGGCAAGCAGGAGACAATTCCTGCCGCCATCGAAGCTCTGAAAAAATATGTCGCGATTGGGAAAAAACCAGATCAGGTTGAGGTAGCCAAGCAAATAATTGCGGCTCTGGGAGGGAAATAGCCCGGTCCCTTGCACTGGCAGGAGCGATGCCCGAAGCAGCCACAGATTTCACGGCGATTTTGCCGTCTTTGTTCGTGAAATCTGTGGCTGTTTTTTGTTTTGGGAGCTTTATTTTTTTTGAAAATCGAAGTTCATTTCCCCAAAATCGTAAAGTTTAAAGTTTGCGTGGCAAGGCCGTCCTTTTTCCCTCGTTGTTCATCTTTTACCAGCAACTGCAGCACGTAATTTGACGCCCTTTCCTATCCACCACCACCGCATCAAGCCGGACCTCTTCAACGGCAATTCGAACCTTATAATCCTTGTCTGTTTTTCCAGCCTCTTTGTCTCCACTTTGAGACGGAGCTTGCTTCTCCTGGCCATTCGCTACCGTGATGAAGCCAAGCAGGAGGCATCCAATCCAGGCAATTTTTTGAGCCCAACGATAAAAACAACGCGTTGTTTTCATTGGCGACTGTGTCCTTTTGACAGATTGCAGGTTTAGGTGGTGATTTATTATACATCGTATGCATCTGCATTCGGAAGCCAAAGCAAAAAAGGCTGCGGGTTCCACTAATTTATTAGTTCTTATTACATACCAAAATCCATGAAATTGAAACTTGGCATTGTGGAACTATCGGCATATTATGGCCCAAACATTTTGCAGTGAGGAGCGTCATGAAAATACTGAGCGCAGTAATTTGTTTTTCGGTTTTATGTCTAACTTTTTATGCCTTGGCTGCGGAAGACTCGGTCAACTTTTCCGGCACATGGATTCTTGACAGCAAAGAAAGCGATCCTTTCCCTCGTCCTGTGATGAGCCTTGGAGCTGAACCAGGCAGGGGTGGTGGTGGTGGCATGGGTGGCCCGGGCGGTGGTGGCGGGTTGGGGCCCGGGTGGTGGTGGCGGATTTGGTGGCCCGGGTGGTGGTGGCAGAGGACCCGGCGGCAAGCCCGTTCAACCCAGCGAACCGCCGCCCCTGGTCATAAAACAGACTGAGAGTGAAATTGAAATAGCTAGCACAACCAAAGGCATGGGAGGCAAGGACTTCCCCCTGATTGAAAAATTTAAGCTTGATGGGAAAGACATGGAAGACATGGTCCCGGCAATGGGATCACAGAATTCTGTCAAAAGGATAACCCAGGTATCGCTGAAGAAAAATAAGCTTCAGATCAAACAAAAGACCAAAAATCCGGCAGGCGATAATGAAACGAAGAAGGAATATTCATTATCCAAGGACGGCAAGCAATTAACGCTGTTCACAAAAACGACTACGGTCATACCTGCGCCGGTAATACCTAATATGGGGCCAATGGCGGCCACGGTTATGCAGACTGAACAGAAACAGATTTATAACAAACAGTAGTATCGACCCCTCATCCTTATACTGAAAGGGTTTGTGGTTGTAATACCACCACAAGCCCTTTCGGCATCCTTCCAAAGACCAGATTCAAGATTCGAGATCCGAGATTCGAAATTTCAGATTCCGGAATCCGGATTCCGGATTCCGGATTCCGGATTCCGGATTCCGGACACACTTCACTCTTTGACCTGATCTCCTGAAATCTCGAATCTCGAATCTCAAATCGATTATAGAAATGCGGGCTGTACTTTATAGTATCAACGATTAAATTGATAAAAGAATTGCTATATTCCATGGGTTTCAGGTGCCGACCTCAACTGTTTCTCACAAAATCCGAAAGCTGTTCATTTCACTGCATTCGACGGACAGATTGCTGATTGCGTTCTGGTGCCTGCTCTCGCTGGTCAGCCTGATCCTGCATGCGCGCATCCCGGATTGGCGGATGATCGTGCTAGGCAATTTTGCGGCGGCGGTTGTGGCCTGCGCGCTCGCTTATGCTGCGCGCGCAACGGATTCCAGGGTGCTTCGATGGATGCACGATTGGGGGGCATTCCCCATGGTTGTATTCACGTACAAGCAGATCTATTTCATGATCAGGTCGATCCACCAAGGGAGAGATTACGATCAGCTTCTGATTGCCGTCGATCGTGCCCTGTTCAGGGTAAACCCAACCGAATGGCTGGCCGATTTTTCGAATCCATATTTGACCGAGGTGCTGCAGATTGCCTATTCGCTTTTTTACGTTTTCTTCGTTGCCGTGGGCTTGGAGCTGTATCTGCAGAAGGATCTTCAGCAGTTTCGCCGTTTCAGGTTTACGGTCGTGTATGGTTTTTGTATTTCTTACGCCGGTTATTTTTTTCTCCCCGCTGTAGGGCCTCGCTTTATTCTCCATGATTTTTCAAAAATCGACATTGAGCTGCCGGGACTTCTCTTGACGCCCTTTTTGCGCTGGTTCGTCAATATTTGGGAATCCATTCCGCCGGGAGTTTCAAATGCCGCCGCGCTTGCCTGCGCCCAACGGGACGTCTTTCCCAGCGGTCATACGATGATGACCCTGGTTGTAATGGTCCTGGCATACAAGTTCAGGCTCAAGATCCGCCACTATGTTTTGGGGATGGGGGTACTGCTGATTGTTGCAACCGTCTATCTGCGCTACCACTACGTCATTGACGTAGCCGCAGGCGCTTTTCTGGTCCTCCCCTGCCTAATCACTGCAGACAAGGTCCGTGCGCTATTCAAGGGCCATTCTCCCGGCGGAGAAAACTAGTGCGGTGCGTCTAACAGATCTTTGCATATCAAAGACAAAAACAAGCCACAAATTCCACGAATGAGTGATATGGGCGGCAGCGCTTCCTACCGATTCTTGCGCAAATGTCAGAGGATTTCTGACGCACTAACGATTCTGTCCGGGTGGACGGATGAAGTTCAGGCACACTCTGGTATTGATTCGCATAGCGAGCCAGCAAAAAACAAAGATCGGAAAGCCGGTTCAGGTAGCGAAGAACCTGGGGATCGATTTTTCCGGATCGAGACAGCGTGACGCAACGGCGTTCTGCGCGGCGGGCTACGGTGCGGGCCAGATGCAGAGCTGAGGCTGCAATCGAGCCCCCCGGAAGGATGAACTGTCTCAGAGGCGGCAGCGAATTCTCGAGGGCGTCGATTTCATGTTCCAGGCATCCGACTTCTTCGTCGCCTATGCCTTGGCTTTGGATATTGGATCCTTCCGGAGTCGCGATTTGCGTGCCGATCGTGAAAAGGTGGCTCTGTATGTTCTGGAGCATCGCATTCACATCATCCGGGAGCCCGCAACTGCGAGCCACGCCTATGTGGGCATTCAATTCATCCAGGGATCCGCAGGCTTCAATAAGCGGTGAATCCTTGGGCACACGCTGACCTCCGACCAATCCCGTGGTTCCATCATCGCCCGTTCTGGTATATATCCTGGCCACCGGTTCCCCCCATTCCATTTTTCGGGTAACAGCCCGCAAATATTGTCTGATAGATTTCCATACCATACCATTTGGGGGCCGTTTATCTCATCAGGTTTCGTAGCGAGGGGGGCGATTCGAGATTCGAGATTCGAGATTTCAGGATACGAATCAAAGAGCGCAGTGAATCTGAAATCCGGAATCAGGAATCTAAAGATAGGCGGGAGGGGCTGATATCAGGCTGTCTTTTTCTCTTTGCAGGCTATGCAGACGGATGACCAGGGCACGGCCTGGAGACGTGCAACGCTGATATCTTGTTCACAGGTAGTGCAAATGCCGTAGGTTCCGTTTTCAATGCGCTCGATGGCCGCTTCAATTGCCCGGAGCAGTTTGGCATCGATCTGAAGCAACCGCAGGTTCACGTGCACTTCGTTGTCATCACTCGCCTGGTCCACAAAATCGCCGTGTCGCGTATCCTCCATATTTTCCCAATGGGCTTTCTTGCCTGCATTAATAATGGAGTCGCGTTTCTGTTCAAGTGCGGCTTTAAACCTCTTGAGTTCCCTTTTATTCATATGATGGCCTCGAATCAAAGAGTGGAACTATAGATCAAAATTATCGGCATGTAAACCGGCATTCATTTAGATTTTATTGCTATCAGAGGCGGGCGTTTATCCAGTCGGTAGTCGGGAGTCTTGATGTGACAGCGGTTGATCTTTAGTAGCACTGCCGACTAACGACTGCCATCAACAGCGGGCTTTCGGTAGGTCAATTCATACGCAGGGATGATTTCGATCGGGTGATAGGACATCTTGGCATCGCGCAGCCCCTCATCTCCGAGGTCCTCCTCCCGGTTTATGAATTCAAATCCTTGCGCTGCAACGACTTTTGCCGTTTCCCAATTGACGACCTGAAATAAACCCTTATAGCTGCGTAATGCCCGTTCAAAATGAACGGCCACGGTCGTCGGGCTGATCGCCTCATATACGGAAAAAGCCACGGGCCGGTCATTTGCAGTTATCAGCAGTCCCTGTTGGCTAAACGCATCAAAATGCTGCAGCGTGCGTGCCAAGGCAGCCAGTTCCCGTGCCGGCATTCCTTCCATTTGGGGGTTCTCTTCCTTGACAATAGAATCAAGGACGTTAAAACAGGAATCCGTAATCGATGCGGTAAGCTTTTGAACGGTCCACTTATAGAGACTGGAAGCCTGCGCTAAAAGGTTGCGCTTCTTCGAATACTTGCGTCCGGAGAGATTTGCCAGAGAGGCTGCGCTATAAAGGTAATTGGAGACCGCGCGATCTTCATGAAATCGGAACGACCGCAAAAACGCGGGATTTTCTTCCAGGAACCGATTGCAGACGCCTATGACTCTCAGCGGGTACGCCAAATCAGCCGCTCCTTGAACCAGCTTTTCCGTAAGCGCGGGCGAAAGCGGCCCAACAGGCTGCAGCATGTGAGGGTGAGGATCAGGGTCAAGAGTGCAGGAAATGAGCAGCGTATCAGACTCGGCCAGAACCCATCGATAGTGAAAGTATGGTCGCCAAGCGGCCAGAGTTGCGAATGTGTACCCTGTGAGCGGCTGGGGATGTCGCTTGAGAAAATCGGAAAGAAATCCAAAATCATCCAGCTTGAGATCTGAAAACTCAAAACCCAGGAAGGAAATCTCACTCATCAGCGCTTGCCATAGAGCATCGGCTGGTAGCCGACCAGAGGTCCATATCCCAGCTCTTCATAGAGTTCCTGCGTTCCAGGTTCGGCAATCAGGCCAATCCAGGCAATTTTCCGCGCTCTGCAAAATTGCGTCAGACGCTTGACCAGCGCGCCGCCGATCCCCAGTCCACGATGTGATTTGAGGACGACGACGTCCTGAATATAGGCGTCGCTATACCCGTCAGATATTACGCGCGCCATGCCAACAATACGCCCATCCAGCGCGCGGGCAACCATAAAGCAGAAGCTGCCCTTAATCATGCCGGATATTACGTCCCGGGCTTCGGGGCTTTCCTGCCACCACTCGCCTGCCTTATAAAGCTCCACAATTTCTTCAACAGGCGCCGCCGTTACTATTTCGTATTCTACTTCTCTCATGGATTTTCCTTTCCAGAATCTGAGGGAATAGGGATAAAGAGCTTAGAAGAAAACATTTATGCTCTTAAAAGAGAAATAGCGAGGTACCTTTGATTCCGGATTCCGGATTCCGGATTCCGGATAAATGCCATCAGGAATCAGAAATCAGGAATCAGGAATCGGTCAGAAGGGAAGAGGGTTCTCCGATTCCCGCTTTTATAGCCTGTTCGTAAATACGAGCGGCAAGGGCTACATCCTCGAGGGCTATCCCTTGTGACTCAAAGAGAGTGATCTCACCGGCGTCCTCACGACCCGGGAACTCTCCTACCACCACAAGGCCGAGCTCCCTGGCGTCTTCCCAGTAGAAAGCATCCGCTTTCGCCGCGCGATCAAGATCACCGGATTCCAACATAGCCTGGTCAAGGGAATCGACGACAACGCAGGCGCTCCTGCGGACCGTTTCCACGTCAATTTCCTGTTTCGACAGGAAGTTTGCCCCGATTGCATTGATGTGTGCGCCTTTGGAAAGCCATTCCGCCTTGAAAACCGGTTCTTTCGAAGTGGTCGCCGTAACGATGATATCCATTTCCTTCACGGCTTCTTCCGGCGTTGCTGCAGGATAAACGCCAATGCCCGTGAGTTCAGTCATTTCTTTGCAGAAACTTTCACGCCTTGCCCGATCTCTTGAATAAGCAATGATTGTTTTGATCGGGCGGACCGAGCAGATGGCTTGAATCTGAGAGCGTGCCTGCAATCCCGTGCCAAAAATCCCGAGTCGTGAA
This sequence comes from uncultured Acidobacteriota bacterium, assembly GCA_963761825.1. GTDB lineage: Bacteria > Acidobacteriota > UBA6911 > UBA6911 > UBA6911 > UBA6911. Next base: position 229,251 of record CAVXIH010000012.1, read on the forward strand.
GACTCTTCACGTGCCATGTATTTCGTGGCGACTGCCGAGGCTGCCCCGGTACGCAATTGACCGAGTTTATCCGCTTCGATAACTGCGATTAGTTGGCCATCCCCCTGATACAAAAGAACTGCAAATCGATTCACGCCGGCGACGCTTGTGTAGCTTTTTAGGCCTGCAAAGCCCAAGGTCGGCAACGACGCGCTCATCACATGCAGCATTCCTTGATCCACACGGCATCGGCGCCGAGGGGCAATATCCGCATTCTGCTGTCCCTGCAACCTGAAAGCTTGCTCTATCGCCTCGACCGCCATGCTTGTGGTAGCCAGCGTTTCAACTTCCGATTCCCTCAGCAAAATCGCCATACGCACCTCCAGCATTGATTTTCTGAATAGCAATAATATGAAGCCTAAATATACTTGAGCCTAATCCCAGCTCCAAGCTTGAAATACAGTCGGCCTTCAGCTTTCAGCGATCAGCCATCAGCTGTCAGCCATCAGCCATCAGCTATCAGCTATCAGCTATTAGCCATCAGCTCTAGTCAGCTATTTCAGCTATCAGCTATCAGCCATCAGCTGTCAGCTTACATCAGCTAGTGAGCTGTCAGAGTCAGCAGCCGGCGGTTAGTAGTATTGCTGAAAGCTGATCGCTGAAAGCTGATTGCTGAAAGCTGATTGCCGAAAGCTGATTGCCGAAAGCTGATCGCTGAAAGCTGATCGCTGAAAGCTGATCGCTGAAAGCTGATCACTGAAAGCTGATCGCTGAAAGCTGATCACTGAAAGCTGATCGCTGAAAGCTGATCGCTGAAAGCTGATTGCTGAAAGCTGATCGCTGAAAGCTGATTGCTGAAAGCTGATTGCTGAAAGCTGATCGCTGAAAGCTGATCGCTGAAAGCTGATCGCTGAAAGCTGATTGCTGAAAGCTGATTGCCGAAAGCTGATCGCTGAAAGCTGATTGCCGAAAGCTGATCGCTGAAAGCTGATCGCTGAAAGCTGATTGCTGAAAGCTGATGCTGAAAGCTGATTGCTGAAAGCTGATGCTGAAGCTGATTGCTGAAGCTGATCGTGAAAGCTGATCGCTGAAAGCTGATCGCTGAAAGCTGATTGCTGAAAGCTGATCGCTGAAAGCTGATTGCTGAAAGCTGATTGCTGAAAGCTGATTGCTGAAAGCTGATCGCTGAAAGCTGACAGCCGACTAACGACTGCCTACAGTGAATGTGTTTGAAAGCGGTGCGGCGCCTGTCTATATTATTTGTGTATGCAAAGGACCGCCCACAGAGCACGTTTTGTCCTGGCCGATTCCAACCTGCTGCTGCAAAACGCCGTTATTTATGTTTCCAGCTCCGGTCGTATTTCCGGGGTTGAACCCTGAACAATGCAGCGATACATCCGCGGGTGCGCGTTGTTGACTGGGGATCGGCGTTGCTAATGCCGGGCATGATTAATGCGCATGCACATCTGGAGCTTACCTCACTGCATGAAAAGCTGACACGCTTCAATTCGTTTACAGATTGGATTGCTCAGCTGATCCGTTGTCGCAGACTCTGGACTGCCGGGGATTTCGTCGTTTCGGCCGCGAAAGGTGCGCGGCTATCGCTTGCTTCGGGCACAACGCTGGTGGGCGATATCACATCCAGCGGTGTGGGCTGGAAAGCCACGGTGGGCAATATCCTCCGCCGCGCAGTATTCGAGGAGGTTCTTTCGCTTGCGCCCGATCAGGCCGACAGTGCGATGCTGCAATTGAGTCCGCGTTTTGAGCAGGCGGAGCCGAACTCTCTCCAGGTTCACGGTATTTCTCCTCATGCGCCCTATTCTGTTTCCGCCGAATTGTATACGCGTGCCGCGGATCTTTCACGAAAACGGCGGATGCTTCTGGCCACACACCTGGCTGAAACAAGAGCTGAGGTTGAGTTTCTCGAAGACGGGACCGGAGAATTCAAAGATTTTCTCGCTGCCGGAGGTGTGTTGCCGAATGAATGGAAGCATCCCAAACTCCCGCCGGTTCAATTCCTGGATAGTTTGGAATCTTAGGACCTCTCTGCGTTTTAATTCACTGCAACTATCTGGATCGGGAATCCATCCGCCGGATACAGATGGCTAAGAGCAGCGTTGTGTATTGCCCACGAAGCCACGAGTTCTTCGGCCACGAAAAGCACCCGGTCCGGCAACTGCTGGATGCCGGAATCAATGTCGCGCTGGGAACCGATTCCCTTGCCAGCAATTCCTCTCTTAGCATGATCGATGAAATGCGCTTTTTGGCTAAAAAGCGCAAAGACCTCACACTCGAGGAAATATTTCAGATGGCGACCCGGAACGGTGCGGCGGCGCTCGGATTTGCAGGCGTTCTTGGCTGCTTAAGCGCGGCTATTATGCGGACATGGCCGTGATCGAACTGCCGGAAAACCTGAAACCACGCCAATTTCTAAGTCAGATAATGGAGGGTGCCGGCGAATGCATTGCCACGATTATCCAGGGACAAACTGCATGGCAGAAGTAATAGTAAATGAAATTTTCGTCCGGGGTGATAGACTTTGTGGCGATGCGGCGCAGGCGGGGCGGATATAATTGATTCCGGATTCCGGATTCCGGATTTCATGATACAGGTCAAGGCGTTCGAATCAGGAATCAGGAATCCGGAATCTGGAATCTAGCTAGACCCGCCGGCGCAGTAGAAAGCCCATGAGGAATACGGGCTAGGGCTGGATTCTTATGATACAAAGGTCACTGTTTTTTGGACTCACGCTGGTTTTGATGTTGGGATTTATATTTCTGACCATTCGCGGCTGCCGCAGGAAGAAGAACCGGCAGGCCTGCCGGTGGAGACTGTCGAGAAATCGCAAACCACGGCTCCAGGGCTTTGAAGCCGCAGATCTTGAAATTGTGCGCTCGAAAATGGTTTTGAAAAAAGCGCTGAACAACAAAGCCGTTTTTTCAGTCCGAAACGAAATCGAAATTTTCAATCGCGGAAACGTGCCATATAAAGAAATGCGGCTGAATTTTGTTTTTCTTTCCCAGACCGGAAAAGTTCTGGAAACAAGAATCCATTCATTGGCCAAACAATCCTGCCCGGTGCTACTTTAAAACTAACAGACATCCGGATGGACAACTTCTCTGAATCGGCGGCTGAATCGAGGGTATCTATTGTTTATGCAGACATCGGAAACGCTTCCCCGGACATGAAGCCGCATAATTGACAGTCGAAATTGACTGTGTTAACGTGGTTTTACTTTAGCTATTAGGGACGATGATGTGGAGCTGCGCTGAGAGATGCTGCAAAATGAAATATTTCTCGAAAATCCTGGCGGTGTTTTGCGCGCTTCTCCTGCTTCCGCATGACGGCCAATGCCAAGAGCGGTGGCCGGCTTGCCGGAAACATCAAAAGCATGTCCGGGAGCCCTTTGCGCAATGCGATCATAAAGATTTTCAGGGAAGTGCAGCAAAATGAAATAGTATTGGCCACCCGGAGTAATAGCAGGGGTTTTTTTCAATCCGCCCAGCTTACTCCCGGCACTTACTTCCTCGAAGTTTCGCGTCAAGGGTATCAGCCGATAACCGCCGCAAAATTTACGATCGAATCCGGTCAGACAACTTCGCTGGATATTATTCTTCAGGATATTATCGAATACATCAACAATAACGAAGATCCCCGCAACTGGGACCTCGAAACGGTGCTGCGCAGCACATCGGACCGGCGCCTTATATTCCGCAATCTTCCGGGTGTTGCTTCTCCGGTTGGGGACGAAGAAACCTCCGTTTTATGAAGCGGCGCTATGAATATAGCTTCGAACACTTCGCTAAACAGAGAAAGCTATTTGTTCCGCCCTCAAACCAGCCAGAACGGAGTTTCCACTAGCTTTGCTTTTGCCGAACCTCTGGCGCACATAGCAGGATGATTCTTTCAGGCCAGCTGGATTCAGGCGCGGGCACGTTTTGGAGATTTCGCGACACGTTTAATTACAGGCCTGACAGCAATCACGACTATAGGGTCTCCGTGGGCTACGGAAGAATGAACGGGAATAATTGGACAACGGCGCGATTCCCGCCCAACTCCTTCCCAAGGAATCCGAGCTACGGGAATCAGGCGTGAAACGCTCGCTTTCGCATTGGAAGGGAACACAAGGTTCCTGGATCTTTTGCCGTCGAATACGGTTTTGACTACTCCCGTCTGAATTACGGCACATCCAAGGGATTTATTGATCCATCCATCCGGATTGTCTTTACACCGATTGACGGGTGGAGCGTGCGGACCTCTTTTACATCCCGACGCGCAAACGACACAATACCCTTGTTCTTCCGGACGGTGAAATCCTCGACCTGTCGGAACCGACTTTAATAACCATGATCGGCAACCGGGTCAGCATGAGCCAGATTCGTCATTCCGAAGTTGCCGCTGAAAAAGAGCTCGTGCCGGGAACGGCATTTGAGGTTTCCGTATATCAGGACCGCATCAAGGGGCCCGGCCTTCCGCTCATGGTGACCACGATCACGCCTCACTGAGCCAGACATCTCAGATCACACAGATGAACGAGAATGATTCCAGCCAGCGAGGGGCGCGATTCACCGTCAGGCAAAAACTTTCGGAAAACCTAGGCGGATCCGTCGCATACGCATATGGGGAATCGACCAGCCTCATCAAACCCGAAAGAACCTGTATCAAGCGATACCTTGAACAGCAATCTTGCTGATTATTATGCATCAGGGCTATCAGCACGCGATTACGGGAAGCTTCAATGCCACGCTTCCGCAAACGAAGACAACTCTCGTGACCGTATTGCGCTGGTATAACCGGAAATCCGCTGGTCCCGGTGGACTGGTTTTCCGACCGGATGGATATCGGCACCAAGTCCGTCAACTTTGAGCTCAGGCAATCCGTTCCAATTCCGGACATCATGGGAACCGATGGCCAATGGGATGTCTGGGTCGATTTGAGGAATGCGCTCAACCAGGGGAAAGAGACTCTGGCCGCCACTGATGGAGAGTTGTTTTTAACCGAAATCCCGGTCCGTCCGTTTTGGAATCAGCCTGAATTTCCGCTAATTACCTTTTTGCTGTCGCTCCGCAATCTTTCTTCATGAACGGGTAATCCAGGGATCCTAAGACAATCACACACATTACCACGGAAAAAAGCGAAATTAAAATTTTCAGGGATCCTTCCGTTGCAGGAATGAGTAAAGGATCAGGACATCCTTCTACGTACTCATCCAATACCGAAATATGAGGTTAAAGGCATAATCGGAACCAGGTAATTCAAAATATTGAATAAACTTATTCAAGTAGTTGGAATAGGACCGAAAGGCAAAGGCGCGGCGCGGGCATTTCAACATAAACCTTATTATATTACAGTATTTTATCTCGTCAAAGCATTCCAGAACCCGCCGGCCGGCCATGGCACATAAATTGCATAATAAAGAGATCATTGCATTGCTTGGTGAATGCGAGTGCTCGAATGAACAGGTTTCCGGTGCCCCTGAGATTTGTTGCGACAATGCTATTAAGCGGCATTCTTGTATCGCTGGGCATTCTGAACCTGCGTGACCGTGCCGCCTGGACGGACCCCGGACGGCGTCTGTCTGGACCGAATCGAAAGGGACGCTGAGAGCGGCCGGGGATTGATCCTGGAGGACCGGGCAGCCTTGCAGGAATCCGCGAGGGCGAGCAGCTCATATCGATTGGCGGAAACGCTCTTTCCAACTTAGGCCAATATTCCAATTTGATTACAGGGCGAATCCCGGAGCTGCCCTGGACGATGCCCTCGCGAACGGCGCGTCAATTCGCAATGTCACGGTTCGGCTTGGATCAAAATCGCTCTTGGGGGCCGGGACAGGCTTCGGGCGCTCCTGGCATTCCTCCATCTCGGAGTGGGCGTATTTGTGCTTGTGCGTGGCCGCCGATGCCGCGATCGTTTCAGTTCTATCTTATTTGTCTCGCTGCCTTTGTCGTTTATCTTTTCAGCTATACGCCGGGATTGCGAGCACTGGACTGGTGGGTATACGGTCTCTCCGTTCTTAGCGTTTTATTTTTGCCGGCCCTTTTTGTTCATTTCAGCCTTCGGTTTCCAATGGATACGGCAGGGAATCAGTGGCATCCCGTTTTGTATGCGCCGGCGATCTTATTGGGCTGACGCACCTGCTTTGGGTTACAGGGCACCTGGCGTCGGTGGGTTTGCCTCGAACCGTCCGGTCGAGCGGAATTCTCGATCAGATCCAGTTGGCATATTTCTCGGCAGGCTTTTTCATTGGCGGGCCCTGCTGCGAAGCGCCGCTTCAAAGACCGGGATTTGATCGTCCGCCAGCAGATGAAATGGATCGGCTATGGAGCATTGGCCGGGATAATTCCTTTTGGACTGATCTACGTATTGCCGGTTACTGGGCGTACGGGCCACTTTCTGAATGGAATCTTCCCTGCTCTTTCTTGCGCTTATTCCCCTCTCCTTTGGTTACGCTCTTGTGCGTTACCGGCTCATGGATGTGGAGTCGATCGCCAGACGCGGCGCTGCATATTTTATTTCGAGTTCCCTGCTCTTGGCTCTATATCTGCTGTTTGTGCTCGTGCTGGGAAGGGCCTTCCAGTTTCTCGCGCCTCAGGCTGATTTCATGGCGATTTCTTTCGCGGCGCTGGCAATTGCGCTTGTTTTTGCGCCGCTGCGAAACGCAGTGCAAGCTCGACTGGATCGCCTGTTTTACAGGGATCAATTCGAGGATCGGTCCAGCTCTGGGAATTTGCCCGGACGCTGAGTTCAGAAATAAGCCTTGTACCGCTTTCTCGCAGCATTCTCGAACGCATTTCGAAAGCTTTCCAGATCGACAAAGCCGCAATTTTCCTCACGGATCCGGTTCGGGAAGCTATTTCCGTCTTGTATATTCCCTGGAATCTGATCGACGCCCCCTCTTTTCTCGCTCTGCCGCGAGGATGAGCTGATCGACGCCGGAATCCGGGACCTGCTCGATCCCGAAAAGCGGCACCAACTACCTGCGCCGCGCCAATCCGCGCTGGAAAAAGAAAGGTGCTTTACTGCAGGCTTTGAAGCATCACGGCAAACAGGTGGGAATGATTGCTCTCGGTCGGTTCCCCGGGACCGTCATTTCTCAACCGAGGACCTGGATCTTCTCTCCGCTCTGTCCGGCTACGCGGCCATGGCTCTGGAAAATGCAAGTCTTTATCGCTCCGTTGAAACAAAGGCTTTGGAGTGGAAAGATTAAAGGCCTATACCGAAAACATTATCGAGAGCATCAATCTTGCGGTTCTGGCACTGGATCAGGACGGCCGAATTACTTCCTGCAACCGCGCATTCGAAGAGCTGTACGGCGCAACCCGGCAGCAGATTGTCGGCCTTGCCGGTGGAAAAGCTTTTCCCGCCGGATGTGATCGCATCCATCCAAGGAATCGGGAAAGCAGGGATGGGAATCTGCGCTCTCCGGCAAATATCTTCAAGCTGAGCCTGGAAAACCGAAAAGGCCAGCGGCTCATCGTGAATCTGAGTCTGATACCGCTGCAGGCCCCTGCAAGGGACAATACGGGTTCGCTTATTATGATGGACGATATAACGGAAAAGGTGCAGCTGGAAGATCAGCTGCTGCAGGCTGAAAAGCTTTCTTCGATAGGTTTGCTGGCGGCCGGCATTGCTCACGAGGTCAACACGCCGATAACGGGCATCTCCAGCTACACGCAAATGCTGCTGAAAGAAACGCCTGAAACCGACAGGCGCAAGCCGATCCTGGAGAAGATTGAAAAACAGACATTCCGGGCCGCCGAAATTGTGAACGGTCTGCTGAACTTCTCGCGCCTGAACGGCAGTGAGTTCAAGGAACTGGACATCAATCAGTTGATCGATGAAAGCCTCGCTCTGCTCAATCATCAGCTTGCAGATCAACAACATCAAGGTGGAATCCCGATACGAATGTCGCTCCCGCCGGTTTATCGGAAACACGGGCAAGCTTCAGCAGGTTTTCGTCAACCTGTTCCTGAATGCGCGGGATGCCATGCCCTCCGGCGGAGAGATTGCAGTTCAGACGGGAATGAATGAATCCATGATTGTCGTGGATATCTCCGATACCGGCGTGGGCATTTCCGAAGAGGATATCCGAAGGATCTTCGATCCCTTTTTCACGACCAAAACCATCGGCAAAGGAACGGGCTTGGGGCTGGCTGTGACTTATGGGATTATTCAGGAGCACGGCGGAGGTATTTTCGTGGATAGCAGTTCCGGGAAGGGAACGCATTTCAGAGTGAAACTCCCAACCAGGCTGCATTAAGAATGAACACAAACGGACAGATACTGGTGGTGGACGACGAGGAAATCATGCGTGATGTCCTGTCCGCCCTTTTGTCATTCGGAATCCTACAGGGTCGACCTGGCGGAAAACGGCACTCAGGCGCTGGAGATGATCCGGGAAAAGGATTACGGAGTCATGCTCCTGGATTTGATGATGCCGGACATGGACGGGCTTCAGGTGCTGGAGGAATTGAAGAAGACGGAGAACAGCCCGGTCCGTGGTTCTTACGGCATATGCATCCATCGAGAGGGTCATAAAAGCCACAAAGCTGGGGGCTTTTGCTTTTATCCCAAAACCATTCAAGAATGACGAACTGCTGCTGGCCGTCAAGAATGCCATGGAGCAGCACGATCTCGCGGTCGAAAACCGGCGCCTGAAAAAATCGCTGCGCGAACGATACAGCTTTCAGAACATCATCGGCAAAAGCGCGCCCATGCAGCAGGTCTTCGACCTCATCGCGCAGGTTGCGCCGCGGCGCAGCACGGTTCTGATCCAGGGAGAAAGCGGAACCGGAAAAGAACTGGTGGCCAAGGCCATTCATGCCTCCAGCGGCAGAGCCGACGCGTCCTTTCATGGCGATAAATTGCGGCAACATCCCGTCGGATTTATTGGAAAGCGAGCTTTTCGGCCATGTTCGGGGCGCCTACACCGGCGCGACCAGCGCCAAAAAGGGATTATTCGAAGCTGCCGACGGCGGGACGCTTTTCCTGGATGAAGTGTCGCCATTTCCATGGAGATCCAGGTCAAGCTGCTTCGGGTCATTCAGGAGAGAGAATTTCGCCGGCTGGGCGGCCTGGAAAATATCAAGGTGGATGTCCGCATCATAGCCGCAACCAATACCGACCTTCAAGCGGCTGTGCGGCAGGGAACTTTCCGCGATGATCTCTATTACCGACTGAATGTCATTGTGATCAAGATACCGCCCTTGCGCGAACGAGCCGAGGATATCCCGCTTCTTGCGAGCATTCATCAAAAAATATAGCGAGGAAAACCAGAGAGAAAGCCTTATATTCGAACCGGCTGCCATGAAGATTCTGATGGAATACGAGTGGCCCGGAAATGTGCGCGAACTGGAAAATGTGATCGAACGTGCCGTGGTTCTGTCGCCGGGAAACAGCATAACGCCGACCTCTTTCCCATGAATATCACCACGCCTTCTCCCGAAATACCCAATAGCTTTGCCGAGGACGCGCTGTCTCTTAAAGAAAGAGTCGGGAATTTTGAAAAGGCGATTATCCTGGCCGCCCTGGAGAAGACAGACTGGAACCAGAAGAAAGCGGCCCAACTGCTCTCCGTAAACGCCACAACATTGAGCGAAAAGCTCAAACGCTTCAAAATCCGCGAACAATTGAAGGGATCAAAGGATCCAAGGATTAGAGGATTAGAGGGGTATAGTGCAAAGCGAGCAATAATTAAGTAAATACTCCATCTCCTTTACCCCTTTAATCCTCTAATCCCTTTAATCCTTATGCTCCTTTGATCCTTCCCTATGATTGACTTGCTATCGCCTTGCCGCTAATTTAAATGGTAGCTATCACACAGGGGGATCTAAATGAGACGACTCTCTTTCACGGGCTTTTTTATCTGTTTCTTTCTTGCCCTGGTGTGCGTGCAGCCGGCAGCGGCTGACTACAAACAAGCGGTTGCCTTTTACAATCAGGGCCAATATGACAAGGCAATTCAGGAGTTAAAACCAGATCTGGATCGGAATCCGGACTGGGAAACCGGCCACCGCCTTCTCGGGCTTTGTTATCTAAAGCTGAAAAATAATGCGCTGGCAATTTCTGCGCTTTCGCGCGCCGTGCAGCTCAAGTCAACGTCATTCTCGACCTATTTGGGCTTGGGCCAAGCCTATTTTAGCATGCAGAAATACGACAATTGTATTTCGGCCTAAATCAGGGAGAACAATTTGTCGCGAAGGAGAAAGAGCCCGAGAAAGAAAAAGCAAAATTAAGCAAATTTCGAGGATCTGCATACTTTCAAATTGGCAAGTACGATGAGGCGGCAAGCGATCTGACCGACGCAATCAGAGTGAATCAATCAGACTGGTCAGATTTTTTTAAACTTGGTTTTAGTTATATGAAGCTAAACCGCATAGACGATGCAACTCCAGCATTGGAGAAAGCCCTTTCCATGAAACCCGGCGATAGCAGGACGACTGGGTTGCTCGCCGATGCCTATCTTAAAAAAGGGAGCGCGGCTTTAACCGGGAAACAATACGCGGCAGCACTACAGTATTTGCTTAAGGCAAAAGATTATGATCCCAAGGATGGATATATTTATTACAACCTCGCTGAGGCCTATTTGTTTCAGAAGAATACCCGGAGGCGGAAAAGGCATTCAGCCAGGCAGCGGATTTGATGCCGAAAAACGTGCAGGTGATTGGGCGAATGGGATTTGTGTATGAAAAGCAAAAGAAATGGCCCCAGGCCCTGAATGCCTATAAAAAAGCCGAAGAGATCAAATCTTCCAAAGAGATCAAGCAGGCGATTGCGCGCGTAAATGAAAATATGAAGAAGTAGTTAGTCGGCTATCAGCTTTCAGCTCAGCTATCGGCTATCGGTGATCGGCCTTCAGAGATCCTGTTGAGGCAACCTGTGAAAAAGACGGCTGAAGTAGCTGATAGCCGACAGCTGACTAACGACTGCCGACTGTATAGCTTCTTGTCCAGCGGCGCATATTTCCAGCTTCATCCATTGCGGTTATTTCAAAGCTATATTTCCCGGGAGGACAATTGGCTTCGACGGGAATTCTTACAGCCATATATTCCACATCTTTATCGGGAGAAGCTTGAGCTTGCAGCACGCGTTGCGTGCGTTCATCTTTCACGAAAATTCCATCGGGAAAAAGATCGCCGTTGCGATCGCTCAACAACAAGCGGACCCGGAATTCTGTTCCCTGTTGGCCCGACTCGGGAATGGACTCGGTTTGCAGAAGTTGCGGGGCGTCTTCCGCAACGATAGTAATTTCCTCGGCCTCATGATATTCGCGGACCCTTTTAAGCCAGATATTTTCCAGCTCAGCAGCCGGAGCCTTAAATGCCGTTGCCAGGCTTGCGGTCAGACTCGCCTTTTTAAGTGCTTCAAAAAGCTTGATAGGACGGTCTCTCCCCTGCAGTTCGCGGAAAGTGGTAAGGAAGGTGACCCCCGGAGCCGCGCTTCGATGAAATCGCTTCCCCGCTGAAAACACGGACCAGGAGCGCTGGGCATTATATCCCAGCATCTGCATCTGATCGAGGATCCGGGAATATGTCCACGCAGATTCCAGACTTCGCGCGCTGTGGTCAAACTCATGGTTGAGGATCTCAATCATTCCTTCGAACAAAAATTCCGTGTCTTCCCTCTGCGCCCAACCCGAAAGCTCCAGCAGCCCTAACCGCGCGATTTCGCGTCCAACCTTGTGCAGCAACAGAGTCCTTAAATCAACCATCCTATCCGGCCGATTCATGCCGATGGTAATGCTCGCATCCCTCTTGTTGCAGCCGCTGTCAGGTTGATCCCAGTCGACATCGATCAAAATTTTGCGGGGCAGGCTATTGCCGGTTGCCCTATTCATGAAAATATAGCATTGCTCGATCTCCCCAATCGCGTCCCTGCCCAGCGATTCCCGCGCCACAGGCATGCGCATCACTATATGCGCGGAAGAGATTCGATCAATCGATTGAGAAGGGGCAATTTCCGGACTCAGGAAGCACAAGCCTATAGCGCCGGCAACATCGCGCAAAGTACAGACGGCTTTAACATAGTTTAATAATAAAATCCCGCTTGAATGATGCAAAGCCCTGCCATCAAAGAAAACTTTTGATGGCGGAAGGCTCGTTGTCATAGATATCAAAAACGTTGAAAAGCTTGGTGATGCTGAGTAAATCGATGATGCGCTGATTGGGAGACAAAAGCTTGAAATCGCCGCCCTCTTTCCGAAGCGCCGTAAAGCAGCGCATGATTTCGCCCAATCCCGCACTGTCCAGATAGGGAACCTTGGCCAGATTAAGGATGATGTTTATGTTTCCTTTTTGGAGAAGGCCGTCCACCGCCTGCTTAATCTCTACATCGCCGTCCCCCAAAACAATTTTTCCGTCGACATCAATCACCGCAATGTCTTTTGCTTTCCTAACCGAGAGCTTCATGGAGCCTCCAATGTCTGACAGGAGAAACTAGCATAGCCCATTATGGCTGTCAATTTTACCGGAATTGGTGTTGCCGAATCTCAGGGCATTGGGCTAACATTTCAGCCAAAAGCTGGTTTTCAAAAGGGAGACCGAAATGACAGGGTTAATTTGTGCTGTAACAGCAAGAGAGATTCTTGATTCAAGAGGTAATCCAACAGTTGAAGCCGAAGTCACTCTAGAAAGCGGCTTTAAGGGTAGAGCGTCTGTTCCTTCGGGCGCATCCACCGGAACCCATGAAGCAGTGGAATTGCGAGACGGAGATGCTGCGAGATATCTCGGCAAGGGAGTTCTGCGGGCGATCGACAACGTCAATACAATCATCGCGCCGGCAATCGTCGGTGAAGATGCCTTTAATCAAAGAAATCTTGACCAAATCCTGATCGATATGGACGGTTCACCCAATAAAGGCAACCTGGGGGCGAATGCTTTGCTTTCGGTTTCGCTTGCTGCAGCCAGGGCAGCCGCTGCTGCGCTGGGATTGCCTTTGTTCCGTTATCTGGGCGGAACGAATGCCTGCATGCTGCCTGTCCCCATGATGAACATTTTGAACGGAGGCGCGCACGCCGACAATAATCTGGATATCCAGGAGTTCATGATCGTTCCGGCGGGAGCCGAATCCTTTGCGAAAAGTCTGCGTATGGGCGTGGAGACATTTCACGCACTGAAATCGGTTTTGAAGAAAAAGGGGTACACCACCGCCGTCGGAGACGAAGGCGGGTTTGCCCCAAACGTCAAATCCACCGAGGAAGCGCTGGAACTGATACTGGAGGCAATTCAAAAGGCCGGGTACAAACCGGGCCAACATGTTTATCTGGCGCTGGATGTAGCCGCCAGCGAATTTTTCGAAGACAACAAATATCACTTCAAAAAATCAACAGGCGCCCGTCTCGACGCAGACGAAATGATCAAACTTTACGAAAGCTGGACCAAACAATATCCCATCGTGTCGATTGAAGACGGGATGGCCGAAGATGATTGGCAGGGGTGGATTGCGCTGACTTCCGCTATGGGAGAAAAAATTCAGCTGGTCGGAGATGATGTGTTCGTAACGAATGCGAAACGGTTGCAGAGCGGGATCGCAGACGGCGTCGGCAACAGCATTCTGATCAAACTGAATCAGGTCGGCACTCTGAGCGAGACAATGGACACGATTGAGCTGGCCAAGGTGGATGGATACACGACCGTGATTTCGCATCGTTCCGGAGAAACCGAGGATTCTTTTATTGCGGATTTGGCTGTTGCGACAAACGCCGGCCAAATCAAAACCGGTTCGGCCAGCCGCACGGATCGCGTATGCAAATATAATCAGCTGCTGCGCATCGAAGGGGAACTCAAGACCCAGGCTCGATTCATGGGAAACCAGCTGTATTGATTCGAGATTCCTGATTCCAGATTGCTGATTCCAGGATATGGGACAAATGAGGGCAGAAGTCAGGAATTTGGAATCTGGGAATCAGGAATCACTAAGAGGAAATCCTTTGGCCCACCCCCTTCTGGAAGTGAGGCATCTATCAGTAACGTACCCTTCGTCTGCCGGGGCGATCCACGCGGTGCGGGACATCTCTCTGGAAATCTTTGAAGGTGAAACGCTGGCGTTGATCGGCGAAACCGGAAGCGGCAAGTCGACACTGGCGCTGGCCATTCTGGACTTGCTGGACCATCAAACAAAGGTGGAATCGGGCGAAATCCTATATGAGGGATGCAGTGTCAAATCCCCGGGGAAAAATGGTTGGAGGAGCATCCTCGGCCGTAAAATCGGCATCATTTTTCAGGATGCGCGCAGCGCTCTGAATCCTGTTCTCACAGTTGAGGACCACCTCGTAGAAACGATGCAAGCGCATCAGCCGCTCTCAAAGAAAAAAGCGCATTCAAGGTCATTGGATCTGCTTCAGGAAGTCGGAATCCCCAAAGATCATGGGAAGCTTTATCCTTTTGAGCTTTCCGGTGGCATCAGTCAACGCGTGGGGATTGCTCTTGCGATCTGCAACAATCCCCAGTTGCTCATCGCCGATGAACCGACGAGCGCCGTGGATTCAATGATTCAAACCCAGATCCTCGAGCTGCTTATGCTCATGAAGCAGCGCTACGGACTTGCGCTGCTCCTGATCAGCCACGATTTAGCCCTGGTCTCACAGGAAGCCGATCGGGTTTCCGCAATGTATCACGGCCGCATTGTGGAAACCGGGTTAAAGAAAGAAGTCCTAGCTGCACCGGCGCATCCCTATACTCAAGGCTTGATACAATGCCAGCCAGGAATGCAGCATCACCATGAAACCTATCCGTTAACGGCAATTCCGGGCTCCATCCCGATTCCAGGACAGAATTTTGCGGGCTGCGCCTTCGCTCCACGTTGCAGCTATTCGGAATCAAAGTGCCAGGAATCCGTGCCTGGCTGGATGGAGGTTTCGAAAACACATCGGGTGGCATGCATCCACTGGCATATGGCGTGGAGGATCAAAGGGGTAAAGGATTAAAGGGTAGAGGGATAGAGGGATGGGGAGTCGGGAGTGCAGGAGGATCAGGAGGTCAGGAATCAGGAATCAGGAATCAGGAATCAAAGGTCATGCCACTCCTGAAGATTCAGGGGTTATGCAAAGATTTCTCCTCCGGCATCCTGAGGAAAAAACGCGTCCGTGTGATTGATAGCGTGGATATGGAAGTGCAGGCCGGAGAAATTCACGGAATTGTCGGTGAATCCGGATCGGGAAAGACGACGCTGGCGCGCTGCAGCGTGCGGCTCATTGAACCGTCTGCCGGTATGGTCCAATTTGATGGCCAGGATTTGGCGTTTCTGAGCCCTGCGGCGTTGCGGGCAAAGAGAAAAGAATTCCAGATGATCTTTCAGGATTCATTCGCAGCGCTAAATCCGGGAATGACGGTTGGACAGGTATTGTCGGAGCCTCTCAAGATTCATAATGTCGGCACCGGAGATTTCAGAGATCGTAGAATCGGGGAATTGCTGGAATCTGTTTCTTTAAGCACATCGCTGATCCATCGAAAGTCTTCAGAACTCAGCGGCGGACAGCAGCAGCGCCTGGGGATTGCGCGCGGGCTTGCTCTGAAACCCAGGCTGCTTATCGCGGATGAACCCGTGTCGGCGCTGGACCCTTCGGTTCAAGCCCAGATTCTGAACCTGCTGGGAGATTTAAAAAGGCAACAGGATCTTACCCTGATTATAATTTCCCATTCGCTCCACGCCGTACACTATTTATGTACGCATGTATCGGTCCTATATAAAGGAAGGCTCGTTGAAGAAGCTCCGGCTCCAAGTTTTTTCAGAGAGCCGAAGCATCCCTATAGCCGGATTCTGCTCGAATCAATGCCCATCCTGGAACCGCTCAAGAAGAATCGCGCTTCCTCCGCTCCAACCATGGATCCTTCATCTGCAAGTACCCTCTCGGGCTGTGCTTTCTATGCCCATTGCCCGCAGCGGCTTCCCCTATGCAGGGAACAATGTTCCGCCTCTTGTCGGAGATTATCCGCGGTGAAAAAGTCGCCTGCTTCCTGTATGAACAAAAATACGGCTTTTGATCTGCATCCCGGTATCTGCAATCTCGGAATCTGAATCTCGAATCTCGAATCACTTTGGAGAGGCATAATAGCCCCGGCGAGTTCGAACGCACAGATCATTCCGGTTTGGAATGGATACTGAAATCCGGCGATATTTCCCATATATGGGCGAATTGGCGGAATAATAGCTCAGGAGATATTGAGCCCGGAGTTCTGTCGCAATCCTCAAAAAAATACTGTCAAGATCGTCGGTTTTATCGGACACAAAGGCATTGCCGCCTGTTTCTTCGGCCATTGAAGCCAAATCCGATTGCGCTTTCAGGCTGATTTCATTCAGCCGGATAGAAGATCCGCCCGGATTGATAGAATAGAAGATGGTATCGGCGCGCTGCACTTCGCTCAATGCTTCGGAAAAATTATGACCACTCCTGTTATCTTCTCCGTCGGACAGGGCGATGATCGCTCGCCTTGTTTCCGGCCCGGAAGATTGGCCTAGAGTTTTTGCCGACAGAACAACCGCATCAAAAAAGGCGGTTGGATCCTCCGTCGGTTCGAGCGCCGACAAAACCATCAATGCATCTGAAAGTGAGCCGGATGTCTGGAGCCGGATGCGCGGATTATCGCTGAACGGGACCACAGAAACTATATCATCCGGTCTCCAGACTTTTTTAAGAAAACGAATGGCGGCCTGTTGCTCGAAAGCAAAACGTGCATGGACGCTGCCGGAAAGATCGAAAAGCAGGGCCAGTCGCAGAGGCGACCGGCCCGCTTCGGCTATCCTGGACACGGTTTCGGGGTGGCCATCTTCTTCAACCAGGAAATCCTGGATCCCGAGATTTCCGATCGCATGTCCGTCTGAGTCCGTAACAGAAACCGGCATTGTGACGAGATTGCTGCTGACACGAATGATGGAAGACTGTTCGCCGGCAACAGCCTGGTCTTCTGCAGATTGCTCGCCCGATGCGATAGCCGGGTACCGGCTGATCATCAGGCAAACGATGCATACACCGATCCATACAGTTTTAAGTCTCATAGGAAATGCGGCCCGGCTTCCACAATCTTAGTTGGCAGCAATTTTCGACTCTGGAACGGTCGGCGAGTTTTCGCTATATGCAATTCCTTTGCTGGTGAGTATCCGGACCTCAACACGCCGATTTTCTTTGCGCCCGACAGACGTGGTATTGTCTGCCACCGGATTTTTTTCTCCATATCCCATGGGCACTACAAACCGCCTCATCGGTATCGAGTAGTTTTCCGCAAGATACTGGATCACCGTATCCGCGCGCTTCTGGCTCAATCGGCGGTTGAACGCTTCATCGCCATCCGACGAGGCATAGCCGGTTACCTCGATCAAATATCCTTTTTCATTCTTTGCAGTCTCGGCCAGCGCATCCAGTCCTTTTCTCTCCTTATCGGATAGGACGGCGCTCCCTGCCTTAAAGACGACCATCGTGACATTTTTGACATCATAGTCATCCAAAGAGGTAATCCGCTCGTTGGCGGTTTTCACGCCGGCCTTCGCATTGTCCGCCGTTGACTTCGCATTTTTTGCTTCAGACATGGCTCCATCCGCAGAACCCTGGGCGGCTTTGGCACTGTCTCGAACTATATCGGTGACGGCAGCCAATTCGCGAAACTGACCTGAAAGCCTTTGAGCGTTCTGTTCTGTTTCGCCCAGTCGCGCTTGTGTATCCTTCAGCGTGTTTTCGACAGGCACAACCCGGGCATCCATCGTTTGCGCTATCACGGCATCGTCTTTTCTAAAACGAATCTCACGGGCGGCTATCGATCCCGAACTGTCGCCGGATCCCTTGACCTCTACAAACAATCCTTGCAGGAGGTCTGCTTTCGAATAATTCTTTGCGCCCCGGAAGGGATTGCTTTTCTTCTCTCTTATTTCCGCCCCGGTTACAAGCACCCTGTATAATCCCCCTCCTGTTCCGCGCAAAGTCAGGCTATCCGTTCCCTGATTTACAATTACCCCATCCACATTCATTTTTTGCCCGGCCGGCACCTGTATCAGGTCAGTCCGAGTGCTTTCCGCCACAGTGCTTTCGGTCTGTGCATATCCGATCGAAGCTAACAAAAATACAAGAGTTCCCAACACTATGGGCAATACGCTCTTTTTGAATCGGTTCATATATCCTCCTGGTTTTGAAAAAGAATCGCAAATACATCTCTCATCCTTCATGGCACAGACATGCTTAATGCAAAGATCATGCCACTCGGCGCAAACTTGTATTTGTTGATATTAAATCACTTGCGCAGACGCCGATGACCGGGATGGAATCGGAACAGGGAATTTTTCCCCGTGAAAATTTGATTCCTGATTGCCTAATTCCTGATTCCTGAAAATATATATTCAAGGCAGCTATTCTCGAAAGCATGTGACTCAAACCAGAAACTGCATCTAATCAGGAATCAGAAATCAGGAATCAGGAATCGTGGGCAGGCACCGGGGAAAATTTCCCTTGGGCCAGGATTCCCGCTATACTTGGTATCAGGAAAAAGAAATTTGCACTACCTGTAAACAAAGGTTTTGATGCTAACAGGAGAATTCAGCGATTGTGAAAAAGCGGCGCACACGAATTTTGATTGTCGACGATGAAGCAGCCATGAGGGAAGTCCTGGAATTACGGCTTCAGGAATGGGGTTTTGAGATATTTTTGGCCGAGGAAGGAAAGGAAGGGGAAGAAAAAGCGGAATCCTGCGATCCGGACATCGTGATTTCGGACATAATCATGCCTCACTATTCCGGGATGGATTTGCTTCGCATCCTGCGTGCCGGCAAACCTTCACGCCCAATCATCCTCATGACGGCCCAGGCCACCATTGATTTGGCGGTGGAAGCAATGAAGCTAGGGGCGCACGATTTTATCACAAAGCCCATAGACTACTCCAAGTTGAGGGCAATGCTTGAATCCGCCGAGAAGGAAATCGCCCTGCGCCGGGAATTCGACAAATTGTCGTTGCAGCTGGAGAAAGGGGCCGGATTTGCCGGCTTTATAGGAGTCAGTAAACCCATGCAGGAGGTTTACGAGCTGATATCAAACATCAGCAACAGCGATGCGTCCGTCTTTATTGCCGGAGAGAGTGGGACAGGAAAGGAGCTCGCTGCGCGAACGATTCACGATCGAAGCTCCCGCAGTAAAGGACCGTTTATTGCTATCAATGCAGCGGCAATTCCGGAAAACCTGTTGGAGAGCGAAGTGTTCGGCCATGAAAAGGGGGCGTTTACGGGTGCCACCGGCGCGCGGCAGGGTTGTTTCGAACTGGCCCATCACGGGACTCTGTTTCTGGACGAAATAGTCGAGATGCCTCTCGCGGTGCAACCCAAGCTGCTGCGCGTCCTGGAAGACCGGATCGTTCGACGGGTAGGGGGCAGCCAGGAGTTTCAAGTGGATGTGCGCGTCCTGGCAGCTTCCAATCAGGAACCGAGAAAGGCGGTTGAAACAAAAAAACTGCGCGAAGATCTGTTCTACCGGCTCAATGTTTTTACGGTTACGCTTCCGCCGTTGCGCGAGCACCGAGAGGACATCCCTTTGTTGGTGCGCGCGTTCATTCAGGAGTATAACAGGAAGCACAACTCTTACGTCGAATCATGCAAGGGAGAAACGCTCGAACTGCTGAGCGCATATTCCTGGCCGGGCAACGTTCGCGAATTGAGAAACATTGTGGAAAGAGCCGTAATACTTGCCAAGGGAGAGTGGATAGAGCCCTCGCATCTGCCCGTGTATGTCCAGAATCAGCGCGCTTCCGGCAGAAGTTCCGATGCTTCTCTCTCCGGAACTACGGCGGTGGAAGCCGAAAAAGAGCTGATACTCCAGACCCTGCAGGCAACAGGCAACAACAAGGCAGAAGCGGCACGCCGATTAGGGCTGGATGTCAAAACGATTCGGAACAAGCTGAAAGCCTACGGCATGCATTGAGGTGTGAAATGCGGATCCGGTCAAGAGTGTGCAAGGGCATGCCGCATGTCCGTAATGGCTTACCCTCTTAATTCAGGCTCCTATGAAGATAACAACAAGAATCATTTCCGGGTATGGATTGTTTATCGTTCTCCTGGCAGGAATGGCAATATACCAGGCAATTACGGTCAACCGGATGCAGGCCATAAACCGGACACTGCGGGAAACGAATTTCGAAAACGCACGCACCTGCCTGCAGGCACTCAGAGACCACGATCTTGTGGAGGAATATGCGCGGAAATCATTTGCGCTGGCGGACCCGGATTACCTGGAGCAGCTCAAGGAATTTCAAAAAGACTATGAAATGCAAATAGTGAAGCTCAGAAAAAATGCGGTCTCTTTGGAAGAGCGCGAGGCGATCAAGCGCCTGGAACAGCTCCGGGGTTCCTTGGCGGAAAAATTAAGGACGCTGCAGCACAACCTGCCCCCGGGAGGCGCGTCGATGCCGCAAAGTCTGCAGGATGACATGGAAAGCCTGCGGGCGCTGACATATTCCGTATATCAGATCAGTCTGCGATCGATGGTTGCGGAGGTGGAGAAATCCCGGGCAACCAGTGAAACTGCGGCGCTGATTTTGTGGTGTGTCGTTTTTGCCGCTCTTGCGATCAGTATCCTGGTTTCCTTCCTCATCTACCGTTCAATCTCGCATCCGCTCGCTAATCTTACGGAGGGAACCCGGGCTATCGCGGAAGGCAAGTTTTACTACCGGTTGGACACATCACGAAACGACGAGTTTTCGCAGCTTGCCAAAGACTTCAATACGATGACTCGCCGTTTGAATGAACTCGATGCATTGAAAAAAGATTTTGTCTCCCATGTTTCGCACGAATTGAAGTCGCCCCTGGCTTCCATGCGGGAAATATTGCAGCTCATGCTGGAACAGATCCCGGGCCCATTGACGGACAAGCAGAAGCGGCTGCTGGAGCTAAACCTTCAAAGCGAATATCGTCTCACCGCGATGGTCCGCAATTTGCTGGACCTATCCAGAATAGAAGCCGGCGTGATGGAGTATGAGATTAAACGCCAGGATCTTATTCCGCTGGTGCAAAATGCCCTCGCTGAAATCGAGGTGCAAGCGGGCGAAAAGCAGATTCAAATAAAAACCACATTTCAGGCGGAGCCATTGCCTGTCCTATGCGATGCCGCGCGCATCATTCAGGTCATCGTCAACCTCGTTGGGAATGCCGTTAAATTTTCTCCGAAAAGAGGAACGATTCAGCTGAGTGTCGAGGCAACACAGAAGATTCCGGAAGGAGTGCCAAAGTACTGGCGCACTCAGGTCATGCATTCAGGCAAAGAGCAAGTTTATGGCTGTGTAGCGGTTGCTGATTTTGGCCCGGGAATCCCCGAGGATGAAAAGGAAAGGATTTTCGAAAGATTCCACCAGGTGAAGCAAGACAAGAAAACGCCGGGTCAAGGAGTCGGCTTAGGATTGGCAATCTCACGCACTATTATTGAGGCACACCGCGGAGCGATCTGGGTGGAAGATAATCCCGGGGGCGGGAGCAGGTTTTTGTTGCTTCTCCCTGCTGGGAGCCTGTCCGAGGCATAAGTCATAGCAGGGACCGCGGGTATTCGCTGGCGATGCTCCGGTTTGGCACTAGTAGGAAATATGAGCACAAAAAGATTCATCGTCCATTCTTTTCTGCCGATGCTGGTATTGGCTTTTCTTTTACCGTTGTTTTCCGGTTGCCGAAAGAAAGTCGCCGCGCCAAGCGTTGTCCCGGCACCGAACTCGGCCAAACTTCCGGCCGATTCTGCTCCACCGGCAATAACGCCTGACATACCCGCACCATCCGTGCCTGCGCCCGTTGAGCCGGCAATGGCTCCAATAGTGGCGGCTGTGCCCAACAGCCTTGACTTGGGAGAGGCTAGTTTTCAGGCCAGGAATTATGCGAAAGCCGTCAAGTACTTCGACGACTATCTCAGAGCACATCCCAAATCTGCAAACCGTGATGAGGTGCTCTTCCGCCTCGGCTTGTCCCTTGCCATGGACAGTTCGGTCAGAAACATGCGCCGGGCCGAGGAAGTCCTGAAACGTTTGGTCGCTGAATTTCCCGGTAGTCCGTACAAAGGTCCGGCCGAGTTTATTCTTGGGCTTCAATCGCAGGTGGAAAGCTTAAAAGAGGATATTAAGGAGAAGGAAGCCAGGATCAAGCTTCTGAGTGAGGAACTGCAGAAACTAAAAGAGATTGATCTGCAGCGCCGTCCATCCCGTCCTTCTTATTGATAGTCTCTCAGAGTAAACGTGGAGTTGACGTGTTCGTGGTCGTAGACGCGGACGTGGACGGCTTTTCGAATCAATGAAAGGCTGCCCTATGTACCCGGGCACAAATCAATAGCCGTATCGGTAGGGGATGAGCACGCTCTGAAAAATCTTAAACTTTTGCTGCCTCCCGGAAGAGCCCGGAGGCCTCCCTTTGTAGGTTAGCCCGCATTTCTCACGGGTTTTTGTAGCGAGGCAGCTAATTCCAGGACGCGAGTCTAATGTTTTATCGCTTCATCGCTGGCGATTTTTCCATCAAACAATCGAATCACACGATGGGCATGCGTCGCGATATCGGATTCGTGAGTCACCAGGATGATGGTGTTGCCGTTCTTATGCAACACGTCAAATATAGCCATGATTTCGGAGCTGGTGGCAGAGTCCAGGTTCCCGGTAGGTTCATCGGCCAGTATGAGGGAAGGATCGTTGACCAAGGCGCGGGCGATCGCGACACGCTGGCGCTGGCCGCCGGAGAGTTCATTGGGCCGATGATAGATTCTTTCTCCGAGCTCGACCGCCTGAAGGGCTTTGATTGCGCGTTCTTTTCTTTCGTTGGAGGGCGTTCCGTTATATATGAGCGGCAACTCCACATTATGCAGGGCGGACGCGCGCGGCAGCAGGTTGAATGTCTGGAATACGAAACCTATTTCCTTATTGCGGATATGCGCAAGTTCGTCGTCGTCCATGTCCGAAACCAGGCGCGTGTTCAGGAGATATTTCCCTTTCGAAGGAGTATCGAGGCATCCGATCAGGTTCATCATGGTGGACTTTCCGGATCCGGAAGGGCCCATGATGGCCACATAGGAGCCCTTGTTGATTACAAAGCTCACGCCCCTCAGCGCGTGGATCTCCTCGGCGCCCATCTGATACGTCTTCCAGAGGTCCTCGATTTGAATCAGGATCTCATTGTTGGCATTTACGCTGTTTCCGTTGGTTCCGCTCATCGTACTCCCCTATGTTTCATAAATGGCAATTCAGCTCTTTTTTTCAGCTTGCGACTTGGCGGCTTTGTCGATTTTAACAACCGCTCCATCTTTGATCGTTCGCAGAGTCTGATAACTTCCGGAAACGATTTCCTCGTTTTCCTTAAGGTTTTCCGTCACTTCAATTTCAGATTCGCCGGTAATGCCTGTCTTTACGGGACGGAAGCGGGCAATCTTATTTTGATCGATCACGAAGACCCCTTCAAGTTCCTTTTTCGGTTCCTTGTCTTTACTGGAGTCGGCCCTGGCGACGGCGCGACTGCTCTTTTTCTCGAGATCGGGCGGAAGGTACTTGCCGTCCTTGTCGACTTTCACTTCGCGGACGGTGAGAGCTTGAATGGGAATCGCAATCACGTTGTATTTCGTGTCGGTGGTTATTTCGCCTGTGCAGGACATCCCGGGGCGGAGGAGCGGCGACGGTTGTTTAAAAGTGACAATCACTTTGAAATCCTTCGCTTCCTGAGATGCGCTTGCCGAACTGATCGGGCTATTTCCTATTTCAGTGACTTCTCCCTCAAATACAATATCCGGGAGCGCATCCACTTTGATTTTCGCTACATCTCCCAGCGAGAGGTTTACGATGTCCGTCTCATCCACTTTCAGTTGTGCCTGAATAGTGCTCAGGTCCGCGATAACCATGATGGTTGCTTCCGGATTGGTCATCATTCCGGGCACGGCACGCTCGCCCTTTTCTTTGTTCAGCTGAGTAATGAGGCCATCAAGCGGCGATTCCACTTTGGATTTTTTGGACTGGTCATCCGCCTTGGCGAGGTTCGCGGCTGCCTGCTTCGACCTTGCCATGGAAGCCGCCATCGTGGTCTTCATCTTGGCTATGTTATTTTTGGCGATATTGACCTGATTCTCAATTTGGGTGACGTTGGCTTTCTGAACATCAAGGCGCGATTTCGCAGTTTTCAGATTATTCTGTTCCGACTCGTAGGAGTCGCGCGCGATCAGTCCATCCTCAAAGAGCTGTTGCTGGCGTTTGAAGCTGCTTTGTGCTCTCGCATAATTGTTTTCTGCCTGCTCCAGTTCAGAGCGCGCGGACTTCAGGGAGGATTCATCGCGCATGAGATTGACTTCCGCATTCAGAATTTCAAATTCCTGCCCGCGTGCTTCTGCCGAAGACGCGTCATATTGAGCGCGCGCGGCGATCATTTCAGAATCCGTTTGGATCGGGTCAATCCGAAGCAGGACATCTCCCTTTTTTACCGTATCCCCTTCGTGAACGGGAAGATCCGTGATGATTCCGGAAATCTCCGATTGAAGATTGACGGATTTCTTGGCTCGAATTTCTCCGCTGGCAGTGACTGTAGACTTCAGGACATCCTTGCGCTGCACGATGGTCGTCTGGACAAGAACGGTATCCTTGCGGGCGGATTTGATACTCACAATAACAATGATCACCAGAAGAGCCACCGCTCCGCCTATGATCCAAAGCTTCTTCCCCTTCGCCATCCACACCTCCATTTTGGGGCAACGACGAATACTACGAGTGCCCCAGAGGAAAGGTTTCATATTTCGATGCAAAAGATTACATGAAATGAGTTACAGGTTCCAGGTTCGCAGGTTCCAGGTTGCAGGTTGCAGGCTGCAGCAGACTTGTAACCTGTAACTTGTAACCTGCAACCTGTAACTCAAAGTGAAGCGCTCCGCTTTGACTGAGAATTGCATCTCTTTCCGTAAGGGCGTAAAATTCAATTACCTGATACGATATCTCTCGGGAGAAACAAGATGCCGGAATCCGAAATCAAACATCTCATGAAACATCTCGGCGAATCGATTAATGAGACGCTGGCGGATTCGCCCAAGATCAATGAACGTCTGCAGGAGATTCGCGATGCCGGATATGAGGTTTTTCTCGTCATCGAGGCAAAAATCGGTTTCAGCCGCAAAGAACAGGAGGACGCTGAAATTGACGCTCCTTCAGATGAGCCGGTGCGGCTGCGCATTACACCTGATGACGCTAAGTTCTTGAAATCATTGAAGATATCGATATAATACGACTGAGTTCTTCACTTCATTCCTCAGCACAGTCATACCGCTGGCTCTAGCCCGCATTTCTCATGGAGTTTCTGCGGCGACGGATCCGCTTATTTTTACAGGCGTGCTTCCATCTTTTCCGGCTGAGAGTTTTTCATCACTCATATTGCATTGCCCATCGAAAATGGCGCCCGCTTCTATTATCAGGCACGGAGAAAATATATCCCCGGAGACTTTCCCGTTTTTGTGTATTTCCACTCTATCGGAGGCATGGATAACTCCACGAAATTCTCCGTTGATCAATATTTTTCGAATAGTAACGTCCGCATCGACTATGCCTCCGGGTCCAATTTCAAGAGTTGCTTCCGATCGCACTTTGCCTTTGATAGTTCCTTCCACTCGCAACCCGTTCGTGAAGGAAATCTCTCCGGTCAATTCAGCCCCTTTGCCCAGGAGGCTGATGATTTCATCTGCTGCTTTCCTTTTCCCGAATTGCATGTCTAGGCTCCGTTGGAATGGTCTTTTCAGCCAGGATGGTATAGAGTCGCATCAGATCCTCCTGGCTATAATAGTGGATCCGTATCTCCCCTGAATTCTTTGATTTAGAGAGAATTTCGACCTTGGTACCGAGTATGATCCGCAAGCGGTCGGAGGCGGCCGCCTCGTTTGGATCCTGGATTTTGGGAGTTTGCGGAGGTTTTGCCCTGCCCTTTGCCCATCGTTCCGTCTCACGTACCGACCAGCCTTTATCGATAATAAGGGCGGCGATTCTGTCCATCTCAGAAGGGCTTGCATTGGAGGCAAGCAGTGCGCGGGCATGGCCTGGAGACAGTTTGCCTTCGGCAACCACGAGTCTGACCGACGGAGGCAGCTTCAGAAGCCGGATTGAATTTGCCACGGTGCTGCGATCTTTGCCCAGCCTCTCGGAAATCTGCTCCTGCGTTTCGTTCGTCGTATCTATCAGGCGCTGATATGCCTGGGCTTCTTCTATGGGATTCAGGGGTTCGCGTTGAATATTCTCGATGAGCGCCAGTTCCAGGAGTTTTTCATCCGGCACGTCGCGAATCATGGCCGGTATTTTGAGCAAACCCGCGCGTTGAGCCGCCGACAATCTGCGTTCTCCCGCTATGAGCTGGTACCCTTTTTCGAAAGGGCGGACCAGCACCGGCTGCAAAATACCGTTTTCGCGTATTGAGGCGGCCAGCTCCTCCAGACGCGCCTCATCCAGAACAAGCCTGGGTTGTTTTGGATTAGGCAGGATACGGTCGATATCTATTTCATTGGGCGGGTTCTCGGCCTGCTTCGCTTCAGGAATCAGCGCTTCCAGTCCTCTGCCCAGTACCTTTTTTTTCATAATTAAGAATTTCCTTGGCTAACCGGATATAACTTTCGGCGCCTTTCGACTTTATATCATACAAAATAATTGGTTTACCGAAACTGGGGGCTTCGGCCAAACGCACATTTCTGGGAATTACCGTCTGAAGCACCTGGTCGGCAAAGTGGCGCACCAAATCATCGCGGACTTGCGTGCTCAGGTTGGTTCGTTCGTCAAACATGGTAAGGAGGATTCCCTGCACCGCGAGGCCGGGGATTGAGGGTTTTTCGAATGCGCGCAAGCGTGTCGAAAAGATCCGTAAGTCCTTCCAGGGCAAAGTATTCACATTGGATTGGTATCAGAACCGAATCCGCGGCCACGAGTCCATTCAGAGTCAAAACATTCAAAGAGGGTGGGCTGTCGATCAGGATGAAGTCAAACTGCCCGAGGATGGGAGCAATGAGCTTTTTAAGCAGGTATTCTCGCTCAGGAAGATCAATCATTTCCACGCCGGCCCCGGTCAAATTCTTTTCTGCCGGCACAAGCTTTAGATTTTCCAGTTCCGTATCGATCATAACGGAAATCAACGGCTCATCCTGAATTAAAGAATCATAGATGCTTTTCTTCAAAGACCCTTTAACGACACCGAGTCCGCTGCTGCAGTTGGCCTGAGCATCCGTATCAATGACCAGCACGCGCATGTCCGCCACTGCCAGCGCCGCCGCCAGGTTGATAACCGTCGTGGTCTTGCCAACTCCGCCTTTTTGATTTGCGACTGCGATCACTTTTGCCATGGGGTATCTGCGAAGCGAGAGTAGCATAAATGATGCCGCAAAAGTCGACAGTTGTCCGCCATTTTCATTGAAGATTCGAGATTCAGATTCCGGATTCCGGATTCAATTAGTGGGAATTGATTGTACAGTGTTATTGCACCGATTCGGTCGAAATCGCGAGAAATGTGGGCTAATGCGGATCAAAGGTGTTTCACGTGAAACATTCTGACTTCTGACTCCTGACTTCCGGAATCTGGAATCCGGAATCAGGAATCGAACTGGCTGTTTCACGTGAAACATTTACTTTGGGAGGTATATCGAGAGCGCCCAGAGTTTTCGACCGGGAAACCTTTCCGTTCGCGCAAGTCTGAAATAGCGGTCGAATATTTCAGGCTCTTCTGCGGCTAACTCGCTGCCGTGGAACATCCAGAACTGTGTCGCTGCATGCGCGTGCTCTAAAAGCAGCTTCAGATCGTCACTGCTGAGTTTCAGGCCTTTCCATGAAATGCAGTTCCAGGCTTTGTTTCGATCGCTATGCTGGAGGAATGCCTGCAACCGCATGGCATGCACGTGAATACGGTCTAATTGCAGGGCACTTGCCAGCGTTTCTAAAAAAATCCCTTTTTTAGCGCGACTCTCAACCAGATCCAGTTGAATGCTGGGCCGGAGAATCCTGATCACCATGGCGGGAAATCCGGCGCCGCTTCCAATATCCAAATGATTGGAGGTATCCTCCGGATACATTTTTGCAGCCCAGATGCCTTCCTGAAATAGCGGGCCCACCACATTCCATTCTGTAGCGGATGTCAGATTTATTCGAGAATTCCACTTTTCAAGCAAGGCCAGGTATGTCTGCAGTTGCTTGCGCTATCTCCGAATTCAATGCGATTTCTGACTCGCCCAGCAGCTTTTTCAGTTCATCGGCAGGATTCCGCCATTAGGTATCCTTTGGAGGGGATTCAGGCTTCGCAGCAAAATTCCGTTTATTTGCCTGGCGCAATTCAAGTTGAACATTCAGGATAGAAACTGCAGCGGGCGTAATTCCCGGGATTCGCCCGGCCATCGCAAGATCCAGCGGACGGATTCTGCTCAATTTTTCGCGTATCTCGCGGTTAAGGCCCTCGATCTCCCAATAGTTGAAATCCGGAGGGATCCGCCTGGCACTCATGCGTCGAACCTTTTCCGCATCCCTCGTTTGTTGCTGTATGTAGCCTTCGTAGCGCACTTCAATTTCTAACGACCGTCTCACCTCCGGCGATGCCGGCCACCTGTCGTGAGCCCGCAGGAGCGGTTCAAAGTCCATTAGCGTAATTCCTGGACGTCGCAATAGTTCCTCAATCGTAGCTCCTTTGACGGCAGAAACATCCACTTTTTCAGCAAGTCCAGGGCAGGAAGTCTCGGACGGATTCCATCGATGCTCCTTAAAAAAATTGCGCAATCGCTCGACCTCTTCGTATTTTTGTCGGAACAGCGCATAGTCTGTTTCCGAAACAAGCCCAAGATCATGGCCTCGCGGCATCAACCTGCGATCCGCATTGTCAATGCGAAGGAGCAGCCGGAATTCGGATCGCGACGTGAACATGCGATACGGTTCATCTACGCCCCGGGTGACAAGATCATCCACAAGGACTCCGATGTAGCTTTCTTCTCTCGGAAAAACTACCGGCTCTTTTCCTTGGGCATGCCGCGCCGCATTGATTCCGGCCACCATCCCTTGCGCGGCAGCTTCTTCATACCCCGTAGTGCCGTTGATTTGTCCCGCATGAAAGAGACCCGCTATCCTTTTCGTTTCCAGGCTCGCATTTAATTCTGTAGGCTGAATAAAGTCATATTCTATCGCGTACGCAGGCCGAATCATTCTGGCCTTTTCCAGGCCGGGGATGGAATGCACCATTTCCTGTTGAACATCCACCGGCATGCTGTTGGACATGCCGTTCAGGTAAACCTCCTCCGTATCCAACCCTTCCGGTTCCAGAAAAATTTGATGGCGATCTCTTTCAGCAAACTTAACTACTTTATCCTCAACACTTGGGCAGTAGCGTGGGCCGGTTCCTGTTATAAAGCCGCCATACAGAGCAGATCGTTTGAGATTAGCCCGGATGATCGAGTGCAGCCGTTCGTTCGTATAGCCCAAATAGCAGGACACTTGCGGGAGGGAGCATTTGCGCGTATGGAATGAAAAAAAAGTGGGTTCCGGATCCCCTTTTTGTTCTTCAAACTGAGAATAGTCGATTGTGTTGCGGTCCAGCCGCGGCGGAGTTCCGGTTTTAAGCCTCCCAATCTTGAATCCCATGTTTCGCAAACACTGGGCGAGCGGAACCGCGGCCGATTCCCCTATGCGTCCAGCCGGATAGCTTTGATCCCCAATGCGAATAACTCCATCAAGGAAAGTTCCTGTGGCTAAAATAACAGTGCGCGATTGAATCCTGCGTCCATCCGATAACGCCACACCCGTCACCCTGCCATTTTCAACAGCCAGGCTGGTAACCTCCGCTTCATGTAAAGATAGCTCTTGCTGCGACTCAATAATTCTCTTTATCTCATTGTGATATTTGAGTTTATCGGATTGGCACCGCGGAGCCTGAACAGCCGGCCCCCGGCTGCTGTTCAAAAGCCGGAACTGGATCCCGGTTTTATCGGCGGCCTCCCCCATAATGCCGCCCAGAGCATCAATTTCGCGCACCAGATGCCCTTTTGCGATGCCACCGATCGCAGGATTACAGGACATTTGTGCTATAAGTCCTGCATTGAAAATAAATAGGGCGGTTTTGGCACCCATCCGCGCAGCCGCCACAGCAGCTTCGCACCCGGCATGTCCGCCTCCTACGACAACAACATCAAATTTTTCCTGCAAGCTATCCACGATCTATTTGCCTTCGAAATAGAAGTACGGCGCGCTATTTCCCCACACAAAAACGAGAAAAGATTTCCGTCAGCAGGTCGTCCACGCTCGTTTCACCGGTTATGGCTCCAAGCGTTTTCAGTCCGCTGTGCAAATCCACCAGTGCGAATTCCTCCGAGAGACCCTCCTGCAAAGAGTTTGCCGCACGTGCCAAATCTCTCTCTGCAGCATCCAGAGTATGCAGGTGACGCAGATTCGTGATTACAAGGGTGTCCTGCCGCATCCCTTCCATCCCCAACAGGCCATTGAGAATGGCAGTGCGCAACGCTTCAATGCCGGATCCGGTTTTGGCCGAAACCTCCACCTGTGGCCAACTGCCGGCAAAGTCCCGCTTTTCCTCGGCAGACCAAACTGAAGGCAAATCCGACTTATTCATTACCGCGATACACGAGGACGGAGACAACTGCTGCCTTAAAGCTGCGTCCTGGGGCGATTGCGGCTTGCTCCTATCCACTACCAGAAGAATGGCATCCGCATCGGCGATTGCCTGGAGACTTCGGTCCATGCCCAGCCTTTCAATAGGATCATCCGAATGATGAATTCCCGCCGTATCCTGCAGCCTGACAGGGATTCCTTCCAGGTTTGTTAATTCCGAAACCAGATCCCGTGTCGTTCCGGGCATTTCTGCCACAATTGACCTGTTTTGAGCCAGGAGAGCATTGAAAACACTGCTTTTCCCAACATTTGGCCGACCCACAACGGCCATGCTGAAACCTTCTTTGATAATTCTGCCCTGTCGATAGGTGGCGATCCAGTCCCTGAGTTGTTGGCTGACAAAGCCAAGTTGCTGCACAACCGTTTCACGCGCTGCCGTGGGAAGATTCTCCTCGACAAACTCCACGGCCGATTCGAGGTTCACAATGATATCGACGAGGAGCTGCTTCAGCGGTTTCAATTGCTGCGATAAGGCCCCGGAACATTGTCGTGCAGCCACCTGAGCCTGATACAAAGTCGTTGCGGAGATGATATCGTTCACGGCCTCCGCTTGCGTCAGATCAAGCCGGCCATGAAGAAAGGCCCGCATCGTAAACTCTCCAGGTTCAGCCAGTCTTGCTCCGTTTATGCATAAACAATCCAGCAACGCCGCGATCAACACCGGGTTTCCATGGAGAGAAAACTCGACCATGTCTTCCCCGGTATAGGAATTTGCAGATGGGAAACAGGTGGCGATCGCTTCATCTATTTCATATCCACCCCGGGATTCCTCTATTTTCCCCAGCATTGCGCGCCGGTACGGCACATGCTCGAATTGTTTTTTGGGCAAGAAGATCTGGCGAAATAGCGCGAAACTTTGCGTCCCGCTGACCCGCACAACTGCAATACCCGAACGCCCGGGAGGCGTCGACAAAGCGCAAATTGTGTCCGCTAAATCTCTCATATATCGAGATTCGAGATTCGAGATTCGAGATTATAGATCAATGCTTTCGAACCGGGAATTTCGAATGGTTCAGGAAGGGAATATGGTTATGCTGCGGTTATCGCCTTCACCATTGCTCTCTGTGCGAACTCCTTCAATGCCGGCCAGGGCCAGATGAACAATCCTTCGTTCGCGAGGGATCATTGGCTGCAGGCTTAGCGGTTTGTGGAGCGAAATAACTTTCTCCGAAGCCATTTTAGCCAGCAGCACAAGTTCCGCTTCTCTATGCTGCCGATATTGGTCCGAATCCAGCACGATGCCGTGCGCATCGTCTCTGCCCAAGTGGAAAACTTTGTTCAGAAGGTATTCAATATTGTTAAGAAGTGATGCGGAATTGGAAAGAAGCAATGAACGGTCCGCACCGGTAAGATTGATATGAATGACACCTTCCTCTTCTTTCCCATCAGGCTCCAGATCCATGCGCAGACATGCCGTCAGTTCCCGACAAAAATCGACAACTGTCCTGAGTCGAGCGTTCGCGCATTTTAGGCCTTGACTGCAGCATCGGAACTTCTGTCACCTAACCACCTCTCGGCAATTTTTTGGAATCCGACTTGGAAGATATTACTGCACAGAAAATACAGGTTCAAGCCGCTCGACAGGTTGAGGAACATGAACGTGAAGATTACCGGCATTATCATCATTATCTTTGCCTGCGTCGGATCCGTCCCCGGCGTCATAGGCGTCATCTTCTGCGAAATAAACGCCGTGATCCCCATAATGATCGGAAGCACATAGTACGGATCCTTGGCCGACAAATCATGAATCCACCAGATAAATGGCGCCTGCCTCAGCTCTATGGAATAAGCCAGCAGCGAGTAAAACGCAAATAGAAGCGGCATTTGCAGCACCAGCGGGAGACATCCCCCCAGCGGATTTACATTGTGCTGCTTGTAAAGCGCCATAATTTCCTGATTCATTTC
Source organism: uncultured Acidobacteriota bacterium (assembly GCA_963761825.1). GTDB lineage: Bacteria > Acidobacteriota > UBA6911 > UBA6911 > UBA6911 > UBA6911. Next base: position 261,719 of record CAVXIH010000012.1, read on the forward strand.
GGCGCGCTTCGGATCCGTCTTTTTATAGCGGCGGTACTTTTCCTGAATTGCTTTAACCTTAGGCTGCACCACCTGCATCTTCTTCATGGAAAGCATCTGCTTCAGCCGGAACGGGAAAAGCAGCAGAGACAGAAGAAACGTCAGGATGACAATGGCATATCCGTAATTATGGACATATTGGTAGATCCACCGGAGCGAAGCAAGCAGCGGAAGCACAATGATCGAGAACATCCCATAATTAATCACGCCGGAAATATCGGCGGCCTTTACAGCCTCAAGATTCGACTGCTTCTTGGGTCCGATATAGAGCTGATACTGAAAAGATCCATTGGTCGGGGTGGTGACCTTGAGAAGGTCTCGATCCACCGGCTTCCCATCCAAACCCATAGCCTTTACCGGAAGCTTTTGGATATTAAAGAATGGAAGCGGATTTGATGGAATGGCTAACATGGTGAAATATTGCATATCCAGGCCAACCCACCGCACATCCCCTTCTATCTTTTTAATTTCTTTTTCATCTTTTGGCGGACCCTCTCGTTTCACCTTGCCACCCAAGTAGTAGGCGACATCCAGCTTTGTCGAGCTGGACATATGTTCCTGCTCAGGACCTATATCATTACCAAGATAGAACTTACCACCGAGCGGCTTGCCGTCCATTTGTGAAACCGCAGACAAGGTTGACAACAAAGCTGTCTTTTTCGAAGCTGAAACTTTTCTCAATAAAAAGACCGCCCTTCTTTAGCTTGAAAACCGCCGTGACCGGCGGGGCAAGTTCTTTCCCATCATAGGGTTGACCGTTTACCGAAATCAGGTAGAACTCATTATTGGCCAGACTTGAAAGTCCCTGATCGTCAAAGAGAAGGGACGTTGGAAAGGATCGATTCTCCCCTCCATGACTTGCCCCGATCATTTCAAAGATGCGGTTTTGGGTGGATTTGTAATGATTCAGCATCCAGCTGGTTAAAAGCGCACCGCGATTGTCGATGACCGCTTGATACAAATCGCCCTTCACGATGAGAGTCTGAGCTCCCGCATTCGTGTCCTCGGGCGATACGTTTGCCGGTTGAGCTGCTATTTCCGCAGGAATTACCTCGACGGGCTTTTGTGCATTCTGGTTTTGAGTCGGGACTTGTTCAGATGCCTGGCTTGTGCCTGTTTTATCCAGAGTGCGCTGCTGGAATTGCTGGAAGGCGATAAAAACCAGAATAGTGAGCCCAAATGCAAGAATTAGACGTTTTTCCATAATTGATGCCGGGACCGTTTATAAAGAGCTTGCTTCGATTAGAAAAATTAGTAACGGGCGCCTGATTGATCCCAACAGAAAATACCGTCACACCCAAAAAACCGCGTTCAATAATCCGTCTAAGGGACCGGATCAAATCCGCCTGCACAAAAAGGATGGCATTTTAATAGGCGTTTTATGCCCAGATAAATTCCCGGAAAGATCCCATTTTTCTGGATTGCCCGGTACATATAGACCGAACAGGTTGGTTCAAAGCGGCATGCGGGAGGCAGCAGGGGCGAAATATAGCGTTTATAAAACCGCAATAAGGAGAGTATGAATCCCCTGACAAGGAACCAGGCTTTCTGTGTCCAGCGTGATTCCATCATTGTGCCTTTCCGCTACTTTGATTGACACATCCGTTGAGCCGCAGCCAGAAATTCCGCTCTCAACTCCGTATAGCTCGCCCTGGTGCAACCTGGATCTGACATTGACTACCAAATCGAATTGCCCCGGTATTTCCCGGTAAGATTTTCGGAAAATCTCCCGTAGCAACCGTTTGGCGCGGTTCCGGACCACTGAATTGCCGACTTTTCGTGATACCGTCAGGCCCAGTCGATGATGCCCTATCCGATTCTCGCGCCAGAACAAAACAAATCTTTCCGAATGGATCTTCCTCCCCGTCTTATAGAGCATCCGGTAGTCCGAAGATCGAACAATGCGGGCTTCGTGAGGAAATGCTTCGGAGAGATCTTTAACCACTCACCGTCAACCTTTTACGCCCTTTGGCGCGTCTTCGTTTGAGCACCAGCTGTCCACCTTTGGTCGACATCCGCTCTCTGAAACCGTGTACCTTTTTTCGCTTGCTGTTGTTCGGTTGGAACGTCCTCTTCATAATGCTAATATCTCCAATTTGCCGCTTCGTCTAAATTAACAAAGATATGAATGATAGAAACTGCCGAGGAAAAAAGCAAGCTCCGTGAACAGTATCAAAATAATGTAAACTGGTGGTCGCCCCGATTTCCGGCACGGGCTCCTATTATGACAAAGGCTGACAACGTGAATCCGCGCAAGCCAAATATTTCGTATGATGGGAACAAGATACGCCCGGATTTCCCTATTTTTCAACAGCCGGTTAACGGCAAACCGCTCATTTATCTCGATAATGCCGCAACGACTCAGAAGCCGCGAGCCGTAATTGAAGCCATCACCCGCTTCTACACGCAGGAATGCGCCAGCGTCCACCGCAGCGCCTATTTCCTCGGCGAACGCGCAACAGAATCGTTTGAAAACGCCCGCCGCAAAGTATGCCGTTTTATTAATGCCGCCTCTCCCAGAGAAGTTGTGTTTGTACGAGGAGCAACCGAAGCGATCAACCTGGTTTGCCAGACCTATGGCCGCGCCCATGTCGAAGCCGGGGATGAAATTCTGGTCTCTGCCATGGAGCACCACTCAAACATCGTTCCCTGGCAAATGCTGTGTGACGAAAAAGGCGCCCATCTCCGCGTTGTGCCAATAAGCCCGGCCGGAGAAATTATTCTTGAACAGTATGAGCGGCTTCTGGGACCCAAAACACGACTGGTAGCCGTGACACATGTTTCCAATGCTCTTGGAACCGTCAATCCCGTAAAAGAAATTGTCCGGCTGGCCCACCGGCAAAATGTGCCCGTGCTTGTTGATGGAGCTCAATCCGTTCCACATATGCCGGTTGACGTGCAGGCGCTTGGACTGCGATTTTTTCGTGTTTTCGGGACATAAAATGTATGGTCCCACAGGCATCGGCATTCTATACGGAAAAGAGACGTTGCTTGAGGCAATGCCACCGTATCAGGGCGGCGGCGATATGATCCGGTCGGTTACTTTTGAAAAAACGCTATACTCCGAGCTGCCCTATAAATTCGAGGCCGGAACACCCAATGTGGCAGGAGGCATTGGACTAGGGGCGGCCGTTGATTATCTGGAATCGCATTGGCATGGACAATATCTCCGCTTACGAGCAGGAGCTGATTCGTTACAGCACCCAGGCCCTGGAAACAGTAGAGCAGTTGCGCATAATCGGGCAGGCAGAAGAAAAAGCAGGCGTTATTTCTTTTGTGATCGATTCCGTTCATCCCCATGACATCGGCACTATCCTCGATAAGGATGGAATTGCAATTCGAACGGGGCATCATTGTGCCCAACCGGTCATGGATTTCTTTCAAATACCCTCAACCGCCCGGATTTCCTTCGGCTTATATAACACAAGAGAGGATATCGCGGCATTGATTGACGGGCTCAAAAGGGCAAAAGAGGTATTCCGTGCCTGATCTGCAGGATCTATATAACCAGGTTATCCTGGACCATTACAGGAAGCCGCGCAATTTTTATAAGCTGGAACGCGCAAATAGGCAGGCCGATGGTTTGAATCCTTTTTGCGGCGACACGCTGACTGTTTTTTTGCTGCTCGAGGAGGGCGTCCTGCGGGATATCAGCTTCGTCGGTACGGGATGCGCGATCTCGATTGCTTCAGCTTCCATAATGACCGAAAGCCTTAAGGGAAAAACCGAAGCGGAAACCAAAATCGCTTTCGAACGCTTTCATAAGCTGGTGGCCAATGCCTCTGAAACCGAGCCGGACCCGGCGGGCATGGGCGATTGGGGAGTCTTTTCGACTCTGCGCGAGTATCCTGTGCGCGTCAAATGCGCCACGCTTGCCTGGCAAGCTATGCGCGCGGCCCTTGAGGGAAGTCAGCAATGATTCCTGATTCCGCATTCCTAATTCCTGAATTCAAGTTCCTGGAAAATTCGAATTTCAATCAGGAATCAGGAATCAGGAATCAGGAATCTGTCTAGACCCAATGCCGCGGGAGAAGCAAGAAATTCGTGGCAGGTAGTTACCGGTTGGGTTTCGGGTCCCACCAGCTATCGCCTCGGGCGCGAAGTTCATCCAGGGACTGCTGAATCTGCGCTTCACAGGATTGCATTTCCTGACCGGTGCTCCCTTTGTCGACATAAATCGGATTCCCGATCAAAACGACGGCGCGCGAAAAAGGTTTGGGTATTTGAAAATGGTCCCAGCTGCGCATGACCCATTTTTTCTCGACCGAGATGTTAAAAGGCAGCACGGGACTTCCGCTTTTTCGCGCAATAAACGCAGCTCCTTTTTTTGCAATATAGCGCGGCCCGCGCGGTCCATCCATGGTAAGCCCCACATCTCTTCCATTTTTCAGCGCACGCAAAATCTCGGCGGTGGCGCCGTGACTGCCCCTGGTACTGGAGCCGCGCGCGACTCCATAGCCAAAGCGCTGGATGACCCGTGCGATATATTCCCCGTCGCGGTTTTGGCTGGTCATCACAACAATTCCCCGGTTGCGAAAGCAGTAGGTCGCAGTTAAAATCCGTCCGTGCCAAAAGGCCAATATCAACCCGCTGCCGGCGCCCCGGACCGACTCCAGGGTCTGCAAATCCGCGAATTTCCAGCGCAGAGTGCGGCAAACGACATAGATAATCCAATATCCTAGAATAGAAACCAGGCTGATTTTAAGACGATCGAAAATGCTCACGGCGACACCGGAAGGCTTGCTTTAATCTTCTGCGGAGTCAATGGGAGCTGGCGGATTCGAACGCCGGTTGCGTCAAACACTGCATTTGCCAGCATCGCTCCCATGCCGACAATGGGCGGTTCTCCGCAGCCCGAAGGGGCAATCTCCAGGTTTTCCACGAGTATCGCTTCTATCTTGGGCACCCAGGAAAAACGAGGAATTTCATAGGATCGGAAATCCAAATCTTTGATAACTCCCCCGCTGAAGTGGATTTCCTCTGTCAGGCAATATCCGAGGCCCATGGTGATCGCGCCTTCTATCTGCATGCACGCGCCCTCAGGGTTGATCACCGGCCCCATATCCTGGGCATGCACAATTCGTTCGACCCGGATCCGGCCGCTATTCTTATCGACCTGAATCTGGGCCATAGCGGCCACATAGGTCCCCAGATAGTCCAGGCAAACCATGCCGCATCCGCGTCCACTGGGCGATTTTGATGCCGTCCAGCCAAATTTTTCGGCTGCAGCACGGATCACCCGAATCATTCTTTCATCCGTCAGATTTTTCAGCCGGAATTCCAGAGGATCCATCCCGGCTTTTGCAGCCATGGTATCAATGTGCGATTCACGGGAGAAAATGTTGGTATTGCTTCCAGGGCCGCGCCAGGCGCCGGTTGCAAATGGATGCGGACCGCCGCCGCCAAAGCCTGTTCCCCGGGACGTCGTTCTCAGGTTGGGGACATTATAGATGTTCTGCGAGCTTCTCTCCCCGGCAAAAAACACCTGGTAGTCCCAGAAGGTAATCCGATTGGACGCATCCAGTCCTGAGTTGATCTTAACAACAGCCGCCGGCTGAAACGTGTCATAAAAGAATTCTTCCTCACGCGTCCAGACAACCTGAATCGGAACTCCGGTCATCTTTGACAGTCGCGCCGCCTGTACGGCTTGTCCCACCTGGCTCTTGCCGCCGAATCCGCCACCCACGTAGGGAGTGATTACCCGGACTTTGTCGGCGGTCATGCCGATTGCCCGGGCTATTTCGCTGTCCGCTCCGAAAGGCCTCTGCGTGCCGACCCAGACAGTGGCGCTATTTTCTCTGACATCCGCAATGGCGCTGTGCGTTTCAGTTGGGGCATGCGCAACATACGGCGTGAAATAGGATTCCTCAAACTGCTGCACCGCAAGCTTTCTGCCAAGAACCAGATCCCCCTTCTGTTCAATGATGTTATCTCTGGCCGTCGTATTTACGATGCGCTCAAAAATGTTCCTGTCGTCAACCGTCGCTTCAGGCAATTCATATTCTGCCTTGATCAGAGACAAAATCTTTTCCGCTATATCTGGAAGCGGGTGAACGACAGCAACGAAATCCCCTTCCTGCAGAACAATGGCATCCTTATTCATTTTTGCAGCGGAAAGATCCACATTTTTTAGTTTCGCGCCGTGGGCAGGGGGACGCAATACCTTGCCGTACATCATTTTGGGCAGACGAATATCTCCGGCAAATTGCGCCCTGCCCGTAACCTTTTCCTGGAAGTCGGCGCGCGGAAGAGATTTACCGCATACCTTAAATCCTGCTGGCGATTTTAGGGGAGGTTTCTTCTGAAGATGCCGCTCGATGATCTTTCCTTGTGCGAGCATTCCATAGGCGACTTTGTTTTTAGGATCCGATGTGTCGCTGACGGTACCATCCTTCGCAATCAGACGCTCCGGAGGCAGTTTGAGATACTCTGCCGCCATCTGGATCAGCACTTCCCGCGCCTCTGCGCCTGCAGCCCGCAGCGCCGGGCCGAAATACTTGATGCTCCGCGAGCCATTGGTGCCTCCATCCCAGGGACACAGCTTTGTATCTCCCAGCACCATGGAAACCGAGGTGAAGGACACTTCGAGTTCTTCAGCCAGCATTTGCGCGAGGGATGCAATGATCCCTTGCCCCAATTCGACTTTTCCGGAGTAGCACGTGACGTGTCCGTCCTCCGCAATGCGAAAGTATGCATTGAAATCTTCCGGATAGCTGCCGGCCGTGCTGCGAGGCTGTTGGCCCAGGAGCAAATCATCCATCGAAAATAAAAAATAGATCCCCGGGCCGAGTAGTTTGAGGAACTCCCTGCGCTGCAATAAATCATCATGACGAGTCATAGTCGTTCCTCCTTACGGCTTTGAGCGTTGCTCTGATCCCTTTGTGTTGCAGGGTTGTACTACTATCAGATTAAGCCAAAGAGGCCACGAATGACACGAATTTCACAAATGGATTGGATCTATTGCCCGACAGCTTCCATTTCGGGGCCACTGGGCAATGGCCGCCTTCTCCAGAAGGTAGTCTTCGCCCGGAGCTTTGACGGATCTGTCCGGATAGCTGGTGCGGTTGGTGGGAGGCTGGCGCATGATGACGCCATCCTTTTTTATTCTGCGATTTTCTCTTACCGCAAGCAGACGCACTATGAGCGATTTCATCCGCTCTGAAAAAGTCATCGGTCCGAAAGCTTCATTATAGAGCGCCATCACTTTGCGGCATTTTTCGGCAGCCTGGGCATTGGCAGCATATTTCAGCGTGCTGCTGAGCATAGGCCGGAAACGCATCGCGTTTCTTTTCATGGCATCCAGGCGCAGGTGCATGAATTCATCGCGCGCTGGGCCTTTTCCCTGAACATATTTCAAAGTGGCCGGGTCCCATATCATTCCCAGCTTTTCCCTTTCGGCTACTTCGGCTTTCACTCGCACATACCCTTTGACGGCGGTCATCGCCATGCTTAAAACACCGGGGCCGTGCATGGAATACTTTTTGATAAATGCGTCTCGCAGGTAGCTGGCCGTTTCCGGCAAGGTAAAATGAGGGTGGTGAAACCATATCTCGTCCTGGCCGTGTTTCCGCGCCCAGGGGATTTCCTTCATAATTTTTCCCGCAGCTTCATAGTCACGATAGAGACTGGTTCCGGGATTGGGACCCAGTTCCATGAACTGCAACAGATCGGATTCCAATCCGATTGCCCAGTCAATGTCTTCATGAATGCTTTCCTTGTCGTGGTGCTCCAAAAATAGAATCGCAGATGCAAGCACTGAAATGCCGTGATCCTGAAGATCGGTGATTAGCTTGTTAAGGTCTATCCCTTTGGTCTTTTCGAAAAGATCCGCCTTGGATTCGACTCCAATCCAAATGAAATTAATGCCCAATCGCTGCACGAAGTCCGATCCCAGGCTTACGAGTGTTTCTGCCGAAGAAAATGTGCTGAAGCTGTATGCCTTGCCGTGCTTTTCCATCTGCGCAAGCAATTCACCGGCTCGCTGGGGGGCTTTGCAGAAATTTTCGTCCATCAGTCCGAAATCGTCGGCGCCCAGTTCCTCTTCGCATTTGAGACAGGCCGCAAATATCTCCTCTCCGGTACTCAGGAACGAAGTATATTTCCGGTCAAATTTGTGCGAGGTACAGCAAAACCGACAGGAGTTCTGGCAGCCGACGCCGGGAATGATAATGCCGGCTTTGCCTGGTATGGGCGCGCCATAAATAAAGCCATTGATCGAGGAAGGAACTGTCGGATGGATAATCGGGCGGTTCACTTCCTCTCCAAAATATTGCCTCAGCCAGGAAATTCCTTCGCCGTGGCAAATTTCATCGCAATCAACAAGCTCCCTCAGTTCGGGAACGGAAGTGCCATGTCCACCAAGCAGAATTTTGGTTCCGGGAGAGTGGTGCCGGATGTACTTCGCCATGCGGCGTGCTTTCATGACATTGGGAACGATAAATGAAATCCCTACATGCGAATAGTTCCCGCCATCAATTTCCTTCTTGAATTCGTCCCACGAAGGAAAATCCAGCACGGTTGTCGGAACCTGGATGTTTTCCGCCATCAGATACAGCGCAAAACTCGGATTGTTGGATCGCGGGGAATGAATTCCCTGTTCTCGCGTTACCTGGTTGTTCAAAAGCTCCATTGTGTTCAATGGCTCACTGGTTTCGTCCATGACTCCGAACGGCTTGAAGACACCGCACAGCAATAATTTGTTCATTCGTATTTCCTTAAATCATGGATGACTTATTTTAACAGGCGTGGAACATTGTGAAGTGGACGGGGACGATTCCAAGACCTCAGGCTCAGTCATTTAAGCCATATAAACGGTACTTGAATCTCAGTCAGAAGTAAAGAGGATCTATAAGGATCCATTAGAGGACGCGTGCCTAAAGCACTGCAGAATAGTAACGTTGCTCCCCTTGGGATCCTTTATAGCAAAACCTCGATACCTTGAGCACGCAGATATTCTTTGACCTGTCTGATGCTTAAAATCCTGAAATGGAATACAGAAGCCGCCAATAAAATGCCGGCTTTGCCTTGCAGCACAGCATCAGAAAAATCCTGAAGTTTTCCAGCTCCGCCCGAAGCGATCACCGGCAGCTTGACAGCATCGGAAATGGATCGCGTAAATTCCAGATCATAGCCTGCTTGCGTCCCATCCCCGTCCATACTTGTCGGCAGAATCACCCCGGCGCCAAGTTCTTCGCACTGTTTCGCCCACGCCACCGCATCCTTTCCCACAGGCTTTGTGCCTCCGGAAACAACCAGTTCAAAGCCTGATTGCATTGCCTTGTTGCGGCGGGCGTCAATTGCCACTGTGATGCAATCAGAACCATACTTCTTTGCCGCCTCACTGATCAAATTGGGTTGCTTCACAGCGGCACTGTTTATGGAAACTTTGTCAGCCCCGGCTTCAAGCAGCTGTTCAATATCCCCCAACTCGGCGATTCCTCCGCCGACAGTCAAAGGCATGCTTATGACGGAAGCCACATTTCTCACCCACTCGACGCGGGTTTTACGATTTTCAACCGTAGCGGCAATGTCAAGCATCGCCAGCTCATCCGCACCTTCCTGCTGGTAAAACGAAGCGTTTCCCGCCGGATCCCCGGCATCCCTGAGGTCTGTAAAATGAATGCCTTTAACCACACGGCCGTTTTTCATGTCAAGGCACGGCATAATCTTGACCTGTTTCATAAATACTCCTTCGCTAGAGATGCTTGAAGTTTCGAGTGTAACTCGAATGTTCCCAGACTCCAAGAGTCAAATCTCTATTCGTAGCGGAGGGATTCTATGGGGTCGAGCATGGCGGCTTTTCGGGCAGGCCAGACGCCGAAAATAAGCCCGATCGCCACCGAAACAGTTAATCCTGTGATCACAGCCCACAGAGGAATAGTGGCAGGGATAGCAGGAACGAGGGCAACGATGAGATAACTTGCGGCAATAGCCATGATAATTCCCAAAATTCCTCCCACGCTGGTTAACGTCATGGCTTCGAAGAGGAATTGCAGAATAATGTCTCTTCTTGTCGCACCGATGGCCTTGCGCACACCGATTTCTCGCGTCCTTTCGGTAACCGACACGAGCATAATATTCATAACGCCAATCCCGCCGACAAGCAGTCCGACGCTTGATATGGAAATGATGACAGTTCCAAGTACCGCCGTAATTGAATCAAGCTGCTGAATGACACGATCGGGGGTCGTCAACATGAAATTGGTGGCTTCGGACGGTTTAACTCCCCGTCGGCGCCGCAAAAGGCTCTCCGTTTCATCCAAAGCCTTCGGACGCAATCCCGGGCGGGCTTGGATATACAGCTGGTGCATATCTTCCCAGGGCATGATCTTGTGGAAGGTGCCGTAAGGAATAAGAACAAAGTTATCTGCTGCGCTGATCATCGATCCCAATTTGCTTTTTTCTGCAACGCCCAGGACCGTAAACAGGTGTCCCTGGATGAGAATCTGTTTGCCTATAGGATCCGCTTCAGAAAACATCGCCTCTGCGGCATCCGGCCCAATGACGGCAACGGGAACCTTGTGAGCGTCCTCCGACTGAGTAAAAAAACGTCCATTCGCCAGCTTGATGCTAGTTATTGAGGCGTAATTATAGGAACAGCCATTAAAATCAGCTCCGCGCAGTGCCTTTCCCTTATATTGTATCTTGACGCTTGTTCTGAACGGCATTCCCACCCAGGCAACATCCTGCACAGAGGGGCACTGTTCATTAATCGCCTGCCCATCCTCGACCGTGAGCGGCTTGCGCATAAATTCTTCTCGAGACGGACGACCTCCTGTTCCGGCTATGTTGAAGTGGAAGGCGATAATATTATTGGTGCCCAAATCCGATATCGAAGAAACAATGCTGTCCTTCACTCCCGATAAAATCGCTGCGATTACCACTACGGTGGACACTCCAACAACAATTCCGAGCATAGTAAGAAATGCCCGGAACTTATGGGTCAAAAGAGTCCCAAAAGCCATTGATAAATTTTCGCGATAATCAATCATCTAGTTTTGTCCTGCAAAAACGCGATTAGGGATCGCGGGAACTTTCGCTCCCGCACTCTTTATTCCCTCATCAAGGCAACAATGGGACTCAGTTTGGCTGCTTTATATGCCGGGTAAATGCCGGAAACCAGCCCAACTCCCCCGGAAGTGAAAATTGCCATTAGTATGTACGTCAGGGTGATCCGCATTGGGAATCCCACGGTGCTTTCTATTATCACGCTCAACAAGTATGAAAGAAGCAGACCGAGAATCCCTCCGATGGAAGCCAGGAGTGCCGATTCGATCAGAAACTGCAGGAGTATGTCGCTGCGCTTCGCTCCCACGGCTTTGCGCGTTCCTATCTCCACCGTTCTTTCTGTAACCGTAACAAGCATGATATTCATGATCACGATGCCACCGACAACCAGTGAAACAAGCGTTATCGGAATAATTGCTTTGGCAATATATCCGATAATATTGTCGATGAAACCCTGAATTGCGCTGCTGGCAAGGATGTCAAAATCATCTTCCTTGTTCGGTTTCAGCTTATGACGCGCCCGGAGGATTTGCCGGACTTCGTCCTGTGCATATCCGAGAGTTTCCGCAGAAGGAGCCCTGACCTGGAATTGAATAGATCTGCGCAATCCATACTTTTTTAAATACGCCGTATAGGGGATATACACGTTGTTGTCCAGCGATTGCCCTCCCATGGTTCCGTTCTGCGACTTCAACGCCGATCACCGTAAAGGTGTCCTCGCCGACCTTAATCTCTTTCCCAAGAGCTTCAACAGAGCCAAATAATTCGTCGCGGATCTGAGATCCGATGACGGCGTTATTATGGGCGTGAGAAACATCATAATTCGAAACGAATCGTCCCTCGGCCAGGTCTAGAGTTTGGATTTTTGGCATGTCCGCATTGACCCCGGAGATTCTGGCGTCATAGTAAATACGGTTGCCTCTCTTTATGTTGTCGGTCCCTCTGATCATGGGCGAAATCGCTTCGCAACCAAGGCACTTTTCCTCCACGGCCTGCATATCTGCGGGATAAATGATCTTTATTTCGCTTGATCAGAATTTCATAGTCCTCCATCGGATATATTTGTTCTGGCGATTCGAGCTACTATAAAGGTATTGCTGCCAAAGGTGGATGATAGCCGTTGCCACACAAAGGAACCCAATCCCTCGATGGCGCCGCCCACGGTTACGACCGAGGCGACACCGATAATGATGCCCAGCAACGTCAGCACGGACCGCAACTTATGCGTCCATATGGAATCGAAAGCGATCCAGAAGGCTTCCCAGATTGCGGCAAAATGGCGCAGTTTTTTTATTTGTTGCCCGCCATTCTGCGGGTTCGGGAGCGATTGCAGTCCAGATGAATCCATGCTCATAAATTCTATCACGTTTCGGCACAAAAATTGCTGCCGCCGTGTCTTATATACGATCCAAAAGGTGAAAACGTTCTGGCCTTCGGTTTATTTGGCTGCAATTTTTTCCGGGGTGGATTCCTTCTGGGGTTTTTCATTCCGTGAAACAGTCGGGCTATGGGATGGCCCAGGCTTTGTTTTTAGCGGACGCAGAACGGGCTTGTTTGGAACTACCGGTGTTCTTGCTGGCCGTCTTTGCTTTCTTAGCCTTTGACTTGTTCGAAGCCGTCTTTAGAGACTTCTTTGTGGAAACAACCTTCTTTGATGATTCAGCCTGCGATGAAACACCCGAACAGGAGGGCAATCGAATCCATGAGCCCGCAATTAGTTTTGTCTTAGCGGAGAAGTTATTAGCCTGCTGGAGTTTAGCGACAGAAATCTTATATCGATCGGCAATTCGCGTGAGCGTCTCGCCCTGGCGAACCTTGTGGCGGCAATCAGACTCCGGCAGTGCTCTGATCTTTGCAGTCGGCAGGGAAGCCAGTTGTTCCTCTATCTCAGCGGGGCTGTCCAATGGCACCTTAAGCTGGTAATTAGGGTAGTTTGCGGGAGTGGTAAGCCCTCTCAAAGCTGGATTAAGCTTCTTCAGCTCTTCAATTGAAGTGCTTAGGACTCTGGCGGCCGCCCGCAGATCGATGGGCTTTGAAACGGATACTTCCGTATATTGCAGTGGCGGATCCAATTCCGTAGGCATGCCATATTTCTCGGGATTACGTCCCAGAATAACGCTGGCATGGATTAACGGAATATGGTTTTTTGTTTCTGCCGGAAGCCTTTGTCTCAAATCGACGAGTTGCCAGAAGTCGTTCATTCCTGTGCTGTTAATCAGCCGCTGAACTTTTCCCTCTCCCCAGTTATATGCGGCTAGAGCCAGATTCCAATCTTTGAACATAGCGAAAAGGTCGTTTAGATAATGCGCAGCAGCCCGCGTGGATTTTTCCGGATCAGAGCGTTCATCCACATCGCGCGTGACTTTCAACCCATATCGGATAGCGGTTCCCTTCTCAAACTGCCAGATTCCCTTGGCTTTGGCTTTCGAGACCGCGTGAGGCCGGAACATGCTCTCTACTTGCGCCAAATACAAAAGATCCAGAGGAATCGCCTCTTCCCGGAAAATCTTTTCGATTATCGGGCGATATTGTCCCGAACGCATCAAACCGCCTTCAAAGACTTTGCGCCCTCGATTGAGCCAGAAATCCAGTGACTTCAACACCATTTCGTTAATGGTTATCGGTATCTCATATTTGGCCTTAGCCAAATCAGCGGCAAGAGCCTCCCGCAGATCGGGATCCATCGAACTAGGTATCAAGTCCAGGTCGTCCAGCTTATCTGCGATAAGGGTTTCGACCTCATTTTCTTCCGCTTCGTATGGCGCAAGGAGGTAACGGGATTCATCTTGATGAATTCGTTGAATTAAGTCCTGGAAAAATCGGTTCAAGGTTGGCGTGGACGCCAGATCCCAATTTGATTGCATCAGCAGGTCGACAGCTTTATCAAAGGCTTCCTGCGCCTTTTCGAGATCTCCCGTCTTAATTAGAGCGGATCCTTCGAGATATTTTGAGCGCGAAGCGCTCATAAGTTCTGACATTGCTGGGGGATAATTCGAATTGTCTGCAAAAACGGTGGATTCATTCGTGGTGGACGCTTCTGCTGCGGCTTCCGGGATTGCGAGCTGAAAATGCTGCCGGCAATTGCCCCGTAATAGACGCGAAGGGCAAATAAAGGCAACACAATGCCAGTATCAGGTGAATCCGCAAATACCTGTTCATTAGTATCTATGTATAAGTATTATTAAGTTCTGGTTCTTGCTTGGGGAATTGAGCGCGAATCAATTCCCCCAAAATGGACTTCGCTTATGCACACCCAGAAGGGAAAATTATTAGGCCTGTCCTACCTGAGCCTGACTCTGGGCTGCCGGAGTGACTTTACCGGAAGTCATTAGCAGCTTCGCTTCAGGAATCATTTCGAGTGCCTTCACGACCTGGGAATCCCCCTGGATGGCAGCTTTGAAACCCTCTTGAAGCCCAAACAACGAGGTATAGACCTCCTGCTGTATTCTCCGCTTGATAAAATCAACATTATTTAAAATATCTTCTTCCGTAAATTCCACTCGCCGCTCAGTAAGATATTTTTTAAAGTCTTCAAGAATAGCATTTGTTATTTCTAAATTGGGCAATGATTTAGGCGCCTTACGGGCATTGTCCGAAATCTCATTAGTGACAGGCAACTGAAAATTGCCGGCTGATGGCACTTCGCCCGAGGTTAGGCGCCGTCCGTATTGAAAGAACACATCTTTCGAAGCGAGAAGCGCTTCAAAGCGGTTCAGTTCGCGGATGGATTCGATAACATCCGGAGTGATGCCGCCACCGCCATAAACCTTGCGCCCTTTATCCGTTTCCCGGATCTCCCGGTTTTGCGTAACTTCGGGAACCGCTGAATCAGCCGCATTCATTAAGTATTCGAAATTGGAGCCGGAGTAATCCCGCTGTATCAAGCGTCCACTCGGCGTGTAGTATTTCGCCGTGGTGAGCGCCAATCCCGTTTCATCATCAAGATTGAAGATAGACTGCACAAGACCCTTGCCGAAACTTGTTTCTCCAACAATGAGAGCTCTGTCGTGGTCCTGCAACGCTCCAGACACAATTTCCGACGCGCTTGCGCTATGTCGATTAATCAGAACGACCAGGGGGACTTGAATTTTTTCTTTATTAGGGGCTCGATACGTCTTGGCGGATCCTTCCGCTCTGCCTCTGGTGGAGACTACAAGGTCTCCGCGCGGCAGAAAGAAATCCGAGACCTCAATCGCCTGATTTAATAAGCCGCCAGGATTGTCGCGCAGATCCAGAATCAAGCCAGACAGCTTGTCGCCATCCAGTGCTTGAAGCTTTTTGCTCAACTCATCGGATGTGGATTCCGAAAAACGATCGATTTTCACATACCCAATCCCCGGCTTTATTTCAAAAGCATACGGGACAGTGATCAGGGGAATTTCATCCCGTTCAATTGTGAACTGAAGGGGATCGCGAACGCCAGGACGCTCGATGGTAATGTTAACCGTCGTTCCGCGAGGTCCTTTGAGATGGCTGACCACATCGTCGGAGGTCCAATCATCTATGGGCTCCCCTTCAATACGAGTGATAACGTCACCCGCGCGCAATCCTTTGCGCTCGGCAGGAGTTCCTATGGCCGGCGGTTCCACAATGACATGCCGCCCGTGATCTCGCAGGAGCGCACGAACCCGAATGCCAAGTCCGAAGTATTTGCTGTGCTGATCTTCACGAAGGCGCGAGAACTCTTTGGGATCGAAAAAACTGGAGTGCGGATCCAACCCTCGAAGCATGCCCTTGATGGCGCTGTATACCAGTTTGTCAGGGCCGACCTTATCCACGTAGGTCTTTTGAATGACATCCAGGGCTTCTGTAAAATTTGTCAGAAACTCGTTTGGCGATGTGGCGTTGGATGCTGCGGATTTCGCGGCGACATCGCCGCCCAGCAAGCCACCCATCAGGGAGGATAAAATGACGACAAGAATTAACAAAACGGCAAATCTTTGCTTCATATAGGATTGGCTCCAAACGTAGTACTATCAGCCGGATGAGTATAGCATGCCATTCGCAGACGCTAGCAAGACAATGAAACCGTCCCGTTCTGGGAGCCTCAGACAAGGGCCCTCAGCTTGACTTCCGATAGTCGCTAATTTAGACTTGAGCCACGATATTGAAGGTCGTCAAGGATTGAGAAAGCAGGTGAGGGCATGGGCTCTTTGGGAATGCAGGAAATTATAGTTATTTTTCTTATTGCGCTCATTGTTTTTGGCCCGCGGAAGCTGCCGGAACTGGGAAAGACCATAGGAAAAGGCCTGGCTGAGTTTAAGAAAGCTTCCAATGAACTTAAACAGACTTGGGAAGACGAAGTCCGGATCGACAAGGAAAAGGAATTGATACCCGAGCCCGTCGCAGTAGCTGAGCCCGTCGCAGTACCTGAGCCCGTCGCAGGTACCCTGAGCACCGTCAAGGAAACCATAATCCAGGACACTGCAATTCAGCCCGCTGAAGTACTCAACGAAAACAACACCCCTGCCGAGTCAAAAGAAAATCAATGAGTGATAAAACCCCGGAGTTGGAAGCGGATGCCAAAAAGTCTGAACCCGAGCAGGAATCCGGGAAGATGTCCTTCCTCGAACACCTCGATGAACTGCGCAAGCGTATTGTTCATATTGTCGTCTATGTAAGTGTGGGCTTCCTCGTCTGCATATTCTTCTGCAAGCCAATTTATGACTTTCTGGCTCTTCCGATCACCAGGGCACTTCCAAAAGGCGCAAAACTGGTTTTCACGAAGCCGACGGATCCTTTTACTCTTTACATGAAGGTTGCCTTCCTGGCGGGCATTTTTTTGACGCTTCCTTTCATTCTATTTGAAGTGTGGAAGTTTATTGCACCCGGGCTCTATAGAAAGGAAAAGAAATACATTGTTCCTTTCCTGGTTTTCTCGATGGCTGCTCTTTTTGCTGGGTGCGGCTTTCTGCTATTACATAGTCCTCCCGCCGGCATTCCAGTTTCTGATTCAGTTGGGATCATCCTTCACGCCGATGATCAAGATTAATGATTATCTCGATCTGACGAACAGGATGCTCCTGGGCTTTGGCGCGATTTTTGAGATGCCGGTTTTAGCGGCATTTCTGTCGATTTTTGGCCTGGTCACTGCAGGTTTCCTCTTGAGAAAATTTAAATACGCCCTGATCGGCATTGTTATACTCGCCGCTATTATTTCTCCGACCGGAGATGCCTATAATCTGCTCCTCTGGACCGCTCCGATGGTCATGCTTTATTTTTTAAGCATAGGGGTTGCTGCCATTTTCGGCCGTCGCCGGAAAGCCAAGGGATTGGCATAGTCTTCCGAACGGAACGAAATTCAAAGCCCAAAATGTTCCCGGATAGCCGCAAATAATTCTTCAATCGTGTGGGATCCATGAATTCGAGCTCTCAGCTGGGCGCTGCCTGGAAATCCCTTTGACAAATAGCCGCCGACCTTCTTGATCTTTCCCAGAGCAACGGGAGGAGGCAATTCGATGCTGACCCGCTGAAGGAATCGCATCACAAACTCCATGCGTTCCTCCAGACTCACTCGAGCCGATTCCCTTCCATTCAGGTGATCCCAGCACTGGCGTATGAGCCACGGATTGCTCAGCGCTCCTCGACCGATCATGATCCCGTCGACCCCGGTTTCTCGAAACATGCGCGCGGCATCCTGTGGGGCAAAAACATCTCCATTGCCTATGATCGGTATGCGGGCCCGCTCTTTCACACGCGCGATGATCCCCCAGTCCGCATGGCCGGAAAACAGATCCGAACGAGTCCTGCCATGGATGGCGAGTGCTTCCACGCCGCAGTCCTCGGCAAGCTTCAGCACTTGCAGGGCGTTGATGGAATTGTGGTCCCAGCCCGAACGGATCTTAACAGTGAGCGGGATGCGGATTGCCTTCCGAACGGCTCTCAGGATGTTTTCCATTAGAGGCAAATCGCGCAGCAGATTGCTGCCGCCACCTTGCCTCACAACCTTTTTCACCGGACACCCGAAATTGATATCCACGATATCCGCCCCCATCCCTTCGACCATGGCAGCGGAATCAGCCATGCGTGTGGCATTGGAACCAAAGATCTGGATGGCGATGGGGCGCTCCGATTCTTCGAAATGAGTGAGAAAGGACGTTCTGTCCTGGTGGCGGGTCATCCCCTCTGTGCTCACCAGTTCCGAGACAACCAGACCGCATCCCCCCAGGCTTTTGATAGCCTGGCGGAAAAGAGAATCCGTGTGCCCGGCAACCGGCGCTAAAACCAGCGGCGGATCGATGAGTACTTCCCGGATCTTAAACATGCGCGCAATAGTATATCAGTGTTAGAATCAAAAAAGTTTCCCGTTTCCCTTTCAGGGGCAAACGGGGAACGGGAAACGGTGAACTGAGGATGACATACCCACCCGGACAGGGACAAACAGGACAGCACTTGATGCGCCTTTGGCGAGACTATCTGGAGCAGTACGCGGATAAGGAAGGCGATGTCGAAGGTCAGACCGTAGTGGCCGCCTATAGCGCGGTGGAGGTTCTGACCTGCTTTTCAAGGATGCTCGACAAAAAAGACCGCTACAGAGACATCATTGACCAACGCATAGCCCTTTTTCACGAGGGGAGCCTGCACTGCGATAATTTTCTCGATTGCCTGATCAACGCCACTTTTTCAATTTATAACAGCCTCAATACCATCAGTCATCAGCTTACCGAAGGGAATACGGAAGCGGCCGCTCTGATACGGAACGTGGACGAGCAGGTTCACCAGAACGCCAAATCAGAAGATCCCCTTGAGCGGTCCGCCGCGGCATTGCGCGCCAGTTTTCCATTGCTGGGCCTCGTTACAATTGCCCTGGACCACGACCAGGCGATGATCCAGGTAATCAGGCAGGTGGAGCAGCGGTTCGTCCGCCGCCGCCAAGGCTGCTTCTTCGGGTGGAGAGCATTTATTAAACGCGCTGTATCGCGTCGTGGAAATGATGCAGATCTTTGCCTTATTGACAGATGCCGAGCTTAAAGATCAGATTAATCAGGTTGCTGCACGTTTCCAGGAAGAGGATCAGGCAAAGGAATTGCGATTAAAATTGCGCAACGGCTTTTGCCGCTTTTTCGAACTGGGCCATCTTCTGGCAATCCAGGTCGATGCGATGCTCTGAAAAACTCGGCAGGCGACAGCTTACCGCCGTTTACGCGTTTCCCGTTTCTGGTTCCCAGCTTCCCGCTGAAAGCCGGTATTCCAGAACGGAAAACCGGAAACGGGAAACGCGCAAACGGCTGAATCGGCAGCAGGCTGCCGAAAGCTTCGCCTCCCAAAAACTATGCGGCGCCCTTAGGAAACCCCTTGTTTTACCGGGGTACTGCGTCAAAACGCTTCGCTGCGACGGCCCAATCGATCGCCTTAAAGAAAGCTTCGATGTAATCCGCGCGCTTCAAGCCATAGTCAATCATGAAAGCGTGTTCAAACACATCCATGATCAGGATAGGGGCCGTTCCCGCGAGATGTCCGGTATCATGCTCGCCGATCCAGGTATTTATGAGCTTGTTTCCCGCCGGATCATAGTAAAGCATCGTCCAGCCGATTCCGCGCATCGCTCCGACCGCTTTGAATTGCTTCGTCCAATTCTCGAAGAGACCCAAAGTCTTCAGCAATTTTTGCGCACAATTTGCACGCCGTATCCAGGCGCAGCTCCGCCTTTGACCATGTTTCCGAAGTAGAGCTCGTGCAGCCTCATTCCGTCAAATTCCCAACCAAACCGCCGCTTCATTTCCGCAAACTGAGGCGTTCCGGCTTTCCCTTGTTTTTCGAGCTCAGCAAGTTCATCCATCAATTTGTTGGTATTGGTGACATAGCCGCTATACAGAGTGAAGTGATTGTTCAGCAGTTGGTTGCTGAATCCTTCCGTGCCTAAAAGCTTTTCGTAATTCATCGCCTGATACGCCATCGAATCCTCCATTTAACAACAATCATCGAGCCAAAAAATGCATTTACGCCCCATGCCAATCCCCAAGGGATTGATTCCTTACCAGTCATGCTTGAGTGAAGTTTAGGCTAAAACCCCGATTTCGACCAGCTCTCAAAAAGTATTATTCCGATTTTCTGCGGCAATCCGTAGGAGCCCTTGGCAGCGGTCTTACACCTTGATCATCCATTCAGAAAGGGATAGTCTTGAAATTCTGCAGCTTTTGGCTGAATGGAGATTGAAATGAGCAAGCCCAATCTGTCCGACCGAGCCCGGAATACTCCTCCATCTCCAATTCGCAAGCTGGCCCATCTGGCCACCAAAGCCAAAAAGTCGGGAATCCATGTGTATCATCTGAACATTGGCCAGCCTGACATCGAGTCTCCTCAGGAGTTCTTCGATGGGTTGTCGCTGTTCAAGCAGAAGGTGGTCGCCTACGAGCAGTCACAGGGAAACGAGAACCTATGCATCGCGTGGTCGAAATATATCAATAGGACCCTGCAGATCCGCACCACTCCGGAACAGTTTTTGATCACAGTGGGCGCGAGTGAGGCGCTGATATTTCTGTTCATGACCTGCTGCGATCCCGGCGATGAAATAATTGTCTTCGATCCAACCTATGCCAATTATCTGGGCTTTGCCTCGATCGCCGGAGTTCATCTGGCCCCCGTTCTGAGCACTATGGAAAACAATTTCGCCCTGCCGGCGCAGAGCGAGATTGAAAAAAAGATCACCCCCCGAACCCGGGCGATATTGGTGTGCAGTCCGAACAACCCCACAGGAACAGTGTGCAGCAGGGATGAACTCCAATTTCTGTATAACCTCTGCGAAGAACACAACCTCTTCCTGCTCGTGGACGAGACCTATCGAGAGTTTGTGTACGATGACTTGAAACCTCTTTCAATCCTGCATCTGATTCCGAACAGCGAACGCGTTATAGTCGTGGATAGTTTATCCAAGCGTTTCAGCCTGTGCGGTGCCCGGATCGGATGTCTGCTTACATGCAACGAGGAGATTCTCGCAGCGACGCTCAAAATAGCCCAGGCACGCCTGGCTGCGCCTTCCATTGAGCAGTTCGCCTCAGCCTACATGCTGGAACATATCAAAGACGAATACCTTGAAGGCGTGCGGAATGAATTCAAGTCTCGTCGCGACGCTCTCTACTGTGCCTTGAAGGAAATACCCGACGTAGCCATTCATAAGCCGCAAGGCGCTTTTTACTCCGTCGTTCAACTGCCGGTGGATAATGCCGAAAAATTTGCCGCATTTCTGCTGTCACAGTTTTCCTATAAGATGAGAACAACTTTTATCGCTCCAGCCGCCGGTTTCTATATGCAGGAAGGACAGGGGGCGCGGGAAGCGCGGTTTGCCTATGTCCTGAACAAGACAGCTATTGAAGAAGCGATAGAAGCGCTTGCCGCCGGTCTCAAGCAATATCAATCGCAATAGTCGGCGCTTAGGAGCCAGGAATCAGAAAACATACGGCTATTTTGAGTCCCGAACTCTGATTGCTCATTAACGGATTGATTGCCTGCTGGAAAGTACGCTATGTTTGGTCCACGAAGAAACCCGAATTTAGAAGCCATTGAAGGTTCCGGTCAATTTTGAAACAAGATATTCCCGAGTGTGAAAGAGGAGGCGCAACATGGCCGATGTTTTTACTCATGATCTCATCATTTTCGGCGCAGGATTAGCCGGGTTACGGGCAGCAATAGAAGCCTCACGCAGCGCGCAGGGAAAATTAGACATTGCCGTCATTTCCAAGAATCAGTTGATGCGTGCGCATTCTGTTGCAGCCGAAGGCGGCACGGCCGCCGCAATGCGGCCGGA
Source organism: uncultured Acidobacteriota bacterium (assembly GCA_963761825.1). GTDB lineage: Bacteria > Acidobacteriota > UBA6911 > UBA6911 > UBA6911 > UBA6911. The sequence goes on from CAVXIH010000012.1 coordinate 283,509, forward strand.
GGATGGCGATAGTGTCGAGCTTCATGCCTGGGATACCGTCAAGGGAAGCGACTTCCTGGCGGATCAGGATGTCGTCGATTTGTTTGTCCGCACCATTCCTTCCGAGATTCTGCAGCTGGACCATTGGGGAATACCCTGGACTCGGCGTGAAGACGGCCGCATTGCCCAAAGGCCGTTCGGAGGCCACAGCTATCCTCGTGCCGTTCTGGCCCAGGATAAAACCGGATTTTTTGAGATGCAGACGCTTTACGACACTCTGCTCAAATACAACAGTGTCAAACATTACAACGAACACTTCGTCACATCGATCCTGGTAGAGAACAATACCTTTTGCGGTTTGACCGTCCTCGATATGACCACGGGGCAATTCAAAGTCATTCGCGGCAAAGCTTTGATTATCGCCAGCGGCGGGGGCGGCACGCTGTTCGGATTTACGACCTACTCCCAGACGGTTACCGGCGATGGCATGGCGTTGGCGTATCGCGCCGGCATTCCTCTGGAAGATATGGAATTTTTGCAGTTTCATCCGACCGGCCTCGTGCCATCGGGCATTCTCATAACCGAGGCCTGCCGCGGCGAGGGAGGCTATCTGATCAACAGCAAGGGCGACCGGTTCATGAACAAATATGCGCCCTCCAAGCTGGAATTGGCGCCGCGAGATCTTATCTCGCGTTCTGAAATGACGGAAATCGAGGAAGGACGCGGGGTCAAGGAACCGAACGGACTCGATTACATTTACCTCGATCTGCGGCACCTGGGAGCCAAAAGAATTAATGAACAGCCTCCCGCTTATCCGCGAGGTCTGCATCGAGTTCAATGATCATCGATCCAATCAAGGAGCCAATCCCCTGCAGGCCGGTCGCGCATTATTCCATGGGCGGCATCGAAACCAATATCAAAGGCGCAACCCGAGTCAAAGGCATCTGGGCTGCCGGGGAAGCCGCCTGCGTCAGCCTGCACGGGGCTAACCGCCTGGGATCCAATTCGACGGCGGAGTGCCTGGTCTGGGGCAAAATCACGGGCGGAGAAGCCGGCAGTTATTGCAGTGAAGTAAAACAAGCGGCTCCGTTGCCTGAATCCAAAGTTAACGCCGAGCATAAACGGATATTCGAGGATCTCCTGTCCAGGAACGGAAAAGAAAACCTGTACGACATTCGCAGGGAATTGCGCACATGCATGGATGTAAATGCGGGGGTTTTCCGCACAGGACCGGAATTGAGCCGGGGACTTGCGAAGATCCAGTCCCTTCGGAAACGATACGCCAATATTTGCATCGACGATAAGAGCGCTGTCTACAACACCAACCTGTACCACGCTTTGGAAATATGCAAACCTGCTGGACCTTGCGGAAATCACGGTTACGGGAGCGCTCACGAGGACCGAATCGCGCGGCGGCCATGCGCGCCGCGATTATCCCACTCGCGATGATGTAAACTGGCTGAAGCACACGCTGGCGTTCTTCACGGAGCAAGGCCCAAAACTCGATTACAAGCCGGTCACTATCACGACATGGAAACCTGAAGAGAGGAAATACTGAAAGGATAGGAGCACGTATGCAAAACAGACTCAAAAACAATCTAGGTCTTTTGGGCTGGCTCAGCGGGGGGCGCTACGGGGCAGAACGCTACGCCTATGCGCTGCACCGCTTGAGCGGTCTTGGCATCCTGGCCTATTTCCTCATGCACATTTTTGTCACTGGATCTCGCGTGAGAGGCCCGGAAAGCTGGGAAAGCTGGATGGCATTTTTCAGCACACCGCTATTTAAGATCGGCGAGTTTCTGGTCTTTCTGGCGTTTGCGTACCACGCCGTCAACGGTATCCGGCTTATCCTGGTGGAATTCGGATATATGGTCGGCAAACCGGGGCTCCCGTCGTATCCCTATAGCTATTCAACCTTGCGGCAAAGGCCGCTTTTTGTGGTCGTGATGGTTCTGGCGGCGGTGCTGATGATCATCGGCGGCGCAGATTTTTATCACATGATGAAATAGGAGGTAATCATGCGCGAGTCAAAATTATGGTTCTGGCACATCCTCACTGCGGTGATTATTCTCGTTTTGCTTGGCTTACATATGGGGATAATGCATCTGAGTGCAATTTTGAACGTCCTCGGGATCGGATCCGACGATCCCACCAAGTCTGCCGAAGTCTTCCATCGCAGCCAGCAACTATTCTTTATGATCACCTATATTTTATTGCTGGGGGCGGCTTTGTTTCATGGACTGTATGGCCTTCGCAGCATGCTTTTTGAATTATCGCTTTCGAAAACCCTGGAAAAATTCATCGGCGGCTTGTGCGCCGTAGCCGGCTTCGCCCTGTTCATCTATGGAAGCTATGTTGCAGTCGCAGTGTTTCAATTGAAGGGAGTATAACCATGAGCGGATCGCCAGCGAAGGATTCAGCAGTTATTAAAACAGTTCGCTTTGAAGTGCTGCGCTACAACCCTGAACAGGATGCAAAGCCAAAGCTACAGCAATATGTTGTTCCGGTAACAAAAGGAATGACGGTGCTGGATGGATTGACCTGGATCAAAGAGCATCAGGATCGCACCTTATCCTGGAGATCTTCGTGCCGCATGGGCATATGCGGATCCTGCGGCATGTTTATAAATGGATTGCCCCGCCTCGCCTGCAACAATCAGATCGTGCACCTGCACTCGGACGTGGTCGTAGTAAAACCTCTTCCGAATTTCGATATTATACGGGACCTGGTTCCGGACCTGGAGAGTTTGTTCGACAAGCATCGGTCGGTTAAACCCCACCTGCTCCGGAAAGACTTGGCCGAACAGAACCATCCGACCGCGGAATACTTTCAATCCGAACAGGAACTGCTGAACTATATCCAGTTCGCCTACTGCATCAAGTGCGGCTTATGCATGGCCGCCTGTCCTACGGTGGCAACTTCCAGGGATTATACCGGACCCCAAGCATTGACCCAGGCCTGGCGCTATACGATGGATACGCGCGATGACGGTTCGCAGGAAAGAGCGGTAACGCTGTATTCCAGTCATGGAGTGTATCGCTGCCATTTCGCCGGCGCGTGCTCCCAGGTATGCCCAAAGGGCGTGGATCCGGCATTGGCAATTCAGTTGGCCAAGAAAGATGCTTTCTTGAAATCTTTCGGATTGCGCAAACAACGGCAGGCCACTCCTGTGCTCCCGCCGCTCCGGGACTGGACCCCGAAAGCGGAAATTCCCAAGGCGCCCGCACCCACGGTGACACAGAAATAATTAGCGCTGCGGCACAGACGGTTTTTTTACAATCAGTTACAGGCTTCAAGTTGCAGGTTGCAGGTAGCAGAGTAAACTGTACCTGGTTATACTGTCCCCATTTTATTTCAGGGGACAGTATAACCAGGTACAGTTTCTCAACCGCGGTGATTTTTTCCCTATGAAAGATGTGACGCTTTATACAGATGGAGCCTGCAGCAACAATCCCGGTCCCGGCGGGTACGGCACTGTGTTGATTTATGACTCCCATCGAAAAGAACTTTCCGGGGGATACCGCCGGACGACTAACAACCGCATGGAGATCCTTGCCGCGATCGTGGGGCTCGAGACGCTCAAAGAGCCCTGCCGCGTGACAATCTTTAGCGACTCACAGTACCTCGTCAATGCCATTGAAAAAGGGTGGGCGCGCCGCTGGCAGGCAAACGGATGGATGCGAAACAGAAAAGAAAAGGCCGTCAATCCTGACCTCTGGGACAGGCTTCTCGAACTCTGCAAAATTCACAGGGTGCAATTTGAATGGGTGCGCGGCCACGCAGGACACAGCGAAAATGAACGCTGCGATGAATTGGCGACAGCTGCCGTTCGCAGTTCGAATCTGGCTGTAGACGAGGTCTACGAAAGGGAATCCCCGTAAAGACGCCGAGTGTTTTCGGCGACGGCTTCCGCTGCTTCATCCACTGTTATTCCCTTGAGCTCCGCAATCATCTTCAACGCCACCGGCGCGTTGGCAGGCTCATTGCGCTCCTGCGGCACCGGTCCTAGGACAGGGCTGTCGGTCTCAATCAGGAGGCAGGAGAGCGGTAGCTTCTTTGCCAGCTTCAGCTTTTGTTCGGACCGAACCACGGATGGTGGTATGGAAAAGAAGAAGCCTGCTTCAACCGCCGGCATGGCTGCCGAAAACTTGCCGTCGAACGCGTGAAGCTGAACCCTGTCAGCCGAAGATTCCAGCAAAACACTCACCACGTGCCGACCGGCGGAGCGGGAATGCACATTGAGCGGCAATGCTAATTCCTTGCTTAACTCGATAAAGCCCCGGAAAATCTCGCGCTGGATTTCTCTTTGGGATTCTTCCTTGACTATCCAGTAGTCGAGGCCAACTTCGCCAATGGCTGCGAGCCTGTCTTTGTGGCTGCGGATAAAGGCGCGCATTTTTGCTGCCAGGTCCGGATCCAGATGCGTCGGATAGAGCCCTGCCGCAGGACGAATCATTGAATGCTTGGCAGCAAGCAGCAGATTCTTTTCCGCATCGGCTAAATCTTCTCCTACCGCAATAACAGCCGAAATGCCGGCTCTTAAAGCTCTTTCAAGGACAATCTCCCGGTCCGCGTCGAATACCGGATCGCAAAGATGTGCATGTGTATCGATGATCGACTTCATAGAATCAAGGATACCAGAATTCAGGAGCCAGGAGTCAGGAGCCAGGAGTCAGAATTCAGAATTTAGAATTCAGAAGACAGAATTCAGGAGTCAGGAGTCAGGAATCAGGAATCAGAAGTCAGAAGTTAGAATAATTCTGAATTCTGACTCCTGAATTCTGAATTCTGTCTTTTTGACCAACATCGGCGTTAAACTGAGTGTGCAAAATGAATACTAAATACTCGTGGATTCTGGATTCCGGGGGAGCAGGCCGCGGCGCCTGGCAGGGAGGTGTGATCTATGAATTTATGCGCTGGTGCCGCGATAACGGCTCATTCCCGTCGATTACGATGGGGGCCTCGGCCGGCGGTTATGCGGCGGCGGATGTAGCGACCGGCACTGAAAAAACCGTTATGAAAGGATGGAGCTACTGGGGCACGCGCGCTGCACGTGGGCCTGCAGACGGAAGGACTCGCCGCTTCCGCGCGCATCTGCACAACTCTATTCATTACGTGATGGAGGAGAAAGAATTAGCCGGAGTATTTGACGAAAACCCGGCTAAGAGGCTGCTTGTTTTCACGACTCGCGTGCGCCGGCGGGATCTCAAATTATTGACCGCTGCCGACAGATTGCGCCTTTTCCTGAAATCGGCAACCCGCAAACTTCCCAGACCCTTTAAATATCTTCCAGGCCGCTATATTGAAGATCCGGTGATCTTCGCGCTCAATCTTCCGCCGGGGCTCGCCTCGGAGTACATACGTCCTTTGACGCGAAATAATTTCTATGCCGCGATTGAAGCCTCTTGCCTGGTACCGCTTGCCATGGGATCGCCGCTGCCTCCAGAGGACATGAACGCGGGACAGCACTCCAGCGATCACGGGGCCGTTTTCATCGATGGCGGATATGCGCTTAAAATGCCTATGCGGATTTTCGAAGAGGATTCGCGCTTCAAGGGCCTGGCGCATTGGATCGCCGCCGATAAAACGATCATTTTTTGCTGCGATCCGAAAGGCTGCCTGTGGGAAACGAGCGCAAGGCTGCATTCATTGAATACGTACCCCAGTGTGGCCCGGGCCCTGAATGAGAACCGGTTGCTGGTTATAAGTCCGGATCACAAGGTTGAGGCGGGATTCCTTTGCATGGATCACGCCACGACCATGCGGACATTCCACCGGGGAAGAGAGCAAGCAGAGCGTTTGTTGCGTTCCGACAGAGTCCGCGGATTCTTTGATCAAAGATAGCGGCTTTTACCTGCTCGAGCTGGATTTTTTAAACTTTGCCAGCAAATCCTGAACAGATGGAACTTTCTTTTCCGGCGGAGGCTCAACCTTCTTCTGACTCCTGTCTTCTGAATTCTGAATTCTGGCATTTTTGGGCTTGGCCGGCCGGCCCGGGGCTTTCATGGTAAGCGAAATCCGCTTCAGCGATTCATTCACTTCAAGCACCCGAACCTTCACAATCTGCCCGACCTTGACGATCTTTTTGGGATCGTCGACAAAACGGTCTGATAGTTGAGAGATGTGCACCAGTCCGTCCTGGTGGACGCCGATATCCACGAAAGCGCCGAAATTGGCCACATTCGTCACAATCCCTTCCAGTTCCATACCTACGACGAGATCTTTAATCTCTTTCACTTCTTCCCTGAATGTCGCGTAGCGAAATTCGGCCCGCGGATCGCGGCCCGGCTTTTCCAGTTCCGCCACGATATCGCGCAGGGTCGGTTCGCCGACTTCATCGGTCACATACTGCTTCAGATTTATTTTGCTGAACCTGGCCGGATCTTCGGCAATATGATCCAAGGGCACATCGAGATCCCGTGCCATCTTTTCAACGATGAAATAGCTCTCCGGATGGACCGCAGTGTTGTCGAGAGGATTTTCTCCGTTGCGGATACGTAAAAATCCTGCCGCCTGTTCGAATGTCTTGGGCCCGAACTTCGGTATTTCAAGCAGCTGTTTACGGTTCTGGAATGCGCCATGTTCATTGCGGTACGCCACGACGTTCTTTGCCACCGATGAGGATACGCCCGCAACAAAACTCAGAAGCTCCTTCGAAGCGAGGTTCAGGTCGACGCCGACATAGTTCACGCAGCTCTCAACCGTATCATCGAGCTTTTGCTTGAGCAGCTTTTGATCCACGTCGTGCTGGTATTGCCCGACGCCAATCGACTTCGGATCAATCTTCACCAGTTCTGCAAGCGGGTCCTGTAGCCTGCGCGCGATGCTGATGGCGCCGCGCGCGGTCAAATCAAGATCCGGGAACTCTTCGATTGCCACTTCGCTTGCCGAATAGATCGAAGCTCCCGCTTCGCTCACCATCACCTTGATTGGTTTTTTCTCGATCTGAGCGAAAACCTCGGCGATAAAAGCCTCCGTTTCACGCCCCGCCGTCCCATTGCCGATCGCGATCAGTTCGATGCCATGCTTCTTTATGAGCTTTTTAAGAGTCTCCGCGGCCTGCGCGCGTTCTGCGTCCGATTTGTGGGGATGGACGGTTACATATTCCAGAAGCTTGCCGGTAGTGTCGACAGCGGCCACTTTGCAGCCGGTGCGAAATCCTGGGTCCACGCCCAGCGTCGGTTTCATGCCGGCAGGGCTGGAGAGAAGCAGCTCCCGCAGGTTCGTTTCGAATGTTCCAACCGATTCCCGGTCCGCTGCAATCTTTTTCTCGAGCCGAACCTCTCCGATCAACGTCGTTTTCATCAGGCGTTCGAAGGCATCCGCCAGCATTGCCTGGTAAAAACCGCGTATATTTGCCGCCGCCGCATGAATCTCGTGGGACTCCAGGTACGCGGATATAACCGAGGGATCAAACTCGATCGTGAATGTCAGAAAACCTTCCGTCTCCCCGCGCCGGAGCGCCAGCATATTGTGCGGTGCGATATCCTTCACCCTGACTCTGTAATCGCGATACATTTCAAACTTGGTTGTTCCTTCGGGGAACTCTTCCTTGATGCGGGAAATGAAAAAGCCCTCGTTCATCAGGTATTCGCGCACGTGCCGCCGCAATTCGGCTTTTTCCGAAACCTCCTCCGCCAAAATATCCGAAGCGCCCTGAAGCGCGTCTTCTGCGCTTGGTACGCCCAGTTCCTCCGAAATATAGCGGGCCGCTTCAGCCGTAAGGTCGGCAGGCGACGCGTCGTTTGTGTTGAGGCTTCTCACAAAGGAAGCCAGCGGTTCGAGACCCTTTTCCCTGGCAATCGTCGCGCGGGTGCGTTTCTTCGGTTTATAGGGGAGATACAGATCCTCAAGCTCCGTCTTTTGCAGGCAAGCCTCAATCCTGGACTTGAGTTCTTCCGTGAGCTTTCCCTGTTCCTCGATCGACTTGAGAATCGCCGCCTTCCGTTCCTCAAGCTCGGTGAGATACGTGTGTCTCTCGAGAAGCGCGCGAAGCTGGATTTCGTTCATCTCCCCCGTTCTCTCTTTGCGATAGCGGGCGATGAAAGGGACGGTCCCTCCCTCTGCAAACAAAGCCAAGGCGCTTTGTATCTGATTCGGTCCGAGCGTCAGTTCCTGCGCTATTAGTTCTAAAATATTCATAGGCCTTCTTTCGAATCCTGGAGTTTAACCCGAAGATTCAGCGACGCATAGGCCCCAGATTCTATAAAATAGAAATTTTCTATAATACCGGCCAAAAAACTCATCTCAATTTGGTTGCAGGCAACAGCCGCGCCATGTTTCAATCGATATGGTATGCAGGACTTACTCAAGCAGGTTTCCCGATCCTTTTATTTGACATTGCGCATTCTGCCGCGCTCTATCAATCCACAGCTAAGCCTTGCCTATTTGCTGGCCAGGGCATCCGATACAATCGCGGACACAGAGCTGATCGAAACGCGGAGAAGGCTGGAGGCCCTGCTGCAACTCCGGAAGAGCGTCCAGGAAGCCTGCGCAGGCAAAAAGCCGGGTCTTCCCGACCTCGGGGATCTGAGCGCCGCGCAGAAAGCGATGGCCGGCGAAGGGACTCCGGCAGAGCGCACTTTATTGGAGAAGCTCGAAATAATTCTGGATACCCTGCGCGGATTTTCCGCCGCCGACCGTCTTCTAGTTCGCACCGTATTGGATACGATCACTCACGGGCAGGAAATGGATCTGCTGCGGTTCCAGGCCGCCGCAGCGGATCGCATCGTGGCCCTGGGCACGGATGCGGACTTGGATGAATATACTTACAGCGTCGCGGGTTGTGTCGGAGAGTTCTGGACGCACATGTGCCGCGCCCATGTGTTTCCGCGGGCCGCGGTGGACGACTCCGTGCTTTTCGCCAATGGCATCCGCTTCGGCAAAGGCCTTCAGCTGGTGAATATTTTGCGCGATTTGCCCAGGGATTTGCGCCAGGGCCGGTGCTATATCCCGCAGGATCAGTTGTCGAAGCATGGCCTGCAAACAGGCGATTTACTCGATGCCGCCCGGATGGACCGCTTCCGTCCGCTCTATGAGAATTATCTGCGCCAAACAGAAGACCATCTGGCGGCTGGCTGGCAATATATTACGATGCTGCCGGTCCGCTGCATGCGCATCCGTCTCGCCTGTTCATGGCCGATCCTCATCGGCATGCGCACTGTGAAAGAGCTCCGTGGCGGTAATGTGCTGGACGACCGGTTTCAGATACGGATCAGCCAGTCTGATACATGGCGGTTGATACTCCGCTCCATACTCTTTTATCCCATACCCAGAATGTGGAACGGCCTTTTTGAATTCGTCAGAAACAGCTAAAAGGCAAATCACCGATTTCCGGAGCGGTATAGGGGCAGCGCCGCATTCCTGTCGGCGATTTGGTTTGGGAGGACTACGGGAGCATGCACTTCAGGACTTCCCGCGCTCGTGGGAAGGGCAGGACAGCCCACGTAAATGATCTTTATGCCTCGATCCACAAGAGATGCCAAACCCCGGGATGCCTCTTCCGTTTGCGGCGCTTTTGCCACAATCACGGCATCGGGAGATAGGAATCGCACCTGCGAAGAACTCATCACTTCGCGGCCGCAGAAATCGCTTCCGATCAGATCCAAATCATCGTCGCAGACTCCGAGGATGTTCATTTGCGCCATTTCTAGCGCATGAAACACAAGTTGTGCCAGATGCCCGCTGCCGTATAGGATCACGCGCTGCAGACCCTCCGGCGCCTGGCTCATAATGCGGGCAAGGACATGCTCTTTGGAGGCTAAAAACATTTCAGCCATGTCGCGGGTCAATTCATGCTGGAGAATTTCCAGCTGCGCTGAACCGGCAGGAGTCAGGTGGTACGTCACGCTTTTTATCGTCCTTCGGTGATATTCCATCAGGCCGCTTCTGCACAACTCCTTCATGTAGTTGTTCACCATCGCAACAGAAAGCGCACAGCGGGCCGCGAGTTCGGCCTGCGTGACATGCGCATCGACCGCGACTTCTCTCAGAATATTCAGCTGATTATGCTTGGGAGATTGAAGAAACAGGCTTGGGAGATCCTTCTTCTGCATATCGTTCGCTCATTCCACAGTTCTTGACACCCGGCATTGGGCCCAGAAACTCATTTCCACCCCTCTCATCGACGAAAATGATGGATAGCTTTAGCCTGCATTTCTCACAAGATTTCATAGCGATGCGGCGCAGACGCGCATTTATTCCTGATTCCTGATTGCTGATTCCTGATTGAAACTTATATCCTGCAATTTGCAATCTGGAATCCGGAATCCGGAATCTGGAATCTGGAATCCGGAATCTGAAAAGAATCGGAGACTTTATTTTTCACCGCCGGCAAGGATTGTTTGAAAATGAGGCGGTTCTTCTTCCCGGGCTACCACGCTGATCTCGATCTTCCTGAAGCCTGCACCCTCGAGCCAGCGATGAAGATCGCTCTCTGCAAAGCCGAGCCAGCGGTCGCCATACGTATCTCGTGCCTTCTCAAAGTGGTGCTTCAGCAAATCCAGCACCAGGATCTGGCCCCGGGCGCGCAACAGTCGATGGGCTGCGGTTACGGCGGCGGCCGGATCCTCCGCATGATGCAGGGCCTGGCTCAAAATAACAAGGTCTACGCTGCCGGCTTGAATCGGCGGATTCTGCAAATCACCCAAGCGGAATTCAAGGTTTTTCAATCCGTTTTTTCTGGCCTTGGCGGCGCCAAAGGCCACAATTTTTTCGGAGTTGTCTACGGCAATCACTTTTTTGCAGCGGCGTGCCAGCAATTCGCTCAACAGCCCTTCCCCGGAACCAAGATCGGCGACTACCAGCGGAGGCACGATGCGAAGCAAGAGATGGCCGAATCCCTGCCAGGACCGGCCCGGACCGTACACGCGATCGAACCTGCCGGCCACCTGGTCAAAGTAAACTTGGGCCTGTTCCTGCCGCCGCTTCAGAACGCGCTTCAGGTTAATCTGATCTCCCGTATATTCCGGCAATTCGACTGCGCCCTGGAAGGCCAGTTTCAGGAATTCTGCCACGGATTCATCGGACTCTTCATTCAGCTTATAGAAGGTTCGTTTGCCTTCGCGCCGTGACTGCACCAGTCCCGAATCCTGCAGCAATCCCAAGTGCGTCGAAATCCGCGACTGGCCGAGTCGCGTGATCTCCTGAAGCTCGTGAACCGAAAGCTCCCCTTTTTCAAGCAGTGCGACGATTCTCAGGCGCGTGGCGTCCGACAACGCCCGCAATGATTTAAGCACAGGTGCCATAGGCAGCGCTCCTCATGGAAATTTCCGTACCATTAAAAAAACGATTGACGTCTCCGGCATTTATCATATATCATCTTATCCGGATTTGTCGATATGATTCAATACCAGGGCATCCCGTCGTGGGTTGCCGTTAGGTTTCAATCCTTTGAAAAGGAAGCCAGCATATGTCTAAAACAACGATTCTAGATGCCAAAGGCCAAACTCTCCATCAGGAAGGTTCCGATTATTGCGTGCGCGACCTCAGTCTTGCCGAATGGGGCCGAAAGGAAATATCAGTTGCCGAGCAGGAGATGCCCGGGCTCATGGCTGTGCGCGCAAAATACGGCATTCAAAAGCCTCTGGCCGGGGTGCGCTTGTCCGGATCGCTGCACATGACGATTGAAACTGCGGTACTCATCGAGACCCTGGTTCAGTTGGGGGCTTCCGTGCGCTGGGCAAGCTGCAACATCTTCAGCACGCAGGATAACGCCGCGGCGGCGATGGCGGCTGCCGGAATCCCCGTCTTCGCTTTCAAAGGAGAAAGCCTCGAGGAGTACTGGGAGTTCACGCTGGCGGCGCTCACGCATCCGGGCAATCAGGGCCCGGAATTAATCGTCGACGACGGCGGAGACGCCACGCTGCTGCTGCACAAAGGGTATGAGATGGAGCATGGCAGCGATTGGGTGAAGACGCCCGGTGCCAGCCACGAGGAAGAGATCATCAAGAGCCTGCTTAAAAAGTGCGCGCAGGAACGTCCCGGCTGGTTTACTCAAGCCGTCAAAGAATGGAAGGGAGTGAGCGAGGAAACCACGACCGGCGTGCATCGCCTGTATCAGATGCTCGAGGCCGGCACGCTGCTCGTGCCCGCTATCAATGTCAACGACTCGGTCACCAAATCAAAGTTCGATAATCTCTACGGCTGCCGCGAATCCCTGGCCGATGGCCTCAAGCGCGCACTGGGCGTGATGATTGCCGGCAAGACCGCCGTTGTCTGCGGCTATGGAGACGTGGGCAAGGGCAGCGCGCATTCTCTGCGGGGATTTGGCGCGCGCGTGATCGTCACGGAAATCGATCCTATCAATGCTCTGCAGGCCGCAATGGAAGGATTCGAAGTGGCGCGCATCGAAGAAACGCTGGGCGAAGGCGACATCTATGTCACCTGTACCGGCAACTGCGACGTTATCACGCTTGACCATATGCTGCAGATGAAGGACCAGGCGATCGTGTGCAACATCGGGCACTTCGACAACGAAATCCAGGTGGACCGGCTGAACCAGGCACCTGGCATGCAGAAGGTCAACATCAAGCCGCAGGTGGATCGCTATGACATGCCCGGCAACCGGAGCATTTATCTCCTGGCGGAAGGGCGCCTCGTAAATCTCGGATGCGCTGAAGGACACCCGAGCTTTGTCATGTCCAATTCATTCACAAACCAATGCTTAGCCCAACTCGATCTGTGGACGCATCGCGCCGAATACAAGCCCGCCGTCTATCGCCTGCCCAAGAGGCTCGACGAAGAAGTAGCCCGGTTGCATCTGGGAAAAATCGGAGTGAGGCTGACCACGCTGACGCAGAAGCAGGCGGACTACATCGGCGTCCCCGTCGACGGCCCCTACAAGCCGGATCATTATCGCTACTGATTGAGGGGAGGGGATGGGCGGGGGCTAGATTGGCGATACGCGCTGCATCCAGTTTCGGAAATCTAGGATTACAATTTCTGCCAATTACAGGTTATGTGATCCGCGAACCCGCCCTGCGGTTTTTTCGAGTGCTTCACACAGTCAAATATGGGATTTTAATACGAAAATACGGGCACATTGGGCTTAAGCCGATCGGCTTCTAATGTTATTTCTACAGATCTCCCCTCTTCCTCACGCACGCTGAAAACTAATCCCTGCCTAGCTCCAGTTGTTTCCTTGTCGCCAAGCCAAAAGCGAATCTCCACGCGAATAGTGATTTGCTCTTTCGGATTCTCCTGATCGAACTCCCATTTGCACAATGCATTGATACTGCATTGTCGGATGTGGGCATACTAAGAAGTGTACTGAGAAGTGTTGACATTGTCCTACATCATGTAGTAAAAGCGATGCAAAGGGTAACAAAAAACTAGCATATAGGCTCATAACATTGAAGACGGGAGAAACCCAAAATGCATAAAGGTTTTGTTGTGCGTGGGAGAATTGTCTTTTGGGCGCTGCTGGTACTTTTGTCGGGCGTCTTTGCTGTTGGCGATTTACAAGCGCAGGTTGAAAAAGCTACGCTTTCCGGAACTGCATTGGATAGCAGCGGCGCGGTGGTAGGGGGTGCCGCAATTCAGGCGAAGAATGTCAACACGGGCATTGTTACCTCCGCCGTCACCGACGGACAGGGACGCTACGTTCTTCCGGGAATGACAGTGGGCACCTACGACGTTTCCGCGGAGAAGGCCGGCTTCCAGAAGATGGTGCAGACCGGAATCGTGCTGACCGTCGGCTCACGGCCGGTACTGGATTTTAAATTATCTGTTGGCCAACCCGTGGATGTGGTCGAGGTCCGTGGAGAAACCTCCGCTGTCAACAGCGAAACGGCTTCATTAAGCACCCTGATAGCACCCGCGCAGATGGAGAATCTGCCGCTCAACGGCCGCAATTTCACCGATCTCCTCAGCTTATCGGCGGGCGTGGCGACGGTGCCAGCGAGCGGAGGCGGCGGCGGCCAGTCAGCCACTGCCTACGGTCAATCAACCAACTACTCCGTTTCCGGTTCGCGCCCGGTGGGAATGGCCTACATGCTGGATAACACCGACATCCGCAATCAGATGGACCACGGAGCGGGCGTCAGCGTGATGGGGGTTTCGCTCGGCATGGAGGCCATCCAGGAATTCACGATTCTGACCAACACCTACAGCGCGGAATTCGGCGGTTCCGGCGCGGCCATCAACGCGGTCACCAAGTCGGGCACTAACGACCTGCACGGCACGGTCTACGAGTACATGCGCAACAGCGCCTTGGACGCCAGGAACTACTTCGACCTCCCCGGCCAGAAGCCGGGTTTCCAGAGGCATAATTTCGGCGCCTCGATCGGTGGGCCCATCAAGAAAGATAAGGCCTTCTTCTTTTTCAACTACGAGGGCCTGCGCACGAATACAGGGTTGACTGGTCGCGCGGTGGTGCCGACGTCGTTGGACGAGCTTTACACGGCCGGCGGTATGACGAAGGACGAAAGTGGCCAGTGGTCGGGCCCCTTCGGGCCGCTGCATCCGCTGGTAAATGACATATTTTCCATGTATCCGCTTGCCCAAAGCGAGTCCCAATGTCCCAATGTAACCGGTATCCAGTTCCTGCCGGGCACCGGTCTCTACTGCTCCAGCGAGAAACGGATCGGGAACGTGGACTATTTCTTGGGCCGCGTGGACCTCAAGCTGGGCGAGAAGGATAGCTTGTTCGGCCGCTACGCCATAGAGAGCGCGTACCAGGTTCTCCCATACGTGTATACCTCTGTCCCGGGATGGCCGGAAGTTGACCACGAGCGCAACCAGTACCTCACAATCAACGAGCAGCATATGTTTTCGCCCAAGATAATCAACGATCTCCGTTTTGGGTTTGTGCGGTTGTTTACGGAGACGGAGAACGGCGGCATCAACGGAACCGGCACCGCCCTGCAGCAAGTCCCCGGCAGGCAGGATATGGATTTTTCACCGGGCCACGGGCTTGCATCTTTAGGTCCCTCGCCTTCGAGTCCAAGCCGGCCTGTCACCAACCGGTTCATCATCGGCGACAATGTCTTCATGTCGCTCGGCGCGCATAACCTCCGCTTCGGGGGCTCCTTTACCCGCACGCAACTGAACCAGAGATGGAACCAATATTCCGGCGGCGCATGGATCTTCGCAAACCTGGGCGGCGCGATCGGACCGTATGGCGGCGCGTTGTACGGCTTGCCCTTGTTGGGCTTAACCGCGGCCAGCGACGATTACACCTATACAACCCCGGACGGGGACGCTTATCCCTTCAATCCCAACCGCTACTGGCGTCAGTTTTATCTGTCTCCTTTCATCCAGGACGACTGGAAAATCACTCCGAGACTTACTTTGAATCTCGGTCTGCGCTACGAGTGGGCCAGCAACCCGACGACGGTCAATGAACCGGTGTTCACGATTAACAATTTGACTTCGCCGACGACGACCCAAGACGACTTCATCGCGGTGGAGCGTCCCTTTAATAGCAATCCCAATTCCATGAACTTCGATCCACGCATCGGCATCGCCTGGGACGTATTCGGGAATCACAAAACTTCCGTCCGCGCCGGCTTCGGCACGTTCCACGAGCCCGTCACCGCGCGCACCTATGCCAACAACAACGCGTCGTATCACCCGAATACGCCTCTGTTCTTTCTTTTCTGGACCTCAGGTTTATTCCCCAATCTGCCTAGCGATCCCCACCAGAGGATAGATACTGTTTTCGGTCCTTCTACGGCAAACAAAGAGATCGCATGGTACTACGCTCTCCCAAATACTGTAGACAAAGCCCCGTACATGATGCAATACAACGTGACCTTGCAGCACGAGCTGGGGGCCGGGACAGTTTTGACGGTGGGCTACAACGGCTCCAAAGGCAAAAGCCTGTTTCTGTGGTCTAATGCCAATCCTCCGCTGGCTTTTTCCGATCAATCGGCCGACTGGCAGGCATCAAACGCCGCCAATTGGCCCGGCGCAAACGGCCAAGGTTCGCGGGGCACGGTGAGCAACCCGTTTGTGGGCTTGTACACGAATCCCAATTTCAAGGCAGTGGAAGCGATTACACCCACTGCACAATCCACTTACAACGGCTTGCAGATCAGCCTGAGCCGGCAGTATGCCAGTAGCTTGGTGGGCAATATCGCCTACACGTATTCCAAGTGCACGGATAACGCATCAGCCACCAACAGTTCGGAACAGGGTCAATGGGCCGTCTATAATACCTACGACCCGGATTTTGATACTGGTCCTTGCAGCTATAACGCCGACCATGTGTTTACCGCCAATGCCCTTTATCGGCTGCCGTTCAAGGGCAATCGGCTAGTCGACGGCTGGCAAATCAGTGGCATCCTCACCCGCTATACCGGCCTGCCCTTTAACATCCAGAACCAGTTTGGGGGCCAGTATCAATCCCAAACGGGAGGCGCCACCGAGGGCGAGCGTCCGAATCGCGTCCCCGGCTGCGACCCCATGACGAGGCAGGTAACCCAGTGGTATAATCCGGAATGTTTCGTGTACGCACCCTATGGCACTCTCGGCAATTCCGTTCGCAACTCGCTCGACAATCCCAGTTACGTCAACCTGGACTTCTCGATCGTAAAGAACACCAAGCTGACCGAGACGGTCAACATGCAGTTTAGGGCGGAGTTTTTCGATGCCCTGAACCACCCCAACTTCTTTTTTGGCTCGCAGGCCTACTTGATGGGCACGGCCGGCACCGTCGCTCCGACGGATCCTCGCTACCAGTATCTTGCCGATCCGGCTGCCTATAGGAATTCCGGCGGTGCGATCTGCAACGGAGGCCAAGGCCCCTGCTACACCACCCAGTCCGGGTTAACCGCGACCATGCCGGGGAGCCAACGCCAGATTCAGTTTGCTCTGAAGTTTATGTACTAGACTTCAGCGCCACATCTTCTAACCACCTTCCCGGCGGCAACCCCAAAAGTTGCCGCCGGTTTTTTTATCCCGAAAAAAGATAAGGATTGTATTTTCCCCACGCTGAAGGGGATGATTTCGCCTTCCCTTGTCACAGTTGTTACTGGAAAGTGCCTTGAGCGGTTTGTATAATCGCGTGTACCTAGACCCTATGGAAAAGCATAGCATTGAAATGATCGCCCGCTCGTTGAATGATAATCAGGTTAAGTACCTGATCGCCGGCGGGCTTGCCGTGGTGGCTCATGGCTATGTTCGGTTCACTGCGGATATAGATCTTATACTGGCAATGGACCGGCAGAATCTCCTGGGCGCGGTGGCCGCGCTCACAACGCTGAACTATCGTCCCCGCGCCCCAGTGGCATTCGAACTGTTTGCCGATCCCGAGAGTCGCAGACAATGGATTGAGGAAAAGGGAATTACTGTTTTCTCGCTTTCTTCTCCCGATCATCCGGCAACTGAAATTGACTTGTTTATGGATCCGCCCCTGGCTTTTGCAGAGGCTTACTCCAAAGCACTGCATTTGGAAATCGCACCGGGCATAGTGGGGACTTTTTGTTCACTAGACGATCTCATCGAACTAAAATCTTTGGCAGGCCGTCCCCAGGACTTGATGGACATCGCAGAGCTTCGGAAACTCCGGAGGAATTACCCATGAAAGGATCTAGCAAAGCCGATGCCACAGATGTAGGCCAATGGGAAAAGGGATGGGAGGAACATGCGCAGCTGCAGCTCCAGCGTCTTGCAGCCTTGCCTTTTGCCGATAAACTCGCCTGGTTGGAGCAAGCGCATCGCCTCGTGACGAACATCGGAATCGCCCGACTTTCCAGTGCACAGGATCCTTCTTCACCCAAATGACCGGGTCTCAGCAACCGGCAAAGTGCCGGCCCGGATTGTCGTCGCGCTGCGCCAAAATTCACTTCGGATATTAGGCGTGCCGTAAGAATTAAGGTATAATCACCTGTCTTGTTTTTATTTTCGAATCTCGCATCTCGAATTTCGAATCATTACTATGGTCCGTTTTCGCATCCTGATCATTTTATTCTTCGGATTGCTCTCATTTGCCTATCCGCAAAAAGAGCTTCCGGACCAGGCGGTCGCGATCACGATCAGCGCCGCGCCGATTCCTGCGTTGGAGACAGACAAGCCTTCTCAAACGCGTTTCGGCTCTCTTGAGTTCCGCGGCGGCCTCGTTCTCACGTCTACGCACAAGTCCTTCGGCGGCATCTCCGCGCTTTATGTCCAACCTGATGGGGAGCATTTCCTTGTGGTTTCCGACCGGGCTACGTGGTTTCGCGGGCGTATTGTTTACGAAAATGATCGCCCTGTCGGCATCGCCGATGCGTACTCGGCTCCCGTGCTCGATGGAGACGGCAAACCGGCTCCCCGGTGGGACACCGAATCGATCGCCGTAAACGGTAGCACGCTATACGTCGGCCTTGAGCGCATCCACAGCATCTTTAGTTTTGACTACGACGGGAAGAGCTTCCCTGCAAACGCCCGGCCTGTCGCCGGACCGCCCGAGCTGAAAGACCTGCCATTCAACCAGGGATTGGAGGCGATGGTTTTTGTGCCGAAGAAATATAACCTGGCGGGAACCTTGATTGGTTTCTCGGAAAAAGGTCTCACGGCAGACGGCAACCTGAAGGCGTTCCTGATCGGGGGGCCGAGTCCCGGATTGTTCGCCGTGAAGCGCACGGACGACTATGACATCAGCGATGCGGCGATTCTGCCGAATGGGGATATTCTCATTCTCGAGCGGCAATACTCTTTGCAACACGGTGTTACGATGCGCATCCGGCGCATCCGGCTGACCGATATCAAGCCGGGCGCCGTGGTCGACGGCACAACGGTCGTCGAGACGGGAGTGGGCTATCAGATCGACAACATGGAAGCCCTGGGCGTGCACCGCAGCCGTTCCGGCGAGACGGTGCTCACGCTTATGTCTGACGACAATTTCTCCCCCATCCAGCGCACGCTTCTGCTGCAGTTTGTATTAAAGGAAAATTAGGCGCGCCCCTTTTCCGCTTTTATTCGGATCGAAGGGCTTCGACCGGATCCAGACGCGATGCCTTGATTGCAGGCCACGTGCCCGAAAGCAAACCGATTATAATAAAGGTAAGGAAGGAGGTCAGGAAAACACGCGTATTCACAATCAAATGAATGTCTCCCTGCCCGCTGCGGTCCTCAAATAAGGGACCAAGGAACGGAATGACACCGATCCAGTGCGCCAGCAGGATCGCAAGAACATACCCCAGTATTCCGCCGGCAATCGACAGCGCCAGCGCTTCACCCAGAAACTGCAGCCGAATGTGCCGCTTGCGCGCTCCCAAGGCTTTCAAAACGCCAATCTCGTTTGTTCTCTCCTGCACGCAGAACAGCATAATGTTCATAATGCCTACACCCGCAACCGCAAGAGTGAGCAGCCCGATTACTTGCAGCAGTCCTTTGATAGCCACTGCCAGCCCGTTGACAATCTTGAGTCCCTCACTGGAAGTGTCCATGTTCAGCGCTTTTTTATCCGCCGGATTGAATTTGTGAATATCACCCAGCACCTGCCGGACCTGCCGCACAGCTGCAGTTTCCATGGCTCCGCTTACAGGCTGAAACACCAGGACGCTGTTATATCGGATGTCGCGCATCATCCCCATGACTTTGATCGGAATGAGGGCGCAGCTGTCATCGTCGGAGAAATAGCTCGAGAGAGAGATTTTTTTTCGCAGCACCCCGATCACAGAAAATCGCATGCCATTGATAAAGATATCCTGCTCCAGCGCCGGAGACTGGCTGAAAAGCTTCTTTTTGAGATCGTATCCGAGAACGACAACGCGGCGCATGGAGGCGACATCTTCCGCGCTGAGAAAACGCCCTTCGCCCATAAACATGCCGCGCATAGCTCCGTACTCATCATTGACGGCGCGGATGCCTCCCGTCGTTATCCGATCGCCCCAACGCAATTGCATCTCTTCATACACTTCCGGGCTTACGCGTTTCACCAGTGTGCAGCGCTGCCGGATGGCCTCAACGTCCTCCGGTTGCGTCCGCACGACGCGGCCCGCACGCCCGCCGCCTGCCTGCAGAGACGTCTGTCCGTTCCAGACAATGACAACATTGTCGCCAAAATATTTCATTCCCAGAAGCAAAGCTCTTTGAAAATCATCGCCATACGCTATGAGGAGAATATAGGAAGCAATCCCCCAGGTGATCCCGACAATCGTCATGACGGAACGCTTCCCGTATGACCTCAAATTTTCGATGACCCGCTTAAATATTTCGAAAACCATCGTATTCACATTTGCAATTTACGTTTGGCACTTTGATACAAACGCTATGAATAGCGGCTCAACTTCTGTACGGATGTATGTTCTCAATCGTTAATCGTCATTCATGTCTGAGTGCTTCTATTGGGTCTACTACCGCTGCCATAAAGGCCGGATAGATGCTCGAGAGAACGCCTACCAGGATCAGGAAGCCGAACGCGATCAGCCCCACGGTGGGGGTGACAATCATTCCGGCGAAGAAATCGATCTTGGGGAGCTGATTGATCAGCGCGCAGAGCGCCCATCCGACAAAAATGCCCGTCAAACCGGCGAACAATGTCAGCATCATCGATTCCGCGAAAAACTGCATCAGAATCCGGCGCGTGGTGGCGCCGACGGCTTTGCAGATCCCGATTTCGTGCGTCCGTTCGCCGATGGACAACAGCATAATATTCATCACGCCGACACCGCCCAAAATCAGGGTGATGATGGCAACCACTCCAAGAAATATGCTGAGCGAATCAAAAATCTTTTTGACGAACTTTGCCTGTTTGACCGTATTCCAAATCCCCAGCGCGTCTTTGTCCAGGTAATCAAATCCCTTTTCGGCCGCAAGGATCTGCCGGACCTGAAGCTCGGCAGCTTCTCCAAGATGTTCATTCAAGGGCTGCAGGATCATATTGGAAAGCTCCTTTTTGCCGTGTACGGTCATCGGCAAAGGGAAATCCCGCGTCATGGCATAAAAAGGGATAAATATCTTGCTTTTGTCGGGCCCACTGTAGTTGGAGTTTTGGTCTTTGCGGATCAACTCGCCAATAACCAGGTAGGGATAGCCACCAATGTTTATTGTCTGCCCGACAGCCTTTTCTTTGCGGAACAGCTGGTCCCGCACCTCATCCCCGATGATGCAGATGCGTTGGGAATTCTCATTGTCGCCCGTGTTGATCTGCCTGCCCCCCGGAGCCACGTCGATGGTTCTCATCTGCATGTAATCGGGGAAGACGCCGTGCGTACTGAACGTGCCGTTGTTTATGCGAGAGCGTGCCATAAGATCGCGCTGGATTTCGGCACTCGAGCGCTGCAGATAGGAGGCTTTGTTCTTGAGAAGAAAGTAGTCATCCAGCGTTAATCGAATCACCTTGCCGGGGCGAATCCCTTCCTTTCCCTTGCTTGTCATTCCTCCCCAGACAATCATGATGTTCTGGCCCAGCGCGCGCGTTTTCTTCTCTTGCGCAATCCACAATCCCTCTCCCATCGACGTCATGAGGATAAGACAGATCAGTCCCCACGCAATCCCGAACATCGTCAGGAACGATCGCGTCTTGTTGGCCGCAAGATTCATGTACGTCTGTGCAAGTAATCCCATAAGCAATATTTACGATTGACGATGGCAAACAAACGACGTTAATTGCGGATCAACCTCTATCTGGAAGTATGTTTCAAATCGTCAATTCTGAAGTACTACTTGTTCGCCCAGCTTCAAGCCGGCAAGGACTTCGGTCCGGGCGCCATTGCCCAAACCGACTTTGATTGGAATCTGGCGCCGGCCGGTTTTTGCGGACGCATCCGGCATTTCGACAAATGTTTTCCGCTTTTCGTTATAGATAAGAGCGCTTTCAGGAATCAGAAGCACGTTATGGTGCTCTTCGAGAATGATTTCGGCATTGGCGCTCATATTCGCCTTGAGCAGATCAAGGTCGTTCAGGATCGACACGCGCACTTCGAAACGCGTTACGTTATCCTTTTCAACTCCCATGGGTGCGATTCGAATAACTTTTCCCTGAAACGTCCGATTTTTATAGGCATCGACCGTAATGCGCACCGGCTGGTCCATCTTTACCAGCCCGATGTCGGTTTCATCAACTTTGCCCTTGATGTAGAGTTCCCGAACGTCACCCAATGTCATGATCAAAGTGGCATTGGAGCCAAGCTGCAAAATTGAGGACACGGCATCCCCCACTTCAACTTCACGGCTTAATACGACTCCGTTTATGGGGGATCGTATCGAGGCATATTTGAGATTTTCTTCGGCCCTTTCATACTGCGCCTGAGCCTGAATTACCACTGCCCGCGCTTTCTCGATCGTCCGGTGGTTCTGTTCTATCTCAGCGTCCCGGACATGGACCGCGGCTTGGAGAGTTTTTTGCGTTATGCCGGCCGCTTGCATTTTCTGGTCCATGCTGTCGATGTCGGATCGAGAAATCAATCCTTGGCTGAAAAGCTCCTGTTGCCGTTTGTGTTCGGCTTTGAGAAATTCGTAGTCTTTGTTTTCAGCTTCCAACTGGGCCTTCCGGAGGCTGGCCTCGAACGTTTTCCCCTGCGACTGCATTTCCTGGAGACTGCTTTCCGCGGAATTGAGCACGCCCTTTGCCTCTTTCAACTGCGCTTCAAGAGTTTCCTTGTCCAGTTCCACAAGCAGTTGCCCTTCCCGTACGCGGTCTCCGGCGTTCACATATAGAAATTTGATGAGCCCGCTCGCTTTGGACTTGATATCGACCTTGGAGAGCGGCTCGACCTTTCCCGTCGCCACCACGGATCTGGCAATAGAACCCGATTCAACCTTAGCGAGTTTTTCCGGAGGAATGCTTTTGTCCACGGAAAACAGTGCCCCGAATACCCAATAGCCACCTAGAACCACCAGGAGCGTCACGATTGACAGAAAGGCAATCGTGAAGAGACGTTTCTTTGCCATACATCCTCCCTGGCCCGAATTTCTCACAGGCTTGATGATTTTCTATACGAGAATTGCTAAAAATAAGTTTGGAAAAAGAAAGACGCGGGTAAATCCTCGTTTCCTACTCTTCGATCAGCATTGGTTGTACCAGTTTCGTAAACACGAGCGTAAGCAGTGAAGTAACCAGTGCGGCTGCGGAAATACACAGAGGTTGCGGTAAGTGCAGATATGCAGGCGAGCGAACTCGCGGCCAACGATCGTAACCCAAACCATGCCCAAAGTACCCCGGCGGCCAGAGCCAGAATAACCATAATCCTGACGACAAACTCGGCGATGTCTAGCGGGCGCAAAGCTTTTTCCCGCGCTCTCTGCAGCGCAGCGATCTGCGCATTGAGAAATACGTGCTCGGGATCAGGAAGCACGGCCTCTTGAGCATCTGCTTCCGGCGATGTTTCCCATCCACTCCGCAATCCCGGCTATTTCGCGACAATGAGCGCATTGTTTGACGTGAGCCCTTGTGGAATCATCCCAACATCCCGTCCGGGCTGCATAGGAAATAGTTTCTTCGTGCGGACATGTGATCCCATTCATGATGTCGCTCCATGCATGCCATCCTGCCGTCCCAGGATGCGCGCCAGGTTTTTGCGCGCCCGGAACAGCAGCACGCGAATGCTTTTTTCCTTAAGTCCCAAAGTGGAGGCAATTTCCCCGTGATCAAAACCTTCTACATAAGCCAGCCACAACAGAGCGCGTTCGGCAGGCTTGAGAGCGGACAGCGCCTGCGAAACATCGCCCATCTGTCCACCTTGTGTCATTGCGGGCGGATGCCACAGGTTTTGCCAGAACTTCTCGCGCTTTTCCCGACGCCAATGGTCTACCAACAATGAGCTCGCGATTTTGAACAGATACGATTTCATCTGGTGCGCGTCCATTTCCGGCAGATCGGCCCGAAGTAAACGGTAAAACGTCTCCTGGAGAATGTCTTCCGCCAGGCTGGCGTTGCCACAGGTCTTACGGATATATCCCTGAAGTGCGGGCGCGCTGGCCCGATACAGGGCACAGAAAGCCTCTTCGTCCAAAGAAGAAACAGGTTCGGCGCGGACCGATGGCTTCTTTACGAGAAGACTCGGCAGCGATACGGCTTCGTGGAACATCAACGGATGCGTCTCCCGCCCGGCCTCGAAGACCGGGCAGATTTTCTAATACTATGTTTCCTTATTATAGCATGTTCCACTTTTTATACAGGCGATAGGATATTGCCGCCGCAATCAGGATCCCGACACCCAGGGCCGTCAGGATTGTGCCCGGGTAAACAAAGCCTTGCTTCAGTTGCATCAAGCCGAAGAATGCAACCCCCAGCAGCAGGAGCACAATACCAGCGCCGATAGAAGATATTATTCGCACTTTGGGTGATCGTTTGGCCGCATTCGCTTCCTGGTCCTTGAGAAAGCTTTGACCTTGCGGCGTGGCGAGGAATTCCGAGAGCTCAGTCCCAGAGCTGAATTTATCCAGCAGCCGTTTGCGCATTTCCCCCTGCTCCTGTACGCGGGCTCTTTTTAATTTGTAACTGAACCCAACCAACAGCACTACCATTGCGAATGCAGCAAGCGGAACAAGGACATCTTCACTCAGCAAATTACCCATAAAATCTCCTTCCATGTTAATCCTGGCAAATTCTGCATTCACCAAGGGATTGTTTTTCTTCTATAACGTTTGGGGAAACCGGAAGGTTAACAGGAATTTTATATGGAAATATTGAAGGCTGGCAAAACAACACAAAAAACAATCGGGATCGGTATCGGAATCGCTATCGGTATCGAGATTCGCTATCGAACATCGGCCTTTTTACTGTAACCAGAGGAAACAAAAAGCCGATTTCCGATTCGCGAATACTCGATTCCGATACCGACCCCGAGGAGCCGTAGTGAGGGCGCGCTATTGCTTTTTAATGCGAACGTCGACTACCTTGATGCCCTGACCTTCCGGATACACGATGGCAGGGTTGAGATCCATTTCGGCGATCTCTGGAAGATCCATCGCAATTTGCGATACCGCGATCAGCAGTCTCTCGATCGCGGCGATGTCTGCGGCTGGTAGATTGCGCGAGCTCGCAAGCAACGGGAAAGACCGGATCTGCCGGACCATGCGCGCAGCGCCGGCTTCTGAGAGCGGAGCCATACGGAATGAAACGTCGTTCAGCGCTTCGACCTGCACACCACCCATCCCGAACATGAGAACCGGGCCTACGCCCTTTTCGCGTTTGAAGCCGACAATGACCTCCGTCCCCTTCTCGCACTGCTCCTGCACAACAATCCTGGCTCCCGGGAACCGGCCGGCCATTTCATCCATGGCTTTCTGAAGCCCGGTTTTTCGGGTGATATCCAGCACAACTCCCCCGACATCGCTTTTGTGGACGATATCGGCACTGTCCACCTTCAACGCCACCGGGTATCTCATCTTGCGCGGCAATACTGCCGCTGTTAGCTCATAGGTACGGGCAACCGGGATATTGTATGCTTCCATCACTTTAAAAGCGGCAGCCTGGGGGATAAACCCGTCGCCTGCCCCAGCCAATATCTCATGAGCCTTGGCCTTCTTGCCGGCGGCAATTGCCGGTTTTTCGGTCAGATGCTTCCGAATTTCGCTATAGCGGGCCATGGCAGCCAGCACCCGTGCTCCTGTTTCCGGAAAGTCGAAAACGGGGATTCCCGCGTTTTTGATTGTTTCGACCGTGCTCGTCCAGTTTTCATTTGTCATCACAACGGCGATGATCGGCTTGGTGACTTTGCTGGCGGTTTCCGCAATCCGGCGGGCGATGGCTTCGCAGTCCACAAAAAATGGAGTCACCATGGGAATAAGTATGGCATCGACACCGGGATCTTCGTTCAGGCAGGAGATGGCAAGGCCAAAATGATCGGCGTTGGCTGTTGCCGCGACGTCGACAGGATTCTCCACATATGATTCCGGGATCAATCCGGCGCGCAGTTTCGCTTTGGTCTCCTCGCTAAACTTGGCGAGGGAAAGCCCGTGGCCCACGCATTCGTCCACGCACATGATGCCCGGTCCGCCGGCGTTTGCGATAATTCCCACATTCGGTCCGGCCGGAACCGGCTGTGTCGCAAATGCGTATGCGGCGGAAATCATTTCTTCGGTCGTATTGAAGCGCATGACGCCTGCATGCTCAAAAACAGTATCCGTGAGCGAGTCCTGCTGCATGAGCGAACCTGTATGCGAACTGACCGCCTTGGCCGCAGCCGCTGTGCGTCCCGTGCGAATCGCCAGGATGGATTTGTCCTGGGCGATGCGGCGGCACCGCTCGATGAATGCCGGCGTGTCTTTCATACTTTCGATGTGCATGATGATGGTGCGGGTTTCGGGATCATTGCCGAAATAATCCAGCAGCTCATTGGTGTTCACATCCGTAGCGTTGCCGTGGGAGGCGTACATGCGGAAGCCGGAACCCATTTTGCGCAGGTTCAGGTTCAGCAATTCCGCGACACCGCCGCTCTGCGCCAGGATGGAAGCATTGCCGGGACGCATCGGTGTGAAGGTGAAATTGGCATAGACCGAAATGTCGGGATCCGAGTTCATGACACCCTGGCTGTTGGGACCGTAGACACGTACGCCGTACCGGCGCGCCGCGTCCAATAGCGCTTCCTGAAGCTTTGCCCCGTCCGGCCCCATTTCGCTAAATCCCGCGGTATGGATGATGACGAATTTTACGCCCATCTTCCCGCAATCCTCGACAACCTGCGGCACCATAGTGTTTTTCACCACGATGCACGCGATGTCTACGGGGCCAGGCACATCGAGGATGCTGGCATAGGACTTCAGGCCGAGGATCTCGGATTCTTTGGGATGGACCGGGTAGATCCCCCCCTTGAAATTATGCGTGATCAGGTTTTTTACAACGCGGTTTCCTATGGAAAAAGTGTTGTTGGAAGCGCCGATCACGGCGACGCCACGGGGTCGAAACAGGGAATCAAGCATTGCGTGTTCTCCTTAAATAGTATTAACCAAAACCAAAACATATCGGTATCGGCGTCGGAATCGGTATCGGCTTTTAATAGTTAGTAATACTGAAAAGCCGATACCGATGCCGATTCCGACCCCGATTGATCAGAGTGTTCATCGTTACCGGAAAAGAACTATTGAATAGCGCCCTCTTCTCTCAGCTTTGCCAGTTCTTCCTGGCTGTAGCCGATTTCCAGAAGCACTTCCTCCGTGTGCTCGCCAAGTTTCGGCGCCCGTCTTCTCCACGAGGCCGGTGTGTCGCTGAGGTCCCACGGGAATCCCATCGTTTTAGTTTGACCATAGGTGGGATGATTGATATCGATCACGTAGTTGTTGGCAAGGAGTTGAGGATCTTCTACAACTTCCGGGATGCTTTGTATCGGGGTAAAGATGCAGCCATGCTCATCAAGTATCTTCATCCATTCGTCCCTGGTCTTGCTGGCAAAGGCTTCATCGAAGAGGACGACTAATTCCTTGCGGTTGTCGGACCTCGCGGCGAAAGTGCTGTATTTCGGATCATTGATTAGTTTTTCGAGGCCCAGCGCGCCGCAAACCTTGGCCCACCACCGGTCCGGATCCAGATGGGCGATAGCGAGCCATTTCCCGTCCTTACAGCAGTAATGGTTGTACATGGCGTTACCCATGTTCGTTCGAACGAATCTCGGGAATTCCTGTTTCAGCATAGCAGTTCCGGAAATGAGGTGTCCCAGCATCGCAACTACGCTGCCCATCAGGGATGTATCCACAACCTGTCCCTTCCCGGTCTTCTCACGCGCAAAAAGAGCCAGCGTTACACCCCAGGCGCTCATAAGCCCGCCCAGTTCGTCGCCCAGGCCGGGCAGCATCATGCAGGGCGGCGTCTTGTCTTCCCCGGCCGCCATCATGAGTCCGGACCGTGCGATTCCTGTATAGTCGAAAGATAGACTATTGGCTGCCGGACCCTTTCTACCCCAGCCGGAGGCTTGCGCGTAAATGAGCCGGGGATTGCGGGCAAGCAGTTCATCCGGTCCTATGCCCAGCCGCAGGGGAGCCCCGATGCTCATATTGTTCAGGAAGACGTCGGCGGAATCGATCAGTCTGAGAAAGGCCTCCATGCCTGAAGCTTTTTTCATGTCCAGCGTAATGCCTCGCTTATTGCGGTTGGCATGTTCAAAGTAATAATTGTCCCCCTTCACTTTGAACTCCGCTTCGATTGTCCTCATATGGCGTCGGGCGGGGTCGCCTTCTTTCGGTTCGATTTTGATTACATCGGCTCCAAGATCTCCCAGTCTCATGCCGGATACCGGCCCCTGTTGAAATGTGGAAATCTCTATGACTTTAATCCCCGAAAGAGGTCCTTGTGACATGGTATTCCTCCCCATCGCATTGATCCGCTATTTATCTTGAAGCGGCCAATATACCACGGGAAAAAGCGACAGTCACCAGTGTCGGCTTTTTCCACTATTTAGAAGGTGTCATTCCAGTGTAATATTCGCCTTGTGACAGGTTCCTTGGATCTGCCCTATTTTGCCAACGGCCGCCAAAACCTCCACGATTTTTGAAAGATTGAACGGCAGGATGACGGAATTGGTTTAGCCCTATGGCGTTTTTTCGAGGCCCTGATTCGGCAGGGAACGGAGAGCATCTATGAAAACCGTTAAAATGAAGCTCGGAACCGGTTATGCGGATGTTTCCGTCCCGGAAGAAAATCTTCTGGGAATTCTCGTCAAGGAGGTCCCTCCATCTGCGATGACCGAAGATGAAGTGGTCCTGGATGCGCTCGCCCATCCGATCGGCACGCCACGGCTGAGGGAACTCGTCAAGCCTGGCAATACAGTCTGCATCGTTATATCCGATGTGACGCGCGCCTGGCAGCGAATGAGCGTTTACCTGCCTCATATCGTGAAAGAGCTGAACGACGCCGGTATCGAGGACAAGCAGATCCGTTTCCTGAGCGCCTTGGGATACCACCGCAAACATACGCCGGAAGAGCACGCGAAATTGCTCGGTCCCGAGCTGTTAAGGCGGTTTCAGATCATCGATCACGATTGCCTGGACAAAGGCAACCTGGTCCATGTGGGCACCACCAGCCGCGGCACGCCCGTAATCATCAATCGGATTGCGGCTGAAGCGGACCGCCTGGTGCTGACCGGCTGCTGCACGTACCACCCGTGGGTGGGCTGGGGCGGCGGCAAAAAATCGATCCTGCCCGGCATCTCCTCGATCGAGTCCATCCAGAAAAATCATTTAATGACCATGGACGAGCAGGGCAGGCAGCGCCCTGAAGTTGCGAGCGGAAATATTAAGGACAATCCGATTCACCTGGATATGCTCGAAGTCGCCTTAATTGTAAAGCCGGCGTTTATGTTCAACGTAATCATGGGGCACGACGGTAAAATTGCCCGTGCCGTCTGCGGCGACACGATCGCCGCTCACGACGTGGGCCGCAGCATCGTGGATGAACTCTACGAAGTGCCCATCCAGGAGCTCGCCGACATCACCATCTCGTCTCAAGGGGGCTACCCGAAAGACATCGACGTGTGCCAGACCGGTAAAGGTATCTACCATACGCAGGCGGCGACGAAACCCGGCGGCTGGATCATCATCCTGAGCGACTGCACCGAAGGGATCGGCCCGCCGGATGCAAATACGATTTTTTTAGAGTGCGAGACGAACGCCGAGCGTGAGCGGGAAGTTCGCAAACTTTTCACCGTTCCCAAGTATGTGAGCTACTACATGTGCACGGCCGCAGAAAAATGGAACATCATCATAGTGGGGAACGGAGATCCTGCGCTTCTGGCCAAAACCGCATTCCGGACAGCCAGGACGGTCGACGAAGCCCTCGAAACGGCTTTCCAGGAGGGCGGGCGAGACCAGAAGATCTATTTGATGCCGCAGGGATCGAGCGCACTTCCCAAGCTGAAATAATTCTGAAACTAATCAAGGAGAACTATGAAAGAAGCTAAGGTCAAGTACGAAGAGCTAACATCCTATACAAAGCGGATCCTCGAAAAGCTGGGATATCCGAATGCACAGGCGGATGTGACTGCCTGGGCGCTCGTGGAAGCCGATGCGCGCGGCGTGAATTCCCACGGAGTAGGGCGGCTGGAATTCTATGAATCCAACATCAAGAATGGATTCAATTTCCCGGCCGCGGAGCCGGAGATCGTCCACGAAACTCCTTTATCCGTAGTGGTCGACGGTCATAACGGCGTTGGAGCGTATGTCGCTCAGTTCGCCATGAACCGCGCCCTTGAAAAGGCAAAGAACACAGGAGCCGGTTTTGCTGCAGTCCGCAATTCCAACCACTTTGGGATGGCTGCGCTTTGGGGAGAGATGGCTACGGCGCAAGGCTACATTGGCATGTCCTTCTGCAACACCAGGATCTGTTCGATCGTTACGTTTGGCAAGGATCGCATCCTTGGAACCAATCCCATGTGCTTCGCGATCCCTTCATCCGGTAAAGTGCCCTTCGTTCTGGATATGGCCACGACAACAGTCGCACATGGAAAAATTGAAGTGTACGAGCGCCTCAACAAGAACATGCCGATCGGCTGGGTTGTCGACGAAACCGGCGCGGACACCACGGATATCCATGGCTTCCAGAAAATTTACCGCGAGAAAAAAACGGGCGGACACCTGTTTCTCGGCGGCGCCGGCGAAGACCTTGGCGGTCATAAAGGATACGGACTCGGCTTGTTCGTGGACCTACTTTGCGCCGGCATGTCGATGGGCGCCTGGAGCCGCGATACCTTCGTCAAGAACAGCGGCGCGAGAGTGGCGCAGTTTTTCGGAGTCATGCGCACAGATCTTTTCGGGAAACCCGCGGAAATTGCAGCCCATGTCGAAGAGATCCTGAAGGGCGTCCGTGAAAGCGCCAAGGCGGAAGGCCAGGACAGGATTTATATCCACGGAGAAAAGGAAGTGGAGCGGCGGGCAAAGTCTTTCGTGGAGGGAGTCACGATCGACGAAGGCGAAATAAAGATGCTCGAAGAGTACGCCGCGAAGTTCGGTCTTGAGCCGGTGCCCTACATCTAACTAGGAACCGGTCAGATTCAAGGCAAAAAACGCCACGGATTTCACTGATTTCACGGATATGAAAGTTTGTATAATTCGTGAAATCAGTGAAATCCGTGGCTTTTCGATTTTATTTTAAAAAACGGGGAACGTCCCCGTTTTTTACTGTTGAAAATCTTCTGCGGCAAGAAGTGCGGCGCCGAAAGCGCCGGCAAGCTGGGCATGGGGCAGGATGTGGACCGGGTGCCCCAGGTGCCGGGCCAGCATTTCCGCCAGGATCGGATTATGGGCCACCACGCCGCCGCTGATCACCACCTCGCCCGTAAGCGGATTCATTTCAACGATGCGCTTGTACCACCGATTCGATAAGCCCGGCCACGATTTCCGGAACTTTTTTCCCGGCTCTCAGATGAGCCAGGATCTCGGTTTTGGTAAATACCGTGCAATAGCTTCCCATATGCACGACGCTTGAGGCCTGGCGCGCCAGTGAATCGAGCTGATCCATCGGCACGTCCATGCGCTGCGCCACTTCTTCGAGAAATGCGCCCGTGCCGGCGGCGCATTTCCGGTTCATTTTGAAGTTTTCGCGCCTGCCGTGCGGCATCGATGTGGATGATTTTGTTGTCCTGGCCCCCCACATCGACAATGGTGATTCGTCTGGGAAAGAAATGATGCGCGGCTCGCGCATGGCAGGCAATTTCGGTCTTTGTTCCGTGGGCAAAGGCCACATTATGACGCCCGTATCCGGTTGAAAAAACGCGCTGCAAGGTCCGACGAGCTTCAAGCCGCAGGAGGCCAGGGCGGAATCCATGGCCTCCTGTGCACACGTTTCAAAACTGACGCCGGTTTTGCGGACATCGGAAGCCACAAGCCGCCGCTCGCCGTCAATGATCGCGACTTTGGTGGCCGAAGCCCCGATATCCACGCCGCCGAAAAAAGTGTTCTGGCTCACTTGCCCTTCTTCTCCGCCAGCTGCTCGATGAAGGCCTCGATATTGGTGCGCGCCTGTTCTTCCGAATAGCAGCGCAGATCGTTCAGATCGCCGTGGATCACGAGCATTCGGCATCTCGTATTTCTTGGTCAGCCGTTCCGGCATGCCGTAGCGGTTGTTGGAATTGTTCGGGCAGGTCTTGGCGTCATGGAAGATCATGCCGTCGATCTTGTACCGGTTGATCTGATCCTCGAAATACTTTTCCTTGTAGTTCTCGTCGCGGACGATGAGCAATTCGATATAGGCGCGCGCCATGCTGTCAAAAGGATCGTCCGGATCCAGCGCGGGAAATACCCAGCTGCTGCAATACGTCGAGGCGAGGACGCAGGTGTTCAGTTCGGCAAACTGCGTGGACAGTTCCCGCAATTTACCCCAGATTGGCATTCCTTCCCAGTAGAGACGGAACTGTTCGCCATCGATCGCGGCAACGCCGTCCTTGACGCGCTGCTTCAGCTCCACCAGCAGCTGCTTGTAGTAATCCACCGCCCGCTGCTCGCCGCGCAATATGACCGCGGGTCCCATCTGGATAGTGCCGTCAAAGAACGTCAACGGAGAGGGGACGTTCGAGGCGATCTCCAGAACTTCTTTCCAGAGATCCGTGCATTGGCGGGAGAGGCCGACAACGCGTTTGAATTCGTCGTAGTCCAGTTTCTTGCCCGCAACTTCTTCCAGCGTCGGCACAAGCGCTTTGATCTGGGACGAAATGGAATCGATATGCGCTTTGGTAATATCGCCTACGCCGCGATGCGTCTGAACGCCGATCACCGGAACATTGAATTCGCGCCCGTAAAAATTGAACCAGTCGTGCACGTCGCGGCACTGATTGGTGTTGAAGACCAGCACGTCGGGCCTCGGCGGACCGCTGATGCCGGGATACGCTTTGCTGATCGGGCTGGCTCCTTTGAGATACGAGCCGATATCGCGGTCAGATACGAGCAGATGTCGGGCGAATAGCCGATGGCGTTGGCCACCGGAATCAGATCCGTGGCCATGCGCGTGGCGCCGAGCATGGCGCCATGATTTTCCGGAAAGAAGACCAGGAATCCGGCAGCACGCAGCAGCTCCGCGGGGCCTACGCTGGTGCACCAGGCAATCTTGTGGCTTTTGGTTTTGGCGGCCTCATCGAGCTCGCGGAAATGCTGCTCCATGATGACCTTCATTTGGTCTGACGCATGAATCTTTTTAAACGTAGTTGCTTTCGGTTTTTCGGTACTCAATTCCTGGCTCCTGTGTTCAAAGTTAATGAAGTTCAGCTTTAACTAAATCCAAAAAGCTCGCTTGTGGGGTCGCCTTCAGCCTGCTCCCAAATCAGCGACGCTCAAGGCGCGCTTTTCCAGCGCGTCAATAAGATTCGCCACGGTTCTGTGCAGCGGCGCCGGGACTCCTTTCCGCTCGGCATATTCCGCGATGCGGCGAATAAGAAACGGGTTTTCCGTTCTGCGTCCGTTCTCGATATCCACGCGCATCGACGGCTTGTGCGGTCCCGCGTGCTGATTAAAATCCCTCACCGATTCCACAAATCCCGGGCCGTAGTCATAGCCATACGCGGCAGCCACGGCGACGGATTCCTGCAACAAAAGATCGACCAGTTGCGCTGTCGGGGGAAAATCGATCATTTCCCGCATATTCATGCCGGTGATGGCGGCGATCGACATGGTGCAGCTGTTTAGGATCGCTTTTCTCCAGACGTATCTGCCGATATCCTTCGTCGCTTCCGTCGCGAGCCCGGCGGCAGACAGCATAGCCGCAGCATCCTGGCAGGGCTCCGCACCGCGCGTCATCCAGCCAGCCAAGGTAATTGGGCGGAGTGAAGAAACTTTTGCGAATCTCCCCGGGACCGACAAGAACGCCGGCATAGCTGACGACGCCTCGCAGGACACGGTGCTTCGCTATCCGCTCCGCGACAACCTCTTCGGTGTCTATACCGTTTTGAAATGAGATAAATACAGCGTCCGACCGCTTGAGCCCGTCGCTCATTTCCTTTAGGACAGTATCAAGATCACAGGCCTTAGTACAGATGAAAACAAATTCCGGGGCGAAGGCGTCCAAGTCCCCGATCGAGGTCAAAAGATGCGCCGGCTGCGCCCACATCTCCTCTCGGCCCGTGATATGCAGACCAATCGGTGTGGATTCGTTCGATGTGCTCCTTCCAGGCATCTGCAAGAATTACAGCGTGTCCCGCGGAGGATAAATGTGCGGCCAGAATACCCCCGACAGGTCCGGCACCGATAATTCCAATCGTTCTTGGCATCCTTTCCTCTCCCGTTTGATGCGATGATTGCCGTGCACTCATAAATTAGCCGGTGCGGGGCTGTCAAGCCCAAAGATCCACAATTGCTGCAAGCCGCCTGGAAGCATTCTGCACAAATTAACTGAAAATGTTGAATTTTTTGGACTTAGACGCAGCAATACGAAGAAGGGCGTCTTATGCTGAGAATGAGAATTTCAGTCGGATCGGATTTCCGATGACCTAATCGAGTTCAAGTGAGCGCGACATCTGGGCGACAGATCCGTATATACAATAGAGCAAAAGGAGCCATGTATGACGCTTAATGAATATTTTGAAAACGCGAAAGGCCTTGGCGTTTTTTCGACCGCCGATGCTTCCGGTAAAGTAAATTCAGCCGTTTATGCGAGGCCTCATGTTTTAAACGAGCAGGAAGTCGCCTTCATCATGGCCGACCGGTTGAATCATGCCAACCTGCAGTACAATCCTCATGCGACCTATTTGTTCAAGGAGGATGGGCCGGGCTATACCGGCAAACGCCTCTATCTGACCAAAATACGCGAAGAAAAGGACAGCCCGATGATTGAGCAGATCAGCAGAAGAAGCTATCCGGGAATTGCCGGAAAGTACGAGGGCAAGACGAAATTTCTCGTTTTCTTCAGAATAGAGGAGGTGCTGCCCCTCATTGGGAATAAGGAGACCTAGCAATTATGTCGTTTTCAGCAGACCGATGCTCCTAGTCGTCTTCCAGAAGCATTTGGCAAGCCAGTCCTATAGCGGCTATAATTGGGCAAATTTTGGGAAAGTGGGGTTCTATGGATTATTACCTGAACTACAGCGGCAGCAGGATGAACTTTTCTCTGCCTTCCGGATGGAATGTGCTCAGTTCCCAGGACTGTGCGAAAGCGCCTTTGGTTGAGGATACGGCGAAGGAAGTGGAGCGCGCGCTCGACAATCCGATAGGGACTCCGCCATTGGAGCATCTTGCCCGACCTGGGATGAAGATTGCGCTGCTGTTTGACGACATGCAGCGGGCGACGCCGGCGCAGTTCGCAATCCCCGCGATTCTGAACCGCCTGAACAAGGCCGGAGTTTCGGACGAGCGCGTCACCGCAATCTGCGCCCGGGGATCCCATCCCTCGCCCACACAGGAACAGATTGCCAAAAAGGTAGGACAGGAAGCGCTTCAGCGCCTTCAGGGGCGGATCCATATCCATGACTCCCAATCGCCCGAGAACGTTTTTGTCGGCAAGACCCGCCGCGGAACGGCCGTTGAAATCAACAAGGATGTCGCCGAAGCGGACCTGGTCATCGGCATCGGCACATGCATGCCCCACCCGTATGCCGGATACAGCGGCGGGTGCAAGATCCTCATGCCCGGAGTTTCTTCCTATCGCAGCATCGGCGAACATCACTACAGCTGGCTGCGCAACAAGAGCTGTCAGCTCAGCGCCCTGGAAGGGAATGCGTGGTATGACGAAACGGTAGAAGTCGCGCGCCTGGGTGGTCTGGCCTTTAAAGTCGATTTTCTTCTCAACGAAACGGATAAAGTCATTCGGGCTTTCGCCGGAGATCCCGTCGAAGAGCATCGGCAGGCAGCGGAATTCGCCTCTTCCATCTATCGAGTGCCGCTGCCAAAACAGGCGGACATCGTGATTACTTCTGCCGCTCCTCTTGAGATCGGCGTTCAGGCGACTAAATCTTTGCTGAATGCCAGGCTTGCCGTTAAAACCGGAGGCACGATCATCTGGGCGGCTGCCGAGAAACAGGCCGGGCCACTAATGTCTCTCATCGAACAGATGGCCGCCGCAAAAAGCGCAAATGAATATCACCGCAGGCTGCTCGAGGGAAATATCCCCGACAGCATCAAACCCTTCGGCATATCCTTCTTCATGTTAGGCGTCCCCTTCAAAGAGCTGTCGGAACAATACAGAGTGATTCATATGACGGAAGGGCTGACGAAAGAGCAGGTTCAATTGATGAATTTCGAGTATGCCGCGACCCTGGATGAGGCTATTCAGCTGGCATACAAGAGCATGCCTAAAGCGGACGTGACGATACTGCCGTCCGGCGGAACTATCATTCCAGTCGTCAGTCGTTAACAGCTGTCAGCTATCAGCCATCAGCTATCGGGATCAGAATCTTGTCCTTTGGCTGAAGGCTGATAGCCGATAGCTGACTAGCGGCACTAACGACTGGCGACTATCAAGCAATGGCGCCGGACGTTTTCAGCTGGCCGATCGCTTCCTTGGTATAGCCCAATTCCAACAGAATCTCTTCCGTGTGCTCGCCGAGTTTGGGTGCCTGCTTTCGCCATTCGGCGGGCGTTCCGCTGAAATCCCAGGGGAATCCGACCTGTCGGGTACGTCCCCATTCCGGGTGATCGACGTCGATCACATATTTGTTCGCCAGAACTTGGGGATCCTGTGTTACTTCCGTAAGAGATTGAACCGGGGTGCAGATGCAGCCTGCTTTATTCAGCTGATCCAGCCATTCCTCTCTCGTTTTGGAGGCGAATTTTTCGTCCAGTAAGCGGATGAGTTCTGTTTTGTTCTTGCCGCGCGCTTCCATGCTGTTGAATCTGGGATCGTGCTCCAGGTCGCCGATTTCCATTGCTTTGCTGAAGGCCGGCCAATAGCGGTCCGGCTGAAGATGCGCTACGGCAATCCATTTTTCATCGCGGCACCGGTAGTGGTTGTACATCGGATTGCCGGCTTCGGCCCGGCGTTCCCTGGGATATTCCTGGTTCAGCATTGCCGGGGCGTCAAGGATAAGCCCGGTGAGCGCGATGATGCTGCCCATCAGCGACGTATCCACCAATTGACCTTTGCCTGTTTTTTCGCGCGCATACAACGCCGCAGTCACGGCCCATGACAGCATGAGTCCGCCGATCTGGTCCCCCATCCCGGGAAGCATCTGCGCCGGAGGACTGCCTTTTTCGCCCGCGCACATCATCAAGCCCGAGCGGGCAATGCCGGTGTAGTCAAAGGATAAATCGCCGGCATCGGGACCCTTTCTTCCCCATCCTGAAGAGTGCCCATAAATCAGCCGCGGATTCCGCTTCATCAGGTCGTCAGGCCCGATCCCTATTTTGATGGGCGCATCGATGCTCATGTTGGTAAGGAAAACATCGGCGTTATCGATCAGCTTCAGAAAAATTTCCTTCCCGCTGGCCGATTTCAGGTCCATCGCAATGCTGCGCTTGTTGCGGTTGTTGCTTTCAAAATAGTAGTTGTTTCCCTTGAGACCCGCGGTGGCGCCGATGAGACGCATAAAGCCGCGCGCCGGATCGCCTTCTTTGGGCTCGACTTTGATGACATCGGCTCCCATGATCACCCAGTTTCGTGCCGGCAACCGGTCCTTGTTGAAACATCGTAATTTCTACAACCCGAACACCTGTTAAGGGCCCAGACATAGCTATCCTCCCGAAGAAAAACCGCCACTATAGACTTGGCATAGATCATAGTCAAGAAGATCCCCAGGAAGCGGGGCCAGAAGTCAGACAGTCCCCTTACAAGAGCAGAAGTCCAGAAGTCAGAAGTCGAAGTCAGAATCAGAAGTCAGAAGTCAGAAGTCAGAAGTAGAAGTCAGAACAGAATCAGAAGCGAAAACGAACCAGAAGTCAGAAGTCAGAATCAGAAGTCAGAACAGAACAGAACAGAATCAGAATCAGAATCAGAATCAGAATCAGAATCAGAATCAGAATCAGAATCAGAATCAAATCAAATCAAATCAAATCAAATCAAATCAGAATCAAATCAAATCAAATCAAATCAAATCAAATCAAATCAAATCAGAATCAAATCAAATCAAATCAGAATCAAATCAAATCAGAATCAAATCAAATCAAATCAAATCAAATCAAATCAAATCAAATCAAATCAAATCAAATCAAATCAAATCAAATCAAATCAAATCAAATCAAATCAAATCAAATCAAATCAAATCAAATCAATCAATCAACCACCTGGCTCCTGGCTCTGGCTTCTGACTTCTGACTTCTGACTTCTGCTTCCACATAGCTACTTGCCTAGGAAATTCTCCAGCTTCGAGACTTCCCGTTCTGTCAGGTCCAGATTCTTCTTTGCCGTTTCCACATCGCCGTTCTTGAGCGCGGTCTCGGATTGGCTGTAATAGTACTCCATTCTCTGTGCGGAATTCGCCATATCAGCGCGCAGTCCAAGGCCGGAGGCAGCTTGCTGTTTGCGGAGAGTATCAAGGCTACTTTTTGCTGTATCCATGCGTACACTCAGAAGGTTCAGCTGCTCCCGCACTTCCTTTAAATGCTCTGCCGTTTTGGGGTCCTCGGATGGCGCGGCGGGAGGAGCAGACTGTACTGGTGCCGGCTGCTGATTTCCTGAGACCGCTTGAGAAGAAATAGGAGATTGCATCCCTGCCGGTCGATAGGAAGCGGAAGCGGCCTTTGCAGCCGGCTTTAGCTGTTCTGGTGGTATGCCGGCAGCTGGCGCCGCCTGCGGCAAGGTCTCCTGCGAAGCCGCGGGCGAAACTTGATCCTGTGCTTGATCGGTTTGCACGACTGGGCTCGATTCCGGGGCTTGAATCGCAACTCCGGACCTATCCGTCGCAGGTTGCGCGGGAGCGTTTTCGGCTGCAGTCTTGCGGAACTTCGGAATCTGCGTCGCTAAAACCACGATCACTGCAATAGCGATGACCGCGCCGATGGCGATCCATAAGCCGCGGTGCGAGCGCGCAGCCTGAACCGCCGGAGGCGTCGGGGGCGCAATTTTCGGCGATGGCAAGGCGGTTTTTGGCTGAGGAACTGGCGGAGGAATTACAGGAGCGGCCGCTTGTGGCTGCTTGCACACATACAGCAGCGCATTCCGGAATGCATCCGCCGTTTGGAACCGTTTCGCCGGATCCTTCTCGAGCGCCTGCAAGATTATTTCGTTCAATCCGGACGGGAGGTTGGGAGATATTTCGATCGGCGGCGGCGGATTTTGCTGCAGGTGGGCCGCCATGATCGTATACTCGCTGTCTCCCTGAAAAGGCCGTACGCCCGTAACCGCTTCATAGAGCGTTACGCCGAGGGAATACAAATCGGATCGCGGATCGAGGTCCACCGCGCCTTTGATCTGTTCCGGAGACATGTAATAGAGCGACCCTACCGTGCTGCCCGTTTGCGTGAGCTTGCGGTCCGCGGTCATTTTCGCAATGCCGAAGTCCATCAGCTTGACCACGCCGGGTGGCGTGATCATCATATTCGCCGGCTTCAGATCGCGGTGCACGACGCCGCGCGCATGCGCATACGCCAGCGCGGACAGCACCTGTGCGATGCAATCCGCAGCTTTGTCGATCGGGATCGGACCGGCTTCCATCAACGTATCCAGCGTGACACCTTCCACGTATTCCATCAGCATCATCAGCTGATTCTCGATCCGCAGCGCCGTATGCAACGCCGCGATGTTCGGATGATCCAGGCTTGCCTGCACCTTGATTTCGCGCATAAACCGGTCGGCGAGACCGGGATTACCCTCCAGATCGGGGAGCAATACTTTCATGGCTTCAATACGATCGGACAAGACATTCCGGACCTTGTAGACGCGCCCCATGCCACCTGCGCCGAGAATCTGGAGAATTTCGTAGTCACCAACGCGAGAACCGATTTCGTAGCTCATGCGCCACCAACCCTAGTTGTGGACCCGGTCGCCTACCTTCGCCGGAGCCGTCCCGTTATACTTTCCAACCGCCGACAATTCGTCGACTTCGGTAATGACTACCTCTCCAAGAGATTCCTCCGTACGCCGAATCACCTTGCCGGACGAGGGGTCGCGGATTTCCCGTCCGGTGCGCACAACCATCAGGCGGTCGCCGACCTTCACTCCCGCCTTGCTGCCGACATTGAGCACCAGTTCACCGCCCGTCGCATCTGCCACCAGCCCGTCAATTTTAACGACGCGTGCAGACAGCTGGCCGGCTTTTTCCTGCAGCTGTGTAGCAACTGAACTCACGGCCTGGCCGACGGCTTCTCCCAAAATTGTGTTGGCGAAGTTGCCGCTCAACATGTCCACATTCCCCCCGGCTGCGGTGTCGGAACTTCCTCCCGCGCCAAGCAGCACCGTGCCGGAACGCTTGGATTCGCCGTTCCCCGTGGTGGCGGCCAGAATTTCGGCGGTATCCGTGTTGATGATGCGCGCGGTGATGGCTACGACCGCTTTGGATTCCTTCTTGCCGACCCCGCCGATGCCAAAGCGCCTAGTGATGCCGCCGACAGCACTGCCGCCGACATTCGTGCTTTTGTCGTCGCGACCGAATTGAGTGATGCTCCCGGTAATAATCGCATCCACTCCGAGCAACCGCCCGATTTTAGCGGCCGAATTGCTGTCGGAACGATCGCTGTTAGAAAGGTTTTGTTCTGCAATGATGGCATCGAGCGCTTTTCGCTCGATCACGGAATAGACGCCGCCGTTCACAAGCTTTTCTACAAGCATATCGGAAATGCCCTTTCCGATATCCACATCTGTGCCAAATATGGAAGAACTCACATCGCGCACCGTCGCATAGTCGAAATTCATGACAGCCACACGCGGCTTCGTCTGGGCATTTGCGAATGGAACCAAAAGGATCAGAAGAAAAATCGTTAAAATAGAGCGGCGCATAACAGGCCTCCTGTCTTGCTTTACTTATCGGCAAATTCCAGGGTTACTTCGCAGCTTGTGTGACGCAGCGCATGCCGATGAGAAAATCTTTTTGGAAAACGGGCGCGGCGCCACCCGTGTCCACGATGAAGCGATAGGTCAGGTCCTTGCCACCCACCGTCACCGGGCGGCCTTCTCTGCCCTGCCGCACAACCCATTCCAGCGAATACCCGTCGCCGCTCTGGCTCCACCGGTCGGCATCGGCAAAGAAACGGAAGAGCGCCCACGGTCCCTGGCGGTTCTGGAAATCGAAATCCGAGCCTCCGGAGAGTTTCGCGCTGATCCGCACATCGTGGGATGGCGAGCCAGTCCAGATATGTGGTTTGGATCCGGTCCCCCTCGTCGTCTGCCCATCTATCGTCACGCTCATTTCCCGGATCTGATCGGAACGTTGGGCTGCCAGCGAATAGCGCAAACCAAGATCGTTGGCTCCATTCGGATATACGGCGTCGGAGAAACGCGCTGCCTTGTTAAAAAAGGCGACAAACGACGGCGTCAGCTGGATGCCGCTTGCTGGATTCGCCGCATACTGGGTTCCCTGTTTCGTCATCAGGCTCTGAAGCGTTTCGCTGTAGAAGGTCCACAATTGTCCTTCCCGCGGGCGGAACATGGCGTTCAGCTCCTGCAAGGTGACTTCGGCGGTAGCCGTGGGATTAAAAGGAAATTTGTTCGTGATTGCCGATAAAGCCCTGCAAAACCGGGCGGCCTTGGCGTTGATCTCGCCGGCGCCCATTCCCTTTGTGAGCGCATCGGCATACTCGATCGGGGCCTCAAGGAGCTTGGCGGTGACCGTCTCCATGTGGGACTCCGGATCGATCTTAAATGTATACCCCATCTTTTTAACAATATTGCGGGCATTATCCGCGCTTTGCCGCACGGGCAGGCCGCGGCTAGGATCGGGAGTTCCCGGGATCGGCGTATCCGCCACCTGGCTGACAGCCGTTTGCAGCGCAGCCAGCGATCCCATATATTCCTGGTTCGTCGGCCAGACGTATTGCACGGTGGTCGCCGGGGGCGGCACAACTTTCTGCACGGAATCGAATATTTCCGACAGCTTTGGCGAACCCACGGCGGTGTTTTGCGTGGCTACCCAGAAGAGCGCCATGAGCGGAGTTTGAGCCCCTGAAAGCGTGTTGAGTTTTTTAACTGCGTCCTGCAGTCCACCGAAACGCACGACCCTGGTGTTATTCATAAACTCGCGCCATTTGGCGGTGTAGTCCACGATATACCGATTGCGCAGTTCTTCTTCAACTTTGGCAGCGTCCGGCTTTGCCGAGGCGTAATCACCCAGGACCCAGCGTTCGCCGCTAAAGAATTTGTCGGCCTTAGCCAGGTTTTCCTGCATGACTGCCCACCCAGCCCTGGTAAACGCTCCCGGAATTTCGACGCTGTTGACCACAACCTCCGCGGAGCCGGGATACTGCTCATTGAAGTTTATTCTTTTAGCGCGGCGGGAAGCATCGGAGAGCATGAACTGATAGATTTGTTCAATGCCGGAAAAC
This sequence comes from uncultured Acidobacteriota bacterium, assembly GCA_963761825.1. Classification (GTDB taxonomy): domain Bacteria; phylum Acidobacteriota; class UBA6911; order UBA6911; family UBA6911; genus UBA6911. The sequence goes on from CAVXIH010000012.1 coordinate 325,677, forward strand.
TTGGACAGGTGCAGCCGCGCGTGGTCTATCGCGGCGAAATCGTTTTTCTCACTGAATGGGTTGCCGCGCACGAGGTCTTCGGCAAAGAAATCGAACTGTTTGACGGCCAGCGGCAGGATGCTGTCGACCTGGCGTCTGGCCGCCCACCGCTGCACCAATACCGGTGCGAGCCATTTGGTGCTGCGTTTGTATTCCGAGGTTATGATCAGATACGCCTTAAGCGTGTCGTAGGTAGCTGCATAATCGTCGGCCGGAGCAGGCGGGATCGAAAGCATTCGCAGCGATGCAAGTATTCTCCCCTGCGTCTGCAGGAAGAGGAGCTGGTTGAACCGCGCATAGTACAGCTGGCGCACTGCGGGGTAGAGATCCGTGCCGGTATAGAGAAACCACCGGATCCCAAAGGGTGCACCGTTTTCCTCGTAGTCAGTCAGCTTGACGAGCGCCGCCCGCAGCGTTTCCAGCTTCTGTAGCGCATCCTGAGCGGGCAGATTCATGCCGCCGGCTTCCCCTGGCGGGATTCCGCGCGCCGCCTCAAGCACTTCGTTTTCGAGTGCACGGTTGCCGAAGAACGAAACGGTGAAGCCAACGGCGAACACCAGGAATAGCACCGCCGCCGCCGCGAGCAGGATCCGCTGCAGCGTGCTCGCCTTGGTGCTGCTGCCGCTGGCGCCCAGCGCCGCTTTATCGCGCAGAATCACGTCGGCGAAAAGGTGGCTCAAAAACAGCCACTGCGGGACCTTTCGCGTGCCCCCTGCGGCTGGAGCCATCGGGGACGGGGATGCCGGAGCGGTCCCGGTCTGGAAAAATCCCGTGGCGCTCCCGGCCGCTTCAAACGCGGACCGCTGGGCGGCGGACGGACGGGGCGCGGCTACCGGGGCGTCTTGCACGATGATGGGGCGCACGCCCGAAAAATAAAATCCTCTTAAAAAGGGTCCGGCGCGCAGCTGGCTTGGACGGCAGACATTCACCAGGAACTGCACCAGGCCATTGCGCAGCTTGCGAAATTCACGCGGGAACTCGTATGCGCCGGGTACTTTTTGCGGATCGTTTTCCCGCGGCAGGAATCCGACACGGTGGTCTGCCAGCGAATAGAATATTGCATCGAACGCAGCACTGAGCCGTTTGCCCTCCTCTTCGGCATAGACGCCGCCGGCATCCTGCGCCCGCAGAGGTAATGTTGCGCCGAGCACCTGTCCGGCCTCGTCCGCCGTCAGGTTGCGCATAAAGTCCTCGAAAAAGGCCAGCCGGTTCATCTTGGTGAAAAGCACGTATACAGGGAAACTGATGCCAAATTCCTGGGAAAGCTCGGCAAGCCGCTGCTGCAGGTTTCTGGAGGCGACCATAAGCGCATCCGCAGCCCCGGCCCGCACGAACGTCTCTGCGTCAAGGCACACCACGGCGGCGCGTGGCGCCTGCTCTCCGCGCACAGCAGAAAGAAGCCTGCCTGGACGCAGGCGTTGCAGCAGGCGCATCCAGCGCCGCGGTTCTGCCAAAAGCTTGCCGCCGGCCTCCACAAAAATCATTCCGTGCGCAAACCAGATGTTGGCGAGACGCGTCGGCACGACTGTCGTGTCCTGGTACACGCTTCCAGCCAACAGTTCTGGATCGAGCCCGGAATGCAAAATGGTGCTGGTTTTTGTCGACCCTGCATCGCCGATCACGAAAACCAGCGGTAGATTGCTCAGTTTCGCGCCCTTTGCCAGGTTTGACGCTGCCAGGCGGTTTTCCGCTTCGCGCACGAGCGCGTCAATTTCATCGTCTTTCTCAAGCGGTCCCGCGCCTTGGCTTCCGTCGCCGGCAGCGCTTCCGGGTGCTTTTTTCCAGAACCAGAGAACGGCCCCGGTGGCGCCGATGCCCAGGACGGCAAGAATGGCAAACAGCGTATAGAAGCGCGCGGTGTCCAGGTGCAGCAAGCTTCCCACGACCCAGGCTATAACCAGATACCCGAGCAGCGCAGCGCCTGCTCCCCAATAGATCGTCATAGCGGCATCTCCTTATAGCTTTCCAGCGAGCACGTCCAGGCTGGACAAGCCAGACCCGAGGATCAGCTTATAGGCAATAAAAAGGATTAAGGCCAGCGCGACGCATGCTGCGGCGGCGATCCCGATTTTCCGGACCAGCGGATCGGCTCCGGCTTGTTGCGGAGCCTCCGGCGGAATCTCCCATGCCGGCGACAGCGCCGGGACGCCCCCGCGAATTCGGCGAATTTTTTCATTGGCGGCATCGGTGATCGCCCGCAATTCGCCGCGATCTCCAAGACTGTAGCGTCCCGCAAATCCGAGCAGCAGGCACATCAGATACACTTCCAGGAGATCGGCAAGATCTTGGGAATCGTTTTTGCCCAAAAGCTCCTGCAGGTTCTTGAAAAAAATTTCGCCGGCAACATGGTGCCCGAACAGCTCTTCCTGCAGCGGTCTCCGGGGCCAATCGGCGAAAACGGGCAGGCGCAGGTTCAGAATGGACTCATCCACGAATGCGACCACCGCGAAGATCGCGAGCTTGATATCTTCGGCGGCATAACCTTGGTTGCGGGCCTGCAGATCCGCAATTTTGAGCGCATCAATAACCTGCTGCCGGAAGGCGGCCGGATCGGCAACCGTCTGCCGGCCGGAGCGCAGGCGTTCGCTTCCCACCAGGATTTCTTGAAAGACAAGCGCAAGGTTCTCATGCCGCCGGAGCGAGTCAGGAGAACCGGGATTGGATACCATGTCTGAGTCTCCTTATCAGGATTCGAGGATAATCAGCAGCTCGAGCTCGGGATCCGGCAACTCCCCAGGTATGTAGATCCCTACCTGCCGCGTTTGCACAATATGATCCCAGCAAGGACCGGAACGGTTGATGCTGAAGTATTGGGCGTCCACTTGTGCGGAAATAGCGGAGGGGGGGGCGGGCAAATGCGTCAGCCCCATGCCGGGCAGAGCTCGCTCAACCAGCTTTGGGACAAACAGTTTGGAGCAGATTTTCACCAGCTGAGGTGTTTTGGAAATGATTTCCACTTCGCCGGTGGAGCAGCGAATCGCAAAAATCCAGCGCGCGCGGTCCAGACAGCGCTGATCCTTGATTTCGCCATCGTAGAAATAATTGGCGGATTTCTGCAGCGGGATCGAGACCACATTCGTCGGCACAACCGTTTCCAGGTTGGTGCGGATGTGATGATCCAGGGCTCCGAAACATCCAGCCAGGTCGTTGTGATTATAGAGCGGAAGATCGCGCGGGTGTGCGTCCATCGCAAAAGTGCACAACGCACCGGCCAGGCGCAGCATCTGAACGAAGAGCCGCTCGGGATGCCAGTGACGGCCCGTGTATATTTCGCGCAGCGGCGCCTGCGCGGAGTTTACCGTGTGCAGCAGCCAGAACTGCGCGACATCGCGCGTGGAATATTCGGCCCACGTGCGCGCCGTCGATGCGCTGCCTTTGGAAAGGCTCCCGCTCTTGTCATCCAAGATTTCAATCAGCCGCTTGAGGATATGCATCAGCCGGTCGCTTGCGGCGATGGTCATCAGAGGAGGAATGAAATCGGGATCAAAGATAAAATGGCCGGTTCCATCCCGCATGATGCTGGCGACAGGTAATGACAGGATTCCCTCCTGCGCTTCGGTGTCGAGCAAAAGTGAAAAATTCTTGCGGCCCAGTTGAACGGGTTTCTCATCGCGGCCGGTAGTCTCATCTGGAATTGTCTGGGACTCTGCCCTGTAGCGCACCCAGCCGCCTTCGTCGGGGGACTGCGCGCAATTGGCTCCATTCAGCCTGTGCTCGGGAATGGCAAGCAGCACAGTGACTCTGTCTCGCGTGGGGGGAAACAGATCGGCAATGTTGCGCGCCGCAGGCAGGGCATCGCAGTCCGGCATTTGAAAAGCCAGCCCGTCTGGAAGAATTCCGCGGGCGTGCAGCAGCGATAATGTCCCGTTGCGCAAGGCTTCGGCGTCCAGCCCGAAACCGACAAATCCATACGGAGCATAACAAAGAGCCGAAGCGGTGAATTGAATCGAGTCCTCGAAATACCTGCTCTGCATCTGAAAGTGATGCGGAGCCAGGTACATGCCTTCGGACCATACAACTCTCGACAGGTGCTTCATGATTTTCTTCCGCTTGGTATGGTGACGAACCCACGGTCGAAAAATCGCTCGCGGGGCGATATGAGATTACTCCAGAGCGCCCGTGAGACGCCAGTCTATTTTGTATTGATAGCGATGCCGATGCCGAAACCGAGGTGCTGTTGAACGGCTGCGCCTGATGTGACATGATGGGGCAAAACGGAGCAAGCATATGAGTTTCGACGAAAGATACCAGCTTCTCGAACTTGCAGGGGACGAAGGCGCCAAGACATTCGTCGCCCGGGAAACCTCGACCGGAAAGAAAGTTACTGTGTTTCTTTTTGTGGGGGAACAAGCCAGCGCACAAGAGGACTTCATTGTTCAGTTGCGCGCAGTCGATCGAGCTCGGTTTCCGGAACTGCTTGAAACCGGCGATAACGGCGGCACGCCCTATGTTGTGACAGAGCCAATCGGCGGTCTATCGGAGGTCAAGCGCCGACTTTCGCATCTTAAGGCTGCGCCGAGGCCGGCGCCGGTGCATAAACCGGGGGAGTTTTCGAAAGCGGGCGTTTGGCACGTTCCCGACGAACTGAAATCTCCGCCCGGGGGGGCTGCAAAGGTCTCGCAGGAATCCACGGCGGCCGGCACGCAGACGAAGGCACAAACATCCGCACCCAGTGCTCCCGGTTCTTTTACGCAAATGTTTCAAGCTCCTGCGGCCCCTATCGGTGAAGCTGCACTTGTTGCGCCAGAGCCTCCATCGCCGACGCCAGATTCCTTCACTCAAATGTTTCAGGCCGCCGCCGCTCCTATCGGGGAATCTGTGCCCGATGTGCCGCAAGCTCCGGCACCGTCTCAAGCGCCGGCTCCACCTGCATCTGCGCCCGGTTCGTTCACTCAGATGTTTCAAGCTCCAGCCGCTCCCATCGCAGAAACGGCGCCACAGGTGCCAAAAACCCCAGCACAGCCCGCACGGCCCAAACAGGCGCAGTCAGGCCCGGGAGAGTTTACACGGTTTTTCAGCGCAGCATCCTCGTCAGCGCCTGCGCCCGCGCCGGTGCCTCAAAAACCAGAATCTCAGGGCGAATTCGCTCGCGTCTTCGGGAGCGGCGATAATTTTGCGGCTGCGCCCACAACAGGTACGGACATGTTTAGTCAGCCGTCTTCTGCATCTACGCCTAAGCGGAGCGAAATAAATCCGGCGCCGGCTTCGCCTCCGGCTTTTGCCCAACCGGCGGGTGAGTTTACCAAGATTTTTGGCGACACTGCTGCAATAGTTCCGATCCTGAATCCTATGGCGCCACCGCCGTCACCCGGCACCGCGCCGACTTCGACTCCGTCGGCTCCGGGAGAATACACGCGTATGTTTAGCGCACAAACTCTTCCACAGGAACCGCTGGCGGAGCCGATTCCGGCCCCGATCGGGACACCGGAAACACCGGCTCCTGCCAAACAGCCATCCAAGATGATTCCGGTAGCTATTGGCATAATCCTGCTTCTGCTTGCAGTGATCGCCATAATCGTAATCTCAACGAGGAAGTGATGCAGCCTCAAGTCCTGGACTTAGAAACCTTGGGGAAAACCGGGCAATTCAGCGAATTGCTGGAGCTGCTGCGAGCGACGGATTATAGCGACGAGTTTCTGTGCCGGCGATTTAATCTGAAGCGGGCCGAAGACTTCGAAATCAACGCGAAAAGGCGCTGCCACTTCCAGCCTGCGAATCAGGGGCAGATGTCATGACGGCTCTTTTTCTGGCAGGCGAAGCCGTTGAATTAAATACTGTCCTGGAATTTTTCGACGCCGGGAAGATCGCGCTTTTTGAAGGCATGGGCTTGCTGCAACGTGAAACCGAACGTGCGCGATACTACGCAACGATCGCCCTTTATCCGGTGGGCGATCTGTACATCGCTTCGGACCGATGGAATACGCATGACGGTTCTCCGTTTACGGTAAAGGAAGACATCGTCTTTCCTGCCTTCATTCCCAACACCCGCTTGTTCCTGCGTCATTTACCCGAACAGCCTTGCGGAAAATTTCTTGACCTATGCGGGGGCACGGGGATCGCCGCTTTGCTTACCGCCAAACGCGGTTCGCAACAGGCCTGGTCCGGTGACATCGCGGACCGGTCTACCCGATTTGCTGAGTTTAACCGGCAATTGAACGGCATTCCCGGCGTTCAGGCGGTCACAAGCGATCTGTATCAGCGCTTTGAAAACTGCCGGTTTGATGTTATCTACGCCCATCCCGCCCCTATGTTCCAACGCTCCAGCCAAAATGGATCTTTTACAGCGGGGGCCGCGATGGAGAGGAGATAACCCGACGTATCGTGGAAGGTCTGCCGGATCATCTCAATGACGGGGGACTGTTCATAGCGCTCACTATGGGAACCGATCGCAGAGATCGTCCGTTTGAACACCGCGTCCGAGAGTAGCTCGGCGCCGGCGAGAAGGATTTCAACATCGCATTTCTGGCGCATCGGGAGGACGATCCTGCAGGAGTTTGCTCTGCGCGTCAACCGGGAAACGATTCGCAGCCCGGAAGAAACCGAATTATGGCGCCAGTTATTTAGAAATCTGGAGATTACCGCCCTTGCCTACGGTTTTGTCTGTATTCAGAGAAGATCGGGTGCGCAGAGGACTTTCACCCTCCGGCGCCAGGCCTCCCCTTCCGTATCGCGTTCTCCCTGGGAGTGGCTATTGAACTGGGAATCCGCTTCTTGCGGCGAGCGACTGTAAAAAACGTTCTTATTTTGGATTCTCCCCTAAGAGCCTCGCAGCAAACTGAGTTTCCTTGTACTGCATCACTTGGCGGAAGGCTCATGGAATCCTGCCTCCTACAAGCTTCGGACACAGTATCCATTCAATATGGAATGCAACGCTCAGCCCTGGATGGCGCATCTGATCTCGTTGTGTGACGGGACAACCACGGGGCGCGATGTCTTGAGGACGCTGATACAGAATGAAGCGCTCCGAAATGACTCCGGCAGACGAATTCGCGCGAGCTACGGCATCGCTGGTCTCCGGTGGCTTCATTGAGGTCGAAGGATTCAGGCTACATCGGGAAGTAAAATGATTAGCTCCAGCTGCGGCGAAGGAAAATCTCCGGGAACATACACGGCAAGATTCCGCGCTCTCAAAACCGCCTCCCAAGCCACTCCGGACTGATTGATGCTGAAATACTGGTGATTCAGCTTTACAGGGATGGCGCCGGGCAGCTTCGGCACATATGTCAGCGCAGCACCGGGCAAGGCCTGGCGCACCAGGTGCTCGATATGGTTCGCCGAGCAGACCTTCACGAGGTATGGCACTTTGGAGATCAGATCTGCCTGATTCATGTCCGCGGACACAGCGAGGTATAGCCGGGTTCCCGAGAGATACTTATCTTCGGCCAGCGCAGTCGCATAGATCGATGGCTGAACCAGCTTGAGCGGGAGCGAGACGAAGTTGCTGGGGACGACCGTCTCCAGCAGCGTCCGCACGATTTCATCCAGAGCTCCAAAACATCCTGAAAGGGTATCGTGCACGTAGGCGGGAAGATCGCGCGGACTGATTTTGGGCGAAAATGTCGTCAGGCAACCCGCAAGCGAAAGCATGGCTTCATATAGACGCTCCGGATGGCCATGACGCGTTTCGAAAAGATGATTGAATTCTGGGAAGTGGCTGTTCACCGTGTACAGAAGCCAGAACTGTGCGATGTCCGCAGTCCCGAAGTCCGCCAGGCTGAGGTTTTTTTGCCGACTCACGCCGGCGAGAATGCTGCTCTTGGCGGCAAGGATTTCAACCAGGCGTCGGGCAATTGTGCACAGATAGTCGCTCGCTGCAAAATCCAGCAACGGGGGAATGTACTGCGGATCCAGCTGCAGGACGCCGGCATCGGTCCTTAGGACGCGGGCCACGCACATCGCCGAGCATTCCTGGCGCGAATCAGTTCCTGTCAGCAATCGGAAATTTTTGCGCGCCACTTGTACGGGCTTCTCCGCTCGCCCGGAATTTTCGTCGCGAACCGAAATAACATCAGCTAGATAGCGCGTATCCGCTTTCTGCTCGGCGATGGAAACATTCAGACCGGCCTGCCGGTAGTTCGGAATGGCCAGGTAAATATCTACCGAATTCTGATCAGGCCCGAAAGCGTCTTTCAACGGGATCGAGGGCGGCACTTGTTCCGATGCAGGAAAATCAAACAGGAGACCATCCGCAAAAATCCCCGAAGCCTCCAGAGGGCAAATTCGCCTGCCGCAAGCGCTTCATGCTTTACCTGAAGTTTCAGAAAACCCATGGATTCGATATCAGGGCCTGCATCCGGAATTGAAGCAAACCTTCGATAAAACGGTCCTGCGTCTGCAGATGCTGCGGACCGAGAAGAGTGCCCTTTGTCCATATCACTGGCTGGAGTTGGTTCATCGGCTTTCAAAC
>CAVXIH010000013.1:0-366078 GCA_963761825.1 uncultured Acidobacteriota bacterium
GGAGGTCGCGAGTTCGATCCTCGCCAGCTCCACCAATAAAATCAATAACTTACAAAAATTCCCAAATCTCAAAAAGGTAACGAATAGGTAGCAACTGTTCTCTGTATTGGTTCAGAAACTATTCGTGAAAACATGCAATTTCTCGCAGATTCAGCACGTTTTTCCTTGTGGGTGGCGAATTGCTAAATAGGGCAGCGTTTCTCTTTTGCTATTTCTTCCCTCTTGCCAATTTATAAAAAATCCGGGCATTGCCGAGAGCCGGAAGTAATGTTAACCTCGGCATCGGCAAGATTGGGGCATGATTGAAGTGAACGGGACTATTCCGATGAGTGTGGATTGGCGGGCGCCTACCGCTGAAGTCACATCCGTTCCTTCGGGCATTCCAATACCAATTTGCCGCTTAAAGCGCGCCGATCGCGTGCAAATCGAATGGATTCAATTTGAATAATCGTTTCTGAATACTTCACAAACCCTTGGCGGCAATGCAAGTGCCGGCCTGCCAGGATGTGCAGTAGACCAGGAATCTCTTCTTTGGGATCTTTTCCTCCGGAGAGTTGGCCCAGGAGTGTGACCGCAATCCCTAAGTTTGTAATAGAGCGTTTATGATGGGAAATAACGAGCCTGCGATCCGGGAAACAAATCGCAAAAATCCGAAACAGCTTTCCGACGGAATGATCATGGTTTTGGTAGCGTCGACCGCTTCCTTCCCGCCATTGTCGACCGATCTGTATTTACCGGCGCTCCCTACCATGAGCGAACAGCTGAAGTGTTCCGAACCGTTGGTGAACCTTTCCTTGATCGTTTTTTTCGTTTTTCTCAGCCTCAGCTCCATTTTTTGGGGTCCGCTGTCGGACAAATACGGGCGCAGGCCCATTATGCTGACCGGGGTGGTCCTCTACACCGCGTCCAGCGCTTTTTGTGTTTTTAGCGGAAGTATCATTCAGTTGATTGCCGCCAGAATTTTCCAGGCTGTTGGAGCGGGAGCTGCAATGGCTGTGAATCTGGCAATCATCAAAGATGTTTTCCCGGACATGAGAAGAGAGCGGACGCTCGCTTGGGTATCCGTACTGAACGGCGTAATTCCAGTCGTCGCTCCCTCGATCGGGGCTCAAATTCTAAAACTGACATCCTGGCGGGGTATTTTCGGCGCCTTTACTTTAATTGGCGCGCTGATATGCGTTTTTGCTTTATTTTTGAAGGAAACCAGCACCGAGCGATCCGACTTGACCGTGTATCAGACGGCTCGAAGGCTGTTGTTTGTGTTGAAAAATCCGAATTTTTCAAGGCTTCTGGCGGTCTTCTCGATTATCTCAATGCCGATTCTGGGGTTCATCAGCGTTTCTTCCTTCATTTTCATCAAGCATTTCGGCATCAGCGCGGACGTTTTCGGAATCTATTTCGGATCGATCGCCATGATGTTCGTGGTGGGCGGACCTATCTATCTGTTCCTGCAGAAGTACTTCAAGCCGCTGTCCATCATCACGGTTTGTTATTTCGGAGCACTTGTCAGCGGGCTTATGATCCTTACGATCGGACGAACAGGGCCGGTGCTGTTCGCCGTTTCGATCGCCTTCACGTATATGTGCGTAAGCATCAGCCGGCCCCCTTCGAGCAGCCTGTTGCTGGAACAGCACGATTCGGATACGGGATCCGCCTCCTCGCTGATTCAGGCGTCATTCGTATTGACCGGCAGTATAGGAATGTTGATCGTGTCCCGGGAATGGATCGACCGCATTCTGGTGCTCGGCGCCATGACTTTTACTCTGGGATTGACGGGCTTGGCCCTTTGGATCTATACAAAAACAAGATGCCGCGTGCCGAAACATTTTGTCTGATGAAAAATGAGAAGGGGGACTGTCTAGCGTCAACCATTTCTTTGTCCCTCAAATTTGATGAATTTTAGTCAGGTTGCAGGTTTGCTATTCTGATTATGGACATAATTTAGTTAACAGCCGGCTCAGCGGCAGTGTGTTGGATCCTATATTGGCGACTCTTGTTAGTAGCAGGCATCCATTTGGATGCTAGCTCTGCTAATTGTATAAGTGTTCCAGTCCTCATCAGTAGCATGACGGAGCACCATATCTCCGGGCTGCAGGTCGCCGATCACTTCGACAAGATCGCCTTCTGTGACGCTTTTTTTGCATTGACTGAAAGATTTCGGAAACTCGCAATATTAGGCAGCTTATTTTTCGACGAGGCATACGGGGCACGAAGTCTTGTTTCGGACGAACTACCCTTGGCCAGGAGTTCCTATGCGGTTTTAGCTGCCTGGCATCTAGCGCCCGGCGGGCATCGTTGCGGGCGATGTCGTCGGCGGATGCGCATCGCCAAACCTCAGCTGCGTCTCCATCGGCAGCTTTCGCACCGACTCCACATATTCCTTCGCTTCTGGTTTCCACTGCAGGACCCACCTCATCTCGATCTTATCACCCGGCTTGATCCCATCAAGCGATACGCCTTTGCCGGGCGTGAACGGCATGCCCATCGTGCTCATGCCCACGATCTGACCGCTGGCGTCGCGGAAATTGTCGATCGGTTCGTGCTTGACGATGAGCTCTGTCCCGGGCTTGTCCGCCTGCGGTACGGAAATCACCTCGCCTCGGATGAGATAAATCTGGGCGTCGCTCGCCGCCCCTGTGGGCTGCTCGTTCCTCTGCCCGCACGAACAGCCCGCCGCAATGATCGCGCCGAGCATCGCAATGATTCCAAAAGCTCGCATCATCCCCTTCTTTCCGGCTGCTCCGCAAATCACCTTATCCCACAGCCCTCACTTCGTCAATGGATTGAACATCGAGGTCACAGCGGATGAATGACTGTTGCATAGCCGGCCGCGTCCATATGAGTCGCTCGCCTGAGTGTAATCTGCGCAACTTAGGACACAGATATGCGCATTTTCTAGTGAAATTTAAGCCTGGGGCAGCTAAGTGAAATGGTCAGTATGCGATGTTTCTTTATTTGTAAATCGGCAATCCTTGGGTCCTCCTCATTCAATATCCGAACACCTGTGCTTGGATCCGCTGCTTTCAGGTTTTGCGGTCACGTTCAAGCAGATGCAGTTTCTTAGGGACTTGAACACCTTAGTAGGGAAGGTCTATCTCGACGCCGTTTGGGTTTAGAACTTTTCCATCGAATTCATCAGACAAGGCTTTACCCACTCCAGCTGGTTGATTGCGGAGTTCCAGCCCCGCAAGGTAAAGATACTCGGACGTCCAGCAAATGCGTCTCTCTCCGAGGATTGGAATTGGCAAAGAGGCGCTATTTCGGTCGACAGCGATGGCGTGGGGCTTCGTTTTCCGGCGGCCGAGCACAATGCTCGCATCTTCGCTTTGGTAAAAAAGAGGGGAGCCGTTTCCTGTACGCAGCTCATGCTGCGATGCGTTGTCCTGCGCCATTTCTGGATAGGTAGGTCAGGCAGCTTGTTTTCGGTAGTAATACCGCAGCATCCCGCCCAATCGTTCCCGGCATGCCACTTCACCGGTGGTACAACCCACTTCATTGCCCGGCTGTATCAGCTGGTTGTTGAGTCCTTGATGGTTTCTCTCTTGATGATAATGAGCAAGGAAATCAGCCACAGCATTCTGCAATGATTTCTCTCCGAAGAATATTATGCGTTCCAGGCATTCCTCCTTGATGGATCGCATGAACCTTTCGAGATTCGGACTCAAATTTGGAGAGCGCGGCGGTAACTGGACAGCCGAAACGCCACTTCCTTCCAGAATGACCCGAAACGCCTCCGAGAACTTCATGTCGCGATCCATCAGCAAATACTTTTTCTCTCGAAGAAATCCATCTTCGGCGTCGCACGCATTCCTGGCAACCTGGAGCATCCAAGGTTCGTGGGGATTTGAAGTACTACCAGCGAAGTGCACCCGCCGGGTTGCCAACTCCATAACAAAGAGCAGGTAGACAGTGATCAATCCACCCTTGGTCCAGACCTCGATCGTCGTGAAGTCTACGGAAGCCATGACATCCCAATGGGCCTGGAGGAAGCTCTTCCATGTCGATTGTCGCTTTCGATCCGGTGCGGGATCGATGCCATGAGCTTTCAGGATGCCAGCGACACAGGTATTTGAGATCAGGTGGCCGAGGTTGGCTAAAGCACCCTGGATGCGATCATAGCCCCAGCCCGGGGATTCTCGCCATTTCTGCCAGACTGATGAAAGGCATGCCCAGAAAAGCCGGTCTCTCCATCGCAACCGTGCATGGGATCGATTGCGTGTCAGGATTGCCAGTTGTTGACGGTGAGCGAGATTTTCGAGGGACAGTTCAGTTTGATTCTCAAGTCCGGATTTTAGAAATGAAACCAACAAAAGCAGTGCCTCAATCATGATTTTGAAGCCTGCTCACTGGTGACTCGAATGTCAATAGTATCAACGCGGACGGGATTTTGGCAAATCACAAGCGCCGCGGCTTCGGCCAGAAAATATCACCCTAAGCAGCCTTCTTTCTTGCCACCCAAAGATCATACTCAGCTTGTATCCGAACCCACATTTCTGCTGTTGTCCCCAAAACCTTTTCAAGAGTCAGAGCAAAGTCCGGCGAAATAGACCTCTTGCCATTCACTATTTCATTGATCTTGCGGGGAGAGCATCCGCACTTCTCGGCAAATTGTGATTGATTGAGGTTGAGTTCTTTCAAATAAACTTCACTCAGCACCAGACCCGGATGCATCGGTTTGGGATTGCTAATCATACATCACCCTTTGTGATAATTTTCAATTCTTACATCCAAAAACTCACTGTTTTTGAATTTAAACGTAATACACCAGGGCAGCTTTATCGTAACGCTCCACTCATCTCTTCGGTTCCCAGTAAGTTTGTGGAGACGAATGTTAGGAGGCTGCCCCTTTATTTTTAAATCACTTAGCTTGCTGGTGCTGTGCATAATGGTCAAGAGAGCCTTGGCGCGAATCCATAAATCCTGCGGCAGCACCCTCGATTTATCTGATTCCCATATTTCGTTAGCCGTTCTATTGGCAAAGTTGCGAATCATTACGCACTCCGGCTATTACACTATACCATATAGTGTAATAAAGGCAATAGGATATTCGACAGCAGGGCGACCTGTTCATGGCGAATTGATGATGAGATGGATTTCGATGAATAGTGACAACCCAGAAGTCGACGACTTCAATCTTGGAATCTACGTGATAAATGAACCGGAAGGATACCAATCTCCGCTGGTCACGCTTGCGTTTTGCTTGCATCTGGAGGTTGCACAGGTTGGAATAAGTTTGAATTTCTTACAGGAAAACGCGCAAGTCTTGTGTTTTCAAAGGGAAAACCCAGCTGGCAGTCAGGAGGTCGCGAGTTCGATCCTCGCCAGCTCCACCAAGTAACCTCTTCTAATCATTTCACTTAGAGCTTTTCGAGATCTGCAGTCATCCAGAACAATGTGCGGTCGAGATACTCGCGTCGAATAGTTCCGATCAGCCGTTCCACAAATGGATGTCAAGATCGCGCATTTCGGCATTGTAACAACCCAAATACGGGAAATCGCTATGTAAATTGGCACAAAATATCAATTCGCCATGGACGGGTTAACGGGACTTGCGGGGGCCATAGTGCGGGATGGCTTCGCCGTATTCGTAGGCCCCCAAATCGGGCAACCGCCCGCGGTAGCCGTCATTGACATTTGGCAGTATCATCCCGGCATCGACGGCTTTTGAGCCGGCCCGTAAGCGGAAGTCCGAATCCTTCGCATCATGCAGCCTGCCCGGATTTTCAGTTGTCAGAGCTGAGACATCTTCAAAAATGTCGTAGTCCAGCAACACGCTGTGCAAATCCTGCCCGGTAGCTTCCTTGTATTCTGACAGGCTCCGGAAACGCCTGTCGACGCGCTTCTCGGCGAAATCCGCCACTTTCCCGAAAGCCGGAGATTTCCATATGAAGGATACGTCCGCGCCGGGATTCGGGCGGAAACCGTTGTAATCCGAACTGGAATAATTGGTCGCGGTATCCATGCTGAACAACTCCGGCGCGGCGCCCTGGCCGAGAATCAGGTTGTTGCGATAGTGCAGATTGGAGGCTTGATCCATGGAAAGCACTTCAGAAGCAAAAGTATTGTGGTAGACAAGAACGCCCGCGCTGTTGGCGGTGAATTTGACCGATCCGCCTTCCGGAGCGTGGTAAACGATGTTGCGAATAAAATAGGCCGGCCCGCCGAGAACGGGTTGCGTGCTCAGGGAACGATGCGCCTGATTGAAGCAGCGATTGCGCAGAACGCGAATATTGTGCATGGCGCCGTCGGCTTCAATACAATTGTCGTCCACATTGGTAATGTCATTATTGTAAATATCGATGGATACCGGCATTCGTTCGCGAATCGGGTTGGGATTGCCGTCCGGTTCGCCGTACGTCGCGTGATCAATGCCGTCGTGAAAGTTCGCGACATAGTTGTATGCGATTATATGGCCGGAACCATAAACCTTCACGGCCAGTTCTGAAATGACCGGCGTAGGATAGCCGGGAGTGCCCTGCCACACGCGCCCGATCCAGCCCTCCAGCCTTTCGGGATGGCTCTTGCCGATAAAAGTATTGTCGGCGATGTAAAAATCTTTCGAGCCCGACCAGTCCGAATAGATGCCTCGCCCGATATTTTCCAGGCGGCAATTCTTGACGGTTAATCCCACAGCTCCCGCCACTCCCTTGTGACCGGCCTGAAAGGCCACTTCGGTGTTGCGGATGGTAATGCCTTCGAAATAAAGATAATCAACCCCCATTACATCAAAAAGAACATGATTGCCGGCTCCGTCAAAGATCACTTCACCGTCGCCGGCGGCCACGATGGCAATGGGCTTTTCTGCTGTTCCACTTTGGCGAAAGCGGTATGTGCCGTCAAACAACAAACCCAGCTCATTCGCATAACGATAGCGGTCTTCCCTGTAAAGACCGGCATGAACCAGAATCCTATCGCCGGGCTTGACCCTGGGAGGGTAGGCGTTAAACCAGTCCGCACCGTTTGCCCGGGTATAAAACGCAGCCAGAAGCCCCGTGAACGAAGGTTCCTGCCTGTTCCCTTCAAATCCCGGCGGATAAACGTGGAAAATACGCCCTCCACCATAGGGCCGCGGTTCGGCGCGGGTGCGGCAAAAGAACTGCTGATGCGCCGCGTTTTCGACGCCATCGGGATCCTTCATTCGGAGCCGGACCTCATACTCCGTATCTTCCTGCAGATCCATGATGCTGCCGGCAAACATGTTCGGCGCGACATAATCATAGGCGCCGTAATTGTTTATCATTTTTTCCCGCTGCAGGCGCAGAAGCGGCAGGGCTTCATGCCACTTATCCTCTCCCCGCTTCCGGTACTGCACCGCAACGCCGGCGTTGCGGTTGTCGTCGCCGTCAATGCGCCACTCAAAGCCAAGCGATGTTAGGGTGGGAGGCTCGACAATGAATTCCCCAGAGTATGTTTTGTTTTCTTCCGCCCGCAACGCAGCGGCCGATAAAAGCAGCGGAATCATCAAAAAGTAAAACAGTCGGAATTTTTTTTTACTCATTTTGCCCCCGTTTCCAAGACGTACTGCAACCCTCAATGCGGCGCGGATTCATTTCCCATACGAAATGGAGTGCAAATACCATGTAAAATTTATCCCGAAATGCCGGTGGAGGACATTGTACAAGGAACTGAGACAGCATTTGGGGGAAAAATTCGTTTTGCTGTGCAGAAAGAGAGACTCGCTGCCTAACCCCCTATTCTTTTTCTTTCGCTAAGAGTGTCGGCAACCTTGTTGAGAGAAAGCTCTTGCAGGGTTTTCTTTGTAGGCCAGCCGGTTGAAACGTCCCATCCTTCGAACTCGTAGAATTTGGTTTTCCATTCTTCGAATTTCGGCTTGTTTAAAACTCTTCCGATGTTGGCGGAATAGCTCCATTTTCCATTTTCATATACGGGCAGGTAATAGGGCATTTGAGTTGGAACGCTATAGACATATCCCGAATGCACCTCCATATCTCGATGGCGACCCTGCAAGATCCAGATGGATCGATCCAGGTTCCATATCTTGCGACCGGTTTCAACACCATCCTCGAACGTGATGTGCCTCCCGGTTACTGCATTGAAGAACCTCGGCTCTCCTTCCGGAGTCGCACCCGACATATCCGCAGTATTGGGAGTAAAAAACAGGGGCCATACCCAATCACAATAAAGGGCGGATTGTGTCCAGAAGCGCGTGTAATGCCTGTGCCAGGCGATCGTCTTGACTCTGTGATCTGAATAAATGCCCGTAGCACCTTCGCCATAATCGAACATAAAGGGGTCGCCAGCATAAGGGGCGACTTTGGAGGCCATGATCTCTACAAGTTTTTCGGCGGGGAATAGCGGATCAATATTCCCGTCGATGCAATCAGCCGGCATGTGATGTAGTGGGAAGTTGAGACTGTGCTCATTGATATCTCTGTCGCTCAGAATGGATCCATAGCTCCATTCAACCTCGACTCTGGGGTCGTAGTGCTCCATATAACCCCAGTTGGGAGAATTGAGAACGCCGTTGTCCGTGTCCTTTTTGTATCTGCCCCATTGGGCGGCGGCCCTCGCAAAGCCGTTGCTCAAAAGATCGCCCACGCCTTCCCGAAGAGATGTTTTTCGTACCACGGTCTGAAGAAACTCGAGTGTGCCAAACTGATCGAAAGGTAAATCGCAGGCGATCTCTTTGCCGGGACCCAATACTCCCGCTTTTTGTAGAGCCACCAGATAGCTGATCATAGTCCCCATTTGGGCAGCATTCAGCCCATACGCCTGCAGCAGATCGCCGGCCCTCTCTCGATCCCGATGCGATTGCAGACTCATTCCAAATGCAGATTCCGCGCAACTCGACTCATTTCCTATGCCTCCCGCCAACCTCTGCCGGCACGCCTTTGCGCAACCTGCGCAAGCCTGAGGACGGGCAGGATCCAAAGGAGGCTGCAGATTGGCGAAGTTATCCGAGGCAGGAGAATTGTTAACCGGCGAGAAAACCATTGCATTGGGTGGCTTTTCCAGCCTGGGATTATCTACGTTGTACTGAAACTGCCGGTACCAAAGGCGCGCGTCAAACAGCGCTTTCGGATTCGCCACTTTTACAGCACCCGTTCCGATTACACTGATGGCCTTCAGTTTTTTTGATCCCCAGACGGCTCCAAATCCACCTTGCCCGGCGCCATTTCCCGCATCATGAATGAGAGAGGCAATTCTGGACTGCTTTTCCCCGGCAGGGCCGATGCATAGTACGGCAGGCTTCTGGGTTGTGTAATCGGCTCCGAGCGCTAGCCATTCGCCGAATCGCGATCCCGGAACCACCCGACGCCATATTTCCTCCTGAGTTTCGACTGTATCCAGCCCCCATAAGGTGCGGGCGTTTTCAATCGTGACTTTGTCGTTAATGATGTTGATCCAGACCGGATCATCCGCTGCCGATATCCCGCCTTCAATCGCGATCCCGTCCCATCCCGCATACTTGAGCTGGGACGAAAAGCGACCTCCAAAATTGCTCCGGGTGAACCATTCCACCGGATAGGACTGTGGCCCGATCCCCTGCACCTCACATCGCCCTGCCGCGGATGGTACGACAACACCGGAAAAAGGGCTCGTCATGATGGTGATGACATTCCTCGGATCGAGTGCGTCAAAAGGCAGCTGATTGCCAACGAGATCCCAAAAAACTGCCGAGCCGATTCCGTGTCCGCCGCCATATTCCTCGTAAGGCTCAGTATCGATGATGCTGATTGATTTTTTGGTCAGATTTAGGCGAAGGATTCTTCCGACATATCCGCCTGCCATAGGGCCTCCTCATTTTGGCAACTCATGGAACGCATCCCGTTTTCGAATGCCGTGCTGCGCTCATTTCCAATCAGATACCTTGATTCCCCGACCGATTCTGAAGTTGGTGACATAAAAAGTGCTCTGAGTCTCCCCGCCGACTACCACAATGCGTATGTCCCTTGGGTTCGTATATGGTTTGATCAGCATTGTCTTGTTTCCGTCCTGAAATGCTTTGACCCAGCTTGCATACGGCTCCAGGCCTTGTTTGCCCAGCCCCCAGACGGTTGAATAGTGAACGCCGTTCGACCAATACTGATCAACGGTCATTTGAAAGTTATCGCAGAAATACTGCGATAGCTTTTCTTTTGTTTCGAACCCATAGGAGTCATGAAGCATCCTGGCAATAGTCGGATCCATATAAATCGTTACGGCTCCACCTCCGGCAAGCCCGTGCGCATAATCGACCATCATTTGTGCCGGATTGTACGAAGTCATCTCTCCCGAACTGTGAATCATCGTATCTCCGGTCCCGACCGCCACGACACTTTCTCCCGGCTTGAACCCGAGTTGCTGAACCAGTGGGGTCCAACCCGGCGGCAAGGCTTCTTCGTTCTCTACGGTCACAACGCTGTTGTATTGCAGGTTGTTGCCCTGAGACTCCGGACTGGTGCCGGATTCGAAATATTCTGTCGGATATACATGCACTCCCGTGGCGGTTTTTCCCAGCAGTAAAAAGGCTCGGCCGAGAATAGCATTTGTCTCATTCCATGGACCCAATGCCCCTACCTTGTAGTTCATCTTAAGCTCGTTGCGTATTGGGCCGCCGACGAATATCGCATTTGTAAACGAAACGGAAGACAAGGCCAGCGTTCCGGAAGCGGCAGCAGACAGGATGGTCGGGAACATTGAAGGCTTGGCTCCCGCCATCACTGCGGCGATCGCCACATTTTTCACGGTGCATTGCCTGGCGCCCGGCAGCATGTCATTTCTGGAGACCATGTCGGTGGGCTTCCGCTTCGTTTCCGCAAGCATGGCCTCGACTCGTGCCTCAGTGGGAAGAACTATCGGTGCATAGTCTGTCCAGTCATTCCGTTTAAATAGCTCCTGGAGATTCTCTTCCGTATCAGTCAATGTGAGGGGAACAGCTTTCGTTGCAGGCAAGCCGGTCATGGATTCTTCCGCGCTGGGGGGGACCGTAAGTCCATCCACGATTTGCTGAGCAAAAGGCTTTCCGTTGACAGGGTCGTTCCCATTGACATAGGCAGAAAGAACATCCTGCGGCTGACCGGCAAACGGCTGCCGAACGACCACCCAGCGGGCCGATTTGCCGCTAAGATATCTTTTATCGTAGGCGATGAAGCGGTAAGGCCCCGTCCCGACGATGTTGACGCAGGGTTTCCCCGGTTTCATCTCATTCTCGATTGTACGCGCATGCCGAGACTCGGCCATGACACATCCGTCTCAACCGGCTACGCCCAGAATGGCTGCATCGGCGTTCTCAGCCAATTCTTTCAATAACCCGGGATCGTCAACCATAAAAGAACCGTTCTTAACCTTGTACACCAGTTTGGCTGTAGGATGATTTTTTGCGAACCATTTTTGCAGCTCTTCAAAGAATATGGCATTGGACTTCGCGTCTCCCCAATTCTCTGATACATACCAGATTGTCTTTCCATCAACTGTATCAAGGCGGGGTATGAGCGGCGCACGTTCTGCAACCTTGTTGGGAATCTCCGGATTCAACACGGTTACAAGATTGCTGGATGTATCCTTCGAGCTGCGAGAATTCTGAGGCGCTGCGATCGTTGGCGAAAACATGCAGGTAGAAAGCGCAACAATGACAGCGAATAATGCTGCGCCGGTAGGCGGTGTCCTTTTTCTCACAAATTACTCCTCGGGGCTTGATACAAAACCTCTAACCTCTGAATTTATTTACGTGCCGGATCGGGGTGCACGGAGCTGAAAGCTGCTCCATCTGTATCTGCATCTGGAGGATACTGATGACCATAGTATTTGTAAAATGGATCTTTTCTATCTATATTGATCCAAATTTCGGATATGTGAGGAATTATGGAATTTCAGAATTTCGATGCCGGCCTTCTGGTAGCGCTGGATGCATTGCTCTCAGAGAAAAGTGTTACTCGTGCTGGTGAACGGCTCCACCTGAGCCAGCCCGCGACCAGCAGTATTCTTGCTCGTTTGCGGCGATGCTTCGGCAATGATTTGCTGGTGCTTACGGGACGCAGGATGGTGCTGACCCCCTTAGCGGAAAGCCTCGTGCAGCCAGTGCGCGATTGTTTGCTCCAGATTCAGCGCACCGTGGCTTCCAAGACGGAGTTCAATCCCGCCACATCCATCCGGAAGTTTTGCCTGGCGGTTTCCGAATATACCACGGCCGTTCTGATGTCCCAGGCCCTGCAGGATATTGCTCAAATGGCTCCCGGGATCACATTCGAACTCGTGCGTTTGGATGAAACCAATGAGCAGAAACTTGAAAAAGGCGAGATCGACTTTCTTATCCGCCCTACCGCTCATACCCTCGCTATGCACCCGAAGGAGCCGCTATTTGAGGACACTCACACGTGTGTGGTGTGGAGCAAAAGCTCTTTTGTCGGAAACACAATCTCGCTGAGGAAGTTCTTCAAAATGGGCCATGTCGCTGCTCATTTCGGGTACTCCGCGATATTGGAGGATTGGTTTGCGAGGCATTATGGGGAATTATTGAAAGTCGAGGTGGTTACGCAGGATTTCGAGACCGCATGTCGGCTTGTCGTGGGAACAAATAGAATCGCCACTGTCATGAGCCGCATGGCACGGCTTTGTGCAGAGCACCTGCCGATTAGACTAATCCGCCCTCCTTTCGCCATTCCACCAGTGATGCATTGTGTGCAATGGCATCGGTATCAAGACCAGGATCCCGGACATATATGGCTGCGAGCCAGATTGAGGGAAGCAGCCCGTAAGCTCAGTGCAGCGCGCCACCCGAGGACAAGTTTCACCATCTAAATTATTCCGATCCCGGTGAGTTGTTAGAAGATCTGTGATTGCGGGTTTCCATCCAGCCTCACGGGAGCTCTTCTGTCTCCTATTTCCCGGATCAGGCGCGATTGGCCGGGATTTTCATATGCTGGAGGAAGAATGCCGTTACCGCCCCTTTATCTGCTCGTCCGCTTGCTGCATTAAAGCTTATTTCAACCGCTTCCTCTTCCGTTATGGAATAGGACACACGGTTAATTTTGAAGAACAGAATCGCGCACGCCAGGGCAACTCGCTTGTTTCCGTCAAAAAAAGCATGATTGCGGACAAGATGGAACAGATAAGCCGCTCCCATTTCATGAGGGAATTCGTGAAAATACTGGCCTCCAAAACCTGCCTGTGGCATTGCCAGTGCTGCTTCCAGAAGACCCGCATCGCGTAATCCGGGAGCTCCTCCATAGTGCCGGATCAGCTCATCGTGCAACGCCAGAACATCCTCCAGCGTGAGAAACGCAATTTCCATTTGCGGCCTCATTCTGCCAGCTTCTTCAGGGCATTTCCGAACTCGTGATGAATCTCATCAATAGCGGACCGGACCATCTTGCGACGGGATGTGGTGGATGCTCGCGTAACGATCAGGCAACGACCATCGAACGCCAGCGTCAGAGGCGTGGTCTCGTCAACACCCATCTGTTCAAGAATGGGTTTGTCGATTACTAATGCCAGACTGTTCCCGTGCCTGGTTAAGGTTTTGGTCATAAAAGGCCTCCGTTTGTTCGTTGATACATTGTATCACCTTCTCTACAGGGAACAAATAGGCGATACTTAGTGTGCAACCGATGGCTGCCCTTCTGAAAAATCATTTAACGTCGCGCCTCGAGTACAGAAATCCTGGAGGGGAGTCGGGAAAACTTATCCCGCTTTTCTCGCGGGCTGAGGCATTGGGGTAATAAGGCCCAGAAAATATTTCGGCATTGCCAGAAATTCCGCGTGATTTTCTGCACCAGCGCTGCCATCAGGCACCTGCCGGGCCGAAGATTGCCGGCAGCTCCTTCAGCGTGCCTTCCTGGTCGATGGCTACGACATCCACTTCGCCGCTCACCAAGGCCTCGTTCTCTCCCCGACGCCTGATTTGCTGCCGGAAGCTGAGCCGGTATTCCGACGTGCGCAGCATGGACGTCAACACCTCTATTTTGTTACCCAGAAAGGCGGGCCGGCGAAATTTGAGGCGGGCTTCGTATACGACCAGCCTGCAATCCGGTTGGGCAACCTGGTCCATCGGGATGCCAAGCGATTCTAGAATCTCGCTCCGGCCGCGTTCGAAATAGCGGAGATAGTTGGCGTAATACACGATGCCTTGCGCATCCGTATCTTCCAGATAAACACGGAACTCCAGTATGTGCTCTTTAGTTTGCATGGTCTTGGATTTTAGCAAAAATGGTGTCGGCCATCGAAGAAGATCAGCAGATCCATTGTGGAGCTGCTGGATTCACGGCACCGGGTACAAATAGAGTGACGGCTCGAGTGCTATTTCCACGTCTTCCACGCGTCGGGTTGATATCCCGCGGTTGCATCACGGCCATTCCTAACGATAGGAGTCCTTAGGAGCAAAGAGTCTTTGAGGAGTTCCTCTTCGATATCATGGATCAGATATTTCAGGTTTTTCTCCGCATATGCCTTGCCTTCGCGGTCAACAAGGGCATCAATGCCCACAGATGCCTTGAGGCTGTTCAGCTCTCCTTTGCTCAACCCTTTTCGAGTGATATCGATAAATTGGAAAGGGATGCGTCTTTCCTTGAAATACCTTTGTGCTTTCTTGGTGTCCTGGCATTTTAGCGTGCCAAAAATTTGGATATTCATGTCTATCTCTCCATCTTACACCAAAATTCCGGCATAGAGGACACGCTCTTGGTGTACCATCAATCCCGTGAACGGCTCTGGAAGCAATCGGTACCTGGTTATACTGTCCCTTTTTCTCGGAGGGACAGTATAACCAGGTACCGATTTTCACCGGGTTATCAGAGCCGCGCGTAGCTGTCTATGCTTGACACAGAATCCCGGAGCATAATGAAATCATGAATGGCCAGAATCGATCTCAGATCCAACCGGGAATGAAGGTGCGTGTGGTGCAGAAGCAGCATCAGCGCAGCGGAGCGCTTACAGAGGGAATTGTTCAAAGAATCCTCACTAAATCCCCTCAGCATCCGCACGGCATCAAAGTCATGCTCGAAAACGGAATCGTTGGACGCGTCAAGGAAATCATCCAATAGCAGGCGGACCTATGCGCATGTGGATCTCTGTGCCGCCCTTTTCGAAGCGAACCTCGTCCACCAGTTGGTTGATGAGGTAGATGCCGCGGCCGCTTGTAGAAAAAAGATTCTGGCCCACGACAGGGTTCGGAATGGACGCGGGATCGAATCCGGGTCCCGGGTCGCGGACAACGATGAGCATGCCGCGCGCGTGGTCGCACGCAACGCAGCACTGGACCTGCTTCGACGGATCGTGCGCGCTTCCGTGCTTAATCGCGTTGGTGAGGGCCTCGTTCAGCACCAGCTCAATCTCGAACTCGCGGCCGGCCGCGCAGCCCATTTCTGTGACAACAGCCAGGACTTTCTCGATGACGGGCGAGATTGCGTTGATGTCGCCCGGAATCGTCATGTCCACTTTTACCAGAAGATTGCCGCTGTCGAATTCGCATTGTGTAAGGGGTTCGTTCGACATTTTTGCTCTCCTCCGTGCAATATAGATGAGCGGTGGAGATTTTTAATCTCCGCTGAGGCTGCCGGGCCACGGGGAATTCAGGTGATACGCAACTGAAGGCCCGATCATTTCCACACGGCGGATTTTGCCGTTTTCAATCAGGAACGCCTCCGTTACCAGAATGCTGGAAGGCCGGTTGAAGCCCTTGAACTCATGGGGGCGGCCATCGGATAGAATCCCCTTGCTCACCGTGCCCTGATCGAATACCGCGTGCGCCCAGACAATGCCGCGCTCCTGGTCTACAACAGGGTAGCGCCGGCCGTGGATATTCTGCACAACATAATAGATGCCCAGCTTGAATTGCGACAGGCAGTCCATGGAAAAAAGATCGATTTCGTCCTTGGGCAGGCTGGGAGACCGCGGAACGTTAGTGGTCGGCGATCCATTTTCGATGCGATGGCAATCGGCAGTAAAAGGATAACTGCCCGTGCCGTTGATGCCCTTGCCGTCGTTTTTCTGCAGGCCCGTGAAGTAGCCGTCGGCGACCGCGATCAGCTCCTGGCGCGACATCCGCTGGGCCGGCGGGATCGACTTAAACCACAGCTCCTCGGGTTTGTAAGGCTTGTCCATGTCGGCGATGTTGTTGGGACCCCCGCCGCCCGGTTTGAAGAAAATGCTTTCAATTTCAGTGATGCGCCCCAGTTCGACACGCAGGCGCAGGCTCATCAGCAGCGGCGCGCCCGCTTCCCGCATGGTGCCCATGAAGGCAACCTGGCCGGATTCCGGATCGGCGAAAATGTGAGTGTAATTGCCGCGGCTTTCGGCTGTTTTCCAGAAACCGTCGCCAATTTGCAGAACTTGATCGTTCTCCGTATAGGTGACGTCTTTGGAAAGCGGCAAGCGCCCGGGATCATGAGCGACCACGGCGGCCAGGTATTGCTCAACCACATTCTCCAGGCATGCGCGGTCGCAGTTGAGCGGTATCGTCCCCGTGGACGCGTTGGCCCCGGGAGGCATTGAGCCGGTGAATACCGCAGTTGTGACGAGTGCAACGACGCAAACAATCACGATAGTTCCGCGCATGGTTTGTCTCCTTCTCTTTGAAAGCGCTTTTGACGATTCTATACCGAAACAATTCCCGATAAACGAAAAATACGTTGGTGCCTTCGGAGATGTGCGGCTGTTCGCTGCCGCTTTCGAGGACAATCCAATGCGCTTGTTTTTCAAGGGTTCACCTGAAAAAGCGGCAGCGATTCAGCCGCACAGTCTCCAAAGGGCTTCGCCTCCCGGAAAACTAGGTGGCATTATCCGAGACGGCGGCGTTCCCAGGTGATTTCACCCAAGCAAGTGAGATATCATGCGTGTATACGAATGCAGCGCATCATTGAAGGAGAGGGCCATGGCGACGCCGGGATATGCAGGCAAAATTCTTCGAATCAATCTGAGCAGCAAGACCATAAGCTCCATCGAAACGTCGAAGTACGAGGCGTACGGTGGCGGCTACGGCATCGGCATCGCCCTGTTCTGGGACCTGTGCGTAGCACCGGGAGGCTGGGACCTGCAGGATGCCTTCGATCCGAGAAACATCGTAACGCTGATGACCGGGCCCCTCGCGGGAACACTCGTTCCTTTCGCCGGCAGGACGAGCGTCTCCGGACTGGCGCCGCAGGCATGGCCCATCAACTGGTTCAGCCGGAGCAATTTCGGCGGCAGTTTTGCGCCGATGCTCAAGCTTGCCGGATGGGACGGCGTGGTCGTTGAAGGCAAATCGGACGTTCCCATCTACATTAATATTGTCGACGACAAAGTCACTCTCGAAGATGCCAAGCCGCTCTGGGGGCTCAATACCTGGGACACGCAGGAAGAAATCTGGAAGATGCAGAGCACCAGCGCTCCGGTCCGATACGGCGACGAGTGGCAGAAACTGGGAAATGCCTACACGACCCAGAGGCCGTCCATTGTGGCAATCGGTCCGGCGGGAGAAAACAAGTCGCGCATCGCAGCTCTTATACACGGCGGGGGCAACGGTGCCGGTCAGGGCGGCTTTGGCGGAGTTTTCGGCGCCAAGAATCTGAAAGCCATTTCGGTGGTTGGCACCGGCAGCGTGAAAATTGCCGACCCGAAAGCTGTCCGCGATGCGCGCGAATGGTTTGAAGCCACATGGCCGATGTCAGGCCAACGCGGTCCCGGCAGGACGCTGACCTCCGGCGTTTCGGCCTGCCTGGGCTGCAACCGGGGCTGCCGCACACGGAATTCGGTTTTCGGCAATGATTCCGATGCTTGCACCGAATCGGTCTGGTACAGCCTCCCCTCTCCGCCCTTCAATCGCACTCCGCAGCAGGACCGCTACCGGGCTTGCGATGTCGTACAGAAACTCGGCATCAATGCCGCCGACACCTGCTTCGGTGGAGCGATGACTTTCCCGAGCCCCAAGGGACACCCGATACAGCCGGGAGTCCCGGGCACAACCGGGTCAGGCTGGTACGTCAAGAGACTTTATGACATGGGCGTTATCGGCCCGGGCAAAAAAGTGGATACCTACCCTTTGCCTATGGATCTCTACGATAGGGAGGAATTCGCCGAAGCATGGGGGGCCGCCATCGCCAACCGCATCGGCATCGGCGATCTGTTGGCGGAGGGAACCGTTCGTTTTGCCGAAAAGCTGGGACGACTGAGCGACTTGAACGACATTCTGCGGCTGCCCGTCTGGGGATACATGGACCACATCACAATGCCGGGAGTGGAGTGGGCGTACGGCAATCTGATGGATTCCCGGGATATCAACAACCACGATATTCAAATGGGCCCGACCGACAAAATGTCCTGCGAAGAGTACGTCAAGAGGATGGCCACGCAAATGCCGCCCTATACGGATGATCCGTTCATGTTCGACTATAGCTGGCAGGGTGAGCAGGCGTACAAGACCGGGATCTATTCCGATCACAGAGCCAAGTTCGTGGCCTTTCACCAGCACTATGCAATTTTCTACAAAGAATCGGTGCTCTACTGCGATTGGGCGTTCGGCGACTATTTCAATCCGAACACTCCCGACGGGCACGGGGCGACTCCGCAGGCGGAACCGGTATTCCTGAACGCTGTTACCGGCAAAAAACTTTCGTTTACCGACGGCATTGAGATCGGCCGCAAGTCGTGGAATCTGAAGCGGGCGATTTTTGTTATGCAGGGCAGGCACAGGGATCTGGAAAAGTTCTCCGGCTTCATGTACAGACCGGGCGCTGCAGCCGCTTCGTTTCCTCCGGCCAATATGCCCGTCTACGACGGCTCCGCGTGGAGTTGGAAGCCGGTTCGCGACATGTATCTGGATGAACAGGGCGTTGAGCAGTGGAAGACGGCATTCTACAAGCTTGAAGGATGGGACCCCGCCACCGGCTATCCTACTCGGAAGACCCTGGAGGAGCTTGGGCTGAAGCACGCCGCTGATATGCTTCAGGCCCGGAACAAGCTGGGCTCGGCATAAGCTGGCAGCAAAGCAAAGACTCAGCTGTCAGCAATCAGCGAGTTTAACTGGCCTGGCGTGTCCGGAATTGTACCGCAAAACAGTTCGAGCGATTATCCGCGTGAATGCAGGTCGCACGACAAGGTAACAGGTCTGCTAGTCGAGGAGTTGCAAGCCCCGACCCAGCTATGTTATACTCTATTTTTAACATATGTTCTTGCTGTCCCGATTTATTCTCATGGCGCTGCGGCTGCAGGCGAGGAGCCTTTGCGCTTCAGCAGGAGCGTGATGGAGCCGATGATCATACCCAGGATGGTCGCCATCACAATCCAAATAAGCAGATTGCGCAAGGGAATGAAAAAAGATTCCGGCCCAGACGCTCACATTCTCTCCAACCGTGCCGGCGGGGAATGCAAACCTGCTTGCCTTCCAGCTAAAGATGTATGCGAGCATGTAGGTGATCATGACCATCAAGCGCGTGCAGAGCACGAAAAGCAAAACGTTTTTCAGCAGGCTTTTGAAAGGACTGGCCGCATTGTGAGCCCGTATGCTCAGGGCGAACAGGATAGGAAAAATAAAATACAACCACGCCACGCCGAAGAAAAAGCTGAGCTTCTCAGGCGCGCCCGCCTGTTCCAGCACGATGCGCAGCACGATGACCGCTGCCGCCAGGATCAATCCCCACCGCATTACTTTTGATTCGTCCGGCATTCTCCCTCCCCCTCTAAAGAACAAATTTCACAGATGTTTTTTTGTGAAATCCGTGCAATCCGTGGCTGGTTATTTTATTGCCAAAATCTAACACAAAATCAAATTTTCCAGACCTGACCCCGGATTTTCGTCCCGGAGGAATGTATCGAGCACTTCCTGAAGGCCCGGCTTGCTCCGCTCCTCCAGCGAGTACTGGACTCGCGTTGACGGTTGCCGAATTTTTAAGATCCTGCGCAGGTCCATCGGCGTGCCGATGACCACCGCATCGCAGGGAACCCTGCGGATAGTCTCTTCCAGGTCGCGAATCTGTTCGGGACCATAACCCATCGCCGGCAGAAGCACTCCTGTTGACGGATACTTTTTAAACGTCGCGGCGATGGAACGGACCGCATAGGGCCGGGGATCCACTATCTCGCGGGCTCCGAAGATTCTGGCCGCCAGCGTTCCGGCGCCGAACTGCATCCCTCCGTGCGTGAGCGTGGGGCCGTCCTCGACCACCAGGACGCTCTTTCCCCTGATGACATCAGGATCATCGACGGTGATCGGCGATGCGGCTCGAATGATCTGTGCCTTCGGATTTACTCGAACCACCTCTTCAAAGACGGCCTCGACATTTGCCTCCGGGGCGCTGTCCACTTTATTAATGATGATCACATCGGCCAGTCGCACGTTGGCCGCGCCCGGGTAGTACGTCCTTTCATGCCCGGGGCGATGCGGATCCGCGACGGTAATCGTGAGGTCCGGCCGGTAGAACGAAAGGTCGTTGTTGCCGCCGTCCCAGATGAGGATGTCCGCTTCGCGTTCCGCACGGCGCAGGATTGCGGCATAGTCGACGCCCGCGTAAACCACTCCGCCCTCCACAATGTGCGGTTCGTATTCCTCCATCTCTTCCACGGTGCAGCGATTCTTCCGGAGGTCGTCCAGCGTGGCGTACCGTTGGACCGCCTGCTTTGTCAGGTTCCCGTAGGGCATCGGGTGCCGCACCGCCACGACGCGCAGGCCGAGGCTCCTGAGATAGGAACACACTTTCCTGGAAGTCTGGCTTTTGCCGGAGCCTGTCCGCACGGCCACCACTGCGACGACCGGCACCTTTGCAGTCAGCATCGTCTCGTCGGCGCCGAGCAGGACAAAGCGCGCCCCGCAGGCATTCACCAGCGCCGCCTGCTCCATCACGTACTGGTTCGAGACATCGGAGTAGGAGAACACGACTTCCTGAACTTTATGTTTGGCGATAAGACGGGGAAGTTCCTGTTCCGGGAAAATCGGAATCCCTTTCGGATAGAGTGCTCCCGCAAGCGTGGCCGGGTACTTGCGCCCGTCTATGTTAGGGATTTGCGTTGCCGTAAACGCGACGACTTCGTGCCGTCGGCTGCCGCGATAGACCGTATTGAAGTTGTGAAAATCCCTTCCGGCCGCTCCCATAATCACGATGCGTGTGCGAGACATAATGCGCTCCTGTAAGTGTCGGCCCGTATTTCTCACGGGCATTCCACTGTTCCGTCCCGAAGGATCTGTGTTCCCGCTTTCCCTTCCAGAGCTTCAAGGAGGTGGTCGTGGTCGGTGATCACAACCATGTTTCCACCAAGCTCGAGGTACTTGATAGCCGCCGTGATTTTCGGTCCCATGCTCCCCGGCGGGAATTGCTCCTCTTCCAGGTACCGGCGGCATTGGCGGATCGTAAGGCGGTTGAGAGGCCGCTGCGAAGCTTTACCGAAATCGAGGTAAACGCGATCTACATCCGTGGCAATCGCGAAAACATCTGCATCGAGCTGGCGTGCGAGGATTGCTGACGTGTGGTCCTTGTCAATCACAGCCTCCACTCCTTTGGTGATGTCGTGGTCGTTGAACACGGGCACGCCTCCGCCTCCGGCCGCGATGACCACAAGCCCTCGATCCACGCAGGCTTTAATCGCATCGAGCTCGACGATAGCGATGGGCTCCGGAGAAGGGACCACTCTGCGGAAACCGTGCATAGGATCCTCGACAATCACCCAGCCGAGCAGATCGCGATAGCGCTCGGCAACCTCTCTGGTGTAGGAAGGCCCGATAGGTTTCGTCGGGTGCCGGAAGGCGGGATCCCGCGAATCGACGAGGACCTGTGTGATCAGAGAGACCACCGGTGTATTCAGCCCCTCCGCCTGCATCATCTGCCACATGGCATATTGCAGCACATAGCCCACTTCGCCCTGCGTCGATGCGACGCAACAATCTAGCGGGAGCCGGTAGGCGTGTGATGCCGCCAATTCTGAGCGGACGAGCTGCGCGCCGACCTGCGGCCCGTTGCCGTGCGTAAGAACAACGCGGTGACCTGCGCGGATGAGCCGGACGACGGCCGCCGCCGTCTCGACGGCATTTTCAAATTGCTCCTGAGCCGTCCCTTTATGTCCACTGCGGATTAGCGCGTTCCCTCCGACCGCGATCAGGACAAGTTTGGACATATGCTTCTCCGCATGCGACAGCCAGGGGCTGGCCCGCATGTCTCATAGGGCGGATTGCCGGAACCGGGGGTTTCCCCGGGGCGCCCTCTGAATATTTTATACCCCATCCGCCCGGTGCCGGGAAGCGCCGAATCTGCCGTCTCTTCGGTGAACTCAAAGACGTAACCCTGCGATGTAATTTAAACCGGTAAAATTGGCTAATATTAATAAAAGGAATATATTATTGTTCATGAGGCGGTCAGCGTCCAATTTCGGGATGGCAGGCTGCGCGGAGAATCGGGAGGCGGCAAAGATGGGCGGCAACGAAGTGAGAGACTTCAACGGATTCATCACGCAGGACGGGGAGATGATCTCTATTCAGGATACGGAGAGGGTGTCCGCGATTTTCCTCAAGACAGCGGACGTCGACAGCGCCGTGGGATGCCTCTGGCAGCTTGCAATAGATTGCATCGAAGCCGGCTATTTCATTCCCGCCTGCAAGTATATTGAAAAGATTCTGCCCCTCGTGGATGCGCCTGCCGACAAAGCGGAGTGCTTTCTCAAAATGGGCCAGTCACTGGAGCAGGTGAACGATTATGGGGCGGCCGGAGAGGCGTACGCGCGGGCGTTCGATCTGCCGCTGGAACAGAACGCGACGTGGTACTTCCTCAACAACAACCGCGCCTATTGCCTCATCCGGACCGGGCG
The DNA here is from genome assembly GCA_963761825.1 of uncultured Acidobacteriota bacterium. Lineage (GTDB taxonomy): Bacteria > Acidobacteriota > UBA6911 > UBA6911 > UBA6911 > UBA6911. The sequence goes on from CAVXIH010000013.1 coordinate 22,705, forward strand.
CTGTGCGGAAGCGGAACAGTTTTGCCGGGCCGCAATCCGGATGGAACCGAAGCGGCACAATGCCCACAAAAACCTGGGAATTGCGCTGCAGGCCATCGACCGGTTTGGCGAAGCCGCGAAGAGTTATATTCGCGCCACGAAATTGCGCCCCGAGGATTCGCGCGCCCTGATGTTGCTCGATGAGCTTTTTAGAGAGCACCGCGAGATTGTGGACGAGCTCCCGGATTTTACGACGCAGCTGCTTGCGTGCCACGAACTGGTGCAGCGCACCACCGGCGCGCCTTCCCTGCAGTAGGGGGCGGCGCTTTCGGGGGCGAAAATTATGCGGTATCAGGCGTCGCGATGCGAGCCAAACGTCGTGTCTGCATGTCTCGGAGCTGAAAATTGAAAATCTTCGTCACCCAACTGATTCCGCAAGCCGGCCTGGAAATTCTGTGCCGCGCGCATCCTGATTATTGCATCAATGCGGAGGAGCGCGTCCTGGGGCGCGAAGAACTGCTGGCAGGAGTCCGGGGCGCGGATGCGCTCTTGACCCTGTTGACCGATAAAATCGATGCGGAGGTGTTTGAAGCGGCAGGTCCGCAATTGAAAATCGTGGCCAACATGGCCGTCGGCTATGACAATATCGATGTGCGGGATGCGACCCGGCGCGGCATCATGGTCACGAATACTCCCGGGGTTCTGACCGATGCGACTGCGGATCACGCGTGGGCACTGCTTTTTGCGGTGGCGCGCCGCGTCCCCGAATCAGAAAAATATTTGCGCGCGGGAAAATTCAAGGGCTGGGGACCGCTGCTTTTTCTCGGCGGCGCCGTCACAGGAAGCACGCTGGGTATTGTCGGCGCGGGCCGCATCGGGTCCGCCATGATGATGAAATCGCGCGGATTCAACATGCGCGTGCTCTATGCCGACAAGTCTTCCAAGCCGCAGCTGGAGGCGGAAACCGGAGCGCGTCGCGTTGAACTGGAAGAACTGCTGAGAGAATCCGATTTCGTATCACTGCACGTGCCCCTGTTGCCCGAGACTGTCCATTTGATCCATGCCGGTTCGCTGCGCCTTATGAAGCGGACGGCGTACCTGGTCAACACGGGCCGTGGTCCGCTCGTCGATGAAGCCGCCCTGGCGGACGCGCTTAAGAACGGCGTAATCGCCGGCGCGGCGCTGGATGTTTTCGAGCGCGAGCCCGCGGTGCACCCGGAACTGCTGAATCTGGACAATGTCGTACTCACGCCGCACACGGCAAGCGCCACCATCGAGTCCCGGTCGAAGATGGCGGTCATGGCGGCTGAAAACCTCATCGCCGGCCTCGCCGGCCAGAAGCCGACGAACCTTATCAATCCGCAGGTGTGGAAGTAATTTCCATCAAGACACGCATGGGATATATCTGATTACTATGAGTTCTTCTTTCAGAAACACGGCTCGCATCCTCATCACCGGCATCACATCCATCCACGGGTGGCCGCTGTATCAAAAGCTGCAATCGGTCCTTCCCCCCGATCGTCTGTTTGGTATCCGTCCGCCGAACATGAGGATGCCGGAGAGCGGCCATGTCGCGTCCGCGTGCATGACCAAGACGTCAGAGCTGGCGCGGATCAGGGATGATTTTCGGCCGACCCATGTGCTCCACGCGGCCGGGGTCTGCGATCTGGATGTTTGCGAGGCCAGGCCCCAGTATGCGCACAATATTAATGCAAACGGGGCGCGGAGCATCGTTTCGGTTTTTTCGGATTCCTGTTACATCCTGTATATGAGTGCCGACCTGGTTTTCTCGGGCAACCATGCATCGGCGCGCGGATACGCGGAAACGGACCGGCCGGATCCCGTCAGCGTGGTCGGAAAAACGTATGTGCTTGCGGAAAAGGAAATCGCAAAAGCTCCGCGGCACGCGATTGTCCGAATAGGACTTCCCATGGGCGATTCCATACAGGGCAAAAAGGGCGCGATCGATTTCATCGAAGGCAGGCTCAAACGAGGTCTTCCCATGTCGCTGTTTCACGACGAGTACAGAAGCTGCATCGCCTGTGAGGATCTTGCGGATGCCGTTGTCTCGTTGTTTTCCAGGGAAGTCGAAGGACTGTTCCATGTTGGCGGTCCGCGGGCCGTGAGCCTCTATGAAATCGGCGAGCGGATCCTGAAGCGCGGCAACTACCGGCAGGAAGCTCTAAGAAAATGGTCTCGCGCGGAAGACGTGAACGGCCCGCCCAGAATCGGCAACGTGCACCTGGACTCCGGCAAGGCGGAGCGCCTCCTGGGAAGGACATTCAAGCCCTGGGAGTATTGAAGATCAGGCGTTGCTATTTCTTGTCCGCCGTGATTTTCCCCGCATATAGAGGGCCGAAATAGACATCGTACTGCCGGCCGGCTATGTAGCAGAGGACGGCGGCCAGCAGCAACGGTATGGACACAAGCGCCAGGAGCCTTTCCATCGGCAATTTCGTTGCGAGCAGAATCCCGCCGATCGATGGCCCGATCATGGCTCCGATTCTTGCCACGGCTATGGCCGAGCCGGCGCCCTGGTTCCTGCAGCTGGACGGATAGACGATCGGGGCAAGGATCGTGACGTCCATGTGCGCGGAATTGATGAAGAATCCGCTTGCGAAAAGCAGTATCACAAAACCGGTCGGCGCGAGTCCGCCAAGGAAAAACACGCACACGGCTGCAATCACGTGGAGTATCGATCCCCACCGGAAGCCGACTTTGTCGTAATAAAAGCCGCTCAGTAAGCATCCGGCTGCGATGAGTATGTTGCCGGTTCCATTGATATAGCCTGCCGCGGATGGGGAAAATCCTTTGACAACCAGCAACTGTGGGGACCAGCTGCCGATAAAAAATACTGCGATGGAGCTTATCAGATAGTACGCCCAAACCGTCGGCGTGACCCATGCCAGCCTGCCCTTGAAAAGCTCTCCTATGGAAGCGCGATTCTTTTTCGCGCCCGCGGACACGAACTGCGTGTTCGCATCAATTGCGATTCCAGGCTGCATCTTCTTTATAATTTTTGCCAGGCTTGCTTTCTTTATTTCGATCTTTATCCCGGGCTGAAAGCCAACGGGCGGATTCCGGCAGCTTAAACCAAACGAGAATGATCGCCAGCACGGGGGCCAGAAAGCCTACGACAAACAGCCAGCGCCAGTTGAGGTGCTGCAGCATTGCGCCGGCAGCATATCCGCCGAAGATGATTCCGATCAGAAAGCCGGAATACATGATAGACACGTACTTCCCTCTGCCCTTCAAAGGGGAGTATTCGCTGGTCAGCGTGATCGCGCAGGGAACGGCGCCGCCGATGCCGAAGCCCGTGAATATGCGTATGGGAATCAGGCTCTGAATGGAATGTGAAAAATAGGCCAGCAGCGTTCCCACGCTGAAAACGCAGGATGCAAGGATGAGTGTCTTTTTTCTCCCGATCCTGTCGGAGAGGGTGCCGAAAACCAGCGCGCCGATCAAATATCCCAAAAAAGCCGCCGAAAAAACCCAGCCAAAAAGCTCGGTCCCGATGTTCCATTCCTTCATGATCACAGGCGCGGCCTGGTTGATGATCGTATAGTCGTACCCATCCATGATCATGATCAGGCCGCAGAGAAGGATGACACTGATCGAAACCCGGTTCAGCCTGGAATCGTCAATAATCTGGCCGACATCGATCGTGGATGGTTTCTTAACGGCCCCGTTCGCCATTGCTTCCCGCTCATCGATGTCCTCCTGAACTATTGGCAAATCGCACGCTCCATGGGAACTGCCGCCGTCTCGGCGGCGTTTCGAACAAGGTACCCGGAGCGGCATGCCGGCGCTAACCCGGGCAGCTCGCATCGTAATCAGTGCGTTCCCGTGAGGATGGCGCCCTGTGCCACCAGGATGCGCTGGAGCTCCGTGACGTCGGATTCCAGCATCCTCGGGGTAATGTTCTGCTTCGCGCAGAGAGCGGCGGCAACTCCGGCCGCCTGGCCCGTTACCATCGTCTGCATGAGGAACCGCTGATACGCTTCACGGTAGGCCGAGACCGCTTTGCCTGCCACGAGAAGGTTCTCGATCTCCCTGGGAACGAGGCACCGGTAGGGGATGTCATGGGAGCCGCCGGTCTTTGGGACATCGGGAGGCTTCATCGTTTCCAGAGTTCCGGGACCGACGACATGAACGGCGCCCGCCGGGAAGGCGCTCTTGCCGATCACGTCGGGGAATTTCCGCTCTTCGATGACATCCTCGCCCTTCAGGACATAATCGCCCATGATGCGCCGGCCTTCGCGGATCCGCATCTCGGGGCAAACGCGCGTGATGTAGGCGTTTTCAAATCCCGGCAGGTACTTCTTGACGAACTTCCATGCGATCACGATCTGCCGGCGGCATTCGATCTCGCCGGACGTCAGGTCGTCGACATCGGTCGCATCGCAATCTCCTACCTGGGAAGAGTGCTGGAAATGGGCTTGAATGACACCGCCTTCCCGCGGCATCAGGAAGAATCCGACTCCGCTGAAGCCGTGCCACTCGCCGGTTTCGAGGCCCTTCATCTTCAGGCTTCGGTATCCCATGACCTCGCCGAACTCGACGATGGAATCGACCTTGCGGATGCGGGCGACCAGCTCGTCGTACGTCCACTTGTGCTGCGTGTTTTCCTGGAAACGCTCGAATTCGAATTCCTGCGGATTGGCCTTGATGTACTCGAGGACTTTTTCCCAGTCCACGCCGTCGGCGGTGAAGGAAAGCGAGTGGGGCTCCATCTTATCCCGGGGCAGGATTTCGTAAGGAGCGCCGGCGCGCGCTGCGACTTCGCCTTCGCCCGTGCAGTCGATAATCACCTTGCCGAAAATCGTTTGCCGTCCGGAGACATTTTCGACGATGACGCCTTTTACCGTTTTGCCTTCCTTGACGACGTCAACGGCGAGAGAGTGAAGCAGCAGATTGACTTTGTTCTCCTGCATCATCTCGAAAATCAATAGTCCCCACCAGTCCGGATCCACGTAGGCGAACGTGTACCAGCCGCGGAAATCGGGCTCCAGGTGGGGAATAGCGTGGCCTTCTTTGAGGAGGCGCTCATGCGTTTCGGTGATGATTCCGCCGATGATGCGCTCGTGCCTTTCGTTGTAAAGATTGGCATAGGCAAAGCCGGGAGGGCCGGACACATTCATCTGGCCGCCCAGAGCGCCGACTCTTTCTATGAGGAGAGTGTTTGCCCCTGTTCTGGCCGCGGCAATGGCCGCCGCAACGCCTGAAGTGCCCCCGCCAACCACGACCACGTCGTATGTACCCTTGATCTGCATGACTGCCTCCCAGCCAAATTGCTTCAGTGCCTCAACCGTTAGTCCGCCTGCTCATTCTATTGCATCCGACCTAAAAGATCTTCAAAACAAATGACTGAGCTTTGCATTTAGGCGCTATTTTTCTGGATCCGGTTTGGTATTGATTGGCTTATGATGTGGGAATCCTGAAAACGATTAGACGATGCATTTCCCTGAAACCAGCGTAACCACAAAGAGGCGGAACTATGAGCATTCACTATCTTGAGCCGTTGTCGCGAGCGATTTCGCGGACCAAACAGGCGCTTTTTAATCCCATGGATCCGAGGAAATGGTTCGTTGTCGGATTTTCGGCCTTCCTGGCCGCACTCACGGACGTGCAGGTGTCCGGCGGTGTGCCGAATACGGGCATAAGAAAAACATCAGATTTCAATCTGGAAGCAGTGCTGTACTTCCCTCAAAGAGCTTGGGAATGGCTGGGCAACCATCCCGGATGGGCGATGCTGATCGCCTTTGCCTTATTTCTATTTTTGGTGTTCATGGTTGTGATCACCTGGTTGAGTGCCAGGGGCAAGTTCATGTTCCTGGATAACGTGGTTCGCGGCCAGGCCAGAATCGCGGCGCCGTGGTATGAATATAGAAAAGAAGGGAATTCCTTTTTCTGGTGGAACCTCTTCTGGGTTGTCATTTTCTCTGCGATTGTTATCGCGTATGTCTTTTACTGCTTTGTCTATCTGCAGGCTGTGTATGAAGGCAACGGAAATGGCAGAACGCTGATTCTGCCTGTGGTCTTTGCCGGTTTGGGATTTTTTGCCATTTCGATTTTCAGCGCTTTCATCTTCATTCTGCTCAGGGATTTCGTCATCCAGATCATGTACCGGGACCGGATCACCGGTTGGGAAGCGATACAAAAGTTCCTGCCGCTGTTCTTTTCCCAATTCCTGTATTTTGTCGGCTATGGAATATTCCGTTTATTAGTGTCGCTGCTCATCCTTGTTGGAATCTTCATTTGCGGATGCATTACCTGCTGCATCGGCTTTCTGATCCTGGCGATTCCGTATATCAACGCGGTCGTGCTGCTGCCCGTGTCGTATGCGATGCGAGCCTTCGCCGTTGAATTCCTCGAGCAATTCGGGCCCGAGTATCAGGTTTTTCCGAAACCGGATGCCAATCCTCCGGAAACAGTGCCTCCCATTGTGTGAAGGCTGCAATGAAAATGATCTGCCAAACAGATATGCGGATTGAGCGCCGGGTCGCGAGGGCTTTCCTATCAGGAGGCCTGCTCTTTGGCCTCCTGGTCCTTTTTATTATACCTCCGACCAATCTTCCTTTGCCTGCATGTGCTTTTCACTCCATCACCGGTCATAGCTGTCTGACATGCGGCATGACTCGATCGCTTCATGCAATCTTGCACGGAGACTTGGCTGCGTCGATCCGGTACCACTTGTTCGGTCCGGCTGTATTCCTTGGGATGCTGCTTTGCCTCGTGAACCTCGCCGCGGAAACGATCAGCGGCAGAAGATATACTTTAGGGGCCGGCGGAAAAACTTGGATCCGAGTTGTCGGTATGGTCGCAATCCTCTGGTTTGTGTACTGGGTCGCCCGGCTAGCCGCCGAGTTTTCTGCGCACTAGGCGAGCCTTTTCAACTGCCTGATATTGCGACCGGGTACAGGTGGCCGAGAGGAGGGTGTCTGCAACCTCCAAGATCGGGACTTTGAGTGAGTCGATTCTCTGTTAATCTTGGGGATCCACGTCACGCACGCTGATAAGCCACTGGCCATTCATTCGCACGAGTTCATTCACTTCGCGTCCGGCGGAGGTAACCTCTCCACCCGATGCGAATACTCCCATCCAGTAAGCGTAGTAGCGGGCATGATCTTTATCGAGGAATTCAATATGTGGATTCGTCACAACGTGAAACATTTTCCATTTGCGCTTTGATGCGCCATTTTGCCGATAGGAAAAACGAAATCCCTATTTCAAAGCAGGTTCTCCCTTCGAAGCTTCTGAACGGGCGCAAACTGCGCCGGATAATCTTCTCTCAGAAGTCATAATAAATGCGCAATACTTAATAGGGTGCTCATTAATCGGATCTGGAAGTCTACCGATTTAGATAGGCAAGCTTCTTCTTCCAGAGGTTTTTAGTTTACAGTAAGTGTTAAGTCGATATTGTGACTGATGCTCCCAGATGTCGCTATTAGGGCAACAGTATATGTCCCCGCAGGAGTGCCCTTTTTTATAGTCGTCGTTGTTGTTTTCGACGAACTACCACCTCCGCAGCCGGCGAGTCCGACTGCACAAAATAGGAATAATGTAATTGAAAGCCGTCTTTGTTTCCGCGCAAATACCATCAGAGGCAAACCAGCCAAGCACACAAATGGAGCTGATTCAGAATAGTTCCATGGAAAGCGATATGGATCTTCGATCATTCCCGTTGTAGTTGAACGGGCAGTCGTACGAATTGTCACAGTAAATGGAAATGCAGCTGAACCACTGACGTTCAATGGGGATGGGCTGATGGAACATGTAGCGGCTGTCGGCAGCCCTGAGTAGGCAAAAGTCACGGTTCCCGAGAAATTATTGAGCCCTTCAATCGAGAGGTTGTAGGCCGCACTGGAGCCTGCATTCACCGTGGCCGGCGACCACTCACCGATAATCCGAAAATCTGGTGGTGCTAAGGTAGTGAAGAGGCTGTCCAATCCATAGGCGGTACCCAGGGGACTCACCGCATAGGCGCGGACGTTATAGGGCGTGTTTGCGGCCAACCCAACAATGGAACTCGTAAATGTACCCGGACCGTTGCCATCACTGGTGCAGGTGTCTGAAGTTGTTGGATTGAGCGATGTGCTCCAGCACACGCCCCTGCTGGTTACCGGAACGGTATCATCCGAAACGACATTCCCGCCAGCGATTGCACTGGTCTGAGTAATAGCCGTAATTTGTGCCGTCGTTACTGCGGGCAGAGTCAAGGTAGTGAAGACCACATCCTTGCCATAAACTGTTCCTACAGCGTTTGTTGCATAAGCCCGGACGTGATAGGTCGAGCCTGCGGTCAAGCCGACAATCGAGCGTGCAAACGTTCCTGTACCGGTGCCGTCGTTAGAGCATGTATTGGCTATTGTCGGTTTTGCGGACGTGCTCCAGCAAATGCCTTTTGCAGTTATGGATGCTCCGTTATCAGCGGTAGCATTGCCGCCCCCCCTCGCAGTTGTCTGAGTAATGGATGAGATCTCCGCCGTTGTTACTATGGGCATCGCCGTTACATCATCCGTCGTAATCTTTGAAATGAAGAGGTCAGACGTAGCGTTGCCCAGAAGTGATTCTTGGTATGCATTGACAACAGGAAAATTGTCGGAATTCGTATATCCCGTCACATAGGCTTCGCCACGTGAATTCACAGCAATCGCGGTCCCGTAATCAAATATATCGCCTCCAAGTAATGTGGAATAAAGAAATGAACTTCCGGAAAGGTCCAGCTTTGATACAAAAGCATTGGTGAATGCCGGAACATTGCCAAAGACGGAATTCTTGATTGGAAAATCCGTCGAATCGGTAAATCCTGTTACATAGGCATAACCAGAAGAATCCACTGCGAGACCATAGCATTGATCGCTTTGGCTGCCTCCGAGATAGGTTGAATAGATCAGGGCATTTCCACCTAGGCCCAGTTTCAAGACAAAAGCATCTTCCTTATCAGTTCCCCCGCCGTAGTTTATTTGAACTGCATTTTTTGTGGGAAAATCATCGGAATACGTAAGCCCTGCCACATATGCTTGGTTCAAAGAGTCGACGGCAATGGCTCTCCCCACATCATCATTGCTTCCCCCAAAAAAGGTGGAATAGATCAGTAAATTCCCAGAGGCGTTTAATTTCGTGATAAATGCATCATAGGTGCCGGCATTATCTCCTTGAAGCGCGCTTGCCGTCGGAAAATCGTCTGAATACGTAAATCCCGTTACATAGGCGTTGCCTGATGAATCTGCTGCTATGCCATATGCTCCATCATGGCCTCCACCGCCCAGATAAGTGGAATATGTCAGGGCACCATCAGGGGTAACTTTCGTTACAAAAGCATTTGCATATTGACCCTTATTAGTATCTTGAAAAGCATGTGCAATAGGGAAATTTGTGGAAGCTGTTATCCCTGCAACATACGCGTTGCCGAAAGAATCCAACGCGATTCCAAATCCAATATCGTCGTCATCCCCGCCAAGATAAGTAGAGAAAATCAGCTCATTTCCGGCAGCACTTAGCTTTGTAACAAAAGCATCATAAATCACTTCATCACCCGCTTTACTGGATTGGAACGCGTTGAATACAGGGAAATTAAGAGCAAAAGTGCCGCCTGTCACATAGGCGTTGCCAGATGAATCTACTGCCATGCCATATGCGTAGTCGAAACCATAGCCACCCAAATAAGTGGAATAAATCAATTCATTTCTGGAGGGACTAAATTTTAAAATCATAGCATCAGGGCCGGTACTTTGGTTCGCCTGGAAAGGGTTTACCACAGGGAAATTGTCGGATACCGTATTTCCGGCTATATAAACATTGTCGGAAGCATCCAAGGCGATAGTATAAGCCTCATCCATTCCTGGAGCTCCAAGGTATGTCGAATAGCTAAGAATTGGGTCCACTACAAGCGTTAATGATGGATCATATTTGCCAATTTGGATTCCTACCAGATGCCTGCCCAGAAGCATATATTGCCCGGCGATTTCCCTGGTCTTGCCACCGCTTTGCTGATAAATCGTCGGCTTGCGAAGAAGCAGATTATTCTTTTTATCAAGTATTAGATTGCCTCTATCATCTATTGATAAATCATCCTTGCCCACAACCTCAAATCGAATGTTATTGGGATTGGCGCCAGGCGCTACAATCCAGTCATATTCCAATTGCCTTTGGTTTCCGTAATATACCAGATCAATTCCAGGGTACACTTTTTCCATTTTTACCTTGGCATAACTGGAAATGTCTGTGCGCCATTTTGATGAATCGCTGCCAATGAAATAATTGCTTTTCCCCTTCAATTCATCCATTCCTGTAATCTTCGGATGAAGATTTGATCCGATGGATCTTAACCGGATTACTTCTGCTGATTCCGATTCTTCCTTGATTGCATCTTTTGCGGGATTTCTCAGAAGAGGTATTTTTTTATTTCGGGCTCGGCGCTGGATATATAAGACTGCTTCCCTAGAAGTAAGGAGTACTGTATATCCGCGTCCGCGAGAAAGAAATTTTACGCTTTTATCCGTCTGTCCATTATTTACTTCGAAGCTCATGGGCAACTTACCAAAACTTTGTTCGATAGAACTGCGCGCTGATGAATCGATTCCCCGGGCAAGTCCCTTCGAAAACGGCGAAACAGCTTGGGCAGAATTCGTTTTAAAAGAATTATCATCTCCGATGGCAGGCGCGAGGCAAATACCCATAAATGACAGTGCAGATAGAACAATAATGCGGTGCCCAGCCTTAATCCAAACGCGCTGCAAATGATTGCGCATAAAGTGCTCCTGTAAAATGGTTTAAGCGCGCATTCTAGCACATAGTTTATTCTATTTAATTCAGATATCTGTGCCTGGAGTAGTCTTCGTGGATAGGTATCGTAGGGGGGGCTCGACGGAGCGCCGAGGAATTCCAAACTCCCCGGAAGTTTTCGGGGAAGCTGACCATATGCACTGCGCCACCGCACAACCACACACCGTATTGCAGCAGTCGATGCTATGAAGCTCTCGCTATGATCCGGCCCAAATCAATCGCCTTCGGATCTACCAATTCTCCTTTAACATAGCGGTGGAGAACGCTACTGATCAGTGTTTGATATGGAATCCCAAGCCGCTCCGCTTCAGATCGCAGATCTGCAAGCACTGCTCCATCCAACCGGATGCTGATCGGGGTCTTGGCCGCTTCCGGATCGTTTTTACCTTCCCCGGACGTTTTATGAGTTTGCCGAGGTTATATTCCCTTTTCATAATCCCTCATCTCTTGCTTAGTTGTCTTTCGAGCAGAGATAATACGAATCGTTGATCTCTCCGCCCGCTCACAAAATACGACGAGAAGAATGTGCCCTCTCGTCGAATGCCCGATTCGAATGAAACGGTCTTCATTGGAACTATGCTCCGGATCAAAATATTCGACGGATTTCGAATCAACCCAAATGGTCTGGGCTTCTTCGAACCAAACTCCATGTTTCTTGAAATTGATCCGGTCCTTGTTCTCATCCCACTCGAATCTCACGTTATGACTGTATTCTGTAGTATATACTATAGTCAACTTTAAAGGGAGAGGGAGTGGGGGCGATGGAAAGCAGATTCAAGCTGTGGGGCGAACGCTCCCCGGGATGTGGGAAGTTACTCCCAATCTGGTTGCCGGAATATTTGTCTCAGGGGGTAACGGAACACAATGTTTCTTCTAGGACAAAACGGCAGGCTATTGCTTGAACGACAGGGCAACAACACGAATTGCCGGCTGAGCGCCGCCCTACTTCACCTCATAAATCGTCTTATAGGGCGATGACAGGAAGCCCAGAGCACCGAGGGCTGCTCCGACTGCCACGCCTGGCCCGACATATTTCGCCCCGGCCCCTTCGTTTGAACATTGGGGACAGACCGCCGCGCCGACTCCGAATCCCGCACCCGCGCCAATCGCGGTCCACATCACACCTTTCCGAGTCCGACGACCCGCGTCGTACACACGCACCCGCAGAACGTTCACACGCTCTATCGATTGCTCGCCGGATTTATACCGTATGGCGATCGACTCGGCCGGCGCGGATATGAACGTGCCTTGCAGTTTGGCCCCGTCCCGCGTTCTCAATTCAATTTTTTGGCCTTCCGTAATCCGTGTCACTGAATCCCACCCTGCCCCGAATGCCGTCACGGCCGCCAGAAGCATCCCCGCGAGAACCTTTTTCATCACGCCCCTCCTGCTTTCCAAAGAACATCGTGTGGTTTAGCTTGAGCCTCAGTATTGCAACAAGATGTCTTTCCTCTGATTTCGGCTCTCCTTCTGAAGTGAAGTTAAATGCACTCAAAAGGTAATGCGCAAATCAGTGGAAAAAAGGATCAAAAACCCTGCATTTGGTTTGGCGTGTTGACGGCGCATCCTTGGTTTTTTGGGGCGCCGATCCCGGAAATTGCTATTAATCAGGGCACTATCGATCTGTTTTCGGCTTCCTGCAAAACAGCGTCCGGACGGCTTATAGGTCTGTTTGCGGCCAGAGTCACGGGCAAAGGTGTGCCTTTTTTAAAATGGATTCGGGAAATTGGATTCGTGTAAGTGATTGGTTCTAATGGTGCCGAAGGAGGGGGTCGAACCCTCATGCCCGCAAGGGGCGCAGGATTTTGAGTCCTGTGCGTCTGCCAGTTCCGCCACTTCGGCTTTTACGAATACCGCAATAGTGATGTGGTCGCAAATAGTAGCCTAACCACTCCCTCCGAGTCAACCGGGCCGCTTCTTTTGCTCAGAAGCCCTATATCTGCTATACTAATTCTTTCCGGAGGTTTTATGGATTTTCGCATAGGTGAAAAAGTCGTCTATCCCAATCATGGAGTAGGCATTATTGAAGAAGTAAGCAGCCGTTCTGTCAACGGTAATGCAGAAGAATTCTACATGCTCCGGATTCACTCCAATTCATCCGTAGTAATGATCCCCACAGCCAACGTTAAAAGCGTCGGGTTGCGTCGCATTATTAAAAAAGCCGATGTTGATGGGCTTTTCAAGCTGCTTCAGGAGGATTTCTTCGAGCCCGAAGCAGACTGGAAGGGCCGCTACAAAGACCATTCCGAGAAAATGCGCACCGGCTCCATCTTTCAGGTCGCCGAAGTCCTGAAAAACCTGGTATATCTCAGCTACAGGAAAAGTCTCTCTTTTCGCGAGAAACGAATGCTGGATCGTGCCAAACAGCTCATAATCAGTGAAGTGGCAACCGTCCGCGGATTGAACGAGAAGTCTGTCGAAGATCAAATAGACCGTTTGCTCTCCGAGGCATATTCACGCTCGGTGAAAACCCCTGCCTAACCTTGTCGCCATTTTTGCTTTACACCGTTCTGCTCATCTTTTTCATGATGCTCTCGGTGTTTTTTTCCGCCGCCGAGACCGCGTTTATGGCCGTAAACCGCCTCCGCCTAAAATATCAGGCGGAGGCCGGGGATAAAAAAGCCGAGGCTATCAAGGATATCCTCTCAAATTCGGATCGTCTGCTCGGCGTCATTCTCTTCGGAGTCACGGTGGCGGAAATTGCCGCCGCCGGAATTGTCACCTATATTATTACGTCCCAGACAACTTCGGAGCATTCTGAGGTGGTCAGCTTCGCAGGTTCCCTAGTATTTTCTTTCGTGATCCTCATCTTTTGCGAATTAACGCCCAAAATCATCGCCGCTGCCCATCCCGAGCAGATGTCCCGGATGCTTCTGCTGCCCATAAAGATCACGATCCGGATCCTCTTCCCGTTCGCCAGGTCGGCATCCTGGATTGCGAACCGAATTGTCTCTCTCGTCGGATTGGATGCGCGCGTCAGCCCTTTTACGCACGGACCGAGTGAGGAGGAAATCAAGGCCATGATAGCGGGATCCAGCGAAGCGAGCATGCCGTCCGAAAAGAAGGAGATGCTTCACAATATCTTCGAAATCGGGGCTACCCAGATCCGGGAGGTGATGATTCCGCGCGTCGAGGTGACGGCGATAGAGATCAATGACGACATACCCAAAGTCCTGGATGTCGTCAAAAAAACGAATTATTCCCGCATTCCGGTATACCGGCAGAATTTCGATAATCCCTTGGGCATACTCAACGTCAAAGACCTGTTGCAGTATGTCCAGAAAGCCGAGGAGATCAATCTCCAGGCGCTCCTGCGCCCCGCTCAGTTCGTGCCGAGCAGCGCACCCCTCGACTACGTGCTGCGCCAAATGCAGTCGATGCATTTGCATATGGCCATCGTCGTGGACGAATTCGGAGGCGTTGAGGGCATCGTCACGCTGGAGGATCTCCTCGAGGAAATCGTGGGAGAGATTCGCGATGAACATGACACCGAAATTGAAGATATCCGCGAGCTGGGGCCGAATCTGTATTCTGTAGCAGGGAAATTACCCGCAAAAGATTTTAACCGGTTCTTTGATGAGAAGATCCCGGAAGCTCCGGAATATACGACTCTTGCGGGCTACATCGCGGCTTTGACCGGCCGGCTGCCTTTGGAAGGGGAGACCGTTCAGTATCAAAGCCTGACCTTCACGATGGAAAAGATCGAAAGATTCAAGATGGTTTCCATCCGCGTCCGCACCAAAAACCCGCCGCCAAAGCAGGACAGCTCGCGCTAAATACCTGAGATTACTCAGCCACGGCTTTAAATGCGTCCCGAGCCGCCAGAACCGTGGCTTTGATGTCGTTTCTTGTATGAGCAAGCGACATAAAGCAGGTTTCAAACTGCGACGGAGGAAGATAAACGCCTGCATCGAGCATCGCATGGAAGAACTTGGCGTAGCGGACTGTGTCGCTGGTCTTCGCTTTCTCAAAATCCGTTATCGAAGCAGCTGCAAAAAAGACCGTGAACATGGAGCCGATGCTGTTGATCTGAATAGGGATTCCTGCGCGTTCTGCAGCAATCAGCAACCCAGTGGTCAGTTCTGCCGTCAATTGCTCCAGCTTTGCGTAGGTCCCTGGTTTTTTAAGAGCTTTCAGGGTCGCAATCCCGGCGGTGACCGCCAGGGGATTTCCGGAGAGCGTCCCTGCCTGGTACACGGGACCTTCCGGGGCTACCCACTTCATTATTTCCCGGTGCCCTCCATAAGCCCCCACCGGCAACCCTCCGCCGATGATTTTTCCGAGGCATGTCAGATCGGGTTTGACGTTCAGAACTTTCTGCGCTCCGCCATAGGACAATCGAAAACCAGTCATCACTTCGTCAAAAATCAAAAGCGCACCGTGTTCACGCGTGAGCTTGCGCAACCGCTGCAGAAAGCCTCGCGCAGGCAGCACGGTCCCCATGTTTCCGGCAACCGGTTCAATGATTACTGCGGCAACTTCTGCCCGGTTATGCTCGAGCACCTGCTGCAACGTGTCGCAGTCGTTGTACGGAATGGAGATTGTGGAGTTGCACTCCTGCGGTTGAACGCCGGCACTGTCGGGCAAACCGAAAGTCGCGACGCCTGATCCGGCCTTGACCAGCAGGCTGTCCACGTGTCCGTGGTAGCATCCGTCGAACTTGATGATCTTGGGCCGGTTCGTAAATGCGCGTGCCAGGCGGATGGCGCTCATGGTCGCTTCCGTGCCTGAATTTACGAGGCGTACCTTTTCAATGGACGGAACGGCGTCGGCAATCATTTCCGCAAGAATGACTTCATTCTCCGTTGAAGCGCCGAAACTGGTTCCCAGCTGAATCTGGCTGCGCAGGGCTGCCTGGACCGGCGAGGGACAATGACCGAGAATCAGGGGGCCCCAGGATCCCAGATAATCTATATAGGACATGCCATCCACGTCCACGATGCGGCTCCCCTTTCCTGATTTTATAAATCGAGGATTGCCACCGACGCTTCGGAATGCTCTAACCGGGCTATTTACTCCGCCGGGTATCCACTTTTGAGCGCGCGCAAACAAGACTTTGGATCGTTGATTCACTGGATCAGCTCCAATCTCGAGAGGGAATTGCGTCTGCAGAATTTGCCTCTTGCGATCAGGCAAAGACTATCGACCCAACTCCGAATTTACTGCAAAAGCTTTGACGCTTCCTTGGCAAAATACGTAAGAATTATATCCGCACCGGCGCGGCGAATCCCTATCAGGGATTCGAGCATGGTTCGCGGGAGGTCCAGCCACCCCATCTGCCCCGCCGCCACCAAGGCAGAATATTCACCGCTCACCTGATAGGCAGCCAAGGGCAGCGTGGTGCGGTCGCGCAGCATGCGAATGATGTCCAGATAAGGGCCTGCCGGCTTCACCATCAATATGTCCGCCCCTTCTTCGATATCAAGCTCCACCTCTCTCAAAGCTTCACGGGCATTCGCGGGGTCCATCTGGTGACTGCGCCGGTCTCCGAAGGCTGGAGCCGATGCCGCCGCTTCGCGGAATGGCCCGTAATATCCAGAGGCATATTTCACAGCGTAGGAGAGAATCGGTATATTTTGAAAATTGTTCTCATCCAGCAATTTTCGAATCGCGCGGACTCGGCCGTCCATCATGTCTGACGGCGCGATGATATCCGCGCCGGCTTTGGCTTGAGACAGGGCTGTCCTGGCAAGCAGGTCCAGGCTTTCGTCGTTCAGAATCTCGTCGCCTGAAACAAGGCCGCAGTGGCCGTTGGCTGTGTATTCGCACAGGCAAACATCCGTAATAAGCAGAATGCCCGGGACTTCCCGTTTCAACGCGCGCAAAGCCTGCTGCACAATGCCATTGTCGGCATACGCGCCGCTGGCAAGATCGTCCTTTTTTTCGGGGATGCCGAAGAGCATCACTCCGCCTATTCCCAGAGACTTTGCAGAACGGACTTCTTCCACCAGCATATCCACGGACCAGTTATAATTGCCGGGCATGGAGGAAATTTCCTTCTTTATTCCAGTGCCCGGGCAGACAAATAGAGGAAGTACAAACTGCTCCGGTGCAAGACGAGTTTCGCGCACCATCTTTCGAATGGGCTCGTTCATGCGAAGACGTCTGGGGCGGGTAGTCGGGAAGGCCATGTGCTCCTCCTTTTCCAGGATGAATGACGCGGAAGGCCCGCTAAAAAGCGAAATTATAACACACTCTGATTCCGGATTCCGGATTCCGGATTAACCTCTGATTCCAGATTCCAAATTCCAGATTCCAGATTGAAAGCACGGCCAGATTTGAGGCACGCTTCAATAACCGGTTCAAGATTCGAGATGGGCTTTTGATCCCCAATCTCAGATTCCAGGCTGAAATGCTTAAGTTGGCAGCCTGATTCCTTGAATCAGGATCCGAAATCCGAAATCTGGAATCTGGAATCTGGAATCAGTGCCGGGGTTTTATTTGCTGGAGATTTGTGGTAGAAGTGAGCCAATGTCCGCTAAAGAGCATTCCAACAAGCTATGTCGCTTTGAAATCCGCGTCCGGAAAACTATTGAAAAGCACTCCATGCTCAACCCGGGTGATCACGTGCTCGTTGCGGTCTCCGGCGGAGCGGATTCGGTGGCTCTGCTGCTTTGCCTCCACATCCTCGCTCGGACACTTCCTCTTTCGCTGACCATTGCTCATCTGAACCATCGCATCCGGGGGCAGGAAGGGGATGCCGATGAGGATTTCGTGCGCAGCCTGAGCGCCGGCCTGAATCTCCCCTTTTGTTCGGAAGCCATCGAAGTAAAAAAGCAGGCAATCGCGGGCAAGCATAACCTCGAGGAACTTGCGCGTCTGAAGCGCTACGAATTTCTCCGCCGAACGGCGCGCCGGATAGGGGCGCAGAAGATAGCGGTCGGGCATAACCTAAATGATCAGGCGGAGACCGTTCTTTTCCGGTTCATCCGCGGGAGCGGCGTCGAAGGGCTGTCCGCGATTCATCCGGTCGTCGATGGGCTTGTGATCCGGCCGTTGCTGGAGTGCTCCCGCAAAGAAATCGTTGAATACCTGAAACAGAAAGGTGCCGGCTACCGGGATGATTCCACAAATAAGGATGTTCAGCTCGCGCGGAATCGAATCCGGATGGAACTTGTGCCTTATCTGGAAAAGAACCTCAATCCGCGGCTGATCGAAACTCTTGCGCGGGAGGCCTTCCAGTCCCGCGAAACATGGGCTTTCATCGAAGCGGAAGCCAAACAGACTTTTGGAAAGCTGTGCCGCAGGGACGATACTGGTATTTCGATGGCGCTTCACGATCTGGCAGGGCTGCATCCCGCGTTGCAGAAACAAGTGCTGCGGCAGGCTTTGAAAGAATGCCTGGGTTCGTTGCGGGGAGTCAATGCAAGGCTCGTCGACGGAATTCTATCTCTCTGCAGGGCGGGGCACAGCGGTAGTCAAATCCGGATTTCTCGCCAAAGCATCGCAGTCCGGCAATTCGATACGCTCCTGTTGACGAAGCATTCCGCTGAGCAGAAGCCGTCATTTGCCTATAGGCTTGAAATACCCGGAGAATGCCGGATTGCTGAAGCGGGAGTCATTTTCCGATCTGAAATCTGCAACACCCCTGATCTCAAGATGATCCGGGGTAAGTCCGCCACTCAAGCCTTTCTCGATCCGCGCACACTGCCGGAATTTCTTGCTATCCGTTCGAGGGAGCCGGGGGACCGCTATGGCGGCCCGAGCCATCGGAAGGTAAAGAAGATGCTGATTGACCACAAAGTTCCGCTTTTGGAGCGCTCCGATCTGCCCATGGTGGCGGCAGGAAGAGACGTTATCTGGATCCCTGGATTTAGACCGGCGCGCGCGTATGCCGTCCGGCCCGAGTCTCCAAACTGCATCCTGGTTGAGATGGTCCGTGATGCGCCGGTCATAGAATCATAGCCCTGCATTCTTAAAGCTGCGTCTTATACTTATGTCTATGGCTCTGGTATAATGATTACTTGGACTTCGTAAGCAAGTTGTGCGGCTTGAGCCGATGAATGAGAATGAGCTATTGCGAAGTTCTAAAGGGAGGTTTTTCTTTTGAGCACTAATTTAAAGAATATTCTCATCTGGCTGGCGATTGGGGTTACGCTGATCCTGTTGTGGCAACTGGTCTACCAACATCCGCAACGTCAACATTGAAGAGAGGGATTTTACGACCTTCTACCAGGATGTGACGGCAAAAAAAATCAAAGCCGTCAAGATAATGGGAGAAGATCTTGAAGGAGAAGACGCAGGCGGCAAGAAGTTCAAAACCGTTATTTCTCCTGAGGCAATCGGGGACCTGACGAAGGATCTGCGGCAGAATGGCGTGGCCATAAAATTTGAGAAATCCTCCAATTCCTCGATCATGTATGTTTTTCTGTCCTCATGGCTTCCCTTTATTCTTCTGTTCGCCTTCTGGATTTTCATGATTCGACAGATGCAGAGCGGAGGGAACAAAGCCCTCTCATTCGGCAAAAGTCGCGCCCGGCTTCTGTCAAGCCAGCAGAAAAAGGTTACTTTCAAGGATGTAGCGGGAGTAGAAGAAGCCAAAGAGGAGCTCACCGAAATCATAGAGTTCCTCAAGGAACCGCAGAAATTTCAAAAGCTTGGCGGCCGCATTCCTAAAGGCGTTCTGCTCATGGGGTCTCCGGGAACCGGCAAAACGCTGCTCGCACGGGCCATCGCAGGCGAGGCCAATGTCCCATTTTTCTCCATCAGCGGTTCGGATTTTGTAGAAATGTTTGTCGGCGTCGGCGCCAGCCGTGTGCGCGACCTGTTTGAACAAGGCAAGAAAAATGCCCCCTGCATCATCTTTATTGATGAAATCGATGCCGTGGGACGCCATAGAGGCGCAGGACTAGGCGGCGGACACGATGAAAGAGAGCAAACCCTGAACCAGTTGCTGGTCGAGATGGATGGATTCGAGTCTAACGACGGAGTGATCCTGATTGCCGCCAGCAACCGGCCGGACGTTCTGGATCCGGCGCTCCTCAGGCCCGGACGATTTGACCGGCAGGTAGTGGTGCCGTTGCCGGACATCCGCGGACGGGAAGGCATTCTGAAAGTGCATACGCGCAAGATACCCGTCGGGGATGATGTTGAAATTTCGGTGATCGCGCGGGGTACTCCGGGATTTTCCGGCGCGGCACTGGCCAACCTCGTAAACGAAGCTGCCCTGAATGCAGCCCGGTATAGCCGGAAAGTCGTCTTGATGAGTGATTTCGAAGGGGCCAAGGATAAAGTTCTGATGGGGAAAGAACGCAAATCCATGGTCATCACCGAAAGCGACAAGAAAGTCACGGCATATCACGAGGCAGGACACGCACTGGTCGCCTATATGATACCGGGGAGCGATCCGCTGCACAAAGTCACGATCATCCCTAGAGGGATGGCTCTGGGATTGACCCAGCAGCTTCCGGAAACCGACAAGCACAACTACACCAAGGAGTTTATCGAAGGACAGATTTCCATCCTCATGGGCGGACGCTGTGCGGAGAAGATATTCCTGAACCTGGAGACAACCGGCGCGGCCAACGATATTGAGGTTGCCAGCGAGCGGGCGCGTAAAATGGTTACCGAGTGGGGAATGAGCCCTTCTATGGGTCCGATGGCTTTCGGGAAAAAAGAGGAGCAGATATTCCTTGGCAGGGAGATCTCCCAGCACCGTGACTACAGCGAAGACACTGCCATTCAAATCGACAGGGAAGTCAAGCGGATCGTGGAGGAGTGTTGCGAGCGGGCGCATAAAATGCTGGAAGAGAATCGTGAAAGCCTGACCCGACTGGCTGAAGCCCTCCTGGAATATGAAACCTTAGACGGCTGTGATATTGAGTTGATTATGAAAGGACAGCCTATCAAACCCAGAGAGCCCGTTGCTTCCGATATCGATACTCCGGGACAACCCGCGCGGGAGAAGACGCCAGGGCACACCCCGCTGCCCCAACTGATCAATCCCAAGGGCAAGCCTGCGCCGGCATAGGATTTTAAAACAACCACGAGATGTACCGAATCACGCGAATATTTGATGGATGATTGTTCGCGTGATTCGTATATTTTGTGGTTGTTTTTTTCGATGGGAGCCACACCCCATGACTGAATGCGTGCCCAAGGAAAGCATACGTGCTCCGGGCAGGGAACTGGACTCTGAATCTGGGCGCTCGGACTCTCGTGATGGGCATTCTCAATGCCACTCCCGATTCTTTTTCGGATAAGGGCCGCTATTTTGAACCGCAGGCGGCCGTAGACCGGGCCTGGCAAATCGCCGAAGAAGGCGCAGATATCCTCGACATCGGGGGCGAATCCACTCGACCGGGATCGGCAGGAATCACCGCGGAAGAAGAATTGCAGCGCGTGATGCCGACGCTTGAGTCTTTGGCTGCAGGCAAAAAATATCCCATCCCGATTTCCATAGACACGACGAAATTGGAAGTTGCCAGGGCAGCGCTGGAATGCGGCGCGGCCATGATCAACGATATTTCGTCTTTGCAAAAGAGCCCCGGGATCGGGCCTGAAGCAGCCAGACACGGAGCGGCGCTGGTCCTCATGCATATGCGGGGCGAACCGGGCAACATGCAGACCATTCCTCCCAGCGCCGACGTCCTTGCCGATATCGAAGCCTGGGCGCAGGAGGCGGTTGCGCGTGCGCAAGGTTCAGGCGTGTCCAACGATAGGATCGTCCTGGATCCGGGGATTGGATTCGGGAAGACAGCAGCTCAGAACATGCAAATTCTTCGACATTTGGACCGCCTGGTTGCCGCAGGATTTCCGATTCTGGTGGGAACGTCGCGCAAATCGTTTATCAGCTCCATATTGAAAAAGCCTGCCCACGAGCTGGTTTTGGGGACCGGCGCATCCGTGGCTGCGTCCATTATCTATGGAGCGCACATTGTCCGCGTGCATGACGTCGCAGCGATACGGGAAGTCGCGGATGTGACGGATGCAATCGTCAATGCGGACTAGCTTAATTTTGTGGCGGCTGAGGCCATCGATGACGGCACGCTAGCGACCTTCGGGCTTTGAGCGAACCGCGCCTCGGGCTAGTCATAACGCGTAGCGCCGACGCGTTCTATATCAGCCTGGGCGGCGGTGCGACATCTGTAGCCGCCAACAGTTGCAGTTTGCAAGTCTCTCGGACGATCCGGATTAGAGCAGTATAATGTGAATCAGCTTAAGCGAACGTTCGAAGAAGCGATGGGGAGCGGCGCACTGCACCAGCTGGCGATGCGCCTCAAAGAGGGGAGTCGTGTCGTTACCGTATCCGGCACGGCCGGCGGCGCCAAAGCTTTGACGATTGCCAAGTCCGTTCTGGCCGAGAACCGCTCTACAGCTGTGATCACTCCTTCGAATGCGGAGGCCCTGAATCTCGCGCAGGAACTCCGATTCTATCTCGATCTGCTTTCGCAAAACCCGATTGAGATCACGCATCTGCCGGCTCTCGAAGTGGATCCCTATCGCGGGTTGTCTCCGCACCCGGAAATTTCCGCGGCACGCGCGAAGGCCATCTGGCAGATGCTGCAGGACAAGCCCAGAATTCTGATTGCCTCTGTCCAGTCCGCTGCCGTGCGTTTGCACGGGCCGGAGCGTCTCCTTAATTATTGCCTGATGCTGAAAGTCGGAGAGGAGATGTCGCCGGAGATGATACGCGAGTATCTTTTCGAATCCGGCTATGTTGAAGACGATCCGGTAACGGATCCCGGGGAATTTTCCCTGCGCGGCGGCATCCTCGATATTTTTCCGCCGCACCTGGAAAAGCCCGTGCGCATGGAATTCTTTGGGGATCAAATCGAGTCCATCCGGATTTTCGACATTGATTCCCAGCGATCCGTAGAGACGGTGAACACCATCGAGATTATTCCCATGCGGGAATACTGCTGCAGGCGCGATCTGCTCCGTCAGTGGGCTGAAAAGGTCCCGTCGCTGTGGAGCGCTCCTTTTCTCCCGCACCTTGAAGAAGAGCTGGCTCTTGCGCGGCAGGGCGAGATATTTCCTGCTTTCGAATTCCTCTTGCCGGCGGTTGATCCCCTGGATAAAACGCTCTTCGATTATCTTCGAGGGTATCGAATTATAACCCTGGAGCGCGAAGTACTGGAAAACGCTCTGGCTAAACAGCATGCGGAGCTTTATGAGCGGTTCCTGGACCGCGTGGAAGCGCACAAGCCCGTCCTCGCTCCGGAGCAAATCTATGTCACGGCCGATGAGTTGCGCGCTTCACTGGACCGGTTCCCGCGCCTGGAGATTGAGGAGCTCAATGTCGCGGAAGCGGAGTCTGCGCCGATCTATTTTTCTTCGCAATCCACGCGGAAATACCACGGCAACATTCGCGAACTCATAGGCGATCTTAACAAGTTCCGCGAGTCGGGAGAAAAAATAGCGTTTGTGCTTTCCAATCTCGGGCGCGCCGAACGCATGAACGATATTTTGAAGGAATATGAGATCCCTGCCCATCTGTGCCGCAGCGGCGAACAGGCGCCGGCGGAAGGATTGCCTCCGCCCGGATTGGTATTGCTGGGCATCGGGGATCTTCACGCGGGCTATTATCTTCCCGCGATAAACCTTCGCGTCCTGACCAGCCAGGATCTCTTCGACGAATCCGATGTTGGGTTGGGGCAGAAGAAAACAAAATCCAGCCAGCGCCACCTTTTCATTTCCGATTTTCGCGACCTCAAGCCGGGAGATTATGTCGTCCATGTCGATCACGGCATTGGCCTGTTCAACGGATTGAAGACGATAGGGCTGAATGAAGGATCAAAAGAATTCGTCCTGCTGACGTATCAGAACGACGCCAGACTGTATGTTCCGGTGGAAAGGCTGGACCTGATTCAGAAATACAGCAGCATGGGCGGAACGCGTCCAGCGCTGGACCGGCTTGGAGGCACAAGCTGGGCACGAACAAAATCCCGAATCAAAAAATCCATGCGGGACATGGCCGAGGAGCTTCTAAAGCTCTACGCGCAGCGCAAAATGGTCCCGGGATACGCTTTTTCTCCTGACACCGCCTGGCAACAGGAATTTGAAGACGCTTTTGAGTTTGAGCTGACCCGGGACCAGGTGGATGCGCTCGCCTCGGTAAAGAGCGACATGGAAGCGCCGCGCCCGATGGACCGGCTGCTGTGCGGCGATGTCGGTTACGGCAAAACCGAGGTGGCGATGCGGGCGGCGTTCAAGGCTGTGATGGATGGGAAACAGGCGGCTGTGCTTGCGCCTACAACCGTCCTCGCGTTTCAGCATTACAACACTTTGCGGCAGCGCTTTACGTCGTTTCCGATGCGCATTCAGCTCCTGTCCCGCTTCCGGACTCCGAAAGAGCAGAAACAGGTTGTCGCGGACCTGGAAATGGGCAACATCGACGTCATCGTAGGAACACACAGGCTCCTGTCCAAAGACGTCGCGTTCAAAGACCTCGGACTTGTTGTCGTGGACGAGGAGCAGCGGTTCGGAGTCACGCATAAAGAGCGACTCAAGGCTATGAAAACACGCGTGGATGTGCTGACTCTTACAGCGACGCCGATCCCCCGGACTTTGAACATGGCGCTGCTGGGCCTGAGGGATATGTCGACGATCGAAACCCCTCCCAAAAACCGGCTCGCCATCCAGACTTCTGTTCTCAAATACAGCCCGGATGTGATTCGCTCCGCAATAGAGATGGAACTGGCGCGGAACGGCCAGGTGTATTTTGTCCACAACCGCGTTGAGACCATTCACACGGTTGCGGCCAAGGTGCAGCAGCTTGTCCCACAGGCCAGAATTGGTGTCGCTCATGGCCAGATGAACGAGCAGGAGCTGGAACGGATCATGTTGAAGTTCGTGCAGGATGAACTCGACGTCCTCGTGTCCACGACGATTATTGAAAATGGACTGGATATACCAAGAGTCAATACCATCATTGTGGACCGCGCCGATCTTTACGGACTGTCACAGCTGTACCAGCTTCGCGGACGTGTGGGCCGCAGCGACCGACGTGCGTATGCCTATCTGCTGGTTCCTTCCGATGAGACTCTGACCGAGGTGGCCCGTAAGCGACTGGCCGCAATCCGCGAATTCAGCGATCTGGGAACCGGGTTCCGTGTGGCGGCTCTGGATATGGAAATACGGGGCGCAGGCAACCTGCTTGGAGGCGAACAGCACGGTCACATTGAGACCGTAGGTTTTGACTTGTATTGCCAGCTGCTGGAGAACACGGTTGAAGAACTGCGCGGAGAAAAGTCGGAGGAAGAAATATCCACCAGCATCAATCTCAATCTCGATATCCGGATTCCGGAAGACTATATCGCGGATTCCAGCCAGAGGCTTCGTATGTACAAACGGATCTCGTCGGCGGCGACAGACGAGGAATTGGATGCGCTGCGCCAGGAGATGGTGGACCGGTTCGGCTCATACCCGGAGCCGGTGGAAAACCTTTTTCGCTATGCACGGTTGAGACAGGAAACGCTTGCGCTCCAGATTCAGTCGGTCGAGAAAAATAAGAACCAGGTGTTTTTCCGCTTTGTGGATCACTCGAAGGTCAGCGCGGAAAAACTGATGAAGCTTGTGACTCGAAACAAAAAGGCGACATTTTCTCCGCAAGGCTTGCTGACGCTCGATGTTCCGGAAATGCCGCCTACCCAGCTTTTCAGCGCCATCCATAAAATCCTCGAGGAAATCAGACTCTAACGAAATACGAATGACGAATTACGAATGGAAACATTCACCGTTGCTTTCCCTTAGTAATGCAAAACATTCGAAGATATTTTAATGTATGTGTTATTTCGTAATTCGTCACGCGTAATTCGTCATTTCGTTTGAAGGGCGGTTTCCGGTATCATTAAGGGCTTCCGATATTGGAGGAGCCCAAAATGGCTTCGAAACAGAGGAGATTCCGATGAAAAGTCTGCTATGGGCTATCCCAGCCGTCTTATTAGCATGCTTCAGTGCGCCTGCCAAGACGGTAGACCGCATTGTGGCTCAGGTGAACGACGACATTATTACGATGTCCGAGCTCAACCGGGAAACGGCGGGATTCCGCAAAGAGCTGGCATCCAAATACAGCGGGCAGCAGCTTGAACAATTGATCCAGAAAGCGGAGCAGCAGGCGCTTGACAACCTGATCAGTGAAAGACTGCTGTATCAAAAAGGCGTGGAGCTGGGCTTCAACACAGATGTGGATGGCAAGGTTACCGAGGAAGTCCAGGGGTTGGTGAAAGAACTGAACCTTAAGGATACAGAGGAGCTGGAGAAATATTTTGAGGATGCGGGGCGCAGCCTCAAAGAGTATCGCGAGAGCATCAAGAGACAAATCATAATTCAGGGCCTGATCTATGCATTTGTGGACTCCCGGATTACGCTGCTCACGGCTGAGATTGAGAAGTATTACAAGGAGCATCAGGCGGAGTTTTCAACTCCGGAGGAAGTGACTTTAAGCGAAATACTGATCGCGGACGAAGGAAACGGGGCGGAAGCAGAGGCGCGGGCAAACGACATATACAGCCGACTGCAAAAG
Source organism: uncultured Acidobacteriota bacterium (assembly GCA_963761825.1). Classification (GTDB taxonomy): domain Bacteria; phylum Acidobacteriota; class UBA6911; order UBA6911; family UBA6911; genus UBA6911. The sequence goes on from CAVXIH010000013.1 coordinate 48,938, forward strand.
GGAGAATCCTTTGCGGATCTTGCCACTCAATATTCCAAAGGATCTACGGCCAACAAGGGGGGCAGCATCGGAGCCTACCTTCTGTCCAAGCTAAATGCGGATACCGTCAAGGTGATTGCCGACCTCAAAGAAGGAGACGTATCCAAGCCGCAAAAAATCAAGGAAGGGATTATCATTTATCGCATCGACACGCGCAAAGCGGCCGCGACAATCCCTTTGGATCAAGTAAGCACCCAAATCAAAAACCGGATTCATGCCAGGAAAAGGGGTCCGGAGCTGGAACGATACGTCAATCAGCTCAAAGAAGAAGCCTACATCAATATTCTTCCGGAAATGAAGTAGCCTGGAACAAAGTTATCAATCTGGAGGATACCTGCCACGCTTTGACGTGTTCAGGGGAGTGTTGTGCCGGGAAGAGTTACCAGGCCCGGCCCTGATCCGCAGTTCAACTGCTTGAGATTCCCTGGCATCACGGAAAGGGCCCGCGATATCTCTCAAACACTTGAGCCACGTATTCAGGGCCTGGGCCTGGATAACATTTGCTGCTGTGTTATTTCCAAGCATGTTTTATGCCACAGCCTCCTTATTTCCGCTCGCCCTCCAAGTGCCTAAATATAAAACACTTAAAATTTTCCTCCACCGGATCCAATGGGATGACCAAAGTTAAAATTCAATAAGTTGAATTTTGTTCCAAATTTTGGTGACCGGCACCATATCCTGATCAACAATTAGGCAAATCAAAAATAGGAGTGAGCCCCACGCGGAATTCAGGGCATGGAATAGCTTCATCGGGTTTTCCTTTTGGAGGACAGATGTTATGCGGCTTCCCATCGTTCTGCTGTTTACAGTTCTCGCAGCACTGGGCTTTTGCGCAAATGGCCAGGGGCAGGAAGATTTCGATCGCGAAACCGAAATTCACAGAAACGTCAGACTAACCGAAACTGCCATGGCGCCGAACATTCCGGCAAATCTGGCCAGTCAATATCAGAAATTCCTGCCGATGCTCAGAGATGTACTGAAGGAGAACACCAAAGACCAGGCTGATGAAAAGAGCCTGGTCCTAAATGTCGCGGCTGGAGTCAAAGAAGTCGGTGCAGCAAAAATACAGCGCGCGCAGGCGCGCGTGACAGCCTTCTGCAGAAATTCCAGGAAGGAGTATATCGGTAATTTCATTCTTTACAGCTATGCCACAAATGGCCCGGTAAATAAGGAAGAGACGGAGCAGTTTCTGCGAAAACAAATCCTGGAACTGATGGAATGCTATGTTTCGGCAGAGAGCGTTCTTGCTTCGCCGAAGCCTGCTCGCTAACGCGCCCGGATCAGGCGAAGCAATCCATCCAGTATGGTTATAGGATTTGGGGGACAGCCTGGGATATAGAGATCGATAGGCAACTTCGATTCAACGCCGTTGTGGACTTCAGGATGATCGAGGAACGGGCCGCCGGAGATGGCGCACGCTCCCACGGCGATAACAAGCTTGGGATCCGGCACCGCTTCATAGGTCTTCTGCAAGGCCAGCATCATGTTCCGGCTGACGGGGCCGGTAATCAGAATTCCGTCGGCATGACGCGGCGATGCAACAAACTGAATCCCGAATCGGCCAAGATCGAAAACGACCGTATTGAGTACGTTCACATCCGCTTCGCAGGCATTACAGCCGGCGGCACTCACCTGGCGCAGTTTGAGCGATCGACCGAAGATTTTTAGCGATTCCTCCGTCAGAGCCGTCGCAAGGGCAATCTCGCTGCCTTTGAGCATTAAATCATTTCTGTTTCTTACGGCGAGGCGGTAATCGAGCGTGTGATGAATTGCATTTTGCGGACACACCATAGCGCACTCCCCGCAGAATAAGCATCGGCCCATATCGAGTGTTATTCCATCCGTGCCGCAACGAATGGAATCGGTCGGGCAGGCATCGATGCAGATCCGAGCAACCAGGAGGGCAGAGCGAACGTTCAATTTCCGGCCGGCCGCGAAAACGGTCGGGCAATGTCGGTTCCTTTTTGGGAAATGCAATGGTGCGCTTTTTCTGCTGAAACCGCGCCCCCAGTACGTTGAGCATAGCTAACCTCAGAGGTCGTGTCCGCAGTACGACAAGTTAAAACTCTTGTTGCAAAGCGGGAAATCTGAAATCTGCTGGCCTCGCAGTGCAATCGCCAAGCCAAACCAGTTATGAAAGGAAGGATCGACTATCTTATAGTGGGCAAGACATCCTTCCTGATCGGTGATGGCCACGTGACAGATTTCCCCGCGCCAACCCTCCACCATCGAAACGGTTATGAATCCTGGCTGAAGCGGCCCGGACTGCGCACGGTTTGTGCCATCCGGAATCGTATTCGCCAGGGCGCGCACAAATTGTATCGATCGCTGAATTTCCAGCCACCGGACAAGCGCGCGCGAAAAGACATCTCCTGTGTGCCAAGTCGAGACCGGGATCTGCGAGAACCGGAAAATACCGCCGGGAAAGTCGAGCCGGACATCGCGCCGCTCTCCGCAAGCCCTGGCGACGGGGCCGACAATCCCCAGTTCGCGGCACATCTGCGCTGTGATGGCACCCGTTCCCTCAAACCGCGCAAGAACGGAGGGCGAGCTCAGCATCAGCTCGACGGCTACGGTCACATCTTTAGAGGCTTGATCGAGGCGTTCGGTCAATTCATGGATGCGGTTTTCATCTACATCGAAGCCAACCCCGCCCGGTCGGATCAATCCGCGCCCAAACCGGCTGCCGCAAAGCAGCGCGGACATATTGAGAAAATCGCCGCGAATTCGGCCGCAATAGGACATGGATGGCAGGTATCCCACATCGCCGGCTAGAGCGCCCAGGTCTCCTGTATGGTTGGCTAACCGCTCCAATTCAAGCGCGATGCCCCGCAAGAATGCAGCTCGAGCGGGAACCATGCATCCGGAGAGCGCTTCCAGGGCATGGCAATATGCCAAGGCATGGCCGACGGTGGTATCTCCCGCAGCGGTTTCTATCAAGTGAATCCTGCGTTTAATGGGCCCGTGTACCATCGCGGGCTCTATGCCGCGATGCTGGTATCCCAGAGAAATTTCGAGATGGTAGACATTTTCTCCATGGCATTGGAATCGGAAATGGCCCGGCTCGATGATGCCTGCATGCACTGGTCCGACGGCCACCTCGTGAATCTCAGCTCCACGCACCTGGAAATAATCCGTGACGCCAATTTGATTGGAAGCCGCGGGGAAGACTTCGCTGCCTGTCCGGTAGGATGAATGAAAACGGATTGGCTTGAGCCATGGGTGTCCGGTTGGAGTCACTCCCCACTGCTCGGCGATCTCGCGTTCAAACCAGTGTGCCTGGGGACAATCGGGAGTTAACGACGGGAAGGAATCGTCCACTTCCGTGGCAAACAATGCCAGCGTGCCGGATTCATCGCGAGCAAGCACCGCGTACAGTCGGACGGCCTTCCCGGCTGGTTGCCCGAAGAATGCAGCAATGTGCGACCCACCGGAAACTTCAGCGAGGACAGAATCGCGGAATTCCCTGTTCGTGATCAGGGGAATCGCGTCCAGTCGGAATAGCTTCTGCATTTCGAGTTGAGCAAGAAAAGTTCCCGGTCATCTAGAGGCTCCCAGTACAGAGGCAGCTTGTTTCAAAATGTTCAGAAGCGGCGCCGGCATCCATACGCCGAGGACAAGTAGAATTGCCAGTGGGGCAAAGGACAAGAATTTTTCGAGAATTCCCGCGCTCTCAGGTTCCATGGCTGGAGATGGTTTGCCCCATGCCATGCCAATGGCATGCCCGAGTGCTCCGACAAATACGACACTTCCGCCCGCCAGGAAAAGTATCAGGGTTAGGATGGCGCGGCCATCCACAGCCGCCTTTAACAACTGGAATTCGCTCATAAATATGGCAAAAGGCGCGACTCCAATCAGCACCAGGATACTGCCGAAAAGTCCCGTTCCCCATACCGGGGCTGATCGCAGGGATCCGGACATTTTTTTCATGTCGTGCGTGCCATAGGTCTGCCCAAGGCGCCCAGCGGCAAAAAACGCGAGCGTTTTGCAGATCGAATGGTTCAGTGTATGAAAGAGAGCTGCAAATATGCCCAGTCCCCCGAGCCCGAATCCCAACGTAATAATGCCGATATGCTCGACGCTGGAATAGGCAAGCAGCCGTTTTACGTTGTGCTGGAAGATGATGAATGCGGCCGCCACGATGATCGAGACCAGGCCGAACAGCACAAGAAGTTGATGGCTCCAGCCCACGTGCCCGGTGGTAATTTCAACGATTGGAACGTATCGCAACACGCAGTACAGGGCTGCATTCAACATGAATCCCGAGAAAATGGCTGATACGGGGGCCGGAGCCTGGCTGTGCGCATCCGGCAGCCAGCTATGCATGGGTGCTAAACCCGCTTTAGTGCCATATCCGACCAGCAGGAACAAAAAGCCCGTTTTCAGCAGCATCGGATGGAGCAAAGCTGCAGACTGTCGAAGTTTCGTCCACAGAAGCGTATCGGAGGGATTCACGTGCAGCCCGCTTGCAGACGCCGCAACCATCAGAGTTCCAAGGAAGGCAAAGGCCACCCCGACCGAGCAGATCAGCAGGTATTTCCACATCGCTTCGAGCGATGCCGGTTTGACGGGGATGCAGATCAGGAACGCAGTCAAAAGGGTTGTTGCCTCGATCCCGACCCACATGATGCCCAGGTTGTTTGAAATTAATACCAGGGTCATGGCAGCAAGTGCCCCGCACCACAGCCCCGCAAATTGACGCAAGCCGCGCCTATTGATGCGCCCGGCGCTTGCCTCTTTCAGAAAGTAACCCCATGAATACAGGGAACTGGCTACGAAAACCATCATCATGACGCACAGGTGGTAAGCGGAAAGCGCGTCCACATAAACCAGGCCGCCGGCTGCTTCCGCCGGGCCGCCGCTGAAGACACGGTAGACGATCCACGAGCAGACCAAAGCTGAGGCGGCAACCGTTGCGCACATAGTTGCCAGGATTTGCCGAGGAGACGCGCAGCGCGACGCAGATGGCTCCACCCACGATGGGAAGAAGAAGCATTAATCCATAAAGAAGGTCGTAGGGAACCATCGCACACTAGCCTTTAAGAGAGCTGAGCTGGTCCGCATCAATATGATCGAACTCGCGGTTGATATGGTTGATCGCGATTCCCATGACAAACACGGCTACAAAGACGTCGAGCAGAACGCCAAATTCAACGAGGAAGGGAATCTCACCTGCGGCAGCGATGCCAAACATGTAAATGCCGTTTTCAAATACAAGATATCCAATAACCTGGGTTAGCGCTTTGCGCCGGCTAATGATAAGGAATAGACCTGTAAAGGCGGTCGAGAGAGCCACGGGAATTACGAATGATGATGTCGCGGCCGACAGCATAGGGAATCGCGCCGCAATCCACATGGAGGCGGCAAGCATTAAAAGACCGGCGACGATCGATGCGGCATAACCGACAAAGGGCTCAACTTCACGCCGCACCTTCGCTTCGCGGATATCCCGCGAGAGCAGCAAGGGAAAGACAAAGCCCTTCAGACCCATGCTCACAACGCCGAGGACAATCAGGCGCGCCGTAAGAACATCCTCCCGGGCGATCAGCGTAAAGAGTCCCAATAGAATGCCCTGAATGGCAACCATGCGAATGCATGCGCCCAACTCGCTTAATCCGAGCATCACCAGGTCGGTGAGAAAGAGGAGGACTGTTGCCAGTTCAAGCCATTGCTGCATATTCATTACCTCGAAACGAGAATGAGTCCTATCACGGCGATCACACCGGCCCACACCAATAGCTGGGGGACATGCAGCAACCGGAGTCGGGCCATAACCGATTCGATCACGCCGATCAGGACAGCCAGGACAATCATGCCCGCAATTGCGGCGGAAACGTCGATCCAGAAATTTCCGGTGCGAACCGGCACAATGAAGCCGATCAACACGGCGCTCATGACCCAAAGTTTCAGCGCCGCGGAATACAAAATGAATGCGAAGTCGGGGCCGGAATGATCGAGCACCATTACTTCATGAATCATAGTGAGTTCAAGGTGCGTATTCGGATCATCGATCGGGATCCGTGAGTTTTCCGCAAGCAGGATGGCCATAATCGATAGCGCGACCATTGCCAGCGCCGGGCCCTCTGCCGCCCAGAGTTTAGTAGAGACGCCGGGAAGCATTATGGAAAGGGAATAGCTGGCGGTTTTGCATGAAATCGCGGCAAGTCCGAGCAAAAGCGATGGCTCGGCCAGTGCCGAAAATTGTACCTCGCGGCTCGCGCCCATTCCTTCGAATGCAGATCCGGTATCCAATGCGGCAACGACTGTGAAAAACCGCATCAAACCAAGCGCATACGCAAGCAGAAGCAGGTCGCCTCCGAAATGAAGCGGGGCCGGGATATTGCCGAAAGGAACGACCGCGAGCGCTACCAGAACGGAAGCGAGCCCGATAACCGGGCCTGCACGAAAAACCCACGTGGTGGTTCTGCTGTACACGACTCCCTTGCGGAGCAATCGCAACAAATCGTGATACGCCTGCAGCAGAGGCTGGCCGGTCCGCCCCGCAAAAATCGCCTTGACGCGGTTGATCACCCCGAGGAGCAGCGGAGCAAGCAGCAGAGCGAGCATCGGATGAATGAGGGACAGTGCATTCATTGACAAAACCATTTCAACGCAATTTCCAGACAAACAGAAAGACCAGCGTCAGCACGATATAGAGCACATACAGTTGAATGCGCCCGTGCTGCATCACCCGCACCTTCGAGAGAAAAAGCTCGACGGCTTCGAAAATCGGCCGATACACTTTTTCCCGCGAGGTGTCCAATGCTTCAGTCTCAAAGGATGCCGTCGTAGGGAAATACCCTCGGGGCGGTTTTAGATGTTTCCACCCGCTTTGGAATACATTGAAGAAATCCAAAATGGGTTGGGCGAACGAGGACGCCGTATATTGCATCCGGGCAGTCGGTCTGGCATACCCGCAATCCCAGGTTCCCGTTTCTTTTACTGAGCGCCCGGAAAGCAGCCAGAGGCGAAGCAGGGCGATTAAACCGCTCAATGCCAGGATGATGAGCGCGCCCAGTGCGATAGATTTCAAATATCCGGAAGCCGTAAGCACTTCAGCCTGTATGGTTGCGGCGTCCAACGGGATTTGTTGGGCGGGCGCCGGAAGACTTGCCAAAACTGCCGGCATGGCGGGAATGATCAGGAATCCCAGGAGTCCAACGGCGAAGACAGCCGGCGGCCAGAATCGCCATCGGCACCAGCATGCTGCCTTCCGACTCCCGGGCGTGCCGGGGCTCTTCGGATCGCGCTTCGCCCAGAAATACCATCCCGAATGCCTTTGTGAAACACGCGGTAGCCAGTCCTCCAATGAGGGCCAGGCCTCCGATGACAGCGAACAATGCCACCGCGCTTCCTCCCCCAATCGAGGCAGCGCCTTTGAACGATCCGATGTATATGAGAAACTCGCTGACAAATCCATTGAGAGGCGGCAAGCCCGAGATGGCCACTGCCCCTATGAGAAACGTGCCCGCGGTCCAGGGCATGCGCTTGAGTAACCCCCCGAGATGGTCGATTTCGCGTGTATGGGCTCCATGGGCTACAGAGCCGGCGCCCATGAACAGAAGGCCTTTGAACATGGCATGGTTCACGACATGAAGAAGACCGCCGGCGAAACCAAAAAACGCCAGCATCGGCGATCCGGCGCTGACGCCAAGAAGCCCGACGCCCAGACCCATCACGATAATGCCGATATTTTCGACGCTGTGATACGCGAGCAGCCGTTTCAGATCGTGTTGCGCTAGCGCAAAAAGCACACCCAGCACACCGGAGAGCAGCCCGATGGCAATGAGAGCCCATCCCCACCAGAGTTGCACCGGGCCAAGAAATAGGAGCACGCGCAGGATGCCGTAGATGCCGGTTTTGATCATCACCCCGGACATTAAGGCCGAGACATGACTGGGAGCGGCCGGATGCGCTTCAGGCAACCAGACGTGAGATGGAACAATGCCGGCTTTCGTCCCGAATCCGACGACGGCCAACACAAAACAGACTCCGCCCAAATGAGGAGTTAAGCCGCCAAACCGGCTGAAGTCGAGGTTGCTAGCGTTTTGTCCCAGCAGCAGAAACAGTACGAACAGAAAGCATGTGCCGATGTGGGTCGCTATTAAATAGGTCCATGATGCTTTGCGGACTTCGCTTTTTTCGTTCTCAAACGCAACCAGAAAAAATGATGAAAGCGACATCACTTCCCAGGCCACAAGGAAAAGCAGGGCATTCCGGGCGAGGACAACCATTACCATGCTGGCGATAAGCACATCGAACTGAAACCATGAAGCTCCCAGCGATTTGCTATCCCGATACGGCCGCAGGTATCCGAGGCCATAGACAGCCGAAAGCGCTCCGAGTCCCAATATGGGCAACAAGAAAAAAAGCTGAGAGGCCATCGAGCCCCAGGGAAAATGTTCCGAGCGGCATGCCCCAGGAAGCCCGGATGGGTTCAATGGCGTGGCCGGATAATACCTGGATGACCGGGATGAGGCCTATGCCACAGGCAAGGACTGGGCCTGCAACCCCAAGCGTCGAGGCAATGGAGTGGTTCCGCTGGCACAGCAGTGCGGCAATGCCGCAAAGGAGCAGAATGGCTACAGCTGTTAGAATCAATAGCATCTGTTATCTTCGCTTATCAGACTGGCGCCGTAGCCAGGCTTTGCATCGCTCGCCGGGCTTCCGCCAAAATTTCATCCCGGGACCCTTGTCGCTTCAAGACATCCCGAAAGTCCTTGCAATTGAGCATAAACGCGAGGCGCGAGAGGAGATGCAGGTGCGCTCGAACCGTCAGGCTGACCAGAGTAAACAGGATCGTGACCGGCAGACCGTCCAGGGCGGCAAAGTCTATCGGATTTTCAAGAAAACATAGCGTGATCGTCGGCCGTTCGACATTCAAAACAATTGGATTGCGAGCGTGCGGAATCGCGATGCCCTCCCCGATTCCAGTCGAGCCCAGCGCTTCGCGGGCCAATAGAACCTGGAGCAAAAATTCACGGTCCACGTGATCGGGAAGGCGAAGCAGTTCAACGACGCTTCGCAGTACCGTGTCCCGGTCCGCCCCGGCCACCCGATAATGAATGCCGCCGGCCGCAAGAGCCTGGATCGGGTCTGGAAGCGGATCCGATCCGGATTCCGGCTCACGCAGGAGATCCGGCGATATGGTAGTCCTTCCAGCTGCCGCCCATTCGAGCAACTCCGCCTGGTTGAACCGGAACTGCTTATTAATGCGATAGGCCGGCAAGCCTTTCTGCTCAACCCAGCGATAAATTGTTTTTTCAGAAACATTAAAAAATTTGGCTGTTTCTCGGACAGTCAATTTCATAAGAGAAACCATTCGGTCATATTAGACGCGTTGTGGACAACAAAGGACATAAGTATATGAATCGCAGTTATAATGTCAATCTTCTGCCCTGGCTGCCTTTTTCTGCTCTGCGCTCATATTTTTATTCATTTCCTGTTTGAAAATGATGAAATGTTAAAGTCATTTCGATTTTGGTGTATAGTCGGCTCAACGGATTATCGAGAAAATCGATGCTGGCAGAAAACCGCTTTGCCTGGATGTTTATCTTGCGGAAAAATATGCGGACAGTCCTCTTACCCGCATACATAAAAGAACGCAATGCCACCGGCATCTTTGAAGAATTCGGAGGTAAAAATATGACCAAGAAAATTGCTTTTGCGCTGCTAGTGACGACCCTTTTAGCAGGCATGTATTTCCCGGCCTCGGGCGAAAGCCTAAAGACCATGATAGGCATCAATGTCGTTCTCAACACGGATGTGACGAAGGCCATCCTGGCCGACCTCGGAAAACACGGAACCGTGCTGAATGTGTTTTATGAGATCAATGCAATTACGCTCAAAGCCCGATACGGTGAGTTGGATGTGATACGAGCTCGGCCCTATGTAGCGGCCGCCAATCCGGATGCTGAACGGGAAGGTTCGCCGGTTGACACCGTTTCGGCTGGAGACTTTTCAGATGGCCTGAGCACATGGGATATGGATGCGATCAATGTCACTGACTTCGGAACTGATGTCAGACAGGTGGCATATGACGGCGCTGGAGTCTATGTGGCGGTGCTCGACTCGGGATTGGTTGATTCCTGGCGGCAGTATTTTCCGCAGGAACGCATCGCCGAAGAATATGCGGTCAGTTTTGGCGGCGGCGGGGGCCTTGCGGGGACAGTTTCGACGCAGCCCAACAAATGGGAACATGATCAGAACTCGCACGGCACGCATGTCACCAGCACGATTTTGGGCTACTCAATGGGAGGCACTCCGGTCAACGGCGTTGCTCCGATGGCAACCGTCATCCCAGTCAAAGTCCTGAATCAGAATGGCCGTGGATGGTCTTCGGTTATTGCTGCCGGCATTACGTATGTGGCCGATTTGAAAACCGGCCCATTGCAAGACTTCCCCGTGGTTATCAATATGAGTCTGGGAGGCTCCGCACTCGATGCAGTGGAAAAAGCTGCGATTGATTACGCGATCGGAAAAGGTGTGATTATTGTTGCTTCGGCGGGCAATAGAGGTACCGCTGGTATGGGTTATCCTGGAGCATATGCGCCGGTTATCTCGGTTGCAGCTTCAGGATGGGTTGGTGAATGGGCAAGTGCCTCCTGGTGGTATGGAAATGTGGCCGATCCAACAAATCCTAACGATTTTTATATTGCCGATTTTTCCAGCCGTGCAAAGGCGGATCAGGATCTGGATGTGGCGGCTCCAGGAACTTGGATTGTTGGCCCCTATCAGGTTAATAGCGGCCAGACATCCTATTACTTTCTTGGTGGTACCAGCATGGCAACTCCGCACGTTGCCGGAATTGTTGCCCTGATGGCTCAAAAATATCCTGCGCTGACAGCATCACAAGCGGAGGTATATCTGACAACTTCGGCAATACCACTTCCGGGTTGGGGCGCAGATGCCGCAGGCGCAGGCCTCGCAACAGCCGACGCAGCCCTCGCCGCAACGCCGTAAGCAGCGCCGTTAATCGTGCCTGGGAACGCTGCGTCTCGGCGGCTTTGGCTCAAAAGGCCGGCGGGACGCCGGCGCTCCCTGGGATTTACCATCTTTTCCAAGTCGGGAATTACGGTTTCAGCCATTTTTAACGCCACCGGCAAGTGGGTCCTCGATTACCCCACGACTCCGGAAAGGGTTCTCAAAGCGCTTGGAAAGATCTAAACAGAATGAGGAGGATATGAAATGCCCGAATCAAAGTTTGCAAAATATGTAAAAAAAGGTGTTATGACGGATCCTACGCCCCATCCTGAAGTCACAGCCCCACGCCTGGGACTGAAGAGCGGAGGAGGATTCGGCAATCAAAATTTTGCCATGAGCTGGTGGGCCATTACCGAGCCTTTTGTCATGGTGGAGGATTGCCATAAGCACGACTTTGATCAGTTTATCATCTTCGCCGGAGGAGAAATTACCAACATGCCGGACTTAGGAGGCGTGGTGGAGTTCGGCTTGAGCGAGGACGGGAAGAATATAGAAACTCAGATTATTACCGAAGCGACGATGATCTTCATTCCGGCCGGCCTGTATCACGGGCCGCTTAATTTCAAGAAGATCAACGATCCCAAGAAGCCAATCCTGTTCCACGATCTCTTCTTCGCTCCGGAATATAAACGGGTTTAGGATTTTTGCGGATTCGCCCTTTTATTCAGAACGTGAAATGCTTTCCGGAATGATTTCGGTAGCGCTGGGTGTGCCGATTCCGGAACAGAATCTCACTTTGAAAATATGCATGAACATCATTAAACACACCCTGCTTATCGTAGAAAACATGTGGGTCGCGGTTTCAGAGACTGTCTCAAACCTGGCATGCCATATCGGGGTCGGGGTTTCAGCCCCGATGTTTTGGAGTTGTCAAGCACGATTGGAAAGTGTTGGGGCTAAAGCCCAACCCGCCCGTTTTGTTGATTTATGATAATGGAAATGCGTGCAAAGAGCAGAGCTTGTTTGAGCTTTCCGCATCGAATCTTTCCGGGAATTTATTAAAACCACTCCGCTGACAAAATGGTACTATACCCCTCTGCGTTAGTCCGGCTTTATTAGTCCGCTGGGAACCTGCCTGAGTGCTGCAAACCTTCGGAAAAGCCTAAGACTTGGAAATTGCTCTAAGCGATGAAGGAATTTGTGTGATGAAACACCCTTGGGTCTTTGCCAGCCTCTTTGCGCTGCTGCTTCTGGCAGCGCCATCTACCGTACTGGCCCAGGAAAGCGAGTCTCCATTCAAGTTCGGCTTCGAACAGCAGATCCGTAACTACAACTGGACCAATACCTCTGATTTCGATGAGGCCAAAGAGGACGGTCACGTCGACATTCGTTACCGGACGCGTCTCTGGGGGCAACTGGCCCTCGGCCGGAACATCGATTTGTTTGCCGGGCTAGTCCAGGAAACCAAGCAAATTATTGAGCCCGAGACACCGTGTCATTTTGACGAAATTGCTTTTGAAAACCTCTTTTTGGATTTCAAAAAACTCCCTGTCAAAGGATTTTCGCTGCGGATCGGACGCCAGAATATCAGCCGGGGAGATGGTTTTATCCTTCACAAAGGGACGGGTGGTGAAGGCTCGCGCACGATGTATTTCAATGCCTTCAATCTTACGTATGCCCGCAAGAAGTCCAAACTCGAGATCATCGGCATGCTTCAGCCGCACATGGACCGCCTCCTGCCGGTAATCAACGACAGGTCCCGCGTCCTGGTCGAATGGGACGAACAGGCTCTTGGCGCGTATTACACCGACAAGAATTTCATAACGACGAGCTTTCAGGCGTACTATTTCTACAAAAAAGAATTTCACGATCGACGCTCCGTTTCCAACGTGCAATTCCAGCCCGACCGCCATATCCACACGCTCGGGGGCAGAATCACGCAGCAAATAGGCAAGGGTTTGGAAGCCGACGGCGAACTGGCCTTACAGTGGGGTGCACAGAAACCTTCGATACCTGTCAAAGGTTTGGCCGGCTATGCGTACTTGAAGAAAACATGGAGCCGGCGATGGAGTCCGAGTCTTAGCTTCGGATACTATGGACTGTCGGGTGACGATGCGGAGACCAAAGGCAAGATTGAAGGATGGGACCCCGTATTTTCACGCTGGTCCAAGTGGAGCGGATCGGAACTGTATCTCCTCATTCTGCAAAAGGAGAAAGGGAATGCCTACTGGACGAACGTCGGTATGTGGCGTGCCGAGGCAAGCCTTTCCCCTCTGAAGATGTTGACCACCCGGCTGATTTGCTACCACATGAACTCCTTCCACGCTTACCAAGGGGATCCGGAACTGTTTGGCATGGGCACGACTCGCGGCAATTTGCTTGTGTCGAGAACGGAAGTGCAGATGAATAGAAATTGGAAAAGCATAGTCATCTACGAGCGGTTCGCGCCGGGAGATTTCTATACTGGCCACACCCCCGCGCACTTGGTTTTTATGTCGTTGGTGTTCAACTTCGGCAGCAAGTTCCCTTCGTGAAGAGTGTTTCGAATCGCATGAGGATAGCATTGCTCTGAAGTTTGTCGATTAGCGGAGCAAAACCTCCAAAGGATGCAACGTATGTAATACATTGTATGCAATAATTGCAGTTTCTCCAAGTCAAAAGGGTAGAGGGATTTTTTAAAAAGGCGGAAGCTTTGCCGATGAGCGGAGCAAAACCGCCAAACGGATCTCTTCCCAGTTGCTGGAGTATAATGAAGTTGTTGAATTTTATGTGGAAAGCATTTACCGTTTTGGCGAATGCGGATTAGCCCAGAGACCCATTCAGGCGCTAGGAGGGCAACGTGGAAGGTGCCCCCGCGGGGAAAGGTATGGCTTTGATGGAAGAGCGGAGCAATAGCGGCGGGTACCCGACCGGCCAGGGTTTATACGACCCGAGTTTTGAGCGGGATGCCTGCGGCATCGGGTTCATCGCAAACATCCAGGGCGAACGGTCGCACGATATCATCCTCAAAGGAATTCAGATACTCGTGAACCTGCAGCACCGGGGAGCCAGCGGCAGCGATCCGATTACCGGAGACGGCGCCGGAGTTCTGATACAGATCCCGCACGCTTTTTTTGAACGCGAGTGCGTCCGGCTCGGTTTTACGCTGCCGCTGCCGGGCGAATACGGCATCGGCATGGTATTTCTGCCGGTTGAACGGAACCAGCGGCTGATCTGCGAAGGCATCCTGGAGCGGATTGTGCGCGAGGAAGGCCTGACGACCCTGGGTTGGCGGGATACGCCCATTGCCGCCGACGCCATCGGCCGGATTGCGCGCGCCTCCCAGCCTTACATCCAGCAGATCTTCATCCGGCACGCCCCGGGAATGGACCAGGACACGCTGGAGCGCAAGCTTTACATAATCCGCAAACGCGCGGAAGCGGAAGTGGAGCAGTCGGATGTGCGCGACAAAAGCTTTTTCGCCATCCCGTCGCTCTCGTCGCGGACGATTGTATACAAGGGGCTTTTGCTGGCGACCCAAATCGCAAGTTTCTATAAGGAGCTCTCCGACCCGTTGACCGTCAAGCGCCCTGTGCCTGGTGCACCAGCGTTTCTCGACCAATACGTTCCCGACCTGGAAGCTGGCCCATCCGTTCCACTTCATCTGCCACAACGGAGAGATCAATACTCTGCGCGGCAACAAGGCCTGGATGGACGCGCGCCAGTCCATATTGACCTCGCCGCTGTTCGGGGAAGACATGGAAAAGCTTTTCCCCATCGCAATGCCCGACGGGAGCGATTCCGCGATCCTGGATAACGTGGTAGAACTGCTCCACATGTCCGGACGCAGTCTGCCGCATTCCATGGCGATGCTCATTCCGGAAGCCTGGGATGGCGATCCCACTATGCCTGCGGCAAGAAAAGCTTTTTACGAATATCACGCGTCCCTGATGGAACCCTGGGACGGCCCGGCCGCGATCGCATTCACCGACGGCCGCATCATCGGCGCGACTCTCGACCGCAACGGCCTGCGCCCGGCTCGGTATTTCATCACGCACGACAACCTTGTCGTCATGGCCTCCGAAGCCGGAGTCCTTCCCGTTAAACCCGAAGAAATCCGCTATAAAGGCCGCCTGCAGCCCGGCCGCATGTTTCTCGTCGATCTGGAAGCAGGCAAGATCATCCCCGACCAGGAGATCAAAGAGAAGCTGGCCGCACGGCAACCTTACGGCGTGTGGCTGAAAGAAAACCAGGCGACGCCGGACGATTTGCCGGAACCTCCGCGCTGGCTCCCGACGGATTTTGAGTCCGTGCTGCAACGACAGCGTTCGTTCGGTTTTACGCGCGAAGAACTGCAGCGCATCCTCATCCCGATGGCTTCCCAGGGTCAGGAGCCGGTGGGTTCCATGGGTACAGACACGCCTCTGGCGTGCCTGTCCGATAAGCCGCAGCTCCTGTTCAATTATTTCAAGCAGCTCTTTGCCCAGGTGACGAATCCCGCCATCGATCCGATTCGCGAAGAGCTGGTCATGTCGCTCACGAGTTTCATCGGGCGCGAACGCAATCTCCTGGATGAAACGCCGCAGCACTGCCACACGCTGAAGCTTAAGCACCCCATTCTGACGAATCACGACCTGGAAAAACTGCGCCGTCTTTCATGGGGAGATTTCCTGGCCACGACGCTGCCGATGTTTTTCCGGGTTGAAGGCGGAGGGAAAGAACTCGAGAGGGCGCTCGTGGGATTATGCCGCCGGGCTTCGCTGGCCATCAAGTCGGGGTACACGGTCCTGATACTTTCCGATCGCGGCATCGAAAAAGAATATGCGCCGATCCCCAGCCTGCTGGCGTTGACGGCGGTACACAACCATCTGATTCGCGAAAAAACGCGCACCCAGGTAGCGTTGATCGTGGAGTCCGGCGAACCGCGCGAAGTGATGCACTTCGCCCTTCTTCTCGGTTACGGCGCCAGCGCCGTCAATCCATACCTCGCCATCGAGACGATTGAAGATCTGCACAGACAGAACTGGCTGCCCGAGGGGATGTCACTTTTGAGGACGCTCTCCAGAATTACACGAAGGCAATCAATAAGGGCCTGCTGAAGGTCCTTTCCAAAATGGGCATCTCCACTCTCCAGAGCTACCAGGGCGCCCAGGCATTCGAAGCGATCGGGCTGAACAAATCCATCGTCGAACAGTATTTCACCGGGACGCCTTCGCGCATCGAAGGCGTCGACCTGGATGTGCTGGCCCAAGAAGTGAGACTGCGGCACGAATACGCATTCCAGGCGATCACCGATTCAAATGCCGAACTTGAAACGGGCGGCCAGTACCAATATCGCGCCGACGGGGAATATCATCTGTTCAATCCGGCGACCATCAGCAAGCTGCAGCATGCCGTGCGGGCGTCCAGCTACGCGACCTATCAGGAATATTCGAAGTTAGTCGACGATCAAAGCAGGCAGCTGTGCACTTTGCGCGGGCTCATGAAACTCAAGAAAGCCGCGCGGGCGCTTCCCCTCGAAAAAGTGGAGCCGGCCGAAGCGAAATCGTCAAACGGTTTGCCACCGGCGCGATGTCGTACGGCTCAATCAGCAAGGAAGTTCACGAAACCCTGGCGATTGCCATGAATCGCATCGGAGCCAAGTCCAACACAGGCGAAGGCGGCGAAGACGAAGAACGTTTCGCCCGCGACGCGAACGGCGACTGGCGCCGCAGCGCGATCAAGCAGGTGGCCTCGGGGCGCTTTGGCGTAACCACGAACTATCTGGTAAATGCGGAAGAGCTCCAGATCAAAATCTCGCAGGGCGCAAAGCCCGGCGAAGGCGGGCAACTGCCCGGACATAAGGTCGATGAAGTCATCGCTCGCGTGCGGTACTCCATCCCGGGTGTCCAGCTGATTTCTCCGCCGCCGCATCACGATATCTATTCGATCGAAGACCTGGCACAGCTGATCTACGACCTGAAGAACGTGAATCCGCAAGCGCGGATTTCCGTGAAGCTCGTTGCGGAAGTCGGCGTGGGGATCGTGGCAGCCGGAGTTGCCAAAGCGCATGCCGATGTCGTCCTCATCAGCGGCCATGACGGAGGCACCGGCGCTTCGCCGCTGACGGCGATCAAACACTCCGGAGCTCCATGGGAGCTGGGGCTGGCGGAAACGCAGCAGGTGCTTGTGATCAACGACCTGCGCAGCCGCGTTCGAGTGCAGACCGACGGCAAACTGCAGACCGGCCGCGATGTGGTCATCGCCGCATTGCTGGGTGCCGAGGAGTTCGGATTTTCCACTGCGCCGCTGGTTTCGCTCGGATGCATCATGATGCGCAAGTGCCATCTGAATACGTGCCCCGTCGGAATTGCCACCCAGGATCCCGCGCTGCGCCGAAAGTTTGACGGCCAGCCCGAGCACCTTATCAACTACTTCTTTTTTGTGGCCGGAGAAGTGCGGGAGTTGATGGCGGAAATGGGATTTGCCACGATGGATGAGATGATCGGCCGGGTGGATATGCTGGACATGCGCGATTCGATCGAGCACTGGAAAGCGAAGGGAATCGATCTTTCCGCGATCTTTCACAATCCCCCGGTTCCCGGGCGCGTCGGGCGCCGCTATCTGACGCCGCAGAATCATGGATTGGAACAGGCGCTGGACTACAAGCTGATCGACTACGCGCGCGAAGCTCTGGAAAGAGGGACGTCTATCGAACTGAAGCTGCCGATCCGCAACACCCATCGCACCGTCGGCGCCATGCTGAGCGGCGAAATTGCCCGGCGCACCGGCTCTGCCGGACTTCCTGAAGATACCGTCCGCTTCCATTTCAGCGGTTCCGCCGGCCAGAGTTTCGGTGCATTCCTGGTCAAGGGCGTCACCCTTACGCTCGAAGGCGAGGCGAACGACTATGTCGGCAAAGGACTGTCGGGCGGCAGAATTGTTGTCTATCCGCCGAAGGGTTCAAAATTCTCACCGGAAGAAAGCATCATCGTGGGCAATGTGGTTCTGTACGGCGCCACAAGCGGCGAGGCCTTTTTCAACGGCATGGCGGGCGAAAGGTTTGCCGTGCGGAATTCGGGAGCCACGGCCGTCGTGGAAGGGGTCGGCGATCATGCGTGCGAATATATGACGCGGGGAATCGTCGTCGTGCTCGGGCCCGCGGGCCGGAACTTCGCGGCCGGCATGACCGGAGGCGTCGCGTATGTTCTCGACGAGACCGGAGAATTCAACGCGGCGGGCTGCAACCGTGCCTCCGTGGATCTTGAACCTCTCGAGGCGGAGGATGTCTCCGCTGGTTCAGGAACTGATACGCCGCCACCAGGCTTTGACCGGGAGCGCCCGGGCACAGCACATCCTGGACAACTGGGACGCGTTGCTGCCGAAGTTCACCAAAGTGTTTCCGCATGAATACAAGCGGGTCCTGCGTGGAAACGCCGAAGCGGTCAAGAAAGAGAGGCAGGCTGTCCATGGGTAAGGCAACAGGATTTCTGGAATATGAGCGGCAAACGCCGGAAAGAAGGCCCGTGGAGGAGCGCGTCCAGGATTTCTTCCCAATTTATCAGTCCTTTCCCGAAGATAAACTGCGGATGCAGGGCGCGCGCTGCATGGATTGCGGCGTTCCTTTCTGCCATTGGGGATGTCCGCTGAACAATGTCATCCCGGAATGGAATGACCTGGTCTACCGGAACCGCTGGCAGGATGCGATCCGCGCGCTGCATGCCACAAACAATTTTCCCGAGTTTACCGGATTGCTGTGCCCCGCGCCGTGCGAGGCTGCCTGCGTGCTCGGGATCACGGATCCGCCGGTTACAATCAAGCAGATCGAAAGCGCCATCATCGAGCACGCTTTCCATGAAGGGTGGATCCGCCCGGAACCGCCCGAATACCGAACGGGCAAGCGCGTGGCCGTCATCGGCTCGGGTCCTTCGGGGTTGGCGGCGGCGCAGCAGCTGAACCGCGCCGGGCATACGGTAGTGGTTTTCGAAAAGGCCGACCGGATCGGGGGCCTGCTTCGCTACGGAATCCCTGATTTCAAGCTCGACAAAGCGCTGCTGGACCGACAGGCTCGATCAGATGATGAAAGAAGGGATTGAATTCCAGACCGGCGTGCACGTCGGTGTCGATCTGCCGGCGCAAAACATGCGCAGGAAATTCGATGCGATCCTGCTCGCCGGGGGGGCGGAACAGCCCAGGGATCTGAAAGTACAGGGCAGGGAATTGAAGGGAATTCACTTCGCCATGGAATTCCTGACGCAGCAGAATCATCGCTGCGCCGGAGATCGCGTCGATTCGAAGGAAGAGATTCTGGCGACGGGCAAGCGGGTGGTGATTCTCGGCGGAGGGGACACCGGGGCGGATTGTCTGGGCACTTCGCATCGCCAGAGAGCTCTTGCGGTGCACCAGCTTGAAATCATGCCTCTTCCTCCGGAGACGCGTTCGCCCCAGACGCCCTGGCCTCTTTGGCCGCTTATGCTGCGGACGGAGAGTTCGCATGAGGAAGGAGGCCGGCGCGAGTGGAGCGCCTCCACGGTGGGCTTCACCGGCAATGAGCAGGGCTGCGTGACGCAGTTGCACGCTGTGCGCGTGGGTCCTCCGCCGGAATTCGAGCCGGTTCCGGATTCCGAATTCACGCTGGAAGTGGATCTGGTTTTGCTGGCCCTGGGATTTACCGGTCCCGCTCCCGGAACGATGCTGGAACAGTTGGGAGTTGAGCTGAACGCGCGCGGCAATATTGCAGTCAAAGAAAATTATATGACTTCGGCTCCCGGCGTGTTTGCGGCCGGGGATATGAGCCGCGGCCAATCCCTCGTGGTTTGGGCAATCGCCGAAGGCCGCACCGCCGCCCGTTCGATCGACCAGTTTTTAATGAAGAAATAGGGTGGGCATCTCCGTACCTGGTTATACTGTCCCCCCTCAAAGAACAGGATAGAGGGAGAGGATCGTATCCGGAGGGACAGTATAACCAGGTACTCTTCGGGGAGCAGTCAAAAATGGGATCGTTGCATGAATACACGAATGAATATCGAAAGCAACTGGAGAAGGGAGCGATTCAAAAAGCTTACAGGGGATTGATGGAATACATCATGGGTTTGAGAACGTATTTTGATTCCCAATATCCTGATTATTCTGTTTCAGGCGGCATTTATTATGGATATATGGATATGACATATTTTGCCGTCATTCCAAAAACACTGAAGCAGCGGCGTCTGAAAATTGCGATCGTTTTCCTTCATGAATCATTTCGGTTTGAGGTCTGGCTGGCAGGAAATAACAAACAGGTTCAAGCGAAATACTGGAAATTATTCAAAGAAAGCGGATGGAGCAAATATCCGATTGTTCCGACCACGAAAGGTGTTGATTCCATTCTGGAGTATAGGGTGGCTGACAACCCGGATTTTAATGATTTAGGTGCTTTAACAAAACAAATAGAGAGTAATACCTTGGAATTTATTTCCGATATTGAGGGCTTTTTATCCCAGCACTGAAAATAGGGGACGCTACCCCATTTCCCTTCCTACTGCCGACTAACGACTGTCGACTGCCGACCACAAACAGCTGAGCGTCTGCTGCTATTTACCTATTTCCTACCACCAATACTGTAAAGTCTCCGACTCCCAATCGTGCAATTCGCGGGAGACAGGCTGGGTGGTTGCGGGTGCGGAACTGTTGGGAAAGGCCTCACAGGCGGCTTCATAATCTTTCCACCAGCTATTCAGCAAATTGATGCTTGTTGGACGGGGTTCGTCTCCGCCACCTGCCAGCCGCAAGTAGTCGCGGAGCACCGGCCGGAAGTGCGGATGCGCGCAGTTGGCGATAATGTCCTCCGCGCGGCGCCGCGCGGACCGGATCTCCGTGTTCAAGGCGAATCCGTGTTCTGTGACAACGCAATTGATGTCGTGTTCGGTATGATCGATGTGACGGACATACGGCATGACGCAACTGACGATCCGGCCATTCGAGAGGCGGCGGACTGAAGGCGTATGCACGATGCTCAGATACGCGTGGCGGAAAAAGTCGCCGCTGCCCCCCAAGCCGTTGACCACTCTGGATCCGTCGACGTGCGTCGAATTGACGTGCCCGTAAATGTCGACCTCTATCGGGGTGTTCATGGCGATGACAAACAGCCGGGTGATCATCTCGGCATTGTTGGAAAGCCACATCGGCCGGAGAACAACTTTTTCGCGGCATCGTTTGAAAAGGCGCATGAATTCGTTTCGGCCGGCTTCCGAAAAGGATAGCGCCGTCGCCGATGCGCTTTCGAATTTGTCGTCGTCTTCCACGTAGCGCATCATGCCGTCCTGGAATACCTCGGTCCAGAATCTGATTTTCTGGAAAGGGGACCGGTAGAGTTCGCCGACGATGGCATTGGCTACGTTCCCGACGCCCGACTGAATGGGCGGCAGGCGTTTTCCCCAATTAAACGTCTTGTGGCAGTACATGAGGAAATCGATGACGTTTTCCGCAATCCTGCGATCCGTTTCCGATGTCGGCTTGAAGCTGACCGGGTAATCCTGCTTATTCGATTCGACGATGGCCACGACTTTGCGCGTGTCGATTTCGACATACGGGCTGCCCACGCGGTCCGCAACGTTGATGATGGGAATCGGCCAGTTCACCCGCGGGTGAACTGTTGGAATCGCGATGTCGTGAAATCCCGTATAGTCCGGAATCGCCGTGTTCACTTCCAGGATTATTTTGTTGGCTTTCGCGAGTGCTTCCGCCGAAACTCCCACAGAAGATGACAGGATGACGCTTCCGTCCGGGCGAATCCGCGAAACTTCCACGACCGCAAGATCGATGTCCCCATAGAAACCGTAGATGAAATTGCGCGCAAACGTGGAGAGATGAATATCGGCGAAATCCATTTCTCCGGCATTGATCAGTTTGCGCGATGCGCTGGCGGACATGTAGGGGCCGCGTTTCCCGACGAAAGAAGCGATAGGATTTTCCACGTCTTCCGAGAGAGATGCGCCGCTGAAAAGACCAATTTTCGTTTCGGGGGCATATTGCTGGAGATAGCGCGCAAGCGCCGGGATAAAAACCTTCGGTTCGCCCGACTTCGTAAAACCGCTGATGGCTATTTTGCTGTGGTCCGACACGAATTTGACGGCCTCTTCGACCGGCATCAGTTTGTCCAGCAATTCCTTGCATTCCACACGTTCAGTTAGTATTGCCATATATCCTCTCCCGCATGCATCCAATTGCAGCAAGGACTGCCTATTTGCACGTAGAGCGTATAAAGATTGAGGGATGCCGAGAAAGGCGCACACCATCGAATGAATGCCGCCTTCCTCCCATCAGATAACCGGATATTCTACACTATTTTGGGGCCGTGGCAAAAAGCAAGAATGGAGAAGGGTGCGGATTATCGACTGGCGGCTCAGGTTCTTCTTCAAGTGGGCGGCCGGCCCGTTTCAGCCTGAGACCCCGCCTTGAAGCGACAAGAGAAATATGTTCTTCGGTGCTGTCAGATAAAGGCCATGAGCGATTCTTCGACGGCGCCTCTGACCATGTCCAATTTATAGGCGTTATCCCTTAGAGGCATGGCGCCGGAGACGGCCGCTTCCGCTGCGGCGGCGGCCACATGCCCTGCTCGAGTTTCTTGCCCACGACCAGTTTCTCGGCAGCCTCTACCTCCAGGGATAGGGCCCAACTCCGCCGAGCGCAATCCGCGCCGAGCGAACGCCGTCGCTTTCAATCTCGAGCGCAACCGCGACACTGACCAGGGCAAAATCCCAGGATCCGCGCGCCGCGATTTTTCGGAATGAGCTTTTTGTCGTCCCGCTCACAGGCGGAATCTTGATATCCGTTACGATCTCGCCCGGCAAAAGCATGTTCTCCTTGCCGACAGTTTTTTTCGGGCTGACAAAGAAGTTGTTCAATCTTTACAGCTTTGTTTCCGGCCGGCCCGGCAATTGAGATCTGGGCCTGCAGTGCAGCCAGCGCTACCGCAATATCCGACGGGTGCACGAAGAAGCAGGGGCCTCCTCCGAATATCGCGTGGTACTGGTTTTCTCCGGTCACTGCGTAACACAGCGGTGCCGCCTTTTTTGAGGCATTGTATGTCGCTGCTCCGGAAATACCAGCAGCGCGGGCGCTGGCAGAGGTTTCCTCCGATGGTGCCCTGTTCCCGGATTTGAGGCGTGCCCACGGCGGCCGCGGCTTGTGCCAGTGCGGCATATTTTGCCGCGACGGCTGCGCTCGCGGCGATTTCCGCCGGCGAGGTGAGCGCGCCGATTTTTACGCTGCCATCCGGTTGAGCGGCTATGCCTTTCAATTGCTTGAGGCTGGTGATGCTGACAACCTTCTCGACCGGAAGAATTTCATTGCGTGCGCATCCCAGGAGATCGGTGCCGCCCGCGTGCAGCCAGGCGCCTTTTGTACTCAGCGCTTTGATCGCTTCGGCGAGCGAGCCGGCTTTTACATATGCGAAATTATTCATCATGGCTCATCCCCTTTTCTTTTTGCTGAGCAGTTCAAGGATTGTCCTGTTGTCCATCGGGCTATTGGCGGGCCGGACGCCGATGGCGTTGTAGATGGCGTTGGCTATGGCTGCAGCCGTGGGTACATGGCAGGGTTCGCCCAATCCCTTGCAGCCGACGTTGTTGCATTCGTTGTCCTTGAGATCTATGGGGACGACATCGTGATCCACCGGGACATCCAGGGCGCCGGGGACCTTGTAATCGTGCAGATTGGCGTTGCACATTGTACCCGTCTTCCGGTCCATGACCCTCTTCTCCAGTAAGGCCATATCCCAGGCATTGGATCATGCCGCCATAGGCCAGGTTTTCGTAAGTCTTGAGATTGACTACGCGTCCGCTGTCGTCGGCGCCCACCAGCCGCAAGACTTTGACCGCGCCGGTCTTTGTGTTGACTTCGACCTCGGCGAATTGTGCGCTGAAGGGCATCACGACTTTGTTGGCGGGATTGGGTTCTCTGTTGCCGATCGCAATTACGTCCATGACGCCTTTGGCGCGGAACAACTGTTCAAGCGTCCTCTTCTTGTCCGGATTGCTCCGGCTGACGATGGTATCTTTCCGGATTTCCAGATCATCCGCAGGGACTCCGAGAGCTTCCGCTGCCCAGTCCATGATTTGACGTTTAACGATCCATGCGCCGCGGCGCACTGCGGGAGCAAGGCTTGCCAGCGTCATGCTGCCGCCGCTGCTCGACGCATACGGGGTGATTGCCGTATCGGCGTTGAGAATGCGGATATTTTCGAGAGGCACGCCGAGTTCTTCAGCTGCAACCATGCTGGCCACGGTCTTGGTGCCCGTGCCGAGGTCCATTGCCCCGGTCTTAAGCGTCACTCCTCCGTCCGCAAACATCCTGACTTCGGCGGTGTAAGGCGGTCCGCCGGAGCCCATCATCCACAAGCCTGCTGCCATGCCTATGCCGCGTTTGATGTGGCCGGTGTCTTTCTTTGCGGCCCGGGCTTCCTTCCAGCCGAATTTCTTGGCGCCTTCGGTCAGGCAGTCTTTCAAGCCCGCGCTCGAGTAGGGCATTTTTCTTGACTGGCTGACGTCCGTAAAATTCTTGAGACGGAACTCCACCGGGTCCAGGTTGATCTTTTCAGCGAGCATATCCATCATCTGCTCGAGCGCCCAGGCGCCGGTCGGGAATCCCGGAGCCCTGAACGCTCGGGCGCGGCCGACGTTTGTGTAAACGCCGCTTTCCGTGACCATGACGTTCGGGCATTTATAGAGCTCCTGGAACAGGAATCCTACGGAGGCTGCCCCCGAATAGGCGCCCGGCGAATAGACATTCGTAAGCTGCAGGGCCGTCAGAGTGCCGTCCTTTTTCACTCCTGCCTTGACGGTCATGCGGGCGTTGGGGCGGTTGCCGACTGCCAGCATCGTATCTTCTCTCGGCAGCATCAGTTTAACGGGGCGGCCGGATTTGCGGGCCAGCAGCGCTGCCATAACGGTGTATTTGCCGAGCTCCAATTTGGCCCCGAATGCGCCTCCCACGTAACGGCAGATCACTCGGACTTTGTTGTACGGCATTTTCATGGTGCGCGCAAAAGAGAGCATGCTGGCGTCGTAGACTCCCTGGGTGGAATCCCAGATGGTGATTTTGTCGCCATCCCATTTTACGACGGAGCCGTGCGCTTCCAGGGCGGCATGCAGCTGAACGCTGGTGGTGAAGGTTTCTTCCAGCACAACGTCCGCCTCGGCGAATCCCTTCTCCACGCTCCCTCTCTGGCTCGGCATCGGTTTCCCGGTAGAATTGCCGGCTTCAAATAGCTTGGGGGCGTCGGGTTTGGCGGCTTCATCCTGGTCAACCACGAAAGGAAGGACTTCATACTCGACTTTGATGGCCTTCAGCGCATCGTAAGCCTGGTATGGAGTCTGTGCGGCGACAGCGGCGACTTCCTCGCCCTGGTACCTGCAGTGAGGGTCAAATAGCTTGCTCTGCATGGGGCCGCCGCCGTAGCCGCCGCCATACCAGGGGATATCCGTTTCGGGGGATTTGCCGGTAAGGATTCCCACCACACCGGGCATCTTTTCAGCTGCGCTGGTATCGACATTTTTCACAAGGGCATGTGCGTGCGGGCAGCGGAGGATTGCGCCATAAACCATGTCGGGCAGGATAACGTCGTAGGTGAATTCTGCTTTGCCCGAAACACGCTCGAAGGCATCTACCCGAGGGAGCGGCTTGCCGACGATTTTCGTCTCGGTCCAGGGCTGCATCTTGTCGTCCGGCGGCGACGGAGGCTCGAAGCTGTTGCGGAATGATTCTTCCAGTTTGTCATAGAATTCAGTCATAGCGCGCCTCCCTTCTGCTTGCGCAGTTCTGCTGCTTTGGCGGCGGCATTGAAGATGTTCTTATAGGAACCGCAACGACAGAGATTTCCGCTGACGCCGGTCCGGATCTGGTCCAGCGTCGGATTCGGGTTGCTGCGCAGCAAGCCTTCAACGGCCATGATCTGGCCGGGAGTGCAGAAGCCGCACTGGAAGGCGTCTTCCTCGGCAAATGCCTGCTGCACCGGGCCCAGCTGGTCGTTGACCAGCAGGCCTTCGACCGTGGTGATCGCATGCCCCTCGGCCTCGACCGCAAGCGTCATACAGGAATAGCGCGGCTTGCCGTCGATCAGCACCGTGCATGCGCCGCATTCACCGCGCTCGCAGCCGATTTTGGTCCCGGTAAGTTCGAGGACCTCGCGCAAAACGTAGACAAGTGTCCAGCGGGGCTCAACCAGGACTTTTCTAATCGAACCGTTGACGAGCAGGTTGATGGTTACCGCCTTGCCGGCTGCATGAATTTCCTGGGCGGGCGCTTCGGGTGCGTTTTTAAGCGAAACGGCCACTACGGCTCCAGCGCTGACCGAACTCAGAAAGCCCCTGCGGCTTAAGCCCTCAGGCGAGGCCGGAGTTTTTTTGTCGGGATGGTCTTGCATACGAAATCCTCCGTAAAGATTCAGGGATCACCGATCAACGTTCATGGCTTCCCGTTCACAGTTTTGGGAGTGCCTTAAATGCAAATATACATGTCTAAGCCTACGTCGGAATTCAGTGCCCGTTTCACTTGCAAACGGGGAATGCGGAGACGGGAACTCTTGAATAGAGATCCACTGAACAGATACTATAACAGCCTGAGTTTAGATGAAACCATTTCCAAAACCGGGAGCGATGATATGGCGCGAATTTGTAATTTCAATGCAGGCCCTGCCGCAATGCCTCTGTCTGTTCTGGAGCGGGCGCAATCCGAGTTGCTGGACCTTGGCGGATCCGGCATGTCCGTTATGGAAATGTCCCATAGATCGAAAGAATTCCAGGCCATTATCGATGCGGCCGAAGCGGGCATCCGGCGCCTGATGGGGGTTTCGGAGGAGTATGCGGTTCTTTTTCTTCAGGGAGGAGCAAGCCTGCAATTCGCCATGCTGCCGATGAACCTGCGGCGTCCCGGGAAAAGCGCGGACTATGTGGATACTGGGAGCTGGGCATCCAAGGCGATCAAGGAGGCAAAGATCACTGGCGCCATAAATACTGCCTGGAGCGGAAAGGCGGAAAACTATGTGCGCACTCCTAAAGCGAACGAATTGAAGCTTCTGCCCGATGCCGAGTATCTCCACATTTGCACAAATGAAACTATCGGCGGGATTCGCTGGGCACAATTTCCGGAAACGAGCGCACCGATCGTTGCGGATATGTCCAGCGAGATACTGTCGCGGCCAGTGGACGTGAACAAGTTCGCACTTATCTATGCGGGCGCACAAAAGAACCTGGGGCCGTCGGGCCTTGCGATCGTCATTATCAGGAAGGATCTGGTTGAGCGGACGCCGGATACGGTGCCTATCTTTCTGCGCTACTCCACGCATATAGCCGAAGGCAGCATGTACAATACGCCGAATACCTGGGGCATTTACATGATCAAACTGACCTGCGAATGGGTGGAATCCCAGGGCGGTGTGCAGTCTATACAGAAGATAAACGAGCAAAAAGCCGGCAAGCTTTATGAAATCATCGATTCCAGCGATTTCTGGCATTCCCCGGTGGAAAAAGAAAGCCGATCCATCATGAACGTTGTCTGGCGGCTTCAGAGTGAAACCCTGGAGGAGCAGTTTCTTTCGCAGGCCAAAAAAGCAGGTTTTGTCGGCTTGAAGGGACACCGATCCGTGGGCGGCATTCGTGCGAGCATCTACAACGCCGTTCCCATGGAATCGGTCGATGCCCTTACTTCATTCATGAAAGAATTCGAGCAAAAGCAAGGCTGACCTATCCCATTCAAACAGGAACATTTAATTAATTTTTTGCTGGCACTAAATTCGCTGGATGGGTAGACTGGCCAAATCGCTTTGCATATTCATGCTGAAAACCGAGGGCAGGCCGGATTCGCCTCCAAGTTTAGAGGATGCGGATCGCTGAGGGGCTACGATGAAAAAAATGCGCATTCTGCTCAAAAAGGCACTCACTTCTGTAACAATCATGGTGATACCGCACGACGGCTTGTCGGCCCTCAACCTGAAGGTTCCCATGGTTGGCTTGCTGGTCACAATCCTGCTGGCCACGATTGGCGGGGGATATGTTCTCGGCCTTGCTATTAATGGCCTCGAATATAAGGCCCAGCACAGCGCGATGGACGAAAAGCTGAAGTTTTATGCGAGTCAGTTTTATCAGTGGGATTCGACAGTAAGTGCACTGAAATCGGCGGAGTACAAATTCCGCCGGCTTTTTTCTCTGGGGTCCAAGGAAGAAGTTCTGGAAAAAGTGGAAACTGCATCCGTTGGGTCCCTTGAGATCCCCGATCTCGTTCAGGAATTGCGGAAGACGATCCAGACGGTGGATGAAATCAAAGACTACCTTAAAGCTCAAAAGGATATTTATGGCGCAACGCCCAAGGGATATCCGGCTTCAGGCGAGATCACATCCAATTATGGGAAAAGGGTAGATCCATTCAGTGGCGCGATGGTCCTTCATACCGGCGTGGATATTTCATGCGATGCGAGATCTCCGGTCCGGGCCACAGCAGACGGAGTGGTGAGCCACTCGGGATGGACCGGGAACAGCGGAAATGTGGTTATTCTGGAGCATGGGTGCGGTTTCTCCACGGTATACGCCCATAACAGCGCCAATACGGTCAAGGTCGGCAATAGAGTAAAAAGAGGCGACATCATCGGTTACGTGGGTTCCACGGGAAAGTCCACGGGCCCTCATGTCCACTATGAGGTCTGGAAGGATGGAAAGACGGCGGATGCCCAGAAATATCTCCCCGGGAGATCATGATGTTTGGCAAGGACATGGAAAAACTGAAATCCTTCCTGGGAACCCAGTCTGAACTGCAGGGAGATTTGACGGTTACCGGAATTCTGCGTTTGGACGGCAATGCCTGCGGGAAAATACAGGCGGACGAGGTGATTTTGAGCGCAACTGCTGTTATGAATGGAGACGTTGTTGCCAGGAAAATCATCGTGGGGGGACGAGTGGAAGGAAGCCTGAGAGCCAGCGACCTTGTTGAGATTGGATCGAAGGGTAAAGTTAAAGGCGATATTTATACGAATAAGTTAGTTGTTATTGAAGGCGGAGAGTTTAACGGCCGGATTGAGATGAAAACCGATAAGCTCAATGTCTTGGATTTTGAATCCAGGAGCCAGGAAATCTCCTCCAAGCGCTGATCAGCTTCCCCATAACCGGCATATCCCGCAAACGTCCCCCGCGCCAGTTCCATCATGTGGAATTTCGGTGACAGTCACCATAACCTCGAAATTATGTATAGCGTGGAATCATTTCTAGATCAACCAACTGGCAATGCGTCTGCTACGTGAATTTTCCAATGTCTTATAGGGTTTGGAGTGATGTGAGAATCTGGATTTCGTTGCGCCGGTGCATATTGGAATTGAGAGCCGCGGCCGCGCTGCGCTATCCATTGCGAATCGGGAAGGAGCCAGAGCTCCGCCCATCCACTATGAGGCCCATGCCCTCAACCTACACAATTTAAATTAGATAGCAAAACATCGATTTGGGAATCTGGTCAAGTTCCATTCTGCGGCAATTTCGAGGTTATGGTGACTGGCACCGAAATACCATCAGGCGGAATTGAGGCGTCAATCCTAAATTATTTCACCTGTTTGTATGGATGACCTTGGCTGGGGGGAATCCGTTGAAGTATGTCGAGGACGCATGGCTGTATGCGCCGATGTTCTCGCTGTAGACAAGGTCTCCCAGCCTGAGTTCTGGAAGTTCCTCTGCCTGGGATATTGTATCCAGCGCATCACAGGTAGGTCCGAACACGGCGGAGATGCGCTTGGGGCCCTTTTTAAATGCCTTCAGATGATATTGGCAATGGTCGAACAGGATGCCCGAAAAAGTGTGGTAGATGCCGTCGTTTATGTAGTAGCAGCGCTTTCCGTCTCGTTCCGACTTGCCGATGACTTCCGCGACCAGTGTCGCTGCCGTGCCCACCATGAATCTGCCCGGCTCCGCCAGAATCTCCAGGCTTTTTGGAAACAGGCGATTCAGCTCCGCGCTGAGGATTCGCGCCAGTTCCCGGAAAGGCCTTACGTGGCGGTCGTAGCGCGCGGGGAATCCGCCGCCGATATCGAGCAGCTTGAGGGAAAATCCGCGCGATTCCGCTTCCTCCATAATCGAGGCCGAAATTGAGAGCGCCTGCACATAATTTTCGAAATTGGTGCACTGGCTCCCGACATGGAACCCCATGCCTTCCACTGTCAATCCCGCATCCGAGGCCGCGGCGATTAGATCTACGGCTTCACCCGGTGCTGCGCCAAACTTGCTGGATAGTTCCACCATCGATCCCGTGTTAGGGACCCGGATGCGCAGAATCAGGCCGGCGTGCGGCGCGTGTTTTCGAATTTTGTTTATTTCTTCGGCATTGTCGAACGCCACCAGCGGCTTGTACTGATCCAGTTCTTCCAACGTGCGCCGGTCTTTGATCGGATTGGAATAGACAACCTTGTCCCAGATGAAATTCTGGCGCGCGTTGGCCGGCAAGCTCCGGATATTATCATAAACCAGATTGAACTCGGCGATGGACGCGACGTCGAAGCTGGCGCCTTCGTCATAGAGCGTCTTAATGATTGCGCGATCCGAATTGGCCTTTACCGCATAGTAGGCCTGAACGCGCGGCAGATAGCGCTTGAATGCGGCATAGTTGCTGCGCACGGCGTCGTGGTCCACGACGAATAGCGGCGTCCCATGCTTTTGCGCGAGCTCTTTCAAGAGGCTAGTCTTAATCATAATGACGAATGACGAATTACGAATGACGAATGGAATATTGTCATGCAGCAAATTCGTATTCGTCACTCGTAATTCGTAATTTGTTACAGTTGTTTGTTATGTTTCCAGTATTCTTTCTTGACCAACTCCATGATTTCCGGAAGCTTGTCGTAGAGGCGCTTGAGCTTTCGCGGCTTGCACTTCGCCAGGGCATAGTGCGCCAGCAATGGGAATGCGACCGTGGAATCCACGTAGCAGACCACTGCGTCGGGAAGCTGCAGCGGATCGACTTTGCCCCATGTCACGGCTTCGTGCGGCGTGGCTCCGGAAAGCCCTCCCGTATCAGGCCGGGCATCCGTGAACTGAATGAAGTAATCGTGCCCCTCTTCCTTGACGCGCAGTACTTCCTGAATCTGTGGCTCGGTCTGGAGCGTGAAGTTTTTGGGCGACCCGCCGCCGATAAGCAGCGTGCCGGTCTTTAATCCTGCGCGTTTCGCGGCCAGGACGATCCCCGTAGATTCGTTCACATCGCGCGATGAATTTATGCGCAGAGCGCTGTTGCGCAGTTCCAACCCCGCAATGTTCATGCCGATAGTGGAATCGCCGGGCGAAGGGCAGAAGCACGGTACGCCGGCGCGATACGCGGCGGCGAGAACGGAGCTGTCTTTTCGTCCCGTTTGTCCTTCAAATTCCGCACAATATTTCCCCAGCAGATAATGCAGCTCGGTTGTGCCCATCTCATGCTGGAACTCAGGCTGCATGAGAATTTGCCGCAGCACATGATCCGTAGCCATCAGAACGTCGTTGTAATCGAGCAGGATGTCGTAAATCCGCACGACGCCCAGTCTTCGGAGTTCCGGATCTGGAGAGAAGGGCGAACCGCGAAAGAGCGGCATATTCATCGCATGGTGCATGTCGTGATAGAGATTGGCGCCCGTCGATACGATCCAGTCCACAAAGCCGGCATTGATGAGAGGAATGATGGCCGATGATCCAATCCCCGCCGGCGTCATCGCTCCCGCCAGGCTCATGCCGATCGTGACGTTCGGCTGCAGCATTTTTTTCGTGAACAGCCCGCACGCTTCCTGCAACCGGCCGGCGTTGTATGCCAGGAACGTGTTGTCTATGAGGTCCGACACAGATTCCTTGCCTGTGATCGGTTTCGGAAGAATGCGCTTCCCGCAGAGAAACTGCTGTTTCCCTTTGGAAAACTTGTGCGGATATTTGCTGATAAACCTCTTGGGCAGTTTGATAGTACCCATGCCTGCTTCTCCTTTTATTTCTTTGTCTTTCCGTTTCCTGAGCAGCGTGTAAGAGAAAAGCTTGTAAACAAGCTTGGCCGCCAGGAAATCCGGGGCTCGCAAGCCCGGGATCGGCGCCAATTCCACCACGTCAAAAACGGGTACGCGCGCTGCGTGCGCAATGACAGTTCGGGCGATCTCGAGCATCCGTTCCCAGGAAATACCCCCAGGTTCCGGCGTTCCCACCGCCGGCATAATCGATGGATCGAGGCCGTCAAGATCGACGGTTAGAAACACCTGTTTTTTCTTCACAAACTGAGCCAGATCTTTCAAGAATCCGCCCCTGGGATCGCCCGCCTCTTCCGAAAAAATCGTTTTGACTTTACGGCTGCGGCTCATAAATGCAGCCTCTGCGCTCGAAAAATTCCGGATGCCGATCTGAAATATCGGGCAGACTTCCAGGATCCTCTTGCCGCGCACGCGTGGCTGAACGGGGACCCTTCATATTCCTCTCTCAGGTCCGCATGCGCGTCCACGTGCACAACGACGAGCGAATCCGGATTCTGAACGCGCGCCAGCCCTCGCACAACGCCGGCCGAAATGGAATGCTCGCCGCCCAGCACGCCCAGGACTTCAGGCCGCTGCTTGCCGGATAGCACTTCCGCGACGGCTTCTTCCACCGATTGAATCATGGCCTCAGGCGAGCGGTGCACCAGGTTTAGCGGAAGAGTTGTGTGGATTCCGTACTCCATGGCAGGTTCATTGCCGAACTCGCGATCGTAAAGCTCGACCTGGCGCGAAGCAGTCAGTATTGCCGCTGGCCCGTCCCGCGTCCCTGCGCCATACGAGGTTGTGGACTCATAGGGAATGGGCAGAAGCCACCCTCGAGCCCGCGCCGGATCGGAAACGTCCTGCGGCAGGCCGAGAAAATTCCAAGGCGTCTGAAATAATTCTTGCCCGGACATCAGAAAAGCCCCATTAATGATTCGAGATTCGAGATTCGAAACTAATCTCGAATCGACAATTTCGAATCGGCTATAGCGTTATGACTTTGCTCGCCATCCATTGCGCCAGCAGAATGTCGCTCATGCCGCCGACAATTCCCACGGCAACCTTTTCGGTCAGCCCAAAGTACTGGAGACAGGTGCTGCAGAGGATGAGCCGCACGCCTTTTGCCTCGAGCGCCTGCAACAAATCGAGAACCGGAGAGCCTTCCACGACCATCTTGACCCCTCCGGCATAGAAACATATCGCTCCGGGGTAAAGTCCGTTTTCCTGGAGCATTGTCAGGTACACGCGCAAAAGCTTGTGGCTCAGCGCTTCCTCCGCGTCTCCCATGCCGTCTCTGTTCACCAGGAGGACCGTGGAAGCGCTGCTTGCCTTGAGTTCTTCCAATCCAACCATCCTTTGAAATTACCAATTGGACACACGAATATTAAACATATTCTTAATCGCCAATCTTCAGTCGTCAATCGTCAATTGGAGGCTCTGCCGAATGTTCCCTTGGCAGTTGAATGGTCCTTCTTCGCCGGCTCTTTCGGACGCAATGAGCGAGTGGCTTTCCCCGCGCGCCACATTTCCGAATTCGCTATGACGTTCAACTCCTTGGTGAGTTGCTCCTGGTAGTCCGGCTTGCCGCACGATTGCAGGACGCGCTTCGTCTCTGCGCCCGAAGCGACTCTCTCGTAAAGCTCGTCGAACACAGGTTTCACGGCCTTCCGGAACTTCGATTTCCAGTCGAGTGCGCCGCGCTGCGCCGTAGCGGAACAGTTGGCATACATCCAGTCCATGCCGTTTTCGCCGACCAGGCGGATCAGGCTTTCGGTGAACTCTTCGACCGTTTCATTGAAAGCCTCGCTCGGGCTGTGGCCGTGTCTCCGAAGAACTTCATACTGTGCTTCCATGACACCTGCGATAGCGCCCATGAGCACGCCTCGCTCGCCGGTCAAATCGCTGTAGACTTCATTCCTGAAGGTGGTAGGGAAAAGGTATCCGGAACCGACGGCGATGCCGAGTGCCAGACACCGCTCGCGGGCGCGGCCCGTGGCGTCCTGTTCCACCGCAAAGCTCGAGTTGATGCCTGCTCCCGAAAGGAAGTTGCGGCGCAACGAAGTGCCTGAGCCTTTAGGCGCCACCATGATCACGTCGACATCCTTCGGGCGGAATGACTTTTGTCTGGTCTTTATAGACAATCGAGAATCCATGCGAAAAGTACACTGCCTTGCCTGGTTTCAACCGTTCCTTAACGGTTGGCCAGATGGCCCGCTGCGCGGCATCGGACACGAGCATCTCGATGATCGTTCCCCGTTCGCAGGCTTCTTCAATTTCGAACAGATCTTTGCCGGGCACCCAGCCATCTTTCTTGGCCCGGTTCCAATCTTTCATGTACTTTTTGGATTGGCCAATGATTACTTTGAATCCGTTTTCCTTCATGTTCAGGGCCTGCGCAGGTCCCTGAACGCCGTAGCCGATCACCGCGATCGTCTCGCCCTTGAGCACCTTGCGCGCTCTTGCCATGGGGAATTCTTTCCGTGTTACAACTTCTTCTTTGATGCCTCCAAAATCGATGAGCGCCATGATTGCTTTCCTCTCTTTTATTGTAAGCCGTCGCGTAATGGCTTTAGACTTAATTCATTGGAATGATTTTTATAAGTCATTCGCCGCCTTGGTTCAAGGCCTTAATTTCGGTGACAGTCACCATAACCTCGAAATTTCCGCCTGATGGAATTTCGGTGACAGTCACCATAACCTCGAAATTCCACCCTGCGGTAATTTCGAGGTTATGGTGACTGTCACCGAAATTATATGATAGCATCGGGCAACGAAAATGCCGCGGGAGGAGATGAATCAGGTGAAAGTATACGAAATTCAAAAATTTGGCTGGGAGGGTTTGTCCGTAGCGGATCGTCCGGAACCTGAACCGGGAGCAAACCAAGTCCTGGTTCGAATGCATGCATGGTCCCTGAACTACCGGGACTTGATGACAGTGACCGGGCGCTACAATCCGAGGATGAAGCTACCGCAAGTGCCGTTGTCGGATGGAGCCGGGGAAATTGTCGCAACCGGTCCCGCCGTGAAAAGCATCAAACCTGGCGACCGGGTTGCCAATACATTTTTCGAGCGATGGGTGTCCGGGGCGGCGACCGATGAGTCAGCCAGGACGGCGCTTGGCGCCGGACGGGACGGCGTTCTGGCCGAATACGTCGTGGTTCACGAAGATGGTGTCATCCCCATCCCGGAACACCTGACCTATGCGGAAGCGGCAACGCTTCCGTGTGCGGCGTTGACTGCCTGGAATGCCCTCGTTGTCGAAGGAAAGATCAAAGCGGGGGACATCGTCCTTACTCTGGGGACCGGTGGAGTCTCCATTTTCGCTCTTCAGTTCGCTCTGCTGCATGGAGCTCAGGTCATTATCACATCGAGCAGCGACGAGAAACTGGCGCAAGCCCAGCAGTTGGGTGCCGGCTATACCATCAACTACAAACAGACACCCGATTGGGGCAAAAGTGTCCGACAGTTAACGGGAGGACGCGGCGCAGACCTAGTGGTGGAATTGGGAGGCGTCGGCACATTCAACCAATCCATCGCCGCTTTGAGACGCGGAGGCCAATTGAGTCTGATCGGCGTCCTGGCGCAGGGAGGTGAAGCCAATATTGTGCCCGTCCTGATGAACGGTATCCGCGTACAGGGAATCTTCGTCGGCTCGCGGGAAATGTTTGCCGCCATGAATGCCGCAATCGTCCTGCACGGTCTGCGTCCCGTCATCCACCGGACTTTCGGATTCGACGAAGTGCCCGAGGCCTTCCGGCTTATGGAAAGCAGAAAGCATTTCGGCAAGATTTGTGTCAGTCGGTAGTCGCTAGTCGGCAGTCTGGTAGTAAGACATTGCCGACTAGATACTATAGCCAGCACTTTCCTGTCTTTCAATCTTACATAGCCATTGTGGTTGATGCGGAGGTGCGGGATGCGTCCGAGATCGACGTCGCTGATAATTTTCCCCTTATTCAAATCTGCATGCGTTCATAGCTTAAGAAGATAGAGCAAAATTTCGGTGACGGGCGCAGAAATTCCAAGGTAGACTCCTGCCATGAGAACTATGGCCGTGATTATTTTTTTCGGGATTTTTTTCCTTATAACAGGACTCGTCAGTTTTTACATTTTCATCCGGGGCTGGCAATCTATTCCGCCCGGCTCCAGCCTCCGGAACGCGTATGCCATTGTCTTCTGGATCGTTGCTCTTTCCTTTATCTTCGGCCGGCTGACGGAAAATCATCTGCCCTCGGCCCTATCCCATCTTTTTATCTGGATGGGATCGTTCTGGATTGCGGCGATGATCTATTTCCTGATCGCCGTCGTTTCCATTGACGTGCTGCGTCTTATTAACCATTTCCTGCCGTTCTTCCCATCCGCAATTACTCAAAATTATTCTCAGGCCAAATACATTATTTCAGCCTGCGTGGCGGGACTCGTCGGTCTGACTTTGCTGGCGGGACATATCAATTCTGTGATGCCGCGAGTCCGCAAACTCGACCTCCCGGTGGCCAAACAGGCCGGGACCATGAAAACTTTGAACATTGTGGCGGCTTCGGACATTCACCTGGGCACGATTGTCGGCCGGTCTCGCCTCGATCAGATTGTGGATACAATTAACAGCCTGAATCCGGACCTGGTTTTGCTGCCGGGAGATATTGTGGACGAGGATCTGGCTTCAGTCGTAAAACAGAATCTGGGCGAGTCGCTCAAGAGTATCCATGCGCCGCTTGGAATCTATGCCATCACCGGAAACCATGAATATATCGGAGGAGTCAAAGAGGCGTGCGCCTATCTGACCGATCACAACATCGTAATGCTGCGCGATCAAAGCGTCAAAATTGCCGATTCTTTTTATCTGGTGGGCAGGGAGGACCGGTCCGTGGGCCGCTTTAACGGTCATCTGCGGAAGGCGTTGCCGGAACTGATGGCGGCGGTCGACAAAAAGTACCCGGTAATCCTGATGGATCATCAACCTTTCGGATTGAATGAAGCTGTGACTGAAAGTGTCGACCTGCAAATTTCAGGGCATACGCACTATGGCCAGATTTGGCCGCTGAATTATATCGTGGAGAGGATCTATGAGCTGGCGTGGGGATATAAAAAAATTGCCGGCACTCATTTTTATGTCTCCAATGGCGTTGGGACCTGGGGGCCGCCGGTGCGCGTAGGAAACCGGCCCGAAATAATAAATATCCGCCTGAATTTCCAATGATGCGGAACAGTCTTTCTGCATAATGAGCCCGATGCAAAAATACCTGGCAGACGTGGAAGATTTGCTGGATCGGCTTTATATAGCGGCGGAAGGAGCCGGATTGCGCCAGGAAGACCGGCGCAAGGCGAGCGAAGTGGCGGCAATGCTGGAAGAGGTGGAACGGGCAGCCTCCCGCTTTTCGCGCCGATCGAAGCTCCTGCTGGTGGATGCCGCCGCGGGAAAATCGTATGTCGGCCTGCTGGCAGCAAAGCTGATCCTCGAGACCGCCGGCCGCCGGGCTTCCGTCCTCACAATCGAGCGCGATCCTCGGCGCGTTGAGGCAAGCCGCCGCGCGGCAGAACGCCTCGGCACACGCATTCCGGTAGAATGCCGCGAAGCCTCAGTGGAAGAGGCTGCGGCGTGGCCGCCGCAGCCATCGATCATCACGGCGCTGCACGCGTGCGGAGACGCCGCCGACGCGATCATTGACCGGACCATCGCCTGCAGGGCGCGCACCCTGCTCCTTGTCCCCTGCTGCACGAGTGAGGCTGTTACGGCGTCGTCGCAGGCGCGCGCTCATGCAGATGCCTTGGGCATCCCCCGCCACGCCCCCATCCGCCGCCGGTTCATCCAGTCCGTGATAGATGCGGAGCGGACCTGGCGCCTCGAAGCCGCAGGATACGAAACCGAAGTCGTAGAGTTTGTCGCGCCGACCATTACGCCCCACAATCTTTTGTGGCGCGCACGGCTTGTTGGAGAACCCCGGCGCATGGCTGCCGCAAGGAGTGCCTGGGAAAATTTGATGAGAGTCACAAAGAGGCAATTTAAAAGGAAGCATTCTCCCGGTCCTGCCCGAGTACTGTCGTAAGGCCTTACACCTGTTCAAGAATGACAGGATAGCCATTTAATGCAGTAATTTAATGGCATTGTGAAAGCAAACAGCTTTGATAAATTGTAAAAACTTCTTACAACTCTTCCGGTGTCTTATGGGGCTGCAATGGGATGTCCTTGGAGATGAACGAATTACAGTCGCGTGTTTTATGGATCTTTAATTGCTTGAGTTTTTTATAAGTATATTTGTATGCGCATCAAGTTTTAAGAGACAAGGAATAAATCTGTAAATCATCTGGTGCTTGTGCAAGCTCGCAAAATTCAAACCATAGATCAAGGAAGGTTCTATGAAAACAAAGAAAATGCTGTCTTTGTTTGCGGTTTTGTCGGTTCTGATCCTGGCGCTGCCTGTATTTTCGCAGAGCGGGGATGTGCGTAATCCGGCAAAGGCCGAAATTTCGTCCGACGTCTACATCGTTCGAATGGCTGAGGCGCCTGTAGTTGCATATGAAGGAGGCATCAAAGGGTACCCGGCTACCAGTCCTGCAAAAGGACAGAAAATCGATCCACTTAGCCCGGATGTGGTCCGGTATGTGGGCTATTTGGACAATCGCCACAATCAAGGCTTTGTCTGCCGTGGGTGGCGCACGCAAATTGTACGATTATCGCTATAGCTTCAACGGCTTTGCCGCAAAGCTGAGTCCGTTTCAAGCTGAGGCGATCAAGCAAGTATCCGGGGTTCTTTCGGTGAGCAAAGACGAGACTCCAGCAAATGGATACGTCGTCAACGCCCACCTTTCTTGGCCTAGATGCACCGGGCGGGCTCTGGGATCAGCTGGGGGGCACCGGAAAAGCCGGCGAAGGCATAATCATCGGTCTTGTCGATTCCGGCATCTGGCCGGAGAGTTTTAGCTATGATGACAGAACTGGTTTAAATGGTAACGCAACCAAGGATGGCAAGCTGGATTATCAGCAGATCCCCGGCTGGCATGGCAAGTGCGTTCCCGGCGAAGAATTCAACGCCTCGATGTGCAACCAGAAGCTGATCGGCGCGCAATATTTTAATGAGTCTTGGGGTGGGAATGAAGGCATTAACGCATTACGGCCTTGGGAATTCAATTCACCCCGCGACTATAACGGCCACGGCACACATACGTCTTCCACTGCTGGCGGAGATCACGGTACGCCAATATTAGGTCCGGCTGCCGCGTTCGGCACAATAAGTGGCATGGCTCCCCATGCGCGCATTGCAATGTATAAAGCGCTCTGGTCAACGCAGGATGCAGTTACAGCAAGCGGATACAATTCTGATCTGGTGGCGGCGATTGATCAGGCTGTTTCTGATGGAGTCGATGTAATCAACTATTCAATCAGCGGTACACAGACCAATTTCGCGGATCCAGCAGAAATTGCTTTTCTTTATGCTGCTGGCGCCGGTATTTTCGTGGCTACTTCGGCCGGCAACAATGGCCCGGACGAAGCAACCGTCGCTCATCCAGGCCCGTGGCATACAACCGTCGCAGCCGGGACACATAACCGAGAAATTCAAGGCTCAGTTACTCTGGGCAATGGCACGACCTACCATGGGGCTTCCGTTGCTATTAAAGCTGGCCCAGCACCTCTGATTGACTCAACGGCTGCTGGCTTGCCTCGGAGCCAATGCTACTCAGCTCAGGTTATGCTATGGCTCCGCGGACGGTACGGTTGTCCTTGATCCCGCCAAAGTGGCAGGTAAGATCGTTGTTTGCGATCGAGGTACAACGGCCCGCGTAAACAAGAGCCTTGCTGTTATGGAAGCGGGTGGGATTGGCATGATTCTTGTGAATACTTCTCCGAACAGCCTAAATGCTGATTTTCACTCTGTTCCGACGGTTCATCTTCAAGACACCGACAGAACCGCTGTCAAAACATATGCCGCGACGGCTGGTGCGACAGCGACAATTAACGCCGCTGTCTTTAGCTATTCAGCTCCAGCTCCTTACACAGCATCATTTTCGTCGCGCGGCCCGCTTCTGGCCGGCAATGGAGATCTGCTTAAACCTGATGTGATCGCTCCCGGACAAGATATTCTGGCGGCGGTTGCTCCTCCCGGCAATGGCGGTCTTGATTACAATCTCTACAGCGGAACGTCCATGTCCGCACCGCATGTAGCGGGTCTGGCTGCCCTTCTGAAGCAATTGCATCCCGACTGGACGCCAATGATGATCAAGTCGGCCCTGATGACCTCAGCGTACGACGTATTGGACGGGACCAATACCGATCCGCTGGTGATTTTCAGCCAGGGCGCGGGGCACGTTAAACCAAACAGCGCGGCCGATCCCGGACTGGTCTATAACGCCGGCTGGAACGATTGGCTGGCGTTCCTATGCGGGACTACGACCGCTGTGGGACCAGCGACCTGCAGCGCGCTGAGCAGCCTGGGATATTCTTTGGATCCCAGCGATTTGAACGTCGCGTCTATTGCTATCGGCGGTCTAGCCGGGATTCAAACAGTCAGCCGTAAAGTTACAAATGTCGGGGCCAAGGAGACATATGTGTTCTCCTATACTGGTTTGACTGGTATTACGGTCGTGCCCACTCCGGCGTCATTTACACTCAATCCGGGCGCATCCAAGAAGCTCGATGTTTCATTTACCAACTCCGGAGCAGCTTTCAATGCCTACGTTGGCGGTTACATCACCTGGACCGGCGATAAAGGGCATGTTGTGCGCATTCCTGTCGTCATTCGACCAGTGGCCTTAGTAGCTCCCGCCTCCGTGTCTGGAACAGGCGGGCCGATTTCTTACAATGTGACTTTTGGCTATGGCGGTTCGTTCACGGCCGCAGCCCGCGGTTTGATTCCAGCGAATATTCAAGCCGATACGATCTCTGATGATCCTACCAATGGCGTGTGTTCATTGACGGCGCCAAACGCGAAGTTGCTGCCAGTCACAATCGCGGCTGGTACAACGTATGCGCGTTTCTCTTTGTTCGATGCGGATGTCAATCCGGGAACGGATTTGGATATGTGCGTTTACAGAGGGACAACGCAGGTAGGTAGCAGCGGTTCGGGGACTTCAGCCGAGGAGGTTAATCTGATTAATCCAGCGGCGGACAATTATACGGTCGTTGTTCAAGGCTGGGGAGTGGCAGGGACGAGCCCATTCAAGCTGCATACTTGGCTGCTGGGTAGCACCGCGGCAGGCAATATGACGGTTAGCGCACCGTCCACGGCAACAATTGGCGCAACGGGCGCCATCAATCTAACCTTCAGCGGCCTCACTGCTGGAACGAAATACTTGGGCAGTGTAGCGTACGATGGAGTGGCCGGTATGCCCAATCCGACTATCGTCCGCGTGGATCCGTAATGTAATTTCGGAGTGCGCAAGCTTGCTTGCCCTTTTGCGGCGATAGTCAAAGCAAAAGCGGCAGCGAGCTGCCGCACTCCGAAGGCCTTCTACTGGAAGCAGGGGTTGGATGCTATCGTGGTCCAGCCCTTGCTTCTGGTTTTCATCGCAGTCTTAATTATCTTTTCACGCCACGCTGCCGTTAAAGTCCTGCGCAATGCAAGGATTCCTGCCGCCCCATGGGCTTCATGGAAGCGCTTCCCGGTATGCTACAATCTGGTCGTCTGCAATTGGGAGTGAGCTATGCCTGAGATTGAACAGGGTCCGATTCGTCCGCCTAGTGAAGCGCAAAGCCTGCTGCTTCGCGTAACCAGGAATTGCTCGTGGAACAACTGCGAGTTCTGCCACATCTATAAAGGCAAGAAATTCAGCCTGCGCACGGTGGAGGAAGTTAAAAAGGACATCGATGCTATCCAGGCGATCGTTTCCGAAATCCAATCTTTGTCCTCGAACATGGGATTTGCGGGAGAAATTAACGCGGCCGTGGTTCGGGCCGTCCTGCACAGCCCGCGTCCATACCCCGAAGGATACCGCAGTATCATCCTCTGGCTCTACAGGGGAGGGGAAAACGTCTTTCTTCAGGACGCAAACAACCTGGCCCACCGGACAAAAGATCTGGTCGAAATCCTGACGTATCTTAAAAAGACTTTTCCCACGGTTCAACGGATTACGACCTACTCCAGGGCGCGGACCATCGCGCGCAAATCTCTTGAAGAGCTTCAGGCTCTGCATGACGCGGGCCTCTCGCGAATCCATGTCGGCCTGGAGTCCGGATATGATCCGATTTTGAAGTTGGTACAGAAGGGCGTCACGGCAAAAGAGCTCATCGATGCGGGGCAAAAGGTCAAAAAATCGGGCATTTCGCTTTCGGAATACATCATGCCCGGCCTGGGTGGGAAGGCGATGTGGCGCGAGCATGCGATTGAAACGGCCAGGGTGCTCAGTCAGATTGATCCCGACTTTATCCGCGTCCGCACATTCAAGGCGCTGGAGATTATGCCGGTCTATCGCAGGATCGAATCGGGCGAGCTGGAACTCATGAACGACGACGAGATCATCGCCGAGGAAAGATTGCTGATTGAAAACCTGGATGGGATCACCAGCTATTTCGCCAGCGATCACATTCTCAATCTGCTGGAAGAACTTGACGGGAAATTTCCGGAAGCGAAAGAGACAATGCTGGCTGCAATCGACCGGTACCTGGCTATGAGCCTGGAGGAGCGGAATAACTTCCGGCTCGGCAGGCGAGCAGGATACTACCGGACGCTTGATGATATGCTGAATCCTGAGCTGCGCGCCCGCATAAATTCAATCATGCAGCGCGTCGAGAAGGAGCATCCCGAGGGCTTCGATTCCGTGATTTCGGAGTTGATGGATGGATTCATATAAGCCGCCCCATTCGCACCCGTCGGTATCGGTATCGGTATCGCAATCGCGATCGGGTGTCGTTTTTGAGTCTCGATGATCGGAAT
Source organism: uncultured Acidobacteriota bacterium (assembly GCA_963761825.1). GTDB lineage: Bacteria > Acidobacteriota > UBA6911 > UBA6911 > UBA6911 > UBA6911. The sequence goes on from CAVXIH010000013.1 coordinate 91,691, forward strand.
CCGATACCGATTCCCGATACCGATAGCGATACCGATTCCGACGTGTGCGGATGGGGCTATTTTTTCTGAGTAAGCTCAATCAACAGCCCGCCGGTTGATCGTGGGTGGACGAAGATGATCTTTGCGTCATCCATCTGCCTGGGTTCCTCGCCTATGAACTGAACTCCCAGGCCTTTCAGCCGCTTCATCTCTTCGTCGAGATTGTCTACCTGGATGGAAACATGATGCAGGCCTCCGCCGCGCTTCTCGATGAATTTCTGTATCATTCCTTGCGGCCCGACGGGCTGGAGCAGTTCGAGGCGCACGTCTTCGCTGGATATCATGGTTGACACGAAGCCTGCCTGCGGCTCATCTATGCGCTCGCCCATTTTGAATCCGAAAAGCTTCGACATCAGGGAGGACACCTCTCCCGCATCCTGGACTGCAAGCGCTACGTGATCAATTTTCTTAATCATATTTTTTCCCAATCTCTATAATTCGCACAGTTCGATTAAAACGCCCGCGGTGGTCTCCGGATGGAAAAAAGCGATGCGGCCATGAGCGCCTTTCCTCGGGCAGCCTTCGATCATTTTCGCGCCATTGCTCTCAAAATCGCGGATCGATGCATCCAGGTCGTCCACTTCGAAACAGAGGTGGTTGATGGCTCCTTTTTGTCCCCGGACCACACTTGAAATCGGATCCCCTCCTGTGTCCGGTTTTGTGTGGTGCAGGAGTTCGATGGAAGTCTCACCGATGGACAGAAAGCCGATCAGAAGATCCAATGGTTTGTCTTCCCTGGTTTCCGAACACGCGAGCCCGAAGCCCTTGAATTTTTCGAGCGCTTCCTGAAAGTTATCCACCATGATGCCGATGTGCCGCAGATTCTTTACCATAATTCCCCTTCATTGCCGTTGCGTGTGCTCGCTTCCGATACATGTTTCAGGTTCCAGGTATCAGAACCTGCAACTTGTAACCTGGAACTTGGAACCTGTGGCGGAGTCGCCACCGCCACAGAAACTCGATGGATGGTACGGCCTACCCCTTTTCGTTGCCCACGATGCAGATGCTGCCGATGCCGGTTCCGGCGTTGCCTCCGAGATTATGTGTCAAGCCCAGCCGTGGATTTTTCACCTGCCTGGGGCCGGCTTTCTGCTGCAGCTGTTTGTACACTTCGTACAGCATTCGCAGTCCGCTGGCGCCGAGGGGATGACCGAAACACTTGAGTCCGCCGTCGGTGTTAACCGGCAGATCGCCGTTCAGCGTGAATGTCCCGGCATTGATATCGTCGCAGGCTCTTCCCCTGGGGCTGAATCCCAGATCCTCGTACACAATCATTTCATGGATCGTGAAGCAGTCATGCACTTCGGCGATGCTGATTTCTTTCCGAGGATCCTTTATGCCCGCTTCCTGGTACGACTTCCTGGATGCCAGGACATTTTCTTCAATGTGCACAAAATCGTAATCCTGCCGTATGGCGCCCTGGCGCGCTCCAACGCAGATGTTTAGCGCCTTTACATAGATGGGATCGGCTTTGAACTTCTTTGCCAGATCCGCGCGCGTGACGATTGCTGCTGCCGCGCCGTCGCTGACGCCACAGCAGTCGAATAATCCCAGCGGCCAGGCAATGATCGGCGCCTTCACCACCTGTTCTACGCTGAGTTCGTTTTTGAAATGCGCCTTGGGATTCAGGCTGCCGTTGTGGTGATTCTTCACGGCAATTTTAGCCAGCAGCGTTTTCCCTTCTTCGGGACTCAATTGATAGTTGTTGAAATATCTCGTTGCCATGTAGGCAAAGGATGCCGGTGCGCTGTATCCGGGGCCGATGCCCGCCGTGCCGTCCGGATTGTCGCCGACGATCGCCGGTCCTTTGACTCCGGTTGTTCCCGCGTCCTTAAGCTTCTCCACCCCGATGGCCAGCGCGATATCGCAGGCGCCGGCGGCGACGGCGTAGCTGGCGGCCCGGAGAGCCTCGGTCCCCGTGGCGCACATATTTTCCACTCGGGTCATTGGTATGTATTGAAGCCCCAGGGGCGACAAAGTAATGGCGCTCAAGCCGGAAAACACCGTTCCTATCCAGGCCGCCTGAATATCCTTGGGGCCGATGCCCGCATCTTCGAAAGCTTCATAGGCAGCTTCCACCAGAAGGTCTTCCACCCCAAGCTCCCAACGCTCTCCAAACTTGGTGCAGCCCATGCCAATGATTGCGATTTTGTCCTTCATGCTTTCCATCTCATCCCCTCCCAATGGGCTTGCCTACGCCAGCGGTTTCGCTTTCCAGAAATAGTTTAGAATCCCTTCCCCCAGCAGCATTTTCCGATAGCTCATCTCCACGGGCATGCCGATTTTCACTTTGGCCAGATCATAATCCGTCAGCTCACAAATAAGCCTTCCGCCTTCGTCAAAATCGACAACCCCGTTCAGGCCGGGAGGATTCTTTGTCGGCTGCAGCTGATCGATCGCATAGCTGAAGAGTTTTCCTTTCTTGTCGGAGAACTTGTATTCCTCAAAATCGTCCTTGGCCTGGCACGTATTGCAGATCCGGATTGATTGCCCGATCGGGTGAATCTGAGGAGTTCCGCATTTTTTGCACCGGACTCCATACAATGCCCGGATGTTCTTCCGGTCTCGCCAGCGGGTAGCCAGGGAGGGCTCAGAACGTGCGGGAAGGTTCATGCCTTCGATCGGGACGAGATTTTTCCAGCTCAGATATTTGCCGTAATCGACTGGCGCCTTGCGAGCCAGCCTGTCTTTCATGGGTGTCGCGGTGCGCATCTTTTCAATCTCTTTTGTGACGCGCAGGATGAAGGCGTCACAGCCGTCTCCGTAACCGGCGAAAAGGATCCGGTCTCCGGCCTTCGCCTCTTCCAGCGCCGCCGCCAGCATCAGGAATATCGCGGCGGATCCGGTATTCCCGATCTGAGCAAAAAGCGGATCCTGAATTTGAGTTTTCTCGAAGCCCAGCCTCTTTGCCAGCTCGGCCTGTGCTTTGGCGTCGGAGGCATAGAAAACGATTTTGGAAAAATCCCCGGGCGAAACGGAATAATTCTTCATCAGCGCCGAGATGGTTTCCTGCATGATCGGCATGTAGCCGTTCACATCGATGAATCTGCCTTCGGCGGATTGGACGAAATCATCCCCGCTGTTTCTCCAGTAGTCCGTAAAATCGCTGAATAGAGAATAGCTGCCTTCTATATCCGCAATCGTCTGATCCGAACCGACCGCGACCGCGGCTGCTCCGTCGCCGAGGAGCTGCTCGTTTCTTCCCTGTGGCCCGCCCAGGCGGCAATCGGATGCGGTGATCAGGGCGCTTTTCACCGAGCCGCTCTTGACGGCGTCCGCGGCTGCTCGCAGCGCGATGGTTCCCGCTCTAAGCGAATTCGTAAAATCAGCAGTGAGGCATTCTCGCTTCATGTCGATGGCGCTCGCAATGACCGCGGCTCCCTGCTTTTCCCTGTAAGGATTTGTGGTCGTCGCAAAAAACAAGCCCTGCGGCAGTTCACGGCTGCCTTTCAGGCAATCGAAGGCAGCGGCAACCGCCATGGTGATGCTGTCTTCATCGTGCCCTGCGACGGCCTTTTCACCGCTCGCGCCTTTTGTGCGCCAGAATTTGGCGACTTCTTCCAGGCTGAGTCTGTACATAGGGATATACGCGCCGATGGATATAATTCCTGCCATTTCCCCACATTCTCCTTTCCTTCGCCCCCGGAGCCCTGCTTGTTCTCGAGAGGCAATCCTTATAATTCAATTTCCTTCAAATTTGGCGATATCGACAACTTGGGCTCCGTGAGGGCCTGCACTTCTTCCGCGGTCCATCCCGGTGCGGTTTCCATTAACGCAAGACCTTGCGCCGTCACCTGTAGCACGGCGATGTCGGTGACGATCAGTTTCACGCAGTGCGCGGCAGTCAAAGGATAACTGCATTCCTTAAGAATTTTCATCTGCCCTTTGGGCGTGACGTGTTCCATGGCCACGATGACCTTGCTGCAGCCTGCCGCAAGATCCATGGCTCCGCCGATGTTGCCGAGTCCCCGTTCCGGAAACGTCCAGTTGGCAAGATCGCCCTTTTCCGAAACCTGCAGAGCCCCCAGAACCGTAACATCGATGTGCCCGCCGCGTATCATCGCAAACGAATCGGCATGGTGAAAAAAGCTTGCTCCGGGAAGAGGCGTAAACGGGATTCCGTTCGCGCCCAGATAATAGGGTTTCTCTTCTTCTTTTGAGCCGGGGACTCCGCCAAAGCCCAGGGCTCCATTCTCGGCATGGAAGAGTACCGTCCTGCCTTCCGGAACGTAATTGGCCGCCAGCGCCGGAATGCCGCCGCCTAAATTCACCACCGCCCCATCCTCAAATTCCTTTGCGACTCTGAGGGCGATTGTTTGTCTGTCCAGTCGCTCTTTCATTATTTACTCCCCTCAGCCGCAACAACGCGATCTACGAATATTCCCGGCGTCACAATGATTTCAGGATCCAGCTCCCCGGCGGCTACCACCCGTTCCACTTCGACGATTGTGACTTTTGCCGCCATTGCCATAATCGCATTGAACGACCGCATGATTCCGCGGTAGACAAGATTTCCCAGCGTGTCCGCGCAGTAAGCTCGAATCAGCGCGTAGTCGGCGCGCAGCGCATATTCCAGCAGCATCGCGCGGCCGTCGATGATCCTCTTTTCCTTTCCGTCCTCGATGAGGGTGCCGACGCCCGTAGGCGTATAGAACGCTCCCAGTCCGGCGCCTCCCGCGCGAATCCTCTCGGCCAGGGTTCCTTGCGGCACGTATTCCAGCTCCACTTCATGCGCCAGGTATTGTTTTTCGAAAGCGCTGGGCTTGGACATCACCAGGGAAGCCGGAACGCTGCAGATCGCTTTTCTGACCTGCCGGTTTTCCACCAGGATTTCTTCATCGATAAATGGAATCCCGCCCAGGGAGCCAATGCCCAGTTTGCCGGCGTTGCCGGAGCTGTTACCGATGAGAGTGAGATTTTTCGCCCCGTGATCCCTAAGGGCTTTGATGAGATTCTGCGGTTTGTCGGCCGCATGCCCGAAGCCGCCAATCATTACAGAGGCTGAATCCGGGATGTCGGCCACCGCCTCGCTATAGGTTTTATAGATCTTATTCATCCTTGGTTTCCTTTTCTCCGCATGAATTTCGGTGACAGTCCCCATAACCTCGAAATTATTGCAGGCGTACGGATTTCATGCTCCGCTCAATTTCGAGGTTATGGGGACTGTCACCGAAATTCATGGGTCCCGATTGTAGCAGAGAAAACCGGTGACAGATATCGAATTACCTTGTAGGCTGACAGGCAACCAAAATTTTAATGCAGGTCGGGGCTTTTGCCGTTTTCCCCGGTTCATACTGGAGGATTAAACATGGCCATAAATAAAGTTTTCGCAGATTGCGATAGCGCGGTGGCGGATATCTTTGATGGTGCGGTGATCATGATTGGAGGGTTCGGCTCCTGGGGAGGATTGCCGATCAACTTGATCGTCGCCCTGGCAAAGCAGGGAGCAAAGAATTTGACTGTGATATCGAATCAGGGAGGCGTTGGTTTTGAGTTGAGCAAAAAAATCAAGCCCGGCGGCTATCAGGATATCGGTGCTCTATACGCAAAGGGCCAGGTGAAAAAGTTCATTGGATCTGTGCCCGCTCTTGGAGGCATGCCGCCGACTTCTCCCATCGAAACTCTCGCACAAGGAGGGAAAAGTCGAAATAGAAATGGTTCCCCAGGGGACTCTTGCGGAAAGAATTCGAGCAGGCGCCGGCGGGCTCGGAGGCTTTTACACTCCAACCGGCGTGGGCACTCCTGTCGAGATTGGGAAGGAGAAAAAGGTGATTCATGGGAGGGAGTATCTGCTGGAGTTGCCATTGACCGCAGATTTCACTCTTATCAAGGCGCACAAAGCGGATACTTTGGGAAACCTGGTTTATAGAGGAACGGCAAGATGTTTCAATCCTGTCATGGCAATGGCTGCCAAAACCACAATTGTTGAGGTGGATGAGCTCGTACAGCCGGGAGTGCTGGATCCGGAAGTTGTAGTCACGCCTCACTTGTTTGTAAGCCGTATCGTGGAGGTGCCAAGATGAAAACGCGTCTGGATGAACAAACCATCGCCTTGAGAGTGGCCAGAGAGTTTGAGGATGGAATGGTTATCAACCTGGGATATGGGATGCCGGGGTTGTGCGCCAATTTGATACCCGAGGACCGGAAAGTTTATTTTCACAGTGAAAACGGAGTGTTGGGATACGGCGGCCTGGGCGTTGATGAGGAAAAGGACTATGAATTGATTAATGCTTCCGATCAACCCGTCACCCGCATGCACGGCATGTGTTTTTTCGACAGTGCGGCATCTTTCGACATGATTCGAGGCGGGCATGTGGACCTGGTGGTTTTGGGCGCGTACCAGGTTTCTCAAAAGGGGGATTTGGCCAATTGGGGCCGGCCGGGCCGCCCTGCCACCGGCATGGGAGGCGGAATGGACCTGGCTGTGGGATGCAGGCAGGTGATCGTGATGATGCTGCACACGACCAAAGAGGGCGCTGCACGCATTGTCAATCAGTGCAGTTTTCCCGCTAACTGCGCAGAACTGTGTCCACAAAGTATTCACGGACGTTGCGGTGATCGATGTAACAAAGCGCGGACTCGTCCTCAGGGAAGTTGCACCCGGCTGGACCGCGGAAGAAGTGCAGGCGCTTACCGAAGCGCCGCTCATCGTAGCGGATGATTTAAAGGAAATTGCATTATAGAGCGCATGCCCACTCGCCCATGCTTGCAGAGGCGTCAAGTTAAGAAAAACCAAGCGCTGAAAGCGCGATGCAGCAAAGCCCAGGGTGGAGGGCGCGAAGCGGCCGAAACCCTGGGGTGGGCATGAAAAGGATACAAGCCCTGAAAGGGCGGCGCAGTCTGCATCGCCCCTTCAGGGCTCAACCTAATTCCTATCCACCACCCAGGGTTCCAGAGCCCGCTTGCGCGTGCTCTTCCACCCTGGGCTTTGCTGCGCCGTCCCTTCGGGACTCGGAACTCCAGGGATTCGCTTAACTCTTATGCTCTATGCGGCGGCTGCTCGGACTTTGATGTAGTGTTTGATATACACAATTAGCGACAGAGACACTAGTGCGACAAGCGCCAGGAAATACCATCCGGCGGTAAAATTGCCCGTCCAGTCTCTCAGCCACCCCAGCATCTGCGGGCCGACATATCCGAATATCCCCGGTCCGAGCGATACCAGACCCATGACGCTGCCCATATCGCGGGACGGCACAAGCTCGGCTGCAAGCGAGAAGCATTGCTGTGCGGCAGACAGCCCAACCGACAGCACAATCGAGGTGGCAATCCAGAAGAGCAGGAGATTTCCGGTATTCATGCATAGAGACGCAGGAATGAGGATCACCATCATCAGACCCATGACATTCCATTTGTTATGTCGGTCCATGAGATAACCGAAGAATATATTGGCGAAGATTGCGACGACGAATCCTGTGCTGAGGATATATGCGGCGGTCATGTCTACGCGGCCGAAGACCAATTCCACGGCTCCCGGAATGAACCAGTTGGAGGCAAAATACCCCACCCCGACGATCCCCTCGAGAACGGCCAGGGCCCAGACCACAGGATTCCGGAAAACGCTGCCGGCCTTTGTCGCTAAGGATGTCGCTTCGGAGGGCGCTTGCTCAGACTTGCGATCCGCGCGGGTCACATCCTGTTTAGGGCGGACGCTTGTACGTGAAATAGAAAATGAGGGCGCCAAGAATCACAATGCCTGAGAAGGCAAGAATGCCGTTGCGCCAGCCGAAATCTACTCCAATGGCGCGGCCAAAGGGCGCGCCGATTGCGGTGCCGACTGCCGTAATCGCCCCGACCATTCCCATCGATCGGCTTCTTAGAGACAGCGGAGCGGTGAGTGCAATGGCTGTCATCACGCATACGAAAGCGGGCCGGTATCCCAACAGGTAGACAGCGCGCCCCGCAAATATCGTTGGAGTGCTCCAAGCCTGACTGAGCACTATCAATCCCAGCGCGACGAAAAGCAGGCTGAGGGACAAGACCCTTTTTTCTCCAAACCTCTTTGCCAGCATGCCGCCGGGTATGCTGAGAAGCAGCGCAGACAAGCCATACATCCCGGTGAAGGTGCCGTATAGGGAGTCGCTCATTCTGAATTCTTTTTGGATCTCCTTCAGCAAGGGCGACGATCCCAGGTTCGACATCTGAAGCGCCATCATGGCCAGAATAGTCGCAGCAAAAGGAATCATCCAACTCCGCCCTGACTCGTCCGCCGCATTCTTCTCCATAGTCTTCTTCCTTTCAATCTTCATAATTTCGGTGACAGTCACCATAACCTCGAAATTAGACAATACCTAAAACCGGCATGCCTCGAATAATTTCGAGGTTATGGTGACTGTCACCGAAATTATCCCTATATTCTTCCCAAGGCCCGGAGAACTTTGTCCGGCGTGATCGGGAAATCAAGGACCCATTTTCCTATTGCATTGTAAACGGCGCCGGCAAGGATTGCGGATAGGGAAGCGCCCACATTTTCCCCGATTCCGCAGGCGCCATAGGCGGAGTATCCTTGATGGCTTTCGTTGAGGATGCACTGGATGACCGGATAGTCATTCATTGTGCCCAGGTGATAGCCGATGTGATCGTAGTTCAAGCCCACACCCGTGCGCGGGCAACAGATTTTTTCTTCCGTCGCGTTCCGGCCCAGGGCCATAATCGCCCCTCCGTATTGCTGGCCTTGAGCGCCTCTCAGATTATAGACATGGCCCACATCGTTGACGCAGACGAGATCGACCACGGCGATTTCGCCGGTTTCGGTATCTACCCCTACTTCTATGAAGTGTGCCTGCCTGCTCATGACATACAGCCGCGCGTCCGGTTTTCCTTCCGAAGTCAGCCCGGTGAGGTCCGGGACGACAGGGTGGGCAATTGCCGGATCGACATTCCAGAATGCGTTGGCCACTTCCGCCACGGTCTTTGTGTTATTAGGATTTTCCTTTTCAAATATCATGCTTTCCCGGATATCCAGGTCTGCAGGTTTTTTACCAGGGAAAAATGCTGCGTCTTTCGGCCTGGGTGTGACTGCATAATTAAGGATTTTCTTTTTGAGCTGCCTGGCTCCAAGTATCAGCTGGGGAGTCGTGCTGATGGTGCCGTAAGATCCTCCCGGTTCGGCAAAGTGATACACGTGGTTGTCGGACCGTCTTTCCTGTATCACCGTATCTTCATATTTCAGGCCCATCTCTGAAGCCACGCAGCGACGATAGCCCGACTCGGTATCAACTCCCGGATCGCAGCGCATGCCCACTATGGCGACCTTCCCGTCGCGCAGGATCAGGCATGCGTATCCGGCTGCGAGAATTCCTGCGAGACCTGCGCCCCACTCATTGATGGACATGAATCCCAGTCCATGCATCTTTTGGTTGGGGAGTTTTTTTGTTCCCGGAGGATGCCATTTCTTATCCCAGCCAATAGCTTCTTTCCCCAGGCTGATGACTTCTCTGAGACTCTGCCGCTGCGGAAAACCGTTGTCCTTCTGGTATTGCGTAACCCAGTCCCAGTCGTGCCCGCTGCATCCGTCATTCCTTAAGGCAACTTCGGTCGGATCGAGTCCAAACTCGGCGGCTACGCGGTCAAACATGATGTTGTGCGGCACACAGGCGGGAGCCCCGTGCCGGACGCTTTCCACATAGCCCCGGTTCGTGAACGCCCACTGCTGGGTGCTGCGCACGTTGCGTATCGTGGTGCACTCGGGCGTCTTGTCTTTTGCGGGATTCCTTACGCCGACCATGTTCCAATGGTACGCCGTAATGGTCCCGTCTTTCTTTGCACCGACCTTGCAGGTATAGTTGCCGGATTCATCGCCCCCGCAATAGAAATTGCTTTCATCGTAAATCAGCTTTACGGGCCTACCGTTCGCTCTCCTGGCCAATTTGATGGCGAGCCGGATGAAGCTGTAGGAATAGGCCAGCCAGGACAACCCTCCGAACACGGAGCCCTGGAAAGGATAGGTAAGCGTTATTTTGCTCCAGTGCGCGAAGGGTGGGAGATAATCCTTTCGGCTGGCTGGTCGGGAATCCGGACTGATTTTGGGTCGTGAGGACTCATCCCGACCGACCAGGTCCCATGCACCCGAAAACACGTGTTCAGTACTGAGAATCTCTCCCATGTCGTGCTGGTGGTGAAGCCAGAGGTCCAGGAAATCTCCCCGCCATTGGGCGATGCAAACCATTGCCTCGACGCCCGCCGGAGTGTTGATGGCTCTTTTGATCTCGTATTCGATGATCGCGTCTGCTTCCGCGAAGCCCTTTGCGATATCGCCGATTTCGGACGCTTCCGTCTGAACCGTATTGGGCTCTTTGGCGGTTGGGTCCAGGCGCAGCACTTCGGGCATGATTTTAGGGGCCGTAGGCTTCAGCGACTCTTCCATGTCCAGGATAAAAGGATGCTCCTCCCACTCAATCTTTATTGATCGCAACGCGCGATCGCAGATCTCCTCGCTGTCGGCAACGACGGCAACGCCCATCGGGTGCTGATAAAAGTCGCCGGTGCCGGGGAGGGTTAGAATGTTGTATTTGCTGGCGCTGGAGCATCCCGTCACATTGTCGAAGGCGATGTCCGGATCATCGTATCGGAGTATGTCCCTTACGCCGTCCAGCGCTGCCGCCTGGCGGATGTCCATGCTCGCAATTCTGGCTTGGGCATAGGGAGATGTGAGGATTTTGGCGACCAGCATTCCGGGAAGGCGAACATCCCGGGTGTAGACGGCTTCTCCGCTCACTCTCTCGTACGCATCCTGCCGGGGCATGCTGCGGCGTGCTTCTGTGGGGTCTTCCGGGCTTCTCCATGTCCATGGTCGGAATGCTTCGGAATCGGGCATTTTCTATATCCTCCCGGCTATGCCTGGCAACGACAGACTGCAAGTCCCTGAAGCGACCGGCGAATCTGCGAATCCGCAGAATGCTTGTTATTTGTGCGAGTTGACACTGTCCCTGTTACGAGAGTGGGCGATTTTTGTCAAGCGCTTTCTACTGAAATTGGTGTCCGGTTAGAATTTCACTAATTTCGTTTTAATCATGGCGAATTAGTGAAATTTCTAACCTGACACCAATTAGAATGGCTTTTTTGTTGTGAAAGGGGCAATCGTGGAATCTACATCCGGCACTAAAATTGAGATTAGCCAGCTGATCGATCAAAGAAAACTGTCGTCCATACAGATCACCGTCATGGTGCTGAGCGCCCTTGTTGTCTGGCTGGATGGATACCACATCCAGACCATGGCGCTTGTAGTGCCGACGCTTTCCGCGCAATGGTCTGTAAAATCCGGAGATTTCAAACTCGTATTGGCTGCTGCTCTTATCGGAATCGCTTTGGGCGGAGCCTTCATCGGTCCGCTGGGTGACCGGTTTGGACGCCGAATACTGCTGATCACGACGATGGTTGTCGTCGGTCTCGCGTCCATCGGTACCGGGTACGCCACGAACATGACACAGCTCTTCATCTGGAGATTCCTGACAGGTCTGGGGCTCGGCGCCAGCCTGACCAACGCCACAGCGCTGACATCCGACTATGTTCCGTCCAAGAGACGCGCGGCGCTGATAACTCTGATGTTTTCCGGCGTCCCGATAGGCGCCTTTACTTCGACGTTTGTTGCGCCGCCCATAATTCAGGCATTCGGCTGGAAAGGCTTGTTTACGATTGGTGGAGCAGTGCCTTTAGCGCTCTGTCTTGTACTGGTCGCAGCTATGCCGGAATCAATCAAGCTTCTGCTTGCGAGCAGGCCAGGCGATCGTCGAATCCCGAAGCTACTTGCCCGTCTCGCTCCGGAAGTCGACGCGCAGAATGTGTATGCCAAAAAGTCCGAAATCCGGCGCCAATCCGTTCTCGAACTCTTGCGTGCGCCATACAGAAAAGGGACGCTCCTGCTTTGGCTTGTCTTCACTCTCAATATGTTCATTCTTTACCTGCTTGTGAACTGGCTGCCGACTCTGCTGAGGACTCAGGGTTGGTCCTCTTCGCATGCGTCTCAGGGAACCGGCATGATACAGGCCGGCGGCCTGCTCGGAGGCATTTTCCTGTCCTTGTGCGTGGACCGGGGTAAAACGGTGCAGGGGATGATTTCGGCCTATTTTGTTACGGCCGTGGCCTTTGGATTGTTCTCCGTTCTGTCATCCAGCGGGCCGTCCTGGTGGGTGCTTCTGTTTGTTGTCGGCAGCGGCATTTCAGGCAATCAGTTTGCGCTGAACGCATTGTCGGCGACCTATTATCCGACACTCATCCGCGCAACAGGCATCGGTTGGGCAGCAAGCGTCGGCCGGATCGGCGCGATTCTCAGCCCGATAATCGGCGGCTGGATTCTGCAGATGAACGTTGCGCCTTTTGCCGTACTGGGGGGATTGGTGATTCCAGTATTGATGTGCGCGGTCGGCGTTTTCATGTTCCGGAATATCTTTCAGCCAAAGTAAAAGCAGGCGGGGAATTTCCGTTTGCAAATGGAATGGCCGTGTGGCAATGTAGATTCGACGGCAGGGTATACTCAATTATGATTAGGAACTCAATTTTCGCCATCATCGGCATCGCCATTATTAGCATATCCGGGGCTTCGCCCGGCGGATAAAGGCTTGCACAGATGCGTGCACCAAGCCCTCATCCGCCCGGCGGTTGAGGGCTTTTTTTTTGAGCTGAAACGGAGGCTCGCATGAAAATACAAATCTATGACACGACGTTGAGGGACGGGACCCAGGGAGAAAGCGTGGCTTTCTCGGTGCAGGACAAGCTTCGCGTTGCCCGCAAGCTGGACGAATTCGGAGTCAGCTATATCGAGGGCGGATGGCCGGGATCCAACGACAAGGACGCCGAGTTCTTCCATCAGGCGGCAGCTCAGAAATGGCAAAATGCCAAAATCGCCGCTTTCGGCAGCACGGCGCTGGCCAAAAATCCGGTCGAAGAAGATTCCAACCTGAAAGCATTGCTGGACGCCTCGACACCCGTTGTCACGATTTTCGGCAAGTCCTGGGATTTTCACGTGCATGCCGCACTGCGAATTCCGCTGAACCGGAACTGCGAGCTTATCCGGAACTCGGTCGCCTATCTCAAATCCAAGGGGCGTGAGGTCGTTTATGACGCGGAGCACTTCTTCGACGGATTCGCCGCGAATCCGGAATATGCATTGCAGACCCTGCAAGCGGCCCAGGAGGGAGGCGCGGATATCATCTGCCTGTGCGATACCAACGGGGGATCCCTGGCGTCGCACATAAAAGAATCGATTCGCCGCGTTCAGGCCGTGATCAAACTCCCGCTGGGCATTCATTGTCACAACGATTCCGAACTGGCCGTGGCGAACACACTGGCGGCCGTCGAGTGCGGCATCGTCCAGGTGCAGGGAACCATGAACGGTTATGGCGAACGTTGCGGCAACGCGAACTTGTGTTCCATCATCCCGAACCTTGAATTAAAGATGGGGCACATTTCTGTCGGTCCTGAAAATATGAAGCTCCTGACGAATACATCGAAATTCGTAAGCCAGATAGCGAACCTGCCGCACGGCAAAAATCTTCCTTTCGTAGGCGAAAGCGCTTTTGCGCACAAGGGAGGAGTGCACGTCAGCGCTGTTATCAAGGATGCCGCGACCTATGAGCACGTGCTGCCCGAAAAGGTCGGAAACGCGCGCCGCGTCCTCGTGTCGGAGCTTTCGGGGAGAAGCAATCTGATGTACAAAGCCAGGGAAATGAATCTGGACATCGCCGAGCACGAGGAGAGGCTGAAGCCTGCGTTGAACCGGATCAAAAAGCTCGAGAACCAGGGCTACGAGTTTGAGGCCGCGGAAGCTTCCGTGCGCGTGCTCATGGAAACGGCGCTGAATGGCGAACGGGAATTCTTTGTCATCGATAACTTCCGGGTCGTGACCGATATGCACCGGACCGGAGAAGTAAAGTCGGAAGCGACCGTCAAGATTCGCGTGGGAGATAAATCCGTGCACACGGTTGCCGAAGGAGACGGTCCGGTGCACGCATTGGATAGCGCTCTGCGCCTGGCATTAAATCAATTTTTCGAGCCTTTGCGCAACGTGCGGCTCAGCGACTACAAAGTGCGCGTCCTGGAAGGGACGCAGGGCACCGGGTCCAAAGTGCGCGTGCATATCCAGCACACGGACGGTGACGAGAGCTGGACGACGGTCGGCGTATCGGAAGATATTCTGGAAGCAAGCTACTTCGCACTCGCGGACGGAATACGGTACAAGCTGCTGAAAGAACAAGATAAAACAAATTGACGAATTACGAATGACGAATGGAAAACATACATCCCTATTAGGGGAGACTCTTCAATCCAGGAGTATGTTTCAAATCGTCAATTTGAAAGGACAGGCCCATCGCGCGGTCGCGTTCGACCAGGGCTTTGGCGTATGCGGCACGGGCCTGGACTTCTGCGAACTGCGCAGACCTCAGGTCCCGCTGTCTCCGTATCACTTCATAGGGGATCGAAGATCCTTCCATCATCCTTGTTTCCTCTGCGGCCAGCGACTGACTGCTCAACTCCACGGCTTTGTGCGCCGCTTCAACCTGCGCCTTGGACTGAACCAGCCCGATCATTGCTTTGCGTATTTCCAGCGCGATACTGTTGCGGGTGCGCTGGATGCCGATTTCCGTCTGCTGCTTTTCCAGTCTTGCCCTGTACAGATCGGCTTTAGCTGCTCGATTGCGAATATTGAGCGAAAATGTGAACCCTATCGCATATTCGGGATAAGTCCAGCTGCGCACCTGTCGTATTGCCTGCGATATTCCGCCGGGCAAGACCACGGGGACGCCGGCCGCATCCGTGAGAGTCTGGTCGCCATACAAGCCCGAACTGTTAAAGTTGGCGAAAACCAGCAGGCTCGGTCTCAATAGATCTTTGCTGTACTTGATTGCTATATCTTGCGTAAGCAAGTTAACCTCGGCCTGGCGGATTTCCGATCTGTTCTTTATCGCGGTGGTCAGGGCATCCTCCAGACTCGGGATGTCGTCCGCTTTCGGATCGGGGAGCGAGTCGATCGGCTCGATCTGCACGGAACTGACCAGGTCGCTAAGGTTTTTGCTGATTACGTTTTTCAGGTCGACTTCGCGCATCTGCATCGTGGTCTGGGCGGCTACCAGGTCCCTCTGTCTTGCCGCAACTTCCGATTCCGCAGTCACGACATCCAGCCCGGAAGCAGTGCCGATTTCTGCCCGTGCTATGTTGTCTTCATGCAGACGCTGGGCAACTGCCATCGACTGCTCCGCGACGCGGACATTCTCTCTTGCGGCAACCAGGTCCCAATATGTGTTCTGGGCTTGCGCCAGCGTCGTGTTGACCTGCAGCCTCACTATTTCTTTCATTATTTTCGATTCGTTTTTCGCTACCTCCACAAAACGCCGGCCGATATCGTAGCCAAAGCCGCTCAGCAATTGCTGGGTGAGGCTGATTGAGAGCTGGGAAACAAAATAGGGATTGTAAAGAAGGAAGCGCTGGGTGGATTTCTGGCGCATGTTGTTGAAAGAGACGCTGAGGCTGGAGCCGAACGCGAATGCCTGAGAATAGCGTGCCTGCAGTGCCGTCGAGTTCGTTACGACTTCGGGCAGGCCCGCCACGACGATCGAATTCAGGGGACTAGTGGTTCGATCGATGCTGAATCCAACAGCCAGCGTGGGATCATAGCTGCCGCGTGCAAATCCAAATACCTGCCTGGCGCCGCCTGTAATCCCGCCCGCCGATCCAAATCCGCCGAGCCCTCCGGCCCCACCGACTCCCGCTCCGATCGCGCCCGCAAAAAGACCGCTGGGAATTTGCACGCCCGCGCCTCCGCGCGGAGCGCCGCCTCCTTTGGCCCGCAACATGTCCGTTTCGGCATAGCGCGCGCTGTTACTGGACGACAGGATATCTAGATTGTTTTCCCCCACAGCGGATTTCAGTTGCGCTAAGGAAATCTGCAGCTTCCCGTCACGGATCAAGCTGGAGACGCTGGCGGAGTTTGTCAGATCCGTCTCGGGTATTTTGCGGGCGACGTAGGGCTTATGCACCCGGGGAAACCACTCGATGTTTTGGCTGAGGTCCTGTGAAGCAGGCGGTGCCCTGCTGGGCAACGGCGGGTTTGAGGCAGCACATGAGAAGAAGGCTTAATCGTGCAATCCGGCATGACGCCCGGGATACCAGCGTGCGGCACCCGGATTTCTCCGCCTTCGCTGAAATGGGAACGATCGGGCGCCGGCATTACTGAACCTCCTTCGGCCCGTCGCCGCTAAACGGAGTCTGTGGAGCCCGAGATACTTTGCCGTTCAGCGCATCGGAGTATTCGATGCTGTTTCGCTTCAGCGTCGCTCCTGTCGCACGGTCCATTTCCACAATTGATTTTGCATAGTTCGCCATGGCACCGACTTCTGCGTACCTGGCATTGGTATAATCCCGTTCGCGCAATATCACCTGATACGAAGTCGAAGCGCCGGCTTCCAGCTTGATTTTTTCGCCTTCCCACATCTCGCGCGCAAGCGCCGCGGCTTTATGGGCGGCCTCCACCTGCGCTTTGCCCTGCATCAATCCGATGATCGCCTTGCGCACTTCCATCGTAATGGTATTGCGCGAGCGCTGTTGGTTTATCAGCAGCTGGTTTGTTTCGAGCTGAGAACGCAGATTGTCCGCTTGAGCCGTGCGATTCCGCAGAGGCAGGCTCAAGCTTAAACCGCCTGCATATTCGGGATATGTACCCTCGAAGCTTTGTCGCGAAAGCATTCCAGAGTCCCGTATCTGTTTTTTCGCTGGTTCCCTGCAATCCGGCTCCGGCATAAAATCCAAAGACGGACAAACTCGGCTTCAGTGCATCTTCGGTGAAACGGACTGAAATATCCTGGTTTTTCAGATTAATTGCCGTCTGTTGCAGTTCCGGCCGGCTTTCCATCGCGGCGTTTTGAGCGCTTTCTCCATCCGGAATATCCGCTTGCCGCGGTTCCGGCATCGGATCCCTGATAACGATCCGAGCGGCATCCAGCTGAGGGCTGACTCTTTTGACCAGCATGTTCTTCAGCGTGGCTTCCTGCAATTGAAGATTCGTAGCTCGCGACAGTCAGATCCCGGGTCCGCGCCGCTACTTCCGACTCAGCCGAGGTCACATCCAGGGGTGACATGGTGCCGACATCCAGGCGAATTTGATTGTCTTTGTACAGCTGCTGCGCCACAGCCAGCGCTTGTTCCGCGACTCTCACGCTCTCTTGCAGGGCGGCCAGATCCCAATAGGCATTTTCAACCGCGACCACGGTGTTGATGACCTGAAGCCGGAAAACGTGCTCGGCGACCGTGGTGTTGTTTCGCGCGACCATGATGTAGCGCGTCGTTGGACAGGGGCCGAAGCCATTCAATAGAGGCTGGTTGACTCCAACTGCAAATCGCGTCACGGATGCGGGATTATAACAGCAGGTTTTGCTGTGTGGAGCTCTGCCTCTGGCCGTTCAGCGTCAGAGAAAAACTTGTGCCCAGAGAAAAGAGCTGAGCATAGCTGGTGGTGAAAGCGGTTGTCTGGCCGGTAACATTATAAATGCCTGACACGACCTTCGAGTTCAAAGGAGAGGTAACGCGGTCATAGCTGAAGTTCACATTCAGCGTCGGATCGAAATTGCCCGAGGATCCCACCTGTACCGCGCCGCCGCCGCCGGTGATGCCGCCGGCGCTGCCGACTCCGGATCCGGCGCCGGATCCGCTGATGCCGGCACCCAGCGCGCCTGAAGTCAATCCTCCCGGTGTCGTTCCGCCAGTAAATCCGCGAGGTGATTGGCCTGCCTGACTTCGCAGGAGGTCTGTCTGGGAAAACTCAGGGATATAGCGCTGCACGGCCACGTCCAGGTTATTTTCCAAAGCCAGCGCCAGCGCATCGGAGAGTCTGAGTTCGAGTTTCCCGTCATGTATCAGACTTTCAATTCGTGGCGAATTTTCCAGTGTCAGCTGCGGGACATTTTTCGCCTGAAAGATGCTGAAAATACCCGAAAACCTTCCGGAATCTTCTGTTTTATACCGCCCTATCTGCGGGAGCATCTTCTTTTGCCGATTGAGCGAATAGGGATGCCTGGGGGATCAGCCAATGGATGCATAGTGCGACGGAAAGGGCTGATTTGTAGATATGCTTCTTCATCCGGACCTCCTGGTGCCGAGGATCGTGCGTAAACCGCGGCGATTGTATAACAAAACGGGGCTATCGCCGCAAATGGAGATTGGGATTCTCACAATCAGCGCAGAAAGCGCCTCTCTGCGAAATCCTGTGAGAAATGCGGGCAAGCCTGCATTTTTGCAGGATTTCGACTGCAACGGCGGATCCTTCAGCCATGCTGAAATACGACTATAAAAAACAATTGTTTCGGCGGGGGGCAGGAGTGGTCCAGAGTCCTATTGGCTGGCGTATTTCTTGGCGGTTTCGTAAACAGGGTCGTCTACCTTTAATCCCACGATAACTTCCTTCCCGTGAGGCTTGCAGTACACTACTTCTCCTACAAAGGTTACGGTGCCCCATTTCACTTTTGCCTGAGAGCCTACGGTTAATTTGTTATTGAGAATCAGGCTAAGACCGTGGACCGAGAGATTCGCCAGCCTTGCGATGATACTGCCGCCCGGAAGATCGGAACAGGTCACGCTTGCGGTCAGGTCGGTTTTAAACCGTGTTCGGCTTCGCCTATTCATTCTCGTTCAATCGGTCGCCGGCCTAAAATTCCTTAGAGGAAAGCGAATGCCAGGACGTCCTTGTATCAATTTGACAAAGAAGCCCGATCCCACTATGCTCGGCTTCTCGCAAGGTCTTTTTATATCATCAAATGCTATGGAGATAAACCGCCAAGAGCGGGAAGGAAGGAACCATGGGGCTTATTGAGATTGATGCTGACAAATGCCAAAGGGATGGATTCTGTGTACAGGATTGTCCGACCGCTATTATTGCACTTCCAGCAAAAGGTCTTCCCGAGATCGCGCCGGCAAACGAGGGCTCATGTCTTGAATGCGGCCATTGCGTGGCAGTGTGCCCTTTCGGCGCCCTTAATCACAGACGGATCCCGCTGGAACAATCCCCGCCCATGCTGGAAGCCCTGCAGCTAGGCGAAGAGCAGGCGGCGCAGTTCCTGCGATCCCGCCGTTCCGTCCGCCATTTCCTTGATAGGCCGGTCGAAAAGGAAAAGATTCGGCGACTCATCGAAGTTGCGCGGTACGCCCCAACAGGCGGCAACAGCCAGATGGTGGAATGGTTGGTTCTGGATGACAAGTCCCGGATCAAGGAAATCGCCGGTCTTACGGTAGACTGGCTGCGCGAAATTGTTAAAAATCCGCAAGTGGTTGCTGCGAGCCCATATTTGCCTTTGGCGGTAGCTGCCTGGGATGCCGGGTTTGATTCTGTGCTCAGAGGCGCGCCCGTTCTGGTTACAGCAATAGCTCCCGGGACAGCTATGAACGGGATGGTGGATTTGACTTTGGCGCTTTCGTATCTGGATTTGTATGCCACGCCAATGCATTTGGGGACTTGCTGGGCAGGATTGCTTCAGGGAGCGCTGTTGAACGCGCCCGCGGTCAAAACAGCCCTTGGAATACCGGAGACGCATCCTCACCATTACCCGATAATGGTGGGATATCCCGAGCTAAAGTATTTCCGGCTTCCCGAGCGGAAAACACCCAAAATAACCTTCACCTAGTTCCACCAGGTGGAATTTCGGTGACAGTCACCATAACCTCGAATTACCACCAGGCGGAATTCCTGTAACAGATTCTAGGAACTGGAATTGCGGTGGGATGGAAGCCAGTTTTTACTGGTTCATAATTTCGAGGTTATGGTGACTGTCACCGAAATTAGGTTTTAGCGGCTGCTTCCTGGAATCGAGCAGCAACGGTCTTGAACTGTGTACGAAGCTCGGACAAACGCTGTGCGAGGCTATCGTCCTTGTCCTGTTCTGCGGCTGCCAGACTTCGATCGAGCGCTTTAAGCGCGGCATCTGTCTGGTTTTTGTGAAAATGAGTCCAGCCGACATTGCTGCCATCGCCGCATGGATGCTCTCTGAGTGTATCGAGTATTCGGAGCGCTTCATCAAGACAGCGGGAAGCTTCGTCAAGATTGATGGGGCCCGGCTGAAACGCCGCGGCTCCGGCACAGTCCATCATAGCCAGTGCCAGGTTGAGCGCCATGCTCGCGTCTTGCGGATTTGAATCGAGGATCAATTTCGCCAGCGGCACCCGAACTGCAACGGTTTCGGTCGCTGCTTCGACATCCCCGCGTTCCAGCGCGCAGCAGTGCCGGATTTGAATGGCCATATTCAATGGCTGAAACAGAAGAGTTTCCCGGGCTTTCTGTATAGCGTCCTTTTGCTGCTCCTTATCTGTGATGCCTTGTTCGGACAGATGCGCCGCAATTTCTTCGGGTATCTCCTGTGCGGGATTTTGGCGCAAAAATGCTATCAAGGACAGGATATCTTCGACGGCCATTCCTGCAAAGGCGAGGGCATTTTCAGAATCATTGGCTTCGAACGCTCTTGCGGCTGCGTTGGTCGACCGGAATCCGCGCTCTCGCAGGGACAGGATTGGCAACATGTTTGCGTTGCCTTCCTGCTCGACCTGATCCAGGAGTTCCGCCCAGACACCGCGGAGCGCCTCTGTAATCTGCTCCCCAAGCTCTTGAGCCCAGCTCGCCTCGATTCCCGCGGCTTCGAGAGCATGCTGTGCGCGGCGCAGCAGGAAATCGGCATCACGGACCAGAAACGGCTCGCCGGTGAATACGCCGAGATGCGCCGTGGCCTGAGCCACGCGGACTGCGGCATTTATTTCAAGTGCCCGGTCGGGCATCGCCATGCTGTGCAGCCATGCAGAAGTCCCGATGTCTATGGATTTCTGGAGCGCGCTTTCGACTTCGTAGTCATTGCCTTTTTCGAAAGCGAGATTTACCGCTTCGACGGATCTGCTAAATTCATCGGGGCCCAAATCTTCAGGCAGCTCCAGGTTTGCGGCTGACGCGGCCGTCCGTACCGCTCTTTCCAGCGGCTCCCATACGTTTTGTGTTGTCCTGCATCGCGCTTCTCTGTTCGATCACCATCTCGACCCGCGGGCCCCGCACGAACGCCACGCGCTGCGCCCATCCCCGGCTCGACTTGAACTCGACTGCAATGGCACGCCCGTGGTCGGAGGGCAAATCCGTCAGGGAAGCAGCCTCCCCGGTTTCAGCTCGGATTTTCCCGATCCACTCTTCGTCCGGTTGGCCGGAAGGAACGGAGGCACGGCGCACGTGAACCGCAATCATCTCATGAGGCTGGTCCCAGCGGGAAAATACGAAGTCTGTGAGCGTGGAATTAAACGGATCGAATGCCCAGCCCGCTGGAACTTCAACCTGTATTGTTCGAATCGGATCTTTGAAAATCATTGTGCCCCCATTCACAAAATGAAAAAACCGGGGACATGCCACTCGTTCCGCGTCGTCTCTTTCGAAAATAGTTGAGCGAGTGGGACGTCCCCGGTTTTATATCTTTGCCTCCAAAAGCAGACTTGCTACAAAAGTCCCGGAGGCACTGTCGGAATAATCTTCTCCTGCATTTTAACCCGGGTTTCGTTCCGGGCGCGCATGATTATGAACTCGGCCGTCCGGTAAAGCTGGTCGCGAGTCAGAATTTTTCGGGCTACTCCCTGTTCGATAGCCTTCATGCCTACGGCGACAGCTTCCCGAATAAAAACTTCGGGCTCATTCATTTTGGGAACGATATAGTCTGCGCTAAGGCCCTTGTCCTCCGCGCACTTCGCGAGTTCGGTCGCTGCGGCGATGCACATGCCATCTGTGATCGTCGTGGCCGCCACGTCCAGCGTTCCTCGAAAGATGCCGGGGAAGCCGAGCGAGTTATTGATCTGGTTGGGAAAATCCGATCGGCCGGTGCCGACTACTATGGCGCCTGCTTCCTTGGCATCCCATGGCCACATCTCGGGAATCGGATTGGCGGTGATAAAGACAATCGGATCTTTCGCCATGCCGGCCACCCATTCTTTTTTCAGAGTGTCCGGTCCGGGAGTGGACGCGGCAGAAACCACATCTGCTCCGCGCATCGCTTCCTCGATGCCGCCGATCAGATTGTCCTTGTTCGTGATCTGGCACATCCCCCATTTGTCTTTGTGGGTTTGCTGGAGCTCTGTGCGGCCTTTGTGGAGCGTGCCCTTGGTGTCCACAAAAATGAGGTTTCCCGGTTTGGCGCCATACGCCATATAGAGCGCGCCGATGCGGATGTTTGCCGCGCCCGATCCGACCAGGGTAATTTTGACGTCCTGAATCCGCTTGCCGACGACTTTCAGGGCGTTGATCAAGCCTGCCAGGCAAACGGTCGCCGTGCCCTGCTGGTCGTCATGCCAGACCGGGATTTTGCAGCGCCGGCGCAATTCGGCGAGAATGTAAAAACACTTGGGCTGCGCGATATCCTCGAGGTTTATCCCTCCGAAAGATGGTTGAATCAGTTCCACCGTCCGGATGATTTCATCGGGATCCTTGGTGTCGAGGCAGATTGGGAATGCATCCACGCCGCCGAGATATTTAAAAAGAATGCCTTTTCCTTCCATGACCGGCAGGCCAGCCTCGGGTCCAATATCGCCCAGGCCCAGGATGCGGGTTCCGTCCGTGACTACCGCCACGGTATTCCCCTTGTTGGTATGCTGAAATACTTTTTCGGGATTCTTGTATATGTCTTTGCAGACTTCCGCTACTCCCGGTGTATACCAAATAGCAAAGTCATCAAAGTCGCGAATGCAGCATTTCGGCGAAGTTTCCAGCTTTCCCGTGAAAAAAGGATGCAGTTTCATTGCATCTTCCGCGGGCTTGTAGGCTTTAGCCAGCAACTCCTCCTTGGTCATTCTTTTCGGCTCTGGTGCCTTATCTGATTTAGCGGCCGGATTGCTATCAATGGCCATTCTATCCTCCATCTGTTTTCAGATTATGTAGCTTTGCGCGAACGTCCCCATGCCTGCTGCAATGCTTGAGGACTACCGATTTCGAATATGCTTTACCGTGCCCACGATACTCTCGTCAGGCATGGGAATTCAAGAAGCAACATGTGTGATACAATCGAGCCAATTACCAAACGCTAAAGGAGGAGCTATGTCGGCAGAGAGAAGGCTTGCACTGGTAACGGGGGCCACCATGGCCAGGGGCATCGGAAGAGCGACAGCTCTCACCCTCGCGCGGGAAGGGTGCGACGTGGTCGTTACGGGCTTTAACAATATGGACGGGGCCAAGGCGGTTTCGGATGAGATAAAGGCAATGGGCCGCAGGTCCCTCGCCCTCAAGATGAACGGAAGGGATTACAGCGACGTGCAGAGGACCTTTGCCACCATCAAGCAGGAGCTTGGGCCGGTTGAGGTTCTCGTCAACAACGTCGCCCAGATGCGCCGGATGATGACCATCGCCAAGACGACCATGGACGATTGGGAAAACGAGGTGAAGCTCTGCCTCAACTCCGCCTTCTACTGCATCAAGGAGGCGTGGGAGGACATGTGCGCCAACAAGTGGGGGCGCATCGTCAATATGACCTCCGTTGCGGGCGTCATGGGCGGTTACGGGCAGTCGAGCTACGGCTCGGCCAAGGCGGGCCTCGTCGGTCTCGCCAAGTGCGTGGCCCTGGAGGGTGCGAGGTTCAACATCACGGCCAACTGCGTCCTCGTGGGCATGGCCCAGACCGAGGCGTACGACGAGCCGATCGGGGAAGAGGTTCGGAAGACCATCGAGAAGAAGATCGCCTTCCGGCGGGCCGCATCGCCCCAGGAAGTCGCCGACGCCATCGCCTACGTCGTCTCCGAGAAGGCCAGATACATGACGGGCAGCATCGTCGACCTCATGGGCGGCCTCGATCTCTTCATCATCTAGGAACCTCCCGGCCTTTTTCGGTAGCACGTCTTTTCTAAGGGTGCATCTCCTTTATCGGGGACTCCACCTCTTCTTTTTTGACGTAGAAGGGAAGAGATTCCATTCAGGATTGGCCGCGCCGATTTCCAAACGGCATGCAGCTTATTCAACCCATCTGCCGGCTGACCTATTGTCACGTGAGCGACACTCAGATATAATGCTCGCCCCTTCGGACAGATTGCGGATTGGTGCCGATGGAGTGGCTGAATCGATGCTGCTCGAATGAAAGAGAGGATTTGGATGCGCGTTGCAGTGCTAAAAGATATAACGGTCGTTGAATGCGCTACCTATGTCACCGGACCCTACGCAACCGCGTTGCTGGCTGATTTGGGTGCGCGAGTCATTAAGATCGAATCACCACCGGACGGTGATCCTTACCGTTACTTTGCCCCCGGTGAGTATTATAGTCCGAACTTTGCGCATCTGCATCGCAACAAACAGAGCATCTCGTTGGATCTGAAATCGCCTGAAGGCAAGAAAATCTGCCTCGATTTGGCCCGAAAGGCCGATGTCTTTGTCGAGAATTTTCGTCCTGGCACCGCCGAGCGCCTCGGCCTGGGCTACGAGACCTTGCGAGCACTGAACTCCAGACTTGTCTATTGCTCCATTTCGGCTTTCGGAAAATCGGGCCCCTATGCGGGCAAGCCGGGCTTCGATACTCTGGGTCAGGCAATGAGCGGCCTTTTGGGTTTGCTCGCGGATCCTGAAGAGCCAAAGATCATGGGCGTTGCCCTGTCGGATTATATAACAGGGTTTTCAGCCGCTTACGGGATTCTCGGCGGATTAATGGCGCGGCAGAACTCCGGCCAAGGCATGAAAGTGGAGACTTCATTGTTGCAGGCGACCCTGTCGTTCATCGGCGAAACTGCTGCCGGCTATTTCGCCACCGGCGCTGTTCCCACTCGCATCGCCAGAGTCAAGAACGGCCACGCGTTCGCATTCGTAACGAGAGATAATTTGCCCCTGGCAATTCATTGCTCGGTACCGGAAAAATTCTGGCTCGCGCTCTTGAAAACCGCGGATCGAATGGAGATTGCAGAAGATGCGAGGTTTAAAACTCGAGACGACCGGCGCCGAAACTTCGAGCAACTGGAAAAGGAACTGGCGCCGACTTTCGCGACCAAGGACCGGGAACAATGGCTGCGTCTTCTGGATGAAAACGATGTTCCGGCAAGCCCGTTATATACCATGAAAGAAGTTCTGGAGGACCCGCAGGTCCTTCATCTCGGGATAACGGAGGAAGTGGAACACCCAAAGACGGGCAAGGCGAAGTTTATCGGGAGGTCCGGTGCGCTTCGAAGGTCTGTCCGCGGAAAAATCCGGGCCGCCGCCACTTCCGGGCGAACACACGGATACAATCCTTGCAGAACTCGGCTACAGCAGAGCTGACATCGAAAAACTCTCGAAAACGGGCGCCATTCAATCTGCTGCGAAGTAGGATGGTGCAATTAAAGAATCCATCAAGAGGGAGATCGACCAATGACAGTGAGAATCCTATTGCTCGCAGGGGTAGTTGCTTTCGCCGGCATTAATTGTGCATTGAACGCCCAAGAACATAAATCCATAAATCCACCGGGAACACAGGTAATTTCCAAAATACCGGAACCCGGACAGAGATTGGGGGATCTAACTGTAAAACCGACGCATGACGAGATCGTGAAGTGGATGAACGCATACTTTGCTGAATACAATGCCAGCGCCCAGGATGCGAAAACTGTCCACCGGATGGACACCTACTTCGCCCCGGATTTCACTTTCATCCCGTACATGTATATCTTCGGCGGGCCTCAGAACGCCATTACCGGCAGGGAAGCTTTCTATACCATGCTGACAAACCATCCGGCAGACTACGAGAAGTTCATCGTTCATGACATCTTCGTCGACGAGACGCGGCTGGTTGCGGTCGCCTTTCTCGAGGCGACAATTTTTGAAACGGGCACGAACAGAGTCAAGGTGAAGAAAAATTACCTGCCTCTCTATGAACTGAAGCTGGACGCATAAGGGTGCTCTCAAGATTGCCACCATTCGATTCTTCTGGGAGGCTTTGCCGCCCGAGGTGGATGGTGCGGCCTATACGGTTGACAAGTCAAAATGGGGAAACCGTCGCTAGCTGCGGACTGGCTCGAAATAATCAAGGGCGGTCCATTCGTTTGCCCGTTCGGCAGAGGACTTACTGTCTTCGGCCATGATGGATACCGAGGAACGAGGGAAACGTCCCTAATTTACTATCCATCCCGATCTCGCCTTTACGATCACGCTGAAGGGACTCGACTCACCCGGCACAACAAGGCTCTGCCCGGCCAGCTTCCGGTGACCTGGTCGCAGGCATCGAGATCGTCTGTCGTCAGCACGTTCACATTCGACTGCCACAAACCATGCAGGGACGGCTCCGCCCCGGGCTGCTCCGGGAACCACCAACAGTGTTCCGCATGCACTACGCGCGGATCGATTCCGGCGGTGAGCTGCGTCTTCATGACAATGGCGCCTCTCGGGGTCTCGATCCTGGCCCAGTCGCCTTCGCGAAGGCCCAGTTCGGCGGCGGTTTCCGGATGAATTTGCAGGAGCGGATCGGGGTGTTGCTCGCGCAGTCCCATGCCGAACTGGCGATGCTCGGACTGAAACTGCGGCAGGAATCGTCCCCCATTGATCAAGATGAGAGGATATTCGGTCGCAATCTCCGGGGTCCTTACCGGGCTCTCCGGAGGCTCTTCGTAGTACGGCAGCGGATCGTATCCCAGCTCCTCGAGCAGATTCGAATAGAGTTCGAACTTGCCGCTCCGTGTTGCGAACCCGGTGACCTTGCCCGTCCGCGGGTTGATCTTGTCGTAGGTCCAGGGTTCCGCACTGGCAATTACATATTTCCTGGTGGCCGCCTCCGCAAACGTAATTCCCAAAGGCTGGAGGCGATAGTCGTACAGCTCCTCTTCCGTCTTCCACGGGAAATGCTCCCCAAAACCGAGGCGAATGGCGAGTTCGCGGAAGAAATAATAGTCGGTCTTGCGCTCGCCAATCGGTTGTATGGCGCGCTCACCGGCGACGAATACGGACGTGAAGTCCTCCATCGTGGACAGCGTTCCCCGCTCCAGCTTGCTGGCTGCCGGAAGCACATAGTCCGCCAACATTGCCGTCGGCGTCATGAAGTGTTCCAGCACCACATGCAGATCCAGGTTGGGACTCTTCAGCGCCTTGTACACCAACTTGGTGTTGGCCGCATTGAGCAAGGGATTGCTGCCCCACGTAATGAGTGCCTTGGTAGGATAGGGAACGCCGTCAACAATGCTGCGCCAGATGGCCGGTTCCGGAGCCGTAAAGCTGTGTCCGCTCATGGATATGGGCACGCCATACGTTTGCTCGTAGAGTGCGTTCATGCGCTCATACGCAGGCCAGGTCATCAGCTTGAAACGGTCGCTGCCCAGTTGTTTGGCGCGCTGTTCCGGAGAGCAAAGCTCCGCCATCTGCATCATGGAATCGCGCATGGCCATCACGCCATTCACGATAGGTCCCGGTCCCTCGGGAGCCAATCCGGGCGCCTCGCCCCGCATGTTCCCCGTGATGGCATGCAGGCAAAGCTTGGCTTGCTCCACGCGCGTGGCATTGAGTCCCAACTGATCGGGCGCCAGCCCGCTGTTGATGCAGCCGGGCTTGTTGCCGGCATAGGCAATCGCGGAAGCGATGATTTGATCGGCTGGAATCCAGGTGATGGCAGCAACCCGTTCCGGGGTGTACTCCGCGGCGCGTTGCTTGAGCTGCTCAAAGCCGTACGTCCATTGCTCGACGAATTCTCGGTCGTAGAGGTCACGCGCAATGATCACGTTGATCCAGGCCATGAGCAGGGCCGTGTCGGTGCCGGGGCGAATCTGCAGCCACATGTCGGCCATCTTCGCCATTTCGGTCTGCCGCGGATCGATGACGATCATCTTGGCCTCGGGTTTCTGAGTGCGCCACTTCTGCATGGGGCGCCGGCGAATCGGGATTGGACGCGGTGTAATCCCTGCCCAGCAACACCAGGCAGTTCAGCTGCTTGATGGGCGGCGCCAGAATGCAGGGAATGTTTGTGCCCGCCAGCGCATACGACAGCGCAACCTTGTTGCAGGCACAGGCGGTCCCGGAAGCGCCCACGTTGGCCGGATTGCCAAACAGATTCAGGAAGCGCGCGCGGATGGCATAGAAATCCGAGCGGTAGGTTCCCTCAATGGTGGACAGGCTTTCGGCGCCGTATTCGGCTTTGATGGTCTGCAGTTTTGCGGCAATCTCATCCAGCGCCTGCTCCCAGGAGATTCTCTCCCACTGATTCTCGCCGCGCTCGCCCTGCCGTTTCAGCGGAACCATCAGTTGGTCGGGATGGTGCAGCCACTGACGAAAATGCGGCATGCGCTCGGCGCAAACCGCGCCGCGATTGTAGGGGAACTCCGGATTCCCTTTGATGCTGAGAATCTGGTTGTCCTTGACGCGCACCAGCAAACCGCAATTGCAGTGACAGCCCGGAGACGGCCAGCAGATGGTCTTCTTGATTTCTACGTTTGGTTCTTCGCCCTCAACGTCGCTCATTATTCCCCAATAGGTCTTAGGTATATTTTATGTCTTATTGGACATGATGAATTCCATCATCTCCTCCGAGGTTGGCGGAGGAACCGTTTCGGTGGCCTTGCTGCAAAGCTCGATGGCGTTCTCCGGACAAGCAGCAACACACAGGCCGCAGCCCAGGCAGCGGGTCAGATCAACCGTTGCAGATTTCTGGTCATTATCCAGTTTGATGGCAGCAACCTGGCACCTTTCTTCGCATGCCCCGCATTCCGTGCACAATTCGGGATGCACCACGGCAAAGAAATTCGTCGCCCAATGGCTCACGGGATTCGGGATCGCCTTCTGTATTTTCAATAGCCCGCAACAACATCCACAACAGGAACAGATAGCCTCCGGCGCTTGTGCATTCGAGGGCTGTAAAACCAAGCCTTCATCCTGATTTTTTTGCAAAATATCGAGAGCTTCCTCCTTGCTGATTGATCGGCCTAAACTCCCTGATTCGGCCGCGGATTTAGCAAGCTCTCCAAGCGCCATGCATGTTTCTTTCCTCGACGTTTGCTTGCACGGCTGGCCCCGTTTCTCCGTTCCGGCTCTGCATACGCACTCGAGGATCACGATCGGGCCGGAGTTCTGTTCGATGATTTTCCGTATCGCGTCATAATTCCCGATGTGATGCTTTGGCGTAATACTTTTCTGGATCGGGATTGTGCGCATCTGGGGGATTTTGGTGTTGATAAAATCCCTGATAAACAGCCCGTCCTCGAAAAAGTGGCCGACGGCTGCCTCCAATGGCGGCTTCGAATCCGGAGGCGTGGTGAGAGCGGCTCCCTCCAGCATCCCCACCAGCAAGGGAATGGTTCTATAGTGCTTCACACCGTTTTTTATTCCAAACCCGATGACGCCTCTGGCTGCCGTGGCATCCAACAAGCGTTCCGTTTCCTCCGCCGATTTGCCAATCTTTTTTGCCCGCTCCTGGATCCGTTCAAGGGATTCGCTTTTATAGGTCAGCATCAGTGTGACTTCGGCTTGTTCGGGAGTAAAAAGCTGCCTCAACAAAGCAATATCCGATCCGGATTTTGTTTCGGGAAAGCCGATGGTTTGTTTATCAAGATGTATCTGCAGATCCCGATATAGCTTAGCTTCACTGTCCATTTTAAATGCCGCCTTTCCAATTAATAACAACCTGCCACGAATCCCGCGAATGCGCTGTTGCGAATTTCCAGAATTCGCGGCCGCTTTGGCAGATGAACGTTTGATTCAGACAATACCTGCAATTTTATTCCACATTTTGTCAGGTTTCTCTACTGCTTTTTCGGGGGAGTTGCGGGAATTTCCGCAAAGTAATTGGTGATTCCGTCCGGATCGTCGAGCCATACAAATCGAAGCCCATATCCGCTGAGTGTATTGACGCGCTGATCGATTTTTACGCGCCGCGCTTCCGCCAGGTCTTGAACCGCTTTGACATCGGAGGCTACATATTGGATGCCGCCGCTTCCGGTGTCCGCCGGTACCGGCTTGCCGAAACAGCGAAGGCTTACAGTTACGGATCCGTGTCGATAGGGATACTTTGTGGTATTGAGAACGGTATCTTTCACTATCGGGAGTTCCTCGAGCCCTATGAATTCGCGATAGAATTTCCGACTCACTTCGATGTCGGAAACAACCAGGCCGATTTCAATCTGGCTATAGAGCGTGCTCGGCTCATTCGGAGCGATGACCAGCTCAACCCATTGCCCGGACGGGTCCTGAACAAACGCGCTGCTCCTCCCGGAACCCGGAAGAGGACGAAATTCCGGAACGACAAGTCCGTTGGCTTTAAATCGCTCCGCTAAGGCAGCCTGGTTCGGGAAGAAGAAGGTGAGAATGCGCAGCCCCGTTGCGTCCTGTATCGCTCCCTGCTGATATTTTCGATTTGGAACAACGGCGGAGAATTTGAGCTGAGACGTCCCGATTTCAAATCTCGCAACACTGGTATTGCCGCCAAGGTTGTACGTCGTCAACTGTTTGAGTCCCAGTACGTTTCCGTAAAAGTCATAAATCGGCTTGGCGTCGCCCGGAAAGCGACGAAACACATTCATCGGTTGGGTCATTATTTCCGCCGTAGACTTGATCTGCGGAGTCGCCGGTTGGTCCTGGGCGTGAATAGGGACCAACATTATAAATAAAAGTGATACAACGAATTTCAACGCAATTTTCTTCATAGATACCTCGAAATACATATTTTCAGACCGGCACGATGGGCCTTATGGATTGTTTGGCAAACCGAAGCTCTTTTACCCCATCTATTAGCAGGACCGACGTTACTTGACCGGGAAGCCGCGATCGCGCATCAGCGCGTTCGTATCCACGTCGCGTCCGCGGAATGCGCGGAAAGCTGCGGCCGGGTCCAGCGTGTTCCCTTTGCTCAGCACATTGTTGTAGAAGCTCTTCGACACGTCCGCATCCCAGGGTCCTTTGCCCTTTTCAAAGGCTTCCCATGCGTCTGCGGTGAGTGCGTCCGCCCACAGGTAGGCATAGTACCCAGCTGCGTAATCCTCGCTGGAGAAGATGTGGGCAAACTGCGGCATGCGGTGCCGCATCGGCAGTTCCCTGGGCATACCCAGGGCGGCCAGCGTTTCCCGTTCGTATTTGTCGGGATCCAGATCGCCAGGCTCTCCCAGGGTGTGCACCTTCATGTCCACAAGCGCGCTCGCGAGAAACTCCGTGGTTACGAATCCCTGGTTGAACTTCGACGCTTTATCGATCTTCGCTACCAGCTGTTTGGGGATTGCCTTGCCCGTCTTGTAGTGCAGAGCAAACTGGTTCAACATTTCGGGCGTCAAAAGCCAGTGTTCGTGGATCTGCGAGGGAAACTCCACGTAATCGCGTGCCACAGACGTGCCCGAAAGCGAGGGGTAAGTGACGTCCGAGGCCAGTCCGTGCAATGCATGGCCGAACTCATGGAGCATGGTTTCGGCGTCTTCCCAAGAGATCAGCACCGGCTCTCCCGGCGCGCCCTTTACGAAGTTGGAATTGTTCGAGACAATCGTGGTTACTTCGCGGTCCATGCGCTCCTGGCTCCGGTAGTCGCTCATCCAGGCGCCGGAACGTTTGCCCTGCCGCGCATACGGATCAAAGTACCACAGCCCGATGTGTTTACCGTTGCGCTTCACTTCCCACACACGCGCGTCCGGATGAAAAGCGGGTACGTCCGACACCGGAAGAAATTCGAATCCGTAGAGCTTGCCTGCGGCCCATATCATTGCTTCGCGCAGTTTCTCGAGCTGCAGATACTCCTTCACCTCGTTGGAGTCGAGATCATACTTCGCCTTCCGCACCTTTTCGGCGTAGTAGCGATAGTCCCAGGGCTCAATGGAGAGTTTCGCGCCTTCTTTGTTGGCGATGGCCTGCATGTCCGCCACTTCCTGTTTCACGCGCGCCACCGCTGCGGGCCATATCTTCGTCATCAGCGCCATCGCGGCATCGGGAGTTTTCGCCACTTGTTTCTCGAGCGCCCGGTGCGCAAACGTCGGGTAGCCCTGCAGCTTCGTCCGCTCGGCGCGCAGCTTCAGGATTTCGGTAATGATCTTGTTGTTGTCATAGGCATCTCCATTGTCGCCTCTGCTGTAGTAGGTGCGCCAGACTTTCTCGCGCAGGTCCCGGCGCGTGGAGTAGGCGAGAAATGGATCCATCGAGGAACGGGTATTCAGAACTGCGTATTTGCCCGGCTGTTTGCGCTCTGCGGCCGCTTCCGCCGCCGCTTTCACATAGCTTTCCGGAAGCCCGTCGAGCTGGTCCTTTGTCAAATAGAGCACGTAGCTCTCTTCATCGTGCAACAGGTTGTTGCCGAATTTCGTATAGAGGTCCGCAAGCCGCTTGTTGATCTTGGCCACCACCGCTTTGAGTTCGGGAGTGAGCTTTGCGCCCTCGCGGACGAAATCCGTATAATAATCCCATACCAACCGCTGCTGCTCCGGCGTAAGCCCGGAGTTTTCCCGCGTGTTGTATATCTTCTCGATGCGCTCAAACAGTCGGACATTCTGCATCACGGTGTCGCGATGTTCGGCAAGTTTCGGCGCCATTTCCTGTTCCACAGCCCGGAAGGCATCCGAGGACATATTGCCGGCCCACACGTTGTAGACAGCCGACACACGATCCAGAGTTTTGCCGCTGCGCTCCATCGCAGCGATCGTATTTTCAAAAGTCGGCGCCTCCGGGTTGGCCGCGATCTTCTCCACTTCCATGAGCCCCTCTTTCATCGCCGTTTCGAGCGCGGGCTTGAAATACTCCACCTTCACCCGGCCAAACGGCGGAACTCCTCCGTATGGACCGCTCCATTCAGCGAGGAGAACGTTCTGCCCGCCGGATGATGCCGGGGGATTTTTGCCTGATTTGGAACAGGCACCAGTGGCCAGGGCTATAGCGCCGAGAATCAGAATGGCGGCCGCCGCGCGCGAATTTCGAAAAGACGATAGTAATCTCATGAGATTTCCTTTCATTGCATAAACGCGGAAGGCGCTGATTTTCAGCACTTCCGCAAAGGTACAACGTTAGGGCGCATCATAGAGCAACCCCTGGTTCCATTCGGAGGGGATGGTCTTCCAGTTAATGGCGATCTATATATGCTCTCCACACGCAGCAGACTATACAACGGAGCTCTCCGTCGCATCAACTACCGTTGCTTTCGGCGCCTTTGGAGTGCGGCAGCTTGCTGCCGCTTTTGAACATGGCTCAATGTGCCTGTTTTTCAAGGGTTCGCCTGAAAGCGGCAGCAATCTCTGCCCATTACGCGCATTTCCGTAATCATAAACCAGCAGATCATGTAAAAACGGTACCTGGTTATACTGTCCCTCCGAGAAAAAGGGACAGTATAACCAGGTACCGATTGTTCCGTGAGAAATGCCGGCTAGGCTCGTTTGACTGCATTTGAAGATTTACCTATAATCACCCCTTCGCCAAAGCGGATACTAGTGACGCGTCCCCTCATTTCAAGGGGATAAGGATATAGATTGTATGTCTTCTCCTATCAATGGATCGAGCTCGGCAGGCGTTGCCGTTGGCGCTGCTGGAATTCAGCGGCGGCTGGTGCTCTTGCTGGCGGTCACTGCCGGTGTGGCCGTTGCCAGTAATTACTACGCGCAGCCGCTTCTTGCAACCATGGCCCATCACTTGAACGCCAGCAGGCGCGCCACAAGCCTCCTGGTGACCGCCAGCCAGATCGGCTACGCGCTGGGGTTGGCCGCCATTGTACCTCTGGGCGACTTGCTGGAACGGCGCCGGCTTATTACAGGACTGCTCAGCGTTTCAGCGATAGGCCTGCTTGCTGCAGCTTTTTCTCCCAATCTGGCGGTGCTGGTCGTTGCCAGTCTCATTGTCGGCCTGACTTCAGTTGTCGCGCAGGTTGCTGTGCCTCTATCGGCATCTTTGGCTGCAGAACATGAGCGCGGCCTTGTGGTAGGTACAGTCATGAGCGGGTTGCTCATTGGAATGCTTTCGGCCCGCACCTTCGCCGGATTCGTGGCGGACTTTCTTGGATGGCGCGCAATTTACGTGCTCGCGGCTCTTCTTGTATTCGGTCTTGTCTGCGTGCTCCGGCGTGAATTGCCCGAGTCCCGCGAGAAGGACGTCTCCTCCTATGCGCAGTTGATGAAGACAGTCTGGCATCTCATGCGGACAGAACGCGTGCTGCAATACCGCTCGATCTATGGCGCCTGCGTTTTCGCGGGCTTTTCCGCTTTTTGGACAACGGCGGCATTTCTCTTGTCAGGCCCTCCTTACCAGTACACTGCCAAAATCATTGGACTGTTTGGGCTGGTCGCCATATCCGGTGTGATCGCCTCACCCGTGGCGGGTCGTCTCGCCGATCGTGGATGGGCTCGCTTTCAGACCGCAGCCTTTCTGTTATGCACGCTTGCGTCCTGGTTGCCGATCGCTCTCGGCGCAACCCATCTGGTCTGGCTTGTGTTCGGTATTATCCTGATGGACTTTGGCGTGCACGGAACCCAGATCACCAACCAGAGCGAAATCTACCGGCTTAATCCAGGAGCGCGATCCCGGCTGACAACCGCGTATATGACTACTTACTTCATAGGCGGCGCAGTGGGTTCTCAGGCGGGCGCCATGATGTATGAGAGATTTGGCTGGAATGGTGTGTGTTGGACAGGAGCCGGATTCGTTGCGGTGGCACTGGTCGTTCTGCTATCGGATGCACTCATGCGAGATTCGAGATTCGAGATTCGAGATTAGGGATTTAAAGCTAGCTTTCCGAGTTCAGAATCTCGAACCTCGAATTTCGAATCTCGAATTATACAGAAAATCGGCAGCCGCCAGTGATTGATTACTGACGACTGCCGACTAAAGACTGCCGACTAACTTTCAGCTATTTTGCAAAATTGGGCTTTCTCTTCTCCAAGAAAGCGTTTACTCCTTCTTTGCAATCCGGGGCACAGGAGATATCGCCGGCACCCAAATAGGCGATCTCCAGAGCTTCTGCCAGCGTCTTGGCTTTTGCGGCCTTGTGGACGATGCCGAAGATGATTCCAAGGATTTCCTTGCTGAGAGGAAGATCTCCGGCCACGGGCGCATCGGGAATCACGAATTCCGGAATGTCTACCGGTCCCTCGGGAATTCTGGGGATATTTCCCTGGAGCGCATTGACCTCAGCGATTGCCGCATCAATCAATTCAGGGAAGGTCTTGACGATCTTCTTCACGATCCCGATTTCGGCTGCCTCTTTAGCGGTCAATCTTTCGGATTGACTGATCATGGCATGGAATTTCGCCGCGGCTTTGGGCCACTTGCGATACGGGATAACAACGCCGCCCATGCCGGGGATCATTCCCAAAGTGATTTCCGGAAGCTGCATGAAGGCTTTTTCCATCGCGACCATGCTATGGCAACGAGTAGCCAATTCCGTGCCGCCACCCATGGCAAGTCCGTTGAGAGCCGCAACAACCGGCTTGCTCATCTTGTCGATGTACTCGAGGACTTTGGAATTTCCACGGGACAACGCCTGACCCTTTTCATGGTTGCCGAAAGTCGCGACAAATCCGCCGATATCGGCGCCGGCGCAGAAAGCCTTCGGGCCGTACCCGGTGATTACGAATCCCTTCACGGAAGGATCGGCCTCGCCTTTTTTGAGCTCGGCAAGTATCTCGTTGCAGGTTTTGTCACTCAGAGCGTTGGCTGCCTGAGGTCTCCGCTGCGTGAGGATGATCACTCCATCCTTCTTGTCGACCAGGATGTCCCGCGGGAAATCGAGGTACTCTTGAATGGGCTTTGCGGGTTTTGGAAAACCGGGGCGCTCGGCATCGAACTTTTTCGTGTAGCCGCTGACCTTTTCCGCTCCAAGACTGGCCATAAGGTCAAAGATGCCTTGTTTATAGCCGAGGGCGATCATGCTGCCGAAGTTAAGATCGCTGCTTGTGCCGATATTTCTGTCGGCGATATCGAAAGCCTGGGAGAAGACGCATCCGAGGAAGCGCATCCGGATCCACTCTGCAGTCTCGGGATCCACGGCGACCTTGGTGCGGGGCTTGTTGTAGCCCCATTTGTCGACGGACAACAGCAGCTTGGAAGGAGTATAGGCAGCTCCTTCAGCAGTTCTCCGCATCATGGATGAATAGGTCAGAGGGTTGGTCATGATACCGAAAGGTCCGGCGCCCAGGAATTCTTCACTGATGAAGTCGATTTCCCGGCTGGTAGCCTTTTGCAGCATCCACGCGGTTTCACTTCCCCAGGTTTCAAACAGCCGGTTCAGCACAAAGGAGAAGGCATCCTGGGCCGCGATCGGCGCTTTGCCGGCCTGCGCAAAGAACCAGAGAAGCCAATTCACGGTTTCCGGGTTCGCTTTTTCCCAGTTGATGACCTCGACGCCCATGCTGCGCCACGCCGGTTCGAAGAAGTGGGTGTTGGTGGTCCTCTCCGGGTTATTCAAATGGCTGAAGATCTGATGCGCCAGGATACCGCTGGTGTTGGATGTGATGATCGCATCCTTGCTGACAACCGCTTCGATCTGAGAAAGGATCTTCTTTTTCAGATCCAGGTTTTCCGTTGCCGCTTCGATCACCAGTTCGCAGTTTTTCAACTGACTGTAATCCGTGGTGTATACGATATTGCCCAGGATTTTTTCTACCTGCTCGGGGCGGATCGTTTTTCTCTCCAGGCCCTTTTGGGCGTATCCTTCAAACCGCGCCTGTGCTTTCTTGAGAGGTTCTTCAACCACATCCACAAGGTACAGTTTCATTTCAGGGAAAGCGGTCCGAAAACCATAGGCAATATCGGGGCCGATGGTCCCGGATCCGACCACCGCCATCTCCTTAGGTATGGGCCGGGCGGGCTTGATGAGGTAGGGATTCTGAAAGCTTGGATACAGATTTTTTACCGTCATTTTGATGTCTCCTTCACATATCGTCTGCTATTAGTTCACTTTGAATACCAGGGCGGCACCTGAATCGCCTGCCGCGCAGCCGGCCACTAGTCCGTAACCGCCGCCTTTAAGAACCAGTTCTTCGATACATTCAATGGACAATCTCATGACCGTTGGTCCTTGCGGGTGTCCGAAAATCAGAGAGCTTCCGTAATTGTTGAATATCTTGTCATCGATCCCCATCTGTTTTCTCATGATGATATCGTTCACGGAAAACGGATTATGGGTTTTAACCGCTTTAAGGTCGGACACCTTAATTCCAGCCTTCTCCAATGCATTTTGCGATGCCGGCACCGGTGCATCAGGCATGTGCGCCTTTTTGGTGCGCGCAAATCCATAAGAAAGAATTTGGATGGTCACGGCTTTGTCGGCGGAAAGGGACGCCGCTTTATCTTTCGTGGTGACGATCATGCCGGCATTCCCATCGGCTGCATGGGTCTGGGCGCCGACGGTCATGATGGAATCCGGGCCCATTGTTCTCAGTCCTGCCAGGCCCTCGGCGGTACAGGGTGATAATGCCTTCGTCCTCTTCCACAAGGATGGATTTTTTCTTGGAGAGCCAGACTTCCACAGGGAACATATAGCGTTTCTGAAATTTGCGGTCATCCGCCGTCGACATCAGGTATTTCGTGTATCGATCGAGAACCAGAGCATCGGATTCTTCCCGGGTGATGCCGTGCTCCTTTACTACATTGTTGGCCGTGCCCAAGGGGCCGGTCCCGCCAGTCGGTTCATAGTTGAAGCCGTCTATCATCCAGCTCTCGAAGTCCGGCTTTCCGCCGAGGCCTGAAGGATTCGGCCAGAGGATGTTCGGGCAATTCGATGAGCGGTCAGCGGTAGCCACCAATACATTGGCGTTGTTTCCCACTTCGATGGAAGATGCGGCATAATTGATGGAAACCGTAGCGGTGGCGCACGCCTGGGCGACTCGGGGACCGCTGATATTCGGATTGCCCATCAGCGTGGCAAACCAGGGGGCATCATAAAACCACATCTTTTGGGGAATGGTCGAACCGAAGACGATACCATCGAAGATATCCGGCGTGATCCCGCGTAATTCAAAGAACCGTTTCGCCGTGGCAGCTGCCAGCTCCACGGCATGCTGATTTTGCAGCGATCCCTGCCATCTGCAAAAAGGCGAGCTCCAGTATCCTTTGTAGGGAACATATACATTTTTAAACATTTCCAGCTCCTTTCGAATACATTTTTCGCGACTCTATTTTTAAGATCTTGCCTTGAGGACTTTTATGTAATGCAGATAGGAATACAAATTACCCGCTTTTTATCGGTTTACTTCTTCGAAATCTCAAACGCGCGCCGAACAATGGCGTTAATGCGCAGAAAGAAATCAGATTTCGTTGAATAGAATAGGAGAGGCAGAGAATCATAGTCAAGCATGAAATACCCTGCTTCGGAGCTATATTTTACTGGATGAAACCATGGGACGATAATGCTTGACGCTGAAACAAACAGGTTGATAACGTAACTCGATTCCATGGAATGGAACAAATTGGGTTATTACCTTGAGGAAACGCTCAAGAGATGGAAAGGACTTTATGAAAGATCGACAGACAGGGGGGAGACACATGGGAAAGATTTCTCCATTAGACGCATTCTTTAAACCGAAGAGTGTGGCCATCGTCGGAGCGTCCTCTGATCCCAAGAAGGTGGGGAATACTGCGCTTAAAAACCTTGTGTCCATGGGCTACCAGGGAAAGGTTTTCCCGATCAATCCGCGTGAGGATTCCATTCTCGGATTCCGCTGCTACAAGAGTGTGCTGGACATCCCTGAGCCGGTGGAAGTCTTGCGTTTTGCTGGTATCTGCGGATCTCACGATGCAGGTTGCGGATGAACTCGTTCAAAGGAAGCGCCGGTCTGACGATGTAACCGCAGCCGTGTGCATGTCCGCGGGATTCGGAGAACTGAACACAAGCGAGGGAAAGCAGCGCGAGCAGGATCTTGTCCGGACTCTGAGATCCGCCTCGATCAGGCTTATCGGGCCTAACTGCGTTGGAATGATCGATGCTTACAGCGGATTCAACACGAATTTCGATATTTCGGCGTACCCGAAAGGCGGGGTGAGCATCCTCACACAAAGCGGT
Organism: uncultured Acidobacteriota bacterium; assembly: GCA_963761825.1. Taxonomy (GTDB): domain Bacteria; phylum Acidobacteriota; class UBA6911; order UBA6911; family UBA6911; genus UBA6911. The sequence continues at coordinate 130,594 of CAVXIH010000013.1, forward strand.
GCGTTCGCCAATTCCTTTCTGTTCTGGGCAGAGAGGCTGCGCCTGCTTGGCATCAGCAAATTCGCTTCGATCGGAAACATGGCGGATGTGAGCATGAGTGAACTGCTGAGCTACCTCAAAGACGATGAATCCACACGCGTTATTGCCATTTATATGGAGGGATTTCCGAACCCGAGGGAGTTTTTCGAGGTCGCCCGCGAAGTCAGTGCCGTCAAGCCGATCGTCGCCTTCAAATCGGGCAAAAGTGATATCGGCTCGACCGCCGCACTGTCCCACACCGGTTCCGTTGCCGGATCCGATGCGATCTATGACGGCGCTTTCAAACAGGCGGGCATCATTCGCGCCAGGAGTATCCTTGAGTTCTACGAAACTGTGAGAGCGTTTGCGAAACAGCCGGTTCCGGAAGGAAATCGCGTATCCATACTCACACATATGGGTGGACCCGGGACAATCTGCATGGATGAGCTTTCCGCGACCCATGAACTGCAGCTGGCAAAGCTTTCACCCGAGACGGAAACGGCCCTCAAGAGCATTTGTGCCCCGATGGCGAATATTGGGCATCCTGACGGATATGTCGATTTGACAGCCGCTCATTATGAAAACCTTCACAACCAAGTCCTGCAGATTTTATTCCAGGATAAGAACGTTGATATGGTTTTGCAGATCCTGGCTCCCAGCGCAATCCTTGATCAGAAGCTTCTCGTGAAGGAAATTGCGCAGGCCTGCCAATCGCAGCAAGGCGGGAAGACATTCCTGAATGCGGTGACTTTCGGAGAATTTGCGCGCGAAGCCAGGCAAGGTCTCGAGGACGCGGGCCTTCCCACATTCGAATATCCCGATATGCTCGCCAGGGTTGCAGCGAATATGGCAGCCTATGCGGCTTTCCGCAAATCCCATTCCGAGCAAACCGGAATCCCTAAATACAAACCAAATCCGAAGAGTCGGTCGGCAGACATAATTTCGAGCGCATCCAAGAAAGGGCGAGTTAGTCTTCTGGAATCCGAGGGATACGAGGTATGCAACGAATATGGAATCAACGTGCCTCCTTTCCGGGTTGTGGAATCCATCGAGAGTGCAATTGCTTCCGCCAATGAAATTGGGTATCCCGTTGCATTAAAGGTGGTCTCCGAAGAAATCCTGCACAAGACAGATGCCGGCGGCGTGATGCTTGGAATAGCTTCGGATAGCGCTCTAAGAGCATCGTATGAACAGCTCGCCGCAAATATAATGAAAGCGGCTCCCCACCTATCCAAGATAAGGGTGATGGTTCAGAAGATGATGCCTTCAAATACTGAGCTTGTGCTGGGGGCGCTCAGAGACAAATCCTTCGGGCCTACGGTTATGTTCGGAATGGGCGGGATTTATGTGGAAGCGCTGAAGATGGTGGGCTTTCGCCTCTCGCCCATCTGCCTTGATGACGCGAAAAAGCTGATCCACGAAACACTCCCGCCTGCTTTGATCAAGGGAGTGCGAGGAAGGGGACCCATGAACGTGGATGCGATTGCCGGCGTCCTCGTCTCGCTGGGGCGACTGCTCGAAGAACAACCGCAAATCGAGGAAGTGGATTTCAATCCCGTTTTTCCATACCAGGACGGCTGCATAGCGGTTGATGCGAGAATTATAATTTCAAGCTCCCATATTTTGGAGTGCCGTAGCCGGTCGCTCATGTAAACTCTCATAAAGTGCGCCCGACTTCCCCGATAAAGAACGGAAGAAGCCAGGGTATCATGCGGTGCTTTCGGATCAGGAGGCTGCGAATGGGGAAACGCGTACTCGTTGTAACAGGCGGCGGAGACTGCCCGGGTTTGAATGCCGTAATCCGATCCGTGGTGCGCCGCGCGGCCCAGGAACAGGACTGGAAAGTACTGGGATCGATTGACGCCTACCACGGCGTATTGCGTGAACCCCGTGAAATCGTGGAACTCGATCGCCAAACTGTCGCCGGCATCCACGTTCGCGGTGGAACGATTATCGGAACCACCAACAAAGGGGCTCCATCCGAGTGGCCACTGAAAAACCCGGATGGCACCTGGACAACGGTCGATCGTTCCGGTGAGTTGGTCCGCATCTTGAGCCTTCTGGGAATCGATGCCGTGATAAGCATCGGCGGAGACGGTTCTCAACGGATTGCCTGGCAGCTCTTTCAGAAAGGCCTGAACGTCATCGGCGTGCCGAAAACGATCGACAACGACCTGTCCTGCACGGATTTCACATTCGGGTTTCAGACGGCGGTGGAAATCGCCACCGAAGCGGTGGACAAGCTGGTTACCACCGCTGCCAGCCACAACCGCATCATGATCCTGGAAGTCATGGGGCGGGATGCGGGCTGGATTGCGCTGTCTGCGGCAGTGGCCGGCGGGGCTGATGTGGCTCTCATCCCGGAGATTCCGTACGATATCAAGCAAGTGGTAGCAAAACTTCACAGTCGGATCCATGACGGCAAGGGCTTCGCCATTATCGTGGTGGCCGAGGGAGCCAAGCCGGTTAACGGTCAGGCTGTATCCCACGTCAGTCAGGAAATCGGATATCAGAACGTGCATCTGGGCGGCATCGGATACCGCGTCATGGAAGAGATCAAAGCCTTCATGGATGTAGACATCCGGGTCACAGTTCTGGGTCATCTGCAGCGGGGTGGCATTCCGATCGCATACGATCGCATTCTCGCAGCCCAGTTCGGCGTCAAAGCTGTGGAATTGGTCAGCCAGGGCAAATACGGCCGCATGGTCGCCTACCGCCATCCCGATATCGTGGACATTCCCCTCGAGCAGGCGATTGGAACGTATAACCTTGTCGGCTTGAATCATTACCTGCTCAGGACGGCCCGCGGGCTTGATATCAGCATGGGAGACTGAGCGGATAGGCGGAACAAGCTGAATCCGGTTTTGGATATCGGGGTTTTCAGCTTCTGATAATTGGAGCGTAGGTAATCCATCAACCGCCCTACTGACGTTTCAGCGCTTCCAAAGCTTCAGAGATGACATCACGGGGCTTTCTCCTTGACTCCCCTGCTTTTTCATAGAAAATCAAGCCACAGGAGAACGCGTATGTATTCCGGTGGCTATACAGGCAAAATTCTCAGGATTAATTTAACAAACAAAACGTCAAAAGAAGAACCTTTGCCGGAAGCTGTGGCACGGGATTTTATGGGTGGCGCGGGTTTCGGCATCAAATACCTCTTCGATGAGGTGAAGCCCGGCACGGATGCCCTGGGTCCTGACAATAAGCTTATTTTCGCGCCCGGGCCTTTCACGGGAGCGGGCGTCCCTTGTTCCAGCAGGATGGCGGTGACAGGAAAATCTCCGCTTACCGGCGCCGTTGGAGTAGGCCTAACAGGCGGACATTTCCCTGCTGAGATGAAGTACGCCGGGTGGGATGCAATAATTATAGAAGGAAAGGCGGATAAGCCAACCTACGTTGCTATCGCAGACAAAAATGTGCGGTTCCGTGACGCTTCCCATTGCTGGGGAACCCTCACTTTCGATTGTCAACAAATCATCAAGGATGAACTGCACGACCAGAATGTGAGAGTTTGTTGCATCGGCCCCGCCGGCGAGCGCCTATGCAAAACCGCAGCCATGATTAACGAACGCCGGGCAGTCGGGACGCAAGGGCCTTGGCGCTGTCATGGGATCGAAGAACCTAAAAGCCATTGCGATCCGGGGGACAGAATCCGTTCCTATCGCTTCGGAAGAAAAGTATAGGATTGGTCGCACTGCTTTGCTCAAGGCTTTTAAGGAAAGCCCTGTCCTCTATTCCGAATTTGCTCAACATGGCACCCCGATGGTCGTCGACCTTACCAGTGCCATGGGCATCATGTCGGCGAAGAACTGGACGGCGACGGGAGAATTTGTCCCCAAAGGGCTCGCCCTGGATTCGCAGACATCCCGAAAGATTGGTAAAGAGCACTGCCACGACTGCCCCGTGGGTTGCAGTCAGATGAAAATGGCAAGGACTGGCGCGTATGCCGGTATCCTATCGGAGGGTCCCGACTTTGAAACGGTCTACTCCTTTGGGAGCAATAACGGCATCGACAATATCGACGCCGTCATCGCGGCCGACCGGCTCGCCGACGAACTGGGTCTCGATAGTGTTTCTGCCGGAGTTACCATCGGCTTTGCCATGGAGTGTTTTGAGAAGGGCATTCTCACGCTTAAGGATACGGACGGCATCGATCTGCGTTTCGGTAACGACGAAGCCATGATGAAGGTCCTCCGAAAGATGGCATTCCGCGACGGTATAGGCGATCTCCTGGCAGACGGAAGTCTTGCCGCGGCAAAGAAAATAGGAAAGGGGACCGAAAAGTTCGCAATCCAAGTCAAGGGGCTCGAGCTCGCGGGGTACGACGTGCGGGGCGCAAAAGCCCATGGCTTAAACTATGCCACCTCCTATACCGGTGCGGACCACTGTAAAGGGTATGCCTTCCAGGAGATTTTCGGCGTTCCCGTTCCATGGCAGGTCGATCGCTTTGCTATTGAAGGCAAGGGCAGGCTCACGATGTGGAACCAGGATATCCAGGCGGTCACTTGTGACTGCGCCACCATGTGCAAATTCCTTCTTGACATGGCAGTGCCGGCGATTGCCTGTCAGAATACGGCAGATCTCATGGAAGCAATTACCGGGTTATCCTTAACTACCGAAGATGTAATGAAAGTGGGTGAACGGCTCACAAACCTGGCAAAGGCCTTCAACGTCCGGGAGGGCTTCACGCGCGCCGATGACACCTTGCCGGAAAGATTGATGACGGAACCCATCAAGGCCGGCGCATCCAAGGGACAGATGATCAGCAGAGAGGATCTCGACAAGATGCTGAATGAGTATTACCGGGAGAGAGGATGGGATGAAAAAACAGGCGTGCCCACCCGGGCAAAGCTCGTAAATTTGAATTTGGGTTACGTTGCGGACGCCCTGAAGCTATAAGTTTCAGCCATGAAGATTACCCTTCATACTATTTTAGGAATCAAGCGGGCCATAGGCCACGAGACTATCGAGATTGATTTTCCCCAAGAATCAACGATCGAAAATTTTCTTGCTTATATGAAGGAACAGTGGAGGGACGAGCTTTATTCCCATCTTTTTAATCCTGAAAACGACACGGTTTATCCTCAAGTGAGAATTATGGTTAACGGCCAGACGATCCAATATCTCCAGGGGATGAAGACGGTGCTGAAAGAAGGTGACGAAGTTCTGATCCTGCCGCTTGTTTCCGGAGGATAAGGAAGAAAGCGGCGGTTCAGCTATGGCTCCGGTGCATTGGCAATTCCTCTAACTGCAATTACCCCAATGGCATGAGGTAAATCCATCCAGGATTGGCGTTGCCCGGAATTCAAATCTTGCCTTGCTCCATTTCCGTAGAATGAAAATCGTTGACGCAGGATGGAAATGGCGTTATCATAAACGTTTTTTATGCATTTAGGAGGTCGCCCGTGAAAATGCTACGTGTTGACATGAAAGAAGCCCAGATCCGCTGGGAACCTGTTCCTCAAGAGTATGAACAGGTTGGCGGAAGGGCGTTAATTGCCAAACTTCTTCTTAATGAGATCCCGCCCGCCTGCGATGCGCTCGGGCCGCACAACAAGCTCATTTTTACTCCCGGACTGCTTGGAGGGGCGAATGTTGCCACAGCCGGGCGCCTGTCCGTAGGTGCCAAAAGCCCTTTGACGCGAGGGCATCAAGGAAGCGAACGCCGGCGGCACGAGTGGAGATTCCCTGGGTAAACTGGGAATCAAAGCGATTGTGGTAGAGAATCAGCCGAAAGCGAAGCAATTCTGCATTCTCGTTCTTGACGGGGAATCGGTCGAACTCATTCCGGCCGGAGACGTTGTGGGACTCGGAACGTATGCGACGGCGGATCGCCTCCAGGAGCGTTTTGGAGCGGATGCCACGGTGATATGCATCGGCCAGGCCGGCGAATATTTGATGACGGGCGCCGGCATCTCGACGACAGGCGAACGCGACCAGCGCAGCAATCATGCTGCCCGCGGCGGTCTCGGCGCGGTCATGGGGAGTAAGGGGCTGAAGGCCGTAGTCATCCGCAAGCCGGTGGGCAAGGCCGTGAAAATGGTGGATGAGGCGCTTTTCCGCACAGCTGCCAAAGCTTTTGCGCAAAAGCTGATCAACGATCCGAAGCTCGGAACCAAGGGTTCACAGCACCTGTACGGTACGGCGTCGATCGTCGGCGCGGTCAACGAAATGGGATCGCTCCCGACGCGCAATTTTTCCGAGGGGAAATTCGAGCATGCGGCTGAACTGCGAGGCGAAAAGCTCCGCGAGTTGATCCTTGCGCGCGAAGGCAAGGTCGGGACGCGCTGCATGCCCGGCTGTGTTATCGCGTGCCGAAATCTTTTTGCGGACGAAGCCGGCAAGCCGGTCGTCGGCAGTATCCAGTATGAGACGATTGCGCTTGTCGGTTCCAATCTCGGGCTTGGTACTCTCGATGACGTTGCGACGATAAACTATCATGTGCAACGATTTCGGTCTTGATACGATCGAAACCGGCGCAGCCCTGGGCGTGGCGCTCGAAGCCGGCCTGGCAGCGTTCGGCGATATCAAAGGAATCGTCGGTCTTTTAGCGCAGGTTGGAGAAGGGACCGTGCTCGGGCGCATGCTTGGATGCGGAGCCTCTGAGACGGGACGCGTGCTTGGTATACGACGCGTGCCCACCTGCCTCGGGCAGGCAATGCCGGGATACGATCCGCGCACTCTAAAAGGGAACGGCGTCACCTATGCGACCTCCCCGCAGGGCGCGGACCATACGGCTGGGAACGCTTTTGGCGCGCGCAACGAGGTGCCGCCGCTTGGCATTGAAGGCCAGAAGGCGCTGTCGCTGAAGTTGCAGATCATCGCCGCGATGCTGGACAGCACCGGCCTGTGTCTCTTTGCCCGACCTCCGATTATCGCCAATCCGCAGCTCATGATCGATATGATCAATGGAATTTACGGCTGGGGATGGACGCTGGCGGATTATGACCGGTTCAACCGGGATGTGCTGCGCACTGAACTCGAGTTCAATCGCAGGGCGGGGATCACCAAGAACGATTACAAGATTCCCGAGTACATGCGCGAAGAGCCGCTGCCGCCACACAACACGGTCTTCGACGTCCCGGATGCGGACCTCGAGACGATATTTGATACTTTATAAGGAGCGCTGTGGCAGTCGATATCGAAATATTTGGCCAGCTGCTTCTCAATCAACCGCGGCGGCGATCTATGGAGATTCAAGATCCAACCACCGCCCGTGACCTTGCGCGGGCGGTGGGGCTGGACTTGGATGAAATCGGATTAGTCACAATCGACGGCGTACAAAGCGGTCTGGAAGATCCTGTGCGCCCCGATTCCAGGATCTGCTTCTTCCCCTACGTTTCCGGCGGATAACCTGCCCGTCAACCCTTCCTCTGCTACGTCTCTCGGAATCGCTATCGGAATCGGCATCGCAATCGCGATCGGTATTTCATTTCGACCATCGATATCCGAGAACCGATAGCGATACCGATAGCGATACCGATTCCGAGGTGTCTTGTCTTAGGAGATTCTTTATCTATCGGATGCGGGTTTTTGTGACGATGGCGGAGAGAGCTACAAGACCGACTTCGCTGGAGATCAACTGTGTCATCCGGCGGAGCGATTCTCCGAGCGCCGGTAAGCGGTCTTTGGAAAGCCGGAATGATGGACCTACAATCGCGATGGAAGCGATCGGGTTCCTGTCTTTGTCGAAGATCGGCGCTGCAACAGCGTTGATTTCTTCTTCATATTCCTGTTCGGAAATGGCATACCCGCGGGCGGCGGTTGCGCGCAGATCTTCTATCATCTCCGGGATTGAAGCCGGATTATGATTGGTGGTTGCCGCCAGGTTGTCGCTGATTATTTTTTTGACGGGTTCTTCGGGCAGGAAAGCCAATAGCGCTTTGCCTGATGCGGTGAAGCATGCGGGAAGTCGTTGCCCGACGGCTGCCGCCAGCTTGACGCGTTGCGGACTTTCGATTACTTCGAGATAGATGACGTGCGATCCGTCCAGGATCGAGAGATCGACCGTTTCACCAAACTCCTTTGCCAGACGCTGCAGGTAGGGTTGCGCCCAGCGATGGAGTTCCACGTCCTGCAGGACGAGGGAAGCCATCTCGATAAATCGGAGTCCGAGACGATAAAGGCCGGTGGCGTTGTCTCTGGTAATGAAGCGCTTGTTCTCGAGCGTCGCCAGAAGACGATGCACCGTGGTTTTAGACATGTGAATCGCTTCGGCGATCTGGGTAAGAGACCGAGCGGAATCTTCACGGGTAAAGCAAAGCAGGATATCGAGAGCCCTGTCGACAGAACGCACGGATTGTGACAAACCAAATCCCCCTATTGAATCCGATACATCCAAATTCTGCTTTGAATCATTCTGTTTTAATACGGGGAGTTGCACGCCGCATTGAGAACGTGCGTGCAACTCCCTTATTGGTTGGCAACCCAGAAAAAACTAGGGTGGGTAGGAAATAGTGTACAGATGTTTTCCGCCGTTCAGCGGGCCCTTCAGGAGCGCTTCGATTTCCTTCGGATCACGTTGCGTAACCTTTTCAGCCGGAGGCAATTTTCCGGCAGGGAAGGCGGTCATGATGTCCGTGATCAGCTTGCACATATAATCAAGCAGTTCGTTAAGGCCTGCATACGCCTTATCCGCACTGGCAAGTGTCGGACTTCCGATAACTCCTTCCGGATAGACATTCACCTCCGTACCACTCAGGCCAACATGCTCATGCCCTCTGATGGGTCTGTGATACACTTCGCCGCCGCCGTCCACGTGTCCCTTCGGAATGAATCCAGAGGGTTTATTGTCCACAGCCAGCTTCATGTCACAGAACTCAGGGAAGAGCGCAAGAGAGTAAGACGCTTCCGCTTCGTCCGCATGCGAGAACTGAGTTTCGAAGGGACCTCCGAACTCCTTGGTCCTGAGATGATCATGAATGACTGTCTCCCAGTGCAGCGAAACCAAGATAGAGGGCACCTGGTACTTCTTCGCCCACTGGTGGAGTGCGAGTGGAATGACTTCTTCCTGGCCATGGCCGTTCAGAAAGATCTGCTTTCTGAAGCCCATGTTCCACAGGCCGGCAATGATGGCCCGCAGATTTGCCAGGAACGTGTCCTCGGGAACGACAACTGTGCCCGGCATGCCAAGATGGTTGAACGGATGAGATCCGTACCAAACCGGCATCGCTATCGTGCACCCCATCTTCGCCGCGACCTGTTCGGCCATGCGCGTGACAAGGAATGTGTCTTCGCCGACGGGTTGAGCTGCCCCATGACATTCCGTACTTCCGATCGGGACAATGATCAGATCGTTTGTCTTGAGACGCTCATTAATCTGCGTCATGTTCATGGTCTGGAGATATACTCCAGGGGTCTCCATGTGACCGCCCTTTGGAGGCAGTTCCCATTTTCCCCAGTCTCCCCATTTCCCCATGATTCCTCCTAATCTGCGGAACTGACGTCCGCGGAACAAGGTTGAGGCTTATGCAACAGGAATACACATATCTTTGGTTCTTCTCGCGGACTGCTTCAGTTCCGGAGCGTACCGGTTGATCATCTCGACAACGATTGTAGCCTGGTTCGCCATCTTCTTTCCTTCGGAGGCGCCAGTCATTTCGCCATGGCCGCCGATAACGGAGTTGCCGGTCTTGCAATGGAGAGGAGCCGCTACGCGGACGATCTCGGGAGCTTCAAACACGCGGATGAATCCGCCGGATCCCGGAGGGTTGTCCATGTGGATATCCAGTGGCGTGTCGCCAAGTGCCTGGCGGATGGCTGAATGCATCGGGATCTGCAGATCGCGGATCGGGTTGATGCTGTCTGCACCGAGGTCTTTCAAGAGCTTCATGGATGCCGGATTGCAATAGCCCATGTGAGCGGAGCACTTGAATATGATGTCTTTCGGGAGGTCGCCGTTCTTGCGCATTTCGTTGGCAACCCACAGCATGCCTTCGTCATAAATCAGGAAGCCGCGGCAGCCGAGTTCATATCCACGCTTGATGTCTTCGATGGCGCGGATGAGCTGTTCCTGGCCACGGAGGCGATATCCAACGCGGACACCCTGGGGAGAGAGAACCGTTGCGCCCGTATCATAGGTCGCGCGGGGACCGGTGGAGAGCAGAAGCTCGCAGCCATAGTCAGAGCAAAGTTTGCAGTACTCTTTGACTTCTCTGCGCGGTGTGGCGGAATATGCCGTAGGTTTCAGTGATACGGTTGATGGTGACGCCAGTCTTGTCAGCGGTTTCCAGAAGAGCGGCAACCGTTTCCGAGGAATTGACGGTCGGGCATTCAATGCGGTACGCCGCACCATCAGGGAATCTTTTTGTTGAAGAGGGCATATCGAAGGCATCGCCTTCCGGAAGCCCAAGCCTTTTCATGGCCTTGCGAGTTGCATCAAAAATCATGACAAAAATCTCCTTAGAAAATAAATTAAATTAGCTGCAATGAGCCGGCAATGGCGGGCAATAACACCAGACAATCCTGAGCGGTTCGTCGCCGATGTTCTCTACCCTGTGCTTTTTCCCGAGCGGCGAGTAAAATGCGGTTTCCGGACCAATCTCCCAGGAACCTTCTCCGTCAATGACAATGCGAGCACGTCCGCTGATCAAGAACAGAACCTCTTCGGATGTATCATGGACATGGTCGGGGATCATGCTTCCAACTTCCGTAATGTTCATACCCATCGATACGTTTTTGACTCCCCCGAATTTGGGAGCAAGCAAAAGCTTGGAAGTTCGAGGCGGAGTTCGAAACTCACCTTCCACGTCCGATGCCTTTACATAGGGTCCTTTACTCATAAGCAAACCTCCAATCTGTTCCATTATACGAAATCGTGTTCCATCCTAAAATAAATTCCACTCTATGTCAATCAATTTCGTACATCGGAACAAAATAGTTGGTTAATTGACAAATTTGACGATGAGATTTATTCTGCTCTGCGGAACCAGTTTTCGTAATGCGAAATAGGATATGAAAAAAACGCCACAGATTACACGGATTTCACTGATGTTAAAAAATTATTTCAGTGAAATCCGTGTAATCTGTGGCGTCTTTTTTAACTATTGCTTAGGGCGATGCTACATTATTTGTAAGGAGTTGAAATAAATGTATACGGTGCCTTACGGGAAAGAAACGATTCAATTCTCATTGCCGTCCTGTATGCGAGTTGCTCAAGCGGTATCGAAACCGGTTCGCCCGATAGAAAACAAACAGGCTGCCGTGGCGGAAGCACTGGCTCATCCTGTCGGCGCGCCTCCTCTCCGAGAAATCGCCCGTCCCGGAAACCGGGTGTGCATCGTTTTTACCGACATCACGCGTTCGTGCCCGGACGACCTGCTGGTCCCGCCAATTCTTGCGGAGCTGAAAGCGGCCGGTGTGCGTGACGAAGATATCACCCTTCTGTGCGGCATTGGCATGCATCGCGCTTCGACGCACGAGGAGAAGATCGCAAAACTGGGAGCCGGCATCGTTGAGCACTACCGGGTGATTGACAATGAACCGCAGAATCCGGCAGCTCTGGTTGATCTAGGAAAAACAGCCGGAGGTGTGCCGGTTTCGGCGCACCGAAGCGTCATTGAATCAGACCTTGTCATTGCCACGGGAATTGTTGAGCCGCACCAGTATGGCGGGTATTCCGGCGGCAGAAAAACACTGGCGGTTGGAGCGGCGGGCGAAGAACTGATCGCCTATTCCCACGGTCCTGCATTTGTGGATCACCCGGGGACGCGGCTTGGACGCATCGAGGGTAATCCGTTTCACGAGGCAATCACAGAAGCCGCGCATCGCGCGGGGCTCCGGTTTATCCTGAACGTAGTGCTGGATGACGAAAAACGTCTCCTGCGGGTGACGGCGGGAGATCCGGAGGCTGCGTTCCAGGACCTGGTCGCCTTTGCCCGTTCCGTCTACGAAGTCCCGATCCCACAGCAATACGATATTGCAATTGGCGGGGTCGGCTTTCCCAAAGACTGCAATCTCTACCAGGCCAGCCGCGCGCCTTCTTACCTCTTCTTTGCTCCGACGTGCGTGCTTCGGCCCGGCGGCTATTTCATCATTCCTGCGCGCTGCGAAGAAGGCGCAGGCAGCGGCGTCGGCGAACAGCGTTTTCTGTCGGCGATGCGGGATGCGCCGGACGTCGCGTTTATTCTGGATGATGCGCGGCGCAACGGATATCCTCCGGGCCAGCAGCGAGCTTTTGTGATGGCGAAAGTCCTGGAAAAGACGCATGTGATTATCGTCGGCAGCGAGTGTCCCGATATCGTGGCTGCCTGCAAAATGATTCCGGCCGCCACCATGGACGAAGCCTTGCAGATTGCCACTGCAACGCTGGGAGCCTCCTGTGATGTTTTGATCGTGCCGCACGCGATGCTGACTCTTCCGGTCGTGCAGGCAGAGGGAACATGCTGATGAAAGCGCTTCAGGTCACCCGTCCGCGTTTCTTCGAACTCATGGAAATCCCTGTCCCGCAGTTGCCCGCAGAAGGGGAGGATCGCGTTTTGGTCCAAACCGCCTGGGCTTCGATGTGCGGCAGCGACATCCCGTTTTTCACCGGAAACAAGCGGTACCGTTCTTATCCCCTCGCTCCCGGAGCGCCGATGCACGAGTGTGTTGGCGAAGTAGTGGCAAGCACCTCCAAGAAATTTCGCCCGGGAGATGCGGTCCTGGCGATCCCGGAGGGAGACCAGGGGCTGGCCGAGTTTTTTCTGGCCCAAACCTCAAAAACCGTCGCGCTGAACTGCAATACAGAGGATCCGGGTGCGGCATGCATCATCCAGCCGCTGTCGACCGTGATGAATGCGATGGATCGGCTGGGAGATCTCAAGGGCAAGTCCCTTGCCGTGATGGGACTCGGTTCCATCGGCTTGCTGTTTTGCTGGCTTGCGAAGCGAGGGGGGGCGAGTTCCGTTGTCGGCATCGATCCTGTCCCGGGGCGCTGCCGTTTTGCGGAAGCTCTGGGCGCAACGCGGACGATCTGCAGCCGCGGTATCGAAACAGTTCAAATGATGCGCACGTCTCCGAAGGAATGGATTCCACCCGATATTTGCATTGAAGCGGTCGGTCATCAGATGGACACGATCAACGACTGCCTGGAGCTTGTGCGCAAATACGGAACCGTCGTGGCCTTCGGTGTGCCCGATCATCCTGTATACGCATTGGAGTACGAAACCTTTTTCCGCAAAAACGCCGTGCTCATGGGGACGGTCACTCCGGACTGGGCGGAATATCTTCCGAAAGCCCGGGAACTTTTCATCGCCAACCGCGGGGAGCTGTCGCAGCTTGTCACGCACCGGCTGCCGATCCGCGAAGCGGCAAAAGCATTTAAAATGTACGAGCGGCACGAAGACGGCATCGTAAAAGCAGTCCTCGATGGGCGTAGCTGGTAGGAAGGGCGGCCCCAAAATGAAAAAGACGCCACAGATTACACGGATTTCACAAATTCTAAAATATTATTTCAGTGAAATCCGTGAAATCTGTGGCTCGCTTTTTGTTTTGGGAACGCGGAAATAGAGGAGCCTGGTCTTGGAATTGAAGAAGCCTGAAGAGTCGTCGTATCACAATTGTATCCGCTGCGGATTGTGCCTCGCCGCCTGTCCGACGTACCGCGAATACCGCACGGAAACAGCGTCTCCGCGCGGCCGCGTGGCGCTCACGCGCAAAGGCCTGGAGGGGGAACTCGAGCTCAGCCCCAACCTCATCGAACAGATGTACGGCTGCTTTGCGTGCATGGCCTGCAACGATCTCTGTCCGGTCGGGATTCGCCCGGCCGACCTGGCGCTGTCGATGCGTCACGTGCAGGAACAGGTCCGTCCGGCAAAATGGAAGCAGTGGCTCTTCGGCGGATTGATCGCGCACGCCGGCCGCATGGAGCTTGCGACGCTTCCGTTGCGTCTATACGAGAAACTCGGTATTCGCAGGCTCGTGTATATGCTGGGATTGAGCCGCCTGCTGCCGGCGCGTCTCCGCGATCTCGAGGCGATGCTCCCGCGGATTCCGCAGCGCCCGTTGCGGCGCATCCTCCCGGAAATCACCGAGGCGTACGGGGACGTGCGCTATCGCGTCGGATTTTTCCTCGGCTGTGCGCAGAGCCTTCTCTTCGCGGACCAAAGCGCCGCCACGCTGCGCGTCCTTGCCCGCAACGGATGCACGGTGATCACGCCGAAGGAAATCGAATGCTGCGGCATGCCGGCGCGCGGCTATGGGCGCATGGATCTTGTGGAAAACCAGGCCCGGCACAACATCGCCGTTTTCGAGCGGCTCAATGTGGATTACGTCGTCACGGATTGCGCCACCTGCGGTTCACAGCTTAAAGAGTACGGAACGCTGTTGAAGGGAGATGCGGCATGGGCCGAGCGCGCCGCTGGCTTCGGCCGGAAGGTGCGCGACATCAGCGAATTTCTTTCGCAGATTCCTTTGCGCAAGCCCACGAAGCGCATCGAGGCCAAGGTTACGTATCACGATCCTTGCCATCTGCGCCGCGCACAGCAGGTTTGGAAGGAGCCGAGGCAGCTTTTATCTCTCATTGACGGCCTGGAATTCGTGGAGTTGCCGGAGGCGGACTGGTGCTGCGGTTCGGCCGGGAGCCAGCTTATTACGCACTACGATACATCGCTGAAGGTCCTCGACCGCAAGATTGACAATGTGGCAAACACGGAAGCGCGCATCCTCGCTTCGGGTTGCCCGGGCTGCCAAATGCAGCTGAATACGGGATTGCAGCGGCGCGGGTTGCCCGTGCGGGTGGTGCACCCGGTGACATTATTGGATGAAGCCTATGGGGGTGCGGATGCAAAATAAGATTATTGATAATCTTGTCCGGATTGTCGGCAAGGATGGCGTGTTGTGCACACCGGAAGATCTTGCCGTCTACAGCTATGACGGCACGTTTGCCGAAGGCGTTCCCGAAGTGGTGGTGCTGCCGCAGACGACCGAACAGACGGCCGAAATCGTAAAGATCGCCGCGGAGGCGCGCATCCCCATAGTTGCGCGTGGCATGGGATCGGGGCTTGCGGCCGGATCCATCCCGATCCGCGCCGGCGGAATCGTCGTCAGTTTCACGCGCATGAACCGGATCCTGGAAATCGATACGGCTAATTCGACCGTACGCGTGCAGGCCGGAGTCGTCACGGCCGAACTGCAGGCGGAAGTCGAAAAGATCGGGCTTTTTTATCCGCCCGACCCTTCAAGCATCCGCCATTCCACCATCGGCGGCAACATCGCGTGCAACGCGGGCGGGCCGCGCTGTCTGAAATATGGTGTGACGGGGAACTATGTTCTGGGTTTGACCGTGGTATTGGCCGACGGCAGAATCCTTAAAACCGGAGGGAAGCCGATCAAGGACGTGACCGGCTATAATCTGAATGCGCTTTTTACCTCTTCCGAAGGGACGCTCGGCCTGATCACCGAGGCGCTCCTCCGGCTTGTCACGCGACCGCGATACGCGAAGACTGCATTGGCCGAATTTGATTCCCTGGACACTGCCTCGCGTGCCGTGAATGCCATCCTTGCGGAGGGAATCGTTCCGGCGAGCCTGGAGTTGATGGATCAGACTGCGATCGCCTGCATCGAGGAAGCGATGCATCTCGGGTTGACGACGGACGTCGCCGCGTCGCTGATCATCGAGACGGATGGGGCGGACGAACAAACCGTGATGCGTGAGGCGGAGACTGTGGGCCGGATCTGCAGAGAAATCGGTGCCCGGTCCGTGAAGGTGGCGCAGAGCGAGGAGGAGCGGGCCGGATTGTGGAAGGCGCGCCGCTCCATTTCGCCTTCCCTTGCGCGCAAAGCTCCGAACAAGCTGGGCGAGGACATCACGGTGCCGCGCAGCGCGATTCCGGAGGTAGTACAGCAACTGCGCGCAATCAGCGCCAAATACGGATTGCCGATCGTGATCTTCGGGCATGCGGGCGACGGGAACCTGCATCCGAACATCCTTTTTGACAAACGCAACCGCGAAGAGTGGGAGAAAGTTGAAAAGATGGTGCGCGAGATTTTCGGCGTCGCGCTTGCGGTGGGCGGAACTCTTTCCGGGGAGCACGGCGTCGGCGTCCTGAAGCGCCCGTATTTTGAACAGGCGCTGGGGCCGGTTTCTGTCGAAATCCAGCGGCGCATCAAGCAGGCGCTCGATCCGCTGAACATCCTGAATCCAGGGAAGATGTTTCAGGATTAGGGCAATAAATTATCCGACGGAGCAACTGACATGGCAGATCAAAGTGTCTATGTGCCGTTAAATACGTTGATGGAGTTTTGCGATTGAAGCGCTCGTGAAGATGGGCGTGCCGCGCGCCGATGCGGAGATCGTGGCGGACGTTCTCCTGGCCGCCGACCAGTACGGAGTGCGGTCGCACGGCCTTGCCCATCTGAAAATGTATTATCAGCGGATGAAATCAGGCCTGCAGCAGCCCATCACGCGCTGGACCATCGTGCACGAAACTCCGACCACCGCGGTAATCGACGGTGGCAACGGGATGGGCATGGTCGCCGGACACAACGCGATGCGGATTGCGATAGAAAAGGCCCGCCAGAACGGGTTGGGGGCTGTCGCCGTCCGCAACTCGAGCCATTACGGGATCGCGGGCTACTACTCCAGGATGGCTGCCAAAGAGGGTATGGTGGGGATGAGTTTCACGAACGCGCACCCGTCGATTGCGCCGACGTTCGGAGTGAAGCCGCTGCTGGGGACCAATCCGATTGCGTTCAGCGCTCCGACGGACGAGGAATTCGAGTTCACATTCGATGCCGCCACTTCGATCGCGCCGCGGGGAAAAATCGAAATTGCGGAACGTACGGGCAGGACAATTCCAAAAGGGTGGGTGATCAAAGAGGATGGATCTCTTGCCACCAACAGCACCAACCTGCTCAAGGAAATGAATGAAGGGAAGGCCGCGCTTCTTCCTCTTGGCGGCAGCGGCGAATTGATGGGTGGCCATAAAGGATACGGGCTCGCCACAATCGTCGAGATTCTTTCGGCTGCATTTCAGGACGGGGCGTATCTTTCCGAACTCGACGACAAGGATAAGCAGGGGAATCCGCATCCTTCGCGCATCGGGCACTTTTTCCTGGCGATTAATATCGAGAATTTCGTCCCGTTGGATCATTTCAGGAAAACGGCGGGAGGCATTTTGCGGGAGTTGCGCCAATCCGGGCTGGGCGACAGGAAGATTTATACGGCGGGGGAACAATCACACTACAGCGCGATGCAGGTGTCGCAGGAAGGCGTAAAGGTCGGACCCAACCTGCAGAAAGCGCTGAGTATGCTCCGCATGGAATTGAGCATCACCGGCCACGACCTCGGCTTCTGAAAAAAGATTCCGGATTCCAAATTTCAGATTCCAGATTAGGATCTTTGCAGTACAATCTGGAGTCGAGAATCAGGAATCTGGAATTATTTACAGGATTCAAACGAAGGATATAATTATGATGATATCGGAAAAGTATAGCGGCCTTTCGCGGCTGCAATTGCTCGAGAAGGTCAGCGAACTCGGCGTCAGTTTCGAAAAGTATTCCAGCAGCTGTTCCCAATGCACCGTAGCGGCGCTCCAAGAAATTCTTGGCTTTGAGGATATCATCGTCAAAGTCGCTACTTCGTCCTGCGGCGGCCAGGTCGGTTTTTCGGTGGGAGCGTGCGGCGCTGTTATTGGTGGGACTATTGTGCTGGACTATTATTTGGGACGCCCGGCAAGTATGGTTTCGGCAACACAAACGATACCGCAGAGCATGACAGAGCTTTCCCGTGCCATGCAATCGTCCCAATCATTCTGCAACAAGTTCATCCGGCAATACGGCTCCATTTTGTGCCCGCAGGTCCAGGAGAAGATTTACGGCCGATCCTTTAATCTTCAGGATCCCGCCGATTGGAAGGCATTTACTGACGCCGGCGCCCATACGGATCCGACAAAGTGCATGAGCGTGGTGGGGAACGCTGCGCGGTGGGCGCTGGAAACCCTGCTCGACCGGCTGCCGTAGCCGAGGGTGTCAACGCGGCTGTCTTGCCGGCCTTTCTCGCTCCACCAAGCATGTGCGTCAAGCTAATGCCTTGGACACGCAGTCCTGAAGGGACGATGCAGCAAAGCCCAGGGTTCCCGGATAGGAATTTGCAAAAGCCCAGCAAGGGCGATGCAGACAGTCTGCGCCGCCCTTGCTGGGCTTTTGTTTTCTTCGTCACCAACCCAGGGTTTCGGCCGCTTCGCGGCCTGCACCCTGGGCTTTGCTGCGTCGCGCTTTCAGCGCTAAAAAGCCTTGGCTTGACGCGCCCGCCCGCCACGGCGACATCGGCCATGAGGTGTCTCTTGCTTCCCTCGAAGATATTTGTGCAATATCGTTGTGCGGCTCTGCGCTTCCGCCTGGTTTTGGAGAATAGGTCTTCAGTTTGGCATAATTTGGTGGCACTATATACATGATTGTTTCTTTCCGCATTTCTGTAAGGTTCTGGATCATTATGAAGGGTAATGCCATGAAAAACCTTTGGATGGTGTCGCTCCTGCTCATCCTGATGAACTGCTCAGTCGGTCTTTCTCAGGATTTCAAACGGTTTGAGGCTCATGTTTCCGGCGGCCTTACCGTGAGCGGAGACATTCCCCTCGATACGGCAGAGGATATTCATTATGAATCTATCCAAGTGAGCAGCTCGCATAATGTCGGCGCGGCTTTTGCGATCAATATCAATCGGCTGGATGCGGTGGAGCTGTCCTGGCAAAGGCAGTTTACTGAAGGCCGGCTGCCGTCGGAATTGGCTCCTCCCCTTTCATCGGGAAATCCGGCGGTTTTTAATCTGAACATCGACCAGTATCACATGAACTTTATTCACCACTATGAACTCTCCATTCCAAGAACAAGGCCTTATGTGATGGCTGGTCTGGGAGCGACGACGTATTATGCGAATGGAAATGGCATAAGTGATGCAATGAGAAGATAGTGGCCTCCCAATTATTTGGGGCTTATTTTCTACGGATAAACAATGCTGTCCCTGTTTTTTCTGTTGCAGGTCATAGGGGTGCAGTAGTATACCAGGTACCGTTTTTCAATATTTGACCCGATGGGAAAATGGCAGCGATTTGTGATAGCCGCAGATCTCCGAAGAGCTTGCTCTTTGCCTTGTCGCCACGTCGAGTATAGGCTTTCTCATCACCCTCAAGACTCGATCTGTCGATTCGCAAGGCGTTGCAGGAAGGATGTTGGAATGGGAGCGGTTTTCTTTGCGGCATAGTTGTAGGTCGCAAATCCCGTTTCAACCAGAGCGATGAGCTCCGTATCCCTTCTTATCCTGTGGAACATACGGAATCTCTTTTCCGCGACCTCGTCGATGTGCGTGTCGATAAGAAGCTCGTCGAACATGAAAGCCTCAGCCTTGTAGTTGACGATCATGTCTGTGATTATGATGCCGGTCTGCCCATCGCCCAAGGTCCAATTCACTGAGGCCCAGGGAGTGGAATAGGCCTGCCCTTGCGGCTCCGACGAGAGAGATAAGATTGTCGTTGCCCATATGTCCGCTGTAGTTGATGTCCTGTGGCCTGACTTGAATGGAGGACTGGAATTCGTAGACTTCCTGCTCCGATAGTTTAATCCGTGGCATCTTAAGCTCGATCGTATCAATAGTCGATGGGTTGTAGGATCCTATAGCAGCTTCAGTCTTTCCAACAAACCTGACGGATCTACCAGGTGTTTTGCCAGCCATTCCTTCACATTGGAACTTCCAAATGCCAGCGCAGACAATTCGCTGAAATAGAATATCGGCAGGGGATGGGATCCGCTGTTTTTGGGCTGGCGCATATCCAGATTGGCCTGACAAATACCGCAGGCGGTAACGATAGCATCGGCGCCCACCTCAGAAGCGGCCATAACAATCTTACCCGTCAATTTCTTGACCACTTCAGGAGCGACAATTGATAAGCCACCCCCGCAACAATTTACTTTGTAAGACCAGTCCACAACTTCCGCACCCAGAGCTTCCACTATTTCATCCATTATGGTTGGATTCTCCGGATCATCAAAGCCCGTAATCTCGGGGGGGCGAACCAAATAGCATCCATAGTACGTAGCAACTTTGAGGTCTTTTAGCGGTTTCTGAACTTTTTCCTTAATCGCGGCAATCCCCACATCCCGGAATAAAACCTCGAGGAAATGCTTTGTCTTCTGCGTCAGGTCCAGATTGACGCCGATGTCTTTCTCTATCTTGGCTTTAAGTTCGGGGTCTTTATTGAGTTCATGTTCGGCAATCTTGTGGCGCAGCGAGCAGGCAGGGCAAGGAGAAACTATGGCCAGGGACATCCTGTTGGCCAGCGCCAGATTCCGGCTGGGCAGCGCTAAGGCCATTTCCCGATTGATAATATGGCCGGAAGTAGCGCCGCAACACGTCCAGTCGGGAATCTCTTCCAAATCAATTCCCAGGTATCGTGATGTTTCCCGCACCGATTCGTCGTATTCAATGGATGTCGATGTTGCGGTACACCCGGGATAATATGCGAATTTCATTCAATCACCCTCGGTTCAATCATGGGGAATAACCTTTTTAAAGATCGCAGCGATAGCTTTTCGAGCGTACCGTTTTCCTGACGGAAGTTTGAGCTTACCCTTGCGAAACATTTCCAGACCCAGCCTGAGCTCGTCACGATTTTTTATGAATGAAAGAAAGTCGCGTGTCTTCAGCTCGTAGCTGAGTAATAGGCTCCCTTCATCGATTCTTCCCTTTTTTCTGATCTGTTCTACGAACACTTGGTGGAATTTGGGTATTTTGCCAAGCGGGCCCTTTCCTTCCTTGAGAGATTCACGCCGCAGCACATCCATCAGGCCAACAATCTCGATTTCATTAGGACAGCGCGTGGCACAAGTCTCACAAGAAGCACAGATCCAGATGGAGGAGCTGCGCAGGACTTTCTCTTTTAGTCCCAGCCGAACCGAATGAATGATTTGGTTAGGGAAGTAGTCCATGGCATAGGCCACCGGACAGCCGCCACTGCACATAGAGCATTGATAGCAACGGGCAAGGTTTTTGACTTCTGCCGTTATCTTTCGTGAAAATTCGTAATCACGAAAACCCATCTTCTCGATCATCGGAGACTCCGCCACTGTCAGCTTCTCCATTCTTTCGTCCTCTTAGTTCGATCAGCTGATTCTATCTGCTTTCGTCAGGCTCATTTACTAGGCGTCGAAGATTTGCCGGGTCTGGAGCCAGCCGCATCAATCTGGGCGAGGATCCCCTCGTCCATAAAGTGCTTTAGAGAAATAGCACATGTCGGACATTTCGAATTACAGAGACCGTCTCCCTTGCATAGGGCGGGAGTCACTCTGGCTTTTCTGCCCTGCGGTGTTTCATAAAACTCGATCGCGCCATAACTGCATGCCGAAATGCAGGCTCCGCACGCGATGCACTTGTCCTCGTCTACCTCGCAAACGGACCCGCTGGCTATGATGGAATCCTGGGAGAGAATCGTGGCCGCGCGCAAGGCCGCCCCGTTCGCCTGATTGACCGTTTCCGGGATGTACTTCGGGTAATGAGCCATGCCGCATAGAAAAATGCCGTCTGTGGCCAAATCGAGAGGCCTTAATTTCATGTGTGCTTCCATGAAAAAGCCGTCCCCGGTAAGAGGAACTCTCAACAGTTGGGATAATTCCTGGTTCCCTTCTGTAATGACGGGGGTGCTTAAAACCAGCAAATCCGGATTTAATTCTCCCTCCATTGCCAGAATCGAATCATAAAAAGTCAGCGAAAGGTCCTCTCCCCTGAGGGCAACCTCCGGTTTTCTCTCCGGTTCATACTGGATGAATAAAACTCCCTTCTCGCGCGCCTGAAGATAAAAGTCTTCTCTGAATCCGTAAGCCCGAATATCCCGGTAAAAAATGGTTACATCCACATTCCTATTTAGTTCCTTGAGCTTCAGCGCATTTTTAAGCGCCACCCCGCAGCAGATGCGGCTGCAGTAGGGTCGTTCCTCGTTCCTGGCTCCCACGCACTGAATCATGCTCACCTGCTTCAGGCCTTTGGGCAAAGTGTTGGAGGCAATCATGCGTTCAAGCTCTTGCTGGGTAACGATCTTCTTGCTTTCTCCATAGCTGTATTCAGCGGGCTTCAGTAATTTGCCGCCGGTAGCAATGATGAGGATGCCGTGTTCCAGCTCTATCGGCGCAGCATTCTGAGAGTCGACTTTTCGTAGCGTGCTCTTAAAATTCCCTACGTATCCTTCAAAGGATTTCAACTCGTAGCCCCTGAAAATCTCAATATTATGCGCGCTTTCTACTTCAGCGATCAGCTTTCTTAAGAAGGGCTGAACCTCCATGCCTTCCAGGGTATGATGAATGCCTGTCAGGTTTCCCCCCAGCTCTTGAGCTTTCTCTACCAGATAAACCTCAAATCCTTGCCGGGCCAAAGATAAGGCGGTTCTCATCCCGGCCAAACCTCCCCCGAGAACAAGTCCTCTCTTGTTTGCCGGCAGTGTGAAATTTGTCACGGGCGACAGGTTGCGTGCTCTGGCCACCGACATGGCTATGATTTCTTTTGCTTTTTGGGTGGCGGCATCCTTCTCCCGGGAATGAACCCAGGTGCATTGCTCTCTTATATTAGCCATGTCCAGGAGATATGGATTGAGCCCCGCTTCACGAAGTGATTCGCGAAATGGCGTTTCGTGGTCCCGGGGAGAGCAGGCGGCGGCCACCACGCGATTCAACTTCTTCTCCTTGATTGCCGCGGTTATCTTCCGCAGAGAATCGGAAGCGCAGGAAATAACCTGGTCATCACAATGGACGACATTCTTTAATGTTGAAGTGTATGCCGCTAACGAAGAAATATCCGCGACTCCGGCGATATTCGTCCCGCAGTGACAAATGAACACTCCAATCCTTGGTTCCTCGCCTACAACGGATATTTCCTCCGGATACGTTTTTATCCGGGTCAAAGTGCTCCGCTGGCTGAACAGAAGTTGCGCGGCCATTGCTCCCGCTCCGCTCGCTGAACTGATGGAATCAGGAATGTCCATCGGACCGGTAAACGCTGCAGCAGGGAAAATCCCCGGTCGATTGGCTATTTCGCTTGGCGAAAAGGAGTCGGTCTGACAAAAGCCGTGTTCATTAAGCTCTAACCCAATGATGTCGGATAATGCTTTGTTGCCTTTTGAGGGGCTCATCCCGACGGATAGCACGGCCATGTCAAATTCTTCTTCTTGGATGGTGTGATCATCGGACACATAAGTAACAATGAGGTTATGGTTCCGTTTGTTCTCCTTGATTGAAGAAATTCTCTTCCTGATAAACCGGGTGCCCGGCATTTTCTGAGCGCGGTTATAGAAATCTTCAAAGCCTTTTCCGAAGCTCCGGATATCGTTATGAAATATGGCAACCTCGGTCTCCGGGTAGTGGTTCTTTACCAGCATCATCTGCTTGATGGCGTAGGTGCAGCATACCCCTGAGCAATAGGTGTGACCGATTCTGGAGTCCCGGGACCCAACACATTGAAGCCAGGCAATCTTTGAAGGGATCTTTCGATCAGAGGATCGAAGGACCTCGCCACTGTAAGGCCCGGATGCAGTGAGGATTCGCTCAAACTCCAGGCTGTTCATCACGTTTTTCAGCCTGCCGTAGCCGTACGCTCCGCTGATTTTTGCATCAAATATTTCATATCCCGGGCTGACAACGATGGCGCCAACGTGCATTACCCCTTTTTTTCTTTTCTGTGAGAAGTCAATCGCATTCACCTGGCAGGTCGGTATGCAGATTGTGCACTTATTCTGAAAGAACAGGCAGGCATCCCTGTTAACAACAGCAACTGCAGGCATGGCCTGAGGGCACAAAATGTCTATGGCTTTGGCCCTGGATAGATTCTCATCGAAAGGATTGGGCACCGTTCGCGGGCAGTACGTAGTGCATGTGCCGCAACCCACGCAAAGGTCTTCATTCACATAGCGGGGTCTTCGGGTCACCGTTACGGTAAAGTTCCCGGCTTCCCCCTCCACCGTCTCTACATCGGTATTGGCCAGGATTTTTATGTTAGGATGCCGACCGGCCTCCGCCATTTTCGGGCCGAGTATTCAGAGGGAACAATCCATGGTGGGAAAGGTCTTGTCCAGCTGTGCCATCTTACCCCCGATCATGGGGGCTTTCTCTACCAGGTAGACCTTAAACCCGCTGGAAGCAAGATCTAAAGAGGCTTGAACACCGCTGATGCCTCCGCCAATCACCAAAACCGCGCCAACGGGCGAGTCTGTTTCGCTTTTCATCAGAGTTCTTCGACCTCCGGCTCTTCCTCTTCCTCTGGTAGTTCTATCTCCTGCGTCCGTTCAGGTGCATAGGTTAAAGCGCCGCTGGGGCACCACTGAACGCACATCGGCCCGCCTTCCGGCATCGGTTCCCCGCAAACATCGCATTTTAGGGCGATACCCGAGTCGGGTTCCTTAAAGAGGTCGCGGGAGGGACAGGAGGAACGGCAAAAAGAACACTCGCCGAAATCTTTTCCGTTGATCGTTACTATGTACCTGGAATTACATTCAGCCTGCGTATATTCACCGGCAAGTATAGGGACGAAAACATCATTCGTTTCGTCCCAATAAGACGCGGATTCGAGACCTGGCAGGGTTGACAATCGTATATTTCGGATTGGCATGAGTGGTGGAGCAGGCCATCTCACATGCCCGGCAGCCGGTGCATTTGTAGGGATTAATTCTTATTGTTTTGATGGTCTTTTTTATTGTTTTCATTCTCAACTCGTCAAAATCCCTTTTCGTTCAAAGTCTTCACTGACGTAGTCCATGCCCAATTCGGCCAGAGTCTCTTTGGTGGGAATTCCTTCCTTGTTCCAGCCTTTGAACTGATAATAGGCATCCAGCAGCTTCTGTTCGTACTCCTGGTCTCGTATCGCCCAGTGGTCGGCAGGAGGCGCCTCGTCTTTTCTTCTCATGCCTCTTCTTACATTAAGGGCTCGTACCAGATTCCTGTTTCTTTGAAAAACCTTCCATAGCTTGTCTTTATCAAAATCCAAGCCCGTCGCAAGTGTTATCAACTGCGGTATATTCCATACGTGATATGCGGTCCTGCCGCCAAATTGGCCCCTGAATGCCGAAACAAATCCGCAGAGGCCGATGGAATCATCAATGTAATGCATTGCTTCATTCCAATCCGTAATGGCACAGGATGCTTCCATAGGCAGAACTTCGCGTTTTTCCCATTCCAGAAACCACTTTTTGAATTTGTCGTCAGGGCATGCAATCCAATTTTTTACAAATTCTTCTCTCTGCTCCCTGGTGGGAAGGGGGTCCTGGGGGAAAGAGCCTTCAATCTGGGTGATGGACATCTTCTCGCCCGTGGCGATCATGAGGAAATAGGGCGGATTCAGTTTTTTCAGCTTGATGGGCAGCTGCTCGAATTTTTTGACGGTATTATGATCAAACGCTTCCGCGCCTTTTCCAATCTGGCGCGCGGCATGATAAACGCCATTGGCCAGAACATCTCCAATGCCCTCGCGACGCACAATTTTTTCAAGGATGTAGAAAAATCTGCCTGGAGTGTCTGAAGGCATTTTAGGAAAATCCTTGTCCGTCAAAATGCCGGCTTCCAAAAGCTCCAGGGCAAAGGCGATTACTTGCGGCGTGGAGTAGGAGTCGACGCCATACTCCTGTGCGACACCCAGTATGTCATAACTGAAGTCCAGCTCCTGAAAAGCCGCCATATGATAGGTGTCTTTTCCATAGCATTTATAGGAAAATCTTTTTCGTCCGGGCCAGGAAATCACGTTGTGGCATGCCTTCGGACAGTTATAGCAGCCGCGTTGCCGGTCCATGTGCTGATATTTTAATTTTGTCCACCTGTCTTGGAGTTCCTTGCTCCAAAAACCCCTTCTCCGCACACGCGCATTGCCCCAGGCGAAATTGTCATGGTGGAAACTGTCATCCTCATCCGTAGCCATCCAATCCCCGACCTTCGGGTTTTCGGTAAGCTCCCGATTCAGTCGGCGGCATACTTCAAATAGTTCTGCCGGCCGGGCAACGTTGATGTCCTTTGTTCCGCGCACGGCAATCGCCTTCAGCCGCTTGTCTCCCATAACCGGGCCAGGCCCTCGAGCCGCGCTGCCGCAACTGCTATCGATGGATGCGGTATAAACCCTGTTTTCACCGGCCAGGCCAATGGTTGCCACCTGGGCTTTGTCCTGATTCAGCTCCTGCCGGATGAGTTCCGCAGTCTCATGACAGCCTTTTCCGCGCAGATGACCGGCATCGCGTATTTCTACTTTGTCGTTATTTATCCAGAGGTAAACCAGGTCAGGGGCTTTGCCGCGAATGACTATTTTGTCATAACCGGCGTATTTCATTTCCGGCCCGAAAAATCCTCCCATAACCGAATGCGCATGCAGGTTTGTCATGGGAGAAAAGGTATTGACGATCGTGCGATTGGCGCCGGGAACCGGGGTGGCATCCAAAAGACCGGAGCTGAATATCAGGAGATTATCCGGAGAAAAGGGTTCGACATTGCCGGGAACCCGATCCCATAATATTTTGTCGGCAGTGCCCTGTCCTCCCAGATGAAGTTCCGTTAATCTTGGGTCAGATTCTTCCTTCTGAATCTTTCCCTCGGATAGATCAACTTCCAGATTAAATCCTGTTTCTGCGTACCTCATTTTGAGGCCTCTCTCGTATCTTCGCAGCCTCGGCCTTCAGCTGCGCAGAAAGTCTATGTAATTTTAGCGCCTATTGCAGGCGACAATTAATTTCCCGGGAAATTTCTTTCAGCAACTCTGCAAATTCCGGGATCGACGAGTCAGGCAGCTGGCGCGTCAGACCAACAGCCCAGATAGCGACTTGGAAATCCCTTCGGTTGGCATGGATGGGTATGGCAAAGGCAATCATCCCCTCAATGTACTCTTCTCTGTCGTAAGCGATGCCTTGTCTGCGAACTTCGAGAATCTCCTCTTTGTAGACCGCCTTATCGAGAACGGAGTACGGCGTATATTTTTTGAGCTCCGCCCGGGCGAGGATCTCATCGATTTCTTCATCAGACAGCTGTGAGAGCATTGCCTTAATGCCCGCGCCTGCCAGGATCGGCATCCGCATGCCAATTTCCGATGAGACCTTAAGCCCATAGGCCGAATCCACTTTGTCGATGATGATCGCGTGGAGATCGGAACGAAGCCCCATGAAGGCTGAAAGTTTGGTTTTTTCGTTGATTTTTTCCAGGTAAGGATGGGCGGTCTGTATCAGCGCGGATCGCTTTCCTAGTCATTTCACCTAGTATGTAAAAGCGTGTGCCGAAGCCGAACTTGCCGTCAGGGTGATTTTCGAGGACATTAAGATCCACGAGCGTATGCAAAATATTGAACACCGTGCTCTTGTTCAGATTCAGGTTTCCGGATATGTCGCTGATACCCATGGGTTTTTGGGATTGGGCAAGCGACTCCAGGATAGCAAAACACTTGTCTATGGCCGGTACTTTTTTGAATCCTGATGGCATAACGGTGTCGAATAACTGTTCGCTATATGAAACACACGTTTTATATATCAAACGCAAAAGGAAAAGTCAAAGGCCCAATTTGGAAGCATCTTTGGTTTCTGATTGCCACTATTCCTCCGGCCACCCCAATGGTTGTAATGGAAAACCGTACCTGGTTATACTGTCCCCCAAAGAAAAGGCGCGGACCCGCATTGTTTATTCAAGAAGTGCAAGGAACAGGTGGGTGTCCACTATTTCTCAATATGCATATTCTAATTTTCTTGGGGGACAGTATAACCAGGTACGGTTTTCCATTCGCGCCTTACAATCAACACATAGTTTTCGCCAACTGGGTCATTGACAGAATATCAGGGACACGATGTAGGAATCGATTGCATGAATCCCACTACCTTAGACAATGAGCCCAGCAACGTGGCCCTTCCCATTGGAGTCAAATATCTTACTACCCAACCGATACTCTGCGATGCGAACGTTGGGTGGGTGTTGGCGGCCCAGTCAGCGGGCTTGATATACTTCCTGAACCAGTGCCCTGGTCAGAAGAAGTGCTCCAGAAGATAGAAGATCAGCTGTCTGACTTGATTCAAAGCCTTGATAACGAACTTGAATACCTGGATAGAATGGGCAAACATGAGCACCTAAGGCGCTCCAGCCGACGCCCAAAAGCAGCGCGGCTGAGCTTTAGCGTTAGCTGCTGAAAGAGGTCTCCATGGGATTCTTTGACCGATTCTTCAATAAGCCAATAAGGCCTTCCATCACTAAGCGAGCAGTCCCAGAGCTTTGTGGTGGTATCACTGCGCATCAGGCATGGGCTGTGGTCGCTCCGATGGTTAAGGCAATGGATCGGCACGCCAAGCTGACACTCATTACCAGTGGTCTTGATATGAACAACAAGGGCTGCTCCCGTACTTGGGAATTCATCTTCTTTCTTCCCACACGCAGCGTCACGGTGATGCTCAGCCTTGAGCCTGATCCTCAGTCTGCGGATGTCGATAGTTCTCCTTGCATCCTGACTCAACGCATCAACCAGGCATCCTCCATTGACGCAAACAGGCCGGTTTTTCCAGATCGGTTTCGAGACTCGCCGGACGTCGTGGCGGAGTTCTCTGCCAATGGAGTAGATTTCGTGGCCGGCCCCAGTGATATGAAACTCGAGGGTCGTATACTTCCGTCTGGCGAGGCGGTATGGGTCACTTACTATTGGGATCGAGAACACAACACATCATTCAAGACGATGGACAGCTAACCATTCATTCGAGCCGAAGCCGCATCGCAGCGCAGTTTAATTTGGACGTTAGGCGGATAGCAAATCATACAGCCGCCAGTTTTTTTACCTGGAGAGAATGCCTTTTAAGTTCGGCTTGTGCTAGGTCGTATTGAAGCTGCTGCTGTAGCCAACTTTCTGAAGTTGCATTATAGGCATGCTGCACTATAGGTATGCCCGAAATCCCTTTCTAGACCCCCAATTCTGACATGGAATACCATCGAATTCGATTAATGGGCAAATTCAAAGATCGAAGTTTACAGAAGCCATATTTATCAGAACTTGTTGAGGAGCCTGGACGGCCGGATTTCCTGACCAAAGGCACTTTATTCCGACTATACTTGCGCTGTTGATTCTTTGGAGCGGATGGAAACGCCCGTAAAGTTTATCCAGACGAGTTTTGGTAGCGATGGATGGGACCGAATAACAGACATTGAGGATATAGATCTTCCGGTTTGCCGGTCGAATGAGAGTGTCGCTGGGTACAGCTTAATTACCGGCTGCGCGGCAGATCATTGGGCGCGGCAGAAGACCGGCCCGCTCGGCGATTTCTGGGACTCGATGCTCCCATTCGATGGCCATCAGGTGAACACCCGCCACGCCTCGCATTTCCCTGAACTGGGCAATTTGTTCGCAGGCGATCTGAATTCCTTCGGAGGCCACACTCTCGCTGGGAACTCCGCGGAGGCGATGCAGAGTCTCTTCCGGGATATCCATGCCCGCAACTTCCTTTTGCATGTACTCGGCCATCCGGACGCTCTTGAGCGGGGTCACGCCGGCAAGAAGATACACGTTCTCCAGGAGCCCCATGTCCGTTGCCCGCTGGATGAACTCGCGGAATCTTGCCATGTTGTAGATGCACTGGGTCTGAATGAAATCCGCGCCGGCCTGAACTTTCTTAGCCAGGCGGCGGGCTCTGAACTCGAAGGGATCCGCAAACGGATTGGCAGCAGCCCCGATGAACATCCGGGGCGGTTCATCGATTTCCTCCCCGCAGGCGAATTTGCCTTCGTCCCGCATCGTCTTGACCATGTGGATTAGCTGCATGGAGTCGATGTCGAAAACTCCCTTGGCATCAGGATGGTCGCCAAAATCCTGATGATCTCCGGACAGACATACGATATTCCGGATGCCGTTGGCATACGCTGCCAGGATATCGCTTTGCATCGCCAGCCGATTGCGGTCGCGGCAGACCATCTGGTAATTCGGTTCCAGGCCTTCCTGGATTGCGATGATCGAGGCTCCCCAACTGGACATCCGGACCATGGCGGTCTGATTGTCGGTGATGTTTACGGCGTCCACCTTGTCTTTCAGATATTTTGCTTTTTCCCGGATTTTCGCCGCATTGGCCCCGCGCGGGGGGCCGAGTTCGCCCGTGAATGCGAAGTGGCCTGCCCGGAGCACGCGTTCAAGGTTGCTGCCGGATTTGAATGCCATATTCATCTGTTCATAACCTAAAACGCCACGAATTTCACGAACCAAAGCATTACAATTAGCCATCTGTGAAATTCGTGTAATTCGTGGCGTTTTCAATCACCCGCCGCCGGCCATCATCAGGATGGTTACCAGGTCGCCGTCTTGCAGTGGTCTGTCCATCTGGTTGTGGCGAATCCATTCCTGCTTGTTGATCATCAGCGCCAGGCTCATGTCCAGCTTGCCGGTTTCATCGAGCAGGAATTTCTGCACGTCGCGCCCATATTTCCCCGCTACTTCACGAACCAGGTCGTTGACTGTAGTCCCTGAGAAATCCAGCACGACCGACTTGCTGCCGATCATCCTTACAACGTTGGGCAGGCTGAGGAACTCGACGGTTATCTTCATCACCGCTAGGCCACCAATGAAGAGCTCTTGCTCTCCGCCGCTCGGAGCCGCTTGGCAGCCTCTCTCCCTTTTTGCAGGCTGACGTCCCCGGCATCGACAAGGTTCACTGCCTTGGTATCACAGAAGCGCACACATTGGGGGTCGCCGTCGCAAAGATCGCATTTGATCACTTTGCGGTCGGCGGCCACGAAATGCATTGCTCCAAACGGGCACACCGAAACGCAGGTCCGGCAGCCGATGCATTTGTCGTAATCCAACTCTACGCGCCCCATATCCATGTTGCGCGACAGGGCCTTGGCCGGGCAGGCGCTCGCACAGGGCGCATCCTCGCACTGCTGGCAGGACAGGGGAACGTAGATCCCCTCCGCTTCCCATTTGATGACGCGTATGCGGGCGCGCGCGGGATTGGATACATGGTCGTGCTTTACGGCGCAGACGAGTTCGCACAGCCTGCACCCGGTGCACTTTTCGTGATCTGTCTTCAAAACTTGGTTGTTGTTGTGCATGGGTATCTCCTTGCGCTCCCGCTCTACAGCAGGTGAGAGGGCTCGTTTTCCAGGCCGAGCTTTTTCAGGGTTTCAGGTTTCGGGACGCCGTTCTCGTCGAGGCCTTTGTATCCATAGAACTGGTCGACCATCTTGATGAACTTCTTTTTGTCGATCTTCAAGCCCCACGACGCCGGGCGCACCCCGCCGCAACGGCTCATCAAAGTACCGGTGATTGAGCATTTCCCCTTTTTTCAAGTCGTAGCGTGTCATGCCCTCGCGCAGGTTAAACAGCCTCTCGACCATGTTGGCTCGAACGGCCGCTTCCCAGAGATGAAGCGGAGAGTAATCCAGCCCGGTGTTGAGTTGGACAACTCTTGACCAGTCCTCGAAATTCGGGTGCGTCGCCCCCAAAAACATCGTGTGATACTTGCAAATACCCAGCATGTCGACAGCCATGTAGCAGTTCTCGTGCCAGAAGACCTGCCAGGGCTTGCCCTCATAGGAAGTTTGCTCAGAGCTCAACGGTCCATCATAAGGGACGGGGCTCGAATAGATCTTCCGCAGCACCGGCTCGGGCAGGTGATAGAGGTCAATGGCAGGACGGCTTCTCAGATGATCGGACCCACGGGATGCGGTTGCAATATTCAATGCGAGCGCGGGAGTGCCCCGCTCGTCGGAATGGAGGTTGTTCATTCCCTTGACTTGGACAAGATAATCAAAGGAATTCTTGCCGATCTTCTCGGCGGCAGGGAGCCCTCCGTCGGCCAACGTGTCCGCCAGCCAGCCCTTCCTGAAGCATATGCGGGTGATCATTTCGATCAGCGCTTCGTCGTTGCCGAAGCGCAGGTCGATTCCGTCCGTCTGCTCCTTCGTCAGGATGCCCAGTTCACACAGCTCCATGGCCCAGGAGATCATGCTGCCCGTCTCCAGGGTATCCATGCCATATTCATTGACCAGGTAGTTGCAGGTCAACACGGTGTCCGCATGCTTGCAGTCCGGCTCCGCGCCGAAGGCTCCCTGGGATGTATATTCCGGGCCTTCGCTGTATCTTCCCTTGTACGGACCCGAGGGTAATTTATGTTTGCCCCGGCAGTGAACCTGGCAGGCGAAGCAGGCGGCCATGTGATTCTCGCCCACGGTTTCAAGCGCGATTTCATCAATTCTTTCGGGTTCGAGGTCGTCGGAGTATTCGCACTGGTTGAATTGGAAATTGCGGGTGCGGACGCCTCCCCAAGAGTTGGTCGCGCCCCAAATAAACGGCGTGCCGATGGTTCCCATAGTCTGGTTGACCTTGGAGCTCGTAATCTGGTCGATGAACCTCTTGTTGTATTCAAGCGCTTCCACGGGATGGGTGATGGAAATGTCCATAGTCCCGCGAACGGCAACCGCTTTGAGATTCTTGGAACCCATGATGCAGCCCATTCCCGACCTGCCGCCTGAGTTCTTGATGCCGGTCATGACATTCGCCCACCGCACCAGGTTCTCCCCGGCGGGGCCGATCACCAGGCTTTTGACCTCGGGATCTCGGAGCTCTTCCCGAATTGCCCACTGGGTTTCGGTAACGCTCTTGCCCCAGATGTTTTTGGCACTCCGGATCTCGATTTCGCCGTTGTGTATGAAAAGGTAGACCGGTTTGTCGGCTTTGCCTCTGATAACGAGATGATGAAATCCGGCCCAGGCGAGTTCGGGAGCGAAAAAGCCGCCCATATTGGTGGAACCCAGCATGCCGGTCAGCGCCGATTTGGCCATGACATGCGTGCGCGTGGTGGCCGAGGCACAGGTAGCCGTGAGAAGCCCGCCGGAGATCAAAAGCACATTGTCCGGCCCCAACGGATCCACCCCCTGCTTGGTGTGGTTGTAAAGCAGGTAGGCATCCAGCCCTCGTCCGCCGATGAACTTGTTCCGGAGTTCCAACGGAATCGGCTTGATTTCAACTCCGCCTGTCGTCAGATCGATGTAGGCGATTTTACGGTTCAGTGCCATTTACTTTCCCTCCTCCTTCAGCTTCTTCAAAATGTCTTCTGCAAGCTTGCTGTTGGCGTCCCAGACCGGGCCCCGGATCCTGGGAAAGTCGGGACGTATCCAGTGAACGCGGTATTCCATCTTGCACTCAGGACACTTCACCTGCTGCTGTCCCGGTTCGGGCCGGAACCGTCCCATACAAGTTGGATTGTGGCATCTGCACTGCCCGTAGGTCCTCGTTTCTCGCAAACTTTCGGAGGTTGAAAGTGCCTTCTCATCGGTCGCCATTTTATTTTCTCCCTAGCCATGCTCACACGACTGACCAGCATAGTGAACAAGTTTGGGAATAAATATCCGATATAAGTCATTGTTCGTGTCAATAAATAAATGCTTATAAAATGCGCTCAATCCGTTGGAATCGCGTTTTTCTGGTTGACATCCGTCCGGCCAGGCATGCTATTGTTGAGCTCTGATTGTTCAGCTAGGTGAACGATGACCTATCAAGCGCCAAGTGTAAAAAAAGCTTTCCAAATCCTTGATCTCGTGGCCAAGCGGGACAACCGTTTGACCATCAGCGATCTGTCCAGGGAACTGGGCATCAGCAAAAGCACGGTGCACGGGATCACGCAGACTCTCGAGGGAATCGGGGCAATCGTCCGAAATGGCGAAACCAGGTGCTACACCCTGGGCATGACTCTTCTGGAGTTGGCGCACACGGTCTATACCCGGATTGATCTGAAAGACGTAGCCCGCCCCATATTGGAAGATCTGATGAGGTCCACGCGACAGAACGTTTTCCTGGGCATCCGCTCCGGCGATCGTGTCTCTATTGTCGATATCATTGAATCCACCCAGGATCTCAAGATTACGGCTCATATCGGAGCCAGACTTCCTCTATTGGTGGGGGCAACCGGAAAGGTATTCATGGCCTCTCTGCCGGAGAACGAGGCAGCCCAGCTGATCCGCACCGCGGGACTCCGTCGAGATACGGAAAGAAGCATTGCCGACCCCGACACCTATATAGAGGAGATCCGCAAGGTTCGCAAGTCCGGGTACGCCCTTGACGATGGAGAGTACCTGCAGGGAGTCCGAGCCGTTGCTGCTCCCATCCATGCACCGGGACGGCCGATTGCGGCTGTCTGGGTAGTTGGATTCAGCCAGAGCATGAAAACTGAAAAGATGACGGCGATTGCGGTCGAAACGAAAGAAGCGGCCGAGGCGATTTCAAGAAAACTTGATTTGCGGCGGCTGGAGAAATCCGAATGATTTACTTCCAAGTGAACGAGAAGTGCAACGGTTGTCTGGCCTGTGTTCAGAACTGTCCGGCACGCGCTCTCGAAGCAAAAGAGGCCGAAGGAGTTCAGACACTGTTTCACAACATGGCGCGATGCGCCCGGTGCGCCACCTGCTGGAGAATATGCCCTCAGCATGCGATCGAGTTCCAGCACATGCTGCAAAATCGCTGGGATGAAGTGGTCGCCCACGAGCTCGTGCGCTGCTCGGTGTGTGGCGAAGTTGTTCACACGGCAATCCTGACGCAGAGCGTGGATAAAAAAGTCTGCGAATTAGTCGAGCCGCTCTGCACGCGCCATAAAATGGAACGGCAGGCCGGTGTGCAAACAGGACGGAAACAACCGGTTCAAGGAGCGGCATCATGATTGTTGGAGATTTGAAATCACTCCAGGAGATGGCGGCTTCCATTGACGGCTACCGGAAGGTGCTGATCCTCGGCTGCGGGGGGTGCGTGACCGTGTGCCGCTCGGGCGGCGATGCGGAAGCCCATGATCTGGCACACCGGCTATCCCATCCGGAGCATCACAAAGGCGTTCCTCCCGAATTCGTCGTAGACACCATCGAAAGACAGTGCGAGAACGATTTGCTGAAATCGTATCTGACGATCCCGCAGGGAACTGAAGCCGTCTTATCCCTCGCCTGCGGCGCCGGCGTCCAGATTGCCGCCGATGTTTTCGAACCGTTGCCGGTCGTTCCTGCTCTGAGCACCACTTTTATGGGAGGCGCCGACGAGCCCGGTGTCTGGCGTGAAAAGTGCCAGGGATGCGGCGATTGTCTGCTGGCTTTCACGGCCGGCATCTGCCCGATTGCGCTTTGCGCAAAGCGACTGCTCAACGGACCCTGCGGAGGTTCTCGGGACGGCCATTGCGAGGTGAGCGTTGAAACCCCTTGCGCATGGGCCAGGATTTACGCAAGATTGGAAATACAGGGTAAGCTATACTTGATGGATGAGTTCAGGACGCCGCGCGATTGGCGCAAGGCAGGAAACCAGGGGCCGAGAGAACGCAGGCGCACCGGTATAGAATTAACGTACGGTAATCGCTGATTATTTTATTGCTGCGCGTGGCGATGCCACTTTAGGAGAAAGGAAGTATTGTGGTGCAGGCTGAATTCAACCAGATTCTCTCCGATCCGCTCGAAACAACCCGTCGATTGTCCCGTGAAGGGCACAAAGTCATCGGATGCTTGGACAGCTATGTTCCCGAAGAGTTTATCCACGCCATGGGAATGGTTCCCGTGCGCTTGATGGGATCCCCCGAGAGCATCACATTGGCCGATGCGCATCTCCCTATTTTCGCAGGCCAACAGACTCGCAGCATCTTCAATGAGGGCCTGAAGGGAGATCTCAGCCACCTGGCGGGAGTGGTTCTTTCCAACAGCAGCGATGCCATCCGCACTCTTTATGATCTTTGGCAGCGCCACATTCCGGGGCAATGGGTAGCCTTAGTCGATGTGCCGGCCATCCTGGAGGGCGAGGCGAACCACCGGCTTTTCAACTCCGCTATGCTGGGTTTCATAAAAGAGCTGGAAAAGCTGGCCGGCCATTCGCTCGAACCGGAGGCGTTGCGCCGCAGTATTGCGATATACAACGAGAATCGGCGCCTGCTCAAGAAAGCGGCCTCCCTGCTGCCCGACCGCTTGAGTGACGAGACCTACCTGGATGCTGTTCTGAGCGGATTTCTTATGAGCAAGGATCGCCATAACGTGCTTTTGCGCCGGCTTCTGGAATCCGCCGGCAGCCGCGCCCGCCGATTCTGCGCTTCTCCGCCTGCACGTGTCCGGCCCCATTCTGCTGGACCGGTCCTTTCTCCCTCTGCTGCGCCAGTGCGGTGCCACTATGGCCTCCGAAGACCTGGGAACCGGCAGCCGCTATTACTGGGATGAAGTGAATGAAGCAGGGGATCCGATAGAGCAGGTCATTAACCGATATTGGAGCAAGATTCCGGAGTCCTACAAGCTGCCGATGGAACCGCGATGGCAGCACCTCGAGGCCCGTCTGGAGAGCGGCAATGCCAAAGGCATCATTTTTGTGGTTGAAAGGTACTCGGACGAGGATCAGTACGATTATCCCATTTTCCGGGATCGATTGCGGCAGCGCGGGATTCCTTCCTTGCAGCTGGATGCGGAGTTTGTCCTGGAAAGCGAACAAGTACGGACTCGCTTACAGACTTTTGTCGATATCGTGAAAGGAAGGGATTCTTGAGCACGCAGAGCAAAAAAGGAAGATCGCTGAATTCTTCGTACCAGGCCGGAATCATTCTCAAGGATTATTGGGAGAGAGCGGCTCGCCACAAGGCGGAAGGACGCCCGATAGCCTGGGTTTCAGGAAACGTGCCGATCGAGCTCTTTTGGGCCATGGACATATTTCCGGTGTATCCGGAGAATTATTCGGCTGTGCTCGCTTCCTCTCAGCGCGCGCAGGAATTTTGCGAAGAGGCGGAACTGCAGGGTTTTTCGAATGACTTATGCTCCTACAGCCGGGTCAATCTAGGAATCATCCTCGGGAAGGGAATTGATGACCCGGGACTTCCGTTCGGGGGGCTTCCACGCCCCGACATTCTTGTCACGACCCGGATTCCCTGCCTGATACAGGTTAAGTGGTGGGAAGCCGTGCGGGAGTTTTTTCATTGCCCCATGTTCGTCGTCGATGCCACCATGGTTGATCTTCCAATCCAGGAGCACCAGCGCCAGCACTATCTGGGCCAGATCCGCGAGCTGATCCCGTACATGGAGAAAAGCCTCGGGGTCCGCTTTCGTGAAGACGACTTTCTGCAAGCATTGAAATTCTCAGATGAGGCCGCGGCGCTGTGGCTCGAACTCCTCGACGTGCGTGCTGCCATTCCAAGCCCCGTCGGCAGCCGGGAAATGTGCGGTAACGTTTTCCCCCTGGTCTCGATGTTGGGCAGCCCCACGCCCATACCCTTTTTTAAAAGCCTTCTGGATGAAGAAAAAGAGTGCGTGAAAGCGGGCAAAGGGGCCTTGGAAAACGAGAAGATCCGGCTTGGGTGGGACAACATTCCCATGTGGTACAACCTGAAATTCTTCAGCGACGTGGAAGATCGCAACGTTATTTTTACCTACGAGACGTATCTGCGCTACGTGTGGGGCGGCCGGATGGATCTGAAGGATCCCTGGACTGCTTTTGCAGACAAGCACCTTGATGTTTGGCTTAATTACAGCATCAACCAGCGGGTCAAGACTCTGCTTGCCGACATTGTCAAGTTCAAGCTGGATGGCTTTGTATTCCACCAGAACCACAGCTGTAAGCGGTTTGCGATGGGCCAGAAAGATGCGGCGGAAGCTATCCGGCAGCAACTGGGAGTCCCGAGCCTGTTCATTGATTCCGATATGGCCGATCCCAGGGCATTTTCGGAAGGCCAATGCAAGGTTCAAATGGATACGTTCATCGAAATGCTGGAGTTGAAGAAGAACTGATGTACTTCGCGGGCGTCGACGCTGGATCGAATACCATCAAGACTGTAATCCTTGGCGATGAAGGAATTCTCTCGTTTCACGTCGTTAAGACGGGATTGGGGGGTGAAGAGCCGGCCACTCTTTGTCTGGCCGAAGCCTGCGCAAAGGGCGGCATCAGCCCCGAACAGATCACCAGTATTTTTGGTACGGGTTACGGCAGGGAATATCTACTCTCCGCCCACGAACGCAAAAGCGAAATTATGTGCCATGGCGCAGGCATTCACTGGCTCCTCCCCGAAGTGCGGACGATCATCGATATCGGGGGCCAGGACAGCAAGGCCATCCGCCTGAACGAACAGGGACAGGTGGAAGATTTCAAGATGAATGATAAATGCGCCGCAGGAACCGGCCGGTTCCTGGAAACCATGGCCCATGCTCTGCAAATCCCCCTGGAAGAACTGGGGGAGTGTGCCTTGCGCGCGACGGAACCCGTGCGTGTGAGCAGCACATGCACGGTCTTCGCCGAAAGCGAAGTCGTTTCCCATGTCGCGCGCGGAAAAAAGAGGGAGAACATTCTCCACGGAGTCTGCCAGTCTATTGTGGATCGTATCGCAGCCATGGCGAGGGGCGTAAGGGTGAGCCCACCCGTTGCCATGACCGGCGGTGTGGCCATGAATCGTGCCGTCGTCAAGCTCATGGGCGACCGCCTGGGACTGCCAATATTGCTGCCGCCCGATCCCCAGATCACAGGCGCACTTGGCGCCGCTCTCATGGCACGCCGTCATTTTTTGCAGAGCCATTCTCCGCAGCCCTAAAATCCGTATAGTTCTTGCGCCCGCAGGGCGCCTTCGGAGTGCGGCAGCTTGCTGCCGCTTTTGAAAACGGTCCAATATGCTTGTTTTTCAAGGGTTCTCTTGAAAGCGGCAGCAAGCTGCCGCACTCCGATGGCTTCGCCTCCAAAAAACTATTCTAATTTCCTATTGCGACAGGTACCCTCCGTCCACAACGGTGACCGCACCGGTCGTGTAGCTTGACGCAGGGGAGGCCAGGAGCAACACAGCGCCCACTATTTCGGCGGGTTTTGCGAACCGCCTCATCGGGATTTGTTTGACGAGGCCATCATAAACCTTCTCCGAAGCTCTCAATCCTTTCGTTAATTCCGTTTCAAGATAGTGGGGGGCGATAGCATTAACTCGAATCTGGTATCGCGCCCATTCGAGAGCCAGGCTTTTTGTCAACAGAATGGTCCCGGCTTTAGATGCGCAGTAGGCAGGCGCTCGAACAACGCCGGTTATGCCGGCCGTCGATGCAATGTTAATGATGCTTCCACCGCCACATCGGATCATCTGTTTGCCAACATGTTTGCAGCAAAGAAAAGTCCCTTTCAGATTTACTGCCAAAATCTTATCCCATTCTCCGACGGGCAGGTCTTCGGTGGCAGTGTAGCTCAGCTGCGAAATGCCGGCATTATTGACAAGGATGTCCACCTTCTTGAACTCAGAGATCGCTTGCGCCACCATAGTCTCGACCTCCGCTTCATTG
This sequence comes from uncultured Acidobacteriota bacterium, assembly GCA_963761825.1. Taxonomy (GTDB): domain Bacteria; phylum Acidobacteriota; class UBA6911; order UBA6911; family UBA6911; genus UBA6911. The sequence goes on from CAVXIH010000013.1 coordinate 169,792, forward strand.
GACACATCCGCTTTCACGGAAATACAATGAGACCCGGTTTCCGCAACTTGTCTTGCCGTTTCCTCAGTGTCGACGAGGTCTGCGAGAATCAAAGAACACCCGCTTTGAGCGAGGCCTAAGGCAATCTCTCTTCCCAATCCCTGAGCGCTTCCCGTGACCAGGGCGGTTTTCCCGTCCAGTCTGAACAATTCTGAAGAATTCATCTCCTGTCTCCTTCGAAGTCGCCAGCCCGCCATACTCTGCATCAAGCATGCCGTACGCGATAGCGAGTGATTGCTGGCAATGTGGAGCCTGTGCGGCCGGCTGCGAAAGCAAAGCGGTTTAAAAAGGTCTTGATAAGACAACGATCGAGAGTGCTATCCGCGTTGAGTGTTGAGAATAGATTTTCAATTTTCTTATATTGATATGTTGCCCTGAAAACATAAATCTTTCCGGCTCCGGGCTGGAACGCAGAACTTGAAATCGAGGCCGGCCGGCCCTCGGAACAACGAAGACGCCTCAATCAGTGCAGTGCGTCGCAATTGCAGGGGCATAGGAGCCCCGGCATTTTAAAGGAAATATGACTGTTTTGCAGCTATTTCGAACGAATTCTGGGTGCCTATTGCTATGACGCAGTACGCTAGATTTTTACGGGTCGACAAAGGCTTTCATCTGAATTTGCGCTCCGCCCGCATCTCTTGCATACGAACTTTGCATCCTTAACCAGCTCTTTGTAATCATTTAAACTGTTCTCAATATAGCCCATATTTACAAGATAGCACAGATGCTCATCATGCATGGCACAGGGCATTTCGGGTTTTTTCATTCTTAACCTCCCTCTTTTTTCTAAGCTTATTGAACAACAGGAACCGGCCGATTCTTTTCACACGTATAGATACAATAAACCGTTCGTTCTATGCAATAGCGATTCGCCCTAATCGCCTGCAAATCCGTTTTCCGAGCGGTTTCGAATCATCCAAATGGAGTGGCGGCCTATAGAATGCAGGGCAAAATAGAGAAGCCGCGCAACAGGAGCTGTCAGCTCTATGTGCGCGGCTTCGAATAGAAATCAGGATTTTCCAGGACAAAATATTACTGTTTTTTTCTGTCAGAAGCGGCAAGGATCTGCGAAGGCTGGCTCTCCAGCCATTCTCTGTCCTCGTCGTCTTTGAGCCAATCCGATACCTGACCGATCTGGGCTCCGGTTTTGTAAAGAGCATTATAGATGAGGCACTGCTTTTTCTCGCCATCGATAGACTGCTTTGCTTTATAGCTTGTGGTGTACTTCAACTTCTCATGGATCTGGTCCAGAACCATATTGGCGATCGGGCAGATGTAAGGATCAACGCCTTCCTCCGTGACCAGGACTTCCTTTAGATGGTGGATGCAGTCTTTGACTTTCAACTTCAGCATTAACCCGTCAGGGCTGGTCTTATAGGTTACATCTGAGACGATTCCTGCCGCTTTCATTTCCTGGATACAGCTTTCGACGATTTCGGGAACATTGTTTCCCTTAATGTCCTTAGACCGAATGAAATCGGTGCCCACAAATTCGCACTTCCAGTGAGCCATGCCGGAGAGTTCCTGATACATGAGTGACTCAATCCTTGCCATTACCTCATTGCAATATTTTATGCTATCCATCAGATCCTCTCCTTATTTCCAAATTTTTCCCAGTACACCATTTCCGAAAGCGGCAACTTGGGTCTTGGATGCTTGCGTTGCTCCTTGGGCCACCCGATTGCGAGGTAAGAGAGCACCTTGTAATAGCCCATGCCTTGCGGAATGCCCAAAACATCCTTGAACCTTCTTGCATCCCTCGTGCTGGCTACCGGGCCATAAACCCAGCAGGATCCCAAGCCCATCGCGTGGGCCTGAAGGATCATATTCTCCATAGCCGCGCATAGGTCATAGGGAACGTCCACGCTTCCCACACGCAAATCACCGATCAGTGCGATGACCACCGGCGCCTGCTTGCAGAATTCGGACACTCTGCCGGAATACATGAATTCGAGGACTTCCGCCCTCTTGACAGGGTCCTCGATCCCCTCAAATCTCTGCTGGAGTTCGTTGAGGCAAAACCAGGACGTCATGCGCGATCCGCTCCCCTGCTTGGAGATATCGCCAATCTTGTTTCTGGTTTCCTGGTCGCGGACAACGATGAATCTCCACGGTTGATAGTTTTCACCCGTTGGCGCCCATCGGGCGGCCTCGAGGATCATGTCAATCATCTCATCTGGTACTGGATCTGGTTTATATCTTCGAATACTCTTTCTCGATGTAAGTACATCCAGAAATTCTTGGCCAGTCATATGGCTTTACCTCCAAGCTTGCAGAATTAATTAAGTTCCGGCTCTGTCGGAAGAATCTATAACATAATGCGGGATAGATCCTAACATCGGGCAACTAAATAAATGATGCGCTTCTGTTCCGCTATGCGAAATCGTGTTCCATTGCAAAGTATATTTTTAGGTCAAATCATATATTTTGTCAACAACAAAATGCTCGGCAAGGTAATGCTGTTGCCACGCGTTATCCTCAAGTCTGGACTGTGCATCCCCGTTCATGGCAAAGTTTCTAACAACCCGCCTGAGTTGGGCTGGGATTCATCCTTGGCTCAAAAATTAAAATCCGCTAATCTTTTGTGAAATCAACAATTTGCTCTATCCTAATTTCAATTTCGCCAAGGCTGGATTTTAACAGGCTAAGCTATTGATTTTAAATTAGATCAGCCTGTTTATCGATCCAATATTCGGAATTGAGGTTCCGCTGGCGGGAGTCAACCCCCGCCAATTTTAAAATTGAATTGGGGACAGTATAACCAGGTACTGGGATATCAGATGACGCTCTCTTCTTTGAGTTTCCGTATCTCCTCTGCATCAATCCCCAGAAGTCCGCTATAGACTTCCTCGTTATGCTCGCCCACCTCGGGAGCACGCTTCTTGCGGTCGCCCGGCGTCTTGGACATCTTATATACCGAACCGATGAGTTTCACTTTTCCGGAAACGGGCTGGTCCACTTCAACGATCATATCTCTGCTCAGCAGTTGGGGATCGCTGGCGACTTGGTCAAAAGTTGGCAGTGGCGAACAGGGCACCTGGAATTTCTTGAGGATTGCGAGGACCTCCTCGACAGTTTTTTCCTTGCACCATGCCTGCACAAGGCCGTCGACTTCGTCCATGTTTTTTGTCCGGTTCTCACGGGTGGCATAGCGTTGCTCGCCGATCAAGTCCTCCCGGCCCATTGCCTGAAGGACCTTTTGCCATTGAGGATCTGTGATCGTGCAAATCACCACCGAACCATCCTTAGCGTTGTAGGAGCCGAATGGGGCGGAGCTGCTGAGCTTGTTGCCGGATCTCATTGGGACAATGTGAGTGTCAAAGTAATTGGCGCGGTCCGGGAAAACCATTGCCCAGATCCCGTCCTGCATGGAGATGTCAATGGCCTGCCCCTCGCCCGATACCTTCCGGTAATACAGCGCCGCCAGGATGGCGATGGCACCGTTGTATCCGCCCATATAGTCGCCGAGCGAGATGCCCGCTTTTACAGGCTCGCTATCAGGATGCCCGGTCACGCTTATCAAGCCGCCCATCGCCTGGGCGACCACGTCATAGCAGACATCGTTGCGGCGGGGGCCGGTATGTCCGAAGCCCGAAATGGAGGCGTAGATGAGCCGCCGGTTGATCGTGCTCATTTCTTCGTAGCTCAGGCCCAGTTTTTCCATGCCATCGGCGGCAAAGTTTTCCACGAGGACGTCCGCTTTGGCCGCCAGCTTCTTGGCAATCTCCAGCCCTTTCGGGCTCTTTAGGTTCAGGGTGATGCTCTTTTTGCCCCTGTTATAGGAGAGAAACTGATACGACTCCCGTTTTGGGGTCTTGGGCGGGGCGAGCCTCTCCGGTTCGCCCGTGTGCGGCATCTCTATCTTGATGATCTCGGCTCCCAGTTCGCTCAACACCGCCGTACAATGAGGACCAGATAAATACTGTGTAAAATCCAATACTCTGACGCCCTCCAATGCCTTAGCCATTATTTTCTTCTCCTTTTGTAGCGCTTAGCCAGGGAACTGGGCGATTGTAGTGTTGAATGCGCGCGTCGCTGCCTCATTCAGCGAAAGCTTTCTCAAGTCCTTGCTTAGGACTTCAATTCCCCAAGGCCCGTCATATCCTGCCTTCAGCATGCGGTTCACGAATCCCTTCACGTCGAATTCTCCCTCGCCGCAAAAACTCCGGTGATTGATTGTGTCCTCGTGCAAATCCCACGGGCACTCCAGCGTCCCATCGTTGATTTCGATGCCGAGCAGGTACTGCGCCGGAATGCGGGCAACATCCTCATACGGAACGCCCAGCTTCACCATGTGCCACAGATCGATCATGATGCCGCCGTTCTTGGCGCCGGCCCCCTGGACCATCTCCAGCGTTTCCGGGAGAGTCCTGATCATGGCGTCCACAATCAATTCAAAAAGAATCTTTGTTCCATAGTTTGCGGCATCCGTGCAGAGCGCCGCGAAGCACTCTATCAATCGGGGCATGGGCACGGTATTCATCTCGAAGTCGCCCACTTTAATATGCCTTGCCGAGAGCGCCTCGGCTGCTGTCAGCAACAGCTGCTTTGTTGTATCCGACTTTTTCTTCTTTTCGCCGTCCAGAAACCAGTCGGTAATAAATTCTAGCTCGACGTGCTTTATTCCATTGTCGTCCAGAATGCGCTTCATATCTTTGAGGCTTCTGCGTTTAAGTGTGTGCTCGAGATCAGCCTCTTTGATCCCAATGCCTTTAAAGCCCGCCCTGGACGCAGCCACGACCCTGTCCTCGAAATCAAAAGGGCTGTACTCCGTTGGCGAGTGCGGATGAACGTCTCCAGCGATTGTCCAGTAAGAAGCCAGCAATTCTATATCTGCCATAATTCCCAATCCCTCCAAGCGGGCCTCATCCTACGCAAATGACGCATCCCAGTCAATACACACGAGAGTGACCGGCCGAAAAATACTGTAATCCAATCAGATTAGTCTTTGCTACAGAGCAGCGTCGTATGCAATTTCAAGGCGTTCTGATGTACTATCTTTGCATGCTTCGAGTCTCGATTGCGGACATGATTTCCCTGAATGTAAGAACGAAGAAGCTCAAAACCTCGGAGCTGCCGACTGCTCTTTACCAGGGCATGCCGGAGATGGCTATGGCGCTCATGGCCACGATTCCTTGCGGCCCATTCGCCGTTTCTATTCCGGGAGAGAACGGTTTGAGGCGCGGGTATTCAATCCTGAAAACGGCGCCGCCGTCCGCGGATGGGTTTGTGGTTGTTTATCGACGCACACGGGATGGTCGCTATGAAGCCGCGACGGTGCTGTATCAGGGCAGGGAGTTCGAAATTGAGGAATTCATTGCGTTTTCCCGTCGATGGGTGGAACAGAATCCCGGCATGCCGAAAGCAATCTCTGGCCGCTATGCCTATTTTGCACCGGCGCGCGAAGAGTGGGGTGTCATTTTAAGAGATAGCGGATATGTGAGCTGGGATGCATCGGAGATGCCGTCCGAAATTACACCCGAAGTGTGCGCGAGAAAACAGTCCCCGGAAAGCAGCGGCATTATTGCCCGAATTCCGGTTTATGCCGGGAAAAACCGCAAAGCGAAGAAATCTTGCCCGTGTTTAGCCGGACAGAAGTGACGTTCGACCCAAATCCCGGCCCGCAAAGTGATTGGATTAGCTTCGCGGAATATCAGAGAATTCGGGCGGATCGAGCGCGGCTGCCTGATTCAATTATTCCCGATTTCCATGAATGGCTTAAATTACTTACAGAGGAAAGCGGATTCAAATGCTGGGTTTTTCTTCCCGGCATGTTGTTCGGTAATCGTATCGAATGGTGGGGAGACGGGTGCCGGCGTCGCACTGAACACGAAGGCCTGGATTTTGCGACCGGACTTTTGCACAACGGGGAAATTTGCGGTATTCCGGAAGGAGTCCCCGCGCGCGCTGTGGCGGATGGAGACGTAGCGGCCGTTCTCGATGATTTTATCGGCAAAACCGTTGTGGTGCGCCACTCCACCATCAGTCGCCCGAACGGCGACATTTTTCATACTCTTCTAAGTCACATCCAACCGCAAGTCAGGCGGCAGGACGCGGTGACTAAGGGCCAAATGATTGGCAAAGTCCACAAATCCGCAAAGGCCGGCGCACCGGCCCATCTTCACTTGAGCGGCGCTTGGATCCCGCGGACCCTTGCTGCGCATGAGATCCGTATGGATCACATACACCCGGCATTTGAGCCGGTCGCACTGGCAAACTTCAACGGCCATTTGCCTCCGAGCTCAATGGTACCTGACAATAAAATGCAGGCGCTTTTAGACCGCCCGCAAGATTGTGATTAAATAGCCTCCGTTTGTGTCTCTCTCGTCTTCCGTTTGTTCAAATACATCCTCTAGGACCCGCGAGCGGAAATAGGAGGAAGCAAGCACGCGGAACCACGGTCGGATTTTTGTCCCATCCATAGTAGTGTCCAGTGATCCTTCTTCGAAAGACACATGGAGAAGCTCAAGCGGCGACCATTCATGGCGGCGTGTCGTCGCATATTCGGCGCGCACACAGGTCCCGCCTTGGACCAGCAGATTGCGAAGGTTTTTCGAAACACTGCGGCCGTATTCCAATGTGCGCCTGATGGTCTGTGGCTTCGGGATGTCGCAATCGGCATCCCCCGATTCCCGGGCTCGCGAGAGGCTCCGTGCTATGTTCTGATCCCGTTTGCCTAAGCGAAATCCCGGGCCTCTCATTTTTTCTTCCGTGCGGGAAGGGATCATATTGGGGAAGCAATAAACAACCAGATCTGCACGCTTACGGAGAGATAGGCGTCCGGGGAGGGAAGTCTCAGTCAAGGTTATCCGCCGGGCACAGTCGCGCGGCAGGCGGGATAATCGTTTTTCCGCCAGATCCAGCAAAAGAGAAGATCCATCCAATCCCTCAAGTCGGGAATGGGGAAAACGCCGGGAGAGCAGAGAAAGCAGATTGCCTGCGCCGCATGCGTAATCCAGGATCAATCCCGGATCGTGGGGAATGGACTTCCGGATAAAATTGGCGATATTCCCATAGGCGCGCTGATGGGCGCGATCGGCTGAACGCTTCAGCCACCAATCCCCAACCGTGTCATTATAGGAAAAATCTCGACCCGGCCTGGTCCTTCCTGCGCTCCGCCGTATTTGCATGTTCCGCCCAATGTAATTTCGATGCCGCCCATTTTTTTGGTGTCAGGCACCATTTGCTTCCGAGTTAAATGGTGCCTGACATCAAAAAGAATGAATGGTTCGAAGATAGGCTATCTCGGCTGCAAATGCCAGTTTTCCATCCCGGAACTATAAAAAAATTAATTGCATAAATCCCCGGCATACGGCATAAATTCGATGCCTGGGACAGCGTTCCGGGTTCGGAGGTATTCGACTGGAGTGCTTCCCGATTAAGGGCAGGGTTTGTTATGTTTTCGAATCAAGGAGCAAAACGAATGAAAGCTGTATGTATTCTGATGGCAGTTGCGCTGCTTGCGGCAACTCCAATTTTATTGTGGGCCGCCGAGAACGGGTCGACTCTTTATAGTGAGAAGTGTAGCATGTGCCATGGTGAAAAAGGGGAAGGCAATCCCGAGGCAAAACTGCCTGCGGTCAAAGGGACAGCGATGACCGTTGAAAAAATGATTACGTATCTCACCAAGGGCGAAAAGGAAAAGACGATCCATGCTGAACCGGTTGCAGACTTGAACGAAGCGCAGGCTAAAGCCGTTTCGGAGTTTGTGGTAACCCTGAAATAAGCTGGAACAAAAAGCTGTCCGCAGCAAAAAAATGGGGACGCCATCAGAGTCCTCCCGGGATGTCCGCTGAATGTACCAGCGTTGCCCGAGGAGTTTTGATGACGGCCCCTTTTTATTTTGCCCATCCGCTCCCCAATTAGCCCGCGGAGACTTTTATTCCGTTGCGGCTGCTTCCTGTTCGGGAGCCTTCGCCAAGCCCATGTGCTGCAGCATTCCGCGGGCTGCGCGGCGTCCGGCGCCCATGGCCAGAATTACGGTCGCCGATCCGGTGACGATGTCGCCGCCTGCGAATACTCCCGGGACGGAAGACATGCCGGTCTTCTCATCGATTTCGATATAGCCCCAGCGGTTGACCTTCAAGCCCGGCGTGCTTTGCGCGATGATTGGGTTGGCCGATGTCCCGAGCGCGTACACCACCATATCCACATCGAGAACGTGTTCGGTCCCTTTTTTGGGCACCGGGCTTCTGCGCCCGGAAGCATCCGGCTCACCAAGCTCCATTTCGATCACTTCCATCCCCGTGACCCAGCCGGATTCGTTCCCGAGGATCCGGACCGGATTTGTGAGCCATTTTGCGATGATTCCTTCCTCGATCGCATGATGCAGTTCTTCGGCACGCGCCGGGGATTCTTTGATGCTCCGCCGGTAGACCAGGTAAACCTTTTCGGCTCCCATGCGCAGCGAAACCCGCATCGCATCCATGGCCGTGTTTCCCGCGCCGATGACCGCCACTCTTTTACCCATGCCGACTGGAGTGTCGTACAGCGGCTGCCGGAATCCCTGCATCAGGTTGATGCGCGTCAGAAGCTCGTTGGCGGAGACGACGCCGTTGTAGGCCTCTCCCGGGATGCCCATGAATTTCGGGCTGCCGGCGCCGGTGGCGATGAACACCGTGTCGTAGCCCATTTCGTTCATCAGTTGCGGGATCGTAAACAGCTTGCCGATGATGCAGTCGAGCTCGAACTTGACTCCCATTTGGGCCAGGCCTTCGATTTCGATATCGATCGTGTCATTGGGAAGACGGAATTCCGGGATGCCGTATTTGAGCACGCCGCCCGCAACATGCAGCGCTTCGTAGACAGTGACATCCACGCCGGCCTTGATCAGATCACCCGCGCAAGCAAGGCTCGCGGGACCGGAACCGATGACCGCGGCCTTTTTGCCTGCGGGTTTGAATTCCGGAGGCTTATCCCAGCCGCGCCCTACGGCAAAATCGGCCACAAAGCGCTCAAGCCGTCCAATGGCCACCGGTTCGAGTTTGTTGCCCACAATGCAGGTGGCTTCGCACTGTACTTCCTGTGGACACACGCGGCCGCAGACCGCCGGCAGCGCATTTGCGTCCTTGAGAATGCGGAACGATTCCTTGAGGTCCTTTCGAGCCAGTGCAACGATGAATCCCGGGATATCAATCTCCACCGGGCAGCCGGGCACGCACTTGGGCTTCTTGCACTGGAGGCAGCGATCGGCCTCGGCAAGCGCCATTTCCAATGTATACCCCTGAGCCACTTCTTCGAAATTTTTGTCCGCACCTGCGGATCCTGTTCGGGCATTGCGGTCCGTTTCGGGGCGATCGTCCGGATGTTTTTCACGACCGTGCGTCGTGGATGGCGGCGGGCTTGGGAACTCGGGCAGATCTTCCATGCGCGGCCGTTTGTGCGGCACCGGAATTGCAGGATTTGAACCGCCCTGCCCTAACTCTGCAAGCCGCTTGCGTTCTTCTTCAAAGCGCTTCAGACATCCCTTTTCTTCGCATTCAAAGCGTTTCTGCCGCAGCATCAACTCGTCGAAATTCACCAGGTGGCCATCGAAATCGGGGCCATCGACGCAGGCAAACTTCATCTTGTCGCCGACCGTCACGCGGCACGATCCGCACATGCCCGTACCGTCCACCATGATGGAGTTGAGGCTGACCATGGTGCGAATGCCATAGGGACGCGTCAATTCGGCACAAGCCTTCATCATCGGGAGAGGGCCAATTGCGATGACTTCCCCGATTTCCTTGTGTTCTTTCAGGACCTGATCGAGCACAACGGTGACAAATCCCTTGGTGCCGAACGAACCGTCATCGGTGGCGACACGGAATTCATCCGAGTACTTGCCGAATTGTCATCCCAGAACATCAGATCCTTGTTCCGGAAACCGATGATCGAGATCGTGTAGGACCCGAGCTCCTTATGCAGCCGCAACTGCGGAAACACCGGCGCGACACCCAAACCGCCGCCAACGAGCACGACTTTGTTGCGCTTTTCCAGATGGGAGGCAACGCCCAGCGGGCCGATAAAGTCGAGCACTGCAGACCCTCCGGCAAGGCCATCATCTGGTACGTTGTTTTCCCCACTGCCTGAACGACAACGGTTACTGTTCCCTTTTGACGATCGAAATCCGCGACCGTCAGAGGAATGCGTTCTCCCGTTTCATCAATGCGGACCATGACGAAATGACCGGGATGGCAGGACTTCGCCACTTCCGGCGCTACAACTTCCCACAAGAAAGTAACCGGACCAAACTGCTCTCGTTTGATTATTTGATACATGATTTCCCCTGTTTATCGATTAATAATTGCGAATTGCGAAGTATATTCAGCCAGCTTTCCCAGATCAATATGTTACTGAAAAATCACGCTTATTATCAGCGAGGATTTTCCTGCGCATTTTCGCACTTTATGGGTGCCCGGGTCCAATAAGACTTGAAAAACAGGTTGAATAAAGGGGACGTCCACGGTTTATTCTGAAGCCTGTGAGGAGATTCGTATGTTAACCGTAGGTTATATCGGACTGGGAATTATGGGGAAGTCCATCGCCCGGAACATCATGAAGGCGGGATTTCCCGTAGTTGTTTATAATCGCAGCCGTGCAGCGGTGCACGAGCTTAAGGCCGAAGGTGCCAAGGAGGCGTTTTCGCCTTCCGAAGTTGCAGCCCTGACGGATATTATTTTTACAAATTTGCCGGATTCGCCTGATGTGGAGACTGTCGTCCTGGGGCAGGACGGAATTATTGAAGGCATCCGCAGCGGACAGGTGTTTGTGGACAATTCCACAATACGGCCTTCCGTGGCGCGAACGATCGCCGCAAAGCTTTCGCAGAAAGGAGTTCAGGCATTGGATGCTCCGGTCAGCGGGGGGGATATCGGCGCGCGCGACGCTACGCTGACGATCATGGTGGGTGGCGATGCGGGTGCGCTTGAGAAGGTCATGCCCGTCTTCAAGGCAATGGGCAAAACAGTTACTCATGTCGGGGCGGCAGGAGCCGGACAGGTCGCCAAGGCTGCAAACCAGATTATGGTGGCGGCGCAAATGGCTGCGATGGGCGAACTGCTCGTTTTCTCGCAGAAGGCGGGAGTCGATCCTCGAAAGGTCGTGGATGCGATCAAAGGCGGCGCCGCCCAATGCTGGGCGCTGGACGTGAAGCCGCAACGGCTTTTTTCGGGCAATCGCAATCCGGGTTTTAAGGCAACCATGCAGGCGAAGGACATGAACATAGTTCTGGAAACCGCCCGCGAATATGGCGTGCCGTTGCCTTCAGCCGCGCAAAACACCCAACTGTTTCAGGCCATGCTGCAGATGAATATGGCGGATCTTGATAATTCAGCGGTTATCGGAGTAATCGAAGCCCTGGCAGGAGCAAAGTTGAGAGAAGATTGAGCTGGATTCGGAATTTAGCCGCTCAAAAGTTCTCCCGGGCGTTTTCTTTACCGGGTGCGGAAGCTTAGTGCGAACCAGCGGCCGGGCATGTCTACGCCGATCACTTCCTGGTACTCGCTGTTGAGCATATTGGTAAGCTCCAAAGCAGCGGTAAATTTGCGGAAATGACGCTCCAGTCGGCCATCCAAAAGGCAGTAGCTGCGGCCATCTGCGCGTCTTTTGTAGCTGGCGGTCTGCTGATACTCGAAGGCAAAGCGCATCGGGAAAGAGGCAGAGGCCGACCAGGAGTCTCTGGCATAATCCAGTACGTATTTTGACTTGAAATCGATTTTTCCCGCATCGATCGAAATGCGCGTGTAGTGCACCGCGATGCGCGCCCGCGATCCCAGAGAGTGTTCCAGGCCGATTTCCGCGCCGGCTGTGCGCAGGTTGCGAATGTTGGCCGTACGCCATTTTTCGCCGGCAGACGTGCGGACCCAGTCAATCACATCCTGTTCCTGTCTCGAGAAGAGGGTCAAGGACCCGAGCCAGTTCTTTGCAGGGATGAAGTCGGCGCCAATTTCTTCCGACCATGCTCTTTCGGGTTTCAGCGTAGAACTTGCTCGGTGATTGGGATCGCGGTAATACAGTTCGGTAAATGTGGGTATCCGGAAGGCATGCCCGGCGGATGCGCGCAGCTTGAGGCGCGGCAGTATCCACCAGCTTCCGCTCAGGGAAGGGTTCACCGACGCGCCAAAATTGGAATAGTAATCGAACCGCAGTCCGGAATAGACGGCTGCTGTTTTGCCCGGCATCCACTGAAATTCTCCGAACAGGCTTGTCCTGGCAAAGGAATGCCGGCCGAGCGTGTTGGAGACGATCCAGTCTCCTCCAGCTTCGCCTCCGAAGGTTAACATTCCGGCATCGGTCACCTTGTGTCGAACTCTTGCCGATACAACAGACTCATGCGTGCGATGGCTGCTTTCAAAAAGCCCGGGCACGTCGATATTGTAGAGAAACCGGTCTCCATGCGTGCGGTAATAGGCCTGAAGCACGGCGCCGGAGCCGGAGCTTCCTTCGAATCTGCGCTCAAAGGAGACGAGCGTCTGATCGGTCCATTCCTTTGAAGGCGCCGGCCCATAAAAACCGTTTGCTCCAAATTCCTTATTCGCATGAGAAATCTGAAAACTGGTCCGTTCCCCGATGTTTGTGCGCGCGCTTGCCGAAATACTTCTAAAATCCCTGTCATATTGGAATCCGGAAGAACGATTGGCGGAGACGCTGACCGACTGTTGGACTCTTCCCTTGTCCTAGTCCTGCGGAAAAGGATCCTTCGACGAACCCATCCTGTCCGGCTGCGATGGAAGATTGCGCCTGCTCCGGGGTGATGCCGCGTGATGATGTTCACGGTGCCGCCGAAAGCGTCCGCGCCATAAACCGAGGAGCCGGGGCCAAGAAGCACTTCGACCCGTTCGATGTCCTGCAAGGGCACGGGTATGTCGGCGTTATGATGCCCCGTCTGCGAGTCGTTGATCCGCATCCCGTCCACCAGGACCAAAACCTGCGAGAAAGAGGATCCGCGCACAGATAGATCGGTCTGCATGCCAAACGGAGCGCGCGAACGAATATCGACGGACGCGGCTTGCGCAAGGATGTCTGCAATGGAGCGTGCCGGCAGATTATCTATATCTTCGCGAGTAAAGACCGCCACCGCCCTCGACAAGTTTTCAAAGGGCACCGGGTAGGCGTTTGCCGTCACAACAACCTTTTCTTCGATCGGTTGCTGGGCGGCAAAAGCAGGAATAACCGAAAAGACAAATATCAGGGTGAGCCAAATCATGGAAAGATTGATTCCAGATTCCAATTCCAGATTCCAAATTCGGATATATTTCGAATCTGAAATCTGAATCTGGAATCCGGAATCATGCTAATAAATCCATAGTTCCGGAAAGGTAGGAATCGTAGGCGGCCAGATCGAAGTGGCCGTGTCCGGAAAGGTTGAAAAGAATCACTTTTTTCTCGCCGGACTCGCGCGCTTTGAGGGCGTGCAAGATCACGCTGTGAATGGCGTGTGCACTTTCCGGGGCCGGGATGGTGCCTTCGCACTGCGCAAACTTTATCGCACTGGCAAAAACATCTCCCTGGACATAGGCTTCCGCCTCAATCATCTTTGCGGCCAGCATATGGCTGACCAGCGGCGCCGAGCCGTGATAGCGGAGTCCGCCGGCATGGACGGGAGCCGGAATGAATTTGTGCCCCAGAGTGTGCATCATCATGAGCGGGTGTATTGCCGGCAACGTCTCCAAAATCGTATTCGCGGGGGCCTTTGGTCAGAGTGGGACAGGAACTCGGCTCGACCGCGATCGCGCGCAAGTTCTTTCGCGTGCCGTTGAGTTTGTCCCGAAGGAACGGGAACGCCAGTCCGGCGAAATTGCTTCCGCCGCCGTGACAGGCGATGACGAGATCGGGATAGTCTCCCGCCATCTCCATCTGCTTCAAAGCCTCCTGCCCGATGATCGTCTGATGCAGAATGACATGATTGAGAACGCTGCCCAGGGCATACTTGGTGTCGTCGCGCTTGACCGCATCTTCGACCGCCTCCGAAATGGCTAGCCCAAGGCTGCCGGGAGATTCGGGATCTTCTGCCAGGGCATTACGGCCCGCTTCGGTCAGATTAGAAGGGCTGGCCACAACATCGGCGCCATAGGTTTTCATCATGATACGGCGGTATGGTTTCTGGTCGTAGCTGACACGCACCATATAGACCATGCATTCCAGGCCCATCAGTTTGCAGGCACAGGCTATCGCACTTCCCCATTGGCCGGCGCCCGTTTCCGTGGCGATGCGCTTCACGCCCTCCTTTTTGTTCATATACGCCTGCATTAGCGCCGTGTTAAGCTTGTGGCTGCCGACCGGGCTGACATGCTCCGATTTGTAGTAAATTCGGGCCGGCGTGTCGAGCGCTTCTTCCAGTGCACGGGCGCGAAAACGGGGCTTGGCCGGTAGAGGCGGTAAATGTCCCGGACCTCTCGGGGATTTCAATCCAACGTTCCTGTGAGGCTTCCTGCATGATCAAACCCATGGGAAAAATAGGAGTCAGCAAGTCAGGAGTAATAGGTTCTTTGGTTCGCCGGGTGCAGCGGGGGCGGAAGAGGCGTAGGCATATCCGGCTGAATATTGTAATAGTGCGTAGGTATTTCGGATTCCGGCAGAGTAATTTTGGTGTCGGTCATAATCTCTCCTCCTGATTAAGAATGGCGAGCATAACATAGGAAGCGCGGATGTCAGGCTTGGCTTATTCAGGTTTTCCGGCTGGCAAGACCGGATCGCCGGCTTCCGCGATCCAAATCTAGCGCCTAATGCGATAGCAAGCTGCCGCACTCCGGAGCGATCTGGTAGAATGGGCGGCTTCGACGAAAAGGATGATGCCTGAAAGCTCCCAAAAAGCGAAAACGCACAGAAGAAGATCTGCGCAACTCGTATAACTACTCGCGGAGTCTTCTCGAAGCCAGCCTTGATCCCCTGGTAACTATCAGCACCGACGGAAAAATCACCGATGTCAACAAGGCCACAGAATGGCCACCGGCATCCCCCGCGCAGCTGATCGGCAGCAATTTCCCCGATTACTTCACGGATCCCCAAAAGGCCAACGACGGATATCAGCGTGTATTTGAAGCCGGATTTGTCCGGGACTACCTGCTGACCATCCGCCATGTCGCGGGATCCGAAACCGATGTGTTGTACAACGCGACGGTTTATAGGAACGACAAAGGCCAGATCGAGGGCGTGTTCGCCGCCGCGCGGGATATTACCGAACTGAAGGCGGCGGAAAAGCGCAGCAATTTTACCAATGCCCTGCTGAAGCTCTTCGCCCAAAAAACTTCACTCAAAGAATATCTCGATTCGGTTTTGCAGGTTATCCAGGACTGGACGGGCTGCCATGCCCTGGGAATTCGCGTCGTCGACGCCGATCAACGGGTCCCTTATGGTTCCTTCCGCGGCTTTTCCGCCGATTTTCTGGCATTGGAGGGAAACCTGTCGCTGGCAAGCGACAACTGCATTTGCCTGAGGGCGATTGCCCGCAAATTTGAGGCGCAGGACTGCAGCATTCTCACGGCAGGAGGATCTTTCCGCTGCGACAACGGCCCTGCTTTTGTAAACGGCATGTCTGCTGAAAAGCAGGCCGGCTACCGCGGCCACTGCATCAAATTCGGTTTTACGTCCCTGACCGTCATTCCGGTCACCTATCGGGATCGAATTCTCGGCGTGATCCATCTGGCCGATCCACGGGAAGCGTTCTTCAAGCCGTCTACCGTGGAATTTCTGGAATCCATTTCGCCGCTGATAGGCGAAGCTATCCAGCGCTTCCACGCCGAAGAAGAACTCGCAAAATATCGCGGCCACCTCGAAGAATTGGTGCAGAAGAGAACGGTGGAGTTGGAGGCCGCAAATGCGCAGCTGCAGAGGGAGATCGCGGAACGGAAAATTGCGGACGAAAATCTCCGTCACACGGCGGCCGAACTGGCGCGCTCGAACCGGGATCTGGAGCAGTTTGCTTATGTCGCATCCCACGATTTGCAGGAGCCGCTGCGTGCCGTTTCCGGCTATATCCAGCTGCTTCAGCAGCGCTACGCCGACAAGCTGGATGAAAAGGCACTGCAGTATATTGCGGAGCGGTCGATGGTGCGGCCCGCATGCAGCGGCTCATCACCGACCTGCTGGCATTTTCCCGCGTCGGCACCCGTGAACGGGTCGTTGAAACAGCGGACCTGTCCGCCGCGCTCGCGTCCGCCATGGAAAATCTGAATGTCAGCATCCGGGAAGCGGGTGCAAAAATTACCAGTGACCCGCTCCCACGGCTCCCGGTCGATTCGACACAGATGGAGCAGCTCTTTCAAAACCTGATCAGCAATGCAGTCAAGTTCCGCAGCAAACGAACGCCCGAAATCCACATAGGAGCGAGCCATCGTCCGGGAGAATGGATTTTTTCCGTCAGGGATAACGGCATCGGAATCAGCCCGCAATATGCCGAGCGCATTTTTATGATATTCCAGCGGCTGCACACCCGGCGCAAATATCCCGGGACCGGCATCGGATTGGCGATCTGCAAGAAAATTGTCGAACGGCATGGCGGAAAAATCTGGGTCGAGCCCTCCCCGGAAAAGGGTTCCATTTTCTATTTTACTATCCCTGACTAAATAAGAAGCAACCACAACAATCCACATCGCTATCGGAATGAATCGCAATCGCAATCGGGATTCGGTTTTCACTTTCCAACTGCCGATCGCGATACCGATTACGACGTTGTGAAGTACTCGTTTCATTCTCTTTGATCCGGTAGCTTCTGCAATTATTTCATGGCTGAATGCCGCGCCCTCCCTTCAGTCGCTATCGCTATCGGCATCGCCATCGGTATCGAGAGTCGCGATCGGGATTCGGTTTGTTTTAACAGCCGATATCGATTTGCGATACCGATAGCGATGCCGATTCCGAGATTATTTGACAGTTTGGCAATTCAGGTGGGGTTGCCGCCATGGGTATTTCTACGTACTCGTAAATGCGTATTTGCGCGGATTGATTAAATCAAGCCTACGTATTTTAATAGTCTCAGCTGAAGAGATCCTCGTGATGAGAGGTGAGAGAAAGCCTTAGATGTCATGATGAGGAAACTCCAAGGTGGACTTAAGGGTTGTTGATTTAAGGAGGAAGTAATGCGGGACTGATGGGGATCGGTTCCGCAGCAATCATACTATTTAGCGGCGAGATAAAAAGCCGCAACGAGTTGTGGGGACAATTTCCTCGTGACCGGTACGGATAGGGGGGACCGGTAAGCGGGGAGGGTTCCCACTAGAATTTAACGAAGCGCGAACAAAAACTCATCCCAACCGACGGTTTCCGGTCCCCGTGAAACCGTTCCCGCCGATAAAACCTGCTGCGAACATAAGAGCTCCGGTTTTTAAAAACCGGGGCTCTTTTTCTTTCTGGATTAAGGTAGTTTGCGAGCTATTTGAGTGCTTTGATGAACTCGATGACCTGTTTGATTTCGTCGCCGGATAATTGATTCCCAGGCATTGCGGGTGGATATCCTTTGGCAATTTCGGCGGCAGGTTCGCGAATAGACTTTGCCAGATATGCGTCATCCACAGTTACTTCCATTTCCTTTCCGTCAGGCGTCAGGCCGGTTGTTTTTTGCCGTAAAGTCCTTTAAAGCTGGGCCCGACCATTGCGCTGCCATCCAGCGAGTGGCAGGAAAGGCACAAATAGCGGTTCAGCAGGTTCACGGCGGGGTCTTTCATGATTTCATCCGCGGAAGCGGACGGATTTATATTTGCTGCCATCGGAGTCTCTTCGCCCCCAAAGTACCACTTCTCGAATTCTCCATCGGGATCACCACTGCCTTAGCCAGCATGAGCGCGTGACTGACGCCGCAAATCACCGTGCACTCAATGTCAAAGGATCCCAGTTGCGTCGGAACAAACCACGTATAGTTATCTTTGCCGGGAACAACGTCCTGTTTGATGCGGAAAGCCGGGATAAAAAATCCGTGGATTACATCCAGCGAACGAAGCTCCAGTTTCACCGGCCTGTCCACGGCCAGGTACAGATTGGAAGTCTGTTTCCCGTTGGGATATTTGAAAGACCAGGCCCACTGGCGTCCCGTGACCTCAATCACCATCGCTTCCCGCGGCACTTCGCGCATATAGCTGAAATTGGTCCAGCCATAAACGAACATAACCAGAAAGAGCACTGTCGGAATGACAGTCCAGGCGATTTCAAGCCACGTATTCCCCTCGATATCCTCGCCCTTGGGATGCCTCTTCCTATTGTATTTGATGACGAAGTAAACCAGAGCGGCGGTGATAAAGATCAGAAAAGCCGCGCACAGCACGAGAATGAAGAGGAAGACAGAGTCCACGCTGCCGGAGATATTCGAAGCCTGGGGAGCGATCGGCATGGCATCACCTGTATAAGACATCAAAGAAGAGCAAGCCAATAACAAGAACCAACAGACCCAGAACGTCATAAAGACCAGGGCTTTTAAATACGTCTTCTCATATTTCAGGTGCATGAAGTAAAAGAAGACAAGGCCCGCCTTGACAGGCGTCAGAACAAGCATCGCTCCTACAGATAGAGTTTCGTGAAAGAGCCTGCATGCCGTCACCAGGATCGCCGTAAGCAAAATCAGGAGCAGCCAGACGCCGGCCAGTGTCCTGTAGGGAATGATGTGTCCATGCATTTCAGTCTGTTCCATTATGCTCACACTACGCCGCCAGATAGAACAGCGGCAAAAGGAATATCCAGATAACATCCACAAGATGCCAGTAAAGACCCGCATTTTCGAGCTTATTGAAATCCGCGCGTGTGATTTTGTCCCTGAGGACAAAAACCAGCATCACGGACAGCAGCAGGATGCCTGCGATGACATGCAGGCCGTGCAGCCCGGTCATGCTGTAATAGAGCCCGAAGAAAATCTGATCGCCGTGCGGTCGCTGCATCAATACGGGGGAATTGGGATAGAGACCGCGGTGAATTTCCCCGCTCCATTCGATATATTTATTCACCAGGAACGCGATTCCGAGAACAATCGTCGCCGCCAGGCAGAAAATCGAAATCCTGCGGTCGCCTTTGCGAAGCGCCGTGATCGAAAGAGCCACCGTAAGGCTGCTCGTGAGCAGGATGATCGTATTGGCAACGCCGATAACGACGTTGAGATGCTGGCCGCCATTGTGAAATTCAAGCGGATAGCGCGCCCGGTACGCCGAATACAGAATAAAAAGCCCGCCAAACAGAAGGATCTCCGTGAACAGAAACAGCCACATCCCCAGTTTCGCGCCTTCGTAGTCTTTGTGCGCAGGATGCGGAACGCGCGGCAGGACTATTCATCGGGAAGCCTCCGGATTGAAAACATAGGGGCGCTCTTTGATTTCAGGAATCACGGAAAAGTTCTCCGCCGGCGGCGGCGTAGGGATCTGCCACTCCAGAGTTACTCCACCCCAGGGATTCTGTTCTGCTTTCTTTCCTTTAAACAAAGCGACCAGGAGATTGGCGAAAAACAGAACCAGCCCGAACGCCAGTATAAAAGATCCTATCGAAGCAACGACATGCCCGAGGTGGTACTGCGGCAGGTGCGTGAAGTACCGCCGGGGCATGCCCATATAACCCAGGACCAGCATGGAGAAATACAGCATATTGAATCCGATGAAAATGGGAATCCACGCGAGCACTGCGGTCTTTTCGCTATAGGTTTTGCCGAACATCTTGGGAAACCAGTAAAGGATCGCCGCCAGGAATGCCATCCCGGTGCCGCCGAACATGACGTAATGAAAGTGTCCCACGATAAAGTAGGTGTCATGCAGCTGCACGTTCACCGCGAGCGCGCCCTGCATCAGTCCCGTCAGCCCTCCGATGCTGAAGAGAAATATAAACGTGAGCGCATACAGCATGGGCGGTCTTACTTCAATGGAGCCCTTGTACAGCGTAGCCGTCCAGTTGAAGACTTTGATGGCGCTCGGGACGGCGACAATGAATGTAAGGAGCGAAAAGATCAGGTTCGCAGTCTCGGACATGCCGCTTGTGAACATGTGGTGCCCCCAGACCAGGGAGCCGAAAAATGCGATCGCCATCGAAGAGTAGGCGATCGCCTTATAGCCGAAAATCGTCCTGTGCGCGAAGGTGGGAATGATTTCGGTGATGGCGCCCATTGCCGGCAGAATCATGATGTAGACCGCCGGGTGCGAGTAGATCCAGAAAAGATGCTGATAGAGGAGCGGATCGCCTCCCTTGGCCGGGTCGAAAACTCCGATTCCGAACAGGCGTTCCGCGATGATGAGGAGCAGCGTGATCCCGATGATCGGCGTCGCGAGCAGCTGAATCCATGCGGTTCCGTAAAGCGACCAGGCAAACAGCGGCATGCGATGCCACGTCATGCCGGGAGCGCGCAGCCGGTGTATCGTAGTGATAAAGTTCAGTCCCGTCAGAATGGAAGAAAAACCCAGAACGAAAGCCCCCAGAACGCCCAGGGTGACATTGGTGCCGCTTTTCAGGCTGAAAGGAGCATAGAAAGTCCATCCCGTATCCGGCGGCCCGTTTCCCGTAAACAGAGAAGAAATCACAATGGCTGCGCCGGCGAGGAAAAAGTACCAGGACAGCAGGTTCAGTCGCGGGAAGGCCACATCCCTTGCGCCGATCATGATGGGCAGAAAGAAATTCCCGAAAACCGCCGGAAGGCCGGGCAGCACAAACATGAAAATCATGATGACGCCGTGCACCGTAAAGAAGGCGTTGTACACCTGCGGAGCGAACAAGGGCGGATCCAGCGTGAGCTGCTCGATTCTCATGAGCACGCCGATCGTTACGGCGATGAAGAAAAGAATAAGCATCGAGGCAAGGTACAGGATCCCTATCCTTTTGTGATCCGTGGAAAGTATCCACCCAAGGATTCCCTTTCGCCTCCCCTCATCCAGATAACTCGTCATATCGAAATCCCTTCACTCACACTGACAGATAATCAATAAACTTCGCTATCGGAATCGGAATCGGAATCGCTATCGGTATCGGGAATCGAGATCGGGATTCGGTTTTGTCTGTTTCAACTGCCGATCGCGATTGCGATTTGCGATGCCGATTCCGATAGCGATACCGATTCCGATTGTTATGCAATGCCCGTTTCATCCTCTTTGATCATGTAGCCCCGGCCCCCTATTTTCGTCAGCATTGCGGCAATCCTGTCCAGTAAGTCTTTTCCCGTGCGATTCTCTTCGGGTCTTATCGCTCCGCAGACTTCCAAGACGTCCTGAATTGCTGCGCATTCCAGCGTGGATCCACGGGCAATCTCAAAAAAATGCCTTCGGTCGGCTTCAGTTGCTTTGCCATTTCCTTCGGCAATATTGAGAGGAATAGACTGTGAAGCGCGAAATAACTGATCTCTCGCGTGTCTATGTGCGCCTGACATATTTTTACCGATAGCAAAAGCCCATTTAGTGTATTCAATGGCAACTTTGTATACATCAAGCTTTTCATGACTGAATGCCATTTCGCCTCTTCAATCGCTATCGCTATCGGAATCGCTATCGGTATCGGAAATCGCAGATCGGGATTCGGTTTTGCTTCCAACTGCCGATCGCGATTTCGATAGCGACTTGCGATACCGAACGATCAGGATTGCGGATTTTTCCTTTTTCCTCTCAAAACGAATAGTACGAACACGATCGCAAGAACCAGGATTGCTGCTCCGACAAAACGGGTTATGCTGAAAACATAGGTCCGTCCTGCGGGATCGTAGGTGTAGCAGAAGGACAGAACCTTCGAAATTGTCGGGCGCACCTTGCCTCCGGCTGCCTCCCGGACCGCCATTGCCACATCCGCAGTAAGGAAGGTAGTGCCGTATAAATACCGGCTGATGATTCCTTTCGGCGTGAGCACGATGATCGCCCCGGGATGAACATACATGTCTCCCTCTTTGCGATAATTAAATCCCGCAGAATCGGCCACGGCTCTCGTGTTCTCCGCACTGCCAGTCAGAAAATGCCAGGCGTCCGGTGAGAACTGCCGTTTCAACATGTTCAGATAATTGGCCTTTTTTTGCCTCGCCTGTTCGGGCGTGTCGGCAGGATCAAAGCTGACCGAAATCAGCCTGAAATCCTTGCCCGGTTCCAGTTGAATTTGATTCACTACGTTAACCATGCTGTTAAGCAGGACGGGGCAAATCCCAGGGCAGCTATAGTAGTTGAACATGAGGATCGTGGGCTTGTCGACCAACTGGCCCAGAGTCAGGTCCTTCGCATTTTCATCCTTCAGGACAACGTCCAGCGCAACCTGCTTGCCGAGCTTTTCGTCAATCCCGACATCGGCGGGAGCTTTCATCTGGGGAGCGCCCATCGAAGAAAAAGCCAAACATAAAACGATCGTCAAGAATGTCCTTGCCATTGCCTCTCCTCCATCACTGAGACTTTTCGCGCTTCAGAAGCTCGGCATAGAGATCCTGCCACTCGGATGCATTCAGGGCCGCTGAGCTTATGGAAAATCCGTTTTCCGGTGTGTTGAGCAGAACGCTCGAAGCAAGCTCCTGGGAGCCTGCTTTCCACGAGCTGCGACTGCGCAAGAAATCGGGCTGCCCGTGCAGGATCCTGCAGGACCCGGCGAAGAATTTCGGCGCCCGGGCTTTGATCTTCCCGATGGACCGTGAGTGGAGGCGGATCGTGGTATTCTGCGCTCAGCCGGGCCATCGCAGCGCTCACCGGTATCCTGTTCGGAATGGTCTCTCCCGCGGAGGCAAGCTGCTGCGGTCAATGCTGCCATTGCCTGCGGGCTTCCCTGTCTTGCGTTGGGAAGAAGCCAGGGATTGCACATAGTGCACGAGCGCCATTCGGTCTTTCTTGGCCAGGTAATCAAAGGAACTCATGGATGTCCCGCGTATGCCTTCGCTGATCGTTTTGAAGATGCCAGGTCATATCCGGGCCGTTTTTCCAGCCTTCGGAACCGGCAAGGTTGCGCGGTTTCGGATTCATCGTGGCGGCGGCCGGTCCGTCTCCATGTCCAATCGTCCCGTGGCATTGCGCGCAATTTTTTTCGAAAAGATCTTTCCCGCGGGTCAATTAGCTCCTTGGAGGGTTCAATGAGAGTTTTGGGATCGACCGGAGGGATAACACTTCCTTTCTGCGAGGGGAATTCCTCGGGATTCAGCCATCCGGATTCTCCAACTACAGGAGCTACGGGCGCAGGCGTCGCCGGTCTGTTGGCATTCCGGAGCCCCGGCACAACAATGCTGGCAAACAGGCCCGCAATGATCAGGCAGCCCAGGATCACCACCAGCACAGAAAGGAGCCGCTTGAGTTCCTCCGCGTTTACATATTTTTCTATCATAGGCGGAACTCCAGACCTTCGCCCAGCAGAGGATCTCCTGTCGGCATGTCTTCGCCGCGCTTCATGGAGCGGCGAACCCACAGGAGCCCCGCGGAGAGGAACAGCAGAGCGAAGGAAATCTCCGGCCATCCAAATAGCGGGCTATGGCCAAGAACAGGAAATATCATCCAGTAAAGGTCCAGCCAGTGTGCGACGAGCATGAGCGCCGCAACCCAAAGGAGCAATCTGGGATGACTCTTCGCCTCGCGCGGGATCAACATGAAGAACGGCACCAGGAAGTGCAAAACCGCCAACACCAGCAGGAGCGGTCCCCACGCCCCCTGAATCCGGTCTTTATACCAGAAAACCTCCTCCGGCATATTGGCGTACCACATAAGCATGTATTGGGCGAAACCGATGTAGGACCAGAACACGGTGAATGCGAAAAGAAATCCGCCCAGGTTGTATATATGATCCGAGCCAACCGCTGTGAGCCGTCCGTGGCTTTTCAGATACAAAACCGCCAGCGTCGTTGCGGCGAGGCCGGCAAGAAAAGTGCCGGCAAACAGGTACACTCCGAATATGTCGCTGTACCATTCGGGTTCCATGCTCGAGATCCAGTCGAACGCCACCAGCGTGATCGTGATTCCGAAGATAGCCATGAACACAGGGGCAAAACGGCGGGCGCGCAGATTGAACGCGGGATCCCGGTCTTGATCCTGACGGATGGATCCGCTCACAAATATCCGGTATGCGACCATCCATAGCAAAAAGCTTGCGACGACGCGCAAAGAAAAAAACGGCATGTTCAGCCAGGCTGCCTTGCCTGCAATGATCGGATTCTTCAGGGCCTCGGGATGCGTCCACGGATACAGGACCGGCAATGAGAACAGGGCAAGCAGAGCCACGGGTGCCATCAGGAGCACCAGGCTGGAAAGCCGCTCCGGGACACGTCGCAGCGGAATGCTCCATCGAGCGCCCACCGTGTGCTCCAGCGCAACCAGGAAAAGGCATCCCAGTCCAATTGTCAGCAAAAACAGAAACCAGAGGATCCAATTTGCCCAGAACCGCTCCCAGCCTGCAAAGAAGCAAGCGGCAGCTACGCCCGCAAGCCCCAGCACCGATGTAACAGCCAGTGTTTTATCAGTTCTTTGCAACACGCCAACCACCTTTGAACCAAATTGACGATTTACGATTGACGATTGACGATTGAAACAAACATCTTCGATTGCTGGTGCATCCTCTGTTCATGATGTTTGTTTCAATCGTCAATCGTCATTCGTAAATCGTCAATCATCGGACGTCTTCGTCCTTTGCGTTCAATGCTCTCTGCAATGCGCGGACATAATGCACCGCGGCCCAGCGTTCATCCTCACTAAGATCCGCCGCGTAGGCAGGCATGGTGTTTTTGCCCGCTATGATGATGTGGTGAATCTTTCCATCCGGCAGCTCGATCACGCTTTGGGATACGAGATTTGCAGGTTTTGCGCCATACGCGGCCGTGAGCGTCGGCGGGCCGTTTCCGAGAATGCCGTGGCAGACCGAGCAGTAATTCCGGTATGTCTGGCGCCCCTGCTGCAAAACATGTTCTGTTCTCGGCAACGGATTCACAAGACTGCCCGCCGTTTCCTCGCTTCCGGCGCTGTACGGAAGCGATCCGCGAGCCACCGTTCCCGGAACCGGCATGCGCATGCCGAAGCCGTCCTTGAAAAAGCTGCTGGGACGTTGCGGGTCGAGTCTCGGCTGATCGAGCATGTGCGCCATAGGTATGAAAACGGGGAATAGCTTTATCGCCCAATAGGTGCCATATCCTGCCGCTGCGCTGCTTATTCCAATGGCAAGAAGGACCGCCAACAGAAACCCGGGAGAGGCAGGGCTGGCGGGCTCCGGCGCCTGAATCACTTCCACTGTTCGGGCTCCGGCCTGTTCCAGCATCGATGTAATGGCGTCCACGTCAAGAGCGTCTCCGCTGGACTCGACGGCCAGGGCGAACTTGTCCCGCGTGATATGAGCCATGGACTTTGATTGCAGCATCGGGTGGCGGAAAAAGGGGAGGCGGTTCAGCAGCAGGAGCATTCCCAATCCTGCGGTGAAGCAGGCAAACAAGACCATCAGTTCGAAGCTGATCGGAATAAATGCTTCCCATGAGAAATAGGGTTTTCCTGCCGTCATCTGCGGATAATCCACGCCGCTGGTCCACAATTGCAATCCAATCCCGGCAAGGGCCCCGATAATCCCCATGATGAGAACCATTCCGGCGATGGGTGATTTCCGGAGACCGAGCGCTTTGTCGATTCCGTGGATCGGGAATGGAGAATAGGCTTCAAGCCGTGCCGCCACTTTTGCTTTAACTTCGGGTATCGCCTGCATGAGCAGCGGGGCGCTGTCAAATAGCCCAAGCACCGAGAAGACCCTTTTATTATTCATCGGTGCCTCCCTGGCGATGCGGCTGCGCTCCGGGCAGGACCATCTTCATCTCCGTTGTGGCGATGACGGGCAGCACGCGGGCGAAGAGAAGCACGAGCGTGAAGAAAAGACCGAAGGATCCCAGGAGAATGCCGCAATCGACAAAGGTTGGCTTGTAGATATGCCATGCGGAGGGGAGGAAGTCCTGGTGCAGCGAACTCACGATGATCACAAACCGCTCGAACCACATTCCTACGGTGACCGCGACGGCGACGAAAATCATCCCCGCATAATGCCGTCGGAACCAGCGCAACCACAGAAGCTGGGGGATGAGCACATTGCACGTGATCGTCAGCCACCCGGCCCACCAGTATGTTCCGGCGATGTATTGCAAAAAAGTGTGGTGCATATAGGGATTCATGCTGTACCAGGCGGTGAATCCCTCCAGCAGGTAGGCATAGCCCATCAGGCAGGAGCATGTGAGGATGATCTTGTTCATCACTTCGAGATGATAGTCCGTGATGAGATGCTCCAGGCGCATGGTGCTGCGCACGACTACCAGCGCCATGACAACCATGGCGAATCCGGCAAAGATTGCGCCGGCGACAAAATAGGGAGGGAAAATCGTCATGTGCCAGCCGGGCACCAGCGACACCGCGAAATCGAAAGACACGACGCTGTGGACCGAGAGAACGAGGCCAGTGGCAAGTCCGGCGATGACCAGGTAGGCTTTTTCGTAATGCTGCCAGTGCGATGCCGCGCCGCGCCATCCGATGCACAGGACGGAGTAGATGAACTTTCGAATTTTGTTTGCCGCTCGATCCCGCAGCGAAGCCAGGTCGGGAACAAGCCCCAGATACCAGAAAAGCAGCGAAACCAGGAAGTAGGTATTGACGGCGAACACATCCCAGAGCAAAGGAGAGCGGAAATTCGGCCAGATCCCGCGCTGGTTGGGATAGGGCATCAGCCAGAAGGCGATCCATGGCCGGCCCACGTGGATGAGCGGAAACAACGTGGCGCAAATGACGGCAAAGATCGTCATCGCTTCCGCAAATCGCGAGATCGCATTGCGCCAGCGCGCGCGGAAAAGCAGCAGGATGGCAGAGATCAGTGTTCCCGCATGCCCGATCCCGACCCAGAAGACAAAATTGATGATATCGAAAGCCCATGCGACGGGGATGTTGTTTCCCCACACGCCGATTCCGGTTGCGATCGTGTAGCCGATTGCCGCCATGCCAATAAGCGTCGCCGTCGAGGTAATGGCAAAAGCCACGAACCATACAAGCGGCGGTTTGACGGTTACGGGAGTGAGCACCTGATCGTCCAGCGACCCGAAGCTCACCTCCCCGTGGAGCACCGGGGGAGCTTTCAGCTGCTCTAGCGCAAGATCTCTGGATGCAAGCGGGACGCTCGATTTCATGCTTTGCCCTTTTCTGCCGCGGGATTGGAGATGTCGGCCAGGTATGTCACGGACGGTTTGATCCCAAGCTCCTCAAGCATCCGGTAATGCCTGTCGGTTTTCGAGAGCATCGCGACGCGGCTGGCAGCGTTTTTGAGGTCGCCGAACACGATCGCGCCCGCGGGGCACGCGGCGGCGCAGGCCGGCTGTATCTCGCCGTCCGCGATTGGCCTGCCTTCAATTTTGGCTTTCTGTTTTGCGTTCTGAATGCGCTGAATGCAAAAGGTGCATTTTTCCATGACACCGCGCGGACGTACGGTTACTTCCGGGATTGTGAGCCAGAATTTCCGGCTCCTTTTTCATCGATGTATAGTCGAAGAAATTAAAGCGCCGGACTTTGAACGGACAGTTGTTCGAGCAGTACCGCGTTCCGACGCAGCGGTTGTATGCCATCTGATTCAATCCGTCCGGGCTATGCGTCGTCGCGTTGACGGGACAGACGATTTCACAGGGAGCGCTATCGCAATGCTGGCAAAACATGGGTTGATGGAGCACCGATGGGTTTTTCAGATCTCCTTTATAATACCGGTCAATCCGCATCCAATGCATGTGCCTGCCCGCCAGCACGCGTTCGGGGCCCACTACGGGGATGTTGTTTTCCGACTGGCATGCAATGACGCAGGCGCTGCATCCGACACACGCCGACTAGGTCGACCACCATGCTCCACTTGTGTTGCGGGAATTTCTGGTCTGGTGCGAGGGATGCCGCGGGATGCGTTTCGAGTTTTTTGCTTTTGGATCTTTCGGCATATTCCGCAAAATCCCATGAGCGTGCCAGGTCGCGGCCTTCCATGAGATTGTGTTCCTGCGTCCTCGGGATCGAGCGGCGTTCTCTGGTCTGCTTGTGGCTTATTTGGAGGTTTCGAATGAAATACGGCGAGTTCGATGAGACATCGATTAGAGGATACCCGTTGGCTCCGACACCCACGGCAACGTTGCCTGTCCGCCGCCCGTAGCCCAGCGCGAGTCCCGCAACGCCGGGGGCCTGGCCGGGCTGAATGAGCACCGGCGCTTCGATGCTTCCGGATCCTGTAGAGATGGTTGCCACGTCTCCATCTTTGAATCCCATTTTTTCCGCGTCGTGTATGGCAAGAAGAAGGGGATTGATCCATGTCGCCTTCGTGACAGGATCGGGCAGTTCATTGAGCCAGCCGTTGTTCGCATACCGGCCGTCATACACGCCTGCGCCGGGCGAAAGGATCAGCTCGATTTCCGCCGGCATCGGCGTCTGCCCGTTCTTTGCCGCTGCGGCCATCGCATTTTTAACCGGTTCTATATTCATTGCCGGCTGGGGCTGCTTCGCCGCAGCGCGCTTCACGCCGCCGTCGTGCAGGGCGGCATTCCAGAAAGCATCGAAGGATGCCGGGCTTCCCGCAGGAAAGACCTCCGATCGCCATCGCGCTTTCAGGTATTCGAGGTAGCTGCGCGGAACCTCAATTTTCATGTTCCGCAGGCATGAAAGCAGAAACTCCTCGGCCTGCCTGGTTTCGTGGATAGGCGCGATTGCAGGTTGGCGCAGACTGACGTAATCGGGAGAGGATTCAAAGTCGCCCCAGGTTTCCAGCCAATGATGCTCCGGGAGCCTCCAGGAACAATCGAGCGCCGTTTCATCTTCATACAGGCCGATGCGATATGTTTCCGGAATGCGCGCGACGGCATTTTTCCAGAGCGATGCATCGGGAAACGCATAGCCCGGGTTGGCATCCCAGAAGATGCCGGCCGCAAATTTCCCCTGGGAGGCGTCTTTAAGTATTCCTCCAAGGTCAGCAAAGGATAGCAGCGCCGGATGCTCCGGCCCGGATTGGAAATCCAGAGTATTGCCCTCTGCTTCCAACATGAGGTTCAGCAGATGGCAGGCCATGGTCGCTTCAGGCGGAAGCGCGGGGCCGGCCAGGACTAGAGCGGCTTTCCGGGCTCGTGCCAGATCCGCGGCCAGCCTTCTCAACAGGGATGGATCCACATTCAGGCTGCCGGCCAATGCATCGGGAACGAAAGCCTTCAGATCTTCGGCTTTTATTCCTGCGGGCAGAGCCAGGGAATGCGATTCGTGCAACAGCCGGGCTATGGCGAATGCTAGGGCCGCTATCTTTGAGGGACGGACCTGCAGCCGCTGGTCCGCGTTAGAGCCTGTGAGCGACATGCCGCCTTCGAGCACCCAGAGGCGATTCATGGAATCCGATGGACTGGAGATGGCGCGACGGGCGGCAAAATCCTGCACAAACACGGGCGCATTTGTTTCGGTGCCCAGGAAATCCGCCTGCAGCGAAAGAATCACATCCGCGCGATCCAAATGTGGTGTGGAGAATACGGCTTTGCCATAGAGCGCTTTCGTGGCACAGATCTCCGGCAGGGGCGCAACCGGTTCCCAGGGTGCATGGAGCAAGGTCGGCAAGGCAGCCTGCATGCCTTCAATCAGGGCTTTCTGCGTGGGAGAGACAATGGCGCCGGTCAGAAGCAGGACCGGCTTATTGGCGAGGCGCGCATCCAGGAGAGTGCGGGTCAGAGCTTTTTCGGCTTCGTCCCATTTGGCCGGCGCGCCTTTGTATACGGGAGAACGCAAGCGGTCCGGATCGTACAACCCCAGCAGGTCTCCTATGGCGCGCAAACTCGTCTTGCCGCGCGAAAAGGCATGCTCCGTGTTGCCTTCAATGAGAATGGGCCGGCCCTCCCGTGTTTTTACGAGGACGCCGTGCGTCGCCAGCCCTTCCTGGAAAGTGCTGGCGTAATAGGCGGCAACGCCGGGAATGATCTCTCCGGGCCTTCGCGTGTACGGCACAATCGCTCCCCGGTCTATTTTGGAGCAGGACACGCCTGCCGCAAGGGCCGCGGAAGCAGAGAGAAGGCTTAAAAATCTGCGGCGGGAAATCGCATCCATCCCGCTCAACGGATCGCGCTCCGAGTGCCCGGCATGACGCGATTGATTGAAGTTGCCCGTGTTGCTCACGATACCTCTTCTCTGCAGATGCGAACAGTGGAAGACTGCAAGTCAACGATGGCACGCATTGCAGTGTTCCGGCCCTTTTACGATTTTGGATTCAGCAGGGAGCGCATCCTTTGGATTCCGATGGCACCCCAGACAGTTACTCATCCGCATGGACATGGACTGGTATACGATATCCATGGTCTGTACTTCGCCGTGGCAGGTCTGGCAGAGAATCCCTGCTCCTGCATGTGGCCTGTGATCGAAATAAACATGGTCCGGCAGGGAATGAATCCTTGCCCATGGCATCGGCGCTCCTGAAGCAACCGCAGCGGCGACCCGTTTGATGTCCGGGCTGTCCGTTTTGGTTACCCTGTGGCAATTCATGCATTTTTCGACGGGCGGGATCCCCGCCTGGCGCGATTTCAGAGCGCCGCTATGGCAGTAGAGACAGGGGATCCTCAGAATTCCGGCATGGAGCTTATGGGAATATGGGATGGGTTGCCGAGGCTGATAATTGCGCGCCAGACGATCCGGCTGCGTAAACCAGCCGACACACAAAACCGTAGCCAGCACTGCCACAACGCCGACAGGCAGAATGAACTTTGAAAAGTTCAGAAAATCCCCACCAGACCTGCGCAGAAAATTCATCCGGAGCATTTCCCGAGATTGGGGCCATTGTTCTCTTTAGCCGCACCCTGTTCGGCTGCCTATGAAGCTATTCTTTCATTATAGACAAAGCCAAGTCAAGCCGGTGAACAAGCGAATTCTTTTAGCGCACGGTGCTAATTTGCTTGAGAGTATTTGCATCGCGCCTCGACATCTGTGACTATTACTGTTTGATAATGGACCTGTATTTGACCGGATATTCCCGCAGTGACAAGGAGAAGCTATGGAGAAGAAGACATCGACAATAATCTGGACGTGGACAGACGAGGCGCCCGCTCTGGCGACGCTGTCATTTCTGCCGATCGTGCGAGCATTCACGAAGGGGATAAATGTTTCCGTGCAAATGTGGGACATTTCGCTTGCCGGACGCATCATCGCCAACTTTCCTGAATTCCTGGCGGAAGCGCAGCGGATCCCGGATTACTTGACGCAGCTTGGCGAACTTACGCTGGCGCCGGAGGCAAACATCATCAAGTTGCCAAACATCTCCGCTTCAATCCCGCAGCTGATGGACGCCATTAAAGAGCTGCAAAGCAAGGGATGCAACGTTCCGGATTACCCGGAAAATCCGAAAGACGATGCCGGGCGGAAGATCCAGGAACGATATTCTAAGGTTCTGGGCAGCGCCGTCAATCCTGTGATTCGCCAGGGCAATGCGGACCGTCGCTCGCCGGCATCAGTGAAAGAATTCGCCAGGAAGCACCCCATCAAAATGGGCGCGTGGAGCCCGGATTCAAAGTCGCATGTGGTTCATATGACGGGCGGGGATTTCTTCGGCAGCGAGAGATCCATCACCATGGGTGCGCCGGCCGGCGTGCGCTATGAATTCGTGGCCGCCGATGGGGAAGTATCGGTGCTGAAAGAAAACGTACCGTTTCCGGAGGACTCCATTCTGGATACTTCCGTGATGTGCGTCCGGGAGCTCCGCTCGTTTTACGAGGAGCAGATCGAGGATGCGAAGCGCCAGGGCGTGCTTCTTTCGCTGCACCTCAAGGCTACAATGATGAAGGTGTCGGATCCCGTTTTGTTCGGCCACGCAGTCAGCGTCTACTTCGGTCCCGTGTTTGCCAAGCATGCCGATACGTTCAAGCAGATTGGCGTGAATCCGGACAATGGTCTGGGCGATCTGAACGCTAAAATCCAGAGCCTGCCGGCTGCGAAGAGGGAAGAGATCGAAGCCGACATCAAAGCCGTGTATGCGATGCGCCCTCCCCTGGCAATGGTCGACTCCGACCGGGGTATCACGAATCTGCATTCCCCCAATCTTGTTATTATTGATGCTTCCATGCCGGTGATGATCCGCGACTCGGGGAAGATGTGGGGTCCCGACGGGAAACTGCATGACACGAAGGCGATGCTCCCCGATCGCTGCTACTCGACGCTCTACAAAACGATCGTCGAAGACTGCAAGCGGCACGGAGCGTTCGATCAGGCCACGATGGGCAGCGTGCCGAACGTCGGTCTCATGGCGCAGGAAGCCGAGGAATATGGCTCCCATGACAAGACTTTCATCGCCGGGGGGCCGGGAGTAATCCGCGCGGTAGATGAAACGACCGGCAGGACGTTGCTCGCGCAAAACGTGGAGGAAGGGGATGTTTTCCGGTCGTGCCGTACTACGGACGCCGCGATCCGCGACTGGGTGAAGCTTGCGGTGAATCGAGCCAGGATATCCGGGACCCCCGCCGTGTTCTGGCTGGACAAGGCTCGCGCGCACGACAATGAAGTGATTAAAAAAGTCGTGCGTTATCTCGAGGATCACGACATCAAGGGCCTGGACATTCGCATCATGAATCCGGTTGAGGCAATGGAATTCTCCCTCGAGCGGATCCGGAAGGGCCAGGACACGATCTCCGTAGGCGGCAACATAATTCGCGACTATCTGACCGACCTTTTCCCCATTCTCGAGATTGGCACGTCCGGCAAGGTGTATTCCATTGTGCCGCTGCTGGCGGGCGGCGGGCTTTTCGAGACCGGCGCAGGGGGTTCGGCTCCAAAGCATGTCCAGCAGTTCCAGAAGGAGGGTTATCTTCGCTGGGATTCGCTTGGGGAATTCCTGGGACTGGAGGCGTCGCTGGAGCACCTCGGCAATGCATCCCATAATGAACGCGCGGCGCTGCTTGCCGAAACGCTCGACCAGGCGATCGGCAAGTTTCTAGACAATAACAAATCGCCCGCGCGCAAGGTCGGAGAGATTGACAATCGCGGCAGCCACTTCTACCTGGCGATGTACTGGGCTCAGGCGCTCGCCGCGCAGTCCCGGGACAAGGAACTGCAGGCGCGGTTTGCCGCAGCGGCGAAGCAGCTGACCGACAACGAAGCGAAGATCATCGCCGAGCTGCTCGGGGCGCAACGCCAGCCCGTTGATATGGGCGGGTATTACCAGCCGGACCTCGACAAAGCGGCAAAGGCGATGCGACCGAGCCAGACGCTGAACGCCATTATCGACAGTCTGGGTTCATGAGCCAATATAGTTGGCATTCTAATCCTTGATCTCTGCCAATAATTTGAGCTATCGGTATCGGAATCGCTATCGGTATCGGTATCGGGAATCGCAATCGGCAGTTCGAAAGCGAAAAACCGAATTCCGATAGCGATGCCCGATAGCGATAGCGATTCCGATACCGATAGCGATACCGATAGCGATTTTGGCCGGGGGACTTCGCTGGATGTTGGGCTACGCAAATCACATAGCCCTGCCAGTATTTGGATTAGTTCTTTCGTCGATGGTATGATTCGCGGTCTAGTGTAAAAGTTGAATATAATGCAGGCGGGAGCAGTTTGATGAGTGACGAGCGAATTATCATTATCGGCGCGGGCATGGCTGGGGCGGCAACAGCGTATTTCCTGACGCGTAAAGGGCAGCACAATATTCTGCTGCTGGAAAAGGAAAAACTAGCCGGCACTCAATCGACTGGCCGCAACGCCGCGATTTTGCGCACGATAATCCCGGATCCGCTGGCAAACCGGCTCGCCCGGCAGTCGGCGGAGTTCTATTCCAGTCCTCCGGAAGGATTTACGTCTCTGCCGCTGGTCGACCGCGTGGGCATTTATATGGCTGCGTGCGCCGAGCACGTGGGCACTTTGGATACATGGTGCAAGAATAATGCCGGCGCAAATATCGAACGGGGAGATGCGTCGCGCGTGTATGAACAAATCCCGATACTTGCGCCCGGCCTTGAGTCTGTCGCCTACAAACCGGATGACGGCATACTGGATGTGCATACGATCCTGCAGAGCTTTATTCGCGGAGCCTGTGAATCCGGCGCCCGGCTGTGCTTTGGAACGCAATTCAAAACACTCAGAATACGCAACGGCCGCGTTGAAGGAGTGGAAACCGATGACGGTTTCATGGAGGCATCCAAGGTTGTGGTGGCCAATGGAGCCTGGGCTTCCGTGCCGGATCTTTTCAGTGGGTATGCTCTGCCCCTTACGCCTTATCGCAGGCACCTGCTGGTAACGGAACCGCTTTCCCAGGTCAATCCGCGCTGGCCGATCCTCTGGGTGGTTGGGGAGGATTACTACTTCCGTCCGGAGAGCGGCGGTTTGCTGATGAGCGCCTGCGACACGGTAAAGGTAACGCCGGAACAGGGAGAAATAACCGATCACGCCGAACTGGAGCGCATCGCAGCCAAAGCCGCGCGCTGGCTCCCCTCGCTGGCCAATGCCGGAGTGGCTCGAGCCTGGGCAGGGATGCGCACGTTCGCGCCCGATGATCATTTTGTCATCGGCAAAGATCCGCGGCTTCAGGGACTTTATTGGGTCGCGGGTTTGGGTGGTCATGGAATCACCTGTGCGCCTGTTGTAGGCACTCTGGCGGCTGACTGGATAGTGGATGGGAAGAGCGATCATCCCGCGGCGGCCATTCTGGCGCCGGATCGACTTGTCAAATGACGAATTAGCGAATTACGATTGAACTGGATGAAACCTATTATTCAAAGGAGAGAGTATGGCGACAACCGAGGAAAATCTTAAAGAGGCGTTTGCAGGGGAAAGTCAGGCATATCGGAAATACGTGGCCTTTGCCAAGAAAGCAGAACAGGAAGGATTTGCCAACGTAGCGCGCCTGTTCCGCACGGCAGCGGAAGCAGAGGCAATCCACGCTCTGGGTCACCTGAATGCATTGGATGGCATTCAGTCCACGGTAGAAAATTTGCGCGCCGCCGTTGCAGGCGAAACTCACGAATTTACCGAGATGTACCCTCCGATGGTGACCCTTGCTCAAACCGAGAACCACAAGGCAAAGAGAATGTTCGCATTTGCTGCCAAGGCGGAAGCAGTCCACGCCCAGCTCTATAAGCTGGCGCTTGAAGCCGTGGCGCAGGGCAAGGACCTGGCTGAAACCAAGTTCTATTTGTGCCCGGTTTGCGGACACATTGAATTGGGGAACCCGCCTGAGGTGTGCCCGATCTGCAGCGTAAAGGGATCGATGTACGTCCAAGTATAACAAAATGACGAATTACGAATTACGAGTGACGGATTGAATTATACATGCATTCGTAATTCGTCAATTCGTAATTCGTAATTCGTATTATATGGTGTTTGAAAAAGGCAGAGTCCTT
The DNA here is from genome assembly GCA_963761825.1 of uncultured Acidobacteriota bacterium. Lineage (GTDB taxonomy): Bacteria > Acidobacteriota > UBA6911 > UBA6911 > UBA6911 > UBA6911. The sequence goes on from CAVXIH010000013.1 coordinate 205,031, forward strand.
ATCATCGGTGGCGAGGAGTCCATATCCGTTCGATCCCGGCAGGCGTTGGAATCGGGAGGCTTTCGCATTGGAACCGCGGGCACCGGCGAACAGGCGTTGGAGAGAGTACAGCAGGAATCCTTTGACGCTGCTTTGATCCATTTGACGATGCCGGAAGTCTCGGCAATGGAATTGCTGAAGGGGCTGCGGCAGGTGTCGCCAAATACGGCGATTATCGTAGTGGGCGGAAGCCCGACTATCGGTTCTGCAATAAAATTCATCAAGCTCGGAGCCTACGACTATCTCCCCGAACCATTCACGCCGGATGCCCTGCTTGAACTTGTAGAACTGGCGGCAAGCGCCGCACGAAGAATTCTCGAGAACGCCTGTATCGGCCAGGAACTGGAGAGACAGATGCTGTCTCAGGTTCTGATCGGCCGCTCCGAGGCCATGAGCCGCGTAGTCCGGCTCGTGCAGAAGGCGTCGCCGGTGGATTCCACAGTGCTTATCACAGGCGAAACGGGCGTAGGCAAAGAGGTCGTAGCCCGGGCGATCCACAGGCTGGGCCGTCGCTCCCAGAAACCATTCGTAACGGTCGATTGTGGCACGCTGGTCGAGAGTCTTTTCGAGAGCGAGCTTTTCGGACATGTGAAGGGTGCTTTTTCGGGCGCCGTCGAAAATACCGTCGGGAAAATCGAGCTCGCCGATGGCGGCACTCTCTTCCTCGACGAGATAGCAAATATCAGCATTAACATGCAGGCGAAATTACTCCGGGCTGTTCAGGAACGGGAAATTTCGAAAGTCGGAAGCACAAACAGAAAAAAGATCAACGTGCGCATTATCTCCGCCACGAATCGCGATCTTCATCAGGCTGTGCGTGAAGGCAAGTTTCGCGAGGATCTTTTCTACAGGCTGAATGTCATTCATATCCCGGTCCCACCGCTGCGCGAACGGCTCGAAGATATACCTGCCCTCGTCGACTATTATCTTAAAAAGCTGGCTGCTGAAAAAGGACGGTCGCTGACAACCTTATCGGATGAGGCGATGCGCTTTCTCAAAAAATGCGAATGGCCGGGAAATGTGCGCGAACTGATCAACGCTCTGGAATATGCGGTTGTTACCTGCGAAGGCAGAGCTATCGGCTTAAGAGATCTGCCGCCTGGATTGCCAGACTCTACCGGGATGGAATTGCCGGTCGGCGGTAGCCTTGCTAAGATTGAACAGAATGAAATCCTGAATGCTCTCAACCGGTTTCAAGGCAATAAAACCAAAGCAGCGGAGTATCTCGGCATCAATCGAAAAACTCTGCGCGAGAAAATTCAGAAGTACAAAAATGATTCCTGATTCCTGATTCCGGATTCCGGATTCCGGATTCCGGATTCCAAGAGAACCGATAACTCCAGGATCAATACGCGATCTTCCTCCTCTGCAGCTGAGTCATTTTGTATCGGTCGATTCACCCATTGGTACAAAAAGTATCACTTGGTCCGATTCTGTATTGTGGGCCTGCATCAGGAAGTGGATCGCCGTATGTGCTAGAAAATGCAAGGCTGACTGTAACTGTCATGGTATCCTGAAGGTGGCATATATTTGTGGCGCGAATATTGCTATGGCTGTTTGGGGGGATTTTTCGTGTCCGGCTCTGAGAGCCGATGTTCTTACCCCAACGACATTAAAATATGTTTCGTCAATCACAGGGGTTGCCTATGAGTGCTGAAAAACAAGCTGCCGGAGAAAAGCCGGCGAAGCTCCCGGTCGATGTGTTGATAATTGATGACGACCAGGCTTTTGCGGAAACGTGCACCCGAATTCTGGAAAAGGGCGGGTATCGCGTTGAAATTGCCAAAAGCGGTTCGCTGGGCATGCAGATGGTCGGTTCTGAGCATCCGAGCGTCGTGCTGCTCGACCTGGCGCTGCCGGGAATGAGCGGCATTGAATTGCTGGGCCGGCTTGTAAAGACCGAACCCTTCGCAGTCCCCATTGTGGTCACCGGGCAGGGCACCGTCGATTCCGCTGTCGAAGCGATGAAGCTCGGAGCTTTCGATGTCCTGACGAAACCGTGTCCACCGGAAAAATTGCTGGAAACGGTGCGCCGCGGTTTAAGCCTCAACATACTGCGCCGGGAAGCGAAAGCCTCAAACACTTCCAGCGGGGAACAGCTCCATCCTTCGGACAAATACGATTTGCTGCTTCAGGGGCTGGATGTTCTGGGTGAAGCGTATTCGATCGGCATCGATAAAAGGCAGCTCCTCGATGAGCTTACGTATCTTGAAAACGAAGCGAAATATCATGCGGAGAGCCTGGGACAGATTAAAAAGAAAGAACGCGCGATCCTGGACATCCGGGATGAGCTCATGAAGACGGATGCCATCATGCGCAAGTATGATTTCCAGAAGAACTCGCTCATTCAGGTGCTTCTGGATGTACAGGAGACGTTCCGCTGGCTTCCGCGCCACATTTTAAACTGGATCTCGGGCCGTCTGAACATCCCTCTCAGAGAAATTTATATTGTCGCGAATTTTTATGAGGCATTCAGCCTCGAGCCGCGCGGCCGCCACATAGTCCAGGTCTGCACCGGAACGGCCTGCCATGTGCGCGGCGCCTCGGAAATGCTGACCCGCGTCTCGGCGGCCCTTGGAATTCAGCCCGGGCAGACCGACAGCCGTCAGGAATTTACGCTGGAAACGGTGCACTGCATCGGCTGTTGCGCCCTGGCTCCCGTCGTTCAGATCGATGCCCAATACTATCGTGATCCCACGCGGAGCAAGCTCGAAAAAATTATCAAGTCACTGGAGAAAGAGGAGGCGAAAGAATGTCTCGCTTAGAAACCCCTGCGGATCTTAGCAAACTGAGAGAAGAAATCGTCGCGCAGCGCAATGCCAAGCAGACCTGGCTGGCGGTTTGCGCCGGAACGGGATGCCGCGCGTATGGAGCCGAGGCACTGGCAGACTCCCTTGAAGAGGAGATCGAGAAGCGCGGCGTTGGAGACAAGGTGGGAGTCCGCAGGACGGGTTGCCACGGTTTTTGCGAACGCGGTCCGCTGGTTGTGATCCAGCCGTCGGACGTCTGCTATCTCGGAGCGCAAATAAAAAACGTGCCGGCCATTATTGATTCGCTCGGCTCCGGCGATGGGTCTATCGAAAAACTCCTGTATCTGGATGAAGCGAGCGGGAAGCGGCTTGCGCATCTGGACGAAATCCCCTTTTACAAATATCAGAAGCGCGTGCTGCTGGAAAACAACGTGCGGATCGATGCCTCCAATATTCTCGACTACATTGCAGTCGGAGGATATTCGGCGCTGGCAAAAGCGCTTTCCGGGATGACTCCTGAGGCCGTGTTAAACGAAGTGAAGGCTGCGAACCTGCGCGGGCGCGGCGGCGGCGGTTTCGCGGCGGGCAGAAAGTGGGAGACCACTCGCAACGCACACGGAGAGCCCAAATATGTCATCGTCAATGCCGACGAAGGCGATCCGGGCGCCTATATGGACCGCAGCCTTCTGGAAGGGAATCCGCACGGCGTGCTGGAAGGACTGATCCTCGGCGCCTATGCGATCGGATCTACCGAAGGCTTCATCTATGTGCGCCAGGAATATCCGCTGGCGCGCAAACACGCGCAACGAGGCGTTGGAGCAGGCGAGAGAATACGGTCTGTTGGGAAAGAATATTCTCGGGTCCGGATTTTCCTTTGATGTAAAAATACACCGCGGTGCGGGAGCCTTTGTCTCCGGAGAGTCCAGCGCCCTGATGTGCGCCATCGAAGGCCACGTGGGCGAGCCCCGGCCGAAATACATTCACACATCCGAAAAGGGCATCTGGGGCAAGCCTTCCTGCCTGAACAACGTCGAAACCTGGGCGAACGTCCCTTTCATCATCAACAAAGGCTCCGAATGGTTCCGCAGCATGGGAACGGAGGGGAGCAAGGGGACAAAAATATTCTCGCTGGTCGGAAAAGTCTGCAATACGGGACTGGTCGAAGTGCCCATGGGCATCACGCTGCGCGACATCATATTTCAAAATCGGCGGCGGCGTGCCGAAAGGAAAGAAATTCAAGGCGGTGCAGACCGGCGGGCCTTCCGGCGGAGTCATCCCGGAATCGCTGCTGGATCTTCCGGTCGATTTCGACGAGCTGACCAAGGTCGGCTCCATGATGGGGTCCGGCGGCATGATCGTCATGGACGAGAACACCTGCATGGTGGATACGGCGCGTTACTATACCAATTTCCTTGCGCACGAATCCTGCGGCAAGTGCGTCCCATGCCGCGAAGGATCGAGGCAGATGCTGCACATGCTTAACAACATCACCTCCGGATCGGGTAAGGAGGGCGATCTCAAGCTCCTGGAAGAGCTCTCCGAATTCATGGAATCCGCCTCTCTCTGCGCCCTGGGCCAGTCCGCCCCCTTCCCGGTGGTCAGCACCCTGAAGTATTTCCGTGAAGAATACGAGGAGCACATCCGGGAGAAGCGCTGCCGCGCAGGAGTTTGCACGGCGCTTATCGCCTATGAAATCGACCAGCAGAAATGCGAACAGTGCGGTGCGTGTTTACGGAATTGCCCGGTGAACGCCGTGAACAAATCGGAAGATAAGGTCTACACGATCATCCAGGAAAAGTGCATCAAATGCGGCGCCTGCTTCACGGCATGTCCCGAGAAGTTCACGGCTGTGATCAAGGTGCCGGCATACACCATTCAGAAACGAACAGCGGGAGCAGGGACCCTGCTCGAAACCAAAGCATAGTGAGGCAGCTATGGAAAATGTAAGCATGGAAATTGATGGCCGGACCGTAGAGGCGGAACAAGGGACAACCGTCCTGCAGGCCGCAAGGTCCATGGGAATAAAAATACCGACACTGTGCGATGACGACAGGCTGGAAGCCTATGGCGGATGCCGCATGTGCATGGTCGAAATTGAAACCAAATGGGGCCGGAAAAGGCTGGTAGCCTCCTGCGTCTATCCCGTGGAAGAAGGCCTTAAGGTGCAAACCAATACCGAAAAGGTCAAAGGTATCCGCCGGATGATCATCGAGCTTCTCTATCCGGCCTGGCAGCTCTATGCGGAAGAATACGGAGTCACCTCATCCCGCTTTAAGACGGGCATGACCGACTGCAGCCTGTGCGGGCTTTGTCTGCGCTATTGCTCAGAGGTCAAGAAGGCAAATAAGATCTATTTCCAGGGGCGCGGGATCGAGCGCAAGCCGGCGCTGGTTGAAGGCGCCGAACTCTCGTGCCGGGCTTGCGGAGAATGCTTCACGCTGTGCGGCAGCGGTTGGATTGCCTCACGATGTTAAAAACAGTCGGCAGTCGTTAGTCGGTAGTCGGTAAGTACTGCCGACTAACGACCGACTGCGACTAACGACTAATCGGGGAGCTGAAAATATGGGAAGAGCTCGGTGGATTGCTTTTATTTCTCTAACAATGCTGTTTCTGTGCTTTGCCTCTATAAATGCCTATGCGCAAGAGTACCAGCCGAGCGTCGGCCAGGAAGGAAAGGACGTAATCTGGGTGCCAACCCCGGATAGTCTTATCCAGGCCATGCTGGATTTAGCCAAGGTGACGCCTGAGGACTACGTCATGGACCTCGGGTCGGGAGATGGGCGCATCGTTATTGCAGCCGCAAAGCGGGGCGCGCGTGCCGTCGGTTTTGAATTCAATCCTGATATGGTGGCGTTATCCAGGCGAAACGCGGAGGCGGCGGGCGTCTCCGGCAAAGCAACCTTTATAAATGCCGATATCTTCGAGAGCGATTTCAGCAAGGCCACCGTTATTACGATGTACCTTCTGCCGCAACTCAATCTTAAATTGCGTCCGACGATTTTGAGTTACAAGCCGGGGACTCGCGTGGTTTCTCATGCCTTTACGATGGGCGAATGGAGTGCGGATCAGACGGTGGAGCAGGAAGGCCGCACGGCCTATCTTTGGATTGTTCCCGCCCAGGTCGAGGGGACATGGACATGCAAAATGCCCACAGGCGTTGCCGAGCTGAACCTCACCCAGCAGTTCCAGAATGCGCAGGGCACGCTGAAATCGAACGGCAAGGTCCTGACACTGAGCGGCGTGAAGATCGACGGCAACCGCATCCGCTTTGTCGCAGACAATCGGAATTATTCCGGTCTCATAAACGATAAAAAGATCGAAGGCGCCGTGATCGCGAACGGGACGCGAAGAGAAGTGGTCGGCAGAACGCGCCAAATGATTCCATGGATACATCCAAGGCTGTGGCCCTGATCACCGGTGCCTCCAGCGGCATAGGGGAGGTTTTCGCCCGCAAGCTGGCTGCACGAGGATGTCGCGTCGTTCTGGTTGCGCGCCGCAGAGAACGGCTGGAGACGCTGGCGTCAGAATTGCCCGACGCCGAAATCATTGCAGCCGATTTGACGGTAGACTCCGACCTCGAGAAGGTTGAACAGTATATCGCGGCTCAGTCCAGGCTTGAATTCCTCGTCAACAACGCCGGCTTCGGCGTGCCCGGTTCCTACTACGGCTCGGAGGCGGATGCCCAGGACCGGATGCATCGCCTTCACGTCATCGCCGTCGGCCGCCTGACGCATGCCGCTCTCAAGGGCATGGTGGAACGCGCCAAAGGAAATATCATCAACGTTTCTTCCGTAGCAGGCTTTCTCCAGGCGCCTTTCAGCGTCAGCTACAATGCCACAAAGGCCTGGATGAACAGTTTTACCACGGGACTGCATATAGAACTCAAAAGCATCCATTCTCCGGTGCGCGTGCAGGCGCTTTGCCCGGGATTCACCGTTACGGAATTCCACAATGGACTGGGGATGGATCGAGGAGCGATTCCGCGAAGCCTGTGGTTGTCCGCAGATGAAGTTGTGGATGCTTCTCTGCGCGGCCTTGAGCGCGGCAAATTGTTTGTCATTCCGGGCTGGCGCTATCGCTTGTTCCTGGCCGTTGCCGGAATCCTGCCCCAATCTTTCAAGCGCTTCCTCGCAATTAAGCTCAGCCGCCCGTTCGGTAAATCGAGCGACTGAACGCCCGATTCCGATATTCGTGTTTCGATCTACGACCTAAATCTTCTATATGCCGGTTTGCGTCTTAATCGCCGAAAAAAGCCGGTGCTAGTCAGGTTCTGCGAATTTTGCCCCCATTTCGTATGCTTTTGCGCAATCTAGAGGAAAGATCTCCTTGCGACGTTTGATCCTTTGGGGAATATCAAACATACTTGACTCAACCTTGGAAAAATCTTCGAACTGAAGAGTTTCATAACTGGCAATATATTCTGAGTGGCCGAAAACCATGCTCATAACCTGCTGATTCGATTTAAAATGATCTTCATAGCCGATATTCTTCATCGCTTCTTCCGGTACGTTCATTGTATAGATGAATCCAGTTTTTATCTTTTTATCAAACAGTATTTTGGGTGGTATCGCGTATTGTAGATATTGAAAGAACAATCTTTCCATGAAGGATCTTAATTCGCCAGTTTCTAGGCCGAAATAAATTGGAGAGCCCAATATCAGTGCGTCGACCTCTTCCACTTTTTGTAGAATCGGCGTTAGAGCATCCTTATATCCGCATTTTCCCAAACTCTTGCCGTCAAGCATTTTGCAGGCGAAACAACTGATACATCCCTTAAAGTTTAGATCATACAGATGTATCAATTCCGTTTCGGCCCCTTTTGAAGCCGCGCCTTTCAATGCGTGTTCGAGTAAAGTTGCCGTATTCCATTTTTTTCTAGGGCTCCCATTAATCGCCAATACTTTCATTGTCTGATCTCCACCTTTTGTGATTTATTCTATTTGGTAACTTATCTGCTGGATTGACTTTCAACCTCTAGCAGATAGGCACTCTAACAAAAACCGGGTCTACTATGAATAACTTCCCGGAAGCCGACTTCATGGGAGGCAGTGGCTATTCAGCTATCCCGCAGCAGGTCTTTTTCTGCCAGCGTGCCGAATATAGGAGTCATGCCACAATAGTCATCCCGCTCTAGTGAATGAGCTATCAAATGCACGTATTCATTTTTATTGTATACTGTTAAGATAGGTGGCAGCACTTTTCCTAGCCACCCTCCAAGGTTATGGGCACTCAAGTATCAGTTCGGCCGGTTGATAATATTGTAATTCTTGACCTCGAAGGGAGGTTTGTTGACACTCTTTCTATCCGTGACATCATCAAAGGTTTGTTGGATAAGGGTACTTTAAACATACTTGTGAATCTTGGGAAAGCTAAGCTGATCGGGAATGGTACGACGGCCGAACTTCTTTCTTGTTTTGTTACGGTGAAAAAGAATGGTGGAATGTTTAAAGTCCTCAATCCAGACGAAGATGAAAAGCGATGGTTAGAAGTGGGAAAGTTGGATAAGGTCTTTGATATTTACTACGATGAACAATTAGCCCTTTCAAGTTTCAGGTAGGAAGTCCAACAGGACATCTCTTCCTCTACCAAGCCCGTTCTACATACCTTCGGAATATGTAGTGTCGGAACCATATCTAATCCGAGATCTTCCAAGCTAAAGTCCGCTATTTCCTTTAAAATCGAACTGCTGCGCTTAGGCTCGCCACGTGGGCTGTCCGTTTGCAGCCAATCCTCCCGGCACTATAGGTGTATTAAAATCCCTAAGCGATTCATTCAGGATGTCTTATAGATATGCGGTTGGTCGTCTCTTTTCCCTGTGATTTGGAAGAGATGTTTGCATTCAATGTGCCGGACTCGGAAGCATTTATCATTGGCGATTGGGATAACAGCCCGGGCATCCGAAGCGGCGCGAACTTCCGAAGTTTTCGAAGCACTCGAAACAGACGTAAGGTCGTTAGCGGATGACATAACCTATCTGCGCTATCGCATTAAAATACCAATTGTGACGTTTTGGGATTAACATGGGTTTTAGTTGTCCGAATAAAGAGCTGAATTTGAATAGATCCCTCGGGCGAAAGCAGTTTGTTTCATCTATCGGTTAACTCCTTGGGCTCTATGCTAACGACGACCGGAGATGCATTCCATGTGCCTGACTAAACCCCTCTCGGGAAAATATCACCTCATTCTGTTCCTGCTGTGCCTGGCACTGACATCCTCAGCTTCGGCCCAAGCACAGAAGTCCCCCGCAACCCTCCCGGCGCCCCAAACTGCAGGCGAATCATCCACTGAGTTAGAGAGCTCACCGGTGGTTTTTGATGGAGATAGCCTTTATGTGTTAAAGGGCTCTCTGGGAGCGTTTACCGTCGAGGAGAGGGCACAGGCGGCATCGAGATTCATCAAGAAGATGGCCGAAGACCCTTTCTTCGATCCTGACAGCGTGACCATCGAGGATGAAAATAGCGCTTCTAAGATGATGTACCATGGCAAACTGTTGGCTAAGATCTCAGAAGAGGATGCCGCTCTCTATGGGATGTCCAGGCAAAACCTCGCTGCAGAGCGCCTCCAGGTCGTCCGGGACGCGATCAAGCGCTACCGAGAAAGGAGAACGCCAACGGCGTTCTATAGGGCAATCCTTTACGCCGTAATGGGCGCAGCGTTCCTCGTCTTTCTGTTCTTCTGGCTCCGTCGGCTCCACAAAATGCTCATTGCTCGGGTGGAACGCCGGCGTCAGGCTGGGAAAAACATCCGCTTCCAGGAAAGGGAACTCGTAGCCGCCAATCGCCTCGCCGTCTACGAGCGGCGCATCATCAGGATGCTGGCATGGATTCTGGGGATCATCATATCATTCATTTATCTCGAGGTGATCTTCAGCGTATTCCCTCTCACCCGCGCCCTGGCCATGGGAACCCTGAGCTACATTTTAGATCCCTTAGCGTCACTCTGGCAGGGCTTGCTGTTTCAGATGTCTAACATCTTCTACATGGTCGTGGTGGCAGTGATCGTCCGGTACGTGCTCAAGGCTCTCAAATGGATCCACGCCGAGGCCGCCGCGGGCCATGTCCAGCTCCCGGGTGTCCAACGCGAATGGGCCAGCTCCGTATACAAGCTCCTACGCTTAATGGTACTGGTCTTCGCGGCGGTGATTATCTACCCCTACATCCCGGGCTCGGACTCGGCGGCTTTCAAAGGCATTAGCCTGTTTACGGGCGTCGTGATCTCGCTTGGCTCTACTGGAGTCGCCGGACAGTTTATGGGGGGGCTCGTCCTCATGAGTATGAAGCCCTTCCAGATCGGGGACCGCGTGGAGTTGGGCGGAGTCACAGGGGACGTGGTCGCCCTTTCAATGTCATTCACGCGCATCCGGACCATCAAGAACGAGGAGGTTACGGTCCCGAACAGCCAAGTTCTCTCGGGCAAGCTAGTAAACTACAGTGCACTAGCCCGCAGGAATGGCCTCATCCTGCACACCAGCGTGACCATCGGGTACGACGCTCCGTGGAGAACCGTCCACGAACTGCTGATCCGTGCCGCGCTCAAAACTGAAGGCATCATGTCCGAGCCTACGCCCTTTGTCCTACAGACTGCTCTTAACGATTTCTACGTGACCTACGAGATCAACGCTTACACACGCGCTGCCAACGATATGGCTGTCCTCTACGCCAGTCTGCACCAGAACATCCAAGACAGCTTTAACGAGGCCGGCGTGGAGATTATGTCCGCGCATTTTAGCTATCTGAGGGATGGTAACGCGGTAACCATTCCCGAGAAGTACCGGCCCGAAAGCTATACTCCGCCGACTTTCGGTGTGCGCCTGGAGAAGAAGGATAGCGAAAAGGGCGGTTGACCCGAACGGCGCCGCGCCTGGGAATGCCGCGGCGATTGTCTGATGCTACATGGATCAAAAGGCTCCGACTGCGGGAATTGCGGCCCGACTGTACGATGCACCGTGTCACGCTGGTTTGTGTATCCCCAGTTTGACCATCCGGCTGCGGAGAGTGCTCGGATTGATTCCCAGAATTTGGGCAGCGCCACTATCTCCCGAAATCCTTCCTTCGGTTTGTTGGAGAACCTGCACGATGTGGCTTCGCTCCAAATCCTCCAGAGTTAACGGCGGCTTATTTGATGCGTGCGCGACGGTGTCTCGTTGAAGAGAAAAGTCTTGAGGCAACGAAAGCGTTTGACCCTGGCTGATGATCACGGCTCTTTCAATCACCATCTCAAGTTCACGAACATTTCCCGGCCAGTCGAACTCCGTTAATTGACGAACCACTCTGACTGGAATCTCAGTGATCGACCGTCCATGCTTCCGGCTCAGCCGCTGGGTGAAAAACTCGATGAGAACCGGGATGTCTGAGCGTCTTTCCCGCAACGGCGGAACGGTGATGGGGAAACCGAGGATACGGTAGTAAAGGTCTTCTCTGAATCGTCCTGCGTCCACCTCTTTCCTCAGGCTGCGGTTCGTGGCGGTGATTAACCGGACACTCGCCTTCAAGGTTTTCGTCCCGCCCACCCGGTCGAACTCACCTTCCTGCAGCACTCGCAACAACTTGGATTGAACGTCCAGCGGAAGTTCGCCGATCTCATCCAGGAAGAGAGAACCGCCGTCAGCCAGTTCAAATCGTCCCTGGCGGGCTCGATCAGCGCCCGTAAAGGCGCCCTTCTCGTGGCCGAACAATTCGCTGTCGATCAGCGTGCTGGGCAATGCTGCGCAGTTGACTCGGATGAAAGGCATCTTCGGCTCGCGGGCTGCTCTTGTGGATCGCGCGGGCGACCAGTTCCTTGCCAACGCCGGTTTCTCCCTCGATCAGGACCGTCACCTGCGTGGCCGCTACTTGGGTGATCTTATGCAGAACGTAGCGAATCGCGTCGCTCTCTCCGATGATCTCGGTCTCCTCGATAGGTTCAAGATACTCCAGCTTCAGATACTGATTCTCCTGCTCCAGTCGATCCTTCATTGCCGCCAGTTGCTCGTTCGCCTGGTCGCGAGCCTGCTCGGCCTGGACTCGCTCCGTGATGTCGCTGCCGACACTCAGGGTGCCTTCGATCCGGTCATCGTTGCCGCGGAGGAGGATAGTGGACCAGATGGCTTGGCGGGGCCTGCCGGAGCCAGTCACTACCCCCGTCTGAAGGTACGGGCTCGCCTCCCCTTTCATCGCCGCTCGAAAGACCTCCTGAAGGGTCAGGAAGTTCAGCGGCCGGGAAGAGAACCTCCCAAGGCCTGCCCAGCAGATCCGCTTCGCCAAACCCTGTCGTCTGCACGAGAAATGGATTCACGTACTCGATCAGCCCTTCCCGGTTGCATCCGAGCGCCAGCAGGGAGAAGCTGTCCAGCAGCGTACGCCAGCGGCGCTCCTTGGCGTCCACCTCCCTGTTTAGTTCAGAAGAACGGACTACGTCCTTTATCAAGCTATAACTCATTGACAGGACGATGCAGAAAAATCCGAAGACGTAGAAAACCGGCGGCCGCACCCAGCCGCAGATGACTGCGAATCCGTGGGGAGCGGCGAGAAACAGGAAGGGTGAGATCCCCACGGTGAAGAGCCATGCCTGACTTCTCGCTCCCTCCGTGCGCCATAATCTGACGCCTGCCGCACCCAGATAAACTGCCATGAAGAGTGCCAGCAAATTCAAAAAGACCAGCCACGCGAGAGGTGTCGCCCACCAGTGCGGTGATCTCATCGCCCCAAGGCAGACGGAAGGATTTCAGAGTTGGCATCGAGCGGAATCTGAATCCGTATGGCAGCCGCCAGTTGACAATCAGGGCCACGAGGGCAGCGGAGCTGATCAGCAACGGAATCCTGCGATCCCTGATCCCGGCAAAAGCTCGTGCAAACCATATCAGCATTATTCCGAAGAGAATCTCAGCTCCCCAGGACAGCTTCAGCCAATGTCCTGCATCCTCGACCGTCAAGGAGAGGTACCTGCCTGGGCCGGTAAACGCCTCGGCTGTCGCCAACAGACTCGCAAGCGCGAAGGGGATGTTCAGGTTGCGACGGATTCCGCGAAAGCCGAGGAAGAGATGGATGAGCGAAATGATCAGGGTCGCCGATCCGATCATCAGCTGTGCATGGACAAATAGGTGAGGCTGCGGATGTGCCATCATCGTCGGGCGCCAGTTCGCCCACAGGAGTGCCTGCTAAACCACGGCCACCATAAAGGCCATTGGAGCTCAGACTACCATACCCCGCCCCCGGCTTCCTAGTGCCATCTGAAGCGAGGTTACGCCTGGTTGAGCTTGTGACATTTCGCGAATTCGTGAAATACCGCGACCAGACTGCGATCCGATAGCACTGACTGAGGTCGCCTAAAGCCATGAAGAAAAATAGATTGTGCATCACGATACTTCGATGGCCACTTGATTGCATTCATAAAGCCGTGCCCAAAGAGTTCACTGTCGAGATCAGATTCAGGTTAAACCTCGAAAAGCGGATCGAGTTCCTTCAATCCAGCGAGAGCTTGATCTGCTGTGAAGGGGATGGCCATATCCGGACCACAGTGTTCGAAGATCCAGATCAGCCAGGCCTAATGGTCTGGTGCTCAGTCTGGTCGGACAGGGACAAGTTAAACGCATATCTGGAAGCAGCTCGGTTCAAAGTACTGATGGGAGGAATCCGAGCTCTCGGCACCCGAGTCAGGCTTCAGGTGGGCGAGTCGGACGATGAGAAAGTCCTCCCGGGATAGGAGGCATCATCATTGTTAATTGGTGCAGAAGAATACGATAAAGGAGTTTTCTTCATGAGTATAGCCAAAGCAGGCAGTCAACGCGCAAGTAGGTGTGTGGTTCGAACTGCGATGCTACTTTTAGCTTCTGTGACGCTGTTAATGCCCGCCATGGCGCAGCAAGCTGCACCGTTGGACGATAACAAGGTCCATTTTGACCTGATGCCCTACCTTGTTTTTCCCGGAATGAGCGGGGACATTACGATCTTAAACCAAACCGTGCCCGTTAACCCAAGCGCAAAGGATGTGCTGAGCAATCTGCAGTTCGGGTTCATGGGACGAACCGCCTTCAGCTACAACCGCTGGTCTGCCGGCACCGATTTTGCCTATATGGGGCTCGGAGCAGCGAACGACCTTGTCGATGTAGGAGTCGACCAGTGGATGTTTGAAATGACAGGGGGGTATCGCGTGGCACCCTATTTCAAGCTGCTGGGCGGCGTCCGTTACAACAAAATCAGCGGCGAATTCAGATTTCAGGGTCCACTGGGCATTACCCGCTCAGGAGCACAAACCTGGTGGGATCCGATCGTTGGGGGACAAGCCATTATCCCCCTCGGCAAAAAACTCAGCGCATCGGCCCGGTTCGACGTCGGGGGATTCGGTGCGGGCTCGAGGATTGCGATCAATGCCGAGCCTCTTCTCAATTACGATGCCACCAAGCGCATGACGCTAAGCTTCGGATGGAAGTTCCTATACCAGGACTACAAAAACTCCAGCCAAGGCTTTCAGTATGATGTGCTGGCACAGGGTCCTTTTCTTGGATTTAACTTCCGGTTTTAAACTCTGAAAGGAACGAGAATATGAGGATTCCAATAATCCGTACCCTGAGCTTCGCTGCGCTGATTGCCATCGGCCTCGCGCTGGTGGCCGGCGGCTGCAGTCGCTCCACCGGGACCCAAAATGCCCCTCCGAGCGAGGCTGCACGCAAAGTCGAAGCAAAGAAACCCGATTATTCGCCCTACCCGGACCAGGATTTTCCCAACCGCGTCTTCTGGGGCGTTGCCCACGTTCATACCGGCTACTCATTCGACTCGGGAATGTTCGGGGTAACGACGACTCCCGACGACCTCTTCAGGGTTGCTACTGGCGGGGAAGTCGTCCTCGACAACGGCCAGCGCTTCAAACAGGACCGGCCGCTGGACTGGGTCTCTATCACCGATCATGCCGAGTATATGGGCATCTCCGATCAAATTCGCGCCGGCAGCCCGGAGCTCCTCGCCAACCCTCAGGGCAAACGCTGGTACGAGATGTCCCAGACGAGCCCTCAGGAGGGTGTCAAAGCCGCCATCGAGGCGGTAGTCTCCATGCAGAGCGGCAAGCCTGTCTTCGACGCCAGCAAACTAGTGGACGCGGCCTGGGCGCACGCTACCGCGGCAGCCGAGAAGTGGAACCAGCCGGGCGTCTTCACCACCCTGCACGGCTTCGAGTGGACGTCCGCGCCCGGGGGCAACAATCTTCATCGCACCGTCGTCTTCCGCGACAGCGCCGACCGCGCGAACCAGGTTGTTCCCTTTTCCACTTTCGACAGCCAGGATCCGGCGGAGCTCTGGAAATACATGGACGCATATGCGAAGAAGACCGGCGGCCAGGTACTCGCCATCCCGCACAACGGCAACCTGAGCAATGGCATGATGTATTCGGCGGAGACCTTCGACGGAAAACCCATGGACTTGGCCTACGCCGAGGCGCGCGCCAGCCACGAGCCGCTACTGGAGGCGACACAGATCAAGGGCGACAGCGAGACCCATCCCTACCTCTCGCCGACCGATGAATTCGCCAATTTTGAGCGGTGGGACATCGATTTCGGCAAGATGGCGCCGGCGCAGAACAGCGTCCTCCACAGCAACTACGTCCGCTCGGCGCTCAAGCTGGGACTGGAGCTGGACGCCAAGCTTGGAGCCAACCCCTACAAGTCCGGCCTGATCGGCGGCAGCGATGCCCATATCGGCGTGGTCACCACGCGCGAAGACAACTTCTTCGGTGAGTTTGCCAACGGATTGCCGTCACCGGATCGTTGGAAAACCCCGCTCGCCGCGGGTCAGGACGAGCAAGCCGTTGATGTCGGTCTGGGGCGAACAAGCCGCGGGCCTGGGCGGCGTGTGGGCGCGCGAGAACACCCGAGAGGGAATCTGGGACGCGCTCAAGCGCAAAGAAGTTTACGCCACCACGGGCGATCGGCCGATCGTTCGCGTGTTCGCGGGCTGGGACTTCGCGCCGGCGGATCTCGATCGCGCCGATTTCGCAGAGAACGGCTACGCCCATGGCGTGCCCATGGGCGGCGAACTTGTCAAGCCGCCGGCCGGCAAGCGACCCGTCTTCATGATCCACGCGTTGCGCGATCCGGACGGCCCCAACCTCGACCGCATCCAGATCATCAAGGGCTGGCTCGGCAAGGACGGCAAGGCGCAAGAGCGCATCTTCGATGTGGCGGTTTCCGGCGGGCGCAAGATCGACGCCGACGGCCGCTGCAAGACTTTGGTCGGCAGCACCGTGGACGTGGCGAATGCAACCTACACCAACGCCATCGGCGCCGCGACGCTGTCGGCGTACTGGAGCGACCCGATGTTCGATGCTACGCAGCTTGCGTTTTACTACGTGCGTGTGATCCAGATCCCGTCGCCGCGCTGGACGGCCTATGACCAGAAGCGTTACGGCATCAAGATGCCCGACAACGTTCCTATGACGGTCACCGACCGCGCCTACACCTCTCCCATCTGGTATTCGCCGGGGAAGTGATTCAACAGGAGGAAACGGAGAGGACAGAGATTTCTGCTCTCCGTTCTCCTGTTTGTTCTTGTTAAAAAAATGAAACGATTCCTCAAAGAACCGCTGCTGCATTTTCTCCTGCTGGGAGCCGGGCTTTTCATCGCCTTCAGCCTGATGCCTATGTCCGGTGGGAGGGGTGAGCCAGGAAAGATCGTCATCACGCAAGGCCAACTTGCGTCCATGATGGAGAGCTTCACCCGCACCCGGCAACGGCCTCCCACAAGCCAGGAGTGGGAGGGTTTGATCCGTGCCCGGGTGCGGGAAGAGGTTTATTACCGGGAGGCGCTGGCGCTGGGCCTGGACAAAGACGACACAGTCATCCGCCGCCGCCTCCAGCAGAAGATGGAATTCATCTCCGACGACATTGCCGCCCAGGCCCAGGCGAGCGACAGCGATTTGATGGCGTATCTGCAGGCGCATCCCGACAAGTTTCGCACGGAGCAACGGGTCACTTTCCGCCAGGTGTATCTCAATCCGGAGAAGCACGGCAAGAGCCTTGCGCGTGACTCCGCGCAGCTGCTGGCGCAGTTGAAGCAGGCCGGCGGCATAACCGACATCTCGGCTTTGGGCGATTCCCTCATGCTGGACCACGAGTTCATCGCACGCCCAGCCGGCGAGGTCGCGAGGCTGTTCGGCGACAAGTTCGCAACGACCTTGAGCGGCCTTTCGCTTGGCCAATGGCAAGGGCCGGTCGAATCCGCCTACGGAGTGCATCTGGTATTCGTGAGCGAACGCGCCGCAGGACGGGTGCCGGCGCTGGCGGACGTTCGAGATGGCGTGCGCCGTGAATGGGACGATGCCCGCCGTCAGGAAGCAAACGAGAAGTTCTACCTGGAGTTGCTCAAGCGTTACACGGTAACGATCGAGCAACCGGCGGTGGAAAAAGAAAAGAAACTGGCGGCGGCGAAATGAGATTGCATGAACGCACAATAACATCCAGCCGTCGAACATGGTGCAAAAAAAACGGAGGCAATCCACATCGTCCTGCACATGATCCGCATGGGCAACCTGCTGGGCAATCTCTGGGATAACTGGCTGTCCCGCATCTCGTTTGGACGTCTGGGCCTGTCGAAGGGGGAAAGATGAAATGCATGCTCCTCATTCTTGTTCTGCTCGCCGCGTTTGCGCCCGCCGCGTTCGCGCACGAAGTGCGCCCCGCGTATCTGGAATTGCGCCAGACCATCTCAGGATACGTTTGACACGCTGTGGAAAGTGCCCGGCCAGGGCGAAAACCTGCGCTTCGGACTTTATGTGGAACTCCCGCCGGCTTGCGCGAATATCACCGAGCCACGCGGTTCGATGGTCAATAATGCCTATAGTGAGCGCTGGACAGTAAAGTGCGCGGGCGGACTCGAAGGGGGCACGATTCACATCGCCGGCCTCAGTGCGACAGTGGTCGACGTGCTGGTGCGGCTGCAACAGCTCAACGGCCGCACACAAGTCATCCGGCTGACTCCGTCCGCTCCCTCGTTTGTCGTGGAAGCGACGCCCAGCCGGTGGCGCCTGGCCACCACGTATTTGCAGCTTGGCACGGACCACATCCTGACAGGTATCGACCATCTGCTGTTCGTGCTCGGGCTGTTGTTGATTGTCGGTAACCACTGGACGTTGTTCAAAACCATCACCGCTTTCACGGTTGCGCACAGCATCACGCTGGCTGTCGCCACACTCGGTTACGCCAGCGCGCCGTTGCCGCCGCTGAACGCCGCCATCGCGCTGAGCATCTTGTTTCTCGGCCCGGAGATCGTCCGCGTCTGGCGCGGCCAATCGAGTCTCACCATCCGGTATCCGTGGGTGGTGGCGTTCGTGTTCGGTCTGCTGCACGGCTTCGGCTTCGCTAGCGGACTGAAGGCCACCGGCCTGCCGCAGGCGGACATCGCATGGGCGCTCCTGCTGTTCAACGTCGGGGTCGAGCTCGGGCAGGTGTTCTTTGTGTTCCTGATACTGGGGATGGCGCGGTCGTTTCGCGCGCTTGAAATCCGTTGGCCTCGCTGGGCGCTCGCGCTGCCGGGATACACCGTCGGGACGCTGGGCGCGTACTGGACAATCCAAAGAACTGCGATTCTTCTAGGACTAATCCGATGAAGCCGGAATCACAAATCATGAAGATGACTGCGTCCAAAACCATTGCCTGTCTCGCGCTGCTGGCGGCGCTCGCCGCGCCTTCAAGCGCGTGGGCGCACATCAAGGCCGGGGAAGCCGGCGGCTTCGTGACCGGCTTTAATCACCCGATCTCGGGCTGGGATCATGTGCTGGCGATGGTTGCGGTCGGATTGTGGGGAGCGCAACTTGGGGCTCCGGCGGTATGGCTTTTGCCGGTCACCTTCCCGATGGTTATGGCACTGGGCGCAATGATGGGATTGCTCGGTTATCCGCTCCCCGGTGTCGAGCTCGGCATCGCTTTGTCCGCGCTGGTGCTCGGGGTGATGGTGCTCGCGGAGAAGCGCCCGCCCTTGTGGGTCGCGGCGGTCATCGTTGGAATCTTCGCCATCTTCCACGGACACGCGCATGGCACGGAGTTACCCGCCGGTCAAAGCGGCTTGCTATTCAGCATGGGCTTCGTGATGGCCACGGGCTGTCTTCACGGTGTTGGCATCGGCATCGGTCTGATCCATCGCTGGACGGCAGGCCGAGTTATCCTCCGCGTGGCCGGCGCGACGGTGGCGATGGCCGGCATATACTTCCTCTTTTCGGTGCTCACATGACACGGACGAAACCCCAACGCCCGCACTCCTGCAGCAAAATTGCTCCTCGCCGCTAATCCGCATATATTGCGCCGCTCGCCGCGGTCGTGCTGCTGTGCCTGGGCTGCCCGAGCGCCGAAGCGCACCTGGTTACGACGGGACTGGGTCCGGTCTATGACGGCATTGCTCACCTGGCTCTCTCGCCCGCCGACTTGGCGGTTGTTATGGTGCTCACATTGTTGGCGGCGATGCGCGGGCCGCGCCAAGGCCGTTGGCTGCTCGGGTTGCTGCCGGCGGCATGGCTGGTGGGCGGGCTGACTGGTCTGATGTTTCCGATCAACGCGAGCTTGGGCTGGGCGACCGGCGTGTCGCTCCTGTTGGCCGGTGGGCTGGTGGCGGTGGACCGCAATCTGCCTTTGGCGGTCGTGGCGACGCTGACGGCGGTCATCGGTGCGTTTCACGGCTTCCTGACCGGGGCGGCGCTCGCCCGATCGCCTTCTGCCGCGCTCGAACTTATGGGGACACTGGTGGTGTTGATTGTTGTTGTCACCCTGCTCGCGGGACTGGTGGTGTCAATCAAAATATTCTGGGCGCGGATCGCCGTGCGCGTGCTGGGAAGTTGGGTCGCGGCTACGGGCCTCCTGTTGATCGGTTGGAGTCTCCGCGCGGTAAATTGATCTGAAGTAATCATGAAGTCCTCGGCTGATATGAAAGGCTCAACGATAAGCGGCAGAGGGCACCTTTATCTGATGGAGAGAAACGGACAGGACAAACTGAACTGGAGAACCATATGAAGGAAAAAACAGGATTAATACAAAAAGCCTCAAAGTGGGCAGCGGTGGGATGTGTGCTGGCCGGGTCTACTCTCGGCATGGCGGTAAAGCCCCGAGACGCGGCTGCAGCCACTCAGGCAGCAACCCAAAAGGCACAGAAAAAGCCAAACATCCTCATCATCTGGGGTGACGACATCGGCCAGTTCAACGTCAGCGCCTACAACATGGGCATGATGGGCTACAAAACGCCAAACATCGACCGCCTCGCCCGCGAGGGCGCGCTGTTTACCGACTGGTACGGCCAACAGAGCTGCACCGCGGGCCGCGCCGCATTCATCACCGGGCAGTCGCCGATGCGCACGGGCCTTACCAAAGTCGGCCTGCCGGGCGCAGCCGAGGGCATGAAAATTGAAGACCCGACCATCGCCGGGTTGCTCAAGGCCCAGGGCTATGTGACCGGCCAGTTCGGCAAGAACCACCTCGGCGACCGCGACGAGATGCTGCCGACGAACCAGGGCTTCGACGAGTTCTTCGGCAACCTCTACCACTTGAATGCGGAGGAAGAGCCAGAGAGTCCCGACTATCCGAAAGAATCGCAGTTTCCGGGCTTCAAGAAGCAGTTCGGCCCGCGAGGCGTGATCCACAGCTACGCCGATGGCCGCATCCTGGATACCGGCCCGCTCACGAAGAAGCGCATGGAAACAGTGGACGAAGAGGTCACGACTGCGGCCCTCGACTTCATGGACCGCGCCAAGAAAGCGGACAAACCGTTCTTCGTCTGGTGGAACTCCACCCGCATGCATATCTTCACGCATTTGAAGAAGGAATCGGAGGGCAAAACCGGCCTAGGCATCTACGCTGACGGCATGGTCGAGCACGACGGCATGGTTGGTCAACTGCTCGACGAGTTGAAGAAGCTCGGCATCGAGGAAAACACCATCGTCATGTACTCCACCGACAACGGCTCGGAGTCCTTCTCCTGGCCCGACGGCGGCACCACAATGTTCCGCGGAGAGAAGGCCACCCAGTGGGAGGGCGGCTGGCGGGTTCCGACCGCCATCCGCTGGCCCGGCGTCATCAAGCCCGGCACGGTCATCAACGACATCGGTGCACACGAGGACATTCTGCCAACGCTGTTGGCGGCTGCCGGTGAGCCCGACATCAAGGAGAAGCTGCTCAAGGGCGGCATCCAGGCAATTGGCCGCACCTACAAAGTCCACCTCGACGGCTACAACCTGCTACCGGCTCTCAAGGGCGAGAGCGCATGGCCGCGCAAGGAGTTTCTCTATTTTACTGACGACGGCAGCGTCGCTGCTCTGCGCTATGGCAACTGGAAAGTCACGTTCCTCAGGCAGGATCACCACGGCATGAGCGTCTGGCAGGAGCCCTTCACGGCACTGCGCGCACCCATGCTGACCAACCTGCGCATGGACCCGTTCGAGCTCGCGCAGGACATCGGCATGGACTACAACCGCTGGTTCGCCGAGCACATGTTCCTGATTGCTCCCGCGGCTAGTTACATTGGACAGTGGCTGCAGAGCTTCCGCGAGTTCCCGCCGCGCCAGAAGCCTGGCAGCTTCAACCTCGACCGCGTCATGGAAGCGGTGACCAGGGGCGCGGGCGACAAGTGACACCGCGCCGGATGAAACTCCGGCTTGACTCAACCGGGCCGCACCCGCCCAAGCGGTGGGTGCGGTCTGAAGTGTTTTGAATGTGCGGAGGAATCCAGCCATGAAAACCAGAAAATTAAGGGATGAAGCCGCACAAAACATATCAACAGACCTAAAAAATAATAGAAGACAATGTGGAGGTTCAGTTTTCAATTCAACGTGTCAAGAGCAAGGAGCAATCTGATGAAACGAACTATGATCACAATATTACTTGTTGCATTTGCAGGCTGCCTGATTCTGGCGACGACATCGAGCGCACAGGATCCCAAGCAGGTGCTGCAGCAGAAAGTGGCAGCCTTTAAGCAATCCACGGCGGAGAACCAGAAGGCTCTTCACCAGTACGGCTGGACCGAAAACACTCAGCTGAGTCTGAAGGGTGAAGTGAAAAGCACAAAGATCGAATCCTGCCGCTACGGGCCGGATGGCAAGGTGCAGAAGACTCTCCTGACCGCTCCTCCGGAGAAAAAGGAAATGCGCGGACTCAAGAAGAAGATCGTCGAGAAGAAGACCGACGAGATGAAGGATTACATGGAGCGGGTCGTGTCCCTCATTCATCGATATGTTCCGCCTTCGCCCGACCTGATCAAGGCTGACGTGGCAGGCGGGAACGCTTCGCTGAGCCCACAAGGACCGGGTGCGATTCAGCTCCAGTTCAAAAACTTCGTGAAGAGCGGAGATCTGGTTACCTTTACTCTCGACACTGCAGCCAAGGCGATCCGCCAGCTCAAAGTGGATACCTACCTGGATGATGCGGACAAGGACAAAGTGGCCCTTCAGGTCGACTTTCAGACTCTTCCGGACGGCACGAATTATGCAGCCAACAAAAATCTGAACGTGGCGGCCAAGCAGATTGTGGTGAATATCACGGCCAGCAATTATCAGAAGCTCGCGCAGTGACCTTGGGCGTCGAGACTGCCTGCCAGGTGCTGACGCGTCACACGAGAAATAGAAGAGGCAGATGGTGGGTCTCAGGATGGGCACGAGCCCTAACCTGAGCGCGAAGGCAATGACCGGAGAGAGTATGAAAGACAATCTTGGAATGAAAACGGCCGGATTGCTCTTCGGCGTTCTTCTGGCCTGCACGGCCTGCCTGGGACAGGACCTCACGCCGCGGGCCTATGTGATCACTCCGATCCACTTCAATGCGGTCATCGTGACGGACTCCTTCTTCTCCGGTAACCTGATGTTCAGCGGCACGGTGCCGATCACCGATGCGACGGCGAAAGTCAACGTGCCCATTTTCAGTCTTTATCATTCGTTCAAGCTCTTTGGCCGCTCCGGCAACATTGTCGCCGCATTGCCCTACGGAGTGGGCAACTTCCATGGAACGGCCTTTGGCCGGAAACCACCGCCTACCGCTCCGGCTTGTTCGATTCGGCGTTCCGCGTGTCTGTGAACCTGAAGGGCGGACCGGCGATGGACGTCCGCGAGTTTATGAAGTACCGGCAGAAGACCGTAATTGGAGTGAGTCTGAGGGTGGTGGCTCCAACCGGTCAGTATGACCCCCAGAAGCTGATCAACTATGGCGCGAACCGCTGGGCGTTTAAGCCGGAAGTCGGCTATTCGAGGAGAATGGGGCACTGGATATTGGACGGATACGGCGGGGTCTGGTTCTATACCCGCAATCCGGAGTTCTTCTCGCGGAACGCCTACTTCCCTGGCACCCGGTCTCAAACTCAGGAGCCTATCGGGGCACTTGAGGGGCACCTGAGCTACGATGTGAGATCGCGGTTCTGGGTGTCGCTGGACGGAAATTTCTGGTACGGCGGCCGAACCAGCTGAACGGAGTGCAGAACCCGGAAACGCTGCAAGAAGAATTCGCGCCTGGGGGTGACCGCTTCGTTTCCCTTCACCCGCCACGGGTCCCTCAAGGTGAGCTACAGCCGGGGCGCTTACGTCAGGTTTGGCGGCGATTATCAAAACCTCAGCGTGGGATGGCAGTATTCCTGGCTGGGGCGGCCGAACTGATGATGAGCTTTGATGCAGGTGTACGATCCTGGCTTTCGATCGGTCCACCGCATGCAGGAGGGGTGCCCATGGGGACCCTCGAAGAGTCTTCACGGTGGAGGTGATGAATAATTGTAAATTCTGGCACGAGGGCGTGGGGTGAGGCCCCGACCCCCGAAGAACCAGTAGGAGGAGGACCCATGACCGAGATGAAGAAATCCACGACGGGCGCTTTGCGCCAGAAACCGGCCCCGCCGGAGGCACGTAACCTGAAGACCCGCGCGGAGCGGTACGCCGCGGGGAAGGCCCTGCGGGAGACGTGCCCGCGCAGCTCGCACGCCGAATGGAAGCCGCCGCACGACCGGCCGGACCCGATCCGCCTGGTGCTGAAGGCCGACGAGGGGCGCGTCCCCGAACTCCTTCCCCTTCGCCACGGGCGCATGGTCCTGTCTCCCTTCACCTTCTACCGGGGCTCGGCGCTCGCCATGGCCGTGGACCTGGCAGGCACTCCATCTACCGGCGTCCGCGTGCAATGCGGCGGAGACTCCCACCTGGTCAACTTCCGGGGTCTCGCCACCCCGGAGAGGAAAGTCATCTTCGCCATCAACGACCTCGATGAGACCCTCCCGGCGCCCTGGGAGTGGGACCTCAAGCGCCTCGCGGCAAGCTTCGTGATCGCCTGCCGCGACAACGGCCTCAGCGAATCCGACGGCAAGGATGCGGTCCTCACCTGTGTCAGGTCCTACCGCGAGCACATGGCCGAGTTCAGCGAGATGAAGGCTGCTGGATCTGTGGTACCACGCCGTCGATGCCGAGACGATGATTTCGGCCACCGAGGATGCCAGATTCGCCGCGGCGCGATCAAGCGGCTGGCGAAGTCGCGTGAGAGCAGCACCTCCGAAGGCATCTTCCCGAAGCTCGTGGACTCCACGGGTGGGTTGCCGGTCATCAAAGACCAGCTCCCTGCGAATTTCTCACTGGAAAGGTCACGTCGCCGGAGAAGATCCATCCGGACGTCAGGCAGGTCTTCGAACCGGGTACCGCGAAACTCTGACGCCTGCCCATCGCATGCTGCTCGATCGCTACGAGATCAGGGACGCCGCGATCAAGGTCGTCGGCGTCGGGAGCGTCGGCACCGCTTGCTGGATGATGCTGATTGATGTCCGGCGACGGAGACCCCTCATTCTCCAGGTCAAGGAGGCACGCGCTTCGGTACTGGAGGACTATGCGGGGAAGAGCGTCTACCCTAACCACGGACAGCGTGTCGTGAACGGCCACCGGCTCATGCAGCCGGCCAGCGACATATTCCTCGGGTGGGTCGGGGGTCCGCGGGGACGTCACTTCTATATTCGCCAGCTCCGGGACGTGAAGATTAAGTTTCCCGTCGAGACGTTCGGCGCGGCCCAGATGATCTTCTTCGCCCAGTTTTGCGGCCACACGCTAGCGCTCTCCCACGCGCGGTCCGGGGACCCCGCCGTGATCAGCGGGTACCTGGGAAAGAGCGACGCGTTCGACAAGGCGCTCGCCGCCTTCTCCGTCGCCTACGCCGACCAGAACGAAAAGGACCATGCGGTGCTCAAGCGAGCGATCCGCGACGGAAAGATCAAGGCGCTCATCGAAAAGGCGGAGTGAGTCGCTCGGGCAGGAGGAATTCGATGGAAGGGATACAGAAAACCGCGATTCCCGCTGGATTGAAAGCCCCGCGTGCCGGTGCGATCGCCGGTATCGTGTTCTCGATCCTACTGATCATCAGCCTGGTGCTCATCCGGATTTCCGTCCCCGCAAACCCCGGGGATACGGGGGCGTGGCTTTCCGATAGCGGGAAGTCGATCCATTTCGCCCTGAACCTGCTACCATTCGCGGGAATTGCCTTCCTGTGGTTTATCGGCGTGCTGCGCGATCGGATGGGAGCGCTCGAAGACCGCTTCTTCGCCAGTGTATTCCTCGGCAGCGGGCTCCTGTTCCTCGCCATGCTCTTCATCTCTTCGGCGGTGGTGAGTGGGATCACGATGGCCTACGGCGTGATACAGGGCAAGCTGATCGATTCCGGCATCTACACGTTCGCCCGCGACGTGGCCTATCAGATCGTGAATGTCTACGCGATGAGGATGGCAGGGGTCTTCATGATCTCGACCTGCATGCTCGCGATCCGCATCAGGATATTCCCGCGTTGGATGGCGCTCCTTGGCTTCGCGCTGGCGCTGCTGCTGCTCCTGACCAACGGGCATCTCTACTGGGCTCCGGTGGTCTTCCCGCTATGGACGCTCGTGATCAGTGTCTACCTCCTCTCGGTGAATCTTTCGCGCGAAGCAGCGCGAGAATAGGTATTAAGCATTTCGGAGTGATAGGAGTGTGCCCATGAATACAGCTGAACACATCAGACTTAAAGAGGCTCGTGAGCAGAAGGTCCACTGGAAGAAATGGGGGCCCTACCTAAGTGAGCGCCAATGGGGAACGGTCCGCGAGGACTACAGCGAGAATGGTGACGCCTGGAATTTCTTCACCCACGATCAGGCTCGCTCGCGCGCCTACCGCTGGGGCGAGGACGGTCTGGCCGGCATCTCCGACGACAAACAGCGCCTCTGCTTCGCGCTGGCCTTGTGGAACGGGAGGGATCCGATCCTAAAGGAGCGGCTCTTCGGATTAACCAACAGCGAGGGGAACCACGGCGAGGATGTGAAAGAGTACTACTTCTACCTCGACAGCACGCCGACCCACTCCTACATGAAGTACCTCTACAAGTACCCGCAGGCGGCTTATCCCTACGCCGATCTGGTGGAGACGAACCGCCAGCGGTCTCGAAATGACATGGAGTACGAGCTCCTCGACACCGGCATCTTCAATGACGACCGTTATTTCGACGTCTTCGTGGAGTACGCCAAGGGCGGCGCCGAAGACATTCTCGTGCGGATCACGGCGGCCAACCGGGGACCGGATGCGGCCGAACTGCACCTCTTGCCGACGCTGTGGTTCCGGAACGACTGGTCGGCATGGATTGCCGAATCAAACCGAGCTGCCAGGAAACCAATCCTCGAGCAGATCAAGGCGCCGGTAGGGGCGAGTGCGGTCGCCGTAACGCATCCAGTGCTCGGTGAGTTCATTCTTTCCTGCGAAGGCGACGTGCCTTTGCTCTTTACCGAGAACGAAACGAACCATGAGCTGCTTTTCCCCGGGCAAAGGAACGAGAGCCTCTACGTCAAGGATGGCATTAACGACTGCGTTGTGAACGGCAATCATGGCGCTGTGAACCCCGGCAAGCAGGGCACGAAGGTCGCGGCGCACTACAAGGTCAACGTCGGCGCAGGTCAGACCCATGTGATTCGCCTGCGGCTCTCCAAAACGGTTCCGGACCAGAAGGGCATACACTTCGGAAAGCAGTTTGATGAAGTCTTCGCTGCCAGGCTTCGTGAAGCCGATGAGTTCTACAAGTTGGTCACGCCACCTTCCGTGAGTAATGACGCAGCCAACGTGCATGCGCCAGGCCATTGCCGGGATGCTCTGGAGCAAGCAGTTCTTCTTCTTCGACGGGGACAACTGGCTGGACGAGCACCGCTCCAACCCGCTCCATGCCGGATATCAAAATGCCCGGAACTCGGAGTGGTACCACATGCTGAATGAGGACATCGTCTCCATGCCCGACAAGTGGGAGTACCCCTGGTACGCGGCCTGGGATCTGGCATTCCATACGCTCCCGCTCTCGATCGTGGACCCTGACTTCGCCAAGGAGCAGATGAAACTGATGCTCAAGAACGTCTACCTGCATCCCAGCGGCCAGATGCCTGCCTACGAGTGGAACTTCAGCGACGTGAATCCCCCGGTCCACGCTTTTGCGACGCTCTTCCTGCACCGTACCGAGCAGGCCCTGCGCGGCGAGACGGACCTCGACTTCCTCAGGGCGACGTTCAACAAACTCCTGCTGAACTTCACCTGGTGGGTAAACCGCAAGGACCGCTTCGGCAAGAACATCTTTGAGGGGGGCTTCCTTGGTCTTGATAACATCGGTGTGTTCGACCGCAGCGCCCCACTTCCCACCGGTGGGCACCTGGAGCAGGCGGACGGCACAGCGTGGATGGCTCTCTTCAGCCAGAATATGATGGAACTCGCCGCGGAACTCGCCGCCCACGATCCCATCTACGAGGACATGATCCTGAAGTTCGCCGAGCACTTCTATTATATCGCCTCTGCCATGAACCAGCCCGGGCCGGATGGCATGTGGGATGAGGAAGACGGCTTCTACTACGACCTGCTGCGGCTCCCCGATGGCAGCGCCACGCGGCTCAAGGTGCGCTCGATGGTGGGGCTCCTCCCGCTGTGCGCCACTACGGTGATAGAGAAATGGCAGCGGGAACGCGTCCCGCGGGCGATGGCTGGAATGATGGAACGCCTGCGCCGCATACCTGAGCTCTCAGAGTCTATCCACCCTACCGGGCCGGGGCATTTAGGCGTGAACGAGCGCGGAATGGTCGCCTTGGTCAACCCGGGGCGGCTCCGCCGGATCCTCACGAAGATGCTCGACGAGAACGAGTTCTTAGGCCCCTACGGCATCCGCTCGCTTTCCAAGTTCCACGAGCAGCACCCCTATGTCTTCCATACGGGCGGTCAGGCGTACTGCGTGGACTACCTACCGGCCGAATCGAATACCGGCATGTTCGGCGGCAACTCCAACTGGCGGGGGCCAGTCTGGATGCCGGTGAACGCCATGATCATCCGGGCGCTGCTGAACTTCTACCTCTACTACGGCGACAACTTCAAAATCGAATGCCCCACGGGGTCAGGGAAGCTGATGAACCTCTTCCAGGTGAGCAAGGAGATCGCCGACCGGCTCGCCGGGACCTTCACCCGCGACGAACATGGCCGGCGGCCAGTCTACGGCGGCACAGAGAAGTTCCAGACCGACCCCCACTGGCGCGACTACATCCTCTTCTACGAGTACTTCCACGGCGACAACGGCGCTGGGTTGGGCGCCAGTCATCAGACCGGATGGACCGGGCTCGTAGCCAAACTCATCCAGCTTTACGGTCTTTTGGATTCCAAGCGGACCTTGGAGGGTGGCAAGCAGGCCGGGTTCATTCAGGGCGCCCCCAGCTTCGCGAGTGAGAAGAGATGAGAACGTGGCCCAAGTATCCCGTCATATACGAAATCGATACCTAGGTCTGGTTTTGACATGCTACCTGGGATTCAAAAGAGGAGAATTTCGATGAAAAGAAGATTTAATGCGCAAAAATGTCTCGTGTTCTTGATGCTTTTTGTCCTGCTGCTTTCACTGGGAGCAATCTATGCCCAGCAGGGCAATCAGGACAAAGCGGCGGCGCTCAAGCAGTCGCTGGCCGAAAACCAGAAGCGCTTGCGACAATACCAATGGGTGGAGACCACCATCATTAATTTGAAAGGCGAGGAAAAATCGCGAATTCAAAAACAGTGTTCCTACGGCGCCGATGGCAAAGTGCAGAAACAGCAAATCAGCGCACCTCCCCAGCCGCAATCAAAAGGCGGGCTGAAAGGCAAGATCATCGAGAAGAAAAAAGAAGAAATGACGGACTACATGAAGCAGGCAGTCGAACTGGTGCACCGGTACGTGCCGCCCGACTCTCAGGCGATTCAGTCCGCCAAAGATGCCGGCAAGCTCTCCACGAGTCCCATCGGTTCCAATGCTATGCGGCTGGAGTTCAAGGATTTTGTCAAACCTGGCGATTCCTTGAGCATAAGCATTGCTCTCCCGAGCAACAGTATTCAGGAAGTGAAGGTAGCTACATACCTGGAATCACAGAAGGATGCCATCACGCTGGATGCCCGTTTCTCCGCACTGGACGATGGCACCAGCTATGTGGGAAATGCGACGCTTGTGGCCAAGGAAAAGAACCTCCAGGTCGTGGTCCAGAACTCGGGCTACCGCATGGTCGCTCCTATGACAACCGCGGCACCGCCGGCACCTCCGAAGCCGCAGCAGCAGTCACAGGAATTTGTTGATGTGGGCTGGCCGCGAGAACGCTCCAATCAGGGTGGCACACTTATCGTCAACCAACCCCAGGTGGATGAATGGAAAGACCACAAGGAACTGCAGGCGCGATCGGCCATTTCGTTGACGCCAAAAGGGGGAAAGATGGTAGTGGGCGTCCTCTATATCCATGCGGAAACGGTCATCGACACAGACGCTCAGATGGTGCAGATCAGCAATATAGAAGCGACCAAGATCCATTTTCCTTCCCTGGATCCAGACAGCGTCAAACAGATGGATCAACTGGCCAGAACTTTTGTACCCCAGACGCTGGCTATCTCCTTGCACCGGTTTGTGGCATGCGTTCCGAAGCCGAGTTCCGTCCCGACTGCGCCTGTCAAAAATGATCCGCCCGCAATTTTCGTGAGCAACGGCCCCGCAATCATGCTGTTTGTGGACGGCGAACCGGCCATGGGAAAAATAGAGAAGACCAAGCTGGAATTTGTGGTAAACACGAGCTGGCCGCTTTTTCTCGATCAGAGCGCCTCGAAATACTATCTCCTTGTCGATCAGCAGTGGTTGACGGCAGCAAAACTGGAAGGTCCTTGGGCGGCTGCAACCACGCTCCCCAAAGAAATGTCCGTTCTTGCTGCGGATCCGCAGTGGATTGATCTAAAAAAAGTGATTCCGCCGCCTGCAGTCGCCGGAGCGGATTTGCCAAAGGTGTTTTACAGCAAGGTTCCGGCGGAGGTTATCCTCTTTGACGGGAAGCCGGTCTTTTCGAGAATCCCCGGAACCCAGCTCCTCTATGCATCCAATACTTCGAGCAATGTCTTCACGGATGCCACTACGCAGAAATTTTACTTCCTGGCCGCGGGCCGGTGGTTCCGTGCCGACACTCTCGAAGGGCCCTGGAGCTTTGCGTCAAACGACTTGCCCGCTGACTTTGCCAAAATCCCGTACGAAAGTCCGGCTTCGAGAGTTCTTGTGTCGGTTCCTGGAACGGACGAGGCCAAAGATGCGGTCATGCTGGCGCAGGTGCCGACTGTAATAACAGTGGATCCCAACGCCGCTGCCGCACAGGCAACAGTTGCGTATGACGGCTCACCGCAGTTCAAGCCGATCGAGGGGACTTCGCTTTCGTACGCCACAAATACCCAGGACAAAGTGATCAAGGTAGGGGACGTCTACTACCTCTGCCTGCAGGGCATCTGGTTCATGTCCACAACCCCCCAGGGGCCGTGGACCACAGCGGCTTCCGTGCCGCAGGAGATATATAAGATTCCGCCCAGTGCGCCTGTTTACAACGTTACCTATGTAACCCAAACCACGATTTCGGATGGCACCGTGCAGTCAAGCTACACCGGCGGCTACACCGGGGCTTTCATTATGGGCGTAACTGTGGGCGTCGTCGTGGCGAACAACTCCGGGTATTACTATCCTCCGTACATGTACTACCCGCCGTATGGCTATCCGATCTATCGCCCGTATCCGGTGCCCTACGGCGCTACTTACTACCATACGGCTTCGGGAGCGTACGGTGTCGCACAGACCGCCTACGGCCCTTATGGCTCCGCCACTCGGGCGGCTTCATACAATCCCTATACGGGCACCTATGCACGCGGTGCCAGCGTCTCCACTCCTTACGGCAGCAGAAGCGCGGCGCAGGCGTATAACCCATACACGGGGACTTATGCAGCAACGGCCCAGGGTTCCAGTCCCACCGCGCAATGGGGCGCTTCCACAGTTTCGAGGGGCGGCCAGACGGCATACACCCAGCACTACACAACTGCACAGGGAACAGTAGCTTCGGCCCAGACATCTTCGGGAGGCAAGGCGGCCGGGGTGAACACTGCGTATGGGAGCACTGCCGCCGGCAAAACTTCAAGTGGGGACATGTATGCTGCTCATGATGGGAACGTATACAAGAACACGGGTTCCGGCTGGCAGACGTACGACAATTCAAGCGGTAGCTGGAATTCCGTTTCGTCTTCGGGTCAGCAGCAGGCGCAGTCGGCGCAACAGCAACGTAATGCATCGGGACAGCCAACAGCCTCCTCGACTCAGCAGCAGGCGCAAACAGCTCAGCAACAGCGCGCTTCTTCGGGTCAGCCAACAGCCTCGTCCCCACAGCAGCGGGCGTCAGGAGTCGAGGGAGGTGGGACACGATCCGGTGGGAGTTTTAATTCCCAGGAACTGAACCAGGAGATGCAGAACAGGCAGAGGGGAGCCTAACAAAGCGAGCGTTCCCAGGGCGGAGGGTCCGGAAGATCAAGCGGTGGGTTCTCCAGTGGCGGAAGAGGCGGCCGCAGGTAACGGCAAGAGCAGTACAAAAAAGGAGAATAAATCATCATGACGTGGAAACAGACTTCGGCAACGATCATTTTGGCGGCAACCCTTGGTGCTGGTACCCTCATGAAAGCACAGCAGCCGAAAACACAAGGCGCCGCCGGCAAGCAAGACAAGGTCGCGGCCATCAAGCAGTCAATTCAGCAGGGCATGGCGCTCGCCCGAAAGTACGAGTGGGTCGAGACAACCACCATCATGCTGAAGGGCGAAGAGAAAGGCAAAAAACAGAACCGCTGCTACTATGGGGCGGACGGCAAGGTACAGAAGATTTCCATGGACCAGCCCGCGCAAGCGCAGGAACAAGGAGGAGGAGGCCGGAGGGGCGGGCGAGCGAAGGCGAAGATTGTCGAAAATAGGAAGGATGAGATGAAAGATTATATGGAAAAGGCCGTTGCTCTGATCCATTCCTACGTGCCGCCGAATCCAGCGCAGATTCAATCCGCGAAGGAAGCCGGCCGGGTCACGGTCAACCCGCAGGCCGGAGAGAAAGTGCGCCTCGTAATTTCGCAGTACTTGAAGCCGGGGGACTCTCTGACAATCGACCTGGATCCTGCATCCAACAAGCTGCTTGGCCTTGGCGTGAACAGCTACCTGGACAAACAGGAAGACACAGTAGCACTGGCGGTGCAGATGAATTTGCTGCCGGACGGCGCGCTATACGCTGGTAAGACGACGCTGGACGCTAAGGCAAAGAACATCACAGTGGTGGTGCAGAACTCCGGCTACCGGCCGGTCCAGCAGTAACCGCCACTTTGGTGGAATATCCCTGCTCAGCTGAAATAATGGCTGCTGTATCGGCGGGCCGTATGCCAACCCTGTTGTGATTAACGATTCGGAATAATCAAGAGAAATATAAATCCGAATTACGAAACTCCTTCATGCGCCTCTGAGCTTAAAGCGACAGAAAGCGCCCGGCGGCACTCGCAATGCGGTCAGTTGTCCAGATACAGCCTTGTGGGAAACTATGAGCCTGGTGCGCAACTTCCCAAAGCGCGACCTAAATGGATTGTTCGGATAAGCCAAAATCGGTTTGCGGTTTGCATAAAACCGCGATCTAGGACCGATCAAAGCCCTACAAGTTATCGGTCACACTTAATAACACAGGGTAAAAAAGAACGAACTCCTATAGATCCTCGTAATTATCCGAACCTCGCTTCATTGAAACTTGGACCTTTGTCATTTGTTTTTTCCTTCATCACTTTTGTATTCCAAAATATCTCCGGGCTGGCACTCCAAAGCTTTGCAGATCGCCTCCAAGGTTGATAGCCGGATCGCTTTTGCTTTGCCGTTTTTCAAGATGGAAATGTTGGCCATCGTGATGCCGACTTTTTCGGCGAGCTCGGTGACGCTCATCTTCCGCTTCGCCAACATGACGTCGATGTTGATGATGATTGCCATGCTGGTCTCGTTAAACCGTTAAGTCGTTCTCGGATTTTATATCCACGGCATTTTGCAAAATCCGTTCAAACATCGCCGCCGCGGTGGCGATGACGATCGAAGCCGAAGGTGATGAGGATGCCCATGAAAACCCCGCCTGCCGGATCATCACTGCCATGCGCTCAACATGATGAAAATTTCCTCTACCACAACAAAACCAATGATGGCTATTGCGCAATATTTTATAGTCCGCAGAGCTTTTACGGCCGCTTGCGAGAATATCTTATTTTGTCCGGCATATCCCAACACCTTGAACGCCTGATAGAGTGCTACGAAAAACGGAATGGACCCTATATACACAAGCGCCAGAAAGGGATCTTTGAAGTAAATCTCAAAGTTCGTGGCGTGCGCATTCCTGCCCTCGATGTGAGGTTCCCAAAGCAGGAGAGCAAGAGCGCCGATGCCGATGAGCACAATGACTACCTGAAGAAATATTGTTGAGCTTCTTTTCATAGGTGGTTCCTTTAAATTTTAATATTTTCATTCTTAATTCAGTGCTTATCGTTTGTCAATATATATTTATCGTTATTCGTGGGTAAGCGAAATTCTAATAGACCTCTGGGCAGATGCCGGAATGTCGAAATATGCCGGATTTTGCGCTCTAGGTGTATTCAAAATCCTTAAATAGATCATCATTATTCGAGCCAAACATAAGCCCTAAACCGGGTGTATTGCTAATGTCAGGGTCCTCGGTATCGCTATCGGTATCGGAATCGCAATCGGTCATCGGCCTTAGATGTTTGCGGCCAGATTCAAAAACCGATACCCGATACCCGATTGCGATACCGATAGCGATTCCGATGCCGACGTGCGTGGTTTGCGTTATTTTGCTTGGCGCCTAACGCAACAATTGTTTCTGCCGGGCGGGCAATTTTGTTAGAGTTAAGGGCAGCCAGGAGTGTTGTTCGCCCTGGAAGGAGAAAGAGGCAATGAAGAAAAAAA
Organism: uncultured Acidobacteriota bacterium; assembly: GCA_963761825.1. Classification (GTDB taxonomy): domain Bacteria; phylum Acidobacteriota; class UBA6911; order UBA6911; family UBA6911; genus UBA6911. The sequence goes on from CAVXIH010000013.1 coordinate 239,042, forward strand.
CCTGCACATCTTTAATGGCGGCTATTCTGACAGTTCTCTTGTATTCCGGCTTCTCGCCGGCGCAGGAGCCCAAGATCACGGTTCTCAATCCACTGGGGCAACCTCCGGCGATAGCGCGGGTGCCAATGGCGCCGCGCATGGACAGCCTGGATGGAAAAACCATTTATATCGTCGATATCGGCTTTACGGACACGCATCAGTTCTTCACGGAAATGCAAAGTCTGCTGGGCGAAAGATATCCAAAAACAACCTGGATTGTCAGAACGAAAGTCGGGACTTATTTCGATGATGATCCGAAGCTGTGGGCTGAAATTAAGGGAAAAGGCCACGGCATGATCATGGGTGTGGGCCATTGAAGTTCCTGCTCGCCGTCGGTCGTCGGCCACAGCATCACAGTTGAAAAACTTGGAATTCCCACTTCACTCGTCGTCACCAAGGCTTTTGACGAACTTGTGAAAACATACGCCTACAAGCGAGGGATGCCAGGTGAGCGTTTTGCCTTTGTTCCCCATCCCATTACGGGTGTACCCGCCGCCACTTGCCGGAAGTATTTGCAGGGCAACGATCCGATAACGGGGAAACCTATTATTCAGGAAATTATCGGAGCACTCATCAACCCGCTCAGTGAAGAAGACAAGAAGAAAGGATTCATCGAAAGACCGACTCCGCGGCTGGTTCCTCCGGACACGGCGGAAAACCTGACTCGGCTATTTCTTGAAAACGGATGGACGGACGGGCTCCCGATTGTCCTCCCCACACAAGCACGCGTGGATGAGATGCTGAAGGGAACCAGCCACAAGCCCGACGAACTTGTCGGCAGAATGCAGCCATCCTCTCCCCATGATCCGTGGAGCTACACGGTGGAGAAGATCGCGGTGAATGCGGTGATGGCCGGAGCCAGACCGGAGCATTTTCCGGTACTCCTGGCGTTGGCATCCACCGGCGTGCCTTCCATTTTCACTTCGACCACCTCGTTCGCGAGAATGATGGTTGTGAACGGTCCCATACGAAATGAGATCAAAATGAATGCGGGCATAGGAGCCCTGGGGCCGTTTAATTATGCCAATTCCGTGCTCGGAAGAGCCTGGACCCTGATGTCCATAACCCTGGATGGCGGCGCCAAAACCGGAGAAACCTACATGGGCAGCCAGGGGAACAACCTGAACTACAATAATATGTGCATGCCGGAAAACGAGGAAGAGCTTCCGGAAGGATGGAAGCCTTTCCATGTGCAGAAAGGCTACAAGCCGCAGGAAAGTGTGGTCAGCACTTTCGGAGGCTGGGGGGTAATACATGCGGATCAGAGCTTTGGCCAGCCCTTCCACACTCAAATACCTTTCTGGCTAAAATTCATCAGCCCGTTCTCCCCTGCCATGCTGCTGCTCGACCCGACCATCATCAAGCCAGCTCAAGGAGCGCGAAGGTTTTCAGTCGAAAGAGCAGCTGATTGACTGGGTCCATAAAAACACAACCGTTACGGTTGGGGAATGGCTGGACAACTACTACAGCGTGCAGAACTTTATTCTGCCCACCGCCAAGCAGGGAGTAGAACCCTTTGCTTCGTGGATGAAGCTTCCAAGGGATGCCAAAATACCGCTGATTGCCCGTCCTTCCAACATACAGGTCCTGTCGGTAGGAGGAGGAACGAATTTATTCTGGCAGGCAGCGGATTTTGGTTATATATCCAGCGCATCGATAGACAAATGGAGATAAGCAATCACGTGGCAAATGACTCCAAGGTATCGGCCCCGGATACAATGCAAAAATACCGGGATTATGTCATTACGAGCTTTTTAAAATCCGTAGCCCCGATCGTTATCGATCGGGGCAGCGGAGCGACGGTCACGGATATAAATGGCAGGGAATATCTCGATTGCTTTGCGGGAATTTCTGTTGTGAATGCGGGCCACTGCAATCCGCAGGTGATCGCCGCAGCCAAAGCGCAGATGGAAAAGCTGATTCATTGCGCATCCTATCTCTATCATGTCCAGTCCACGGCAGATCTAGCCGAGAAAATCGCGCAGATTGCGCCTCAAGGCTTGACTAAGACTTTCTTTGGCAACGGTGGGGCGGAAGCCGTTGAAGGAGCCCTCAAACTCGCGCGCTTGTACACCGGGAAGCATGAGTTCATAGCGCTGCAGGGAAGTTTCCATGGCCGCACCTGGGGCACGCTCAGCATTTCGGGAAACTGGGCGCGCAAGAAGAAGGGCGGCCCTTATGCGGCGGGCATTTCTTTCGCCCCTGCGCCCTACGCCTACCGCTCGGAATGGCGGAGCGATCCGGAAGAATGTGCCCGTCAATGCGCAAAGACCATTGAAGACATCATCCGGTTTTCCACTTCCAATGACGTAGCCGCCTTTATCGCCGAACCCGTCATGGGCGAAGGGGGAATCATCGTGCCGCCGTTGAATTACTTCCGCGAAGTGAAGAAGGTTCTAGACCGGCACGGAATTCTTTTCATCGCCGACGAAGTTCAGTGCGGTTTTGCCCGCACGGGTAAGATGTTTGCGATCGAGCACTTCGGCGTGGTGCCGGATATCCTGGTAACGGCAAAGGGCATCGCCGACGGATTCCCGTTGAGCGCGTTTACTACCCGCCCTGAAATCGCGGAGGCATTCAAGCCCGGAGATCACCTGTCCACTTTTGGCGGAAATCCCGTTTCCTGCGCCGCGGCACTCGCGAATATCCGGTACCTGGAGAGCGAAAACCTCTGCAGCCACACAGCCGCCATGGGCGAGTACGCCCTATCAAGGTTTCGCGAAATGCGCCAGCGAAATCCTATTATCGGGGATGTGCGCGGGCTGGGCCTGATGATTGGCATTGAACTGGTTAAGGATGAAGCACAGACGCCGGCTCCCGGCGAGGCTGAAGCGATCCGGGAATTCTGTCTGCGCCAGGGATTATTGATCGGCGTAGGCGGTGTCGACGGAAATGTTCTCCGATTCCAGCCTCCGTTGGTGATTTCAAAATCTCAAATAGATCAAGCCCTCGTTATAATTTCCAGGGCATTGCAGGAAGTTGATTCCTGATTCCTGATTCCTGATTCCGGACAATACACGTTTGGGGTAACCATTCTTGAAATACTCGGCTAGATACTGAATTAGCGTCCTTTGAAGAATACTGCCTTTTATCTGGAATCCGGAATCCGGAATCTGAAATCAATTGTCCAGATCTGTTAGTTAACTCCGTGAGGCCTACGGCGGCCAAAGCTTCTTTCGACGGTTTGCCCGATTGGATATCCCATCCCATTTCTGTGAAATATCCGTCCCTCGAAGCCGAAAAATCTACTTTGGTAGAGGATGAAATCCGCTTGGGCAGTTCGAACTTGTCCGGAGTCAGTCCTTCACGGGCATTGAAGGCCTGCCTCAACGTCAAAATACGGCGGCCTGCCAGCAGTGCCTCATCCCAGTTGAAATCCCAGCCGCCGGCACCGGCGATCAATTCGGCTATAGGCGGAGGTTTAGTCGCCACGGTATACAGGGAGCACAATCCCGCGGCATTCAACAGCTGGTGGTATTCGTTTCCGATGACATAGCTCGAGAAGGGATTCGATTTGGATGTCTGCAATGCAGGGTCGGAACCGATCGGGGCTCCTTCACTCAGCATGCCCGTGATCTGGCTGTCCATATGGTGGGCCGGGTTTGCATCCGCAATATTTGCGGTGCCGAGCACCGGCGACATGCGCGGATCATGATTCGCGAGACTTTTTCCCCGAATGGCCATCGCATATTTCTCCGCGCCCTTGCCGATACGCTCTGCCGCTTTTTGAGTGCCATCTGCAAGCACCGCGCCGAATCCTTCCCTTTTAGCGACCTTTTCAACCAAAGCCACGATGGCTTCGGCGTTCCCCCACGAAAGCTCGATACCGTCGGTGTCTTCCTTGGTGATCAAACCGTTTTCATAGCATTCCATTGCCATGGCAATGGTGCCTCCGACACCTACGGTATCGATGCCATACCGGTTGCAGATGTCATTGGCCTTGATAACCGCTTCCAGGTTGTCGTTCATCAGCATGCCGCCCAGGGCGGCGAGGGATTGGTATTCGGGCCGGTGCATTTCGTCCTTAATGGCAAATGGCCCGACATTCTGCTTGATGATGGCACCGCAGCTGATGGGGCAGGCGTAGCAGCCGTAGCTGCTGACCTTGTATTTATCCATGTTGCCGCCGTCCAGATTTGTGACGTTCGGCAGCGCATCCAATCCGCTCAAAGTCCAATTCTTCAGGGGCGCGTCGCCGATGGAAACCAGAAAACTGATATTGCTTCCCGTCCCGGCTGCCGCCAATCCCTTGGCGTATTCGTTGTTTTTGATCAGTTCCAGGAACTGCCGGATTGCTGTGTTGAATTTGGCGGGATCCGCTGCGGTAATCTCATGCACACCGCCTCTGACGGCAAGCGCTTTCAGCCTTTTGGATCCCATGACAGCGCCCACGCCGTTGCGGGCTGCAATCCGGCCTCTCTCGCTGACAATTCCCGATAATAAGGATTTGGCTTCTCCTGCAGGGCCGATGCAGGCGATCTTGATTTCCGGGTCTCCCAGGGATTGCAGCAACAGGTCCTGCGTTTCATAGGCATCCTTGCCCCAGAGTCCGGAGGCGTCCCGCAGTTCGGCAGAACCATCCTTGATAAGGAGATAGACCGGTTTCGGGGAAATGCCATAGAAAAAAACGCCGTCATAGCCGGCGGTTTTGAGCTCGGGACCAAAGGCGCCCCCGGAGTTGGATTCAGCCCAGGTGCCGGTGAGCGGAGATTTTGTGACCAGCATGTGCCTGCCGCTGCCCGGAGCCTGAGTCCCGGACAGGCTGCCGACAACAAATCCAAGGATGTTTTCGGGGCCCAACGCATCCACGCGCGCCTTCATTCTCTCGTACAGGATACGAATGCCCAGGCCGTTACCGCCGATGAACTCCCGGTAAATTTTTTCGGGAAGGACTTCTTCTATAATTCGTCCCTCGGTCAAATTGACGAACAGCACTTTGCCTGCATAACAAGTGGGAATAGCCATCAAATTCCTTTACTTTAGCCCATGAGAAATGCGGGCTAGCCTGCCACGATATTGATCAGTTTGCCTGGAACGACAATCACTTTTCGTAGGGTGCCGCCCTCCAGAAACTTTTTTACCCGGGGATCCGCTAGAGCGGCCTGTTCCAGCTCGCTGCTTGTTGCGTTGACGGAAGCTGTGATCCGTCCCCGGATTTTGCCGTTGATTTGAACCGGGACCTCGATCGTATTTTCCTGCACATACCGCTCATCAAAAGCCGGCCAGGCGGCATACGCCAGCGATTCCGTATGGCCGAGCACCTGCCATAATTCTTCGCAGACATGCGGAGCCATGGGCGCAAGCATCAGCACGAAGCTTTCCATGCAGGCATGCGGACGGCTCTCCTGGCCTGTGAAATAATTTACAAACTCCATCAGGCGGCTGATCGCCGTGTTAAAGCTCAGATTCTGCATGTCCTGGGTGACGGACCGGATGGTTTTGTGCAGCACGCGCAGCTGATCTTCATTTGGATCTGTTTCTTTGGGTGCGACCTTGGAGCTGACCTGCATGGTATCGGCGGACTCATCAACGATCATGCGCCAGGCGCGATTCAGAAAACGGCTGATTCCCTCCACGCCCTGCATGCTCCAGGGCTTTGTGCTTTCGAGCGGCCCTATGAACATTTCGTAGAGGCGGGTCGTGTCTGCGCCATAGCGCTGAATCGGTACATCCACCGCGATTACGTTGCCGCGCGATTTGGACATTTTTTCCGTTTCTCCCGCAAGCTCCTCCCCGGTCTCCGCATGCAGCGCTTTGCCCTCTTCAAACCGGATCTGGCTATATGGCACGATCCTGCCCGCAGAAGTCCGATAGGTGACCGACAGAATCATTCCCTGGTTGACCAGGCGCTGAAAGGGTTCCATCGAGGAGACGTATCCGCGGTCGAAAAGCACTTTGTGCCAGAAGCGCGAATACAGCAGGTGCAGTACGGCATGCTCGGCCCCGCCGACATAGAGATCCACGGGCATCCAGTATTTTTCCCTGGCGGGATCCCACGCCTGCCGGTCGTTTTTGGGATCGCAAAAACGCAGGTAATACCAACAGGAGCCGGCCCACTGCGGCATCGTATTGGTTTCGCGCGCATATTTTCGGCCGTCTTTTTCGACCTTGATCCATTGAACCGCCTTTTCCAGCGGACCGCCGGGCCGGCCGGTGGGCTTGAAGTCTTCCATCTCAGGTAGAAGGACCGGCAGTTCGTCCGTGTCCACCGCCCTGATCATGCCCGTCGGATTCCCTTCCGCATCGAGCTCGTGCAGAATTGGAATCGGTTCTCCCCAATACCGCTGCCGGCTGAAGAGCCAGTCGCGCAATTTGTACTTGATCGCTGCGCGCCCGATTCCTTCTTGGACAAGCCATTCGGTGATCTTAGCTTTCGCCTGCGGTGTAGGCAGCCCGTTTAGGGAGATTCCCGGATTTGCAGACTGCATCCCGATGCCGTCGTCGACGAATGCCTCCGGCAGTTCGCCTATCTGCCGCGCATAGTTCTCGGCCGTGAGCGGTGTCTGCTGCGTTCCTTTCAGCTTATCCTGCATAGTGAGCAGCCAGTCTGCGGTAGGTAGCACAACGGCACGCACAGGGAGATGAAATGCGCGCGCAAACTCGAGGTCGCGCTGGTCATGGCCCGGCACGGCCATAATGGCGCCGGTTCCGTAGCTGATTAGAACGTAGTCAGCAATCCAGATGGGTATTTTTTCTCCGGTCACCGGATTGACGGCATAGCCTCCCGTGAAAACTCCGCTCTTTTCGCCGCGACCGGCGATGCGATCCTCTTCGCTGGTTTCGGCGACACGCTGCCGGTAGGCATCGACGCGCGCGCGGTTTTCGCCGGTGGTCAACTGATCTACCAGCGGATGCTCCGGTGCCAGCACCATATAGGTGGCGCCGAATAGTGTGTCTGGCCTTGTGGTATAAATCCGGATCGCTTCTGCCCCCGCGCTCTGGGGATATCCTGATTTGGATCGGGCGGCCATCCAGTCTTTAAAGGAGGATTCCTGACCGATGAAGAAATCCACTTCAGCCCCTTCGCTTCGACCTACCCAGTCCTGCTGCATTTTCTTGATAGATTCCGGCCATTGAAGCGTATCGAGATCTTCGACAAGCCGGTCGGCATAGCTCGTGATGCGCAGCATCCACTGGCGCAGAGGAATGCGCTGTACGGGGTGATCGCCGCGTTCCGAACGCCCGTTAATCACCTCTTCGTCGGCAAGGACGGTGCCGAGCGCAGCGCACCAATTTACCGGGGATTCCGCCTGATAGGCGAGGCGGAATGAATCCTGATACAAGCGCACGGCTTTTTCTCCCTGGGCGCGGATCGCCTCCGGGATTGGCATTTCTGATAGGGGACGTCCTTTGCCGATACGCTTTCTGCCCGTAGTATCCGTCCACTCGCATGTGCGATCGAACCAGGTGTCGAAAAGCGTGAGGAAAATCCATTGCGTCCAGCGCATATATCCCGTATCGGTGGATGCGAATTCCCTGTCCCAGTCGTAGCTGAAACCTAGCCGTTTGATCTGGCGCCGTATGTTCGCAATATTGCGCTCCGTAGTGATCCTGGGATGCGTTCCGGTCTCGATCGCATATTGCTCCGCGGGCAAACCGAATGCGTCATAGCCCATCGGGTGCAGGACGTTGTATCCCTTCATCCGCTGAAAGCGGCAATACATGTCTGTTGCGCTATAGCCTTCGGGATGACCTACATGCAAACCTTCGCCGGATGGATATGGAAACATGTCCAGAACGTAGAGCTTCTTTTTCGGGCTGACATCAGGCGCCTGAAAGGTTTTGTTCCTTTCCCAGTATTCCTGCCATTTTGCCTCGATAGCATGCGTGTCATAGGAAGGCATTGACGGTCCTCCTCCTTTAAACGAAAAAGCATAACCAGCTTTTACCTGCATTTAAAGAGAGAATAGAAGGGAGAATTGACGATTTACGAATGACGAATGACGAATGACGATTGAAAACAACGCATCCGGATAGAGGCGGCTCTGCAATCCGGATGCGTTTTATAAATCGTCATTCGTAATCCGTAATTCGTCAATCAATACGTCCTGCTGCGCTGTAAGGTGCCGTGGGGATTTCGGAGCCGTTGTCCGGTTCCAGCGTGACAACCACTGCGGTTGCCCCTGCGGCATCTTTCGGCACAGGAAATTTCATGAAGAAACGGCCCTCGGCATCCGTTCTGATAAGTCCGACGGGAACTTTTTTGGTGGCTGAAAAAAACCAGAGCTGGTATGCCTTGCCCTGCGGCGCTGCAAGGATGGAGCCTAAAGCCAGGCATTCAGCATGTTCGGTATCCCAGAGAATCGCTCCCACGTTTGCAGGGGGTGCGGTTTGTCCTATCAGGCGAGCGATCCGCGCTCCGCGGACTGTTGATAATGACCCATATCTGTTCCAAGTCCGCAGATTTTTCTTTGCCGGCATCGATCTGTTTTTGCAGTTCTGCTAGATCGATTTGAGAAGCCGACAGTTTCGCCTGCAATTGATCGTTCGTATCCTTCGACGTTTTCCACAAAAAGAAGGATGCGATCGCCAGGACGACGAGCGCCACCGCAAGAATCCACGGGAGGATGCGCGGCTTTTCGCGTTTGGGCGGAGCCCCAAACAATGGAGACGCGGCAGCGGAGAAGGGTTTTTCCTTCGGGAGCTCAACTTTGTCTTTTTCGCTGGGCGCGGGAGCCTTGGCAGCGGGTTTTCCTTCACGCTCGATGCGCACCAAAAGCAGATCGCGGAGATAATCCGGGGCCGGGACCTCTTCGGCGGCAAATCCCATCTCCGCCAGTGTGCGCGCAAACCTTTGGATTTCCGCTTCACAGATGGCGCATCCCTCCTGGAGATGTATCTCAAAGCTGTGCGCTTCGTGCTGTGTCAGAGATCCCAGGGCATAGAGGGCTGCCAGTTCACGTATTTCTTCAGTCGCTCGTTCGTGTTTCACTGGGCTGCCTCCGTTGCTTTTCCAGCCTGCATCTCGCGCTCCAGGAACGGATGAAACAGATCGCTTAACTTGTTTAATCCCAGCCGCGCATGCGTCTTGACTGCCCCTACCGGTTTCCCGATTTGCGCGGCGATCTCGCTGCAGCTCAGCCCGGAATAATAGGCCCATCCCAGAATTTCCTGCTGGGCAGGCACCAGGGATCCAAGGGAATGCCGCGCGAGTTCCTGCCTGTCTGGAGCTACAGTCATAGCCGGATCCAGGTTGCGCGCCTGGAACGCCGATTTCCTTTTCAGCTGCTTATTCCAATGCAGCCTGGCTATGGCACGAGCGCGTGCGACCGTGGTCAGCCACTCCAAAGGCGATAGCACGGGATCACAGGATGCAGGTTCCTTCCATATATACGTATAGACATCGAGCAGAGCTTCCTCTGCCGAAGTCCGGTCTCCCAAAATCCTCAAAACCAATCCGTATAAAAGACGGTTGGTTCTGTCATACAGAGCGGTCAGCGCGGACTGGTCGCCTTCTTCGATCTTTTTGAGGAGTGCTGCGACCGCTTCGTTGCTGAGTGGAACTTCATGGGCAGCCTGGGTTGTTTGATCCACTATCGTCCCCGAATCGTTAAAGTTTCCTTGTTTGGGCGGAACCAATCTGTTCTCCTTCGTCGGCGGAAAAGCGGATTGGCAAATTTGACGCACCTCATATTACACTATATGAGCCTAATTCAATGATGTTGAAGCAAAAAAATTAGGACAAAATGGTTACACAGGAATCCATCCGGGATATAGGTTCCAGCGCGACCACCAGCAGGATCGCATCGGCTAGATTGACCAATAACTGTATGACGCCCCCACTCTGCCTCCGGCGTCGGTATCGCTATCGGTATCGGTATCGCAATCGGATATCGGCTTTTTGCTTCGATAACCGAAATCCGATTGCGATACCGATACCGATACCGATTCCGATGGATGGTCTCGTAAAGCATCGGTCCCCTATTTGTGTATTGCATCTTGTGTCTCCCATCCTGCATATTCAATTCCATGACAAAGATTAGGTTTTTGGGGGCAGCCGGGACGGTCAGCGGCTCAAAATATCTGGTCGACACGGGAGAGACTCGTTTTCTTGTGGATTGCGGCATGTTTCAGGGGCCCAAAAAGCTCCGCCTGCTGAACTGGGAACCATCGGTGGTTCCGCCGGCATCCATCGATCACGTCCTTTTGACCCATGCACACATAGACCACTCCGGCATGCTGCCTGTCCTTGTGCGGGAAGGATTTAACGGAAAGATCCTGGCTACTTCAGTAACAGCCGAGTTATGCGAGATCAGCCTTCTGGATGCGGCGCACCTGCAGGAAGAAGATGCGCGCTTCGCCAATAAGATGAAATTCACCAAACACAAACCTGCGCTGCCTCTATTTACCACCGAAGACGCCGAACAGGCTGTGCGGCATCTAAAGCCGATTGACTATGAAAAAACTACGGAGCTCTCCGATGGGACACAGGTCCGGTTTGTGGATGCGGGGCACATCCTCGGTTCCGCCATCGTGGAAGCAATCGTCCCGAGCAACGGAAAAACCGTGCGCATGGTTTTTTCCGGCGATCTGGGTCGCTATGACGCGCTGATCCTGCGCGACCCGACTCCCGTCGAGTATGCCGATTATCTCCTGGTTGAATCAACCTACGGGAACCGCCGGCATGCGCCGGATGAGTCTGTCGATACGCTGGCCTCCATAATAAACGAAACGGCGAAGCGCGGCGGCATGCTGGTCATCCCGTCCTTCGCCGTAGGTCGCACACAGACGCTTCTGTACCTGCTGCGGGACATGAGGCTCCGCGGAGTGATCCCCGACCTTCCCATCTTTGTGGACAGCCCGATGGCTCAGCGCGTCACGGATGTTTTCTGCAGACATATCGAGGTTTTTGACGAAGAGGCGCAATCGGTATTCCGGAAAACCGGCAAATGTCCGATTCTGTCGCCGAACCTGCAGTTCGTTCATTCGCAGGAGGAATCGCAGAAAATAAACGACATGCGATTCCCCGCAATCATTCTGTCCGCAAGCGGCATGGCAACAGGCGGTCGAATCCTCCATCATCTGAAATACCGGCTGCCCGATCCGCGGAATACGGTTCTTTTTGTAGGCTATCAATCGGTCGGGACCCGCGGCCAGCTGCTGCGGGACGGCGCACGGGAGATTAAGATCCACGGGGAAATGGTGCCCGTACGGGCGCAGATCCGGAACATCGAAGTTTTTTCGGGACATGCGGATTCCACGGAAATTATGCGCTGGCTGCGCCTGTTCAAACGGCCGCCCAAAATGACGTTTGTCGTCCACGGAGAGGATGATTCCAGGAAAGCGCTGGCCGAAGAAATCGGCCGTTCTCTCGGCTGGAAAACCCATATTCCGGAATATCTGGAGACCTGTAAGCTCGATTGATTCCGGATTAGAGGATTACACAAAACTGAAATCGTTTTTGGGGATTTATGAGACTCGTTCGCTTTATCCACATGTCTGACGTTCATCTGGATACCAGTTTCTCCGGATCCGGATTCCCGTCCAGGCTTGGGGACCGAAAGAGGGAGGCAATCCGCGGCACGTTCCGCCGCATCCTGGAGGACGCCCGGTCCTGCAATGTTGATTTTGTGCTCATCGCAGGCGATCTTTTCGAGCTGGAGCGCATCACACCCGACACGTTTGAATTTCTCAGACAGCAGTTCGAAAACCTCGGCGGAATCCGTGTATTCATCTCCCCTGGAAACCACGATCCGTGCGTCCAGGGATCGCCCTACCGGGAAGAATCCTGGCCCGCCAATGTTCACATCTTCGCTGAGGAGGAATTCCAGTCCGTCGAGCTTCCGGACTTGGGAGTCCGCATCGTAGGCTTTGGGTTCACGCACACTCAGATGGATGCCCGCCATTTTCAGCGATTGCCGGTCCTGTCGAAAGAATTCTTCAATATTGTGCTCGCTCACGGTTCCGATGTAAGCCGGGTTCCTGCGGGGAAATCAAAGCACGGTCCCTTTTCGATCGAGGAAATTGCCGGCAAGAACGTTCAATACTGCGCCCTGGGCCACTATCACCAGCAACACCGGATCCCGAATCCCTTGGACGAAACGCAGATCTGGTACTCCGGGATTCCCGAGGGACGCGGATGGGATGAAGAAGGAGCCTGCGGATATCTCCTGGGCGAAATCGAAAATGACACTCTGCGCGTGGAGGGCCGGTTCTGCAGCCAGTACAACCTGAACACGTTAACCGTCAACTGCGACACTTTTTCCACGCGGGAGCAGATTCTGGATTGCATCCTGGGGTACCGCGGCATTTTGTTTAATTCGAAAACTATTCTTCGCATTCAGCTCGCAGGCGCGCTGGACCCGAGGCTGGACCTGTCTCTGACGGAACTAGAGGAGCGACTGGCAGGAGAAGTCCTGCATATCCGCTGGGATGATCAAACACATCCGGCGCTGGATTTTGAATCCATCGCCCATGAAAAAACTTTGCGAGGGAGATTCGTGCGCATCCTGAACGAACGTATTGCGGAAGCCGCTGAGAAGGAGCGAACCATGCTGGAACGCGCGCGGCTGTATGGTGTGCAGGCGCTCAGCGGGCGGGAAGTGAGACTCCGGTGATTATTCTGCGCAGCCACATACTGGGATTCGGCAAACTCCGAGACCTTGCGCTCGATTTTCGGCGTGGGCTGAACCTGGTCTTTGCCGAGAACGAAGGAGGGAAATCCACGCTCCAGCGTTTTCTCGTTGGCCTGCTGTACGGACAGCTGCGTTCGGATCTGAGAGTGCAGAGGCGGCTGGAGTCCTGGGTGGAACAGTACAAGCCTTGGCATGGCCCGGAATATGGAGGTGTTCTCTGGTGCCGCCTCGCTGATGGTCGCGAAATGGAAATTCACCGCTCCTTCGGCAAGGAAGAGACGCGCATCGAAATCCGATCCTCTGCCGGGGAAGACATCACCAGCCAATACGATCAGCAGCGCAACGGTGAAGTGCTCTTTGCACAGCTTCACCTGGGCATGCCCAAGGAGCTTTTCGAATCCGTGGGAGTGATTCGCGAAAACAAGGTTGCGGAAATCTATGGCCGCGAGACCATTCGCGACCGCATCGCAAACCTGGCCCAATCAGGAGACGAGGAACTGTCCGTCCGGCGGAGCCTGTCCAAACTTCAGGAGAAGCAGGATTCCATCGGATCAGAGCGGGCGCCGACAAAACCTTACAAACAGGCGCAGGACCTGGTCGAGGTTTTGCAGGCTGAACGGAAAGCCCTGGAAGAACGGCGGTCTCAGTTTCAAAGCTGGATCGAGGATCGCAACCGGATTGCCGGCGAGATTTCTAAACTGGAAAAAGGGCTGGCAATAAGCCAGGCAGAGCTGCTTTCGGCGCGCAAGCGGGAATCGGCGGCGAAAGTCCGCTCGCTGGAGGAAATGGACAGCGACCTGAGCTCTCTGAGAATTGAAATTGAGTCTTTAGGAGCCCGTGCGGATTTTCCATCAGACAGCCTGGAGGAACTCAACCAACTTGTGGGAGCGCGCGATAGCGTGGCTAAGCACCTGGGCGAGATTCGCACTGAAAAGGAGGCTGCGCTGAACCGGTTGTCGCGGGCCGAGTCGGAAAGACGGGAGCTTGCAGCATACGCTTCGTTTGCGACAAGTTCTGAGGCGGAACAGATAACGGAGTGGTTTGTCAGCTATCTCGGCATCTCGCTGCAGAAAGACGGTCTGCAGAAGATGGGAACCCGCCTGCAAAGCGAAGTGGAAGCGCTGGAGAAGCGTTTGGATGAGCTCAGCCCGGCATTGACGGATCCGGAAGCCGATTGGCAGCGCATGGCCCGCGAAGCTGCCGAGGATGAACAAATCGCTTCGCAGAATTGCGCGCTGCTAGAGGAAAACATCGCGCGCGAGAAATCAAGCCATTCGGCTGCGAGCCGGGCAACGGTGTACCGGAGAATCCTGGCGGCAGGGATGGTGATATTCGCGGCGGCATCGGTGTCCCTCAGGTTTATTTCCGGTTTTGACTTCTTATCTCAAAATCTGGCGTTGGGTCTTGGCATTGGCTTCGCAGCGGTTGCCGGCATCCTGCTGGTTGCCGCCATAAAATCCGCGAAAGCCGGGGCGAATTCGAAGAAGTTGCTGAGTCGATCTCGAGCGGAAACTGAGCAACATCCGGAGCGAAGGAGGGAAGAAGCGCGGGCAGTTCAACGCAGTGATGGCCGATTCGGGATTTAATAAAGTCGATGACTTCCTCGCCGCCGCCAAGCAGTCGGAACAGGACCGCCAGAAACTTGCCGACCTCCAGGCGCGCCTCGCCGAATCCGAAAGCCAGCGTCACAGGCTGGAAGATCAGTCCGCGGAGCTGTACCAGCTTTTGAAAGATGGCCTGGCCAAGGCGGGTCTTTCCTGCTCGCCAGGCAGCCTGAAATTTCAAATCGATGCTTTGAGAGCGAATCTGCGCCGGTTCCGGGAGCTGGATGCCAATTACAGCCATTGTGTTCAGAAGGACGAGTCTCTGAGATCGAGGGAAGCGGAGTTAGCGGATGAGTACGACTTGAAATGCGCGCGTATTCAGTGGCTGCTGGATGAGGCACAGGTCGATACGCCGGAAAAGTTTCGCGAAGAGTGCGCCAAAAAGCGAAGACTGCTCGATCTGCTCGAAAAAGAAGCATCGCGCAAACGGGAATTCCAAAGATTGGCCGGCAATCTGACCCTGCTGCAATGGAGAGAGCAGCTCGAGGAATTGGTGCAGGTTCACGATTCCTCGAGCCCCCTGGAAATGGATGGATCCAGCCCGGCGGATGCCGCCGAGGATTTTGCGCCGTTCCTGCCCTACCGGCCGACTGCGGCGGAAGCAGAGGAAAAGGAGAAGCAATTATCCGCCAAGCTTTCCAAGGCCCGCGAAGAATATGCGCGCGCCGTCGAACGCATCGCCCAGGCTTTCCAGAGCTATAGATCTTCTTCAGAAATCGAGGAGGATCTTGTGCTGGCCGAACAGAATTTCTCGGAATTGGACACCAACCGCATCGCGCTCGGCGTCGCGCTCGAGACGATCGAAAAATTGTCAAGACAACAGCAGGAGGTCTTGGCGCCGCAGTTGAATGCGGCCGTGGAGCAGCGTTTTTTGCGGCTTAGCCGGCGACGGTACGAGGAAGTAAAGGTTGATCCCGATTTTCAGGTGTGGCTGAGGGAAGTGAATTCGGGCGAACTCCGACTGACGGAAAACCTGAGCCGCGGTACCCAGGATCAGCTCTACTTCTCGATGCGCTTCGGACATCCTGGATTTGGTATCGAACGAAGAGGAACCCTGTCCGAGCCTGCTGGATGAGCCTTTCGCTGCGTATGACCGGATACGGCTGGGCGAAGCATTCGAGATCCTGACGGTGGAAGCGGCACGCCGCCAGCTAATCCTGTTTACCTGCCGGGAAGACCTGCTGGATATGGCCGGCAGGCACGGTGCCCACATCATCCGTTTGCCGGAATAGATCAGGCACCAGAATCCAGGAGTCAGAAGACAGAAGACAGAAGACAGAAGACAGAAGACAACCCGCCTATTAGATTCTGACTCCTGACTCCTGAATTCTGACTCCTGACTCCTAAGTTTTCGCTTCTCGGGGTGAGGCGCGGACGGCGCGGTCGTATGCCCATGAGCGTATGTGATCCACCTGTTCGCGCATGGTCTTCGAAAGCGGAATGACACTGAGTGCGGCTTGATGCAGATCCTCGAAACTGAGCGCTTTGTTCTGCAGCCGGATTTGGGTCAGTGAGGAGACTACGCACTGCTCGATCTCGGCCCCGGTCCATCCCTGCGTGATTCTCTTCAGCCGGTGGAGTTGGAGTTCTTCCGGGTTGATTCCACGTTTTTCCAGGTGAATTCGAAAGACTTCCTGCCGTTCCTCTTCAGTGGGGAGATCGATAAAAAACACTTCGTCGAAACGGCCTTTGCGGATCATTTCTGCCGGAAGCAGGTCGATGCGATTGGCGGTAGCCGCGACAAAGAGTCCCCGCGCCTTCTCCTGCATCCAGGTCAGGAAAAAAGCGAAGATGCGCCCGAGGCTCGTGCCGCTTTCGCTGCTTTGCGTCGTCAGCCCCATTTCGATTTCGTCAAACCAGACGACAGCCGGCGCAACCGATTCGACGGTGCGGCACGCCTGCACAAACGCGGCGTCCGGATTCCCGTGACGCCCGGAAAACACTTCGCTCATTTCGATACGGTAGAGCGGAAGCCCGAAGCACGAAGCGATTGCTTTCACCGAGAGGCTTTTGCCGCACCCGGATACGCCCATGACCAACACGCCTTTGGGGACAATCTCGGAACTCAGGCTGTCGCGCTCCATAAACAGTTTTCGCCGCTCGACCAGCCACGCTTTCAGATATTCGAGCCCTCCGACATGCTTGAGCTGCGTGGCATCCGCGATGTACTGGATGAGGCCAGTCCGGTTTACGATCAGCTTTTTTTCGTCGACCAGGCACGGCAGGGAGTTCGCGTCCAGCGAACCGTTGACGGCAAGTGCGCGGCGCAGCGCGTGGCGGGCTTCGTCCAGAGTTAATCCCTGCAGCGCGCGCGCCATGGCGAATAGTGTCGGCTCGCTCCTGTCTACAATCGAATCCTGGCAGGCAATCGCTTCCGTCTCGCGACGCAGGAAACCGGCCAATTCGCCAAAGTTGGGAGTCTGCAGTTCGACCAGCGCGATTTGCCGGCTCAGTTCTTCCGGGATGACGCGCAGCGGAGATGTGATAACGAGATACTTGCCGGAATCAAGGCAGAGTTCATAAAGGTCACGCAAGCGTCTCCGGATTGCCGGATCGTCGCACACGAACGGATGAAAATCCTTGAGCTGGAATATTCCCCGCTCCCTGTGCTCGGCGATGAATTCCAGCATGGCTTGAGGACTGAGTTTTTCTGCAGGGCGTCCATCGGGATGCCGAAGTCCGGAAGTCAAGGACCAGCTCCAGACGGGCATCTGGCCCGCAAAAAGCGTATCCGCTACTTCCTGTAGGAGTTGTCGTACTCGCCCCTCTTCAGGCGTGCAGATAAAAATCAGCGGCCTGCCTCCCTGGAACATTTCCTTGAGCGCGGAGTAAGCGGGACTTTCTTGTGAGTCATTCTGTGGGTTCATGATGGGAAACATTTAAACACGGATCTCCACGGATTCACACGGATAAATCTTGCAGCCAAGCGCCGGTCGGTTTAGCCTGATGGCTATGAATTCGATGATGCGCAGATGCGGGATCGCCTGTTTGCTTTTTCTTGCCCTGCTGAGTTTGCTATGGGCTCAGCAAGCGGACAGTGTTCGAGTGCATTATGCCAAGCAGGAGTTCCGGATTCGCATGCGTGACGGGAAAAAACTTTTTACCGCAGTATACAGACCCAGAGACACTTCACGCACGTATCCCATTATGCTGAATCGAACGCCTTACAGCGTCGCTCCCTATGGTGAAGATCAGTTTCCTTTCTCAATAGGCCCATCGGATGAGCTGGCCGAAGAAGGCTTCATTTTTGCCTATCAGGATGTGCGGGGCGCGATGATGTCCGAAGGGGAGTTCATTAACATGACTCCCCACAATCCCGACAAGAAAGGGCCCAAGGATATTGATGAATCGACCGATGCCTACGACACGATCGACTGGCTGGTCAAGAATATCCCGAACAACAACGGCAAAGTGGGGATGTGGGGGATCTCCTATCCCGGATTCTATGCGGCTGCCGGTATGATTGATGCGCATCCTGCGCTGAAGGCTGTGTCTCCGCAGGCGCCGATTGCGGATTGGTTCGTGGGGGACGACTTCCACCACAACGGCGCGTTTTATCTTGCGCACGCTTTCGGATTTCTCTCGAGCTTCGGGTATCCGCGGCCAAATCCGACCACTCAATTCCATTCTGCTTTTGTATTCCCAACGTCCGACGGGTATGACTTTTTCCTCAAGATGGGCGCGTTGTCGGAGGTCAACAAGAAATATTTTAAAAACAAAGTTCCATTCTGGAATGAGATTCTGCAGCACGGCGACTACGATGATTTCTGGCAGACGAGGAATCTCCGGCCGCACCTCAGAAACATCAAACCCGCAGTGATGACCGTCGGCGGATGGTTTGACGCCGAAGATCTTTTCGGAACGCTGCAGGTTTACAAAGCGGTGGAAGCGTCGAGTCCCGGCGCTTACAACATCCTTGTGATGGGTCCCTGGTATCACGGCTCCTGGGCTCGGTCAGGCGGCGACGCCTTCGGAAATCTTGAGTTCGGCAGCGAAACGTCCGTTTATTATCGCAAAAATATCGAATATCCTTTCTTTATGCATTTCCTTAAAGGCACCGATAGTTTGAATCTGCCGGAGGCCTATGTGTTTACGACCGGAAATAATGAGTGGCAAAAAAAAGATCAATGGCCGCCCGCGGATGCCCGGCCAAGGAACCTGTATTTCCAGGCAAATGAAAAGCTCTCGTGGATTCCGGAGCCGGATGATACCGCCTCGCAATTCGACGAATATATCAGCGACCCGGCAAAGCCCGTCCCCTATACCACCGATATAAGTACCGGGATGACACGGGAACACATGGTAGATGACCAGCGGTTCGCGTCCCGTCGTCCCGATGTGTTGACCTACGCGACGGAAGAGCTTAAACGTGACCTCACGATCGCGGGACCGGTTGCCCCTCGGCTGTACGTTTCCACTTCGGGTACCGATTCCGATTTCATAGTGAAACTCATCGATGTGTATCCTGCCTACACTCAGAACCCGATGGTCAGGAGGGAGAACATCCTGATGGGAGGGTTTCAGCAGCTGGTAAGGGGAGAGGCCTTCCGCGGAAAATACCGAAATAGTTTTACGCATCCGGAACCTTTTATCCCCGGAGAAGTCGCGAAGATTGAATATCAGATGCCCGACATCTTCCATACCTTTCGTAAGGGACACCGGATCATGGTTCAAATACAGAGTACGTGGTTCCCTTTAATCGATCGCAATCCGCAGCAGTTCCTGGATATTTACCGCGCCGAAAATTTCGATTTCAGAAAAGCCACGCAACGCCTCTACCGGTCGAAGCAAGCGCCGTCCTATATCACGCTATATCAGATGGAATAGATTCCAAATTCCGGATTCCGAGATTCGAGATTGACAATACTCCTTCGGTGGAGCTATTCTCGAAATCATCGAGCTTGACTCTGAAACGATGCAGCCTTTGAACCGGATGCTGCTTTTAATCCGGAATCCGGAATCTGGAATCTGGAATCATTTGAAGGTATGCGCGGACTGTATTGCAGAAGCTTCTGATCGATCCGAACGTGTCGTTGACGGCACTGGCTTCGTACCCGCTGTGAACCATGCAGTTCGCGCAGCGCGGATTGCCGGACTCCGTTCCATACCGGTCCCAGTCGGTTTTTTCCAGAAGCTCGGCGAACGTTTCGAAATATCCGTCCTGAAGCAGGTAACATGGTTTCTGCCAGCCAAACAGACTGTAGCCGGGCATGCCCCACGGCGTGCACGGATATGTGCGCAACCCCATCAGGTATTCCAGGAACAGAGGGCTCTGGTTGAATTTCCACGCCCTTTTGCGATTGCTCAGGATCGCGGTGAATAATTTAGTTGTCTGGGACCTGTCGAGAAAATGCTGCTGGTCCGGAGCCTTTTCATAGCAGTATCCGGGAGAGAGGGTCATCCCTTCGACGCCCAGCGCCATCATTTCATCGAAGAAAGCGCGCACGCTCTGCGCATCGGCATCATTGAACAGCGTCGTGTTGGTCGTCACTCGAAAGCCGCGCTTTACAGCTTCTTTGATAGCGCTGACGGCGATAGCGTATACGCCTTCGCGGCCCACGGATCGATCGTGGAAATGTTTCTGCCCGTCGAGATGAACGTTGATCGTGAAAAATTTGCTGGGCTTGAAGCAGTCGAGTTTTTCCTGGAGTATCAGGGCGTTGGTGCAGAGGTAGACGTATTTGCCGCGGGCGATCAATCCTTCCACTATTTCCGCCGCTTGCGGATGCAGTAGCGGTTCGCCGCCGGGGATGCTGACCATCGGAGCGCCGCATTCTTCGGCGGCTTTAAAACACTGTTCGGGGCGATAAATGCTTCCGTAGAATTTCGGCCGGATACTGGATCTTGCCGCATCCGGAACACGCCAGGTTGCAGCGAAACAGGGGTTCCAGCATAAGCACCAGCGGGTAGCGCTTTTTCCCTGAGGCTTTTTGCCGGAGGATGTAGGAAGCTACGGCCCACATTTGCGAAATTGGAACGCCCATATGAATCCCTTCAGGAGCAGAATCGTAGCGCATAGAACGGCCTACGGCAATGCTCACTTCCATCGCAGGGATTCGGAATCGCTATCGGGATCATAATTGCGAGCGGCCGTTGAATTTTATTTAGGATAATGCAAAAGCCGATTCCTGATCCCTATAGCGACCTTGAGGTGCTGTCAGGGCTTTGGAATTCTTGCCGGCCGCAGATACGCGCCCCAATAGCTCATGCCCACGAAGACCGATCCGCCGATGATGTTGCCGATGGTGACCGGCAGAAGGTTCTTCCACAGGAAATTCACCCAGTTGATCATGCCCGGATCAATTCCGGTAATTGCCGGAAGAGGCAGTTTCTGCACAAACAGGATGCCCGTGGGGATAAAGTACATGTTGGCGATGCAGTGCTCGAATCCAAGGGCTACAAAGGCCATGACAGGGAAGAATATGGCGAAAATCTTGCCGATCGTCTGGCGGGCTGCGAGAGCCATCCAGACCGCCAGGCACACGAGCCAGTTGCAGCCGATGCCGCGCCAGAGAGCTTCGCTGAACGTGAGATGAACTTTGCTATATGCGATCTTGACTGCCGCTACTCCCAGTGCTCCGTCGCCGGTTTTCCATAATCCTGAATAAAAGAACAGGGTCATGACGAGAAGAGAGCCGATAAAATTCGCGATAAAAACGAGTCCCCATCGTTTCATCATCATTCCGAAGGAAATTTCCTTCAACATGACGCTTGAAACCATAAGGTTGTTACCGGTGAAGAGTTCGGCTCCGGCGATCACGACAAGCATCAGGCCGACACTGAAGGCCGCGCCGCTGATCAATTTCGTCAAGCCGGTGCCAAGTTTTGCGGCCGTGTCAAAAGTGACCGTTGTGGATAGGAAGCCTCCGAAGCCAATGTAGGCCCCGCCCAGGATTCCGAGGACGAGCACCGAAAGCCAGGGAGAGGTTGCTTTCGCAACACCGACGGTCTGGGCGACGGTCTCGGCGATGTTCTTTGGCGCTTTATCTTCAAGGGTAGGTACCGGGAACTGCCAGGATTTCATCATTTTTTCGAAGCGTCCGACGGCCTTTTTCTCTTCCGTCACCTTTCGTCTCACGGCTTTCTTGACGACTTCGATAATTTCCTGGGGCTTAAAGGGCTTAGGAAGGTAATCCATGGCACCGCGCTTCATGGCTTCGGTCGCCCGGCCTACAGAGGGATTCCCGCTGATCATGACCATGGCGGAATTCGGCGATCGTTTGTCGATCTCCTCGACAACGTCCATTCCATCAAAGCCCGGCATCATCCAATCCACGAGGATGATATCGAACGCTTTTTCCGTGACAAGCGTGAGACCCTCCTGAGGATTTGCGGTGGTAGTAACTTCAAAACCTTCAGTTTCAAATATTCTCCGACAAGATTTCAGAACAATTTCGTCGTCATCGATAATCAACATCTTTTCAGCCATCGTGTTTCCCTCTTCAACTAGCTTTTTCGTCCAAGTCATCAGCCAAATCTATGCCGAAGGAGGGCACATTATAGCCTATGATTGATCCGTGTATAAGTCGCCGGCGCAAGGTTTTGCATTTTTATCCCCGATTAGCCCCAGTACTTCCAGTCAAACAAAGTTTGAGAAAATATGTGTTCATGGACACCCACTATTTCTATATTTATTTTTGTTAACTAAATCCGGATTTCTGCGAGGAAGGAATGAAAGCGTGGACACCCACTATTTACATAGAAGGAAATTTGGACACCCACTATTTCTATATGTGATTTTTGTTCACTGAATCCGGATCTCTTCAAGGAAGGGCTATAAGGGATAGAGGAAACGGATGCGCCCAGTGAATAAGACAAATCGACAGAGTGGCGGACTTTAGCTCAGTCTCCGGCATGGAGATAGTCAAATGATGCAGGAAACGATCGATGGGATCAGTAGATCTCGCGGGATCTGCAGAGGAAGGACTGATGGAGGGATAGGGCTCAGGCCGATTGCGGTGGCGAGACTGCAAAGGAGGCTCGAGCCGCGGCAACGCCGGTAAGCCAGCGTTGGCCGAGCTGATCTGCAAAACTGCGCAGACTGGAAACCAGACCGGCTGCGAGGCGGAATTTGGATGGGAAGAGGGAAACGGTGTCAATCCACGCTTCGGGATTGGCCCCGATCCGCAGGAGGATCGGGGCAAGACCGGCATCGATGGCTCCGCGCTTATCGGACCGCAGTATGCGCCCTGATGTATCCACCAGATCGAAATACTCGGTTGTCGTCATCGGGAGGATGCCGCGGCGTTGGGAATCCGATTGGATAGGACACAGCCAGCAAGAGGAAGGGGCACCAAGGGAATTGAAAGGAAGGCATTCGGGGATCGTGTTGGAACTGTCGGCCCTATCTTCCAGTGTCTGCAGGTCTTGGCTGAAAGAGCCAGACGGACAGTTTTGATTGGGCTCACCGGGAACGGAGCCTGCGGCCATCATTTCGCTTATGCCATGCGCGGATTCGTTGCTGGATGCTGGTGAAGTTGCTTTCTTCAGGAGTGGCTGCGAGAGCGGCACGGATAGGATTCAGATCGACATAAACCATGCAAGCGGCGATGGCCGCATCGTCGAGCAGGTTCTGGCATTTGAAGCGCGATTCCCAGAACCGGCCCTTGACGCTATCTTCTTTGTTTGCAGCGCGGGCGATGAATTCGTTCAGCCGGCCCATGAACCAGCTCAGGCTGCACAAACGTTTACGCAGTTGGGCGATACGTTCCGGGCAATCAGCCAGGGCGCGGATTTGCGCGTCGGTAGGGGGCACGGCGGCATCCTTGAGAGGGAAGAGGGTCAGCCAGCGGATTGCCACGTCCCAATCGGACCAGGTAGCGACAATGTCGGGGCGCGTGCGCAGAATAGAGTGGTAGTGAGTCTCCATGATGGCGTAAGCGCAGACTTCGATAGCGAAAATAGCGGCGAGATGCCGCAACCTGTCGACCAGCCATGTTTTGCGGTGGGAGAAGTCGCGTTGTGTGAGGGGGTCGTAGCCGCAAAGAAACGCCCGGCGGACGCACCGGCTGAAGCAGTGATAGACGCCTTCTTTTCCTTCCTTGACATATTTGCTGCGCGGGAGAGCCATGGTTCACCTCGTTTCATATAACTAATGGCGAACTCATGGAATGAGCCAAAAAATATTTATAAATAAGTGGGTGTCCAGGGTCTCCTTGGTTTCCTGGTGCCTGATAAAGAAGTGGGTGTCTAGGGATTGGTCCGGTGATCGGCTGAGTTGCTTTTCTTTTGGGTTTTGGAAACAGGGTTCCGAATGCTTTAGAATGAGATTTATATGGAGGAACACATGGCGAGCGAAAACAGTCCGGAAACAATTTTGAAGTTAGCTCAGGGCTTTATGGAGTGCAGGATCTTTCTTTCGGCGGCGGAGTTGAATCTTTTCACTGTCCTGGATCAGACTCCATTGTCTGCAGGCGAAATCGCAACCAGAATTTCTGGCGATGTTCGTGCGCTAGCCGCACTGTTGGACGCACTGGCGGCTATGGGGCTTCTAGTCAAACAGGGGCAGACATATCAATGCGAAGGTGACATCTCCCGTATGCTCTCCGAGAAATCGCCTCAAACGATCCTCCCCATGGTCCTTCATATGGCCTCCCTGTGGAGGCGCTGGTCCCGCCTGACGGATATTGCCAAAGGCGGCGGCGTGGCAGACGATGAATTCGATTTTTCCCGGGATTCCGAGGAACTTCGAGCTTTCATCGGCGCCATGCATTCCATCGGCGCTCCCATGGCAAAGAGAATTGTTGCGGCCGTTGATCCCGGCGCAGCACAATCTCTGCTGGATGTGGGGGGCGGCTCCGGCACCTACACGATCGCTTTTCTTCAGGCAGTCCCAGGGATGCGGGCGACGCTGTTCGACCTTCCCGAAGTTATTGAAATGGCACGCGAGCGTTTGAAGCACGAAGGGCTGCTCGATCGAGCCACTCTGATAGCGGGGAGTTTTTATCTGCAGGAGTTTCCCGAAGGTCACGATCTTGCGCTAATCTCGGCAATCATTCACTCAAACAGCCTGGAAGAAAACCTTGAGCTATACCGAAAAGTGTTTCGCTCCCTGAAGCCTGGAGGACGGATACTCGTCCGCGATCACGTAATGAGCCCGGACAGGACTTGGCCCAGGAATGGCGCCGTCTTCGCTATCAATATGCTCGTCGGAACTTCGGGCGGCGGAACTTATACCTATGAAGAAATCGAGGGGGGGCTCGCTCAGGCTGGATTCGAGAGAATCAAACTTTTAAAGCAGGGCGAGCACATGGACGCCGTCGTCGAAGCGTTCAAGCCATAACGAAACGCTCCTTCTAATGCCATCCTCTGTCGGTATTGCCCGCGCGCGGGCGTTTTCGATGCCGATATCTGTTTATTCCGTCATCGGCATAGCGCACAAGCCCATTCATGCTATAATGCCGCTCGTTTTGTTCAAGAACCGGGAATATTGCCAGAGGATGTCTGATTCATTTTGACCAACAGCGCGCCGAAAATCACCGCTGAGCCATCCCAAGCCCGCCCACTTTTCTATGGATTTGTCATTGCCGTAGCGGCTTTTGTTGTCCTTTTTTCAAGCTATGGCGTGCGCTTTGCCTATGGCGTTTTTTTCAAGCCCATGGCGCAGGAACTGGGTTTCAGCGCTGCGACGACTTCGGCGGCCTATTCCATCTCTTTCTTTCTGGAAGGCGTGTTTTCGCTGATCTCCGGCGGATTGGCGGACCGGTTTGGTCCGCGCAAAGTCGTTTCCGTCTCAACCATCCTGGTTGTTGTCGGCTATTGCCTGATGCCGCTGACGCACACGCTATGGCAACTCTATCTGTTTTATGGAGTCATCGTCGGCGTCGGAATGGGCGCCATGTTTGTGCCTCTGGTTTCTATGACGGCTCGCTGGTTTAATGCGCGAAGAAATCTGATGACCGGCCTGGTTTCGAGCGGAGCGGGAGCGGGGATGCTGATTATTCCCACTTCAACCTCTCACTTGATAGGCGCCTACGGCTGGAGAGCGTCGTTTGTAATCATGGGTGTTTTCGTACTGATATCCGTACTGGCAGCGGCACAATTTATGAAGCGAGACCCGGCGGAAATTGGAGTGGTGCCCTACGGTGAGTCGAGAAATCCGCCCGGCAGAGAGTTGCATAACGCAACCGGCCATGCTTTCCGAGAAGCGCTGCGACTCCCCCAGTTCTGGACGATTTTTCTCATGGCGTTCTGGTTCGGTGTTTTTGCCATGTCGTATACCGTACATATAGTGCCCGACGCCATCAACTCGGGAATGACTCCCACTGCAGCGGCTCATATCCTGGCCACAACCGGAGCCCTGCTGATTGCGGGCCGGATCCTGTTGGGAACCCTTGCCGATAAGACCGGAAACAAGCCCGATTTTTATTTTATGCTTTGTATTATCCTGCGGCGCGTTTCTCTTTATATCGTTTGTTCATGCGCATTGGGCTTTCTTTGTATTGGCTGTCTTGATAGGCATCGCCCAGGGAGGGATCGGAACGTCCATGTCCCCGATAACGGCTTCGCTGTTTGGCCTAAAATCGCATGGATTGATCTTCGGCTGTGTCGGATTGGGCAATACTTTTGGAGCCGCCGTGGGACCGCTGCTCGCCGGCTACATTTTCGATTTAACGGCATCCTACCATATCGCGCTGCTGCTCTGCGCTGCGGCCTGCCTGGCGGGGCTGTTTTTTGCCTCCCTTATTCGACCCGTCAAAAGCCGGCAGGTTATTTAAATTTCTTTGGTTCAGCCTTATGTTATATTGGCCGCCATACTCTACTGTAATCATTCCGACCTGACGGCTGGATTTGCTACAGGGGGCTATCCCAATGGTTGTTGAATACAAATTTTTATGAAGGAGAGAGTGCCATGGCGACTTCAAAATCGAAATATGGAAAATATTTCATGACGGAGCCGATAGAAATCGGGCCAATGCTTCACGCCTGCGGAGAACCGGGATGTGCCGGAGCCCCGTTCCGCGGTTTCCCCATCGAAATGCAGCTGCTTTGCCTCAGCAAGCCCGGCGTCATGATTCATAAGCCTCACGCGCACGAAGTGGATGAGCTCTTTTTCATCTTTGGCGGGAATCCCCATAACTACTTCGAATTCGGCGCTGAAATCGAAATCATGATGGGCGCAGAGCAGGAACGCCATATCGTCAACAAGACCACCATCATTTATATCCCCAAGGGTGTCATTCATTGCCCGATAACCACGCTGAAAGTGGATAAGCCTGTTCAGTGGATGCATGTCCTGTTCCAGGGCAGATACAAAATGGCGAAAGGGGCCGACCAATCGGCGCATCCAAAGCACAGCGACCGGCACCCCTACTCCAAGAAGGACATATCCAAACTGCGACAGGGAATCACCGAGGGCATCATCGGCAAAGGGAAAGTTGCCCAGCGCACCTGATCTCCTGATACCCGCTTCTTTGAGTCTTCCAGGCTTGGAGCCTTTGAGTCAGGATCCAAGCCTCGAAGGCGCTCATCGATTTCTCAAGAGCCGCCGAGCCATCGATTCAATTGTCGATAAGGAGGAATCTGCAATGGATGAATCCAAATATGACAAATATGTGGTTTACATCCCCAAAAAGAGTGCCCCGGATGCTCCGTTCCCATCGCTGACACTCATGAGCAATGAGCTCGTTTCCGGATCCAATATTGATGTCATGTTTAACTGGATCACGCAAAAGCTGGAAATAGATCCCACCAAGCCTATGAGTCATGCCCACGACTATGATGAGATGATCCTCAATATCGGCACCAATCCTGCCGATCCTGAGGATCTGGGCGCTGAAGTCATCGGTTTCCTCGGCAATGAAAAGCATACTTTGAACAAAACATCGGCCGTCTATATACCGAGGAATGTCGAGCATGGAGTGGCTGGCTTCAATAGATTCCACCGGCCTTACATCCAAATGGCCATTAAACTAGGCGGAAGGTAGCCGCTGCTTTTCCTATGAGGGATTTGCTAGCCTGACGAAATCGAGGGAGTTCCCTCGAATTTCCGAAGCCACCGGCATCCGTTTCATGTGCATGAGCTTCAGAATCGCTGCCATCTGCTTATCGCGCTTGCACCCGGCAGCGGCAAGCACTTCGTTATTGCGGATGTAAAACGCGATAAAATTCCTGGATGCAACGTCTCCGTCAAAGATAATTTCATCCCAATTTTGCGCGTGCCCCACATAGCGAATGCTCAAATTCGCCTGCTTGGTCCAGAAGAACGGAACATTCCTATTCAGGTGGATATTTCTGCCATATTTAAGGCAGCGTCGCGTCCCTGTTGTTCCGCCGTTCTCCAGTGCTCAATCCGAATATATTCGCCAAAGCGCCAATCGGGAAATAGCGCGATATCTCCCGCCGCATATACATCTTCGGCAGCACGGAAACAGGCATCCGTCCTGATGCGGCCATCGGTTTCTTTGGGCATATCTTGCAGGTGCCCGGTATCCGGCGTCACGCCAATTCCGATCAGCACCAAATCCGCATCTATCCGGATGCCGTTTTTCAGCACGACGGTTTTTACGGTTTCCTCCCCCTCAAATCGTTCCACAGCCGTTCCGAGATGAAATGTCACGCCGTTCTCTTCATGGGCCTGCCGAAGCATGGTCCCGATTTCCGCGCCGAAAACGCGGGCAAATGGCACCGCTTCCGGTGCAATTACGGTTACGGGAAGCCCGCGTCTTCTCAGGCTGGATGCCGATTCGAGCCCGATAAAGCTTGCTCCGACGATCACTGCGCGCGCAGCCTTCGCGCAGGCTTGTACAAGCGCTCTTGAATCGGCGAAGCTCCGGAGCGTGAAAATATTAGCCAGTGTCTCTCCGGGGACATTCAGATTCCGTGCGACGCTCCCGGTTGCCAGCAAAAGCCTGTCGTATCGGAGGCTTTCGCCTGTTTCGAACGTGAGGGTTTTAGAGCGCACATCTACGGCGGTTACATTTTTCCCGAGCATCATCTCTATCCCCCGGTTCTGGAAAAACTTCTCCGATCGCAGCGGCATCCATTCGTCTTTGGCGTCTCCGTTAAGATAATCTTTGTCCAGATTCGGCCGGTCGTAGGGAAGATCCGTCTCACGGGAAATCATCAGGATTCTTCCCTGGAATCCGTTCTGCCGGAGAGATTGTGCGGCTGCGTTTCCCGCGGCGCCTGCCCCTACAATGACAAACGTCCGCGCATCGCGCGCCGGATCGGACGATGCCATGTCGGGAATCCGCATTTTGCCTATCTTCTCCGGGAGCCTGACGATAACGTCTTCTCCCCGAACTACGACCTCGAATTTCGGCAGTGCATTGAGCGCGGGCGGTTCCTTCAAATCTCCCGATTTGGCGCAGAAACAGGCATGGTGCGAGGGGCATACGATTGTGTCGCCGCTCAGGATGCCGTTTTCCAGGCGGGCGTTATAGTGCGTGCAGAACGCTCCCAATGCGGAGATTTCGCCTTTGACGCTGGTCAGAAGGATTTCTCCGCCTTCGACCGCAATCTGTTTCATCGTTCCATCCGGTAATTCACGAACCTGTGCGACAACGACTTCTTTGTATTCCATCTTCAACGCTCCTTTGTTTTCACCTTTGAACAGCTATTGCGTTTCCTGAAGAATAGCGTCGACGATCGGTTGATAGCCCTTTCCGAAGCGGTGCCCGCCCGGTATGGCGATGGCTTTAGCCAGATTCTGGTCGAGCCGGTCGCAGAGTTGGTCGCTGTCTTCAGTTCCATAAAAACAAATCATTCTCTTGCCGCGTAATTTTTCAATTTCCGGGCCAACCGGTAGGGAAGTCGATCGTATGCTTGAGGCGAACCAATCCGTTAAGTGGAATTGGAAGTCCGCTGTCGAACTCGGCCCCAGGAGCGTAATGACTTTTATTTTTTGCAGGGTTTCTCCAGGAATGCGATTCAACATAAACGGCAGGACATCGGCTCCGAACGAGTAGCCGATAACCACGACTTCGGGTCGTTTCCACAGAGCACTGTAATATTTCAGGATTCGATTCAGATCAGCGGCCGACTGCTCCGGAGTTTTGCGCGCCCAGAAGTAATGCAGCGAATTCAGGCCTACTACCGGTATCCCCTTGCCAGCCAGACTTCTGGCGATACCGCGGTCTGTTACTCCCCATCCCCCGTCGCCGGTAATGATAATGCCCATCAGTGTAGTATTTCCGCCGGTTGCAGGCACTTCAACAAGGGGCAGGTCTGCCAGAGACGGAAGCTTTCCATCGGCGGCGGTCCTTTGGGCAGACTCCTCTAGCGCTTCCCGTGCCACGATATCGGAAAACGCCTTCCGGAATTGCGGCATCCAGTTTTTGGGGACTGAGAATCCATGCCCCACTTTTGGCAGAATCACCACGTCTCCCTGTGGAACGTTTTTGACAAAAATCTCCGTCGATTTTGGGTCGCAGACCTGGTCGGTTGTCCCCTGGAGCGCAATCCACGGTACTTCGAGTGATTTCGCCGGAAGGAAGCTATAGCCTTTCCCTTTGGGGCCGCTCTTCCACTGGAGGCCGTTGCCCTGGCACATCGGTTTTGTAATCGGGAGGTCGGGACAAAATCCCATACTGATGCCTCCCAGGAAGGTATTAGACGGCGCCTGTACCAGGGTGGCATAAATGAGTGTTGCGCCCGAGGAATATCCGATAAGAACCGGCGTCTGATATCTGGGATAGTTCAACTTCATTTGAACAAACTTGCTGAGGGCTTCGAAATCCGCGGCAGGATAAAGGCATTTCCCCCCTGAAGCTTCCAGCCGCTTCGTAAAAAGGTTGATGTCAATGCCAACAACCAAAGTATTGAGCGATGCAAGTTCGCGGGCCATATCCACTACGCCCAGGTTCCACCCCCCATCGCCCGAGACAAACAACGCCACATGGGCCGGCTGAGAAGATTCATAGTAAAGCGTGATTTTGCCGAAGGGCTCGAAAGTAAGAGATTCTTCTTTCGCCATAAGATATGGAAGCTGGAACAACAATAGTAAGCACGGGATTATTTTTCCCATTAGACCGTCTCCTTGTTTCAGTGCCGGCGTCAACGGCTCTCATTTTAGTCCAGAAAGATTCTCTAACTAAAAATCTTTTATCCGGGCCAGGCGATTCCGCTAATATAGGGACCAGATGCTGAATGAATCCATGGATATTCCCGGAGTTGCCCTGTGATCTGGAGCAGCCAAAGAAAAATGGAATTGCGGAATGCCAGGAATATTCTTCTGGCATTGACTGTTTTATGCAGCGGAATGGTCAACCTCCTTTCTGTTGTGAGTCCGGCACTCCCGGAACGCAGCGCCGTACTGCGCGAGATTTTTCCCCTGGTGTTCATTCATCTGTCGCGTTTCTTAAGTCTGCTCACCGGTTTTACCCTGGTCGTTCTTTCAATCAACATATACAAGAGAAAGAAAAGGGCATTCCAGATAACGCTTTTGCTTTCGATTTTGTCTATCATTTTCTATCTCACCAAAGGCCTCGACTATGAAGAGGCCACCCTGTCGGCCGTCCTGATTGTGCTGCTTTGGTTTAGCCGGAAAACCTTCACGGTGAAGAGCAGCATCCCAACCCTTGGGTGGGGCTTCATACGCATGGGCGTAGCCTTGGTCGCAGCTTTTATCTACGGCATCGTGGGTTTCTGGTTTCTTGACACCCGCGAATTCGGCATCAACTTCACCATCGGCGAGTCGGTGAAACAGACCCTGTCGTCCCTGATGCTGATGCGTGACCCTCAAATTATTCCGCGAACGCACCATGCCCGCTGGTTCCTGGATTCACTCAATATCACGACGGCCATGGCGATAGTCTATGCGCTCTTTGCTGTTTTCCGGCCGGCCGTATATCGTCTCAGGACGTTGCCGCTTGAACGCAAACGGGCCGAGGAAATTACCGGGCGTTACGGCCGGTCTGCGCTGGACTTTTTTAAATACTGGCATGATAAAACCTATTTCTTCTCTGAAAGCCAGCAATCCTTCATCGCCTTTCGGGTAGGAGGCGGCTATGCCGTAGCTCTGGGCGATCCTGTTGGCCCCGAGGCGGAAATCGAAACGGTTATACAAAAATTCGTTGAGTACTGCGCGAACAACGACTGGCGCGTGGCTTTTCATCAGACGTTGCCCGATTTCCTGCCCATTTATAAAAAGCTCGGATTCCACAAACTCAAAATTGGAGATGACGCCATCGTCGATCTGCGCAACTTTAACCTTGAGGGGAAAGAGGCAAAAAAACTTCGACACGCAGTCAATCAGCTGGAGAAGCAAGGGATTCGTTTTACCCGCTACGATCCGCCTGTCTCTCCGGAAGTCATGTCGCAGTTGCAGTTGGTGTCCGACGCCTGGCTTCAGATTCCCGGGAGGCGGGAACGGACGTTCACACTGGGACTCTTCGAACCCGACTACATCCGTTCCACGCCCGTATATGCTGCCGTGGATCCGGCGGGAAGGATTCTGGCTTTCATGAACAGCATCCCTTCCTTTTGCAAGGGAGAAGCTACCATCGATTTGATGCGGCATTTGCCGGACGCCCCGCCCGGCATCATGGATTATGTCTTCATCAAACTCTTCTTTGCCAAGAAAGAGGAAGGGTATCAGCGATTTAGCCTCGGAATGGCGCCGATGGCCGGTTTCCAGGAGCACGAGGAAGCGTCTGCAGAAGAGAGAGCCGTGCACTACTTCATGCAGCAGCTTCATTTCCTTTTCAGCTACCAGGGATTGCTGCACTACAAGGCCAAGTTTGCGACTATCTGGGAGCCGCGCTATACGATTTACCGCAATGCGCTGAATCTTCCGCGGGTGGCCCGGGCAATATCCGAGGTTTCGGAGATTCGTGCATAGCAGTTTTATCTGTGTATAGTATTGGCCGGGCATACGACGGTCTGAAATGCTGCAACGACCAGGGGATTCGCCGGTATGGGCGCACAAGAAAATAGTTCCGAGTCTTCTGTTGCCGACAAAACATCGGTCTCATCCCGATTCTGGAAAATCGTCCCGGGCTATGCCATCGCTATAGTGTGCCTCATATGGATTTTTCACGATATCCGGATCCGGGATTTGACGCATTCGATGACCTCTATCAACTGGTGGTGGGTGGCGGGGGCTGTCTTTCTCGATATCCTTAGCTATGTTTGCCAGGGGATGCGTTGGAGCCTGTTGCTGCATCCCCTCGGCCGCGTCTCGACATTTCGAGCGACTGAGGCCATCTATGCGGGCCTTTTCGTGAATGAAATGATGCCCATGCGTTTGGGCGAGGTCCTACGCATATATTTAGTGTCCCTTTGGATCCCGGTGCGTTTTGCCGTGGTCATTCCTTCTATCCTGGTTGAGAGGCTTTTCGATGCTATTTGGCTGGCGCTGGCATTCGGCATAACTGTGTTTGCAGTTCCCTTGCCCAAATATCTGGTGAATGCGGAAGGAATCCTCGGCTTTACAGCACTGGCAACGATCGCCCTTTTTGCCTACCTGGTATTTTGCAAAAAGGCGGAGGGAGCCGCGCGGCCTGTAGCGGCATGGAGGCGTTGGCGTCCGGTCCGATGGTTCTCCGGTCTCTTCGAAAAAATGGCCGGCGGGATCCGGGATATCGGCCGTTCCCGGTTTTTTTATTCCAGCTTTGGGATATCCTTGCTTCTGCTGCTCGGCCAGATCCTGTCCTATTGGTTTGTCATGCAGGCGTATGGCTTGAAGCTTTCGTTCTGGCACGGCGCTGCGGTATTTCTGATTGTCCATATAGGCACAATAATTCCGGGTGCGCCCTCCAATATAGGGACCTACCAGTTCTTTACCGTTGTGGGTTTGACGCTGTTCGGAATCGACAAGACTCTGGCTACCAGTTTTTCCATTGTCGTGTTTTTTATTCTCACGATCCCTCTCTGGGTCGTCGGCATGGTTGTTTTCGGCCGTCTCGGGTTGAGCCTGAAAAAGGTGCAAACGGAAATTACGGCGCTGGCTAAAAGTTAAGTCAGATGCGTGCTATGAAATTGCCTTGCCGGTCAGGAGGGCGATCAGGTCTACCGGCGCGTAAGAAAAGCGAATTCCGAATCTGCCGCGTTCGCCGTGATCGGACATCGCCCAAGTTCCGCGCAGGACCGTTCCGTCAAAGACCAGCTTTTTTTGGGTGACCGGCGAGTTCAGCGCAACCGTGATGATTGAACCTTTCGGCGGCAAGAATTCAGCCGAAAAATACGCGCCTTTGAGCGAGAGGTCGACCATGACGGCTTTGTGGGTGACTCCTTCATGCGTGAATTGACAGTCAACCAGCACAATCACCCGCGATAGATTCCTGCGATCCTGCGCAGCCTGGTTCCGGATAGCCATATTCATACCCTCTGTTTAATCTGATTGCTTGATCGGAGCAAATCAGCGGAAACATTAGGACTGGAAACTCCTGAATTGCAGGGTCTTTCGGAGTGCGGAAAATTGCTACCGCTTTTCAACGTTCCCGCTTTCCAGTTTTGATTTCCCAGGTGTCCGGCAATCTTTAGCTGGGAACTGGAAACTCTGCACTCGGAACTCAAAAGCGGCAGCAAGCTGCCGAAAATCTGCTATTGCGTCGCTGCCGTGCTTGCCTTTAGCGAAGGATGCTTGGGCGGTTTTGCAAAGAGTATGCAAAAGAAGGATACCGCGAGCAACGCCAGCAATAGTTTAAAAGCGGGTATGTAGCTGCCGCTGATATCGCGGATGTATCCCGTAATTGGCGCTCCGAGACTGCTGATAAAAGTATTGAAAGGCATCGTATAGCCCATAATCTTGGGAAATTCTGTGCGGCCGAAATAATCGGGGAATATATTTCCCATGGCAATGGATCCCATTCCCTGACTGATTCCGTAGATGACGGCGTATGCGAGAACTAGCGGCACTGATTTGGCAAAAAGCAGGATGGTAAAACCAACCATTCCCAGTATCATCGAAACAACGGCCAGGGAGTGCATTTTAAAACGGAGCCCGAGGAAGCCGAACCCAAGTTGGCTGATACCCATGAATGCCCCAAATAGTCCTCCGATCCGGCCCGCGTTTTTGGAAGAGATGCCTAGATCGTACAGAAAAGCAATCTGATGATTAAATAATCCCTGCATGACAAAAAATTGCAGGGCGCCATACGCCACTAGCAGCCACAAAGTTCGAGTTCGCAAGGCTTCCCTGGCTGTGAAATCAACGGGGGTTTTGTAAACGTTTTTATGCGGCAAAGCTTCCGATTTCACTTTGCCGAGTTTTGTAGAAATAGGTCCATCTGGGACCTGACCAAGGTCTTCAGGCTTGTCCCTGAGAAACAATCCTGGAACAACCACACAAAATAGGAACGCGACGGCAGCCATGACCAGGTAAGTGTTCCTCCACCCGATCGAATCAATCATTGCCGCCATGGATGGCTGAACAATCACTCCGGAGAAACCCATGGAGGCCATCGATATGCTTAAAGCAGCGGGCCTTTTCATCACAAACCAGTTATTGATCACCGTCATCCCGGCAAGCATTCCTCCGATGCTCATACCTAACCCGAGGAGAACGCCGAATCCCAGATACAGCTGCCAGATATGGCTCTGATATGCCAGCGTCAGCAAGCCGGCGACACATAAAATGTTGCCTGTCACGATTGCCAGTCTGGTGCCCTTCTTCATAATAAAAATTGCCACCATGGGGGCAGCGATGCCGGTCAGGATGATGGATAGCATCTGGGCGCCTGATGCCAATCCATGGCTCCAGCCGAATTCCTTAACCCAGTACGGAAGGAAGAACGCAAACGCCATCATCATCAGCATGACGGCGATGTTGAAGAAAAACATGACCGCAAGATTGACCCAACCGTAAAATCCATCCTTGCTCAGCATTTTTAGCGCCATGTGGCCTGTCTCCGCTGCGAAAGAAGAATATCCGCCTGTGCTGCAACATCCGGTTTCATAGGTTTTGTTTTTGACGAGTCGCCGTATAATATCCAATCTATGGCAAAGCCGTACATGGAATCTAACGCCGGCAGACATTTTTTTTGAATCATCCGACCGATACCCGCATGGTGGCGCGGCTTTGATATTCCAGCGCTGCTGTGCTACATTCGATACAAGATTTATTCCCTGTATGAAAGGACTGATACAATGACCATTGATGAAGCTATTCAAACAGCTCTTCAATATGAAGGTCGCGTTATTGCGGTCTATTTGGACGCGATGAACCGATCTCAGGATCCAATTGGTAGGAAGGTCTTCAAAACGCTGAACGAGGATGAAGCCAGCCACGTTCGCTTTCTTAAAGAAAAACAGAATGAATTAGCGACAGCCGGCCGAATCACTCCGAAGAAGCTTGCCACAACGATACCGCCTGCCGAAAAAATTGGAGCTGCGCTGAAAGACTCTCGAGGCAGGGTTGCGCTTCCGGCGTCGGAAGAGGAACTCAACCTGCTGCGCCGCGCGCTCGCGCTCGAGATCGAAACCTCCGAGTTTTATCAGAAAATGGTCAGAGAGCTCCCACCCGAAGACAGAGCTTTGTTTGAGCGCTTCGTCGAGATTGAAGAAGGGCACAGAGCGATAGTCCAGGCGGAAATCGACTCCATTACCGGGACGAGTTTCTGGTTCGACATCCCCGAATTCCGTCTTGAAGCGGGTTAGCCCGCATTTCCGGCGCGTTTTCCAAAGAGCGGTTACTTTTGTAATCCTGTTTTTTTCGCGACCTGTCTGATAGTAGAGGAACTGAATCATGTCGACAAATATCCTGAAGAGAGCAGCGATTATTTGTTTTGTTGTGGCAATGGGCGGTCTTCTCCTGGGTGGTCTGATTGGGAATCGGGAAGTGCCGCCATATCCGAATCGTGTGACCGACCCCAATGGGGCTGTGCTATTCACCAAGGCGGATATCTTCGCCGGACAGGCTGTATACCAGCGCTATGGGCTGATGGATCACGGCAGCGTTTGGGGTCACGGTTCTCAGCGCGGAATGGAGTTTTCCGCTGTAACTCTGCACAAAGTTGTGGAGAAAGTCCGTGAATATAATTCGAGCGCGGCCTACAGCCGCAGCTATGCTGAACTCGGAGCGGAAGAACGCGACATCGTGGATACCCGGACGCGCCGGGAGTTGAAAATAAATCGCTATGAGCCTGCCGCGGATACTCTCCGGCTCGAGGTTGCCCAGGTTGCGGCTCTGGCCGAAAACGAAGAATTCTGGGATCGCACGTTTCGCGACGGGGACCCGAAATACGGATTCCTGCCTCAGACGATACCCACGCAGGATGAGCGCAGGCAGATCAGCCGGTTCTTCTTCTGGACTGCGTGGGTGGCCTCCGCGGCCCGGCCCGGTGCGGAACACAGTTATACAAACAACTGGCCTGCCGATCGCAGCGCGGGCAACGTTCCCACCCCTGAAACTTATATCTGGACAATTGCCGGCATCGTTTCTCTTTTTATCACCCTGGGCTTGTTTGTTTTCTGGGTGCACCGCGATCGCCTCTGGTTCGGCCAGCCCATGGGAATTCCTCTGGCGGAGAAGTTGCTGGATATGCCGCTCACGTCGAGCCAGCTGAAGGCTGCTAAGTATTTTCTGGTTGTGATTCTGCTGTTCCTGCTGCAGACGTCGTTCGGCGGGCTGTTAGCGCATTATACGGTTCATCCGGGTAGTTTTTATATCCCTATCATAGGGAAGTTTATTCCCTATAGCTGGGCGAAATCGTGGCATCTGCAGCTTGCGATATTCTGGATAGCCACTACCTGGATCGCGTCGGCCATCTATCTGGCGCCTATCGTTGGCGGAAGGGAACCGCGCAAACAAGGGCTCCTGGTTCAGATTTTGTTTGCTGCAGTGCTCTTTGTTGCGGTCGGGAGTCTTGCCGGGGAAGTCGGAGGCATTAAGGGCTTTTTCGGCAATCAGTGGTTCTGGCTGGGGCACCAGGGATGGGAATTTCTTGAATTGGGGAGGCTCTGGCAGATTCTCCTTCTCGTGGGGCTGCTCGCCTGGCTTTTCATTGTATACAGGGCTGTGCGCAACAAATCCGCCAGGATCCAGGACCCGGATTTCCGGAGCCTGGTCAACTTCTATGTCCTGAGCGCAATCCTGGTAGTCGTCTTTTTTGCCTTTGGACTGCTCTTCAGCCGCGGATCGCACTTGAGCGTGGCTGATTACTGGCGATGGTTCGTGGTGCACATCTGGGTCGAGAGCATCTTTGAGTTTTTCGGCGTTGCCGTGATCTCTGTCCTCCTGGTGGCCATGGGATTGGCTTCCGCTGCCGGCGCGCTGCGCGTCGCCTATTTCACGGCAGCCCTGGTGTTCCTCGGCGGAATTCTCGGCACGGCACATCATTATTTCTGGTACGGTGGGCCTTCGCTGTGGCTGGCGATCGGGTCTGTCTTCTCATCGATGGAGCCCGTGCCTATGTTCGGGTTGGTCGTACGCGGGCTGCTGGAGTACAAATCGATCCGCGCCAAAGGAAACGATTTCTCCTATAAATGGCCGATGTATTTCCTTGTTGCCAGCTCCTTCTGGAACTTCCTTGGGGCGGGAGTTTTCGGATTTCTCATTAATCTTCCAATCGTCAACTATTTCGAGCACGGGACCTACCTGACGGTTAACCACGGGCACGGTGCGCTCTTCGGCGTCTACGGCATGCTGTCCATCGCGCTGCTGCTGTTTTCCTGGCGTGGCCTGGTGGACCGGAAACAGTGGTGCGACCGGCCCCTGGCTCTCTCCTTCTGGGGGCTCAATATCGGCCTGTTGATTATGACGCTGGTCACTCTTTTCCCCATCGGGATCGCACAAGTGTGGACCAGCTACAAAGAAGGACTCTGGATGGCCCGCGATGCCAGCTTTTTCGAGAAACCTCTCGTCGCTCTTCTGGGGCAATTGCGGATCATTCCAGACACCATAATTATTGTTCTAGGAGTGTTGCCTCTGGTCTATTTCCTCTTCCGGACCTATCCGCATCTCAAGGCACAGGAGATTAAAGAAGAAGAATCGATCTGGGACCGCCTGGGGGTGAAGCTTTAATCATAAGCCCGCATTGGATGGTCGGCAGTAAAACTGGCGATTAGGAGGCGATTGTGGAACAACACGTTAAGATCCTGGGAGTGCTGAATATTGTATGGGGTGCGCTGGGGGCGCTGGGCGGACTAGTGCTGCTGGCGATCTTCGGCGGAGTGTATGGTATTGCAGGCGTCGCGATCGGCCACAACCCCGGAGCGCAGATCGCACTCCCTATCATAGCCATTATCGGTAGTGTCATTGCGTTTTTTTTGCTGATCCTATCCGTTCCTTCGATTATTGCAGGGATCGGGCTGCTTTACTTCAAGCCGTGGGCGCGCATTTTTGCGCTGGTTATTTCCGTTTTGCATCTATTTAATATCCCAATCGGAACGGCACTTGGAATTTACGGTCTGTGGGTGTTGCTTTCACAGGAAGGCCAGCGTTGCTTCTCTTCGGATCGGGCCGCTCCGGCAGGGGTCTAGCCCCCATTTTTCGCGGGATTTATACTGCGTTGCGCTCTAAGGAAAATTAACCCCATCCAACACACGTCGGTATCGCTATCGGAATCGCTATCGGCATAGGGAATCGCGATCGGCTTTTTGACTTGTTATCTCCACGCTGAAGGCATTAAAAGCCGATTGCGATCGCGATGACCGATCCCGATCCCGATAGCGATTCCGATTCCGACATTGTAGTAGCGCAATTCTAGGGCGATGAAACGATGAAACTATTATATTGACAGGTATGATTGCCTCCTCTTAACATGATGTGTTTATTTACAGAGGTTGTTAAGATGGCGAAAAAGATTTCGAAGAAGGTTGTGAATGTGAAATGTCCGATTTCGGGAAATGCGTGCATAAACTGCTCTCTCTATAGGGGCAAGCATTTTAACCTGTGTTTTCAGGATCATTTCGGAGGAGATAGCACGAAGCTAACTGGTCCATTGGTGAGCATGGGTTACCCAGCTGCGGCACGGATTGTTAAATGTGATAACTGCTCTACCGGATATCTGGTGATTGATTCCTAGCCAGAAAGACATCGTCCTTTGATGGCCCGCCGACACCTAATCACTGCTACGAAAATTTAGGTAATTTACCCATATCGGGAAAGGCCTCGGGATTGACACTAAAGCGATTTCCCTCCGGATGAGGGATGATAGGGCGAGAGAGCCTGTTGGGACAGGATAAGTGGGTAAAAGCCCTTAGTTGCAAACTATTGATGCAAAATTCCACATGTTCGAAATCCCGGCAAGAATATTTGGGAAGCGAGTCTAAGCCGGCATTGCCGGAAGCTGAAACCGGGAAGTATGCCGAAGAACTGAGCGAATATGCGGTCTATCCTTTCTATTCTCTTCATGACACGCGGCCATTGCTTGTTTTGCCGCCTTTGGAGAAGAGAATAAAACCGTAAAAATAAGGGGGTCAAAGCTGAAATGAAGACCATAACCACTGATTTTGAATATTTAGCTGCTACAACGGTTGAGGAAGCGCTCGATATGCTTTCTCAACACAAAGACGATAACTATAACATTATCGCGGGCGGACAGTCTTTAAACACCGCGATGAAACACAGATTGATTGCGCCTGAGTACGTGATTGACATTAAAAATATTTCGGATTTGGAGTACATCCAGTTCGATGAAAAAGAAGGCCTGAAGATTGGCGCTTTGGCGACGCATCGGTCTCTTGAAAAGTCGCCGATCGTTCGAGAAAAGTACAGTGTGCTTTGTGAAATGGAAGAGAATGTTGCCTCAGTCGAAACGCGGAACTGGGGGACCGTAGCTGGCGATCTCTGCAACGCCGACCCAGCGGCAGATCCCGCGCCACCGCTCATTGCGCTGGATGCAAAACTGAAGATAGCCAGCAAAGGCGAAGAGAGAACGGTTGATGCCGAAGAATTCGCCGTGGACTTTTTTGCTACGACAGTCCAACCGGGCGAGATGGTTACTGAAATTCAGATTCCCGTCCTGCCGCCGAATACCGGCGTTTATTTCACCAAATACGCCCAGATGCTGGGAGATTATGCCGTTGCATCCGTGGCGGTATTAATAACTCTCGATAAAAAGAAGGATGTATGCGCCAACGCCAGAATCGGTCTGGCTGGTGTCGGCTCCGCGCCCATAAGAGCAAAGAAAGCTGAAGAGGTTCTAAAGGGCAAGAAGATCACCGATGCTCTGCTTGCTGAAGCAGCCGAGGTGGTGAAAACGGAGATTAGCCCCGTATCCGGTCTCGAAGGATCGGCGGATTACAAACGAGAGTTGGCGGGAACTTTGCTAAAACGAGTTGGAAAAGAGGCCTTGCAGAGAGCTCAGAAGGCCTAAATCCATGATACATGGGGGAACGTTATGAAACGGGAGTTAAATATTGTTGTAAATGGAGAGTCGTACAATCTCTTTATAGAACCCAAGACTCTCTTAGTTCAGGTGATCAGGGAAATGTTGGGAATGAAGGGAACCCATCAGGCTTGTGATAGCAGTTCCTGTGCAGCGTGCACCGTTATAATTGAGGGTAAAGCCGTCAAGTCCTGTTCCATTTTAGCGCTTCAGGTGGACGGGAAAAACGTTACGACCATTGAAGGTCTGGCCGAAGGCACCACACTGCATCCTGTTCAACAGGCTTTTATTGACAATTGGGCATTCCAATGCGGTTTTTGCACTTCAGGACAGATCATGGCTGCCAAAGCATTGTTGGATGAGAATTCCAACCCGACAAGGGAGGAAATACAAATGCAGATGGACGGCCATATCTGCCGTTGCACCGGGTACAACATGATCAATGAAGCCATCCTGGATGCGGCAAAGAGATTGCAGTCACGGGATGCGGCAAAGAAATTGCCGGCGCAAAAGAGTTTGCAGTCACAAAAGTGGGCGCAGACGGCCAAGTCAGGGAAGGGGGCATAATGAAAGAAATAGAATATTCGATAATAGGCAAACCGACACCCAATGTCGACGGACCGGCTAAGGTTACGGGTGAAGCGGCGTACACCATCGACATGACCTTGCCGAATATGCTCTATGGCAAGCTTTTAAGAAGTCCGTATCCGCACGCAAAGATACTTTCTATCGATACCAGCGCGGCAGATAAATTTCCGGGAGTCAAGTTGGTTATCACCGGGAAAGACACGCCTGGAGGCAAATGGGGTCTGTGGAGGCGCTTCCGTGAGCTTGCCGATCAGCAAGCTCTTGCCACGGACAAGGTCCGCTTTATCGGAGATCCGGTGGCTGCCGTAGCGGCGACTACCGAAGAAATCGCCGAGAAGGCTTTGGATTTAATCGAAGTGGAGTATGAGCCGCTGCCGGCGGTATACGACCCGATAGAAGCAATCAAAGACGATGCGCCCATGGTGCACGAAGATTTTCCAAGCAATATCAATGCGACGCGCCATATTGAATGGGGCGACGTGGATAAGGGTTTTGCCGAAGCCGATTATGTCCGGGAAGACAGATTTGTGCTTGAAGCGGCTCATCCCTGCGCGATGGAAGTGCACAATACCTTGGCCAGCTATGATAAAGGCACCGGCAGATTGACCGTATGGACTTCCACCGGATCTCCTTACTTCGTACAGCAAAACCTGGCGGAGGCTTTGAAGCTGCGAGAAGGCGACGTTCGCGTAATCAAGCCCCATGTGGGCGGCCACTATGGCGGCAAGAATTCAACCATGCCTGATTGCGTCAATGCAGCCATTCTTTCCATGAAGACAGGAAGGCCTGTAAAGATTGTTTTTAATCGGGACGAGGAATTTACTACCACGGAACACCGTACCGCTCAAAATATGGCCCTGAAGGTCGGCCTGAAGAAGGACGGCACGATCGTCGCGTTTGAGGCAAAGACTATCACCAATGGAGGCGCCTTCACCGGATTGGGGGCAACGACTCTTTATCTGACCGGCACCTTCATAACCATGCCTTATAAGATTCCCAACTATAGATACGACGGTGTTCGAGCGTACACGAATATAGTCTGGGGTACGT
This sequence comes from uncultured Acidobacteriota bacterium, assembly GCA_963761825.1. Taxonomy (GTDB): domain Bacteria; phylum Acidobacteriota; class UBA6911; order UBA6911; family UBA6911; genus UBA6911. The sequence continues at coordinate 281,111 of CAVXIH010000013.1, forward strand.
CGATACGGGGATTCGGCGCCGTTCCGGCGAAGTACTGCTCTGAAACTCAATTAGACAGGGCGGCCAAGGACCTTGGGATTGATCCGCTGGAAATCCGGCGTATCAACGCTGTAGCCCCCGGTTACGAAGCTCCCGGTCAATATAAGTTTGAAAGCTGCGGCATTCAGCCCTGTATCGAGAAGATGGCCGTAAGAGTCAAAGAAAAATGGCCCAAAATCGAGAAGGATGAAGGCGTCGGATACTCCGCTTTTGCCTACATGTCCGGCGGTATCTTCAACTGGATCGATACTCCGTATGCCTATTCATCGGCTCACGTAAAGGTCAACTTCGACGGAACGGTCGATCTTTATAGCCAGGCAGCCGATGTCGGTCAGGGCCACAACACGGTGGCAGCCATGATCTGCGCCGAAGAACTGGGTATCGGCATCGAGGACATCCGCCTGCATATGGGCGATACCGCCCATGCCTATACCGATCTCGGCGCCTGGGGCAGCCGGGAAACGTTGATGAACGGCAATGCGATCAAGGATGCGGCTGGCTCAGATAAAACATAAACTCATCGATATCGCAAGGCTGAAGCTGGGTGAAAATATCGCCTATGACCTCGTAGCCAAGAATAAGAGAGTCTACCTTGAATTACGTCCGGAAAGAGGGCTCTCCTACTATGATCTTGTCAAAGATGCGATCAGGGCAAAATGATGGCGTGCCGCTGACCGGAACCGGTCACTACACGCCTCACAATAAAGGCATGATTTCGCCTGCCTACGGCATGGGAATCATGGCGATTAAGGCAAAAGTCGATCGTGAAACAGGTCATGTAGAAGCGCAGGATGTCCTGGTTGTGCATGATAGCGGTCAGATCATCAATCCTCTGGGTGCTCGCGGTCAGGTCGAAGGATCCATTCATATGGGCCTGGGGTACGGTTTGTGTGAAGAAATGCCTATGGATCAGGGTATGCTGCTCAACCCTGAATTTGTGGACTATAAGATCATTCGAAGCCGCGATATGCCACAGATTGAGATCTTGGATGTTCCCACTTATGAGCCGAATGGCCCATTTGGCGCCAAGGAAGCTGCCGAAGCAACAATTGCGCCTGCCGCTCCCGCATTGGCAAATGCTGTGTATCAGGCCGTTGGAGCGGAGTTCTTTAGCAACGTGTTAAAACCTGAGAAGGTTTTAAAGGCGATCCGCGAAAAGGAACAGAAAGATAAACAGGAAAAGGCAACTTCCAAGGCAAAAGGCAAAGGCAAATAAGGAGGATATTACAAATGGCAAATTATCGTTGTCCAATGTGTCGTAAGATCTGTTCCGAGCATCTTGATTTGGCCCGGCATTATCTGGGACAAACCGACAAAAAGCACAAGGAATGGCTCAAAACGCAAGGGCTTTCCTATGCAGAGCTCATAAAGGCTCAGGTCACTGAATTCGGGAACAAGGGTTACCAGACCCTGGCCGATCTATTGAAGAAAACGGCCACGGCAGTTGACGAAGTATAAACCAACAAACTACAACCCCAAGCGCGTGAGCTTGCTCAGCGCTTGGGGTCACTTAAAAGTTTAGACAAGTTCCAAGTTCCCAAAAGCATCTGTCTACTGCAGGCCGTTATCATTAGTATGGTTATGATTATCGTCCAGGCGGGATCCTGCAGGTCTTCATCGAGCTTGAGATAGAACCCGAGGCCGATGCTTCTAAGAGAGAAAGGGGTTATGAAATGTTAATCGAAGGGAAATTTACATTACAGGCGCCCATTCAGAAGGTTTGGGATTCACTGCTGGATCCAAAAACACTTGGCACCTGCGTGCCTGGTACGGAAAAGATGGAAGCCATCGATGCCGAAACGTACGAAAGTGTGGTCGCGCAGAGAGTGGGGCCGTTCAAAGTTAAGCTGAAATTTACGACGAAGTTGACCGAAGTGCGTCCGCCAAATTACATCAAAGCAGTCGGAAGAGGCGCTGATGTGACCAAGCTGGGCAATTTCTCGACTGAAATCGAGGTTAAGCTGAACGAGACTTCACCGAATGTCGTCGATGTTTCCTATGCAGCGAATGTCAGTCTGGTCGGCCGTTTGGCCACCTTTGGCGAGAGGATAATGCGCGCCAAGGCGAAAGACGTAGGCGACGAGTTTACTCGCAATTTGCAGGAAAAACTGAAAGGCTAAATCAGGCGCCTATGGGGTTCAGATGCGAATTCGAGATTCGAGATTCGAGATTTCAGATTGCAGGGCAAAAGCCGATAGTTGTTCTGAAATTTCGAATCTCGAATCTCGAATCTGTCTTCAGTCCTTCTGCGCGGTCCGGCTATCGGCATCGAAACAATCACAGCTAATGAGTTGTCCGCCGCATTTCGGGCAGTGTTCCTGATCGCAATTCGAATGGTGCTTCCCGCCCGGCACCACATTGCAGTCGGGACAGCGGAACCAGTTCGGAAGATGGAGACTCTTGGGATCATACGGCACGGCTCTGAAGGGCATTTCCATCCGGATATTCAACAGAGGCATTCGCCTCACAAGTTGTGACAGAAGCGTCCGACATTTCCTTCTTGCATTTCCTGCAAATTCCCATCACCTCTCCCTTTGGCAGTTATTCAAATTCTACTTTTCGTTCCTCTCCCAGCTCGAAATTCTTGTAGTCCGGGTAGTCTTGGTCCAGAGCCACCGAAATAGGAATTTGCCGGCTTGTCGGCCCCCAGTGCTGGATCGGGCCCGGGCTGCTGAAGAGGTCCTGCTTCGCCCATTTGTCGCGGTTTTCCGCAAAGGCCTCGAAGGAGGGAGAGGTGAGCTTGACGAGAGATTTCTCGATTACCTCTTCCAGCTTTCCATTCCTTTCCTCAGTGGTAATCAGCCCGGAAAGGGGGAGCGCCAGGGCTTTTCCACCCTTTTCAAAGTCGGTCACCGCCGCCATGTAGCCGGTCTTTCCCGCCAGCACGAGAGATCCGGCCGTTAGACCCAGGTTGAAGGTGAAGGCGGCATCAAACAGGGTAGGTTTGCCGCTTCGACCTTCATAGCCAAGGAAATGAGACTGGGTGGAGAGGCTCAGGCTCTTGATCCGCTCGATCTGTTCGGGGGTGGCTTTCAGTTTTCCTTCGCCCTCGCCGAAGAATTTGTCCGGATGACGCTTGATCTCGGAGACCCGATACCGGATCTTGTCGATCAGCAGCTTTTCCGTTTCTATCTGAGAAACCTTGACGTTTCCATGCTCATCCCGGTCCAGGATGAGCATCTCCTCAATTTCCTCGGGCAGGGAAGCCATAAGCTGAGCAGATTGAGGCGAGAGCAAAGGATAGATGAACTCCTTCTTGTTCGCTAGCGTGGGGAGGTCCCTGATATCGGTCTCGTATTCGGCCAGCACTTTATTCAGTTCTTTGATGAGCGTCCTCATCTCGGGGATGAACTCGACTAACCCTTCCGGTACCAGCACCACCCCGTAATTGATCCCCTTAAGCCGGCGCTCTGTGATGATGTTGACGATGTATTCGACAATTCCTTCCAGGGACATGTTCTTTTCGGCCACTTCCTCGGAGATCAAGGCAACCGCAGGCTTGGTTTGCAAAGCCACCTCCAGGGTGATTTTGCTCGCAGTGCGTCCCATGAGCTTTACAAAGTGCCAGTATTTCACCGCCGAGGCTGCGTCCTGAGTGAGATTTCCCACCAGCTCCGAATAAACCTTCGAAGCCGTATCAAATCCGAAGGAAATCGGCAGGTACTTTCCGACAGCCATGTCCCCATCGATCGTCTTGGGAATCCCGATGACGCTGCATTGCACGCCCTCTCTTTCCAAATACTCGGCAATGAACGCGGCATTGGTATTGGAGTCATCTCCCCCGACAATGACGAGGCCGTCCAAACCGTTCTTCACGACCGTTTCTTTGACTTTTTCAAACTGCTGAGGGGTCTTGATCTTGGTTCGGTCGGTTCCCAGAAAGTCGAATCCTCCGGTATTGACGATGTCTTCCAGTTGTCTGCAGGCAACTTCGAAAACGTCTCCATTTATAAGCCCCTTCGGTCCCCTCCTGATGCCGAGCAGAGTATTATCCTTTCCCAGAACCGCCTTAAGACCTGCGAGTACATTATGCCCCCCGGCGGCCGGTCCGCCGGAGAACAGGACGGCCACCCGTTTCCCGGCATTTTTAATGGAGTTTGAGGAGACGTCGCTTCCAGAACCACATTCTTGTTCAGACGAACGGTCAGGGGAAACACCCTGAGAGTCCGCTCATGGTCCTTGCTGGTCAGGACTGTCTCCGTTTCTCTGAAAGCGGCGGGTTGAATTTTTCCTTCTTCATCCAGAAATATCGAGCAGACCGAAATGGGGAGTTTCCGGATTTCTTCTTCAAACAGCGAGTGCTTTCCGCTGGTGCTGTCAATTTTGGACGCCAGCCCCGATGGCGTATCACGATGTGGCATGTCTAACTCCTCCCTGTGCCCGGTGCATAGATCGAATAAGCTGCATTTCGCTTTTACAATCAGCGTTTGCGGCTTCCGATAATCTCCAATTATGCCATCTGCAGGCTAAACCTCACCCCTTTGGAAAATCATCCAGAGTTTAATTGAGAAATCTTAGCTTTTCGAGCACAAATCAAGAGTCGCCTGCGATTCAGACTAAAATAAAGGGAACAAAAGAAAGGAGCGTCCAGGAAATCTTTACCTGCCAATACGTAACTTTAAATCAGGCCGATCTTACAGCCATTAATTAGAAAACCGCATTACTGTCGGTTTTAATACCATGATAATAGAAATTGACGATTTCATTCTCTGGAACCTGGAACCAAACTTTTCTCGTCTGTCTCAGAATGAGGATCTGTTAAGCTCCAATATTCGATATGGGGATGTAATCCTGCGAAGCATGGAATGAAGAGGAGCAATGTATATGGGGATCGCCAATTATACGAACCTGAGCGAGATCATGAACAGCATGCTGGAAGCTGGGCATGGAGTTTCGATCTCGGATATGGTCAGGGAAGCGGGAAATAGAAAGCTAATCCTTGCATCGGAAGGGGAACAAGCCGACCAGGCGGACCTTGAAAACGCATTCATTGCACTGGCTGACATCCAATATCGTGCCGGAATGATAGCTCTTGATCCCGAAAACGAAATGGAAGAGCACCTGATCCAACTTTATAAGTCGGGAGATCTGGCAAAGAACGGGTACGGTGGAAATGAAGGCGACTCGTTTTTGCGCATCAAATGGATCGCTCTAACTGACAAACTTCCGGTAATTACGAACATAAACCTCTAACTAATTGCTCTTGTTGCTATCGGAATCGCTTGCCTGTTGAATTGCTACAGACAAAACCGATATCCGATAGCGATTGCGATGCCGATTCCGATAGCGATACCGAAATAATCCTGTCCGGGATTGCTGCGGACGGGAGGGTGCGTGGGCTAAATTGCGCTTTTCTCCACCCAAACCTGCGCAAGGTGTATAACCGTTTGAACCGAGGATTCCATGCCCCAGAGAGAGACCCACTCGGTTTTGCCGTGATAATTTTTCCCGCCGGTGAATATATTGGGCGTGGGGAGTCCAGCCTCGGTCAGGCGTGACCCGTCGGTGCCGCCGCGGATTGGAACCCATTTCGGTTCCAGGCCGGCGCGTTTGGTTGCTTCCCACAAACAATCCAGGCCTCGCGGGTCTTTCTCGAGCCCTTCGCGCATATTTCTGTACGACTCGATAATCTGCAATTCAATGCGCGCCCTTGGATGCAGCGGCTTTACTTCTTCGATGATTTGCTCAAGCTTCTTCTTCAGCTCGGCGAGCCCTGCCGTTTCGAAGTCGCGCAGCAGAATCTTAAGCGTCGATTTTTCTTCCTCACCCTGTATGTTGTGGGGGTGAATATAGGGCTCGTAGCCTTCCGTGCTTTCAGGCGCTATGTCTTTGGGCAACCTCACAATGATATCCCCGATTGCCCGAATAGAATTCACCATGATCCCTTTGGCGCTGCCTGGATGAATATTGCGGCCGTGCACCGTGATGATTGCGGAGTCGGCGCTGAAGGTCTCCTTGTTCAATTCTCCGGGTGTGTCTCCGTCGACGGTGTATGCAAACTGCGCGCCGAATTTTTTTATGTCAAAATATTTCGTCCCTGCGCCTACCTCCTCATCCGGTGTAAACCCGATCTTAATGTCACCATGGAGCAGTTTGGGATCGTCGATAAGCGATTGAACCGCCGTCATGATGATGGCAACGCCTGCCTTGTCGTCTGCTCCGAGCAACGTTGTTCCGTCTGCCGTGACGATCGTTTTGCCGATATTCTGCTTCAGTTCGGGATTTTCAGCTTCCGTAATCACCACGGATGGATCCCCGGGTAAAACAATGTTGCCTCCCTTGTATTCGATAACCTGGGGCTTGACATTGGCCCCGCTTGCGGAAGGGGAAGTGTCGACGTGGGCAATCAGGCCGATCGCAGGCACCTTGCCAAATGCCGGGTGTCCCTCAGGCACATTGCCCGGCAGCGTCGCCATCACGTATCCCCATTGGTCCAGGCTGACGTTCGAAAGACCCATCTGGCGCAGTTCTTCTGCCAGAAGCTTCAGAAGATCAAGCTGCTTTTCAGTGCTGGGATAGATGGTGGATTCTTCACTCGACTGCGTGTCTATCGCGACGTATCGCAGGAATCGATCAAGCACGGTATCGTTCATCATCTTGGCCTCTCGAAATAGTGATAAAGAAACTCCCGGAGAATTGTATCAAATGTTTTGCGGAATAAGCGCGTGCGAATTGAAATCTCAATTATAATCCATCCCGTCATTTCAGGTTTTTTGCGCGGAGAACGGTTGCCCATGCTGAATAAAGGGATCCTGCATGCATTTGGAGCCTATTTTATCTGGGGATTGGTCCCCATTTATTGGAAGTTTTTAAAGCATGTTCCTGCAACCCAGCTCATCGGGCACCGTATCGTCTGGTCTTTTGTCCTCCTGGCGTTCATTTTCCTCATTAGACGGAAATGGCCGGAATTGCGCACATCCGTTTCCCGTGGGAAGGTCATCCTTATCTACTCCGTTGCGGCCATACTGTGCGGTCTCAACTGGTTCATCTATGTGTGGGCGCGTGACCGCCGGCTACATCTTGGAAGCCAGCCTGGGATACTTCATTAATCCGCTTTTGAGCGTGCTTTTGGGCGTTATCTTTTTTCGGGAACGGTTGCGTCCATTCCAGTGGCTGTCCATAGGTTTAGCTGCTGCCGGCGTCACCTATCTTACTATTGTCTATGGGCGTCTCCCTTTAATCGCCCTCGGTCTTGCGCTGACGTTCGGTTTTTACGGACTGATTAAAAAGAAGGCTCCTCTCAATTCGTTAAATGGCCTTACGCTGGAAACAGGCATTCTGTTCCTCCCTGGCTTGGCGTTTTTGTTCTATATGGATTGGATTGGCAAGGGCGCTTTCTTTCACACCGGGCTCACTTCAGACCTGCTGATGGCCGGGGCGGGACTGATCACGACGATTCCGCTGCTTTTTTTCGCATCTGCGACACAGCGCATTCCTCTTACGACCATCGGCGTCATGCATTACATCACTCCGACACTTCAGTTTCTGCTGGGTGTTTTGGTTTACAGGGAAGCTTTTAGCACGACACAGGCTATCGGTTTCGGAATTGTCTGGGTTGGTTTGATTATATTTTGCGCGGAAAGCCTGCTATCCCATATTAATTCCCGGCCGGCTGTTAATCTCGGCGGTTCCAAGTTGCCGCCTTTGTAGGACGGGTAAGGATCAAAGGATTCGAGGATTCAAGGATTAAAGGATTAAAGGGATAAAGGGTTGAAGGGAAGATTCAATCTGCGACTTTACCTTGTTCCCCGTCTATCGTCTTTATCCCTTTAATCCTTTAATCCTCTGATCCTTTAATCCTTCCAGGGGGCATGTTGCGGCTACCCGAATTTACCCTTGACTTAACCTTTTGACTATAAGACTGTATTCCGCGTTGTTCTGTATGTTTAGGTAGGATGGAATGAAGGCTGCGTGTGAGCAGCTCGGGACCTGCACTCGACGAAAAGAGGCAGGACCGCGACAATAATGCTGAACCGTGAAGGTTACGGGGCATTGAAAGGTATTTGGGGACAAGAGACGCAGATGGATGACACGATTCCCGTCTGTGTCGTATTGCCATGGTACCAGGCGCGCCGTGCGGCTCGCGTCTGTTAACTTATTCTAGTGTTTTGTCTGGAGGGGACGGCTTCGATCTGGTGTCGGAGCGTCAATAGGAGCTCAGTAAAGAATGGCTCACCCGAAAGATATTTCCTGGCATCTGGAAACATGAACCGGGCTGCCGATGCGGAAAGGAGTCTAAGATGATTGTAGGAGTGATAGGCTCGGGTTCCATCGGACCCGACCTGGCATATGGTTTCCTCTCTGCCCTGGCGGCAGGAGAGGGCGGAAAGGTGTACCTCCTCGACATTAAGAAGGAGGCGTTGGACGCCGGAGTAGGAAGAATTGAAGGTTATATTGGGAAAGCACTAGCGCGCGGACGAATGAGCCAGAAGGCTGCGGAAGCCACCCGCGCGGCCCTAATCCCGACGATGGAAATCAAGGATCTTGCCGATTGTGATTATGTCCTTGAAGCTGCGACTGAAGATCTTAAAACGAAGAAAGTAATTCTCAGAAATCTTGAAAACGCCGTACGGCCGGACTGCCTCATCGGATTTGCCACTTCCGGAATTCCGAGGGCCTGGATAGCAGCGGAAGCGCTGCATCCGGAACGCTGCTTTGTGAACCACCCGTTTTACCCGGCCTGGCGAACTATGCCGATTGAAGTTGTGTTGTCTGATGATGCTGTTTTTGGCGAGCGCATGTTGGCCGTCCTGCAAACAGCTCGGCAAGGTGCCAATCATCACCGCCGACGTGGAATGTTTTGCGGCGGATGACATTTTCAGCAACTATATCACTGAAGCTGTGCGCATTTTCGAAGAAGGGATCGCAACGCCTGCTCAAGTAGACAAGATTGTGAATGATGCTGTCGGCGGCGGCGGGCCTTTCAATGTTATGGATTTGACTCACGGCAACCTGCTGGTCGCGCATCTCCAGGAACTGATGCGCGATGCCAAGGGCGGCACCAAGTGGTTTGAGCCGTCGGCTCTGCTGAAGAAGCAGGGCAATACGCGGTGGCACGATCCCAAGGCTCCCGGAGATTCGAAATTTACGGAAGCCCAGCAGAAACAGGTGCTCGACCGCATTCTGCCGGTGCTGCTCGCGCGCTCCTTCGCCGTGGCTGAAAACGGCGTGTGCGAACCTTCCGACCTCAACTGGCTGATCCGGACGTCCCTGGGCTTCACCGATGGGATGCTGGATTACGGCCACAAGCTCGGGGCGGATCGAGTTGCTGAAATCTGCCTCGCTTATCAAAAGGTATATCCGGATTTCCCGGTTCCCAAATGTATTGTTCAGAAGAAACTGCCCACCTATCTGCGGGATGTGAAGATCGAGCGCGATGGAGACATCGGCGTCGTCATGGTCCGCCGGCCCGAGTTCAAGAACGCGCTCTGCATGCAGACCGTTCAGGAACTCAAGGTGGCGTTTGAGGAACTGGACAAGGATTCAAAAATTAAGGGTGTTGTTTTAACCAGCTTTGACGGCGCCCTTTCAGGTGCCGATATTAATGAGTTCACATCTCTGAATACGAGAGAGGCTACGGAAGGCATCTGCCGCAAAGCCCACCCTGTTCAGAAGCTAATCGCCAACTATGAGCAAGCCTGTCGTTGCGGCGGTGAACGGACCGGTTATGGGCGGCGGCGCCGAATTCTGTATGGCCTGCCATGCCCGCGTAGTCGGACCCAATCTGCTCTTCGGGCAACCGGAAGTCAATCTTGGCATCACGCCGGGATATGGCGCCACGCAGCGTTTGCCGCGTCTCGTTGGAGTGGAGCGCGCCCTGGAACTGCTGCGCACCGGACGTACCATCGGGGCCAAGGAAGCCTGCGCCATCGGATGGGCCACTGGGGAACCCGTAGCGGATCCGGTCCGTGCAGCCAAGGATCTCATCCGCCGACATATCGCCGGCAAGGTGAAGTTGACGACCGTGGATCCGGCGCCTCTCGCCGTTCCCGACCCGATACCGGATATGGACCTGGGTCATCGTTCACTGCTCATTGACGCCATTCTGGTCAATGCCGTAAAGCGAGGACTGAAGCTCCCGCTAGACGAAGGGCTCATAGTTGAAGCTAAAGCGTTCGCCGATGCCAAAGAAACCATTGATGCGGATATCGGCATTAAAAACTTTACGATTAACGGCCCGCGAGTACCGGCCGCCTTCGTTCACGAGTAGGAGGGATGATAGAGATTATGGCGAAGGAAAAATCGATCGTTATTCTCGACGGCGGCCGCAGGCTGCCGCGGGCGGATATATTACACAACAACAAAGGGCCCGGCCTCTTCACGCGTTTCACGACCACGCAGCTCGGAGGCATGGCTGTAAAGGCAACGCTGAAGAACACCAAGATCGATCCCAAACTCATCGGTCATGTGGTTATGGGTATGGCAGCGCACAGCCATCGCGACTCGATTTATGGAGCGCAGGGAATGCGCTGGCGCGGCGGCCTGCCGGATGACGTGCCGGCTCTAACAGTGGCGCGCATCTGCGGCAGCGGTGCGGAAGCCATTTCCGTGGCTTCGGAAATGGCCCTGGCGGGACTGCGGCACGATACAGGCAAGGCCATTTTATGTAGTGGGCGGCGCCGAAAGCATGCAGTATCCGTTCTCTTTGTATAACATGCGCGGCAAGGCTGTCGGCAACGCCGTGCAGAAGTACGGTCCTATCGATGCAAAGGCGCTATCCGCAGGCACCTACCTGCAGGACGCGCTTTTGATGTGCCTGTATGATCCGAGTGCAAAGAACTCCATGGCGAACACTGCCGAGGAGTTGGGACGCCGCTACAAGATTACGCGGGAGGAGTGCGACCGTATCGGGTATCGCTCGCACGTCAACGCGAAGAAGGCGCGCGATGCGGGCCACTTTGACGAAGAAATCGAGCCGGTTACGGTCGAGCAGGGAGGATCGCTGCCTCCCATAACAGTGAAGTACGATACGCATATACTCGAAAATCCTTCCATGGACACGATGTCGAAACTGCCTCCGGCCTTTGAGGCGGGCGGCGTCATCACGGCCGGAAATGCGAGCGCCGTGGTCGATTGCGGTGCGGCCATGGTCCTCGGGTTGGAAAGTGACGCGGAGCGCTATGGTTTGAAACCTTTGTGCCGTATTGCCGGCTATGGAGTCGCCGGTTGTGATCCTCACATCATGGGATACGGTCCGGTGCCGGCTACGGAAAAGGCGCTGGCAAACGCCGGAATCAAGGGGAGTCAGATCGATATCGTCGAAATCAACGAAGCTTTTTCGCCGCAGGCTTTGGCGTGCATGCGCGATTTTGAGAAGATGGGAATTGATCCGGAAAAGGTCAATCCCATGGGTAACGCCATTGCGTTGGGGCATCCGCTGGGTGCTACCGGCGGCATTTTGACCCTTACGTGCGCGTACGCTTTGCGCCGTAGGGCTCTGCGGTATGGCCTGGTCACGATGTGCATTGGAGGCGGCCAGGGTATCGCCTTGATCCTGGAGTCAATCAAGTAGTTCTATGCCGGGGCGGCGGGTGCGCCGCCCCTTTCCTCGTAATCAAAACCATTTGCAGTGCGGTGCGTCTATCATCTTGTTGCTGTTACCATAGCAGTCCTCGCGGATAGGAAGACTGATCTCCGATTTCCATTCATACGCACGCATAGTATCCGGTCTGAGTCCTACCTGTCGCCATGAGTGCGAACAGGGACTCATCGAGAAAAAATCTAAGGAGGGAAGATGATAAGTAAGAATGAGCTGGCAAAGATAGTTGGCAAGGAGAACGTGAGCGATGCGAAAACCGTTCTGCTCAAGTTCTCCAGCGACCACAGCCTGGTTCCTCCGGGTGTGCCTGATTTGGTGGTCTGCCCGACAAGCTCTGAGCAGGTTAGTGAAGTTCTAAATTTGGCGAGATAAAAACAATGTGCCCGTGGTTCCGGTTTCGTCGCAGGTGCACTTCAACGGCGGCGCCATCCCCAAGCAGGGCGGAATTGTGATGGATCTTTCCAAAATGAACAAGATCCTCGAAATCGATGAGGACCTGAAGAAAGTCCGCATTGAAGCGGGTGTTACATGGGGACAGCTGACAGGGGAATTGGCAAAGAAAGGCCTGCGCGCCCTGATGCCTCTTCATGCCCCCGGCGAACAGGTCTGTGCTCAGCGATTTCCTGGATAGAGAAGTCCCGACCAACACCGTGTATGACTACGGCGAACCGATGCAGGGATTCGAGGTCGTTTGGCCGAATGGCGAACCTTTCAGACTGGGATCCGCCAGCGTGAACGGATACCCGGAATCCGGGTCCCATGGCGGAAATCCTTCGGGCCCCGGCATCGACTTCTACCGGTTTGTGCAGGGCGCACAGGGTACGATGGGGGTTGTGACCTGGACAAACCTGAAGGTCATGTTCCAGACCGAAAAAGACAAGGTCTACTTTGTCCCGGTCGATGATCTGAATTATATCCAGGAATTTCTTTACAGGATTCTGCCCCGCAGAGTCGGCCAGGAAGTTGTGCTGTTGAACCGGACCGATCTGGCCGCAATCATTGCCGAAAACTTCCCCGCAGATTTTGAAAAACTGCGCGCCACGTTGCCGCCATGGACCCTGGTCGATCGTGGTAAGCGGATTGGCGCGCCGTCCGGACGAAAAGATCGCGTACGAGGAAAAATTCCTCAAGGAAACAGTGAAGAATGAGTTCCGGAGGCTGACGTCCTGGATGAAGCGCTCCCGGGCTTTCCTGGACTGGGACCAAAGCTGCTCCCGCTGCTGCGGAATCCGTGGCCTGCCGACATGCCTTATTGGAAGAATCGCTGGCAGGGCGCGTCCCAGAGCCTGTTCTTCATCGCAAGGCCTGAACAATCGCAAAAATTCGTTGACATAGTCGAGGCTGTCGCACCGAAACACGGGTATGCGGTTGCCGACATCGGAAGTTATATCCAGCCCATCGAACACAACCGCGCATGCCAGATGGAATTCACGTTCTTCTACAACGGCAAAGATGCTGCGGCAAAGGCGCGGATTGCCGCCCTGTACAAAGATGCGGCGCGGGCTTTGATGAATGAAGGCGCCCTCTTTACCAGGCCCTACGGCGATCTGGCGCCGATGGTCTACGAACGGGCCGCTGGCTATGTGTCGGCACTTAAGCGGGTGAAGAAGATTTTCGATCCCAATAACATTATGAATCCGGGCAATTTGTGCTTTTAGGGAGGCGATGATGCCAACGACGAAAGTAAATTTGGAAACAACTGATCTGAGTAATTACAAGTATGACATGAGCCGGTGCATCAAGTGCAAAGGCTGCTACTGGGTGGAGCACACCTATATGCCCGGCGTCAAATTCAGCACAAGGTGCCCCAGCAACGTGTGGAATGATTTCGATTCCTACGGCGCTTTCGGAAAAATGAGAATCGGCCACGCCATGGTTGAAGGGAAACTCGATTGGACTCCGACTCTGCTGGAAATCGTCTATGCGGATCCTCTGTGCGGCGCCTGCGATGTCGGCTGCAAGAGAAACCTCGATCTTGAAATCGAGCTCTCGCTGGAGGCCATGCGCGTCAAAGCGGTCCAGGATGGCGCCGGCCCGATGCCGGCCCACAAGAAGATTGCCGAGAATATCGCCACAGACCCACAACCTGTTCGGCGCTGCGCATGCCGACAGGAAAAAATGGGTGACCCCCGACATCAAGGTGGAACAGAAGGCGGATGTTCTCTATTTCGTTGGATGCACGGCATCCTACACAAACAAGGAAATCGCCCAGGCGACCGCCAAGATTCTCAATGCGACCAATACGCCCTTCATGCTGATGCCCGACGAATGGTGCTGCGGCAACACGCTCCAGTCGGTCGGCATGCTGGATGAAGCGCGCGAACTGGCGAAGCGGAACATCGAGATGGTGAAGAGCACGGGCGCCAAGACCGTTCTCCTGTCCTGCGCCGAAGGCTACAGGATGTGGAAGGTCGAATACCCCAAGCTTCTCAACATCGCTACCGCGGACCTGCCGTTCAAGGTGGTGCACCTCACGGAGTTTGCGGATGAAGCGATCAAGAAGGGCGCTCTCAAGCCGACAAAGCCTGTGAACGTACGCCTGACCTATCACGATTCCTGCAGCATCAGCAGACTGGCCGATCCGTGGACACCGTGGAGCGGCGAACGCGGATGGATGGGAACTGTAAGCCCGCCCTTGAAGAGACGGCGCGGCACCAAGGGGCTCTATGCCCAGCCGAGAAATGTCATTGCCTCCATCCCTGGAGTCAAGTTTGTCGAAATGATCCGGACCCGAGAAAACGCATTCTGCTGCGGGGCTGGACGCGGAACAAAAGAGGCCTTCCCAACACTGGCTTCCTCCTCAGCAAAGCACCGGTTGGAAGAAGTGAAGGAAATAGGAGCTGAAGTCCTGGTTTCTGCATGCCCCTGGTGCAAAAACAACTTTTCGCAGGCCGTCAAAGAAGACGGCAATGCCGTGAAGGTGATGGACTTCTCTGAACTTATTCTTGCTTCGTTGGACGTATAAGGAGGAAGACATGGCCATTGTTACAGAAGCATATAAAGCATTGGAAGCTGTTGTGGGCGCCAAGTACCTTTCGGACGACCCGGTTATCTGCGAAGGATACCGGTCCGGTCCGGCGGGCTATGAAGCAGGCTTGGGCTATGAAAAAGTGATGACAAAGATCCCCGGCGCGGTCATCATGCCCAAGACGACCGAAGAAGTTCAGAAGATCGTCAAGATCTGCAACCGCTACACGGTGCCCTACGTTCCGTACAGCACCGGTTTTTACGGGCCCCGTTCGCATTGCCATGTGGAACGCGAACTCCTCGTCGATCTGAAGCGCTTGAACGATTTCGAATTCGACGAGAAGCACTGGTACGCGGTCGTCGGCAGCGGCGTCATATATTCGCAGTTTCAGGAAGAGTGCCTGAGGCGCGGCGGATATGTCGTGATCGGCGGCGGCGGCGCGCAAGCTTCCGTGATCGCCAACCTGATCGGTGACGGATGGTCTCCGCTCAGCCACAGGATCGGTTTGCCGCATCGCCGCATCCTTGGGACCGAGATGGTGCTGCCGGATGGCGAAATCCTGAAGATGGGATCGCTCGCTGTCGGCGATGACTGGTTCTGGGGCGACGGCATCGGCCCGGATCTGCGAGGATTGCTCCGCGGCTACACCGGGTTGCGCGGATGCCTCGGCATCGTGACCAAGATGGCAGTGAAAGTGCTTCCGTTCCAGCCGGAACGGCTCGAGCCAACCGGCATCGCTCCCAACACGGCCCTGGCTCTTCCCGAAAAACGCGTGAAGTGGATCAACTACATCATGCCCAGCAAGGAAGCCCAGGTGAAGTCAATGTACGAGATCGGCAAGGCCGAGATCGGCGGGGCCGTCACCAAGGTCCCTCTCTTCTGGCGCATGATTGCGAAAGCGGAATGCAAGGAAGAGTTCTGGGACATGTGGTTGAAGGAATCGGAGGAAACGGTCGCCAACTTCCACATCGTGCGCGTGCTGCTCATCGGATATACCAACGAGGAACAGCTGACGTACGATGAGAACGTGCTGAACGACATCATGATGGAATTGGGCGGCCAGCCGCGAGCTACCAAGCCCAGCGACGAATCCTGGATCAAGAACGCGGATTCGGCCGGGATGTGGCTGATGTGCGGATCGTATGTTTCGGTGGACTACGTCATCGAGACGCTCAAACAGGCGACCGAGCACGGTCCGGTCTACGCGGAGCTGAAGAAGAAGTACACGCCTCCGCTGATGCCCGACCACGGAGATCCGGGATGGTTCCAGAGCTTCGAGTTGGGATATCAGGGATATTCCGAATTCCTGATTTACTGGGATCAGGACGAAGACACGACCGGAGTCGACCACTTCTACCTGGAAACATCGAAGATGAATATCGATCACCGGTTCTACACCGCGCTGATCGGTCCGCATCAGCCGATGTATCTTACCGGGCCGAAGTATGGACCGAATTACCACGAATGGATGCTGAAGATTAAGAATGAATTCGATCCGTTGTGGACGTGCCATCCGCCAGTGCCCTTCGCTCACGACGAATTCGTTGAGCGGGCTCCCTGGATGCACGAGCTGAAAACATGGGAATACCCCAAAGTCTCCCCGTATCCACAGTGGCTGCAAGCTCAGCTCGCCAAGGAAACCGCAGATTTCCTTAAGCAATACAACGCCAAGAAGTAGGCGTTTGCTCTCTCACGAATCCGGGCTGCAGGTTTTGCGCCTGCAGCCCGGACACTTCTCCAAATCCTTCACCCCTTGTTCCAACGCATTTCCATTGCGAATACCGTAGAGCTGTGACGGCTTCAGGCGTAGGGCGATGCGCGGGGCATCCGGAGCGAATCGAATGCGTGGACGAATGCGTGGACACCCATTATGCGCCAAAGAAAGACAAATGATGGAGAGTGGCGTCCTAATTAACTTAGTGTCCGGTTGACGATTTAATAAAAAGCCATAACAAATTTAAAACCATTGGTTTATAGGTAACAACAGGTTCCCGCGATTTGAAACAATTTGAAATACTGGACACCCATTTGTTTTTACTTTTTCTTAAATACATAATGGGTGTCCACATATTGCTATTATTGCTATGAATCTGAAGTATTTGAGGGAGAAATGCGTGGACACCCACTATTTACGAAAGAAAGAGCCACAAATAAATGGGTGTCCAGTGTTGCCCGACAACCGGCACCTGGAAAGCGCCGGGCTTTGTCCCGGCGGCATGTTCAAATCCATCAGCCTCGGTGGCAGGACGATCGCGCCGGCACTGTTCCTCGCACCCATGGCGGGAATAACCAACTCCGCTTTCCGGCGGCTGCTTGCGGATTTTGGAGGTTACGGAGCACTCACCACCGAAATGCTCTCAGCTTCGGCCTTTCTCCGTGAGAATCCCTTGCAGTCCTCCTTTTCCAAGCGCCGGGATTGCGAAGGACTCGTTATTTACCAATTGCGCACCTCCGGCAAAGAGGATCTCGAGGCGGTCTTTGCGAAGCTGGAGGCTCAGAATCCTGCGGCCATTGATTTAAATCTGGGCTGTCCCGCCCCTGAAATCCAGCATCAGTCTTCTGGTGCGGCGCTGTTCCGGGATTTTGAACGCCTCAAACAGGTTTTAAAGCGGATCCGGGCCTGCTACGCGGGAACTCTCACCGTAAAATGCCGCCTGGGAGATGACCCTGAGCGATGGCGGGAACCGTTCCTGGAGCGTCTGAAGCTCTTCGAGGATCATGATATACATGCCATCACCGTGCATCCCCGTTTCTCGACGGAAAAACTCAAGAGGACCGCACGGTGGCACGAATTCCCCTGGATTGCGGCTCGCACCAGACTGCCCGTAATCGGAAACGGAGATGTTCGCTCCCCGCGAGACATCCAGGAAAATCCGGCTTATTTCGACGCCCTTGCAGGCCTCATGCTGGGCCGCATCGTTGCCCAGAAGCCCTGGATTTTTCGTGAATTTGCAGGGCAAACACCCCTGGAAATCCAATACGCGGAAGTATGGGACCGTTTATATCGCTATACTTTGGAAGATCTGCCGCCCGAACGGGCCATCGGCCGCATGAAAGAGTTCACGGCGTATTATTCCCAAAACTTCTTTTTCGGTCATGAACTCTTCAAAGGGTGTCAGAAGGCCCGAAATGTCATCGAAATCCGCGAGGCGGCCATGCGCTTCCTGGAGTCCAACCCCCAGCTGATGAGTCCATGAGATAGGAAATATCATTTCCTTCCTGTTTCCTAAAATCGGTCGATCGTATGTCGCGGTCCGGCCCCTGAGTGCAAAATTTTGCTATTGCTGCCACGGGTGTTTCCGTTAGGATGGTTGTAGCTTAGAGAGACACAAGGAAGCAAAATGAAGCGGCGTACAATAAATTGCAGGTGATTCTCATCGTGCGGGCTGCAACGATGCAAAGGAGGCAGGTATGTCTGATTTTCCGAAGCACCTTTACTTGATATTATTCCCCAACGAGGCTTTGGTTGCTTCTCAACTCACCCCGGAGGAATTCGGCCAGCACTATTCCATCGGCAGTCCCAGGCATTTCACGGGCAAGGTGATATTTGCCGAGGTGGACATCAGCTTTCGCCACGAATTCCTTCGAATAGATAATTACTTGAAACTGACTGAATCCGGAATCCCGGGACGGCCGAAGCGCACCAAGTTTGTGATGTCCTATCGCGTCCTCGAACATATCGACCTTTCTGCGCTGCAAAGGCTGTATCTTGTTACTACCGAGGGCGGAGTTCTTGGATTGGACAAGGCCGAGCAGCCATCGTACTTTAAAGAACACCACATTCGTCTTTATCAGGAGATTTGCCCGCTGCGGATTTTGGTGGCTTCTACTCTGGATCCGCAACAGTTTGGCCATTATATTACCGAGGAAACATGGTCTAAAGGTGCGCCCAAGATCTTCTTTACGGAATACGACATCGATGTTGAAGCTACGGTCGCCAGCAATGAGGTGCGTGCATTCAATATGGGGCCGTTGCCCAATGTGAATCCCACGAACCTCCCCACGGCATTAAAAGAGTTGCAGGAAGATCCCAAGAAAAGAACCAAGACCGTCAGTCTGAATCCTAATCTGGATTTCGTGAGCTACAAAGCTATCAAACATGGTTTCTGGTTTTCATCCGGGCCGGATACAATATTTTATCGGATGCCCAGCATGGATGAACTTCACGAAAAGCATTATTCCTGGTGGCGGCGTTTGTAGAACTCCTGGGTCAAAAGACTTCGTAAACAGGCTGCTCTGCGCCATTATGAGGCCTGACGGGCCACGGCATTTGTTGACTTGGCGATGGCATTTACTACGCTAGGAGCCTGTCCGAGTAATAGAAACAGTCCTTTCTATTACTCGGACAGCCTTCCAGATTTTATCGTTTGCGAACCGGAGGATACGTTGCAGGATAAACAATTGCCGATTACATGCCCGCTCTGCGGGAAAAAGCATGAATTTCCTCTCGAGAGTCTGAAGGAAGGAGCCACGCTCCAGTGTCCGCGGTGCCAGGTGAAGCTTTCGCTTCATGGACACATGTGGCAGGAGATCCAAAGTGCCATTGCCATGCTGGAGCAGAAGAACTAAGCGGGCAAGGAGCATAGGGACCTGCGGCTATTTCAAATCCTGCCTTTCAGTTTGACTTGTGCCTCGACTCGATATACATTGAAGCTCCCTCCTTGATGAATCCCCGTGAGAGAGATGCGATGCATGCCGAATTCCATGATGGCAGGACGGTTGAAATTCTGCTTGTGGAAGACAACCCGGGCGACGTCGCCCTGACGCGGGAAGCGTTGGCGATCGCCGGTGCCGCTCATCGGCTACACGTCGTAGGTGATGGCACGGATGCCGTCGACTTTCTTTTCCGCAGGGGAAAATTTGGCGATGCGCCCCGCCCGGACATCGTGCTCCTGGATCTGAATCTGCCGAACAAGGACGGTCGCACGGTGCTGTCAGAAATCAAGGCGGACGCCAATCTTGCGCAGATTCCGATCGTGGTGCTCACAACGTCTCAGGCAGATGAGGATATCCTCCGCGCCTATCAACTCCATGCCAACTGCTATATCATCAAACCTATCGACTTTCATCAGTTCCTGCGTATAGTAGTTTCCATACGAAGAGTTCTGGCTGGGCGTAGTCAAACTGCCCGGCAAAACATATTGAGATCAGGGAGACCCTGAATGGAGGAGACCCTCCATATTCTGTTGATCGAAGACAATGCCGCGGAAGCGTTCCTGCTGCAGGAGTCTCTTGCCCAGGTCAGCCGTCCCCCCGATGTAATCCATGCAGATACCCTCGACAGCGCCTTGCGGTACCTGAAAGAAAACACCATAGACGCTATCCTGCTGGACCTGGCGTTGCCCGACAGTGAAGGCCTTGCCACTCTGGAGCAGGCGAACGCGGCAGCCGATTACATTCCCATTATTGTTTTAACCGGCCTGGAGGATGAAGCCGTCGCTATCGAAGCCGTGCGCAAAGGCGCCCAGGACTATCTGATCAAAGGGCAAACAGGGGCGCGGCAACTCATGCAGACGATCCTCCGCGCCGTCGAACGGAAAAGACTGGAAAGAGCCCTGGCCCAGTCGGCACAGCGAAACCTGCTGCTGGCGGAAATTTCCGCCAAAGTCGCGGCCAAAACGGAAGTGGAAGAACTCCTTCGGACGGTTGTGGAGGCGGCTCGCACCCTGACCTCTGCCCGCTTCAGTTGTTCCGGCGCCGGTTACGAAGACGGCAGATTCCGTTTCCGCAAGGTTTCCCATGCGGAGGATATCCCCGGCAGTGTGTTTCATAATGCCAGCCGGGAGGAAGAGATCTATCTCGATCCCGCCAATGAACCGCCGTCGAACCGATTGTCGGATGAAGAGCTGCGCAGCCAAGCCCGATGGTGGGGGCTGGCCGGGCTTTCCGATGCGACACACGGTCTCATGGGTGCGCGCCTCGTCGATGTTCATGGCAAAGCCACGGGATCCATTATCGTTGGCGATAGAGAGCGGGGCGAAAATTTTACCGAGGAAGATGAAGTTTTGCTGCGGCAGCTTGCGTTCATCACATCCCTGGCGTTGCAGCACATCGAATCCCGAAAAGCCGCTGAAGCGGCCAGCATAGCCAAGAGCCAGTTCCTGGCAAACATGAGCCACGAATTGCGCACTCCCATGAATGCCATCCTTGGCATGACGGATCTCGCACTTGCCGAAGAACTGCCAGCGAAAGTCTATGATTACCTGCAGACCGCAAGGGATTCGGCGGACGTTTTGCTGAACATACTGAATGAAATCCTGGATCTTTCGCGCATCGAAGCCGGGCGCCTGGAACTGGAATCAACTACTTTTAGCCTGCACAAAACCGTCGAACAGGTGATCAAAACGCTGCGCATCCGTGCCGGAGACAAAGGACTGGCATTGATTTACAGCCTCCCCTCTCATGTGCCCGACCTGTTGATCGGAGATCCGCTGAGATTCAGGCAGATCCTGATCAATCTCGTGGATAAT
Source organism: uncultured Acidobacteriota bacterium (assembly GCA_963761825.1). GTDB lineage: Bacteria > Acidobacteriota > UBA6911 > UBA6911 > UBA6911 > UBA6911. The sequence continues at coordinate 302,127 of CAVXIH010000013.1, forward strand.
GCCATCAAGTTCACACATGAGGGTCGCATTGCCGTCAGCGCCGAAGTTCGGAAGCAAACACCGGAATCGATCCTGTTGGAGTTTTCCGTTTCCGACAGCGGAATCGGCATCCGGCCTGAAGACCAGGAGCGGATTTTCAGCCCGTTCACCCAGGCGGATGCCTCCACGACCCGCAACTATGGCGGTACCGGATTGGGCCTGACGATTTCACGCAAGCTGGTAGAGCTGATGGATGGGCAACTCCGGGTCGAGAGCCTGCCGGATCAGGGAAGCACTTTTTATTTTACGGTGAGACTGAAAATACCGCAAATGACGGCAATGGATAGCCGCGAAACCGGCAAATCTCCCTATCCATCCGCCCGCAGACGGGCACTGCACATACTCCTGGCCGAAGATACTCCGACCAATCAGAGGGTCGCCCAATACCTGCTCACGAAACGCGGCCACATTGTGGAGATCGCCCGGAACGGGCGGCAGGCTTTGGAACTGATCGCGCAGCGTGAGTATGACGTGGTCTTGATGGACGTCCAGATGCCGGTGATGGACGGTTTTCAGGCAACTTCGGCAATCCGCGCTCTGCCGGATCCGGCTAAGGCACACCTGCCGATCATCGCCATGACCGCCCATGCCTTGAAAGAAGATGCGGCGCGCTGCATTGCCGCCGGCATGGATGCTTATGTCAGCAAGCCGATTCAGGTGGACGAGTTTATCGAACTGGTGGAACTTTTCGGCGAAGCTGATATCGGCCGGGACGAGCACGCCCGCAGGACGAGATACGCCGACGGGAAACATGAAGTTTCGGGCAAGACAGGTGCAGCGGCCGTTCTGTTGCCGCAAAACTCTTCAGAAAATCCGGCTACGGTTTTCGACCTGGCGGACGCTGTGAAAAAGTGTTTTGGCAAATATGAATTCTTTGTCGATATGGCAAGGAGCTTTTCGGCGGAGGCAGACAGCTGCATAGGCGCCATGAAAGAAGCGCGTCTTCAAAACAATACGGGCGCTGTGCGGGATGCGGCACACCGGCTGAAGAATACGGTGATGTATCTTGGATCCGGGCCAGCCATGTACGCAATCGTGGAAGTGGAAAACGCGGCCAAGTCCGGTGATCTCATAGCGCTCGATAATGCCATGCAGCAGCTGGAGTTTCGCTTAGAAAGCCTTAAACGGGCCCTCGCCGATCATTGCCAGCTTTAGGAGTCAGGAGCCAGAAGTCAGAAGTCAGAAGTCGAGCAATAAACAGAATTCTTAGCACGGGCATTTGACCTGAATAACGCATGCGGCCCAATAGCCTTCGGTCTTCTGACTCCTGACTTCTGACTCCTGAATTCTGGATCCTGTCTTCTGTCTCCTGTCTTCTTAAATCGCCGCTTCCACAGTCAGGATATCCACCAATCCCTTGCAGCCGTAGAGAGCCGGCAGAATGCGTTCCGGTGGATGATTTCTTCTTAGCTCCGCAACCTTCTCCGTACCGGCGCGATAGGAAGGGAGATACATTCTGCCGAACAGCGGATGATGTCCCCAAACACCGGAAAGCTTTTCTGCCCGCTCTTCCGAGACAAGATAATCGTGGCGCAGGATCAACGCCACTTCCTGCCGGGATGCCCCTTCTTTCCAAATCAGATAGGAAGATTGATTCTTGGCATCATCCTGAAGCAGAGCCAGGAGCGCGCCGATCTGCAGGTCTCTGTCCGGTAGCTGGTCGATTTCGGTGACGCCGTACGCGATCAGGATGGCGTTGTTCGCCAAGCCTTCAAACAGGGTTGCGCCCAGCGTATTCATGGGGAGCACCGTGGCTTCAAAAGACACTTTTCCCCGCTCGTACATGTTTTGCAGGAAGGCGTAGGTCGTCACATGTCCGGGAACGACTTCATGGCTCACGAGCTGCTGAAATTCGGGGATGGATATCTGCAGCGAGCTGTTGATTTCGTAGTTCGCTTCATATTCCGGGCTTCCGTCTTCTTTGCGCGCCCGGCCTACATAGTTCATCGATCCTGAGAAGTAAGAGCCGGTGATCGGGAAGAAACGGATATTCGAACGCGGCACGGCGTGGAGAGTTTTGGGAAGATAGGGAAGCAGATTTTTTTGAGTCAGTTGATCGAACTCGGCGACGAATGCAGAGCTCAACGCAGGGATTGAGCTTGGCGGAGTCATGCGCTCCCCGCGCCACGCGTCCACCGCGGCATGCAGTTCCGTACTCCCGGATGACGGATATCCGGCTTTGTCCAGGAGTTCCCGCACTCGTTTTCGCTTTGCCGTGGGATTCGAAGGCTGCGGGTCGCAGCCGGTCGAGGCTTGAACGCAGCGCTTGTAGGGTACGGCGTCTCCTTTGCCGAGAATCTCCATCGCCAGGTCCCACATCACGTCGAGGCTTTTGACCAGGCCTTTCAGATACTTCTTTCTCCGGGACGGCAGCGCTTTCGCCCCTTCGGCTATGCCGCGAATAGCGCCACGCACATCTACCGCATCTAGGTACGATTCGATTGCCTCCCGATCCGGCGCCTTTGCCTGAATCCCCCCCGTTTGCCGCAGACGTGCGGCAGTCGGATGCGCGTAGGCTTGGGGTAGAGGTACACCCGAAAACCAGCTGTCGGCGACGATACGCCCTTCTCCCGAATGATGCATCACATCTCCGCCCCAAAGCGTATCAATGCCGAGAGTGGCATCCGCAACACAGCGATCAAGATCCGAGAGCTCCTTGACTGGATTCATGGCTATTCCTCCTTAGCGCGGCGAATTGAGTTGAACCAAAGGTAGAGGCACAGTGAGACGAAAAGAATTGCCGAAACACTTTGAGATACAACCTCATTGTCAAAAAATGGCGTTTTGATCTTGTCTTCACTATACCACGGGAAAAGGCGTAACGCCGCGCCAAAAACGCCTCCGAGCGCGCCCCCGGCCATTAATCCGGACGCGATGATCACCGCACGCTCGCGCATAATCGATCCTCGCTTTCCGCCTGTCCTTTCGGATTTTTTGCCGATCCAGTGCGCGATAAAGCCCCCGACCAGAGCCGGTGTGTTCAGCTCGAGCGGCAGATACATCCCCAGCGCAAAGACCAGGGCAGGGACGCCCAGCATTTCCATTATGAGCGCCGTCATGGCGCCGGCGCCGAACAGGATGTACGCCACCGGCTGATGGCTCATGAAGCCTTCGACGAGGGCTTTCATGATGGATGCTTGAGGCGCGGGCAAAACGACGCGCAGATCGCCGGCAACCGCATCGCCAAACTGATATGCCTGCGCCAGCATTGCAATTGTCAGACCTGCGGCGGCGGAAGCGGCGATCACTCCGAGAAATTTGACCTTTTCCTGAGACGCCGGCGTAGAGCCCAACCAGTAGCCTGTCTTCAGATCTGTAATGGTCTGGCCCGATACGGATAGCGAGGTGCAGACCATTCCGGCGATCGCCATCACAAAGAACATGCCCGTTGTGCCCGAGAGTCCGAACCGCAACAGCACAACGGCCGAAATAATGATGGTCAGCATCGTCATTCCCGATACGGGATTCCGCGCTGTCGTAGCGATGGCGTTTGCCGCAACCGAAGCGAAGAAGAAGGAAAAGATCACAGTGAGCGCAAGACCGCACACGATCACCGGCAAGGCCGCGTTGAGTTTGCCCAGGAAAATCGCCACAGCGATTGCACTGAGAATAATTCCAATGAGAATGGTAATTGTCGAGATGTCGCGGTCCGTGCGCTCCAGCCCGTCGTTGTGCCCTTTGCGAAATGTCCGTGCAGCGATGGTGAAGGAGCCGGCGACGATTTTAAGCGATTTGATAATGCCGAAAATCCCCGCCGTCGCGATCGTGCCCACGCCTATAAAGCGGACATAACTGCGGAAAATCTCGTTCGCCGTCATCTGGGCGATCGGCGTCGCGGCAGGATAGACAGCGATGTCCGGGAACCGGCTGCCGATCATCCAGATCAGCGGTACGAGTACAAAGTTAGACAGGACACCTCCCGCGCAAAGCACCATGGAAGAGCGGAGGCCCATGACATAGCCAAGACCAAGGATGAAACTGATGGCGTCGAAGCGGAAAACTACTTTGGCCTGGTCCGCGAGCGTCCGCACGACGGGAATGAACTGAAAATCGACGAACTCTTTGCAGATCTGAAAAGTCGTAATAAAAAAATCGTAGACTCCGGCGATGACAGTCGCCTCCAGCAGCAAGCGCGCTTGAGATCCGCCCTTTTCCCCGGTCACGAGGACTTCGGTAATTGCCGTGGCTTCCGGGTAAGGGAACTGTCCATGCATCTCGCGGACAAAATAGCGGCGCAGGGGAATCAGGAAAAGGACTCCCATGCAGCCACCGGCGATGCAGATGAAGATGGTCTGCACGGGATGCGGGTCGAGGTTGAGAATGTAGAGTGCGGGAAGCGTAAAGATTGCGCCTGCGACGACGCTTCCGGAAACACCGCCGATGCCGGTGACGATGACGTTTTCCAGTACCGTTGAGCGGCGCCGGTATATTCGGGCCAGGCCGATGGTCAGGATGGAAATGGGGATGGCCGCCTCCATTACCTGTCCCACCTTCAGGCCGGAATACGCGGATGCGACGGTGAAGATAATGCAGAAGAAAATTCCCCAGCTGGCGGATCGCCATGTGACTTCGGACAAGGCGGCCTCAGCGGGGACGAGCGGCACATACGTCTTTCCAGGTTCCAGCGGCGTATAGGCATTTTCAAGGAGCGGCTTTTCATCATCCGTTTTCATCAGTTCTCCCAAAGACAGAGAGTGCTTGGAGCAGTACAGCGGCAATCAGCGTACATTCGCAAGCCAAGTATGCTTTTTGAAACATATACTGGTTGCGGCTCATCATACCCCGTTCGTGCGTGCAAATTCGAGGTCAAATCCGCTGTCCCTGAAGGGCGACCGATTGCCCTGCTCCGTACGCGCATTCCCGTCATCCTAAACCCGCCAATCATGCAGGCCACGGCTTCAGAGGTCGTCTCAAAACCGGGCACGATCGGTATCGGTATCGGTATCGGAATCGGCTTTTATGGGAGTCACAATAAGCAGGCACTAAACTTTTTCGACCCCGATACCGACCCCGACCCCGAACATAGTGCCAGATCTTGCGAAAGCCTCTTCAGCCCCGACCTACATTTTGTTCTTGTATCCAATGATCCAGGTGTAGGTACGGAGCCGAGTACGCTGCCGCTTTGGTTTTACAGTGAGATTTTTTAAAAGGCCCACATCGGAAAATTACAGCGCAGGCTTCAAAGAGGAGAAGCCCAGCCATAGCTGGTAGAGGCCTAAGCCCGCCAGCGCAACGGAAGATAAGCCAATGAGGTTCTTTCTTATCCGAGGCCCCAGCGTCTTTGCGGCTGAAAATAGCAGGACCATTCCTATCATGACCACCACGATCGTTGCGTAAAATCCTACGACCACCGCAACGCCGTTCGCCGGTGCCCGATGCCACCCGCTCAGCACGATCGGCCCCAGGATCACGCTCCAGCCGATATACAGATTCGGATTCAGCCAATTGATTAGGACGGCTTTCAGGAGGCTGTTCGAAGCGGTTGCGGCTGCCAAGGAATCTTCGGTATTGAAGCTGCGCCACGATTTCCACGCTTCATAGGCGAGATACAAAATCAATGCTCCGCCCAGGACTCGCAAATACGACACGAGACTTGTCGGGACCTGGCTCAGCAGGGCCAGGACCAGGACGGCAACGGGCCCGTCGGTGATAAGAGGCGAAAATGCTACCGGCAGCGCTTTCCTCCACCCCCGGCTCACAGCCTGCGACATGAGATACATCGAAAGCGGGCCAGGAGAAACGGCGGCCGCAAAGCCGTAGGTCACTCCCGAAATCAGATAGGTCAACATACAATTGCTCGCTTTCGGAAATTAGGTATATCATGGGCCCCACTTCCTTTCAGTATGAATAAGGAGTGACACTATGAAGTGCGGGAAATGTTTCTCTGTTGCCGTCGTGATGATGTTCTCCTGTATTGCGGGCGCGCAGGTTGCCGACGCGCCTGACGAAGTGAAGGCTGGTGTTCCGGTCAATTACACGGAAGCTAAAGTGGGAATCTACACTCTGCCGGATCCGCTGAAAATGGCCAACGGGGATCCCGTATCCACCGCTAAAGTCTGGTTTGAAAAGCGGCGGCCGGAGATCGTGAAGCTGTTCGAAGAAAATCAGTATGGCCGCATGCCGGATCGCCCGCGGGATATGCATTTTGACGTTTTTGACCGCGCAACGCCGGCCTTTGATGGAAAAGCCATTCGCCGTCAGGTGACCATTTATTTCACCAAAGACAAGTCAGGACCGAACATAGATGTGCTGCTGTATTTGCCTGCGAACGCCGGCGGACCTGTCCCCGTTTTGCTGAATGCTGGATTTGCCGCCAACAATCTGGCGGTTAGCGACCCGGGAGTGAAAGTGGGCTGGAGTTTTGATCCCCTAAAAAAGCAGCGCGTGCTGGCAACGCCCGGCAAATTCAATTTTGGCGGCATCGATGTGCTGTCGGTGATTGAAAAAGGCTTTGGCCTTGCGACGGTGAACTATGGCGATATTGATCCGGATGCGCTGTCCGGATTGCCGTTCGGCGTTCGCGCTCTGTATCTCAAGCCAGGGCAGACGGTGCCCGCACCCGACGAATGGGGCGCCATATCCGCATGGGCGTGGGGACTCAGCCGCGTTCTGGACTATCTCGAAACAGACAAAGGTGTCGACGCCAGGCGAGTGGCATTGATGGGCGTTTCGCGGCTGGGCAAGACCGTTCTGTGGACGGCCGCTCACGATACGCGCTTTGCGCTGGTGATTGCAAGCTGCTCCGGGGAAGGGGGCGCGGCGCTGAGCAGGCGGAATTACGGGGAGACCATCAAGCACCTGGTGGAACCGACGCGCTATCCCTATCAGTTCTGCGCGAATTATGCGAAGTACGCCGATCAAGTCGATCAGTTTCCCGTGGATGCGCACATGCTGCTGGCTCTCATCGCGCCGCGGCCCGTGCTGCTTCAAACAGGCGACACCGATCGCTGGTCGGATCCTAAAGGGGAATTCCTCGCCGCGATGGCGGCGACTCCGGTATTCAAACTCCTGGGCAAAGAGGGAATCGATACCGCGCAGATGCCCCCGGCGGGAACGCCCATCCTGAATACGTTGGGCTATTTCATGCACGCGGGCGGCCACGGATCGATGCCATCCGACTGGGTGCAGTTTTTTAAATTCATGGAGATGTACTTGAAGCAGAAATAGCTCTAAAGATGAGCTTTCGATTATGGACAGGAGGACAGGATAGTGAACGGGATACATCGAATTGGTGTGATGACCGCAGGCGGAGACTGCCCCGGCCTGAATGCTGTTATACGGGCTGTGACGAAACCGGCTCTCGCAAAATACAACCTTGAGGTTATGGGGATAGAAGACGGCTTTCTGGGACTGATCCAGGATCGCATGTGGCGGCTCAACAACGAGTCCGTAAGCAACATCCTGACGGTCGGAGGCACCATCCTGGGAACAAACAACAAGACCGATCCGCACAGATTTCCCGTGGACGTGAACGGAGTCACCGAGTTCCGCGATGTAACCGGCCAATGCCTCGAAAATATCGCTCGAAATAAACTGGATGCGCTGGTGGTTATCGGGGGCGACGGGTCCATGTCTATTGCGTCCGGCCTTGCGCGCCTCGGCGTAAACTGTATCGGCGTACCCAAAACCATCGACAACGATCTTTGGGGGACGGACGTTACCTTCGGTTTTGCCACTGCCGTATCGATCGCGACGGACGCTTTGGATCGCGTGCACACGACAGCGGCCAGCCACCATCGCATCATTGTCGTGGAAGTCATGGGAAGGAATGCAGGCTGGATTGCGCTTCATTCAGGGATGGCCAGCGGATCCGATGTGATCCTGATCCCGGAGATCCCGTACGATTCCAGCGTAGTCCGCGACTTTGTGCTGAGCCGGTCGAAACGCGGGAAACGTTTCAGCATTGTTTGCGTGTCCGAGGGCGCGCGACCCGCAGGCGGAGATCAGGTCATCAGCCGTGTGGATCCCACAAGCCCGGACCCGGTGCGCCTCGGAGGCATCGGCCAAAAGGTCGCTCAAGACATTGAAACTGCGACAGGGATTGAAACCAGGGCGATCACTCTCGGCCATATTCAGCGCGGAGGGACTCCGGTTGCGACGGATCGCGTCCTCGCCACGGAGTTCGGCAACATGGCGATCGAACTGCTTGACGCTGGAGAGCGTGGGCGGTTGGTGGTAATGAAGGGACGGACCGTAACGCACATTCCGATCGAGGAGGCTGAAGGCAAGCAGCGTTTTGTGCCCGTCGATCATCCGCTTGTGCGTGCCGCCCGCAATGTCGGCACCTGCTTCGGCTAAAGGCTTTATGCTTTTCGGTCGAATTGTTCTGTGGCGGAAATCAGCGCCTGGATATTTTCGGTGGGCACTCCAGGCGGCATGCCGCCGCCACAGGAAACGATCACACGCGAGCGGTCTTCCAGCGCCTGCAGCATTTCCCCGACGAAATGCGTCACATCGGCGGGCGTCCCGCTTGCCAGGACGTCACGCGGCGGAATATTTCCCAGCAATGTCACTTTATTTGCAGTCCATGCCTTCATTTCCGACAGCGTGTGCTGAATCCCGAAGTTCAGAAGATTGATGCCGATCTCGGGCAGGAAAGGCGCGCAAATTTTGCACGGCGCGTCGTTGTGGAAAAACTTCACAGTCACATCCGCGCTGAATACCCTTTTTAAATAGGGAAGGGCAAAAGCTTCGAAGTCGCGGCGGCCCACGAAACCGACGATGTCGTCGAGCAGCAGAATTCCGTCGATGGAGGGGAAGCTCTCCCTCTGGCAGGCTATCCAGTCTACGAGGAAATCCGTTGTTATCGTCAGCAGGCGATGCATCGGCTCCGGATCCGTCTTTATCGCCATCAGAAATTCCGTGGCTCCCATTAGAAAACTAGCGATGTTCAGGGGGCCACGCGCCACGGCGAAGCGGATTTTGTGGCCTTCTTTCTCGATCTCGGGCTGCAGGTGCTTGAGCCGCTTTATCACAAAGGGCAGCAGCCCGTCCTTGCGCGGATTCGGCTTTTCGAGAAATTCCACGTCGGCAACAGTGCGCAGGACTTTCTTCGCGAAAGGGAATTGGTCCTCTTCCCAGATGGAGACGGCGCCGAACGCGGATGGTTCCGTGCACATTCCGTACTCGGACCAGAAGCCCGGCATAAACATGGTTTGCGGAAAAGTCCGGATCGCTTTAAGGTTGGCGTCGAAAAAATTGCGCTCATCTGTAAAGTAGTCCAGCGTAGTGCCACCGGCCCAGTTTGGAAGCCAGGGGCTGTCGATAACAAATCCGGTTGGCAGAGCTGGAAGTGTTTCACCGCGGATTACAGCCGCCAGATCGCTCCACTGTTGATCGTTCATGTTCGGTTTCCCCCTCCTTCGACGCAAACGGCATTAAGGCATGGTGCAGGCCGCAGCAAATATAACAGAGCTCAGGTAATGGTCGGTATCGGAATCGCTATTGGTATCGCAATCGGATATTGGTCTTTGTTAGCATTCGATTCGCGAATCCCGATTGCGATGCCGACATTCTGCTGCTTCACTCAATAAATTACTGCAGCAGGATGAAATCCCTTCATCTCGTGCTATTGTGGTCCTGATTTAGATGCCAGGAAGAATTCCATAGGGAAGCCCTAAAAGGCATTGGGCGTCAATGAAAATCAGCCGCAGGACCGAAGCCAAACAAAGAACAAGTGGGTCCGGGCTTCAGCCCGGGCAAATGTGCGACAAGAGATTCCGGTTACATTGTGCGGGCTGAAGCCCGCACCCACTTGTTGGAGAAGCCGAAGGAACAGCGATATCGTGATGTTTAGCTGATTCCTAATTTGGACAAGCCCGGGCTTTAGCCCGAGCCCGCTTGTTTTCTTTTCCTCCAGCGGGTGCTGGCGTTTGATTGCCAACGAAGACCGATATTTGATTGCGATATCAAAATGTTTTGTAGTGATTGATATATAGCCAGGAGGTAAAAAATGCTAAACCGTCGAAATTTCCTGCGGAGTTGCGTTGTCGGAGCGGGAGTGTTGGGCGTCGCCGGCAACAACATCTATGACCGTATCCTCGCTGCCGAACGCGACGCAGCCGGTTCGACTCCCGAACAGATCGCGTCCAACGAGGATTTCTGGTTCTTCATTCAGCAGGCGTTCACCGAGGACCGCAACATTATCAATCTGAACAACGGCACAATTCAGAATGGCCTCCGCATTGTCCAGGACGCCGTACGCCGGCACAACGAGTTTTCGGGAAACGCTGCGATGCATTCCATGCTGGTGCTTGCGAAAGAAATTGAAAGCTGCCGGCGGCGGCTCGCTGCGCATTTGGGCTGCGATTCCGAAGAGCTTGTGATCTGCCGCGGCGGGACGGAAGCCGGCCATATTCCTATCATGGGACTTGAGCTGCAGCGCGGCGACGAAATCATCATAACAAACATGGACTACCCGAAGCTGATCACAGCCTGGAGACAGCGAGAGAAACGCGAAGGCATCGTTGTGAAGATGGTAGCCCTCCCCTCGCCGCCCGTGCCGCTCGATGAATTTTACCGTCTGATAGAACAGCAGGTGACACCGAAGACGAAATTGATCCACGTATGTCACATGACCAACTGGACAGGACAGATGGCACCAATCAAGCGAATCTCGGATATGGCGCATTCAAAAGGCATCGAAGTGCTCGTCGACGGGGCACACGGTTTCATGCACGTTCCCTTCAAGCTGAGCGACCTCGGGTGCGACTACTACACGGCAAGCCTGCACAAGTGGCTGATGGCGCCTCCCGGCAACGGTTTTGTGCGCATTCCGAAAAACCGGATTCCTAACGTTTGGCCATTGACGCCTCCGTGGACGGATGATCCGAAGGATATCCGCCGGTATGAAGATGTGGGAACGCGCACGCCGGCTAATCGCGTCGCTATTGCCGAGGCGATCACATTCAACGATGGCATCGGCATCGAACGGAAATCGGCCCGCATCCGGTATCTGAAGGATCGTTGGGCCAACAGATTGCGCACGCTTCCGAAAGTGCGATTTTACTCGAGCCTCGATCCGGCCGAATCCTGCGGCGTCGCCACGTTTGGGATTGAAGGGATGGATATGGCGAAACTCACGGACCATCTGCTCGACAAGTGGGGAATTATCGTATCGCCAATGAAGCATCCGGACGGATTGATCGATGGGATCCGCGCAGTCGTGAATATCTCATTATCCGCAAAGGAAATTGATTATTTCGCTGACGTCATGGAAGGAATCATCAAAAAAGGTCTTCCCGCGTAAACGAGCCTTGGAGTGCGGCAGCTTGCTGCCGCTTTGGGTGTTCAGGATTTTCCGTTCCCTGTTGAGGTCTGCAAAATGGGAAATTGCGGAGTTCCCAGCCTGGACGTAGTCTTAGACCTGGACTTGGACCCGGATTCAGACGCGCAGTTGGTCTAAGGCCAAGACCGGGTCTAGGTCTAAGTCCAAAACTCTTCAGCCGGTCATCAATCTTTATAGTAGTGGTATTTTGCCATGCGGGCTTCGATCATGGCGGTGCGGTTGCGGATTCTTTTGCCGGGATTTATAGGGCTGTAGCGGCGGGGATTGATGATGACCGCGGCCATGGCAGCCGCTTCCGTGTCGGATAACTCCGAGCAGGATTTTCCATAATAGCGGCGGGCGGCAGCTTCCGCACCATACACGCCATCTCCCCATTCAATGACGTTAAGATAAATTTCAAAAATCCGCCTTTTGGTGAGATGCCGCTCGAGGGAAAAGGTCAAAAAGATCTCTTTGAGTTTTCGCGCCGGATTTCTGGACGGAGAAAGATAAAGATTTTTTGCCAGCTGCTGCGTGATGGTGCTTGCCCCGCGCGCAAATTCCATCTTCTCGGCGTTGATCTTGATGGCTTCCCGTATCTCCCCGTAGTCGAGCCCCTCGTGCTGGAAAAAGGCCGCGTCCTCCGCAATCAGCACAGCATTCTTGAGATTTGCCGAAATCGACTGGATCGGTTTCCAGGTCTGGTGCCGTCGCGGCTTTCTGCCGTCTGCGCGTGCCTCGCGGTCCCGCATTTCCATCCAGGCAGTGGATTTCGGATTCTGTTGGGCCAGAACTGCGACATCCGGATATGTGAGAGCCTCATATCCAATGAAAATCACCAGAGCCAGGCACAGCAGGATCAGAATCGTCCGCGCCCGCCGTCCCTTTTTAAAATAATCTTTCCACATGGCATTAGGAGTCAGAAGTCAGATGTCAGGAGTCAGAAGAATCTATTCTGACTCCTGACTTCTGTTTTCGTCCTCACTGTCCTAATATCAAAGGCAGTCCTTTGCTGTTCCCGATCACGACAACTTTGGCATTCGCGCTCTTGGCCAGATTCTCCGTCGCCTCGATCCCTTTCCACTCCAGCAGCTGCGCGCTGATGCCCTGCGCCACTATCTGCTGGAAGTCGCGGATGCCCTGGGCTTCGAGCCGCTTGCGTTCGGCTTCCTGTTTCTCTTTCTGCAGACGGAAGCTCATGGCAAGCGATTCCTGTTCCGCCTGCTGCTTGGCTTCGATGGAAGCCTTGAGCGTCATGGGCAGCTGAATGTCGCGCAGCAGGACGCTTTCAATGTTGATACCCCTCTTGGTGAGAATCGAGGCCATCTGCTCGCGAATCTGTTTCGCCACCATCTCCCGTTCTCCCGTGTAGAGTGCATTCGCCGTGTGCGCGGCAGTCGCTTCGCGGATCGCGGCGCGCAGGTTGGGCTCAATCAATACTTCGATGTAGTTCGGGCCTATCTTCTGATAAACATCCGCGGCCCGTTGTGCGTTCAGATCAAAGATGAGGGACGTGTCCAGGTTCATCACCAGCCCTTCGCTGGAAGGGACACTCGCAGATTCCTTGACTTCCTGGGTTCGAATGGACATCTCGTGGCTGACCTTGAAAGGATTGACCAGATGAATGCCCTCAGCCAGCGCCTCGCCGGTGACACGGCCGAACAGCGTCAATACGCCGACGTGGCCGGATGAGACGCTCGTGATCGATGCGAAAAGAAAAATCACCACAATAACAATCACAACCAGCAGTCCCGCTCCGCGGAATAGGGACTTCGGGTTTATGTCAATTACACGTTGGTTATTCACGTTAAACTCTGGCATGGTTTAGCCTCCGGCTAAGATTGCTGAAATAGTCAACAAGCGCGCCAAGAACGAACTGCTTTATTATTCTGGTACGCAGAGTATTTCACGCGGTCAGAAACTTATTCAAGAGATTTCGTTTGCCTGTAATTGGAGGTGCAAGGAGGAGGGCTTTCTTGTGTACTATTATTCGTCTTGCTGTCTGCACCGGCGGAAAATGATCAACGGGGATTTGAGTCCTATGCTAAGCGAAAAGTCTCAAAAAACAAATGAAGCCGAAATAATACGCTCCGAATTGCAGTCTTTGTCCGATCCCGCGAAGGCCCGGGTGCTGGCGCGGTTCTTTAAGACCGGCCCGGGAGACTATGGAGAGGGAGATAGGTTTTATGGCGTGGTTGTTCCGAAAATCCGCAGCGTTGTCAAGGCGCACCGGAAGGCGCCCGGACGGGAAATCCGGAAACTGTTGCGTTCACAATTCCATGAAGAACGGCTCACTGCACTGCTCATCCTGGTGGATCAGTATCAGAGAGGAGACGACTTTCAAAAAAGGAAAATATACGACCTGTATCTTGCCAGCACGGCATACATCAATAACTGGGACCTCGTTGACCTTACGGCGCAGCACATCGTCGGTGCCTACTTAGAAGGCAAAGAGACGTCCGTGCTGTCGCGGCTTGCGCTCTCCAAGAGTCTTTGGGAGCGGCGCATCGCGATGCTTGCCACCTTTCACTTCATCCGGCTGGGCGATAGCCGCGAAGCGTTACGGATTGCGGAATTGCTGCTTCAGGATCCACACGATCTAATCCATAAAGCTGTGGGATGGATGCTGCGGGAGGTGGGTAAACGCTGTTCGCTGAAAGCCGAATGCGAATTCCTGGACGCACACGCCGCCACCATGCCGCGCACGATGCTGCGCTATGCCATCGAGCGGTTTCCGGAGAAACTAAGGCTGCACTATCTGAGAGGGAAGCAGGGATAGTCCGGGCTAAGGGAAGACAGGAGTCAGAACAGCCGCAGCGCGGGCGAATTGCGGGGTCCGGAAGTAGCCGTGCTTTTTGCGGCTTAACCAGGAAATTGATTAGGATAAAAGAAGCGAGGAGCCATTTTATTCTGACTCCTGACTCCTGACTCCTGACTTCTGTCTACTGCGCAATCGGCGCAGCCAGGGGATCCGATGGCATTGTCCAGCCGGGCTTGATGTTTGCCGCGGCGTTCTGTTCGTCGAGCCATTTTTTGAGCGGGGCAAAATATTCCAGCAATGCGCCGGCGTCTATCTTTTCCTCTCCGGTCATAGCCTTGAGCGCTTCCGGCCAGGGTTTGCTCATGCCCAGTTCCAGCATGGCGTTCAGCTTGGCGCCCGCCTGCTTGTTGTCATAAAACGAGCACTGATGCAGCGGGCCTTTGTATCCGGCCTCTGTGCATAAGGCGCGATAGAACTGGAATTGAAGGATGTGCGCCAGGAAATAGCGCGTGTATGGGACGTTCGCCGGCACGTGATATTTGGCGCCGGGATCGAAGTCGCTCTCCGATCGCGCGACGGGCGGAGCCACTCCCTGGTACTTTTCACGCAATTCCCACCAGCCTTTGTTGTAGTCCGCGGGTTTGAGCGATCCGTCCATGACTTTCCAGCGCCACTGGTCAATCATCAGGCCGAACGGCAGAAATGCGATTTTATCCATGGCGCGGCGCAGCAGGAAGGCCGTATCGTCGGACTTGGGTGCGGTCGGGAGCAATCCCACCTGTTTCAGATATTCCGGAGTGATGGAAAGCGCGATCGTGTCGCCGATGGCTTCGTGGAATCCGTCGTTCGCTCCGTCCTGGAACAGGTATGGCTGCTGTGTTATAGGCGCGCTGATAAAAGTTGTGCCCCAGTTCGTGGTGAACGGTTACAAAATCTTCGTCGTGGATATCAATGCACATCTTCAAGCCGCAAATCGTCTTTGTTGTCGACATCCCAGGCGCTGGCGTGGCACACGACTTCGCGGTCCAGCGGCTTCACGAAAAGAGATCTTTCCCAGAAGGTTTCCGGCAGCGGCGCGAAGCCGAGGGATTTGAAAAAGTTTTCGCCATAGCGGACCATGCCGAGCGCGTCGATCTTCTTTTGCTTCAATATGGCGGTCAGATCATAGCCCGGTCCGCCGCCGGCGTTCGACGCCAGGGGATATACATTTGCCCATTCCTGTGCCCAGGGATTTCCCAGAAGGTCCGCACGGATGAGTCCCTCTTTGGTTACGGCCTGGTCTCCATATTGTCTGGCGATTCGGGCGCGCACATACGCATGCAGGGATTCGTAAAACGGCTGAACCTGAGTCCACAGCCGTTCCACTTCCGCAGCAAATTGCTCGGGCGTCATATCATAATTGGATCGCCACATCGCGCCCATGTCTTTGAATCCCAGTTCGCGCGCGGCTTTGTTTTGCAGCTCGATGAAGCGTGTATATTTCTGACGCAACGGCGCGCCCACGGCGTGCCACGCAGCCCATACTTCCTTCATTTCCTCGGAGATCGCGGCTCGACTTCAGCACCTGTTCCACCTCTCCGATGGGGAGGCATTTGCCTGCGTGTTTCCCGGTCTTCGGGACATGCTTTGCCTTTGCCGTACTCGGCTTCCAGGTTGGTTCCCAGTTTCGCGACTTCTTCGCGTTCTTTTGGATCGCTGAGGGAGAAGAGCGATAATTTCAGCAGCTTGAATTTGCGATCCAAGCACCGGTGGAGAACTGCATTCCGTCGAAGCGCTTCACGTCGGTTCGCGAGCTTGGTCTTCGCTGCGATAAAATCCTCGTTTGCCTGCGAGGCAATAGCTTCCGTGTCATCGGTAATGAAGTTTGCCTGCACCCATTGGGCCCGGCCGGCTTTCACGGAAAGGTCCGCGAGCAGGTTTTCCGTGTCGGCGATGAATTTCTCCGCCTCCGCCCGGGTTGGTTTGGGCGTCGTGTTGCACGCTAGCGAAGACGAATACAAGTGTGACGGCGATGCTAAGCACCAACAGGATATTTAAATGCGTGTGTCGCTGCATAGTGGCCTCCGAATCGTCAATTGCTCTATTATACTCAGCGTCCGGCGATTTGAAGTCTGGAATCAACATATCGCTGAAGCAGAATGCGATCGAAGGATCGAGTGCTGAAGCAACTGGCTATGAAATCGAAAAGTGTTATGACGTTGGATCGCGTGCTTTCCCGCTTCGGCCTGGCATCGCGGACCGAGGCGCGAGAGAAGATTCTCTCGGGGCAGGTGAAAGTCAACGGCCGCATGGTGCGCGATCCGGACCGCTGGACGGATCCCCGTGCGGACATAATCCACATTGGCGGAAAGCGCCTCCGGCAGGCGCGCAAAGTCTATTTGCTCTTTTACAAGCCCAAGGGGGTCATTACCAGTCACGGCGATCCGGATGGCAGAAAAACTGTTTATGACTGCCTGGGCCGCGAAGTGCCTTGGGTTACGCCTGTAGGGCGTTTGGACAAAGATACGTCCGGACTGCTCCTGCTGACCAACGATACGGATTTTGCGAATCACGTCACCGATCCGGCCTCCCGGGTGCCCAAGACGTATCTGGTAAAGGCAAATATGCTGGTCAGCGATGAGGTGCTGGCCCTGTTGGCCCGGGGAATTGAGCTTAAGCGCGGCGATTGGGCCCGGCCGCAGAGTGTCCGCCGGGTTGAGGACCGCGGCAAATACAGCTGGCTTGAGATTGTGCTCACCGAAGGCAAGAACCGGGAAGTGCGGCGTCTGCTGGAAGCCGTGGGACTGGCAACGCTCAAGCTGGTCCGGACTCGCATCGGGCCGTGCACGATGGAAGGCCTGCAGGTTGGCAAATGGCGCGACCTCCTTCCCTCCGAACGCTCCCTCTTTTATACACCAACCAAGCCGAAGGCTAAATGATTCCAGATTCCAGATTCCAGATTCGAAATCAGTCTGGAATCTGGAATCTGGAATCAGGAATCATTCCTAATCGTATACGATTATCTTGCTGATAATGAGAACGAGCTGAGAGGTTACGGCCTGCCCGTTCTTGCTGGCCGGGCGCCAGCGGGAGGACGAGATCATCTCAGCGAAGGTGCTCAGCAGATTTTTGTCGGAAGGCTGCTCCAGAACTCTCTCGATCTTTGCGGAACCGCTTTGGTCCACCTCGGTGACTACCGCGAACGTTTCGTCGCTGTCTACTTTCGGCAAGCTCTGTATATAGTTCACAAAGTAAAGGTCATTAATCGCAGGCTGACTTTGGCGGACGGGGCCTTTCGGAATTTGAGCCGGGAGTATGCCAAAATTCGCCTGGAGATTCTGAATAACATTTTTTTTGCTGGCGGCAGACGTGAGAACGAGCCGTTCCGGTGCCGGGGAAGTGGCTTGGACGTAGATTGGATTAATGCCGGTCGAGATGAAGATAAGGAACGTCACCGTCATAGCAGTTCCCAGAGCCCTGGTCAGGTACCACATGCCCTCGGTTGTACGAATTTTGGACCATCGACGCTCCAACTCATCCTGTAGCTGCGCGCGCCAGCTGTTTTTTTGAATATTTGCCAGCCGAAGCTGAACCAGGTCGCGCAAATAATCCGGCGCCTGAGCGCCGCTCGCGGATCTCAGTGTATTGTGAACAGCGACAAGGCTGGAGAGTTCTTTCCGGCAGCCGGCACACGTATCCAGGTGCTGAGAAACCTCGATTGAGGTTTTAGAATCCAAAACCTCGTCGAAATACTCTGAAAGCAGCGGCAAAACTTTCTCACATACCATGATGCCCTCTTGCTCGGCCTATTGCCCGACGAAGTGCTGCTTGAGGATTTCTCGCCCTCTAGCAATCCGGGACTTTATGGTGCCGAGCGATACATTCAAAGATTCTGCGATTTCTTCGTAGGACAATCCTTCAATATCCCTCATGATTACCGCAATCCTCTGGTGCAAAGGTAATTCCAGGAGCATCCGCTTCACTTTTTCACGCTCTTCCTGCAGGAGAAGCGCATCTTCCGGGGATTTAGCCCTGGACGCCAAGTTCCATGAGAGTTCGCTCTCAGGGCTTTTTGACAGATGCTCTTCCAGTGAGACCGTGCCTCGGCGTCTCAGCCGGCTCCACCAACGGAACCGGTTTACTGCTCTACGGACGGCTATGCGGTAAATCCATGTTTTTAAAGATGATTCTCCTCTAAATGCATCCATTTTTTGGTAGATCGCGAGAAAAACCTCCTGCGCAACATCCAGCGCCTCCTCCCGATCTCCCAAAATTTGATATGCCAGGTTGAAGACCATCGAGTTGTAGCGCTCGAACAATTCTTCAAAAGTCAGACCAATGCCATGGTCAGTCCGTTCCAGGATTGCCCTTTGTGGCATTGCACTGTCATCTTTTTGCAGTGACAGCTGGTCGGGAAACATAGCCCTATCCGTGTTGACGCCTTGGCATTATATGTGTCCTACCTAATAAGACATCTTTTGCCGGCAAAAGTTCCAATTTAGCACAAAAAAGCCTTGTACGCCGGCTATCTATCCGAGTTTATTCTTTCTCCTGCGCCATGAGGCTATCCACATCCTCCGGCGTCAGAAATTGAACTTTTTCCAGGTATTCGGAAATCTGGAGCAACTTCTGAGTCTGCGCATCCCGATCCGGAATTTTAGACAAAATCGCACGCAGGCGGTTTTGGAGATATACTGGGTTGGCACCTGAAGGAGCTTTTTGAATCAGCGATTGTTCTACAACATACCGTATTAGGGCAGGGGAGTAGTGCCGGCCCGCCCCGTAGAGAATCGAGGCAAATGCCAACAAAGTGCAGGTAGTGATCAATCGCTTTTGAACAGTCATAGGATCCTACGATTCACTGCTTCAAGTATATCAGATTGCGACCGCACGCTGCCGTGATATAATCTGTGCCGAATCCGATCGAACAGAGGCCGCGTGCGGGCAGCGCAGCACAACAGACGGTTCCTGCCTGCTTAGGAGTTCATCGAAGATGGGTTGCCCTGAGTGCCAGAGTGATGATATCAGCGATTCCGGGATATGTCTTGCCTGCGGGTATGTGACTTCTATCGGCGGCACAGCGCAGGGGCCGGAATCCGAATCAGAAATCGAATACAACGAATCTCAAAGTCATTCCGGTTTGATTGAAGTGGACTACTCCGAGGGGGAACCTGCGGAGGAGCAGGCGGAGGAGAAGCCGGCCTGGAGGCAGGAGCTCGCTCAAAGATTGCATGAGATCAAGCAGAAGCGCGAATCCATGGGTCTGGCCGAGCAATTCCAAGCCAGGGACAAAAAACCATCCATCCCCACGCAACGGACCCAGGCAAGCCAGCCGTCGGTTGCGTCTTTGGCCCGGACTTTCGAGGCTGCGCCTGTGCGCAAACCTGTGCCGAAACCCCAAACCCCGCTCCCTAAGCAGAAGACGCTGCAGCCCTTAGGCCTGGGATTGTCCGGAGGAATGCCGGCACCCAGGGAAACGGATGCCCGGGAAGTGCAGGCGCTTATAGACAATGCTGTTTCCGGCAGATCCTCTCAATCGCCCGGCGTTGAACCAACCAGCGGATTTTCCGATCCCAGCTTTGAACGGTCTTCGGATGACGAGGGCAAACTTATACTCCTGTCCCGGACACTTTCAGGACTGGTGGATTTGATTATCGTGTTGCTTTGTTCGGGAGTTTGCATCATTGCAGCTGATTTCTTTTCCGGGATTATTGCGCTGGACACCGTCAGCTATCTGATTTATTCCGTACTTTTTCTGCTGACCTACTTTTTTTATTCCATCTTTTTCCTGACCGCGTCCAGCCAGACCATAGGAATGATGATCACGGATCTGCGTGTTGTTGACACGGACGGAGGGCGGCCGTCCATCAGTCAGCTTCTGCGCCGAGGCTTCGGGCATCTGGCATCTCTGCTTGTATTGGGGCTCGGACTCCTGTGGAGTCTCTTTGACCGCGAAAGCCAATGCTTTCACGACCGCATTTCGGACACCCGCGTCATCCGCCTCTACTAAACGAACTAGACTATGCCATCTTAAAAAGCTTTTAATTTCCGGCCATCGGCTTCGGGGAGGCCGAAAATAAGCTGTACGCCGGCTCCGTTGCGCCGGATGGAATTGAATTCACCGTTCTGAAACAGAGAGAAACCGGTTGGGGCTTCGTTTGATCTCTGTGTCTTGGGATAGCGCAACCGGAACCACTCATCCATCTCCGCATAAAATTTTTCCGCATCCTCTGGCGTGTCCCAAACCGTGCTGAGCAGAACGACGTCTTTCCCTTCCTTGTTCTCCAGCAAAATCACCTGATCTCCGCCCCATCCAGCCGCCGCTTTTCTCGAGCGTTCCTCCGTAAGATGCAGAGACATCAGTAGGCCAAGAGAGAACTCGCCGAGGACGCTTTTGTCGACTATCTTCCAGTCCGGTCCCAATCCGGCAACAAAATTTTCGGTGTTGACCGGCTTGGGCATGTCGCGCTCACCATAATATTTTTCAGGATGCATAATCTGTTCTGTCGAAACGGGCATGTCGGAATAGATTTTGTTTACAGACTCCCAGGAGGGATTCTTGCGCCAGACATACTGCAAGAAAGATGCGCCGTATCCATAGGGGAAGAGCAGCGTTTCTCTCAGATACAAAGGCGCTTCCTTGAAAACCGGAAACTGGGCTTGCATGGTCATCATCTGGGCTTGCATGATAGATGCCAGGTCCGGCACCTGCGAAAAATGCCTCTTAACCGGCTCGAGGAAATACTGGAGCATCACAACCATCCCATCCCCTTCCATAACCGCCTGATGCGCCAGTATTCGGTCGTCGTTCTGCAATGATCGGTCTTCTTTGACCACCTTTCCCACATCGAAATACTGGTCCTGCAGTGCATGCGTCAACTCGTGGATCATGACCGGCTTTTGTTCTTCTGAAGGCAGCCAGGAGGCTATGAAGAGGGTCTTCTTGTCTGAGTCGTAGAACCCCCCCACTTGTTCGGTGAGCAGTTTGATAACGAATCCCCTGTAATCCATCTCTGCCGGAATAAGACCGAGCGTACGGAGAGTTTTGCCTTCTTTCTCAATCTCTCCCGGGGCGTATTCGGCCTGAACGCGCTCGTTCAGATATCGGGAAATTTCCGCCTTGTCCTTGACTCCCTGCTGGATGGGGCCTTTCGGCTCGAGGCCGCGCAGCCGTGCGGCGCTTTGAAGCATCTCATCGCCAGTTTTTACAAGCTCCGATACACTCGCCTCTTGAGCAAAAGCCGGCGCAATCCCGCTCAAGCCTGTGATCAGCATCAGGAACAACGCTAAGTAGATTCGCATCACCACCTCCCGCATCCGCAGATCATAGTAGCTGGTGGCGGGACAGTCAACGAGCAGGAGCAGGATGATCGAAATTAGTAAAATGGGACCCTTAATTCCAGGCTCGAGAATGAATCCGACCGCTTTTAATCTCGAATCTCGAATCTCGAATCCTGAACCTCGAATCATTTGTGTACCAATCAAATTGATTTTCTCGGGCTTGCGATGCTACAGTAAGTCGATATGAGTCCTCTTATACCGCTTTCGGTCATGGCAATTGTTGTAGGCGGCATCGCCGCGATGTTTATTCTTGCGTCCGTATTCTTGGGACCACGCAAGCGGCATCCGGCAAAGGATTCTCCTTTTGAATGCGGGCTTCCGTCCGAGGGGTATACCGGCGGGGTGATGCCGGTTCGATTCTATGTGATGGCGATGCTGTTCATCATATTTGACGTGGAATTGGCCTTCCTGTTTCCATGGGCTGTTGTATACCGCTCTCTCGGGTTTTTTGGGTTTTGGGAAATGCTGGTATTCTTCATTATTGTCGGTGTAGGCTTCATCTACGCATGGAAGATCGGCGCACTGGAATGGGACTAGGCAACGCTTCGAACGAAGAGCCTGATTTCTCTCTTCGGCTTCTGAATGAGAATTTTCCTGAAGCGGTATTAGAGGTGCTCCTTCCGCAGGGAGACGCGACGGCTGTCATCCGCCCGGAGTTTTTGGCAAAAGTAGCCGATTTCTTAAAGAACGATCCGCGCCTGCAATTTAACGTGCTGCTTGACATCACGGCAGTCGACTATCTGGAACGGAAGCCGCGCTTCGACATCGTCTACCATTTGTTGTCGCTCCAGTTCAGCCGGCGCCTGCGTCTGAAATTGCCGGTGGAGGATGGGTCAACGGCGCTCGACTCCCTGACACCGTTGTGGGGGTCCGCGAACTGGCTGGAACGCGAGGTGTGGGACATGTTCGGGATCCGCTTTGCCGGGCATCCGGACCTGAAACGCATCCTGATGTATGAGGAGTTTGAGGGGCATCCGCTGCGCAAGGACTACCCTATCTACAAACGGCAGCCGCGGATTGGGCCGAAAAACTGAGGTTATCGTGACCGAACAAGTAAGTCTCACCATCGATGGGCAGAAGATTCAGGCACCCAAAGGAGTTTTGCTCATCGAAGCGGCCAAAATCGCAGGCATTCAAATCCCGCACTATTGCTATCATGGCGGGCTTCCGGTCGTTGGCAGTTGCAGGATGTGTCTCGTCGAAATTGAGAAGAATCCCAAACTGCAGCCATCCTGCGCTACGCCGGTTGCAGAGGGGATGGTGGTGCGCACCAGGACGCCACAGACTTTGCAGAACCGGCGTTCTGTGCTGGAATTTCTGCTGGCCAATCATCCTCTGGATTGCCCTGTCTGTGACCAGGCGGGCGAATGCGAGCTTCAGAACTACTACATGGAGCATGGGCTTTACGACCCGCGTTTCAATGAAAACAAGACCAAGCGGAAGAAAGCCACACCCCTCGGGCCGCACATCATCCTGGACCAGGAACGCTGCATCCTCTGCACCCGGTGCGTACGCTTTACGCGCGAGATCTCCAAAACTTCGGAATTGGGAGTCATCGGCCGGGGGCATCACGGCGCGATCGACATAATGCCGGGTTTCGAGCTTAACAATCCCTATTCCGGCAATCTCGCGGATGTTTGTCCCGTAGGAGCGCTGACAGATCGTGATTTTCGTTTTAAATGCCGCGTCTGGTTCCTGGGTCGTACGCCGTCGATCTGTCCGGGATGCAGCCGCGGGTGCAACATCGAAATTCATTTTAACGAGCGCTTCAATCCCCGCTATCACGACCAGCGCGTGCATCGGCTGAAGCCCCGGTACAACGAGGCGGTCAACGGCCATTGGATTTGCGACGAAGGAAGATACGCCTATCCCGCCATCGATGCGCCGTCGCGTCTGAGGACTCCGCTGCTGAAGCAGGGCGAAGGATATCAGGAAGCTTCGTGGCCGCAGGCGATGCGTGAAGTTGCCGGATCGTTGAAGCAGGTCCTGGCGACACATGGTCCGCAGGGAGTTGCTGTTTTGGCTTCGCCGCAGATGACCAATGAGGAGTTATTCCTGGTTCGCCGTCTTTTCCAGGATTCATTGGGCGTTGAAAATATCGAAAATCATGTCCCTTTGAACGAGAAGGTCTATTCTGACGATTTCCTGATCACCGCCGACAAGAATGCGAACAGCAGAGGCGCTGCCGTCTTTTATCCTCCAGGTCCCGGTAATCGTGACGGCGCCCGCCTCCTGCAGGACTGTGTGGCAGGCCGCATCCATTTCCTTTATATCTTTCAGCAAGACCTGACACGCGCCTATGATTCAGAGTATGTTAGTGAAGCTCTCGCCAAGGTGGAATGCGTCGTCTTCCAGGGATCCTGGGATCAGCCCACGGCCGCCCTGGCCGATATCCAGCTGCCGGCCGCGGTGTATGCCGAGAAGGAAGGGACCTTCACTAATATTCAAGGGCGAGTTCAAAGGTTCCAGGCAGCCGTTCCCCCGATCGGCGCATCGCTGCCCGATCTCGATATCCTTTCCCGGCTGGCTTTGGAGCTGGGCGTCTCTCTATCAGGCACTAACGCGGCTGCAGTGTTCGGGGAAATCGCTCAAACTGTTGCGGCTTTTACCGGCATGACGTGGCAATCGGTGGGAACCACCGGGCAATTATTAATGCCGGAGTCCGGAAAATAATATGTGGCTCGAAGTATTGATCGTATTGATAAAGGTGCTGTTTTTCATTACCTGCATCCTTACGCTTACTTCACTGCTGACCTGGCAGGAACGGAAACAATCGGCCGTCATGCAGGATCGCCTTGGTGCAAACCGCGCACAGATTTTCGGCATCCGGGCTTTCGGGCTGATGCATATTTTTTCCGATGCGCTCAAAATGTTTTTTAAAGAGGATTACGTCCCGCCCGGGGGGGACAAGGCACTCCACACTGCCGCCCCGATCATCTCGCTGTTTTTCGCACTGATGACTTTTGCCGCAATTCCCTTCGGGGATACCCTCCGGATCGCGGGCCACACTATTGAGCTGCAGATACTTCCGCTGAATGTTGGCATCCTTTTTGTTTTCGCCATGATGTCGTTGGCGGTCTACGGCACATTTTTTGCAGGTTTCTCCTCGAACAATAAATATGCCTTTCTTGGAGGATTGCGCGCCTCCAGCCAGATGATCAGCTATGAAATCACCATGGGCGCTACGCTGATCGGATTGCTCATGATTTTCGGCACCCTGGACCTTGCCGAAATCAACAGGTCGCAAGGCGGACTCCTGTGGGGGTGGCTGCCGAAATGGGGCGTTATCCTGCAGCCGATCGGATTTTTGCTTTTTGTGACGGCAGGGATGGCCGAGACGAAACGTATCCCCTTCGATCTGCCCGAGGGAGAATCGGAAATTATCGGCTATTTCACGGAATACAGCAGTATGAAATTCGGTGCTTTCTTCATGGCGGATTTCATAGAGACGATCCTGATCGCGGCGCTCATTACGACCCTGTTTTTTGGAGGGTGGCAGGTCCCGTATCTTCAGTCGGACGGATTCCATCTCCCATGGGGGTCGTTCTTCAGCCTGCCGCACCTCCTGGTCGTGCTGCTCCAGTTTGCCGCTTTCGCCCTAAAGGTAGTCTTCTTCTGCTGGTTCCTGCTTTTGATACGCTGGACACTGCCGCGCTTTCGCTATGATCAGCTCATGCAGCTCGGCTGGAAATATATGCTGCCCATCTCCATCCTCAATATATTCGTGACTGCGCTCGTTCTCTTGTGGATTAAATAAATTCCTGATTCCTGATTCCTGATTCCTGATTTCATGCTTAATTTGCAGACAGTGCTGTTTTTTGCGGAGTTCCCTATTGACGCATCAAAAATGGATCCGCACACTACGAGACCAATCCGGAATCCGGAATCAGGAATCAGGAATCAGGAATCAATCAGGGCGGCGACAGCTTTGCGGAGCCGCTCGGTGTCTGTTTGGTATGGATCGGCCGCAGTGTTTTGAGACGGGAACAGAGGTTGGCCAAATTCAATGCTTACCCTGTGCGGGCGAATGCGAACGCTGTCGCGCGGCCACACCTTGTGCGTTCCTCGTATGGCCGTCGGGATAATCGGCACCGAAAGCTCCCGGGAGAGAATTGCCGCGCCTTTTTTGAACGCCTGCAACTCTCCATCAAAAGACCTGCCGCCTTCCGGAAAGATTCCGAGGATAAGGCCGGATCTCAATCCGGCTGCGCCTGCCTTCATGGCGCGCAGGAGATGGACGTCGGGATCGACGGAAATAACGTTCATCAGATGCGCTACAGGTTTCATGAACCAGCTCTTGAAAAACACGCTATACCCCAAAAAGAACATTCTGCGAAAGATTCTGTAGGGCAGCACAGACAGAAGGACGAGCGCGTCCAGGTAGCTTTCATGATTGGGGCAAATCAGGAAAGGCCCCTTTTCGGGCAGGTGATTCAAGCCTTGCGTTTTAAGGCGCAGCAGCGTGCGGAAAACCAGATAGTAGAGCAAGCGGAGGCAGATATATTTGAAAATTGTGACTGCCGAGCCGGACAGGTCGAAAGGCAAGCATTTTTCTGATTCACCGGAACCCCGCGCAAGAATTGTTTTCCAGCTCTGGCGCGATGCGGTCCCGGCCGTCGGGACGATGCCCGCCTGCTGCTCCAATCCGGTTATCAGATCGAGGACCGTATGTATTTCCGCGCCGAAATCCTCCGGCAGGGTCACGTGCAGTACTTCCTCCAGGCTGGTGAGAAGCTCGATGCGCTCCATGGAGTCGAATCCGAGATCCAGTTCCAGGTTCATGTTCGGATCGATAGGCGTGTCCCGGTGGTAGGTCTCGCGCAGGCAGGAAATGACTTCCTGCGCCACGGCGGATTCCAGTCCCATATTTTGCGGATCCGACGGTTGAGGCGCCGGCGCAGTATCGGAAGCCTGAAGTTTCCCGCTCTCGACCAGCCTTTTGATCTCCAGTCTCTTGATTTTGCGCGTCGTGGTGCGCGGGAGAGGGTCGCTTTGTATCTGATAGCTCATCAGACGCTTGTATTTCGGCAGCTGGTTGGAGAGCCCGGCGATCTGGTCGCGCAGGAATTCGCGGGTATTTGCGATCCTATTCGCTTTCAGATACTCGAAGTTCGGCACCACGACGGCGTGCAGCCGCTCTCCTCTTTCCTGCGCGCCGAAAACTCCGATGACGGCGATCTCCTGGATGCCTGGATTCCGGAGGTAATGCGCCTCCAATTCGTCCGGGTAGATATTCTTCCCGTTAGGCAATACGATGACCTCTTTTTTCCTGCCCGTGATGAACAGATTTCCTTTGGAATCAAACCTGCCAAGATCTCCCGTGTGCAGCCATTCGTTCTGGACCGCCTCTTCGGTGGCGGAGGAATTTTTATAATATCCTTTGAACACCATGGGGCCGCGCACGAGAATTTCTCCGGTTCCCGTTTCGTCGGGCGAGACGATTTGTACATCCACTCCCGGAAGCGGAGGTCCGACGGAGCCGACCACGTTGCTTTCTACGCGCGTCACCGCGCAGGCTCCGGTTGTCTCCGTGAGTCCATATCCCTGGAGGACGGTGAATCCCATATCATGAAAATCCTGTGCTACCCTGGCGTCAAAAGAAGAGCCGCCGCTCACGAACAAGCGTAGCCTGGAGCCAAAGTTGCGGTGCACCTTGGCAAAGAGAATCTTGCCCATGTTGACTTTGGCAATTTGCATGCAAAGCCGGTTGAACCGCAGCATCCCCCGAAAGAGTTTTCGCGTCATGGCGGATTTCCGGGAGAGCTCTTCCTGAATCCGGTCGTGAAACAAATAGAAAAACTGCGGTACCGTGGCCAGAATGGTGATGCCTGCCTCCTGCAGGGCCTGGAGGATTTCGAAACGCTTTAGTGTGTCGGCGAAAACGACCTGCCCGCCGAGGTAAAGAGGCACAAGGACATTGATGACCGATGCCAGCACATGCTGAAGCGGCAGCAGGCATAGAAGCGCATCGTTTTCATCCGCGTGGATTGCGCCGAAAATGCTTTCAAGTTCTCCGACGATATTGGCATGCGTGAGCATGACACCCTTGGGGGTGCCTGTAGTCCCCGATGTGTAGATGATCGTGACGATATCCGATGATTGGCACTCCGGGAGCGGAGGAGGATGCGGAAGGTTCGCAACCCGGTCTATCAGCCCGGAGAGTTCTGTGCGTGCGCCGCCGCCGGCAACCGGATCAAAGGAGATCAGGTGCGGCATCGCGGTTAGCGGCTCCAGCGCTTTTTCGAGTTTCGGCAGCAGCGAACCGCTGGCGAAAACCGCTTCCGCCGCCGAGTCCTCGATCAATAGCCGCCACTCCATCGGGGATATCTGCGTATCCAGAGGGACGGCAATCATCCCTGCCAGATAAATTCCCAGGTATGCTACAACCCATTCCGGACGGTTCTCCGACAGAATGGCTACGGGGCTGCCTCGATGCATGCCTAGAAGATGTAGTGCGGATGCCACCGCTCTGGATTGGTGGTACGCTTCACGATAGAGAACTGCAGTGTAGCCCTGAGGTGTTTTCAGCCGAAAGGCGATGCGTTCCGGAAATCGGCGCGCGACCTCTTCGAACTTCTCATTAAATGTCTGCGGCGGAGTGTGCGCTATTTGGCTGGTTGACGGCCGCGGTTGCAGTGGCATGGGAAGCTTATTCTTCCAGCTCCTTCATCTCTTTTTCGACTGCAGACGCATACCGCGCGTCCGGCAATGGCGCCGGGTTGGAGGCGGGGACGGGTGCCCGGAGCTTTTTAAGAAGGATGATCAGCAGCCAGGCTCCCAATACCAGAGCCAGCCATGGCAGGATATAGGCAAGCCGGTTGAATCCCTTTGCGCGCGGCGCAGCCAGTATTCTTTCTCCGTATTGAGCAACAAAATGGTCCAGGATTTCATCGCGGCTCTTGCCGGCCACCACCATTTCGCGCACTTCCTTCCGGATTTTTTCGGCGACTTCTGAGTAATGCTCCGATACCGGCTGGGTCCAGCAGCAGGGCGCAATTAAATTGTCGTCAATCTCGCGGGCTTTTTTATCGACTTGCGCGCTATCGGCGCCCAAAGCAGCCGCAACCCAAAGCATTCCTAAAATGGCAACCAGGCAGATTCTGAAAAGATGCAAATCCTGTTTCACTTCATTGCGCTCCGAAAATATCCTGCTTTAGAGTTTACCCCGAAGAACCCAAGACTCAAAGTATTTCGCGTGCATGGGGAGCATAAATGATTTCTGCGGCGCATGCCAATTCGCCGTTGAGCATCAGGCGGGTTCTGCGGTAGCATGAGCAGGAAGTTCAAAAATGCCGAAGACAGCGGTAGGCTGGCCCGGGTGAGGATTGCAGGGAATTTATTGATGAGCTTCTCATCGGCAGCGCCACGTTTCATCATAGAGCCGCTTCCTAAAACACATAACGGAGAGAAAATGAAATTTAGGATTGTACTGATTGCACTGTTCTGCGGGTTGATCACGAGCGCCGGCCTTTTGCGTGCGCAAGATAAAACGCATTACCCCGCAGGCGTGGAAGGCATCAAGGGACCCTCTTTGCCGCCGCCCGGCGTTTACATACGGGACTATAATTACATCTATTTCGCAAGCACGCTTGATGTCGACCAGCCTCCCCCAAGTTTCGATCTGTTTGCTTATATCCAGGCGCCCCGTCTGATCTGGATCACTCCGATGAAAATTTTGGGCGGATACTACGGCATGGATATCATCGTGCCCTTTGCCTATCAAAACCTCGATGTGACCGGATTCAGCGGTAGTGATTTCAGCCTGGCAGATGTTTTTGTGGAGCCGATTACGCTGTCCTGGCACGCAAAGCAATTCGATGCCTCCTTTGGCTATGGACTCTGGACCCCAACGGGTGATTTCAAGGCATCGGATCCGATTTCGCCGGGCAAAGGATTTTTGACGCAAATGCTCACTGCGGGAGTGACGTACTATCCCGACAAGAACAAAACCTGGTCGATTGCTGCGCTGAATCGGTATGAGTTCAATCATAAAAACAACACGACCGGAAGAACACCCGGGCAGTACTGGACGCTTGAAGCGGGGATCGGCAAAAGCCTTACCAAGACCGTTGAGGTCGGCGTCACCGGGTATGTTCAGGCTCAGACTACCCTGGCCAGCGGGCCCGGCGCTTCTATGGAAAAACAGCGCATAGGCGGAATTGGACCGGAGATAAACCTTGCCTGCCCCAAGTTGGGATTGTCAACGTCCATCCGGTATCTCCATGAAATCGGTGCTAACAACAGTACGGAAGGCAACGTATTGAATTTGACCTTCACAAGGCGATTTTAATCGACCGGGCGAACTGCCTTGAAAACACAATGCCGCCATGAATGGTGCTCATATATTCATGGCGGCATTGCATAATGCAGTGTCTTTGCCCCATCCTGAAGCATCCTGAGGATAAATAAATGGAATGGTTCAGCCTGATAGCAATTGCAGTGGCACTGGCAATGGATGCCTTTGCCGTTGCCATCGTCACGGGGCTTACCGTGAAGCCTCTCACAAAGAGACACGTCTTCCGGCTGGCATTCCATTTCGGCCTGTTTCAATTCCTTATGCCGTTAATCGGCTGGGTTGCCGGCAGCGCGGTCCAGAAATATATCGTGGACTTCGACCATTGGATTGCATTTTGCCTGCTGGGTTTTGTCGGGGGGCGGATGATCTGGGGCGCGCTGCACAGCGACGAAGAAGGGAAGCGCTCCTTCCGCGATCCGACTTCCGGTTGGGCCTTGGTTGTGCTTTCTGTTGCGACAAGCATTGATGCGCTTGCCGTTGGATTGTCTCTGGCGATGATCGGTTCTGACATCGTGCTGCCCGCGCTGGTCATCGGCATTGTCGCCGCCGGCTTTACCGGGATCGGGATGGCTCTGGGCCGGCAGATCGGATCCGCGTGGGGAAAGCGCGTCGAAATAGCGGGCGGCCTGATCCTGTTCGCCATCGGCGTTAAGATCGTTATCGATCACGTCTTCGCATGTAGATTCGAGATTCGAGATTCGAAATTCGAAATTGAGATGCGCATTATTGAGATTTGGATTTCAAGTGATGCTGTAGGCTGTAAGGATGGCCCCCACTACTATATTTTGAGAGATTTGTTAATTCTGGCTTTTGCCTTAAATCTCGAATCTCGAATCTCGAATCTGATATGTTTCAATTGCATTTTACCTTTCGGCAAACTATGGTGACAGCTGTCAGATTTTAAACAAACGTTTAAGGAGCTCTTATGATCCAAGGTAATTCCAAAGCCATTCGTATCGCAGGGATACTTATTTTGGGGCTGCTCGTTTGCCTGAGCGGATTTGCCCAGGAAAAGCCGCCGGTGATGCCCAAACAGGGGCCAGTTGTGAATTCACCCGAAGTCCTGCCGGATGGGCGCGTTATTTTCCGGATTCTCGCTCCCAAAGCCGAGAGCGTGGGACTGCAGGCCAGCGACATTCCGGGACTGGCGCGCGGCGGCCCCCAGTTTGCCAAAGCGGAAAATGGAGTATGGGAGGCAACCATCGGACCTGTGGCGCCGGGCGCTTACCGGTACACATTCATGGTTAACGGCGTGGCGGTAGTCGATCCGCGCAATCCATCGGTCAGCGAATCCAACAACAACGCCTGGAGTCTGGTCTATGTTCCGGGAGCGGAGTTTATGGAATCCGGCAAAGTGCCGCACGGAGCCGTGGCAACTGTGTACTATTACTCCACTGCGCTGGGCCGGGATCGCCGCATGCACGTGTACACGCCGCCGGGCTATGAGTCGGGCGCATCGAAGTATCCCGTCTTTTACCTGTTGCATGGAGCCGGGGACTGCGACGATTCCTGGAGTTCGGTAGGACGGGCCGGCTTTATTCTCGACAACCTGATTGCGGCAAAGAAAGCGAAGCCGATGGTTGTGGTCATGCCTGCGGGACATACTTCCGCGTCGTTTAGCATGGGAGGGGGCGGAGGTATGGGGCCGATGATCGATGCGTTCAGCCAGGAGTTCAGCAAAGATATCCTGCCCTATATCGAAAGCAACTACCGCGTGCTTACAGACCGGCGCAATCGCGCGATGGCAGGCCTCTCCATGGGAGGCATGCAGACGCTGAACATCGCCATTTCGGATCTCGGCAAGTATGCCTATATCGGAGTCTTCAGCTCCGGCATATTCGGATCCGGTCCGCGCACTCCTGCGGCGCCCGGTGCGGCTGCGCCTTCAGCTCCGGCGCCATCCACTCCCGATTGGGAGCAGCAGCATCTAGCCATGCTCGACAACGCAGCGTTGAAGAAGGATTTGAAGCTGGTCTGGTTCGCGACGGGCTCGGAGGACTTCCTGTTGAACACCACTAAAGCTTCGGTAGAGATGCTCAAAAAACACGGATTTTCGCCGGTCTACAAAGAGACGGGCGGAGGCCACACCTGGGTCAACTGGCGCGAATATCTAAACGAGTTCGCCCCCCAGCTATTCCAGTAGGGAATCAGGCGTTTCCATTCGGCATAGGACCTGATCGCTGGCTGCTGAAAGCTGATAGCTCTCAGCAGTCAGCGATCAGCCGTCAGCGATCAGCCTTCAGCCTTCAGCCTTCAGCATCCCTTTAATCCTTTAATCCTTTAATCCTTTGATCCTTTCTACCCCTCCACTACCCCTTCATCACCTTCTCATAAATAGCCCTGTTCGCCGCTTCAAACATGAAAATAGGCGTGTCGATCCTATTGAAAGTCACTGGGCAATGGCTGACGCCCTTTGGGACGAAGATCAGGCATGTTTTAGTGATGACGTGTTTTTCGCCGCCTATCAGGAATTCGATTTCTCCGCCGAGATCGCGGGGGTGGTTCCGGTTAGTGCCTCCGAATCCTATGATTTCATCGAAGTCATGGCTGTGGGGAATCTCGATGCTTACGGGTTTTCCTCCGGGCAATCCCCATAATATTTCACATCCCGCGAACAGGGAACAGCCGGGGACAATGGAATCCTGGATCCCGAGAAGAAGCGTCCGATCAAGAATTTTGCCTTCCTTCTCCTGGTCTTCCATCGCTTTGATCATCTCGGGCGGCTGAGGCGGCATCAGGTCTTCCGTGACGATGTATTTTCCGTATTTGGATTCAGACATCACTTTTCCTCCTTGCGGGTTATTGAGCATCCTCCTCAATGCGGTATACTCTATGTAACTCACGTCCCGCACGAAGGAGGTTTTGACATGCCAGATGATTCTTATCGCACCATAAGGGCTCTCTTGGCAAGCACGCGGTTTGAAGATTTGCGCCGGGGGCTAGAGCTGGCCGAGCTTAACATTGTCAAAGTTGGTTCCAGCGAAGCGAAACCGATCTTTGAAATGATTTCCCCGCTGTTCTATATCGACGCCCTGGACCATCCTGAACTGGTTCCCATCTTGGATGAAGCCGTAAACTTGGCTGCCCGGCTGGGTTCGCCGATTATTCCGATCCTGATAGAAAGTCTCAATGCCGGCGATCTCAAAGCCCAATGGGCCATAGCCCATGTCCTGGGCCGGATTGGCGCGGATGCGATCAATCCCATGATGAGGGCATATGCATCCTCTGCGGATCCGACGCTGCAGTCATTTATTCTCTATGCTCTGGGCAAGATCAAATCTCCTAAGATCGTGCGGGCTGCGGCGATAGTTCTGGAAGCCGCACGATCTCCTAACCTTGAGCTGAGGGATACTGCAACCCGCGCGCTGGGGAAATTGGCAGAAGCCATTTCTCGGGAGCTTCTGCCCTCGGACATCAAAAAGCTTTTTCTGGAGCGGCTGAATACTAACCTGTCGGATCAAAACATCGGGGTTCGAGCCAAGGCGATGCGCAGCCTCGGCAAACTCGCCAAGTACAACCATCTGACGGACCCGGAGCGTGCGCAGCTCAAAGCCATCTGCCAGAATATCCTGGGCACCGACGACAGCGGCGAATGGGACAGGGCATACCGCATCCGGAAGGAAGCAGGCGAAGCCCTCTTGTACCTCTAGGAGCTTGTCCGGGCAATAGAAGGGATCTCGATCCGTTAGCGCATGCGGTGAAACTGAGAAAAAAGTCGGTCCGGGCTGAATCCCGGGATTGTCCCAATCAGGATTTGCTCGCTCCCTCGCATCTTTGTGCGGACGGTTCTCCAGAGGCTGTCTCAAAACTGCCCATTGAGCGGGCTTACAGCCCTTTTCTTATTTGTCGTTTCATTCCTAGGGCTTCGCCCTAGGCTGATATAGTACGCGCCTTCGGCGCTTATGATGCTGCGTAATTAGGTATTTAAAGCGCCGAAGGCGCGCTCTATACCAGCCTGGGGCGAAGCCCCAGGAAAGGGCCGAAATAGAAAATGAAGGGCTGTAAGCCCGCTCAATGGTAGTTTTGAGACAGTCTCTAGAGCCGTCCGACCCGATCGATCTTTTGCTTGCCCTCCCATAGCACATTCCCACATATTTTGCTGCAATCCGGGCTTCCCCTTATCTGACAGGCGTGGAGACTGAGAACATGGATGAGTATGCCGAATAAAATTGCGCTGCCATTGCTGCTGCTGATCGTATCTGTTTATCTCTACACGGCGACGAGCCGCGCGATCCTCGACGACGGCGATGCTTTATCCGCATCGGTTGCTCGTCAGATTTTGGAGAGCGGCGATTGGATCACCCCCTATGCTAATGGTGTTCGCTTTCTGGACAAGCCATCCATAAGGATATAATACACCGCAATTGGAATCAGGCTTCAGGTAGAGCTGCGTTTTTCCTTGTCCTGGCAGAAACAGGGCTCCCTGACTTTTTGCGATGCAACTGGCTTCGGATATTTGTTTGTGTTACTAAATAGAAACTGGGGGAGAGAACATGGCACGAATCTATGATGACAACTCGATGTCGATAGGCAATACGCCACTGGTCCGATTAAACCGCATCGCCGCAGGATTGCCGGCTACAATCCTGGCAAAGATCGAAGGGCGCAATCCCGCCTATTCGGTCAAATGTCGGATCGGGGCGGCCATGATATGGGATGCCGAGCGCCGAGGGATCCTGAAGCCTGGATCCGCCAACGTCACGATCGTTGAGCCGACGAGCGGCAATACGGGTATTGCCCTGGCATTTGTCGCCGCGTCCCGCGGGTATCCATTGATTCTGACGATGCCGGAAACAATGTCGCTTGAGCGGAGGCGGTTGCTGAAGGCCTTTGGCGCGGAACTGATTCTTACCGAAGGCGCCAAGGGGATGCCGGGCGCTATCACCCGGGCTGAGGAAATTGCCGCTTCGGATACAAATAAATACTGGATACCGCAGCAGTTCAAGAATCCAGCCAACCCGGAGATTCACTTTCAAACGACGGGGCCTGAGATCTGGAACGACACCGATGGAGGCATCGACATCCTCGTTTCCGGGGTGGGTACCGGAGGGACGATCACAGGGGTGAGCCGCTACATCGAGCGGGTTAAGGGCAAATCCATATGGAGCGTGGCTGTGGAGCCGGCCGAATCGCCCGTGCTCACCGCAATCATCAATGGAGAGACCCCGAAACCCGGCCCGCATAAAATCCAGGGCATTGGCGCCGGATTCAAGCCGGACGTTCTGGATCTCGGCATTGTGGACGAAGTGCAGCGAGTGTCGAGTGACGAGGCGGTCGAGATGGCGCATCGCCTTCATAGGGAAGAGGGCATCACCGTCGGAATTTCCTGTGGAGCCGCAACCGCTGCGGCCGTCAAGGTTGCCGGGCGTCCCGAGAACAAAGGAAAGATGATCGTCGTCATCCTGCCCGATGCCGGCGACCGATATCAATCATCCGTGCTTTTTCAGAACATCCCGGCCTAGCAGCGCGGCAGCTTGCCCATAGCAAACAAGAACATGCGGATCGGGGCTTCAGAGGCCGTCTCAAAACTCGCATTGGGCGAGCCTTCGGCCCTTGATTTTCTTTTGCGACCTTTTCCTGGGGCGTTGCCCCAGGCTGGTATAGAGCGCGCCTTCGGTGCTTTAAACTCCTAATTATACAGTATCTTAAGCGCCGAAGGCGCGCTCTATACCAGCCTAGGGCAACGCCCTAGGAATTTAGCGACAAACAGGAAAAGGGCTGTAAGCCCGCTCAATGAGCAAGTTTTGAGACAGCCTCTTAAGCCCCTACCCACTTTTTGCAGCGTGGTGCAGCGCAAAAGATCAAGTGAGGATCTGTTTATTGTCGCTGTAATAGGCGGAACTGAATCAGGGGGCGAGGAGTGTGTCCCAGTCCAGGGAGGCGAAGGTCCGGTGCAGCGAATGATCATCGTCCAAAGCGGTGAATGTGTGATCGGTGAATGATTGTTTGGCAATGGCCTGCACCGCTTCAAGTGGGACCACCTCGTCCTGAAGGCCATGGAACACGGTGACAGGAATTTGCAATATCTTATTTAGGTACGGCTGGAACGGCTCCAGGTGCAGGGCCGGTGCGAGAAGAATAAGCTTCTTGACCCTTTCTTCGTGCAGGTAGGCGTATACCGCAGCCATGAGCCCGCCATAGCTGGACCCAACGAGGATAAGATCGTCCTTATTCGCCAGCAGTCCCTCGAGTTTCTCCATTCGCTGCGCAAACGGGCCGTCAAAGTCCTCAATGATCATCCCGGGATATCGGTCACGGAAAAACATCCCTTTTGTGCCCCAGCCGGAGCTTTCCAATCCGTGAATGAACGCGCGCGCCGGTTTCATGGCGTTTCTCAAACCCCTTATCTGCAAAGGCTACTTCTCCTGGACGTCGAAATCTAGAGCTTGCCGTCGGGAATGCAACCCCTTCTATTCCGTTGAGAGATCCCCCGGCTCTGCCGGAGGATACTTAATCTTTGGTCAGACTCCTGGCCCGTCAGAAATGCGGGCTAGCTTGCCTGCATTGCGTAGGGGAACTTGGCGACGGAATTATTTTCGAATACCGCGATCCAGGGAGGCGGGTTGGCAATCAAGGTTTCGACCTCTTCAGGTTCCAATGGCTTGGCAAAATAATACCCCTGGCCGTAATCGCATTTCAGCGTTTGCAGCATGCGCAGCTGCATAATGTTTTCAATGCCTTCGGCGATCAGCTCCATCTCAAGATTTTTCCCAAGATTTACGATGGCCTGAACTATTTTCCAGGTTTCTTCGCACAGTCCAAGTCTTCCCACAAAAGACTGGTCGATTTTCAGACTGTTGATGGGGAACCGGTTGAGATAGCTGAGCGAGGAGTAGCCCGTTCCGAAGTCATCCATATGCAATTGCACGTTCATTGCCCGGATTTCGGACAGTGTTTTTGATACCGATTCCGTGTCGTTCATCAAGGCGCTTTCCGTAATTTCGAGACGCAAGCGCTGGGGCGCCAGTCCCGATCGCTGCAAAGCTTCGCGCACCTCCTTGACCAGATTGGGATCGGTATAATGTTTTGCGCAAATGTTTACGTTTACGGTTAAGGGAGCGCCATCTCTCAGCTTCCATCGGGCCGTCTGCATGCAAGCCTCATTCAATACCCAGCGTTCCAGCGGGATAAGGAGATCGGTCGATTCTGCGGTGGAGAGAAAATCTTTGGGGAGCAACAGGTCGCCCATCCGCTGCCAGCGCACCAGCGCTTCAAGCCCGGCAAGCCTGCCGGTTTTCAAGCACGTAATCGGCTGGTAATGGATCCGGAACTGTCCGTTTTCCAGGGCGCTGCGCAAATCTGCTTCCAGTTTCAATCGGGCAATGGCCGATGATCGCATCTTTCTGTCGAATATTTCAAACCGCCCGTTCCCCTCCGCTTTCGCCCGCTGCATGGCCGCATAGGCGTCCCGCACAAGCTCCTCCGGGTGAAGATACTCGCCAGTGGAGATAGTGATCCCGGTATGTGGGGTGATATAGACCGGCTGGCCGTCAATTTGAAACGGTTTTTCCAATTCACGCTGGAGCCGGGAAGCTGCTATTGCTGCCGATTTTCCGTCGGTGGCCTCCTCCAACAGGAGGACAAAGTCATCATTCCCGAAATGGGCTGCGGTGTCGTTTACTGACAGGCATCCCTGGATTTTTCGGGCGATCTCGCAGATCAAGTGATCCGCGCAGACATGCCCGAGACTGGAGGCAATGGTTTTAACATCGCCGATCTCCACTACCGCCACTCCGAAAGCTTTGGTCTGAGGTTTTGCGCGCTTCATCGCATGTTCCAGGCGATCGATAAAGAGAATCCGGTTGGGCAAGCCTGTAAGCGGATTGTAGACCTTGCGGTCGGTAATGTCCGTTTGCGATCCGGCGATGCGAAGTGCGCTCCCTTTTTCATCCCGCCGTGCCTGGCCGCGGCACAATACCCAGCGGTATTCGCCTTTAGCATCCAGAATCCGGTACTCGCTCTCGAAATGGCTGCTCGCACCGTTCAGATGCTGGGTGATCCGTTTCTCGACCTGTTCTCTGTCGGCGGGGTGGATTTTGTTGAACCAATCAATTGGCGAGGTTCCGATCACAGTGTCGG
Source organism: uncultured Acidobacteriota bacterium (assembly GCA_963761825.1). Classification (GTDB taxonomy): domain Bacteria; phylum Acidobacteriota; class UBA6911; order UBA6911; family UBA6911; genus UBA6911. The sequence continues at coordinate 339,888 of CAVXIH010000013.1, forward strand.
AATATCCGAGCATCGATTTCCAGCGGGGTGAAAAATAGATCTTCTGGTCCTGGATATTCCAGTCCCAGAGCCCGTCGTTGGATCCCTGCGTCGCCAGGAAATAGCGCTCTTCGCTTTCGCGCAGCTGCCTTTCCATGCGGTGCTTGTACAGGGCTATTTCTATATGGCTGTGCAGCTCCCTTTCTTCGAAAGGCTTGATCATGTATCCGAACGGTTCGGTGACTTTTGCCCGCTGCAGGGTTGCTTCGTCGGCGCAGGCCGTCAAAAAGATTACGGGGACATTCAAGCGCGCGTGGATGGCCTCCGCCGTGTGGATTCCGTCCATGTCCCCTTTCAGAATGATGTCCATGAGGACGAGGTCCGGGCGCGTGCTTTCAGCCTTGGCAATAGCCTCGGGCCCGTTTGAAGCGGCTCCAACCACCTTATAGCCGAGGATTTTCAGGCTGTTTTGCAGATCCAGGGAGACGATCGTTTCATCCTCGACCACCAGTATCCGTTTTTGAACACTCTCTGTCTTTTCCACCATTCTGCTAGTCCTTAGTCATTACTGGTTCCGGAGATCCTAGGGTCCGGAGGTTATCGATCACGCCCTGGTATGCGGAATTGTGATCTGGCAAATAAAACCGTTCTGGGTGCGATAGTTGAGGACTCCCCCTAGTTGTTCGGTCAGGCTGCGCACGAGTTTGAGACCCAGGGAATCGCTTTCTTCCGGATTCCCGTCTTCAGGGAACCCGATCCCGGTGTCCTGGACGATGAGCTTTAGCGTGCGTGCGTCCTCTTCAGCAAAACGGACGGTGATTTCGCCGCAATTTCCATTTGGGAACGCATACTTGAACGCGTTTGAAACCAGTTCATTGATAATCAGCCCGCATGGGATTGCGATGTCGAGATTCATTGGCACCGATTCGACTTCGAGGTTCAGACGGACCGCATTGGCATTGATCCTGTAGGAGCGCGTTAAATGTCCGGTAAGGCTGCGGACGTATCCCGCGAAATCGATTTTGGCCAGGTCTCCTGACTGGTACAGGCGTTCGTGTATCAAGGCCATTGCTTTGACGCGATCCTGGCTTTCTTTGAATCTCTGGCATGCTTCCGGATCTTCAATTTCGGCGCTCTGCAGGTTCAGCAGGCTGGAGATGATCTGAAGGTTATTTTTGACCCGATGGTGGATTTCCTTCAGCAACACCTCTTTTTCTTTCAATGACGCTTTAATCTGCGCCTCTGCCTTTCTGCTCTCGGTGACGTCCTGGTATTGCCACAAATGATAGTGATTATTCCCATCTATGGAGAGTGGCACGTAGTTGCGCAGCAGAATCCGGCTCTGCCACTCAAGCTCTTCGCCGAGCACCGGGGTCCCTGCCTTGATGATCTGTTCTATGCGTTCGGCAAACTGCGCCGTCTGAATAAACAGCAGGCGTGAATCCACGCCGAAAAGGGCATGGGGAGCGACGGGAACATTGAAGGTGTTGTTGAATGCCTGGTTGACGTGAATGATTTTGCGCGTTTCGTCTTCGACGACGACGGATGAATGCAGATGGTTGATCAGGCTGGAAAGAAGGACGGTGGCTGCGCGCAGCTGCTCTTCAGCTTTTTTCTGCTTGGTGATATCTTCCGCGATTCCCACGACTCTATCGACCTTTCCGGCCTGATCCCGGACAGGGAAAGCACGGTCGCGAATCCAGCGGATCGATCCGTCGGGTCGTTCTATGCGATATTCTTCGTCATATTCGCCCCAGACTTGTTTCATAAGAGCTTCGGACACACGAGGTTGGTCTTCAGGATGAATGGCCTGGATCCAGGAAATCGGGTTCCGCTGCAGGCTCGCGCACGATCGTCCCCAGACCTCTTCATAGCCCGGGCTCACGTATTGTTTGGCGCGACCGTCGGGAGCGGAAATCCAGAATACGGCCTGAATATTGCCCGTCAGCTGTCGGAATTGCTGCTCCACACGGACACTGGCAATCAGGGTGCCCAGGATTTGTCCCGCCATTTTTAAGCCGTCGATCTCCGAGTCCGGCCAATACCGATCGACATAGCACTGTTCCAAACCCAGGCATCCCCACCATTGACGATCCACAAACATCGGAATGATGACTCCCGACCTGATTCCCATGGTTTCAAGCATTTCCTGCCGCTTGCGAGGCATGTCCTTGGTGTGAAATACATAGGGCTGGCCCATCGAAAATCTGCCGGCCATTTCCTCGATTATCTGCCCGCGTAGCAGATTCAGCATTCGTTTGTCGCTGTCTTCGGTCGAAAGAGCCGGATTTGCCCACTCGTAATAGCTGGCATCTCCGACTTGGCCTCCAAGGTTGGGCGTGCGGTTGTCGATGAGGAAGACTCGCGTTACGGATGTTGCCTCTCCTAGTCTTCGAACGACCTCGCGGACTCCGTTTTCCCATCCGGTATTGCCCAGAAACTGCTGTGCCGCATACCCCACCGCATCGAGAATGGCATCTCTTCGTTCCATCTGCCATGTCGTGACTTTCCCCTGGCTTACTCCGACCGCGATCATGTATGCGTTCACGGATGCGAACAGCAGAATACTTATCAGGCGAGTACCAACGTCAGGATTCCGGTCAAATTGTATCTGCGCGGCGAGGCAGATGCCTCCCAGCACAGGTATGGCGATCGACAGGCCTTCGATGCCGCGCCAGACAGCCACCCAGATCAAGGGAGCGGATAGGAGGAAAAAGACATTCAGCATGTCGGGCGATGCTGTTGAAAATATGAACCAAAGCGCAAACGCGGACAGACAGACAAAAGACAACGCGAATAGAGTCCCCTGCCGGTCCATGTGAAACGCTTGCAGTTGCCTGCTGATAGTGCGTTTTTCGGGTTTAATGCCGAACAGTGCGGTCTGGAGCCACGGCCCGATATGGATCACAAGGACAGGGGCAATCAAGAGAATTCCTGCCATGAAGCCGATGAAGCTGACCTGCATTTGATTGAATAGCTGATTCCATGCGATAGTTTTTTCGATTACCAGCCGCACGGACACGACGGATCCCAGCGCGGCGGCAGTGAGCCCGCTGATCAATACAAATTTCGCGAGATCCCTGCCTTTCTTCAGCATCACCCTGTACTCGGAGAGCAGGCGCTGGATAACCAGGGCGGATCCGGTTTCAATCAGGGCGAGGCACAGGCAGAACAGAACTGACAAGGGCACTGGCAAGGGGAGGACGTGAACCCACAAGGAGTCGGCAAGAATGGCGACAAGTACAACCGGCGCATACCAGACGCCGTACGACAGCAGTAATCCCAGATTCAGCCCGGCCGTCAGCCCGAATTTTCCAACAATACCGGACAGTTCCAGCGTTTGCGCTGTCCATGCCAAAGCCGCATAGATGCAGAGGTACAGCACGGCCGGGACAATCGGGCGCAGGTCGTACCCGAAGCGGGGCATCAGGTTCAGTTCGCTGCTCAGCTGCCCGGTTTCAGCATTCGTAGTTTCTTGCATAGGTGTCCAAAGAATGAATGTCCACCCTCTTATCGGTCTCTTCCAGGCAGATCTGTAGCAACGATTAGATTTATAGTGGGTCTCCCACCAGTGCGGACAATGTGTACATTTTAATGGGGAAGTCTTGTGCCGATACTCGTCTAATTAAAAGTTAAACGCTCTTCCCGTTGCAGGCCGAACGCTTGTTGTCGCCATTAATGTTCATGGCAACGAGAGTTCTTTTATAAACTTCTGAACTGGGAGGACTCTCACACCATTTTTTTCATAATCTTTCTTACCTGCATGTACTTGATAAAACTTCGGGATTTGTGTCCTTCCCATAAAATAAAACAGGGAGGGATTGATATTCTTTTCACCGCTTTTACATTCGACGGCAAATAATGGCTGCCCCTCTTTTAAAACCACAAAATCCGTTTCTCTTTTATCGGTGTCGCGAAGGAATCTCAGATTCATTTCATAGCCTTCGGTATCTTCAATAAAATGGCAATATTTCAGAAGGTGGGATGCGATAAAATTTTCGAATCTTGGACCCTCTTCCGGTACTACGGACCAATCCCATAAATACAGTTTCTGTTCTTTTTTAACGGCACGGATATTTCGTGGACCGTAAGGCGGCACACGAAAACAGAAATACATCCTTTCGAATATTTTTATCCATCTTTCGACGCTTTCGTGAGCGACGTGTAATAGCTCCTTTAGATTTTTGATGGAAAGGGGGGAGCCCACTCGGTTTGGAAGCTCTCCGGCAAGCAATTCCAGAAGGCTTATTTCTTTGATATTTTCCAGATCACGAATGTCATCATAAATGACTCGCTGAAGCCTTTCCTTCTGCCACCGTCTCCAGAATTTCTCTTCTCCATGCAAATAGGGTTCCGGAAATCCTCCGAATTTGAACAGTAGATTGAAGTCACCCATGGTGGCTTCGGCGTTGATTTCCGCCATTGAAAAGGGATGCAGCCGGTAATAATGGTATCTGCCCTGAAGAGAATCCCCGCCCTTTCGGTAATAGTCCAATCTGGCTGAGCCGGTAATGATAAAGGATATTTCGGATCTGTTTTTATCGTAGAATCCTTTGATTAAGCTTCGCCATCTTGCATATTTATGGATTTCATCCAGGATGATTATCTTTTGTCCTCCCGGTAGCGCACCTTTTATAAGATCGGCTTTAACGGAGACGTCATCCCAGCTAAGGTAGGCTGGATGCCTTTCGGTGGGATCGGATAGAAAGGTCAATGCAAAGGTAGTTTTGCCGACCTGCCTGGGGCCACCGACAAAGACCATTTTGCTTTTCAGGTCCTCTTTTACTGGATTTCTTATATATCGTGTCTGAATCGCAGTCACAGTAAAATAGTCATAACACGATTATATTCATGAGTAAAGTAGATTACGGGTTATTATAGTAAAGTGACGTTGATGGCAGTTCAGTATAATTTAGGGTTGCGGAAATTTGTCGGCGTCTATAAAGTATTGATTCTGCAGAGTGCGCCCGTAGCTCAGTTGGATAGAGCGTTTGACTACGAAAAGCATTTGATTTTTGAAACCAACTCGCAATTAATCCCCAACTAAATCAAAAATCTTGGGTTCGGCAGACTCTCTAGAAAACCGCTCTAAGTGAAATTGGCATAAAAAGTTAGGTTTTGGGCACAGTTTTGGGTACAGGTAACTGTTGCAACCGTGCTCTCCGCTGGATTTTTTTCATTTAGCGGTCGATTCGAAAATAGAAACCAAAACAAAAAGCGAATGCCTCTCCAGGGGATTGGTCGAAGTCTGCCTCCGATGAAACGGACTGCGCCGGTATGGAAGTTGTGGCGGTCGAGAAGAATCTGGCTTCCTTAGGATACTTCACTCCATCCAACAAGAGAGTGAAAGCCCAAAGCATCAAAACGGTCTCGTTTACAAAGACAAATGATGGGAGTCGGGAACAAGCCAAGGCAACAATTGTTCCGGCCATCGGCCTTGGACTGCCAACAACAGCAGACCAGGATAAATATATCGCGCTGCAAAAAATCGTCATGGATTATAAGAAACCTCACGGTGAGGTCCGAAATCCAATCGGCTTTTCCTCGGCCGACTTGTTGGACCTACTTGGTCAGTGCCGGAATAGCGGCAGAAATTATGAGCATATCAATGAGTGGCTCAATGTAATGACTGCTACAACGATATTCTCGGAGGGATTGATTTCAATTGCCGGCCGTCAAATATGGTCGAAGGACCGATTCCGGGTATTTGACCGGGCAGTCAGCATTGGGAGCGAGTTGGGGGAAGGGAAACGCGCCGACCGGAACTATGTCTGGCTTTCCGAATGGCAGCTCGAGAACATAAACAAAAACCATCTTTTGCCGATTGAATTTGAGAGTTACCTAAAGCTTAAAAATCACATCTCCAAAGCTCTGGTCCCGCACCTTAAAATTTGGCTTTATGCATCCCGTGATGCCGGCGTTTTCGAAAAGCGTTACGATGAGCTGTGCCAAGTCTTGAATCTCCATGCCTATTCTCATGCTTCTAAGATCAAGGAGAAGCTCGGCCCCTCGCTGGACGAGCTTGCTGGGCATGGCTATCTTTCCGATTGGAGCCTAGACATGACCACCAATCGTACTGGCCACAAGATCATTTTCAGGCGTTCAGGTGATCACAAAAAAACGGTGGGCCGCCGATCAAAGCCGAACACCGATCAACTATCCCAGGAGGAAGGGCAGAATCTCAATCCTACCCTGATTGGTGAGCTCGTGAGGCGGGGTGTCCCGGAGAAACGAGCAAAGAATCTTCTCGGCAATCTGATGGAAGGCCAGGAGATAATGGACCAGCTCGAATGGGGTGACTATTGGATCCGGCAAAACTCAAGTCCTAGGATCGTAAATCCGACCGGATTTTACATATACCTTATTAAAGAAAATGTCCGGCCACCGGATGCGTTCGAGACGAGCCGTAAGAGGGCAATTGTTGATGAGCGGAAGCGAGTACATGAGCAGGAAATAGAAGAGCGATCTGCTCTTGAGCTTGCGTATGAAGACTATTGGAATCAAGTAGTGAATGGCTATATCGCAGAGAACTACCCGGGAGAGAAATATCTGGCTTTAATTGAGAGGAAAAAGCAAGAGCTCTCTCCCCGATACCGGCAATTTGCCTTTTGGAAACCGGGAGCATTAGTGAAATTCCTAGAAGCCTCGGTGCGAGCGGATCTGGAAAAAGGTTTATCTCTACAGACTTTCGATTCCTTCTGCAAAAAGGGGAATGTGGCGGCGCGGACATTTTAAATGACTGAGCTCTGGAATTTAAGGCTGGATCGAAAAATACAGTTGTCAGTTTGATTACGACTACGAGCCTATCGGGATCAAATCCAGGATTGAGCCGACCATTTTCCCGGAATGATTGCATTGCCGTTCAGAGTGTTGATAATTGGCATTAAAAAGCCAGCGATTTCCCCGCATACAGATTGCAGCGATGCTTCGACAACATAGCTCCGATTTTTGCGGCAAAAGGCTTCCCACTGTTTCTTCTTATCCGGATTGTCGAAGAAATCCGCTGTGAACACGAAGGGGGTTCCTGACGGAATTTTAGTGCCCCGTGCAGCAAACGTGTTCTTGATCGCGTCTGTAAGTATTGAACCGTCGAATGAAAAGCCACGGATCAAGCTCTGCATATCGTAAAAGTCCTTCATTCGGCTGTTTGCGATACCCAAACTTATCATCGCCTCGAATTTTTCCGAAATTACGCTTTCCTTGGGATACGTCAGCAGCGTAGATGAAGACAGATCCAGCAGCGATGGTATTTCTGTTTCGACCGGTGCGGGCGTAATTACATCGCCAAATCCAAGGTCAATCTGAATCGGTATGCGCGCTTTTTCAAGATATCCAACAAACTTGATGCGGACGCCTTCATAATCAGCACCTTCTGTGATTCTTTCGGCACTGACGGTGCCTGCGTCAAACTGAAGACCATCATCTTCTCCCACCGCATTGCAGATTGCTTTAAAAATTGTCACGAACTTACCTGGATCATTCTGTCCTCGAGCAAGAAAATCTGCATCGCGGGTAGGGCGATAGCGCTGCTCGGTCCATAATTCGAACAGCAGCGCTCCCTTTAGGATGAATAGATCTCGATGTTGGGATCTGGCAATGCGATAGAGCACTCTTTCCAAGCCGTATTTTGTCAACAAGAGGCCGAAATCTTCCTTTCGCTCCCGGGCGATATTCAGAAGACGTTGGCGAACTGAAGCAGCCATATTCGCGATTGATTTGTTCAACTCAGCGACTCCAGGTATGGTCTCATAACATTTGCGACGCGGCAGACCTTTGCGGCCTCCCACAGTTCGTCCATTGACGCTTTCCTTTTGCGATAGCAATCGCGCAGCGCTTCAAGCGCTACATCCGTCCCGATCTTATTCCGGAATTTGAAGCAGTCGGCTACGGTCTTTGCGGGGCTGAAGACCCGTATTTTCAGACCGTTAATCTTCTTTTGCTGTATGCCAAAATGCAGGGCATTTCCCGAAAAGCGAACAATTCGAACCGCAGGGGAATCAATTTTGGGAGCCCAAGCTTTAACGTCTATAGCAATCCATATCTCATTCGGAACCTGTGTTCCAATCTCGTGAAACTTCAGCGCCGATAGAAGGCAGATCACTGCCTTCGGCACTCTGCAATTTACTTCGAGCAGACTTATATGCTCTGACGCCGGCAGAGTCGTTGCCACATAGATGCCTCGCCCCAGCCTCTGCAGTTGGCCCCGCTCAACCAGACGTGTCAGGTAATTCCTTGGAATGCCGGCTACATCGAGGTCTCGAGCTCGAATAATTTGTTTTCTCCGAACCAGGTTCACGAGTTTTGCTGTCTTCGTTTTTATCACGAGCGCAGTGTATCATAACCTAGGTATAAAGCAATAAATACCTAGCTATTAGTACAATATATCAAGCAATGGTGTCTGCGGCATAACCAATGTGCTGCTGCGACTGAAATCCAGTGCATATCAAATTGCGCTTTGACGATAGATTGAGTCAATTCTGCGCACCGAGCTATTGAATGTCGGTTCGTCCAGTGAATACTTGTGATAAATTCGCGATATAGCTTGCAACAACTGAACTATGATATGGATCACAATAAGAGTAGTGACAAAAACGACTTCCCGCGCACGACCGAACATAATGAACTGGGGCAATTGCGCGAAGAGAATGCCCGCCTCAAGACGCTGCTGAACTTCCATAGCGTTGACTGGAAGGAAGCTCACTCATCAGTAGCAGAATTCTCTTCTGCAGAATCGGCGCCGGAGGGACCGCAATTAACAACCGATGATAAGATTGCGCTTTTCCGGAAATTATTCCGCGGTCGCATCGATGTCTATCCTATTAGATGGACGTCCGCAAAAGGCGCTTCGGGCTACTCGCCAGCTTGCGCCAATGAGTGGAAGCCGGGGGTCTGCAACAAGCCAAAAGTGAAATGCGGCGAATGTATCCAACGCACGCTGCTGCCGGTCACCGATCAGGTGATTTACGACCATCTGGCGGGGAAACATACCGTTGGAGTCTACCCGCTGCTGACCGATGACTGCTGTTTCTTTCTGGCTGCGGATTTCGATGAAGCCAATTGGCGTGAAGATGCCCAAGCATTCATGCAGTCCTGCCGCGAACTGCAGATACCGGCTACACTGGAGATTTCCCGCTCCGGCAATGGCGCACATATCTGGATCTTTTTTGCCGATCCGGTTCCAGCGCGCGAAGCCCGACAGCTTGGCGCAGCCATGATCAGTCATACCTGCAACCGCACGCGTCAGCTCTCCCTGGCGAGCTATGACCGCTTTTTCCCCAACCAGGACACTTTACCTAAAGGAGGTTTCGGGAACCTGATTGCACTCCCTTTACAGAAACAGCCCCGGGAACAGGGGCGCACTGTATTTGTAGACGAACGTTTTGAGCCATATCCAGACCAATGGGCACATCTGGCATCGATTTATAGAATGTCAATAAGGGATCTGGAAAGCGCTATCCTCAGGGCCTGTGGCGGACGGCATCCGCTGGATGTCGCCTTTTATATTGAAGAGGACTGTAAACCCTGGCAGCGACCGGCGACCGGTCCGGAAAAAATATCAGGACCGTTACCCGAATCCTTGAAAATTGTTTTCGCCAGTCAGATTTTTATAGCTAAATCCGACCTGGCACAGCCACTGGCTAACCGCCTGATCCGTTTGGCTGCCTTCCAGAATCCTGAATTCTACAAAGCGCAAGCTATGCGACTTCCGGTTTGGAACAAACCGCGCATCATAGGCTGTGCTGAGAATTTCCCTCAGCATATTGGTTTGCCCAGAGGCTGCCTTGATGCAATCCTGGAATTGCTGGACAAAAACCATATTCACCCGGAGATTCAGGATGAGCGTCTGTCGGGAAACGGGATTGACGTTCAATTCACAGGCACACTACGGAAAGATCAGGAAATAGCGGAACAGGAGATGCTTAAGCATAATATTGGAGTCCTATCCGCCCCAACTGCTTTCGGCAAAACCATCACAGCCGCAGCACTGATTGCCCAGCGCAAAGTAAGCACCCTGATTCTGGTTCACCGCACCGAACTGCTGCGCCAGTGGCAGGAACAATTGACCGACTTTCTGGAGTTCCCCAAGGGAGAATTGGGCGTAATCGGCGGAGGGAAAAAGAGGCCATCCGGAAAGATTGACATTGCTGTTATGCAATCACTTTCCCGTCGTGACGACCTCGCAGAACTGCTCGACAATTACGGCCAGATCATTGTGGATGAATGCCATCATCTTTCAGCGTTTTCCTTCGAAGCAATTCTCAAGCGGGTCAAAGCACGTTACGTATTTGGATTGACGGCCACCCCTGTTCGCCGGGATGGCCATCAGCCGATTATCTTTATGCAGTGCGGGCCAATACGGCACAGCGCCGCTATACCGGAAGCAGCTCCAAGGCAACTGGAAGTGTGGCCAAATTTCCTGCCTGCGCCTCTGTCTCCGCCAGATTCGCCCATTCAGGAGATATTCCGCATCCTTGCAAACGATAGCAAACGCAATCGGCGCATTGCTGAAGATGTGTTCGCCGCATACGGTGAAGGCCGCAAGATATTGGTGCTGACTGAACGCACAGAACAAATACCGCTACTACTGACGATCCGATAATATAGTGACGCTAAAACAGTTTAGCTTGTTTCCAAAATGCTGTAATCAAAGTCGGACGACGACGCATGCGACGTAATGCACTTTTTGCATGACTGCTGAGTTCGCCAAAATTCATAGGACAGAAGTTGGGCAATTCATGATGCTTCCAATAACCCCACAAGTATTCGACGGGATTGAGTTCGGGAGCATAGGCCGGCAGGCGCTCAAGTTGCAGCCTGCCGTTGGTGCTAACCAGGAACTCTTTTATCAATGTGCTCCTATGCGTCGGCGAACCATCCCAGATCACAAGCAAGTCCCCTTTGATATGGGCCAACAGGTGTTTCAAAAAAATAACTACCTGTGGACTTCGGATGGCTCCAGGAAACAGTTGAAAGTAGAAGTTCCACCACGTTACTCCAGCAATCGCCGAGAGCGTTTTCCAATTGAAGTGGTATTGGACAATAGGCGTCTGTCCCCGTGGCGACCAAGTCCGGCATCGGTGGGGACGTTCACTGAGTCCGCTCTCGTCAACAAAGACTATTGTTCTTCCTTGTCTTTCAGCGTTTTTTTTAACTGTGGCCACCGTCGCTTTTTCCAGCGGCGGATCTTTTCTTCATCGCGCTCGATTGCCCGACCAACAGGACGCTGGCAACTCCAACCAAGTTGTTTCAGCACCCACCAGACATGCCCTTTGGTATATCGGATGCCAAACTCGCGCTCAATGACATGCCCGACTCGGGCCGCAGTCCACAAACCCGTGTCATACCCGAATTGTTCCGGCCCAGCTTTCAGAACCGTTTGGATTCGCTGCTTTTGCTCTTCGCTGAGTCGTGGCTTTCGACCGGCACGAGCGGCTTTCTTTAGCGCAATCCGACCATTTTCCTCAAGCTGCTTAGCCCAACGATTGACCGACTGCCGATGTGCCCCAACTCGACGCGCAACATCGGCTTCGCTATACCCTTTTTCTAGTAAACGCGCCGCTTGCATTCGGCGCTTTTCCAAAGCTTTAAAATCTCGTTTTACTCCGGCAGGATTTCCCATGACCGGATATTAACACATCTCTGTTGAGATGTCACTATATTATCGGATTGTCAGTAAGAGAAGCCCTGGGAAATGATATTGAACACTGCTTCATTCTGCATGGCCGTCTATCAAGAAAGCAGCGCGCAGTTGTATTTGACCAATTGGATGCTTTGGAGGATTCCGCTCCACGAGTTCTTATCGCTACCGGCCGACTGATTGGCGAAGGATTCGATCACCCGCCGCTTGATACCCTGATACTGGCCATGCCCATTTCCTGGAAGGGGACTTTGCAGCAATATGCCGGCCGCCTGCATCGGCCGCATAAAGGGAAGCAGGACATCCGCATCTATGACTACGTGGAAATTGATAATCCTCAGTTAACCCGAATGTGGAACAAGCGACAGCAGGGCTATCGGATAATGGGATACCGCATCCAGCCGCAGGATGGGATCCCGTTGGTTTTGATTTAATGCAAAGTTGCTGTTAGCTGTGAGCTGCCCCAGAACAGTCTGGACTGGAGAACAAAAAGTCTGCAATTGAAGCACTATACCAAGATCGCACGGGTGAAATTATGCAGCCATTTGTCCCGTTATTTGATTACATGTATTCCGGAAAAGCCAGGCGGGTAGCTGTAAAGCGTCAATGGGGAGTAAGCATTGAATATACATTTGTCAGAAATGGTAAACCCGCAAGGCTAAAAGACATTGAAAAATTCACGCCAGGGAACGGAATCCATTCTAAATTTGCAGGCTATTGGTTTGCCTGGAGGCTGGGGATCCGGGCGATTCTGCGCGCGGATCCACCCAAGACCGGCTCATCGAGTGAAAACGCCTGAAGGGGACGCATACCTCTTCCCGCGTATTCTAAAGTGCGGAACAGGTACCGGAGGAAGGATCCACTGTACCTGTACCTGCGAATGCATCGTTCAACCTGTATTTGAATTTCTGCCTCACATCCCCGCCAGCAGGATAAAAAGCAATTTCGGTCGACCCAATCATCGATGGTGTAGCCGATTAGTTTTATGAGTTCCTGTTTAGCCGATTCGTTTCCCCGCTGTGCCAGACGGACAAGGGTGATGCTAATGTCATCCCTGAGGTTCCGATCAGCGCGATTTTGTGGCGAAACAAAAACGTAAAGTTTGGAGCGATGTTTTTTCAGAACAACCCTTAACTCCTTTTTGTTATGGTAATGAGCCCTTGAGGACCTGCATCGTCCGAGAGTCCATCGACGTTGAAATTTCCACTCCAACGATCGTGTCACCTGATCCCAATCAATTGTGCCATAATCAGTTCTCACATTTTTCCAGATATAGCGATAACAACGAGGAGCCCGCTTGAATATCCAAGTACTGTTGAATGTTTCCGGGCACTCTTTTGACAGTAGGTCGTTGAGTGTCTGCGTCATGCATTTGAAGTCCATCGACTTTCCTAGTGGAAAAGCTAAACGAGCGGTTTGAGAACGGGCAGAGTATTACGGGCAGACCTGTGAGTCTGACTCGATTAAGACATTTGAACGCAAGGATTCAACTTAGGCATGACGGGAAAAATTATTCTGATCGAGAAATGAAATATTTATGTCGATTTCCGGCCGGGCACACTAAGTTCCTTCTCCAAGAATCGCCAGATAGCGATCATAAGCAAAGATCCGGTTTCGCCTTTTCCCTGTGAGCTCGCGCGCGATGCCGCTCTCTACAAGCAAATCCATTCCTGTCCCTGTAGCAGGATATGAAAGATCCGCTCTTTGTGATGCCTCCTGAAGGTTTAGGATTGGTCGCGTTTTGAAAATGTCATAAACGCGCAATGCAGATCCGGCCCGGCGACCGCCTGTCTGAATCTTCTTTCTATCCTCATCAAAAAGCGTTACCAGTCGTCGAGCGGTCGCCACTGCACTGTCAGCAGTGCGGGCGACACCTTCAAGGAAAAACATGATCCAGGCTTCCCAGTCGCCTTCTTTTCGAATGATGTCCAGGAGCCGGTAGTATTCATCTCTGTTCTGTTTGAAATATACGCTTAGATAAAGCAGCGGCTCTCGCAAAATACCCGCATGGCAAAGCAGAAAGGTGATCAATAGACGTCCGACGCGGCCGTTTCCGTCAAGAAATGGGTGAATGGTTTCAAACTGCACATGAACCAATGCCGCTTTAATTAGAATTGGCAAGCTGCTGGGATCTTCATGGATAAATTGCTCGAGGTCTGAGATGCAGTTCTGAACAACCGTATGGGGAGGAGGGACAAATACCGCATTTCCTGGTCGGCTGCCACCAATCCAATTCTGGCTTCGACGAAACTCCCCTGGGTCTTTGGAGCTCCCGCGGCCTCCGGCGAGCAGCTTGGAATGAATTTCCCGGATTAATCTTGCGCTGACAGGAAAACCGCCTTTGAGACGATCCAAGCCATGTTCCATAGCGGCAACATAATTTGATACTTCTGTAACATCATCGACCGGTACGCCCGGCGCCTGCTCAAGTTCAAACAGCAATAGGTCGGAAAGAGACGATTGCGTTCCTTCTATTTGTGATGACAGCACTGCTTCCTTCCGAACATAGGCATAAAGAAAGAGGCTGGGATCGGGCAGAAGCGTGGATACGCTGTCCAGGCGCCCAAGAGAAAGAAGCGCTTGTTCGAGAAGCAGTTGAATGGGACCTTGTAGGACAAGCGGTGGATCCGGAGGGAGCGGGTTCGGTATAAATGCCCGAACTGTCTCCCCTCCAACAGAGGTGGTTTCATACCGCCCGGTCAAATTCCGCTTCATAGAAAATCTCCATAATGAAGGAAAGCTTAATAGGTGATCTTCTTATTAATATTTAGGTATTATCTTTAAATAACCACGCGTGTCCAGTCAAGAGGAAAGAGCCAAAAAGGTAGGGAGCAAAAACAGGAAAGCTTAATAAGCGATTTTTTAATTAAATGTTTTGCGTTATCGTTTAATAACCATACATCCCCGATCAGGCGGAAAGCACGCCAACCGTGACATAATGACCAAGAAAAGGAACCCATTGTAATAAAGCAAATATGGCTGATGCCAAAATTCGATGTGCCTTTACCTTGTCTAAACTTTGCCTGAACTATCGCGTGGGAACCCCCCAAATGAGTCAGAATCGGATCAGGCTATATGCGATAAAGACCTAATAAATCAACATTACATACGATAGTGAAAAATAGTGCCGAGGGCTGGGATGAACTTAAAATCCTGGGCTTGGCAACGGGGAGCGGGGCGATTCCCGCCTGTGCAGATTCCTACGGGGTAACCGACCGGCTCCGCACATTGGGAATTGATGTGAAGTACATGGGCAAGCCTCTTACAGACCTCATCAAACAGGGCTGGCACATACTCACCTTTTAGGAATACAGGATAGTGTCGAATTAGACCGGAAGGTGAAAGCGCCCCAGGGTTTTTTAAAATTTGCTTACGGCTTCAGATGATTATGGAGGGAATGGTCATGAAAATTGGTCGGCTTCTTTTAGCTCTGTTGTTCGCGACGAGCTATATGATGGGGCAGGGTCGGCGACTCGGCCCCTCGGAGGGTTCGAACTTGCCGCCCGCGGACCTGGCAAGGGTAGGTGTGGGAATATCGGCGCCGGACTTCACCCTGGAGTCAAAAGACAATAACTTGGTTACGCTTTCGAGCTTCAGGGGAAAAAATAATGTCGTGCTCGTTTTCTACCGGGGATATTGGTGACCGTACTGTGTTAACCAGCTCGTAGAGCTGAAAGAACTTGTGAAAGATCCATCTCTGTCCGATACCCGGATTCTTGCAATTGCTATCGATTCCAAGCCTGATCTGCAAAAGATGTTTGATGCCATTTCAAAGAACGGCGGAAAACCTTCCGGTTTTCTATTTTTATCGGATCCGGGGCACAAGGTAATCAATCGCTATGGCATTCTTAACGAAAGCAGCCAAGGCTTGCCGCACCCTGCCACCTATGTAATCGACAAGAGGGGGATCGTTCGGTGGAAATTTGCCGAGATCGATTACAAGGTGAGACCTACAAATCAACAGATCCTGACGGCGCTCAAGGCCCTGCGTTGACGGCTGCAGGCGCTCGCATTGATTCTTCTTTTGCGGACGGGTGCGGGACCTGCTCTACCGGGTTGTAGATACGTTTTCTGCAATCCGAAAACCGAAACTCGATGGAATGATTGTCGGGTTCCAAGGGAAGTAGCCGGATATCCGTGGCTGCGGATTTGGGATCTGCGTCCGGCATTTGCGATGAAAGTCGCGGAGTTAGGCGGCGATTTACATTTTCTTCAGTCAGTGCTTGGTCACAGCTCGGTTGCCGTGAGTGAAAAACATTCCGCAAAATCCTTCCCGAAATCGGCGGCGCAAGTGACGCTTCGCTTGATTGAGGGGGCCCGTGCCGCTCATCGGCAAGAGCAGGAAAAGGAAACTATAGGATTTGGCACGGAAATTGCCGGGCACAACGCGCTTAAAAAATAGGGCATTGCAGAGTCACAAAAAACCCGCTATATTATTGCGTCTATTTCAAATGCGCCCGTAGCTCAGTTGGATAGAGCGTTTGACTACGAATCAAAAGGTCGCAAGTTCGAGTCTTGCCGGGCGCACCACAAAATAAAAGACTTACGGCTCCACCCTAAAAGCTCAAATCCCCAAAAGGTAACATAAAGGTAACAGCCACAAAATAACCCAGAAGGTGTCTCCGCACATTGAGGAGCTTTTCTATTCCTGTGCCTCGCCAAAATTCCATACGAAGTGAATTAGCGCCGTATCCGTCAATTCATCGACAGGGCGAGTTACTGCATTCGCGCCCAGCAACTTGCGCACATTTTTATCTAATGCTGGTATCGATATTTGGATTTACATCTAATGCTGTTTGGGATGACCGCATTCAGGCATGGGCGAAAAGAGACCGGACGATCCGGTTCTTTTTGTAATGAATAACACAAAGACCTTACTTATGCAGCACGGCGCTTATGGTGATGCAGGCCGCCGACCTCAGGAATCTCAATTACCTTCCCTAATTCCGCTTCCTGAATGGCACGAGGCTCCGGTGAATCTTTCGCAAGCGACAGGTGCGTACGCGCTTCAGGATTGCCAGTTGTTGCCGCAGCGCCAGATTTTCAAGAGCCAGTTCGGCTTGACTCTTAAGCGAGGACTTATCAATGAAACCAAAAGAAAAGTGCTTCGAGCATAACGCAGAAGCCAGCCAGTGAGCGCCAGCAATGTCAATATTTCCAATGCGGACGGGATTTTGACAAAGGACAGCATAGAGCTTTACTCCCGCCGGGATTTTGTTCAACGCATCGTCTCAACTGATGGGCATATCGGGTCTCGCCGGCGGCTTTGCCCTCCAAATATTTTCCGATACCATTCTCGCCAGCATGTTTTACAATGCGCGCATCAGGATTTTCATTTCAACCGTTATTTGGCGTACGAGGAAAGGGGACTGTAATGAAATACAGACGATTGCTAATTGCGATTGCGATTGCCATTTCGCTCGCCGTGCTGGGGACGGTGAATCCCGCAATGGCCGCTAAGCAGTGCGACCATAAATGCCTGGTCGATCTCATGCAGAAGTATGTCAACGCGCTTCCCAAGCATGATCCCACGGGTCTGCCGTTCGATAAAAAAATCAAGTTCACCGAAAACAGCGACAAGACGGTAGATGTCTTGGAAGTTGGAAAAGGCATGTGGGAGAACGCATCTTCAGGCCCGACGGAGTTTCAGATCTATGGCGCCGATCCCGAGGCACAGGCAGCCGCCTGCCTTGTGGTTATGAAAGAAAAAGATAAAGATGTCCTATTGGGGGCGCGCATCAAGCTTAATAAGGACGGCAAGATCATTGAAGCCGAGCATTTGGTAGTTCGCAGCGGGATGAGTTCAAAGCCGTTCAGCTCAATGGAAACGCTGCAAAAAGCCCGGCCCGGTTTTGGCGAGGATATACCGAAGGCCGAACGGATGAAACGGGAAGATCTGATCAAGATCGGCTACTCCTATTACGATGCACTGACCTCAGAAGACGGCACGCGCGCTCCATTTGCCAAAGAATGCGAACGCCGCGAGAACGGCAACATATCGGCGGGCGGCCCTCCGCGAAAGGCAGCCCCTGGCGGCATGACCGGATTTGGAGGGAATGCCCCGACCGACTGTGAAGGACAGCTGAGCGCCGGCGTGTTCTCGTATATCACTGAAATCAAGCCGCGCATTGTGGTCGCCGATGTGGAGAAAGGCTTGTCGATAGGGTTTTCAATGTTCCGGCACGACCGCACCAAACGGCTGCCCAAAGATGCCCCTCCGGGAACGAGCAACGCGACACAATGGTATTTCAACATGCCTGCGATGCACATCTTCAAAATTAGAAATGGCAAGATCTATGAAATAGAAGCACCCGGCGCGACCTTGCCCTACGGCATCAAATCCGGCTGGGAATCGGAAGAAAAGGTTTATCCGATACCGAAATAATAGCTAAGTTATCTGCTTTCGGGATCGCCCTCTGCAGTCCCCTGCTTCAAGACTGGTTGCAGGTTACAGGTTTCAGGTTAAGAATCTACAATGTTCGATTCACAGCCTACAACCTGCAACCCGTCTTCGTATAAGCCATTTGACAAGATTTTAACTCCGGATTTATGCGGCCTCAGCTTTCAAGTGAGGAAGCATTTTATGGCTTGAAGGCTTCGACGATGCTGTCCATTTCCCCATTTTCCATACTTAAATCAATCCGATTTGATCTTGGATCCGACCACGTTCGACGACCAGGATTTTCCCCACGTTGAAGTCGACGATCGCCCTGCTATTTGTTCGTTTGTCTATAGTCTCAAAGAATCCTTTGTCGGCAAGAATTTACTTTATAAAGCAGTAAACGTGCGTATATGTTAGATCGTAATGGGATTAATTGTGCAACAAATGTAAACTGATCAGTTAATCGGAGGATGGAATAACTATGAAAAACAGAATGTTGCTTATTTCCATGTTGGCAGTCGCGGCTTTGGCCTGTGGAATCCCCTTTCAAGCTTTAGCACAAGGCGGCCCCGGTGGTGGCGGTAGCGCCAATGTCGAATTAACCGCCAAAAGAGAGAAAAGCAATGGACCGTCGACAGGAGTTGCCGGAAAGTGGCTTGCAAAAGAAGGCAACAACGACCTGAAGCTGGAAATTAAGGTCGAAGGCTCGAAATTGTCGGGAACAATTGAAAATACTCAATTCCCCGGAGCGATCGAGTTTAAGGATGGCAAGCTGGAAGGAAACACAATTTCCTTTGACTATATGCGTCAGGTTGGCGGCCAGGATATGAAAATATCATGGACAGGAACGCTTTCAGGCGATGAACTCAAGCTAAAGCGCAGTGTCGGCGGTGGAATGCCTGGCGGCGGACGTTGATCCCTTCCGGAAGTAAACCGAATTACATATCCAAAGAAGCAAGGGACGGCTGTCGCCGGCCACGGGAAAGCGAAAGTGAAAAAAGCAAAGCTTTCAGCCCGGTATGTCACCCGTCCCGTATTGGCGATGAATGCGCTGGATCCCCCTAGCGGCGCAGGATGAGGGAAGCGCGGATCGCCGGGCGAGAGCTCCGTCCGCGTGATTATCTCCGGGCCGCCTTGGCCTTCCTTCTCCATGACAGCCGTGCGCCGGAAGTCGTGCATCAGTCGGCCCGGTAATCCTGCCTTGGTACAAGCGGTATGCCATGAATGTTTAAATTCTCCCACAGGTTTTCCATTCAAGAATGACGGCCTACCATTTTTTCTAAAGGTGTAGTGAAAGAATACCCAAGGGCAGATTTTACCGTGCTTCGCCAGTTTAACTGCCTTTGCCTTTTGACTTTCGAGAAGCGCCCGCAAGTCGGAAGTAAAAGAGAACTGTCTTGCCTCGCGGTTTTTGGTTGTGCCCGGCTCCAAACGCACATATCCAGCATCGAAATCCACTTGCCGCCATTGTAGTCCGAGGATTTCACTCTTGCCTGAAAGGCCATTAATGATTTCTCAGAGAGCATGGAAATGTCTGGTGAAAGAAGAAATAAAGGGCTTTGATGTGGGGGTTGTGCATTGTGGGTCGCCAAAGGCCCATCGCGGCTAAAAATATGCGCCCGTATTTGACCGGAGGGCCAGTCACCAATGTCCCCGCTGCCACGCTCCGCCGGCCCTCCGGGGCTCCAGGGTCGCACGGCCAGAGGCCATGGGTTTGACTGGTACTAAGTCCTAATTCAAAAACAGTAAATTGGATATCCGAAAAAAGCATATATGAGTTATGCTGTGCTGGTTTTTTATAGAAAACTTTTCCGCGGAGGATGGAATGATCAGGAAAAACACCCTCGTTTTTTGTGCTCTGTTAATGACCGCTTTCTTCAATATCGCCCAGGCGGCGCCGTGCGACCGGGACTGCCTTGCCGGGTTCGTCACCAAGTATGTTGACGCGCTTCTGGCCAAGAATCCGGCCGCCCTGCCCCTGGCCGCCAATGCCAAATTTACCGAAGATACCAAAGAATTGAAGCCGGGCGAAGGCATGTGGAAGAAAAACTTGAAACCAACCCAGTACCGCAGGGACATTCTGGATGTTCGCCAGGGTGTCGCGATCTCTTTCCTGGTGCTGGAAGAAAACAATGCCCCGATTCTCTACGTGGTGAGACTGAAAATTGCCGACAATAAAATTTCGGAAATAGAGAGCACGGCCGTGATGAACAAGGAAGAGGGGATGCTCTTCACTCCGGACAACCTCAAAACGGTCCGTCCGGAGATGCTTGCCAAACCCGACAAGGGCCAGATGAATACCCGGGATGAGATGATCAAAATCGCTGTCACCTACCCGGAAGGACTGAAAGTGGGAAGCTTCGTCAAAGTCGATTCCCCCATGCTGCCCCATGCCTACCGCTATGAAAACGGGAACCTCATGGCTGGCCCGGGCTGCACTTTCTTCAAGGGCTGCGACGTGATGAAGACACAGACGATCCCGAGATTGTCGGGAATCCGGTACCGGGTCATGGCGGTCGACGAGGAACTGGGAGTGGTGTCGATAAGGATGAACTTTGGCCCAGGCTCCCTGTTCTCGGGTAAGGGAGAGCTGGATGTATGGCACTCATTCAAAATCTTCGGTGGCCAGATTCACGCCGCTGAAGCGTATTGCGAAACCGTTCCGCCGGGCACGAAATCCGGCTGGGAGAATGGGTCGGAGTACTAATTTTGCTGGCTACGGATTTTACGGATTACACCGATCTCAATCCCCGAAATCGTCATAGCCGGTTCCGATTCTGAGACTTCTAAGCGAGTATGGTTTTTGTTGCTTAAAATGGTTCTATCTGAGACTTAAAGCCTATCGCTTAATTTGGTAATGCAGGGGAGGCCTAGAGTGAAATAAGAGCCTCGGCACATAAAGTGCTCTTGGGCTGAACAGATTTCTTGAGACTCACCCCCAAACCTTTCCGTCTCTATGGAATAACCAGCGACAGCATGAATCCTGGCGTCACTCCTTGAGGACGGTTTTATGTCTTTTGCTCGCTTAGTTGATGTCTTTTAATATCGAATCGTTCTCCTTTTTTCCATATTGCCAAAGTGATGGAGGCAATCTTCCTTGCCATTGTTAAAAGAGCGATATTTTCGGCAGCGCCATCAGCGACTCGCTGCTCAAATAATTTCTTGAATTGCCCGCGATATGCTGCCGTAAGAGCCGCACCCTTAAAGACATCCTTCAGCACATGGTTGTAGTTGTGATTGAGCCCCCTGGGGAGAGGTTTTCTTTTCTTTCTTTTTAACTCACCTTCATTAATTTCATATTCAGAACTTCCACGCCGCACAACGGAAAGCCCTATGTATGTCCAGAACTGTCGCTTGTTTCGAAACCGATGCGGCGTTATTACAAAAGCCATGATCAAGGCTCTCCGAATCAGTCCCAAGCCAGGTATTCCCTTTAGAATCTTATAATCCTTTTGTTTGCGACTTTCGCGGACTAGGTCTTTTTGCGCTTCCAACCGAAGCTTTCCAAAAATCTCAAGTTGTTTCAGCAGGCGTTCGGCGCGACACTGCGCTCCCTTGTCCTTAAGTTTATCCAGCCATTCCTTGCGATTCTTTGGCCTGTAAATTGCCGTTCCACGACAACCAATCCCGCGGCCGCGATAAATGGCCTTTAATCGATTCATAATTCGAATGCTGTCTTGCTGGAGGCTCAGATAACTGCGCGCATATTCTTTTAACGTCTGGTTGCTTTGTTCTCCATGGTAAACGGCGCTTAATGCATTCAGGCGCAGCAGCTCGGCAAGCTTTCTTGCATCAATCCGGTCCGTCTTGTTTTCATCAAGCTTATTTTTCCTTGGATCGCATACTATGACTTTGGATACGTACGGTTTGATTACATCATAAAGCCAGCTTGCGTATGTCCCTTCTTCAAAGGTCACTCGAACTGTTCCTCGTTGTCCTTTCAGAAAATCGACAATTGTTGTTGGCTCTGTTTTAAGAATCGATTCGCCAAGTATATTCCCCCGGCTATCTCTTATCGCAAAAACTGATGTTGCTTGATGCACGTCAATGTGTAATCCGGCCTCTACCTTGAAGCGATTTCCTCCTGCATGTGAAGAACCTGCCTGTCATCCAGCCGGTACCCGAAATAAAAGATCACGGCCGCGATGCCGCAGGCGGCCGCCGGGATGAGCGTAATCAGGCTGCTGATGCCGTTGATCACGCCCGGAGTCGGCGTGGCATTGGCCACAAATCCGATGGCGCCCAGCCCGACGCTCACGATAACACTTCTCAGAAACACGCCCACCTTGATTGGGATATTCATCAGGGCCATGGTAAAGGCGCGGATGTTTCTGCCGGTTTTCCATTCTCCATAGATGACCGTATCCGAAAACAGCGCCGTGATCATGGAAACCGCAATCGAGTACACCATCAGGGCCAGCGTGCACATGATGGTAAAACCCCAGGAGGTTCCGCATGCAAACCTTGCAAGAAAGAACAGGAACGCGGCACAGGCTAGAAACATCCAATAGCATCTCCGCTTTCCGATTCGGACGCCTATCCAACTGGCCACGAGGGTGCCGGCAAAACGGCCGATGCTGGTGATCAGGATGAATGGAGAAACAAAGGCGGGATCATTTTGTACATACGTGAAGTAATAGATCGCGAGCGCCGTCACCATGAACAGGCTGGTAAGGTTGAAGGTCTGGGCCAGGATCAGACCGAGCAGGGCAGGGTTTTTGAAAACCAGTCCCACGATTTCCCGGAGAGATTGGCCCCTGTTTCCGGAGGCAGTGTTCGATTCGTTATACGGATCCCTGCCGGCCGTAAGCCGGTAGATGTAAAGGTAGCCCAGTACCGTCGCAAATCCGTAGACGGCAATCGCCAGTGAAAAGCCCGTAATCCTGTCGGTCCGCTCGCCAAAGTAGGTGATGAGCGCCATGCCGGTGAATGAGAACAGCAAGCCCGCCGCAGCCATGCCCTGCGCCCGACTGCTGGAAAGAACGGTTCTCTCTTCCGGCAGCGCGCTCAGTCTTCCCACCATCGAGCCGTTTGCGGCCGAAACGACATTCCACAGGAGGTGGCTCGTGACAAAGCCGAATATGATGATGGCGCCCGCGATCAGATCCGTACCGATTTTGGTGAATTGCAGTACCGACAAGGGGAGGAACATGAGTGGCCCGACCAGAAACCACGAGCGGTATTTGCCGCCGAACCTGAGAGTGACTTTCTGCAGTATGATACCTCCTGCCAGCGCGCAGACGATGTCTCCCAGGCTGGTGATCACGAGAATGTTGCCGACGATCCCCAGCGAAAATCCGGCATAATCGGTAAGAAATGCCGCGAAGAAGTACAGCTCCATGCTGGTCAGCATGACGAAAAACATATCGGCGATCCCGTAGGTGTAGAGCAGCGACCTGCCCAGTCTTTCGGCCATTTATGGACTCCTTTTCGGCAGCATTGCCGTGCAATAGATCCCCGGCATTATTAACGGCAACGATCCGGGAGACAACATAATTGATTAGGAATCCGGCCGGAAGAACCTGGTATGTGGCCGAAAGTATTGGCGGGCGGAAGCATGGGCTGCAGTTTTGATTCTGGACTCTGCCTATGATCCCGGACGTGGCTTTCCCTGTTTCCTCACTTGACTGCCGATATGAGGCAATATGTCTGCCTGGATGCAGTTGATTTGATTGCTGCGGTATTTTGCAGCGGAATCCTGTCGCCGAATATGGCTTTTTGATCCACGTATGCCTTATTGCGAAATATGGGAATCGAGGGATACGCCAGAGCCGGTTAAGCCAATAAAATGAAAAGCCGCCTCAATTCAAATTCTGAGACGGCTTTTTGGGGTTCACTATTCCTTATTTATTGTAATTGAAAACTACCACCATTTTACCGCTTTCTTTTCCGGGAATAATTTTCATTTCCATCTGTCCGGTAACGGTGGTCCCTACACCCAATTTCTCCAATGTTGCGGTTACGGTTGGCTTGTCTCCTGAACCGATCAGTTCCGTGCTTGTCAACTGACCTCGCCACAATACCGGGCCAAATGAGTGCCTCAATGCATATTCGCCAGGGGTAATGTTCTCAAATACATACTCATTGGTTCCTTCCTTAACCATTTTGCGGTCAACGGCGCCCTGTCCAAACATGCCTCCCATCTGTGCAGCGCTGCCTTTCGAAAGTTCAATTTCTGCGCCGCGTCCGAGAGTCTTATGTGTTCTTTCCCTATAGTAATCGGTTCCGCTGTCAAATGCTTCAACCTCGAAATAGTATTCGGGATTTTTATTCAAGCTGTGAATCGTTAATGTGTTGGCGTCGTAAACCATGTAGTGGTTGTAAAGCTTTTTGGGTTCGATGCCGTAGCGGACAACATAGCCATCCGCTCCTCTTACCTGTTCCCACAAAAGGGTTGCGTCGCGACGATCTTCCTGGTTACGAACAACTTTCACATTTTTTACTTTTGTGAATTTGGCAACTTCAGGATTACCGAAGATCCGCAAATCCTTCACTGCGAATTTTCCGCTATCTGGAGTAAATACGTTGGTTAACTTAATATACCTTGCCAATACCGGTTCTGTAAGCTCGGCGTAATCATGTTGGATCGCTTCCTTGTTGTTGCTTTTATCAATCAACATTGTCCAGTTTTTGTTGTCGCTCGAAACCTGAAGCGTATAAGACTGTTGTGGTGTGCTGCTATCGGCATTGGCATTCATGCCCATTCCAAAACCACGTCCCATGCCTGCTGCATTTGCGTCTTTCTGGTCAAAATTGATTTGCATTGCATGAATTTTGCTTTCCTTGCCAAGGTCCACAGTCATGTATTCGCCCGGTTTGCCTGTCTGAGCACTCCAGAAAGTCATAAAATTTTCATCCACTGCATTTTTGGGTTCGAAGCCTTCCAGAGCAGAAGATGTTTCAACATACTTCTTGTTGGATAAAAGCAACCAGCCTGAGAAATTGTTGTCAACCGGACTTTCTTTGATTCCGGGGTAAAATTGAGGATAATCGCCAAAAGCTGTATTCGAGTGCATTACACCTTGGGCGTCAACAGCCGTTGGGAACATAGCCAATTCGCTCCCCCCTCTTCCTCCATAGAAAGAAGGGATCATGCAGATGGTCCACAGGTTTCCGTTTTTGTCGCGGAAAGTGCTGCCATGTCCGCCGCCGGGAGCAAATCCGGTAGTTTTAAATGTAAGTGGGTTGTGTTCTGAGTATTTGAACGGGCCCGTTGGACTCTCCGATACATAGACGCCATGAGAGTATGACAAAAACTCGAGGCCGATGGCTGCATATTGCAGGTAATATTTTCCACCGTGTTTTATCATCCACGGACCCTCGATCCATGGGATTTCTTCGGGAAAGTATGCGCGGTGGTTGAAGAACGGGAAGATAACGTCTTCATTTCTTCTTCTCTCAAATCCATGGTTTTCAGGGTCGCCAAAGAAGCAAACGACTGGTTTGCCCTTTTCCCTGAATCCGTTTTTGGGGTCAAGTTCAACAACCTGGATCGGAAGAAGCTGAGACCATCCGTAATACATATAAATTCGGCCATCATCGTCGATGAAAATGTCGGCGTCACCGTATCTATCGCTGTCTAATGTGGCAGCCTTGGTCCAGGCACCGCTCTTTGGATCGGTCGATGAAAACAAGTCCTTTGAATTCATGCCGCAGGCGTACAGAATTTTCCCGTCGGTTGCAACCCCAGGAACACCACCCGGGAAATTGGGTGCATTGATGTAGGTCCAATCCCTCAGGTTCGGAGAACTCCAATACCCACGGCCTCCGGTGATGAAAAGATAGTAGTCATCTTTATAAATAAGAACGATGGGTTCGCCGGCGCGCCTCGCACCTTTTATGGTCAGTGGGTTGCAGAAAGTCATCGGCTTATCCTTTATCTGGACAGTGGTGGCTTTCGAGGCGTCATTTTCACGCGATTTATCGGGGTCAGCTGCGCCGGCGATACTGGCAATAAAAACAATTCCTATCAGCAGCATTTGATTGATTATTTTCATTTTGCGCATAGGAAGCGTAAGCATACAAATCGCTTTCCCGGTCTCCCTTTCCAAAGTTTGATAAAGGTTAAGCAATCCAACTGGCAATGTTTTTCGATTTGCGGCGCTATTTTACTGGAAAAATATAGCTTTGCACCCCTTTTTCTTGTTCAGTTGCGCGATTAGCTCGGAAGCGGATTCAATTGAATCGCCGGT
>CAVXIH010000014.1:0-182364 GCA_963761825.1 uncultured Acidobacteriota bacterium
AGCTAGAAACGGAAAGTATATTGCAGTTTGACCGTTCCGCGATCGAAGCTTGGAACATAGTCGTGCTCATAGGTTTTAAACCAGCCACGGTTCAACACCAGGAAAAGATCGTTGCCGGGTTTCAGGATCCAGCGGAAGCGTGTTTGAAAGCCAAGAATTCTTGATTCGGTATCGTATTGAACCGTGTTCGCCCAGGATATATTTGGAGTGAAGTTATAATCCGCCTGCAGGGCGAAAAGTTGTGTGAAAAACTTGCCCTGAACAAGATCGACATCGGCCCGCTCCGCCGCCAGTCCTAAAAGCAGGTGATGACCGGGCTTGAGTGTGAGTTCAAATTCCAGGTCTCTTCTCGTGCCGTTGTAAAAGCCTCCAAAATTTGCCTCGAAATTGACCACCCACGGCCGCTTGGTGGCCGTTTCAACACTGACGCCATAGCGAGCGAATTGATAGGATCCCGCAGGCACGATAACGTCTCGGCTGATAGGGAAAGGATCTGTTAACCGTTCGAATTCCGGCGAGACCTGTATTTCGAACATATCTCCTGAATTGAATTCAACTTCAAAGGGAGATATGTCCACTCTCCAGTTGTCCACACGATTGTCCAGATTCGTGATCAGCTCGGGGAACGCATGGAAGGTGATTTGCCGGATTCCCGCCTTTTCCGGGCGCGGCCTGAACATGAACATTGCATTTGTTTTGCGTATGCCGTTTCTAGGGACAAATCCCAGGGCCGGGCTGAAATTTTCGCCAATCTGTTTCCAGGAGAGATTGGCAAACCAGCGGTCATTGGGGTAATCGATGGAGAATCCTCCCGCATAGTCGGTGGTGTTGCTGAACTCGTCGTCGGTGCGGAAAGCGAAAAGACTGAGGCTGAGGTTCTTATCCCCCCTGAAGCTCGAAGTGGCAAAGCGGACATCGCCGCCGATCAGGGTATTATTTCCGAGGCCGGAGGGATTGCCGCGCGTGAAAATCCCGCCCACATAGGACTGCTCTCCAGAAATCCCGGCTGACGCGTGCGGCAAGCAGATTTTGTCCGCTGAGGCCTACATCATCGACCTCACCGGTTTGGACATCAAGGAAGCCAATGTTATATCGGGATTGCCTGCCTGTGATCTTCGCTCCGGCGATAATGGGCACTTCGGTGGGGATCCCGTCCTGTTCCATCAATCCTATGCGCCGGCTGAAGAAAGGAATAAGGTCGGGCATCATGGGATTTCCGGTTGCTACGTCAAAAACGCCTGCGCCTTCAAGGAAAAAGGCTCTTTTTTCGGGATAGAAAAGATCGAAGCGGGTCAGGTTCACCTGCCGTGCATCCACCTCCGTCTCTGCAAAATCAGTGTTTACGGTCAGCGAAGCATTAAGATTGGGCGCCAGATTTTTGGAAATGTCGAAACCGCCATCGGCTTTCCAATCGTTCCCTTCCTTGCGGACCACCAGTCCGTACGGACGGATATCGAGCCCCATTCCCTGGCGAACATTCGGTATCCCCTCCAACTGCCCGGCTTCAGCAAGATTGCTCAGCCATATGTCCCGGCGGGCGCCGGACCATCGAGCGGTCTCGTTATTCCGCTTGATCGCCCTCTCAATATTCAGTCCCCATACGGACTGGCCGGGCTTGAAGCGTAAGGTTTTAAAGGGGATTTCGATTTCAGCAACCCAACCATCACTCGTGATGCGCGCGCGTCCATTCCAGATCCCGTCCCAATCCAGGCTAGTAAACTCGGCGCTGTTGGAAATCTGTCCGTCCGCGCGAGCCCCATTGGGATTGATTTTGAAGAAGAAACCATTACGGTGATCGAAGAACGGATCTATCACAACCGAAACATTGTCATCCACTTCCAACTCTGCATCGCGTGTGAGTTGAGTAGAGATGATGGACGCGGGCGAACGGTCGAAACAGGTAATGCCGAAGAATATGGAGTCTTTGCTGACGAGAACACGGACTTCGGTCTTTTCGCTTGGGTTTTCCCCTTCCTTGGGAAGGACCTGGACCAGCTCCCCGATGGGGACGGCGGATTTCCACGCCGGCTCGTCCAGCTTGCCATCGACGCGCATGCGCTCGCTAATGGAGAAAGCCTGCGCCTTCGGAGATTGTGCAAATCCCGGCTGCACTTGAATACAATGGATAATTGCCAATATGCCGGTAAACGCTGCAATCCTGATAACTTTCCTCAATGACAAACCGTTCATGTCTACCTCGTCGAGAACCGCAGAATAAAAAGCGCAGCACCATGTGCTCACTCCGACTCCAAATTTCCGGGACAAATACGGATGATTTGAAAAATGTTCCAAAATGCAGCCGATCATGCGTGAGTGCGACGAAAAGGAAATTTTCGAGCAGGGGGCTTACTCAAAGGAAAATGAAACAGCGGTGACCGACTGCGTATTATGACCCAGTGCATTTCAGGCGGCGCGTCGCTTTCGCGTAGAGTAGGGATTTGTTTGTTCCAAGGATTAGGGAAATCATGGATTTGAATCTGCGAAAATTAAGTGTATGCATCATTTTGTGTTTGGCTTTGACGGCAGCGACCCAGATCTATGCGCATGGGCATAGGGGATCCGCGAGTCATGAGGGCGAAGGCTATGAGCAGGCTGCAGGCAGGGAAGAGAAAGGAGGAGAGGCTTCAGGCCAAATCGCCGCATGGCTGTTTGGCATAGCTAATTTCCCGGTTTTGTTCAGCATTATTCTGAAAGGGTGTGCGAAAGTGATGCCGCACAGTTTGAAGCTCAAAGAGGCGGTGGGTCAAATTAATAGGAAACAAAAGCGGTACCTCATGAAGCTGCATTACTGGCTGAATCCCGTTGCAATCGGAGTAGCGATCATTCACTTTTTGTCCACTAAATGCGAAGCCACTGCAATTCCAGAATTGGGACTTGGAGTGATGCTGTTGATCTGCATTTTAGGCCTTCTGGTGACATTCCGTTTGTCGCCGGCGTTCATGAGAAAAGCCGTTTTCAGACTTCACACCAGTCCAATCGTTCTGGTAGCCGGCATTGCAATCCTAATGATCGGCCATTCAATGATAGAATGATGGATTGAGTTTGGAGTTACACATGCCGTCTGTACATGCAGAAAAAAGAGTTTGGAATGGCTTTGCCGGAAAATCGCCAACACGCAGGGTAATCCTGTTATCCATCGCTGCATCCATCGTGACGATGGCGCTTAAGATTGGAGCCTATCTTTTCACGGGCTCCGTAAGTCTGCTTTCCGACGCCATGGAATCCTCTGTGAACCTGATAGCCGCATCGGTTGCTTTCATTGCGATAACCGTTGCGGACCGTCCTGCTGACCGGTCGCACGCGTACGGCCATGATAAGGCTGAATACTTTTCCAGCGGAGTTGAAGGTTCGTTGATTCTAGTTGCGGCGGTGCTCATTATCTATACGGCCGTGCAACGATTTATGCATCCTTCTCCGCTCATTGATTTGGGATTAGGATTGACAATCGCGATCATCGCTTCCGGCATCAACTTCGCCGTCTCACGCTTTATGCTGCGCATGGCAAAGCGCTACGACAGCATTTCCCTGGAAGCGGATGCGCAGCATCTGATGACGGACGTCTGGACTTCGGTGGGCGTGGTTGCGGCCCTTGGAGTCGTGGCTTTGACTCCTCCCAAATGGATAATTCTGGATCCGATTATTGCAATACTTGTAGGGTTAAATATCATCTACACAGGTGTGAGCCTGATCAAGCGCTCCATGGCCGGGCTCATGGATAGCAGCCTTTCCGAGCCCGAAATTCAACAGATCCAGGAAGCGATTCGCAATGCGCTGGATCCTGGAACTTCGTTTCATAGCCTGCGCACGCGAAAATCAGGATCCCGCCGTTTTGCGGATCTTCACGTGACCGTGCCCGGGGATTTATCTGTTATGGAGGGACATGATCGCTGCGAGCGCATAGAGGCTGCAATTGAGAGCAGGCTGCCGAAAACATTCGTATCCACCCACCTTGAACCCGACGGTGCGATTGACAAGAAAGTTCCATAAGATATGCAGAAAATTGATGATCGTGGCTTTGCGATCAGCCTTTGTGACGGAGTGTGGCTGATTTGACAGAGCCAATACACCTCGGTTCCGGAATTAAAGATTGAAAATCATCAAATCATATTTGATATCAACAATTTGACGGGTGTACGGTCAAATTCCGAAAAGTTGGGTATTCACGACCTAAGCTATTGAGTATAAATTAGATCAACCAGTTTACCGATCCAATATTGAAATTGAGGATAAACCTCCATCCCAATATTTGAGATCGAAAATTAGCAAATCATGTTTTATATCAACAACTTGCCTTGGGCACTGTCAAATTCGGAGAAGTTGGGTATTGCCGATCTAATCTATTGATTATAAATTAGATCAACCTTTACGTCGATCCAAGTTCGGAACAGAGGTTTGTCCTCGATTCTGA
The DNA here is from genome assembly GCA_963761825.1 of uncultured Acidobacteriota bacterium. GTDB lineage: Bacteria > Acidobacteriota > UBA6911 > UBA6911 > UBA6911 > UBA6911. The sequence goes on from CAVXIH010000014.1 coordinate 4,409, forward strand.
TATTTAAAATTTAAAAATCACCCAATCATGTTTGATATCAACAACTTGCCTTGGGTACTGTCAAATTCTGAGAAACCGGGCTAAGGCGATATAAGCTGTTGATTATAAATTAGATCAACCTTTATATCGATCCAAGGCCGGAACGGAGGTTTGTCCTCGATTCTGATATTTAAGATTAAAAAATCATCAAATCATTTATTATATCAACAACTTGCCTTTGGTATTGTCAAATTCGGAGAAGTTGGGTATTAACGATCTAAGCTATTGATTATAAACTGGATCGATCTCTTGGTCGAGCCAAGTTCGGAACAGAGGTTTGTCCTTGATTCTGATATGTAAGATTTAAAAATCATCCAATCATGTTTTATATCAACAACTTGCCTGGAACATTGTCAAATTCTGAGAAACTGGGCTATGGCGATATAAGTTGTTGATTATAAACTAGATCAATCTTTTTATGAATCTAAGGTAGGAATTATGAACAAAAAGGATAGAACGGACCTTTGGCAATAGAGGCACGCAAAATTCCCGGCAGCGCATCGTCAGATGCAAACGGACCGGAGCTCCAGAATCAACCAACAATCAAAACCGCAGCAAAAAATCGAAAAGCAGGCCTTTTGTACTAAATCATGCTTCTTCTCTGATTCCAGATCCCACATTCCAAATTGCATTGAATCTGGAATCATGGAATCTGGAATCCGGAATCCGGAATCCGGAATCAATCCTATGCCGCCCCGTTAGGAAACCCTTTGAAAAATGCGGGCCAACGGCATCCGCGCACGCATGATTTGAGCCTTTGCTCGAAATGTTGGCCAACGGCCAGGATCGGGCGGTCTCCTGAAAAAAATCCGTAAACTTTAGTATTTCCGTGACGATGATCACAGGCATGGGTACCACAGCGTGGTACATATGGTGCACTCGTACGAGACGGAAGTCGTTTCCGTTCGTTGCAGCGCGATTCGCGATCCTGTTCTGTTTTCGGCGGTGACAAGGACAAGCAGGGTTCGCGGCACAGGTGATATAGAAAACCGCTTTTAGGAAAGGGCGACAATGTCGAAAACCTTCAGATCATTTCGTTGGGTTGCCGGAGCCGCGATTTTATCGGCCTCGTTATCAGGAATTCAAACGAAGGCGATCGACAAGAAGGAAGGGCCAAAGCCAGTGCGGGCAGCGCCGCAGGCTTCCGAATTGATATGGCCGCTTCCCCCGGATCCTCCCCGGGTGCGCTGGGTGGCAGAGTATACCGACATAGCGAGGATGAAAAATCCCGCCGCAAAAAAGAATGGCTGGCTCAACACTTTCACGGGTACGAAGACGCCGGACGAAAAAAAGATGGAACTGCGGAAGCCCTATGGAATTGCTACGGATTCGAGGGGGCGGATTTACACGGCCGACACCGAGTTGAGGGTCGTCTTCGTGATCGATCCCGCGACCAAAGTGATGGGGCGCCGCCAGGGAAGCAGCCGCGCTCCGATGGGATTGCCTGTCGGTGTCGCGACGGATGCGGAAGATAGACTTTTTGTTTCCGACGCCCAGCTTCATGCGATCACCTGTTTCGATCCTGCCGGCAAGCTGATCGCGCGCTTCGGTGCTGCCTCGTTGGGACGCCCCGGCGGGATCGCGATCGATCGGCAGAGAAATCGCCTTTATGCAGCGGATGCAAAAGAAAATCGGATTGCGGTTTTCGACATCAATACGTTCGAGTTCCTGTCCTCCTTCGGCACACCGAGCAAGTCAAGAAAGCCGGAGAAGGGCACTTTTTCCGGACCCACCAATGTCGCCTTGGACCGGAATGGCAACCTCTATGTTGCGGACACGTTGAACTGCAGGGTGCAGGTACTGAGTCCTGAGGGAAAGGCCCTGCGCGAATTTGGCACTCCGGGGAACCGGCCGGGTAATTTCTTGCGTCCCAAAGGCATCGCGGTGGATTCCGAGGGCCACGTGTACGTTGCCGATGCCGAATTCAATAACTTCCAGATATTTTCGCCGGAAGGCCAGCCTCTGCTGGCCGTCGGGATGCTCGGCACAGCGCCCGGAGAGTTCGGCCTGATTGCGGGACTGCACATCGATTCAGAGAATCGAATCTACACATCGGAAATGTATATCGGGCGGATACAGGTCTTTCAGTACATAGCCCAGCCCGCGTCCGCGCAATAGAAAGGGGGTGGTTCAGAGAAGCGATGTTGAAGTCGGATCGCCGCACGGGCCATACGGTCGCCCATGCGAATTGTGAAATCTCAAAACTTGAGAGGACATTGTTTAAGTCCAAACTTGAAATGGAGAGTTTATGAAATTGTCAATGCAATGGAGAATTTGTTTTTGTTTAATTGCTCTGCTTGGCCTGGTGTCGCTTCCGGCCGTGGGCGCGAACCTGCCGAAGACGGGGGTGGCGAGCTCTGTCCATAATGTCGGAGGCCGCGGCTGCCAGGGATGTCATGCTTCGCACAACGGGGCGATCGCGAATGGAGGGACAGACGCTACGACCGGAAAGATTCTGCTTTGGTCACGCAATTTCCCCGCCGCGGCGAATGCCTTTGGAGTCTACGATTCTGCTACCGAAAAAAATAAGGCGGTGGAACTCGGGGGCACGAGCCTCTCAACCTCGACGGATGTGCGGATGTATTCCTTGCTGTGCCTGAGCTGCCACGACGGGGTAACATCGACCTTCACCACCGCCATGCAAAATGTCAACAAAATCGGCTCGCGGGCCAGCTTTGGCAGCGGTGCCTATGAATCCAGCGGTCTTACCAATGATCACCCGGTGAATATGCCCCATGATCCAACAAAAAACACATCGCTTCAGGCTGTCGCTACCGTAACGGCGAATCTGCCTCTGTTCGGATCAACTAATACGGTGCAGTGTGCCAGTTGCCATGAGCCGCACAACAACACAAACACCCGATTTCTGCGTCAGGCTAACGATACAGCGCTCTGTACTTCCTGTCATTTATAGCCTTCTGCATCGGCGGGACCGGGCCGCGGTCCGGTCCCGCAGCCGTCGCTTTGCGCTCGGGAGATCGGAATTATGAAAAAATGCATGGTACTGGCAGGCTTGATATTGCTGTATGGGATTGTGCAGTTCATCACTCCTCAGGAAGCAGTGGCTCGCGCCACTTCGACAGCGTCTGTTCAGCATATCCGGTATTCGGTCACAAGCGAGTATACGCGTGTCATTGTTGAACTGGACTCGGAATCATCTTACGTACAGGCGCGACTGACGGGACCGGACAGGGTTTATTTCGATATTACCAATGCCTCGCTAAGCGGTGATTTTATTAATCGTACCGTGGTGGTGGGAAATGAGTTGCTGCAACGGGTTCGAGTAGCCCAGAATCAATCCGATGTCGTCCGCATCGTTCTGAATATAGCACCTGAGGCCACGTGTATTGCCTCGGAGATGCACAATCCATTCCGCCTTGTCGTCAACATTTACGGCCCACAGGGCATAAAGACAGGCGTCCGTCCATTGCCACAGGCAGCTAACCTTCGTCCTGACGCGATTGGAACAAAAGGCAGCTCGAAGGAAATTTCCGATGGAGTCCCGACTGTACTTCAGGCTGCAAAACCTTTGGTCCGGCCTGCGGTAGTGGAGCCGTCGCAGCCGCAGCCACAACCTCCAGTTGTATCCGCCACTGCAAAGTCTCGGTCTCAGGCGACTGCCGGAGCCCTTATTCAGAGGATTCAGTATCGGGCCGCAGGCGATCATAGCCGGATTGTCATTGATTTGGACTCCAGCACCCGGTATGAAAAGGCGCGTTTGACCAGCCCGGACAGAGTGTATTTTGACATTTCCAACACGCGACTCAGCAGAGAGTTCGTAAATCCAAAAACGGCGGCGGGGGATCCATTTTTAAAGCAGATTCGAGTGGCCCAGAATCGTTCCGATACAGTCCGCGTAGTGTTAGACATTTCAGGAGCACCTGACTACATGGTCTCTGAGCTATCCGATCCATTCCGCATTGTTGTCGACCTCTATAGCCGGACCGCCAAAAATCCATCGCCGAGCCCGATTCCGGCCCGTCCGGACGAAGTTGGACTAAAAGGTTTTCCGGGACCTGATCCCATAACAGGCCTGGATGCTCGAAAAACTCAGGGGTCTGTGTCTGTTGTTGATGTGAATACAGCCGGCGCTCCTGTTTCCGTAACCGGATCGGGAACACAGAAGGAAGTTTCGACTGATGCCGGTCTTCCCCCACGGGAAGTGGCCGCGATAATTCTGCCGAGGCAAAATTTTGCGCAGACCCAGCTCTTGAACAAGACCGTATTCCCGCCGGCAGAGGCGGATGGTGGAGAAGAAGAACCGTCACCGGGGCTAAAATTGCCGCTGACAATCAACGGGACTTTCTCGACGGGTTACTACAACTCATTCAGTCGCGGCGGCAGTAACCAGGATCAGCGCATAAACTTCATGCCGGCCGGAGCCTCTTTTGACATAAATGGCTACTACTTGAAGCCCGATCTGCTTAACTATTCGATCCAGCCGGAATTATATGCCGGCGCGCAGGCGAGTGATGCCGGATTTGAGGGTGGCAACGGCATCCGGATGAAAGTCACGGCGCTCCCGAAAGGCCTGGTTCCTCTGACGTTCCGGTATTCCAATGTGCAATTGAAAGATGCGTATTTCGGCAGCCTGACGCAGGTGTCGTCCTACACTCTGAATAATCGTAACAAGGACTTAGGATTGACGAGCGGCCTGAACATGGCTGGTTTGCCGGCAATGACCGTCGATTGGGGCATCAATTCCGTCCAATCCGAGTCCTTCAGTCCGGCAATCCCGGATTACGCTTCACGCTCCAACCATCTGAATCTGAATTGCGCAGATAAGCATTGGGGGTGGGATTTCCAGTGCTTTGCCGGACGCCAACAACAAACATCGGGTCTTTTTACCCTTCAAGGCGAAGGACTCAATTCATCGCCTCTGAGTCAGAAAGGGACGCAATTCAGAGGTTCCGCCAGGCGGACCATTTGGGGGGACGCGGAGCTTTACCTGGATGGAGGAACCCAGAGAATGTCCAATACTGTCCTGGGACAGCCCATCGATTTGACCACGCGGTACGCAAGCGCCAACTTGCGGCTGTTTCAGAAGAAAAAATGGAAAACCTCGCTGCGAGCCGGATACAATTCGAACATTTCAGGCCTCCTGATGAGTCAGTTGATTGGAGGATTGGACGGCAGCGGCTCTATAGCTCCCGATCAAAACATTTTCGGTCGACTCCAGCGCACCACTTCGTATCTAAACCTCAATGGCCTCACCTCAGTCGAGTTGCCCCGAGGTTTTGGTCTTTACGTCAACGCGGATCGCACCGCGGTGTATGCAGACAGATCCAGGGAACTGAGCTCCAATTATTTCACGACAACAAGCGGCATAACGTACGCACGCAGTTTTGGATGGGGAAGTCTCTCTGGAGAGTATGCTCCATCTTTCGGATTCGGATCAGTTACCGGACAGGCAGGAAAGATTATAGGCCAAAGCTATGTAGTTACAGCGCAACCGGGGAAGCCTGACGGGCTTCAGTTCGACCTGACCGTACGCGGGAACACCCAGACGGTCCGCAATGAACTCCCCACCCGGGATCACAGTTTCGCCTCGGATGTAGGGGTGAGTTTCAGCCTCGCGGGCCAATTTCGCGCGCAACTTGGAGGCGGCTGGCAGAGAAGCGCTTTCTCCAGCCAAGGGAGCGAATTTCGATCGACGGGTTACACAGGCCGTGCCGGAATCGAGCACTCACGATTTCAATTCAATGCTACTTTGAATTCCAGTGGAGGCAATTCCATTCAATCCTACGATCAGGTATTGAGCGGGGTTGCGTCGTCGTCTGCATTCCTGATGCCGCTTCATCTTGTTCCGAGCGATTTTCGTGGTGTGACGATCTCCCTGCACCTGATCCCAATCCAACGATTTGAATTCTCGGCCCTCTATACCCGCTCGATGCAGCATCTGGAAGGGATCGTGGCCAATGCCTTTGAAATTATGGATATATCTGCGACCTATCGTTTTCGGAGGCTGCAGTTTACCGCCGGATACTTCCGCTCGACCCAGACCTACTCGAATACCCTGGCGATTTATCCCGAAACGGAACGAGGCCGCTTCTATATACGCTTGTCGAGGTCAGCGAAAATTTTATGATGTCCCTCCCTTTTGTTTCTATTCAGTTGCTCCTCATTGCGGCCATTCTGAATCCGCCACAGCCCCAGCCTTCTGCGTCTTCGTCTCCCAGTATTGAATACTTGAGGACGGTACCTTCCGTCCGGGAGTTCACCAAACCGCGCGGCTTCTTTTCAAAGATGGCCACTTTACTGGCTGGTACCGATGAGGATAAACCGGAGCTTCTCCGCCCCTACTCTACGGCGCAGGACAGCACAGGGCGCTTGCTGATCACGGATCCGGGCGCGCACGGGGTCCACATTTTCGATTTCGAACGGCGCAAGTACCAATTCCTGAAAGGGCCGCGCGGCCAACAGATGGAATCCCCTATCGATGTGTTCTGCGACGCCAATGACGATATTTATGTGAGCGATTCCGAGAGGCGAAAGATCTACGTGTTCAACGTGCGGGGCCGTTTTCTCAGAACCATTGAAGGGGCCGGGCCGGATGGGCTCCTACAACGTCCCACAGGAATGGCGTTCGATCGGTCGGCACGGCGCATCTATATGACCGACACCCTGAAGCATCAAGTGCTTGTGCTGGGAACGGACGGCTCCCTGATTCGGGTGATCGGCAAAAGAGGAAGCGGACCGGGTGAATTCAATTTCCCCACAGCAGTGACGCTTTCGGCCGGGAGAGTCTATGTCGTCGACTCCATGAATTTTCGCATCCAGGCATTTACACCCGATGGCAAGTTCTTAAACACCTTCGGGCAACTCGGGAATCAGTCCGGCACTCTGAACCGGCCCAAAGGCATTGCAGCGGATACGGATGGCAATCTTTATATAGTCGACGCGCTGTTTGAGACAGTTCAGGTTTTTGATCCAGCCGGACGCCTGCTTTATTATTTCGGTTCAACCGGCACAAGCCCCGGGCAGTTCCGACTTCCCTCGGGGATTTCCATCGATGAACGCAACCGAATTTATGTCGCAGATTCACAAAATCGGCGGGTACAAGTATTTATCTACAGGAGAGGCGTGTCATGACCCGCTTGCCTGCCGCCATCATCTTCATCGCACTTATCGCCGCTCCGACATTCGCAGCCGGCAGTAAGCAGGCTGTAATTGGAAGCAAACACGATCTCGGATCGACCGGGGCCGGACCCGTCACCTCAGGCGTATCCAACGCATGCCTGTTCTGTCATGCACCTCACAATGTTCTTCCCAACGTGACACCGCTTTGGAACCATCAGCTCTCATCTCAGACCTACACAAATTACAGCAGCACCACCTATAATTCGGGACCTCAGACTCCGTCGACGGGTTCTTCGAAGCTTTGCCTGAGTTGCCATGACGGCACGATTGCGTTGGGCTTGACGATCGCCAACGGTTTGATCGCTACTTCCGGAACCATGTCGGCTCTGAACAAGCTCGGCACAAATCTCTCCTCTGGCCATCCGGTAAGCATGACGCCGGTCAACGATGGCCAACTGGCTTCTACTCTGTTCAACACTCCCCCATCCACGAAGGATTCTGCCGTGCAGCTGGTTTCCGGCAAAGTGGAATGCACGACATGTCACGATCCGCACACGCCGAACAATGATCCGGTTGTCCCCATGTTTCTCTCGCGCTCCAATTCGAACGGCACCCTTTGTCTGGCGTGTCACGATCCGTCACGAGCGCAGCCCAATACTCTATACGGCTGGACCGCCGGGTCGCACAGCACCGCAACCAATACAGTCCCGTCATCGCTTGGGCTCGGATCTTACGGGACAGTGGCCGCCAACGGTTGTTCCAATTGCCACGGATCCCATCAGAATCCGGTGGGTGCGAGGAACATGAAAGCTGCGGAGCAGTCTGCCTGCTCGCCCTGCCACAGCGGGGCAAATACTGCTCCTGCTCTGCGGAACGTGCTGGGGGACTTCGCGAAAACCTATTCGCACCCGGCCACGACGGTCTCGGGTGTCCACGATCCGGCAGAATCGCTGCCTGTAAATACGGCGCGTCACGCCGAGTGCCCTGATTGCCACAATCCCCATGCGGCGTCTGCGCAGACGGGCACTGCGCTCCCGCCCACTGTTCCTTCCGGCCTCGCCGGAGTGAGCGGCTACGACACAGCGGGGGCACAGAAGCCGGCAACCAGGGAATACCAGGTCTGCCTGAAATGCCATGCCGACAGCACGAACAAGCCTCAGAACAGCACATATCTCGTTTACGGTCGGACTCCAAGTCGTTATCCGCAGGGGCTGATGCCCGCGGGGTATCCGGCGCCCCCCGCGATGCCCTCGAACCAGTACAACGTGAGACTCCAATTCTCGAGTGCTATCGGACACAACGTGATGGGCAGCAGCACCGTCACGACCGCAAATACGACGCTGCGAGCCTACATGTTAAATATTGACGGTACCAACAATACCAGTCGTCCCTTAACGACCAGCTCCCAGCTTTACTGCACCGACTGCCATAATAGCGATCAATCACGCTTGTTTAAAGGCACTGGCGCGAACGGGCCGCACGGCTCTTCCTATCCACACCTGTTACAGATGAATCTGTACCAGGAACCTGCGAGTGGCGGAAGCGGCAACTCGACTGCTAATAGTGCACTGTGCAACAAATGCCACAATCTGACTACCCTGGCATCTCAATCCATGCATGATAAACACAAGAGTTACGGTTGCACTACCTGTCACGACCCGCATGGCGTCATCGGGGGAAGTGCGGCCTCGAACCGGGCGATGATAAATTTTGACACTGCGATTGTGAGCAAGGGGACCACGTATTTTGGATACTATTACAACGGAACCAGCCAGAAAGGGTGTTACCTGAATTGCCATGCCAAGGGCCACAATCCCATCAGCTATTAGTGCGCACATGAGCCATGGAGCCCATTCGAAGTCCGTTCCCGTCAAATAAGCCTGTCCGCGTATTTGCTAAGTTTTAGCGATATTCACATGCGTTCTGTGGATAGTCGCACAAAATGAGCGCAGTAAATCAGCAAGACGCTTCGATACAATCTATGATAGAGTGGTCCGATCACGCAAAGAGGTGTTCGGATGAACAAGAAGCAGCTTTCGCTGATACGGCATTATTTTGGCAAAACTCAAAAACAAATGGCCCAATTACTGGGTCTTTCCATTAAGGCTATCCAGAGCTTTGAGCAGGGATGGAGAAGCGTTCCGGTCCATATCGAACGGCAGTTGCTGCTGCTTCTGTCACTGAAACAGTCCCGCGCCAAGAGCAGCAGACCTTGTTGGTTGGTTAAAAAATGCTCCATGGAGACTAGAAAAGCTTGCCCTGCATGGGAGTTCAACGCCGGGCATCTATGCTGGTGCATCAACGGAACGATATGCCAAGGAAGTCCGCAGAGAAGCTGGGTTAAAAAGATGCAAATGTGTCGAAAATGTGAAGTGTTCCGGTCTATGCTTCCATTGGATGGGGTAAGAATAGCCTAAAACTTAGCAGGGGAAGAACTCCTCCCGGCCGAAATATGCGAGCGGGACAGTTTTGCGAAATGCCGCAACCCTTATTTCGGCCTGACTACATCTTCAGCTTTCATCGGTGAATGCCCATCCCGCCATTTCTTGGATCCGCCGCAGATCGAGTTTTCCTGTGCCGAGTAAGGGAAAGGTCTCCACGCGGTGGAAATTGGTCGCGCGCGGTTTCCATAAATTCGGAAGATCACTCTGCGCCAACTTCTCGAGACACCTCTGCAATAGCTCATCGCTCAGCTTGTGAAGCACTACGAGCCGCTCGCCTTTTTTTTCATCCTTCACTCCCGTGACAACAAAAGTCTGTTCTGTCACGCCCGCCGCCTCGTGCAATTTTTCCTCAACCTTGCCATGAGGCACCATTTCCCCGCCAATCTTGCTGAACCGGCTAAGGCGGTCTGTGATCTGGAGAAATCCATCCTCGTCGATCGCGGCAATGTCCCCGGTGACATACCATTTGTTCCCGGAGGCCGGAACGGAGGAATGGGTACTATCGGACACAAGCACTTCCGATGTTTTTGCCGGAAGACCGAGATAGCCTTGCATCACGTTCGGTCCCTGTATGAGCATAAGACCGGGTTGGCCGGGTGGTACAGGCGTCCTGGTATCCGGATCGACAATACGCACCGAGACACCCGGCAGCGGATGCCCGATTTTGCCGCGCCTGGCGCCGACCTGCCGGTATCCTGCGGATCGGAAATTCGGCGTGTTCGCCGCCACGCACGGAGCGCATTCAGTGCAGCCATATCCTTCCAGTGGATGTACTCCGAACCGGTCTTCGAATGCCATCGCCAGGCTTTCCGGCAATTTCTCCGCGCCGGTTATAACGATGCGCAGGCTGCCGAATTGCTCGGGTGTGCAGCTGCGCATATAAATCTGGAGCAAGGTCGGGGTTGCCAACAGGAACGTTACATTAAAATCGCGCACCAGCGGGCCGATGGTTTTCCCATCGAGCGGATTGGGATGATACGCCACTCCTATCCCAAGAGCGGCCGGCAGCCACAGCGTTCCCATGAATCCGAACGAATGGAAAAATGGGAGAATGCCGAGCATGCGATCATGCCGGTTGAATCCGAATACTTGCCCGACCTGTTCGATGTTCGATCCGATATTGTAGTGGCTCAACATTACGCCTTTGGGATCACCCGTGCTCCCGCTGGAAAAAATCACTGCGGCCAGGTCGTCCAAAGCGATTTTCGATTTGCATCCCAGTGCATGCTCCAGCATGCCGACAGGAAGCAGCCACGCCATGAAAACAGCGATCAGCTTTTCCAGTAGGGAAGGGGGATTGCCCGCCGCTGCCTTTGAATCGCCGTCTTTCGCCGGTGCCGTTTTGGCAACCACATCCTCAAGATATATCGCTTCGCATGGGATGTGGATTTTTACCTTTTCGAGAAACGCTTTCGAAGTGATTACCTTGTTGATCCCGCATTGGTCAATGCAGGAGGCCAGTGCGGAGTCAGAAAGCGTGTAGTTTAGGTTCACCGGCACTCGTCCCGACAACATCGCGGCATAGTTCACGAATGCACCCGGGACCGATGGCGGCAAGAGGATGCCCAGCATCTTCTGATCTGCCCACACGGAGCGCAATCGCCGGGCCAGAAACACCGAACGAGTCAATACCGCGCCGAACCGCACTTTCGGATTCTGCGCATCCGCCATGGCGAACCGGAAGGGATACCATCGAGCCGTTCGCACCAGCGCCCGGTGAAGCGGGCGCATGCGCCCTTTTCGGTCCTGCCATGCCTGGGCCGTGAGTTCCTGCACCGCCTGTCGCACCTCAAACGGCGTCGCTGAAGGCGGCAGAGGAGCGCCATAATTCACCGTGACGGGATAGGGCAGCCGGCTTGGAATTTTCCACAGAAAACGTCCCTTCTTGAAACTGAAGATGCTGCCCCACACACCATCCAGTGCGACCGGAATGATCGGCGCGTCCACATCTTTCATGATTCGAGCCAAACCGCGCCGGAAGGGCAGCAGATGGCCGATGCGCGTAATCTCACCTTCTGCGAAAATGCAGACGACGTCCCCGGCGCGGATGGCATCGCTGGCCCTTCTGAGTGATTGGATCATTTCGCGCGGACGTTGTTCGGAGGAAATAGGAATCATGCCAAGAATACGCGCGAATGGTTTGATATGCGGAAGCTCGTAATAGTCTTTGAATATCATGAAGCGCACCTGCCGGTCCGTGGATGCGAGCAAAAGCATCCCGTCGACAAACGACACGTGATTGCAGACGAACAATGCGCCGCCTTTGGCCGGGATGTTGTCGCGGCCCAGAATGTGCATCCGATAAATCGTTCGCGTCAACAGCCACAACACAAACCGAAGCAATGAGTCAGGCAACAAAATAACCGCATAAACCGTAGCGGCCAGCGTGAGGATGCTGCCGAAAAGGAAAACCTGGTTAGGGGACAGATGGGCAACTTCCACCAGCAGGTAATGCGCCCCTGAGGCCAGAAAGACGCCAACGAAGGAGAGCAGGTTCGCTGCCGCCAGTACTTCACCTTTTTTTGACTTTTCAGGCCGGTGCTGCAGCAGTGCGCTTACCGGTACGATGAAAAATCCGCCTGCAAAACCCAGAAGCGCCAGTCGGACCAGGACTGCCTGGAGCGACAATCCCGGTGCCGCGAGCAAAATGAACGAAACTGCAATCCCCGCGGTGCCGAACGGGACAAGGCCATATTCAATTTTTCTCCCGGATAGATATCCTGCCGCGACGCTGCCCAGTCCGACGCCAACGGCAAGCGCCGCGTTCAACCAGCCGATTTGCGATTCGCTGACCTTCAGCACATCGGCGCCGAAAAAGAACACATTCAATAGCAGCAACGCGCCTATAAAGCTGAAATAGGTATTGCCAAGCATCGCCAGGATAAGCGGACGATCCCCGCGCCAGGATCTCATCTGGCTGAAAAGGCTTCTGAGGAAATTGGCGCGGAATTTCCTGCCCGGATCCGCCGCAGGCACGCGGGTGATTCCCAGACTAAGTACAAGTCCGATCACCGCAAGCGCGAGGAGGATCGCGCCCGACCGGCCATGATGCCCGCGGAACTGCTCTGCCATGAGCCCGGCCGTAACAGTGCCAAAAATAATGGCCATGTATGTGCCGAGCTCCAGAAGACCGTTGCCCCAGGACAATTTGTTTTCAGGCAGCAACTCGGGAAGCAGCCCGTACTTGGATGGTCCGAAGAACGCGCTATGAACGCCCATCAGAAATACGCAAATAAGCACAATCGGCATGCTTTCCCATGTCAATCCCGCCAGCGCGAGCAACATCACCGCTATTTCAAAAACCTTGACTCCAACGCTAATGGTGCGCTTGCTGAAGCGGTCGGCAAGAAAACCGCCGGCCATGGAAAATAGAATAAATGGCAGGGAAAACAGCGCACCCACTAGTTCGGTGATGCGATGCTTCTCGGCCAGCGTCAGGTTCATGGCGACAAGCATGAAGATGGCCAGGGTTTTCAGCACATTGTCGCTGAAGGCTCCCTGGAATTGTGTGACGAACAGGCACCAAAAACCGCGGAGCGAGTCCGGCGCCGTTTTGAATTCCGATTCCTTCATTAAGGCCTCCCTGATTTCTGAAAGGCATCCATCGGGTAGCGAGACTTTTTTTGCTGCAACGGATTCGATGCATCCTATCGCTCTGATTTATATAGCGACGTCTGGCCCGAATAACTGCAGCGCATAGAAATATCGCCTGGACTCACATCCTGGTTTGATACTTTCCTGCAAAACCACGAAACGTCTATAGGAAAATAGAGATGGAGCGATACGCAGAGGGTAGGGGCATCCCTAAGAGGGGATGCCAGCTGTAACTGGCGCGGCCTTGCTGCAAAACACCGCGAGAAATAGGGGCCAGGACGCGGCCCCTATTATTACTCGGGCAGGCTCTTAGACCGCTGAGAGCAGAACATCCTCGGTTTTGGCGGTGCGCCCGGCGGCATCCACCGTCACGATCTGGTAGTGGTGCGCGGTCTTGTCGGTGAGGACTTCTTCGAAGGCAAACGGCGTCTGGCGCACCTGCGGCTTATGGGCAAGCTGGCCGGCTTTCTGGTTGTCGCGCCATATTTCGTAACGGACGATCGGTTCGTCTCCCGCATAGGCGGTCTGCCAGTTCAATTGCGCCATCCGCTTCTGGCCGCGCATTTCCTGCTTCGCTGCCGCATTGCGCGGAGCGCCGAGCGGTTGCGCCGCAGCCTGGAAGTAATTCGTTTTGCCTTCTTTGACCGTGCCGGCCATTTTTTCGATTTCCCGCTGGTCGGAGACGCTGAGCGCATTCGGCGCGATCTGCGCGGCGAGGAGATTTTGCTGCAGCTGGCAGGCTGCCGGATCCGTGTCGATGTGCCCCGTCCCGATGATGGCGGTGTGAATTCCGGGGATGGTCAAGGCGTACTCGACCAGCCGGCGGCTGGGCAGAGCGCTGCTCCCCACTTTGCGGACCACCATGTCCGGGCTTCGCGTCCACGTCGCTTCTTTGGTGTACATCGCGCCGTCGGCAAAGACTTTCATGGCAATCACGCCCATATTGTTGGCCGCAGCCACGGGAATGACGTTGTACTGCATGGTGAAATTCTGCCGGTCGTTGGCGTTAATGGCCACCAGCATGCCTTCGAGAACGCCCCGGCTGTCGCGCTGGATCATGTCCATCATCACGTCCGGCGCCTGGTGCCCCGAAAATCCGATGTGCCGGATGAGCTTTTCCCCCTTGGTATTGAGCCCCGTGAAGTTGGTGCCATCGCGGAAATCGATCAGCGTGGCCAACGCGCCGATCGATTCCGCCTTGGGATCGGGCTTGTTGTACCCTTCATACAGCGCGTCGACATCCGCCGTGGTCATAACGCTGTGCATCAGGACCATGTTCAAGTACGCGCCCTGCGGATAGGATCCCTGGCCATCGCCGAAGACTTGGGACAGCGTCCGCCGGACGTCGTCGATGGCGTGCGATCCTGCCGCTCCATTGGTGACGTTGATCAATCCCTGTTTCTGCCACCCGCCCTTGCCAAACCGCAGGGCCGTCTTGCTCGTCAGGAAGATCGAGCTGCGGAGGCGTTCGTTGTAGCCCGGCTGGCCGGGGATCAGGTGCAGTTCGCGGAAAGCCTTGCCATAATGCATCTGGCTGCCGTCGTAGACGTTCGACGTGTCGAAGTAATTCACGCCCAGGTCGAAGGCCTTCAGGATAATTTTGGCCGGATCGACGTCGGCGGGAGTCCATTGCAGCGACGCCTGTCCGCCGAGGCCGAGCGTCGTCGCTTCAAAGCCGAGGCGGCCCATGGCGCGCTTCATCAGTTTGGCAGGTCTCGGGTTGCCAAAGGCGAAATACGGCCCTACGGACAGGGCTGCGGAAGTGAGTGCAACATCTTTAATGAAACGGCGGCGTGAAACTGCATTGTCCAAAAATTCAGCCATGGGAAACCTCCTATTATTAACAGACTAACTATACTATCGAGTTTGGTCGGCAACGATTAAAATGTTTCAACATCAAAAAACACGTAGGCTTCTGCCCGCGCTCACTTGGGTATGTTGTTTTATTTCGGCTATTAATTGGCGGGACCTTGTGTTAACCGTTTATAAGTTTTGTTTCTTGCGACGGAGATTTCTATGAAACGATTTCTGGGCATTGGGTGTTGGTGCTGCGTGGCGCTGGCGTGCCTGCTGGCGACGAGGATGCTTGCCGCGGCGGAACCGGTCTGGCCGCAGTTCCGCGGGCCGGAAGCTAATCCGGTGAGCGGGGAAGCGCGGCTGGCCGAACAATGGGGCAAAACGGAAAACATCGAGTGGGCGGCCGAAATCCCGGGACGGGGATGGTCGTCGCCTATCGTTTGGGGCGATAGGATATTTGTTACGACGGCAGTAACCGAAGGGGCATCGAAGCCGCCGCAGATCGGCACGGAGTACAGCAACGAGTATATCGCCGAACTGGAGAAGAAAGGCCTTACCGAGGCGCAGGTCCTCGAGAAGGTGACCGAGCGGGACATCGAACTGCCGAAGGAAGTGGTTCTGCACTACTTCCTCTATTGCGTGAACCTGAAGACCGGGAAGGTGGAATGGAAGCGGGAATTCCATTCGGGACGCCCGCCGGGAGGACGGCACCGGAAAAACAGCTTCGTCTCGGAAACGCCGGTGACCGATGGCCGATCGGTGTATGTCTATGTCGCCAACCTGGGGCTGTATGCGTTTGATATGAAAGGGAAGGCACTGTGGACAGCGCCGCAGGAGGCGCTGCCGATCTACCTGGATTTCGGGACAGGGAGCTCGCCCGTGCTCGCGGGCGAACTGATCGTCATCGTCAACGACAACGACAAGCGGCCTTTTATCGCGGCCTACGATAGGAAAACGGGAAAGAAAGTCTGGGAAAAAGACCGCGACGTGGGCGTCAAAGGGCCCGACCGCCGGCGCGTTCGGGATGGGTGACGCCCTACGTGTGGCGGCACGACGGCCGAACGGAAATCGTTACGGTGGGTCCCGGCAAGGCAATCAGCTACGACCTGTCGGGAAAGGAATTGTGGACGATGTCCGGTATGTCGGGATCGGCCATCCCTATGCCGTTTGTCTACGACGGCCTGCTGTATCTGAACGGCGGACGGGGACGGTCTCTGTTTGCGGTCCGGCCGGGAGCGGTAGGCGACATCTCGCTGAAGGAGGGAGAGAAGTCGAACCAATACGTTGCCTGGACCGAACCGCGCGGGGGGACGTACCTGCCGACCGCGGTGGCCTATCAAGGCGCGCTTTACTCGGTGACCGAAACGGGGATCCTGAGCCGGTATGACGCGAAAACGGGAAATGTGACCTACAGGACGCGGATCGATCCGGCGGCGACGGCGTTCACATCATCTCCATGGGCCTATAACGGAAGGGTATTCATACTGGACGAAGAGGGGAAGACATACGTGGTCGCGGCGGGAGAGAAGTTCGAGCTTCTGCGCACGAACGTGCTCGAGGATATGGCGCTGGCGACCCCGGCAATCGCGGGAGACCGCCTGCTGCTGCGCACCGAACACCGCCTCTATTCGATCCGCCGCAGCAAGTAGAAATAATGAATTTCGGTGACAGTCACCATAATCCCCAATTAGGGGAGAGTGTGATGCCCAATACATTATGTCGTCCATAATTTGGGGATTATGGTGACTGTCACCGAAATTCATTCTAATCCGGGGTGTTGCCGACTCTCTTGTATTCACCGGCGACGGCGATATCCACAAAAACCACCGGCTTGTTGATCACCTTGAAATTCAATGGCCCGTGAAACACGCCGGCCGGGATATAAAGCGCCGTGGGCCGCGTGATGATGTGCTTTTCGCCGTTAACCGCGTCCTCCCCCAGAGTCATCTCGATCTCCGCGTCAAACAGCCTCTGGTCGTGCGGGTCCGCCGCGAAGAAATGCAGGTACTGGGGAAATTCGTGCGTGTGCGGCTGGCTGACCATCACGAACGGGTGCGTGATAAAAATACAGTCGACGGAGAGATGTCCTCCGCCGAAGGCCGTCAGATGGCGCGTCGATGACACGTCCCACAGCCCGGGGAATTTGGGACTCTCCTTCAGCACTTCCGTCGTGAAATATTTTCCGAATTTAGTCGTAGGCATTTGGCTCCTTCTTATATGATCTTAAAATATGAAGCCACTATAGGACACGGAGTAGAAAATCACAAATAATGATTAAAACTGCAGTCAGCAGGAGGGGAAGGCAACGATGAACATTCGAAAGATGTTTGTGGCGGCAGCCGCATGGTCCACTCTGGCGATTTCTGCGTTTGCGCAAAACCCGGCGCCGGTCAACGTGGATCCATTTTTCGCTACATTGGATGTCAACAAGGACAGTTCCATAAGTAAGGCGGAATGGAAAGAGTCGGGATTGATGGACGCGTCTTTCCCGCTGTGCGATGCCAATAAGGATGACAAGATCACGAAAATGGAAATGGCGGCCTGTGCCGTTCCGGAATCCATGGATCCCAAAAAGGAAGGAGTCCTCACCGTGTATGCCGGGGGACGTTTTGTCATCCCATCGCCTGGCGCTCCATTCCCCAAGCCCGCCAATGCGCCGCCGGGAATCACGCAGGCGACGCAAATGGTCTCCGACAGCCCCTATGTGGCGGGCGGCCCGACAGGTCAGGATTTCATCAAGATGTTTGATGCCGATGGAGACGGGAAAGTCAGCCACGCGGAGTGGGAGAAAATCAAAAACGATACGGTGTTCAAGCCCTATCGCTGGCCGCAATACAACCGGAACCGCGACGAATGGATCACGGTCGACGAAGCTCCCAAAGCACCTTCGGCCAAATAGGAATTTCGGTGACAGTCAGCATGACTCCAGGGGCTGACTCAAAATCCGGTGCAACACATCGCGGTCGGAGTCGGAATCGGTATCGGTTTTAATTAGCGTCAGAGCAAGCAGGAACCTTTTCGACCCCGATTCCGACCCCGACCCGATGTGCGCAGCGCATCGTCTGCAACGCAATAATTCGACTGACAAAAGCAGTTTTTAGCCTCGATTGCGAAGTTGGCATTTGAGTTGTCTATCTAAACTGCCGGATTTATAAAACATCCGCCCGCACCTACTGGTTTACTGCTATTTAGTTATTTTTGTTTTGTTTGCTGAATAGGGCGGCGTTTCAAATCGTTGAGAGAGTAGAACGTGTCACGCCAACGGATGCCTCCTTGACGAAGAGTCACAAGGGCGGAATGCCAGAGCGTCCAGAGGAAGATGCATGCAATAACAGGGAGAGCAGGCGCAACACGCCATCCATCACGGTGTCCGGATGCCTGAATGCCGAAGCCTGCATACATGGCGAGAACTGCCGTGAGATATCCGTAGATCCGTGCGTCACGGAATACGAGCGCGCCTATGTAAGGTGTGGCGATGAAGAAGACAATCAGGGCTGTGACCAGCAGCAGTTGTGCAATTGAGAATTGGAGCCCGGCGAAGGCATTCTTCTCGAGGCCTTTGACAAAGCCTTTGACTCCTTCCAGCCAGGCCAACTCCAGGTGCCGCGGTGCAAGGAGCGCGTCCTGACGGTATCCCTGTTGCTTGAGGCGTTTGCCCAGCGTGATGTCGTCGAGAATTTCCATTCTTAACGATTCATGCCCGCCGATGCCGTCATAGGCGGAGCGACGGACGAGGTTGAAGGCGCCGACGCCGATATAAATATTTTTCGACGGGCCGGAAACCGCCCATGCCCTGGTCCAGAGGCTGAAGGAAACGGAAAAGTAGGCCTTGAGCGCATCCTCCCAGTAGCCACGCCGTACGAAGCCCGGGAAGAGTACCAGGTGATCGAGTTTATGTGCCTCCAAGTAGCGGACTGCAAGTCGAAGCGTTTGCGGGGCGAAAGTGACATCTGCGTCGGTGAAAAGCAGGAGTTCTCCTGCCGCACGCCTTGATCCCTGGTGCAGCGCGTGGCATTTGCCGAGCCAGCCTGCGGGCAATTCCAGGATATGCAGAGTCCGGATGCGTGCAGCAACGGCCGCCAGGCGGTCCATGATGTCGCCGGTTCCGTCGACAGAACGGTCGTTTACGGCGATTACCTCAAAAGCCGGGTAATCCATGGCGACAAGCGAACGGAGGGATTTTTCTATCAGGCGCGATTCGTCGCGCGCAGCGACTACTACCGATACGAGTGGCCAGCGTTCCGGGTCCGCGAGAGCGCGGGTGCAATCATCGATCCGTTTCTTACTGAAAAAGTAGACTGGCAGAAATCCGGAGACCAACCAGCACACGGCAAGGATCCAGCCGCCAGCAAGAAATATCCACCAGCTCATAGCAGGCACGACCCAAATAAAAAAAGCCACGAATTCCACGAATTGTACAGGTCGTTCTGTGTAATTCGTGGAATTCGTGGCTTGCTTTTATTTCGAAAATCAGGCTTTCAATTTTCCTTTGGCTGCCATCGGGGCGACCAACTGCTTCAGCCCCAGGTCTTCCAGCGTCTTTTTGGTCGGCCAGCCGTTTTCTTTGTCCCAGCCTTCCAGGGCATAGTAGTGGGTTTTGAAGTCGTCCACGCCCTTCCGGTCCAAGTACATGTCCGGGGCCGCGTCGTTGCGCCATTTGCCATTCTCGTAAATGGGCACACCGCCGTAGACCGCCATGCCCGAGGCTCCCGGCTTATACATATACGGGAAAAAGTCTTCCGTCTGCCGGCTTCTTCCGTGCATCACGCGGATGGCGCGCTCCAGCGTCCAGATCTTCTGGCCAATTCTCATGGTATCGGCAAACGAGTCGTTCTTCCCCGTGACGGCTTTGTAATACATCATTTCTATCTCGGGGCTGTCACCGCTCAGTTCGGGGAGCAACATCTCACAGAGCGCCATGGACTCGTTCCAGAAGCCCGTAAAATGACGGCTCCAGGCCACCTGCTTCGCCTTATGCGGAGAATAGATGCCGGTCTTCCAGGCCTCTTCGCCCTTCCATGCATAGTTGAACATGAAGATATCGTCGGTATACGGAATCGTCTTCTTGGATAGCTTCGTCCAGAGACTCTTCCAAGGTTATGCCGTCGCGAGGAGTTCCGACCGGCGCCATGAATCCATGCCAGGTTTGATCTCCCGCTCCGAGTATGTAGCCATACGCCCAATCCACCCAAGGCATTGTCCAATGGCTTGTGGCTCCCCAGGCGGGAAGGCGCAAGGCGCCGCTTTCCATGTCCTTTTCCAGCCGTCCCCATTTCTCAGCGGCCCGGCAGCAGCCTTCGGCCAGAGCGTCGCCAATGCCGACGCGCCGGGCAATGGCGTCCAGCAAAGCCAGGCGAAAACTCAGTTCGCCCCATTGATCCATGGGCAACGGCGCCGAGTCGATCTGCTTTCCCGGACCCAGCACTCCCTGCTCATAGAGGTATTGGAGATACCAGCCGAGGCCGGAATCTACCGGCACCTTTCCATGGAAAATCTCCGGCGCGCCGGCAATCTTGGTCGGACATCGCGTGAAAATGGGCGGACCAACTGCTGAGGCCGTATTTTATCAAGGCTTCGGCGGCCAGGTCTGCGGCCCCTGGAGTCTTGCTGCCGGAGAGCCATCCCTGACAGGCGCACATGGTTTCGCCGCCATTATAGTTGCTTCTGCGCCGGTCGCCGCGCAGGCAAGGCATGCAGGACGCCGCCCCCGGCCCGGAGGCGAAACCGATTGCTCCGGTCTGGTTGGCTTCCATGTGGCGGAGTCTGGCATCCACGACGCCCTTGGGATCCGACACCTGAACCCTGCCGGTCCCGGTTACGCTGATGGCTTTCAAATTCTTGGCCCCGAAGACCGCGGCGTGGCCGCCGATCCGCGCACTGATCCCGCTGCCGCTGATCAGGGCGGCGAGCCGTGACTTTGTTTCGCCTACCGGACCGATGCAGACGATCTGCGGGCGGGCAGTGGTATAGGTGCTCCCGATCTCTTGCCATTCTTCACCGAAGCGTGTTCTTCCGCCCACCATTGCCGTAATCCGGTCCTGCGTCTCCCAGGTATCCAGGCCCCAAAGCTCCTTGGCGTCTTCGATCTTCACCTGGTCGTTAATGATGTTGATCCACACCGGCCTTTCGGCCTTGCCTTCCACCACGACTCCATCCCAACCCGCAAGCTTCAGCGTAGTTGCCAAACCTGCCGCCGAGATTGCCCCGCCAGAATTCGCAGGTGGGAAACGTCTCCGGAGACAGCCCGCAGACGCTGGTTCTTCCCCCGCCTGGAACGCCGGTGGCCGCGAAAGGACCGGTCATGAGAGGAATGACATTCCGGGGATCGAAGGCATCCTTCAGATCCCATTCGCCCGGAGCTACCGCCAGATCCCAGAAGATGGCTGCTCCCATTCCGTAGCCGCCGCCGAATTCTTCGTATTTGGCCGTGTCGATGGTGCTGACGGTCTTTGGTCGTCAGGTTGACTCGAAGTATTTTTCCTGTGTATCCGCCTGTCATATTGGTTCTCCTTCCCTTAAGCTCAGTCAATTTTCGGCATTGGTGGCATTGTTCTCTTCGAGGGAGGAGGCGCCAGGTTGACGTCATACCCCGCAATGTCGGTTTGTGGAGGAGGCTCTTTCACCAGCTTAAGCGCTTTGGCCGGACAGATGGTGACGCAGGCCGGAGTCCCGTTGGGGCCTCCCTGCCGGCTCCAGTAGGGCGCGTTGGTGCACAGGTCGCATTTTGTGGATTTTTTCTTCGCCGCGTTCCAGACCGGCCTGTGAGGTCGTTGCGGGCACGAGTTGATGCAGCGCTTGCAGCCGATGCATTTCTGCTCGTCGATGCGCCGGACGTTGCCATTGGCGGCGTCCACGTGACATGCGCCGGTCGGACAGTTCTGGACGCAGAGCGGACTGACGCACTGCCGGCAAACCGACATGACGATGTCGCAGGGGTATTTGGCGAAGGACGTCTCCTGGCGGATGATCTGGATCCGCGAGACCGAAGGGTTCGCTTCGCCTTCGTGCGTCATCGAGCAGGCAAACATGCAGCTCTGGCAACCGAGACACAGGCGGCTGTCGTAGACGATGTAGCCGGTGGATGGTTCGTAAGTGACGGCTGCCGCAGGCGCAGCTTCTGCGGATTCAGGGGTAAATACTTTTAGAGCGCCGGCTGCGAGTGCAGTTCCTCCGCCGACCAGGAATTCGCGTCTTAAAACCTTGGTTTTAGCCATTATGAAGTCTCCTCAACAAACTGTTGTCCATAGCTTAAACCATGTTGTGCAGGAATCATTGCAAAAAGTGATGTG
Source organism: uncultured Acidobacteriota bacterium (assembly GCA_963761825.1). Classification (GTDB taxonomy): domain Bacteria; phylum Acidobacteriota; class UBA6911; order UBA6911; family UBA6911; genus UBA6911. The sequence continues at coordinate 26,652 of CAVXIH010000014.1, forward strand.
TCTTCAGTGCGGGCTTCAGCCCAGGTCTATCCAAATAAGTGGTTCACGAGTCTACAATCCATGTACGGACAGCTCTTCAGAGTCTGTCTCTCCACTAAGCATAGTTTAGTGACCCAAGCTAGCGCAACGATGCGGTGAACGCACAAATTCAGCCTGAGATAGTACAGCCGCCGACTTGATTTGGACATGCGTGTGCTAAAGCCCGCACCCTCTATTTTGTGTGATAGTTCGGGTATGGCGGATGCTTCAACTGGGGCGGCGGATTTTTCGCCAACTCCTCTATTACCACCTGCACCGCTTTTTCCAATTGCGGATCATGCCCCTGGCGTACCAGCGCCGGATCCATGTCGACTGCGATATCCGGCGCAACGCCGCGGTTCTCGACATCATATTGCCCGTTGTCGGGATTCCATACGGCCATGATTCGGAGCCGTGACGGTGCCGCCATCCATGAGGTCCGGGTATCCGGTTATGCCGACCAGTCCGCCCCAGGTGCGGTTACCGACCAGCTTGCCGACGCCTTCCCGCTTGAAAAGCCACGGCATGGCGTCGCCGCCCGAGCCGGCGAATTCGTTGATGATCATCACCTTCGGTCCGAAGATGGCGCCCTGCGGCTGCACCATGTCGGCGCCGTCGCGCGAGGTCACCACGCTCAGGGGGCGCCGCTTCAAATACTCGATGATGTCGGTGGCCAACTGGCCTCCGTGATTAAACCGCTCGTCGATGATGACGGCTTCCTTGCCGATCTGCGCGAAGAAGTACCGCAGGAAGCTCTCATACCCGCCACGCCCCGTGTCTGGCATGTGCACATACGCGACACGGCTGTTGGTGAGCTGATCGACTTTCCGGCGGTTGCCCTCAATCCAGGCCAGATGCCGGAGACGGTTTTCGTTTGGAACTGGCACGACGGTCACTTGCCTTGAGTCCGCGCCCGAAGGATCGGCGCCGACCGTCAGCACCGTTGCCTTGTCCGCAGTCGCCTCGAAGTAGCTGTAGATATTTTCCGTCGCGCGCAGGTCGCGCCCGTTGACGCCGAGCAGGTAGTCGCCAACGGCCACATTAACGCCTGGCTGCGTCAGCGGTGCCTTCAGATCAGGGTTCCAGTTTTCGCCGTTATAGATGCGCGCAAAACGATAGCGCCCGTTTTCGACCTTGTAGTCCGCGCCGAGCAGGCCCGTAGGTACGCCCTTGATCTCCGGCCTGTCCCCGCCGCTAATGAACATGTGGCCGACCGTCATCTCGCCCAGCATTTCGGTGAACAGGTAATTCAGATCGTTGCGCGATCCGATGCCGGCGACAAACGGGGCGTACTTCTGTTCCGTCGCCTTCAAATCCAGACCGTGATAATTCGGGTCGTAAAAATAATCGCGCTGGATCCGCCAGACCTCGTAGTACATCTGCTTCCATTCGGCCACCGGGTCCACGCGGACTTCCAGGCCTTCCGTCTTCAAAGCTCCTTTGCCATCCGGCGCCGGTGGGGGGCCACCCGGACCGTCCGCCAAGGCAGGCAGTTCGGCGATAGTCCAGCTGTCGCCTTTCTTTGTGAGAACCTTCTCGCCGCCGAAGGATGCCCTGAATCCCTGCAGGCCGCTGAGCGGTGCGTCCGACTTGCGCTTCGCGAGGTCGAACCGGTGAACGGTGAGTATTGGTGGAGCGTCCCGCGACACGGAGGCTTCCACCGCGAACAGTGTGCCCGCTTTGCCGACTTGCAGATTCTGGTAGCGCCTGGCCGGCATCGGCAGCGCCAGGATGCGCTGGCCGATGTTGTCGAAATCAATTTTGACGTTGGCGGGCGTTTCCGTTTTATCGGCCTTCTCGTCTTTCTTGGGTTCGTCCTTTTTCTTTTCTTCGGCCTTTTCGTCGTCGCTCTCAGGCAGGAAAGGTGATTTTTCATCTTTGGAGAGCACGATCAGGTAGAGGCTGCGCGTCACCTGGCGGGCAGCGCTCGAGAGATCGAACTCCATCGACGGACCCGAATCCGTGCTGGCGGTGAAGTACAGGAACTTGCCTTCCTTGTCGAAGACCGGCTGCGTCGCGTCGCTCATGCCGTCGGTGACCTGCGTGCTTTTGGCTGCGGCGAGCGAGTAAATATGGATCGCCGACATGAAGCTCTTCAGCGTTTTCGCGTACGCCAGCCACTTTGAGTCGGGAGACCACACGGCGGCCATTTGACCAAGCGACAGGTAGTAGTCCTTGTCCACGCGCACCGGCTTTTTCTCTTCGAGGTCGATGTACCAGAGGTTGGCATGGTTGTCGAGGTACGCGATCTTCCTGCTGTCGGGCGACCAGACCGGAGCCAGGTAGAAGGCCGGTTTGTCGCCGAGGGAGATTTTTTTAACTGCGCCCAGGCCGCTCTGGTCCTGCACGTGCAGCGCGTATTCGCCGGATTCATCAGAGAAATAGGCGATCGATTTCCCGTCGGGCGACCAGACCGGCGAGCGTTCGAAACGGCCGCGGAGTTGGTCAGGTTGCGAGGATCGCCTTTCTCGGCGGGTACCGTCAGGATCTCGCCGCGGGCTTGGAAGACCGCGCGCGCGCCGTTGGGCGAGATATCCGCACTGCTCAGGCGCTTCGCGACATTCATGTAGCGCGGGCGGAGCTCTCCCAGGTCGCCGGCCAGACGGACGTCCACCGGCTTGCCCGGGGCTTTGCGCAGGTCGTACACGTTCAGGGAGCCGAACTGCTCATAGACAATGCCGCCGGGTCCGGCGGTCGCGGTTTTGAAATCGTAGCCCTTGTTTTCCAAAACCTGCTTCACCTGCTTGCTGCGCGTGTCGTAGGAGAAAAGCGTGACGGGGCCGTTGCGGTCGGAGAGAAAGTAGACCTGGTCGCCGATCCACATGGGGTTATAGTCGTTGGAGTTCTGGCGCGGGATTTCCAACACTGAGGAGTTTGAAAGATCGGCGATCCAGATCTTGCGAGTCTGGCCGCCGCGGTAGCGCTTCCATGCATCCTGCCACTGGAAGAGCGGGACGTAGGCCAGGTGCGTGCCGTCGGGCGAATAGGAGGCCTCCTGCGCAATCGGGAAGCGGGAGTGCTTCGGGAAAGCCGCCATCCAGCGGCATCGTGAAGAGCTGGTTGGCGTCCGTGCCGCTCGCCCGATGGGATACGAAAAGGATGCGCTTGCCGTCCGGAGTCCAGCCGGCGACTTCGTCGGCCTCGGGATGCCACGTGAGGCGCCGCGGCATGCCGCCCGCGGCCGGCATGACGTAGACGTCGATGTTCCCGTCGTACTCGCCGGTGAAGGCGATCTGGGTGCCGTCGGGCGAGAAATAGGGATTGGCCTCGATGCCCGGACCGGTGGTCAGACGCCGGGCTTCGCCGCCCTCGCGCGGGACGCTCCATAGGTCGCTGGCATAGCAGAAGACGATGCTAGTGCGGTTCATCGTTGGGTCGCGCAATAGCAGCGGCGGTTCTGCCGCAATGAGCAGTGACGCGGTACCGGCCAGAACCAACAGCAAAAGCAATCGGCAAGCAATAGAAATTCTCATATTGAGCTCCTGATTTTATGGTTGGCAGTCCCAGATGAATCGCGAAATTTATTATAAAGCATGCGATGCCGCGCGGCATCAAAATTCCTGGGAGCACCTCCGCGACGGCTAATGCCGCATATTATTTGCTTTCACGCGCGTCCTGGGAACGCCGGCGTCCCGCCGGCCATCTGCTGGCAATCGCAATTTCCGGACAAAATATGCGATATTGCCCATTTTTCGGTTTTTTCGACAAAGAGCCGCCGAGACGGCGGCGCTCCCAGGACAAAAACCGTGCGGCATTAGCCGAGACGCCGGCGCTCCCGGGTGTTTGCCTGGCTACTGGATGCCCAGATCGGCGCGAGTTTTATAAACCTGCATTTCCTGTGCATGACAATGCCAGTTTGAGGAACAAGTTTCGCCTCGGCATAGGGCTTTCGAAAATGCGAGGCCAAACTGCTGGACATCGGCATAAGTAGTCAAGCCCGATAAGCACATAGTATTCGTTGGGATTCCCGCCAAGGCCCACCTTGCCTGCATATACGGCTTTGGCGTTGGCCTTGGCAAGGACAGCTATCATCGCTTTGGCGTTTTTCTCGTATTCACCCGTGCGCCCGGGAGCGACAGTTTCTGACACGATGACCGCCAGCTTGATTTCGTAGCCCGGCTTGGAGGCAATCTGGAGATTGGGCCGTGAACGGAGCATGTAAGTGTGCGTGCTGGCAATACAACGCTGAATATTGGCAAGCATAACCGCCAGACCATCGGGTCCCAAGCGCCTTTGCGAATGGACTTGGCCCGTCAAATTCGGCAAGGCTGGTTATCGGCCACCAGAAGGAATAGAGGTCGCCTACGCCAAACTGATCCGTCATCGCCGCATTTATGTTTTTCATGCCAGCTTTCTTCATCGCAGGCAGCAGGTCCTTCTTCAGATAGTTCTCCCATTCCAGCCCCATGCCGGGCTTTGCCTGCATGTCCATTACCGCGATTATTTCCTCCGCCGGCGCAGCGCCTGCGGCTGGTTTGTCCTGGGCAAAGCCGAAACTGGCGAATGCCATCGCAAAAACGAATAGTGTAGCCATAGTAATTTTCGAAATTCTCATGGTCTCCTCCTTGGATTGAGTAATGTTTTACAAGCGTGAAATCGGGGCAAAGAGTTTCACGGGCTGGTCAACTTGAGGATTAGCCGCGCTTGGTTTCCCTAAAGGCGCGGAAAGCGGAACGAGGACCCGGAGCCAGAGCAATATGGAGCCTCTGCGTGTTATTGTAAGTGTGCGTGTAATGCAATATCCATACAGCAAGGCAACGCCCATAGTCAATCAATCTCTTGTTGAATCTCGAATTCTCGAATCTCGAATCTGCGATCACCCTCGATTGTAGATCGCGCGCTCCGCGTGCTAAAATCGTGCGCACCTGTCTGTTAACATCAGATAATGCCGATCCTATGGGGGCCCCGATATGAAAGCACTTCGCATGTCATTGCCGTTTCTGCTTGCTGTCACATGCCTGGCGGTCGCAACCGCTCCGGCCGCGGACCAGGATACTTGTGCGAGCCTGGCAAAGCAGAAATATGACAAAGTAACGATCACTACCGCCGTTTTCATGGACAACCCCCTGGGTTTTCAGCCGCCCAAGACACCCGGAGTTTTCGGCACTCCCCCCGGGATGAAGGTTACGGCGTCGTTCTGCCGTATCGTCGGATTCATTGAGCCGGTGCAAAACTCGCACATCAATTTTGAGGTCTGGCTGCCGCCTGCGGCCAAATGGAACAACCGGTACTTAGCGGTTGGCAATCCGGCCTTCGAAGGAGCGATCAAATACCAGGGATTGGCCCGCGCCATAGAAAAAGATTATGCGACAAGCTCAACCGATACGGGCCATGACGATCCCGGCCACAAATGGGCAATGGGCCAGCCTGAGCGGGTGGTCGACTGGACGCACCGGGCCGTGCACGAGACGACGGTCGTTGCCAAACGCTTGATCCAGGCGTTTTATGGCCAGCCGGTGCGCTATGCGTACTGGGACAGCTGCCACAACGGAGGGCGCCAGGGACTCACCGAGGCGCAACTCTATCCCGAAGATTTCGACGGCATTGTGGCGGGAGATCCTGCGTACTATCTCACGCATTTGCAGGCAGGCTCGGAATATTTGAGCTGGGTAGCGTTGAAAGACGGCACGGACGCGGCTGCTTTCATTCCGCCGGCAAAATATGCGGCGATACACCGCGCGGCCCTGGATGCCTGTGACGCCAAGGACGGCGTGAAGGACGGCGCGATTGAGGATCCGACCCGGTGTGATTTTGATCCGGGATCGATACAGTGTTTCGGGGCGGATAATTCGTCTTGTTTGACGCCGGCTCAAGTGGATACGGCCCGGCGCATCTATGCCGGCGCCAAGTTTGCCGATGGCACGCAGATTTACTCCGGCTTTGAGCCGGGCAGCGAACTTGTCTGGAACGCCATGATCGGAGGTCCCGAACCGCTCTTTATTAATAATGACTTTTTCAAATACATGGTATTTGAAGATCCGAATTGGGATTTTCGCACCTTCGACGTGGACGCGGATACCCGCAAGATCGATGCGCGCCTGGGGCCTGTCATTAATACGCTGCAAACTGATCTTAAGGCATTCAAGGCGCGCGGCGGCAAGCTGCTCATGTACCAGGGCTGGAACGAGACCTGGGTTCCGCCGCGGACAATCACCACGTATTACAGTAGCGTTGTCACAACCATGGGAGGAGAGAGCGCGACCAAGGACTTCTTCCGCTTGTTCATGATTCCGGACTTCGGCATGTGCGCGGCAATGTTTCCGGGAACCTTCGATGCCCTGGGAGCCGTGCAGAAGTGGCGGGAGGAAGGGAGTGCACCGGATCAGATCAAAGCTTCCTACTCCGACCGCGGCCGCGTCTATAAAACACGTCCAGTGTGCCCATATCCCCAGGCAGCAATCTACAAGGGGAGAGGCGATACCAACGACGCAGCGAATTTCCGCTGCGGCACTCCGACCTGGTAAAAAACGGTACCTGGTTATACTGTCCCTCCGAGAAAAAGGGACAGTATAACCAGGTACGCTTGGCCATTGGAAATCGAATCCAAAGCGCGTATGATTAACAGATCGATTCTCCAGGATCAGCCGCATTAATCCCCCCACAAGAGCTTCGATGGATTCACAACCTGGTCATTCCGGAAGGAGAATATCCATGTCGAAGGATCTCGTACTACAGCTGCGATACCTTGGTGTCATACCTCAGGCCGGATTTGTCGAATACGGCTTCCGCATTGAAAACAAAGACAAAAGCACTCGGCAGGTCATCTTGACCATAGCGGATGATTTTTTCCTTAATAGCGATTTGAAGGCTCAGGAGGCGCCCGACCTCTGCTACCAGAAAGTCCTTATGGATCTGGATGTAGTAAATACCGACTCGGGTTCCTCGTTTAGTATGCCGGTGACTGCTTTGGACATCGCCCGTTACAGAGACCTGCACCCGAATACTAAATTGAGAAAGCATTTGCAAAGGAATCGAATTAACACCGGAAGCGCGCCGCCTATAAAAGAGCTTCCCTCTGTTTGCTGAGCACCCTCCGTTTATAGAGTGAGCACTATTAAACAGGGGGGTGAGCACTATTGAACCATCACGCGGGCTCCGGCAGACGTAGTATTAAAGCCGATTCCGGATTCTGGAATTGATTGTATCCACGTCCGTCTGCACCGCAGGATGATTGCATCCGGTGAATGGCAGGACCGAGGGAGGGCGACATGAGTGCCACAAAAATATTTTTGGCATGTATTTGGGGAGCGGCCGCGTTCTACCTGCTCTGCTATGGAATTACTTACAGATCGGTGGATTCGTTGCTTCTCTTTGCCGCGCTCACTCCATCGCTGGTCATCCTTGTCTGGTGGATGTCCGATCGGGCTTCCCTGGAACGACGAATCAAGCGACTCGAAGCTCGTTCTGAGATAGCGGCTGAAAATCGTGTTGTGATGCAAACCGATATCTCGGAAGTTGAGCATAAATTGGAGCAAGTCAAAACAAGAGTTTCGTACGCCGAGAAGATCAATGCTCCGGTCTAAAATTTGGCTGTAATCCTAACGAAGCATGAGTCTCACGAAGGAGATAATTATGTCAGGAAATCATGGCAATAAAGCCAGGTTTGATCGCGCACGAAAGAAGAAGAGTCTTCGGCAAAAACGCAGTCGAGAGTTGCTGCTTAAGCTTTCGCCGGACAACAAAGGGGCACGAGTCGAACTTGCCAGGCCCATATAGGTGAACAATCGTGATTGAATTGGCCGCGTCATAAATTGATCAGTCCGGCGACGCCGGAGGCGATATTGCCGGGTGCTGCCTATATTCTCACTTCGACCCTGTGCTCCTTGCGGTCATCGACAAGGGGTAGGGAAGCGGCGCCCTGCTCGACTCCGTCGACTGTCACCGTTATCTCGCCCTTCGCAGCGTGCGTCTGCAGTACGGTGATGTGATACACAGTTTCTCTATAGCGGTAGTGTATCTGATATGTTTTCCAATCCACGGGCAGGCAGGGCGCAAAGCTCAGTCGGCCTGCCTCCAGCTTCAGTCCCAGAAGTGATTCCACGATAAGCCGATACATCCAGCCGGCCGAGCCCGTGTACCACGTCCATCCACCGCGACCTGTGTGCGGTGAGAGCGCATAGATATCGGCTGCGACGGCGTACGGTTCTGCCTTGTAGGCTTCAATAGCCTCTGAAGACATCGCATGGTTTATCGGATTGATCATGGGTAGCAATTCCCACGCGCGCCGGCTATCGCCCAATGCGGCGAAAGCCATCGCCGCCCAGATTGCTGCATGGGTGTATTGCCCGCCGTTTTCTCTGACTCCGGGGACATACCCTTTGATATAGCCGGGATTCAAATTCGATTTGTCGAACGGCGGATCCAGGAGTTGGACCAATCCATGCTCCCGGCGAACCAAATGCTTATCCACTGCTTCCATTGCCATACGCGAGCGTTCGACGTCGCCCGCTCCGGACAGAACAGCCCAGCTTTGCGCAATCGAGTCAATCTGGCATTCGGAATTGCTCGCCGATCCGAGCGGAGAACCGTCGTCAAAGTAAGCGCGGCGATACCATGCGCCGTCCCATCCGTTCTTTTCTACATTGCGACGCACTTCCTCCGCTTCCTGCCGGCAACGCGCGGAGAAGGAGATGTCGCCGTGTTTTCGGGCGATCTCCTCGAAGCGCATGAGCACGTCATAAAGGAAAAATCCCAGCCAAACGCTTTCACCCTTGCCGTGTTCGCCCACAAGATTCATGCCGTCGTTCCAGTCGCCGGAGCCAATAAGCGGCAGGCCATGCTCCCCAAATCTCAGGCCTCTGAGAATGGACCGGACGCAATGCTCATACAAGCTGGCCGCTTCTTCGGACCGGCTGGGCAGATCATAATACGAGTCCTCTTCCGCGCTTACTGGACGGCCTTCGATGAAATGGACCGGCTCATCCAATACGCCGGTATCGCCCGTGCTCAGAACATAGCGGCTTGTAGCCAAAGGCAGCCATAGGTAATCATCCGAACAGTGCGTGCGCACACCCCGGCCCGAAGGGGGATGCCACCAATGCTGGACGTCTCCCTCCCGGAATTGGCGGGCTGCGCAGCGGAGCAGGTGCTCGCGCACGAGGCGAGGCTCGGTATGGATGAGCGCCATTACGTCCTGCAGCTGGTCGCGGAAACCGAAGGCGCCGCCCGGTTGGTAGTATCCGTTTCGAGCCCAAAGACGGCAGGCAAGAGTCTGGTACAAGAGCCAGCCATTGGCCAGCACATTGAGAGACTGGTCGGGCGTTTCCACCTGAACTGCGCCAAGCGTGTGGTTCCAGTAGTGCCACACCGCCTCAAGCTCGTGGCGCGCTGCATCGGATCCGCGGAAGCGATGCGCCAGGTTGCGAGCGTCGTCGGCGTCACGCCCAACCCCGAGCTTGAAGATGATCTCGCGTTCCTGTCCATCGGCGAGTTCGAAGGGAACCTGGACCGCGGCGCAGGGATCCAATGCGGCGCCCGTTTTTCCCGGAAAGGCGCGAACGGGTCATGGCAGCCGGATTCCGCAGCGTGCCGTTGCGCCCAAGGAACTCCTTCCGGTCACCGCTGACGGTTCGAGTTTCATTATCCACGTCAAAAAAGGCAACTCGATCGGCAAACTCCGTGTTAAAGGGATTCCGCGCCAAAAGCGCTGCGCTGTTGGGATTGACTTCGGTGACGACGTGCATTGCCGATTTCGACCGCAAATCTCCCAGTACCCATTCCACGTAGCCCGTGGCAGAGAGCCGGCGGGACCGGCCGGATTCGTTTCGCACTTTCAAAACCGTGAATTTAACCGGCGCGTCCAGAGCTACGTAAACCCACATTTCCGATCGAATGCCGAGTTCCATGTGCTCGAAGACACTGTAGCCGAATCCGTGCCGGCTGGCGTAAGGCGTCGCTCCGGGGCTTGGCAACGGCGTGGGCGACCAGAAGTGGCCCCGCTCTTCATCGCGGAGGTAAACGGCCTCTCCGCTCGAATCGCTTACGGGATCGTTGTTCCAGGGCGTGATGCGAAATTCACGGGCATTCTCGCTCCACGTGCAGGCTCCGCCGCTCTCCGAGACGATCGTGCCGAACTGCGGGTTTGCCAGCACATTCGTCCACGGCGTCGGCGCCGCTTGTCCTTGTGCGGTCGTAATGACATATTCGCGCCCATCAGGAGTGAATCCACCCAGCCCGTTAAAGAATATCAGATCGCGGCGAGGCAGAGCGGCGGACGGCGGGGCTTCTGTGCGGCGGATTCGGGTCGACGCGAGGGTTGGGATCGGCACCTCCACGAGGCCTGCGCCCGTTGATTTGGTCCGCCAGCGATCCACGGCTGTCGCTGATGATGGCGCGAGCGACCGTCTGGAGCAGAATGCGGTCCTCATTCGACATTTGCTCCGCAGGCCTTACGAAGATTCCTCCCGGCCGGTCGGCTACATTGGCTTCGGTGCCTGCGGCTATCAGCCCCATGATTTGTTCCTGGAGCCCTTGCCGGTAACCGGCGTGATCTTCGTTCCAGATCACCATATCGACTGCCAGTCCCTTCAAGCGCCAGTACGCGTGAGCCTGCACGAGCTGGCGCACCAGATCGATATTGGCCCGGTCTGCAATCCGCACGAGCACGATCGGCAAATCTCCGGAAATGGCGTAGCCCCAAAGGCCGGATTGCCCTCGCGCATTTTTGATGAGGGTGCTCGCGTCGGCACGCAGGGAAGAATTTGCATAAATGATGGAGCCGGCTAGCCGCGCATAGAGTTGCGCGTCGGCCTCCGTCGCGTTGAGCTGCCGCAGCAACACCTGGCTGTGTGTCCACGCAAGGTCGAAGACGCGATCCGCCATGCGCCGATCCTGATACTTCTCGACCAGAGCCAGGCAAATGTCGCGCGTCTCTCCGATGCCGGTAACAATATTGATAGTTGCCGTTTCTTCCGGGTCGAGCGCTATTTGACGGCGGATTGCAGCAATCGGATCCAGCACGGATCCCTCGCTGCCCGAGAGCCCCCAGGTGCCGGTCAGCGCATGCGGATCGCCGACGGTATGTCCCCGGCCGATGAACTTCATCCGGTCGGTTTCATAGGAGATTTCTCCCCCCTTGACTCCATGAACAGCCATTAAATGAAACATCCATGGCGCATAGTCGCCGACAGAGCGGGGCCGGCGCGTGCCGAGAATCGCCTGTTGCGGGCGAACGATTTCGGTCTGAACGAAAAGATTGCTGAATGCCGGATGCAGCGCGTCGGCGGCAGGCGGATGCGAGGACGATTTCTGCGTAGCTCGTTACATCGATAGCTCTTCGTATTTTGGACCGGTTGGTGATGAGAATTCGACGCAGTTCGATGTCATCCTCAGGTGAAACCGCGATCTCGGTATGAGTGTCCAACTCGCGGCCGCTGGAGCGGAACTCGGCCCGCGCCTCCGAGAAAACCGCTTCGTAGCTCTGGGACCGCTTGAGCGCCGGCTGATAGGTATTAGACCAGAACTTCCCGCTCGTCGCGTCGCGGATGTAACAGAACGTCCCCCAGTTGTCGCAGGTGGTGTCTTCGCGCCAGCGCGTGACTGCCATGTCTTTCCAGCGGCTGTAACCGCCGCCTGCATTCGTGACCATCACGTGATATCTGCCGTTGGACAACAACTGCACTTCGGGCATCGGCGTATCTGGATTGCTGAAGACGCGCACCGGCGTTTCCAGGCCATTGGAAGTTGTGGTTAAATCGGGACTCTCGGCTGTTTGCGAGTAGAATGCCATCGCCTTGGGGACCCGCTCCTGGAGCAACAGCGTGGTTGCCTGGAACGACGGGTCCGACTCGAATCGCTTCTGCATCGGACGGCCCAGGAGCAGATAAGCCAGCGAGAGAAAGCTCATGCCCTGGTGGTGTGCCATAAAAGATCGAATCACGCCATTCGATTGCCCGCGGGGCATGCGCGAAGGAGTGTAGTCGATCGCTTCATAGAATCCGTACTTCCCCTCGAATCCGTCTGCGGCAAGTCTCTGGAGATTCAGGCAGGCCTCCTCGGGCGCCACCATCAGCGCAAGCGCCGAAGCATACGGCGCAACGACAATATCCTCGGCCAGCCCGCGCTTGAGCCCCAGACCGGGCACCCCAAACGACCGGTACTGATAATTGAGATGGACGTCGATCGCGTTGTAGCCGGATTCCGAAATGCCCCACGGGACCTGGCGCTTTTTGCCATACTCGATCTGCCGGTCCTACGGCCGCGATATAGGACCGGTCCAGCAGTGTATTGTCATACGTTGGCATGACGAGGAGCGGCATGAGATACTCAAACATGGAACCGCCCCACGAAAGAAGAACCGGCTGGCCGCCGGCGGCAGTGAGCAGGCGTCCCAGGGCAAACCAACTCTCCTGCGGCAGCAGTCCCTGCGCTATCGCAACAAAACAACACAATCTTGCCTCTGAAGCCAGCAGGTCGTAATAGCTCGAATCCCGTCGATGCTCGGAAACGTTGTACCCTATGGTCAGCAAATGGGAAGCCTTGTCGAAGAGAAAGTCGTACTCGATATTTGCGAATTCGCCTGATTGCTGCGCAAGGTGTTCAATGGCGGCAATTCTTTCGCCTGCCCGCCGGCCGGCCTGAACAATCAGCTGTCGAATTCCGCCAGGATCCTCCCGGGCTCCCACGCTCGTATCTGAGTCCGGGACTTGCTTCAATTGCAGGCGGCAATTCCGCAGCGAGCCTTGCCAGCTCACGCAGCGTCGGGATCCCTTCAATGCCGCCGATCTCCTTTATTGTCTCGGGAGATGCCGGCAGCAGGATCCAAGGGGCAAGATAGGTTAGCTCATCGATGGCACACCGGCATTGCCGGACAAGGGCGAGCGCCCACCACTTTGCCTGGCTTTCGGAGCTATCGGCGTTGAAGGCGTCCAACACATTCGCGGCGGCTGCGTTCAGTCGCTCGAGCTGTTGCCGCGCCGCCGTGAGCGTCATCGGCCGGGAATTGGATGCAAGATCCTTCTGAATCCGGGCAAGCTCCGCGGGAGCGGCTCCTTCCGCCGCGTCCACGAGAATTCTCAGCGTGTCGTTGAGCCCGTCGAATAATCGCGTTCCCACGATCTTATCATCGGGAAGCGCGAGCAGTCCCTGCCGCAAGGTAAGCAGGTGGCCTGCGAGGTTCCCGCTGTCTACGGTCGAAATGTACAGAGGCAGCAGCGGTTTCAATGACAGCGTGTCGTACCAGTTGTAGAAGTGGCCTCGGTGACGTTCCAGCGCCTCCATCGTATGAAACGCATTCGCCGTGCGCTCGATGAGTTGTCCGGCCGGGATGTAGCCGAAGTCGTAGGCAGACAGATTCGCGAGTAACGCAAGTCCCATGTTGGTCGGTGAGGTGCGATGCGCAATCACGGCAGCAGGATGCTCCTGATAGTTGTCAGGCGGCAGCCAATGATCCTCGGGACCGACGAATGTCTCGAAGTATGCCCAGGTTTTACGGGAAAGCTTCTGAAGAAAGATGAGTCTGGACGGCCGTTAGCCGTGCAGCACGGCGAGCCAGCGGCCGGCTGATCCACCATGCGAAAACGGGGGAGACAAACCAGAGTGCAAGTATGGGCCTAGCCAATTCCAACGCAGCCGGCCGCGAAAGCGCTAGAACGATAACGGCAGCGGCCGCTACAGCCGGGCCGATCCACATGGTCCGGCAAAAGGCGAGCAAGGCCCGTGCGGTTATGGTGATCCTGATCGTCCGAGGGACTCCATTCGAGAAGGCGCCTGTGCATCACCAGCATGCGCCAGGCAGTGCGCACAATCGCATCCAGGTTGAAGTACATTTCATAAGGGAGACATACGAGAGTAAACGCTGATTGCGCAAAATGCCTGGTTGCACTGCGCGCCGCGGCAGCGATGTGTTGTTTCAGCAACACATCGGCGGGCTTTTGAACCAGGTCCAGGATGCAGGCGATCAACGAAGGAATCAGAAGGATTCCAATCACCGATAAGAGCCAAACCCAGGGTGACGGTAAAACAGTCCAACCCAGGAGCAACAGCACTGCCAACGCCGGAGACTCGAGACTGCGACGAAGATTGTCGAAAATTTTCCATGCCGAAAGGGCGCTGATCGGATTCTTCTGACGCTTCCCCCCGAAGCCCGGAACGCGCGGCAGCAGCCAGCGTGCAATTTGCCAATCTCCTCGAATCCAGCGGTGGCGGCGGCGCACATCCATGTCATATCCGGACGGATACTCCTCGAACAGCTGGACATCACTCAACAGCCCCGACCGCGCATAGCACCCTTCCAGAAGGTCGTGGCTCAGGATGCGGTTCTCGGGGAAATGTCCATTGATTGCTTTTTCGAATGCATCGACATCATAGATTCCTTTTCCGATAAAGGAGCCTTCGTGGAACAGGTCCTGGTAAACGTCGGAGACAGCGCGCGTATAGGGGTCGATGCCGGGCTCACTCCCGAACAGTCGCGCATAGCGCGACTGGTTCACGCCCGGCAGACTTACAGCCACGCGCGGCTGAAGGATGCCGTACCCCTCGCAGATGCGTTGTTTGTCTTCGTCATACATGGCACGATTCAGCGGGTGCGCCATGCATCCCACTAACTGCCATGCGGAATCGCGCGGCAGTTGCGTATCGGTATCCAGAGTAATCACATACTTCACGTTCGATAAGACCGAAGTCTCGCCCAGAACGGTTGAGAAATGATCTCCGGAGCCGCCGCGCAGAAGCGAATTTAAATCCGCCAGCTTCCCTCGCTTACGCTCATAGCCCATCCAAATTCGCTCACGAGGATTCCATCGGCGCGGGCGATGAAACAGGAAGAACGGAGCGCCATTTGTGCTCCCGTATTTTTCGTTCAACTCTCCGATTTTCTTTAAAGCGCACTGCAAAAGCGGTCCATCCTCCGGAGTCGTCTCCTCTGGCGCGTCAACGAAATCAGTCAGCAATCCGAAGTGCAGGTTCTGGTCCCGATTGGCCAGGAACCGAACCTCGAGCGCCTCAACCAGACCCTCGATGTTTTGAATGCTCGTAAGCATGGTCGGAATGACAACCAGAGTGCGTGATTCCGGTGGAATTCCCTTCGAGAAATCCATCCGCGGTATCAAATGCGGCATTACCAGAAACGTCGACAGCCGGTTCACCAGCGCCACCGCCAGGTGACTCCCGCCCAGCATCGAGAGGGCGCCAATCAGGGCGAGCTGCCAATTATGCAACCCTCCGGCATGCGCCTTCGCCAATAAGCCTCCGGCAATAGCAGCGGATATCAGCGTGATGGCGCCCAGATAGATGGGCAAAGGGAACCGGCTGGCTATGCGTTTAAAAGTCCCGGACATGGAGCGGCGAATATTGGCCGCTCGTTCGAACTCCGGCAATCCCTTGTCAATCAGGTAAAATCCGACATGCGCCTCTCGATGATCGCCGCCTTTTCTGACAGCGCGCATCGAGTGCCAATTGGATTGCCCTGCGGGCAATCTCTCCCTCGGACAATGGGCTGTTTTTTGCAATTCTCTCGACTACATGACGGTATCGATCCCGAGATGCAAAATCCATCCCGCCATAAGCGCTCCCGGGATCCTCACGCAGAGTCTGTTCGACAACGCTCATCGTCTCGACGAACTCACGCCAGTCCATCGTTGCCAGGAATCGGAGACTGCCGATGCTGTTGCTTATGGAAACCTGATCGGCGGCCTGTTGTTGGTTTTCCGACTGCACCAGCTTGTCAATCGTAAGGCTGGAGTCAGAGAGCTGCTGTTCGATCCAGGTAAGCGGCAAGGCCAGGGCCGCGCTCTGTCCCTGCAACCGGCGAGCAAACTCCGCGACAAACGAACTGCATATCGGAGGATTTGAACGGGCCATATCGGCGATCGCCAAAATCAGGTTCCTGGGATTCTTTTCGGCAACTGCCAGCATCCGGTCCGCCCAGTAATCGGCAAAATTGCGATCAGTCCGGTCAACGGCAATCCTCACCGCAATGCGTCGCAGATTTTCGATCAGCGCCAGGCGCAGCATGATCGGGATAGCCCACAGTTCGCCCAATTTCAGGGCAGTCCCGGTTTGATAGGCGGCCACAAAACTGCCGAGATTCTCCGAATCTACCCGGCCGTCGCCGTGCGAGATTGTTTCCAGCGCAATGTCATATACACGCGGGAGCCCCGCCGAAGGACCATTCAGCAGGCGCGGCAGTTCCCGGCTGTAGCCCTTGGGCAAGTGCCGCTTGGCAGTGTTTATTTGTTCTTCGATCAAATAGAAATTGTCGAGCAGCCATTCCCCGGCCGGCGTAATCCGGCGCTTTGCCCGAACCGCATCCTCAAGCAAATTGCGAACTTCGATGAGGACGCGTTCATTCTCGGCCAGCCGGGCAAGAAGCCTCCCTCCAGTCGCGTTCCACACTCAATTTGTGCAAGCTCGCCAGAGTCTTGCCGTGCGGCTCCATCCGGGCGCGGCTGAAAAGCTCCGATCGCAGCAGCGGCTCGGTGCTTTGTATTTTTGCGCCAGGCGATGCCGGCGGAGTCTTTTCTCGAAATGCATCAGGTCCTCGAGAATTGACAGGATTGGCTTCAACGCAGGTCTCCTTTTCTGGGCATGCCTATCCCCAGCGTATCGGGGATTAAACCGACACACACCTCTTATACACTGCGTGCAACCGCGGGTCAGTTCACTATTGCTCACAAAGGACTACATTGAATTCCTTGAGGCTTGCCCCGTATTTTTAAGGTGTTTTGCAGCGAGACGGATCAAGGCAGGCGATGTCATCCGGGACGTAACGGGGTGGAACCATAGCATTACTGGATCCCTATAGCAATGACATGCAGGGCGACTCGCCTATCAGTTCCGGAGAATGCTGCAGAAGTTCCGCGACGGGTTTTGGCAGGCCTATATAGTAGCCCTGTGCGTAATCCACGCCGCTATCGCGAAGCAGGCAGACGGCATTTGCGTCTGCAACAAACTCCGCAATGGTTTTTTGGCCCATACCTTGCGCAATGCAGACAATCGCTTTGACGACCAATTGGTCGATCGGATTAATGCCAAGCCGGCGGATAAACTCGCCATCAATTTTAAGGTAATCGAAAGGAAAATTCTTAAGGTAATAAAAGGATGCCAGGCCTGCGCCGAAATTATCCAATGCGAGCCGGCAGCCACAACGGTGCATCCGATCGGCAAAGGCACGCGCCTGCGGCACATTAGCGATAGCTGCCGTTTCGGTCAACTCGAAGACCAAACAGGAGGGATCTATCCCTCCCTCCATCAGTGCGTTTTCGATAAATACGGCTAGTTCGGGATCACCAATCGACTTGCCGGAGAGGTTCACGTTAAGTGTCAGCCTTCGCCCGAGCCGCGCGCATTCGCCAATCAGCGCAATTGCCTTGCGCACTACCCAGCTATCAATCGCGAGGATCATGCCGAAGCGTTCCGCGACGTACAGAAATGAGCTTGGCGCCAGAGGTTCGCAGCCTTCGCCCCCCGGAAGCCGCAACAGGAGCTCATATTGACTGACCTCATCCGTCTTGAGATCCAGGATAGGCTGGCAGTACAGAAGGAATCGATCCTCTTCAATCGCCTGGCGTATCCGATCGGCCTCACTACACCGCGAGTTCCCCTGTTCTCCGCTTCCAGTGAATGGTTGGTAAACGATAAAACGATTCCGGCCCGCCTGCTTGGCTGCATACATCGCAACATCGGCGCGCGCCAGCACTTCCGCGTCACTGATACCATCAAAAGAAGCAACTCCCACACTCGCTGTAATGCGTATCGACTGATTTGCCAGCATCACCGCTTGCTTGTCCAATGCTTTTACAAAGTCGTCGGCCACGGCGGATGCCTGGATTGCGTTCGTCTGCGGAAGCAGCACGGCAAACTCATCGCCGCCGACCCGGGCAAGAATATCCGTGTTGCGCATGCGGTGTTTCAGTAATCCTGCAATTCCTTTGAGCAGATCATCTCCCGCCATGTGGCCAAACGTGTCGTTTACGGTCTTAAAATTGTCTATGTCGATCAAAAGCACAACTCCGGGGGAGCCATAGCGCGCAGCACGCTCAACCTCCTGGGCAAGCTCTTGCTCGAAGTGCCGTCGATTGTACAAGCCGGTTAGAAAATCATGATCCACCAGATATTCGAGGCGTCCCGCCAACTCCTTGCGCTCCGAGATGTCCTGAAACTGCATGATTAGATAGAGAGCCCGACCCCCCTCGTCCCGGACGAGCGCGATGGTTATCATCATCCAGACAAATTGGCCCCAGGCGTGAAGGCAGCGCTTCTCGGTCTGGTAGCTGGAAATTTCTCCGTTGAGCAGCTGCCGAAATAATGGCAAATCAAGATCGATGTCGTCAGGATGCGTGAAAGACTGTAAGGTTTTTGCCTTCAGTTCGCTCTCCTCATGGCCCGTAATGCGGCAAAGTGCGTGGTTGACATGCAGCCAGCGGCCATTCATGCCAATGAGGGCCATGCCGATTGGCGCATTACTGAACGCGACTCTCAAAACGCCCGTGCACTCGCCCCAGGCTATGCTCTGCGTCTCCCCTGTGCCTGTCGAGATGCGCATGCCCGGCGCTTATCTGAAACGGCTGATGCGTGTTAAATGCAGCGAGATTTCTTCTGGCCTCCATACCTTTAAGCTCCGGCTTCTAATAGTTTCAAATGCATGAACATCACTGGTGTGTCCGTCTCAAGCATTGTGTCACTGAGCTGCGATGGCTCAATTGGAGTGCCGCTCACGGAGTTAGCATGCGAAACATCGCGTCCCGAGTTTGCGCATGATGTGTCGCATCTTGTTTCCGGCCTGAGCAAGATTCTCGTGAGCATACACTTGATTATGTTATAGATGGTGTAGCGCAACAATGCAGGGGCGAGCATGCGTGTCGCCCCCGCAAGTGTACGCTGCCGCGGCAGAGCCCACGAGAAATGCAGGCCAAGGTCAATCGTGGTCCTCCATGCTAAACTCCGAGGATTTTCTCCACCTGGCCGATTTTCTTTTGGACTTTTCCGCCAATTTTTTCGACTTGGCCTTCGTCTTCCAAATCTGGATTGTTCGTCACTTGTCCGACCTTCTCTTTTACTTTACCTTTCACTTCGTGAAACGTGCCTTTTGCCTTGTCTTCAGTGCTTTGCTTCATGGATTATCTCCTAGGAGGTTTTGTCTGCTCCAGTGCTCCAAGCTCCAGATTTAGGTCGCTCCTTTATAGATTTAAGGTGTTCGCCAGACTTTAGGGTGCGTATTAGGGCTGAAGCTGCAATACTGGTCCGCACGACGTTCTTTTGCTTCTTCCTTAAGCATGATAAGCGACAGCTCAGAAAACTGTCTGTTCGCTTTAAGACACTGTTCTGGTCACTTTTGCTCAAAGCAGTTAGGGTTGATGGGAAATGCACAGGCTCCTAGCCTTCCGCCCAATGGCTTCGGACCAGCTAAAGCCGGCAGCATTCCTTGGGGTGGCATTTGAAAATGGGGTACGGGAGCCTGGGGATTATGAAAATGAATTGGGTGCTGTCCATCATGACCTTGGGTGTTGATTCACCCGCCCGCCGGTGCCCGAGACTTGCGCTTCATCTGAGCCTGGACGAGGATACCTACAACAACCAAAACAGCAAACAGCAATAGAAGAGAATGACTCTGCAAATTGATACTGTGGACAATCAACGACGCGCCACTCAAGGATGACAGCACAATCAGCCCCCAATCGAAAAGAATGAATAACAACACTGCACCGATTATGCCGCCGATGATGTAAGGCACGGAGACTGCTGTGCCTTGTATCCCTGCCAACGCTTTGGGAAACAGGGCGGATGCGCGCAATAGTTCGACCGTGATGTAACCGCCGATAACAAAGCCGGCGATTGCGATAGCCACCTTCTGCAGGAATACGGCGATCACAGCGCCAAGGATACCGGCTGCGATCGCGATCAAAAGTTTCATTCCTTCTGGGCCGGTAACAAACCGCTCTGCAATCTCCATACCAACTAGGAATCCAGCTACACCCACAAAGAGCCAGAACAGCTTGCGGCCGAGGATTAGGAGCACGATGCCCAGCAGGAGGTTTACAATTGCCATTTGGTTCATGTTATTTTCCTCCGGGTTTCTGAACTGGAAATAAAAAAGCTTGGGAATGAGATAATTTGGCTTTGGCGGTTGTTCCCCCCTCGATTTCTGCTCATCGGCCCTTGTTGAGGGCGCGCAAAGCGCTCATACTTTGATTATGACATTAAAAAATACTTCATTTCTGGCACTTGTGGGAATGGTCCTGGTAACAATCCTGTTGATCGCGGGTCTGATCAACGATGTAGTAGGCTTTGCGCAAGGTCTGATACCCGCGATGAGGTTGTTGACATCCTTCATTTACGCCTTCGCCGGCCTGAGTGTCGTGGTTTTCCTGTACGCCTTTCACAAAGCGCAGTCTTGAATGTCGCCGAGACGTCTGCCTTGTGCTTGCTGAACCGGCAGGGGAAACCGTGGCTCAGTATTGAGAAGCCAGGCTTGATGCATACGTTCATGCTCTGTCGTGCCATGCTGTTCATCGCCAGCCCGTTCGCTTCCATCCTAGTGCTAATTTCCTTTCGCAAGTTCAAGGATATAGGACTGCCCGGCTCTCCTTCCCGTAAGACCCGTCACTGGTGGGGCGATGAGGTTGTCGTCGAGGCCCTGCGGCGGAAGGGCGTCACGCCCCGCTTCCAGCAAGGCCTGCGTTGCCAGGTACGCGTCGATCCCTTCCTCGATGTCGCGGGGGAAATGCGGGGCCGGCCCCACCAGTTTGTCCTGGTAGACGCGGAGCATGATCTCGCGAAAGATCGGCAGCGCCGCGCGTCCTCCGGTCTCCTTCTCGCCCAGCGTGCGGTTGTCATCGAAGCCGATCCGGACCGCCACCGTGATCCCCTCCGTCCCGTAGGTGGATCCCACGAAAAGCGCGTCGCGAAAGTCGCTTGTCGTCCCGGTCTTGCCCATCACCGGGACTGGGAAGTCGCGGCCATCAAGACTGTGGGCGGTGCCGTCCGGGAGGCGAACCACGCCGCGCAGCCCTTCCTGGATCATGCTCAATTCAGCAGAGCTCGATCAGCCGTGCAGCCCGTGGGGCCTCATAGAGTACTGCGCCGGAGGCGTCCGTCACGCGATCGATGACGTGTGGCTCCGCCAAAATTCCCGAGGCCATGGCGCGATAGGCGCCCGCCAGCTCCAGCAGCCGTACCTCCGAAGCCCCGAGCGCCGTTGTAATATAAGGCTGCAGCGGCGTGCGGATCCCCAACTCCCGGGCGATCCGGATCACATTGTCCAGGCCGATCTCCCGGGTGATCCAGACGGCTACCGCATTGCGGGACTCAGCCAGCGCCTGGCGGATCGGGATCGGTCCCTTGAACTGATTATCGTAGTTGGCGATCCACTTCACACCCTGATCGGCGCCCATGGACACCTCGATGGGCTCGTCGGGCACCGTGGTAGCGAGGTCCAGGCCTTGGCGGAACGCGGCGAGGTAGACCAGCGGCTTCCATGCCGAGCCGGACTGCCGCAGTGAGCCTGTGACACGGTTGTAATCGGAGTAGCGCGCGTCGCGGTCATTAAAGATGTTGTCGCCCGCCTGCCTCGGCCAGGATCGCCGCGTTCGCGTTGCGCAGCGCCACCACAGAACCTTGAATGGATCCCTTCGCCCCGGGGTGCCGCTTTTCATAGCGAGCGAGGCCGTTTTCCAGGGCTTCGTTCACGATGGTCTGAATCCGCTCGTCGAGAGTAGAGCGGACTGAGATCCGCCCCTGGACAAGGTCTTCAATCCCGAATCGGTCCGCGCCGTGTTTCTTCAGCTCGTCGAAGACGTTCTCGATCGCAGCAGGGGCATGGGTCTTGACCGGGTTGTGGGCAGCAACGCGGACCGGCTCGGCCTGGCAGCGCTCGGCGAGGCTTTCGGGGATGTAGCCGTTGCGCGCCATCAGGGCCAGGATCTCATTGCGGCGGCGCCGGGGCCGCGGGTCGCCCGCGACCGGGGCGTAGACTCCGGGCGACTTGGTAATCCCCGCGAGTAGCGCCGCCTCCCCCGCGTCCTCCGGCGTATAGCTCGACAGGGGTTTGCCGAAGTAGTACTCCGAGGCGGCTGCAAAGCCATAGCGGCCGTTGCCCAGGTAGGAAAGCTGGCGGAGCGGGCGAATATCTCGCGCTTGGCTTGCTCCTTCGATCCGTAGCGCCGGCGCATCTCCTCTTCGAGCCAGAGCGCCAGGCGCACCTCCTCCAGCTTACGGAGGAGCTTGTTCGTGGCCCGCGCCCCCAAGCCCGCGGAGAGAAGCCGCGGGAACAGACCCTCGCGGAAGAGGACGTCGCCGGCCTCGAGGCTCGTCCGGTCCTGGAGGAAGTAGCCGCGGACGAGCTGCTGCGTGAGCGTTGAGCCGCCCTGGGGGAACAGCAGCCGGAACCCGCCGCCCCTCCACCACTCGGCCAGAGAGCGCACCGCCGTCTTTTGGACCACCCGCGGCAACGCACGGTATTCCACGCCGGAGTGGGAGAAGAAGTTCTTGTCCTCGGCCGCCAGGATGGCCTGGCGCAGGATAACGGGCACCTCGTCGTAGGAGACTACCCGGCGGTACTCCCGTGCCAGCTCGATCAGCACCTTGCCCTGGGCGTCGTAGACCTTGCCGTCGTGGGGGGCTCGAAACGGATGAAAGGCTCGATGTCCGGGAGCCCGCTGCGATCGAAGTAGACATAGTGGATGAATCCCGCCGAGAGGAGAAGAAAAAGCAGCGCCAGGGGAGCGGCCACAAAGAACGCGATGCGGCGCAACCATGCGGATCGCAGGCGGCCGGCCAAAAAGGCGCGGGCGCGCTTCAGCCGCGAGGTCCTTGCGAGCCCTTGCTCCGAAGTGTATCTCCCTGGCATGGGCCGCTTCGCGTGGGGCATGGGTTTTAGTAAGACGGGGCATATTTGTTATCTTCTGGAAGCATGCTATCAACTGGGAAGGTGGGGCACGGCGCGCCATGCCCCACCTGCCAGTCAGCTTTCATTATGTTCTGCAAACCAAGACAACTGTCATCTCTTCTTACCGGGGCTCATTGGATGAAGCGATCTGCGTACCAATGAGTTCGCCGGAGACAATGAGTTCCACGCGCCGATTGAGCTGCGGCCTGCGGCGGTATCGTTCGTGGCTACGGGCTGTGACTCGCCGAATCCTTTGGCCGGAACCGAGTTCATCCCTGAAATCCCCTGAAGGATGAGATAGTCGCGCACCGATCCGGCTCGTTGTTCGGAGAGGTTCTGGTTGTACGCTTCACCACCCACGCTATCGGTATGGCCTTCGACCTCCAGCGTCAAGCCCGGGTGTCCCAGGAAAATACCGGCCACTTTGGCCAACCTCTCACGCGCCAGGGCCGCAGGGTATACTTGGCCGTGTCAAAGAGAACATCCGACATGTTAATGATCAGGCCGCGGGCAGTATCGCGAGTTTCGAGAATCAAGTTGAACTGGCGTCAATAGCTGGGCGCGCAGTTCTGCTTTTTCAGCCTCTGCCTTCAGCCGCAGGCGGTCGGCTTCCTGAGTGGCCAGCAGCGTCCTGTCAGCTTCGGCTTGTGCTGCCGTGCGGGCTGCCAGCTCGGCATCGGCCTGAGCCGCGTCTCGCGCCGTATCGTTCGCGAGTTTGACGCGATCAGCCTCTGCTCTGAGCGCGCGTTTCGCGCAGCATCGGCGTCGTTCGCGTTTGACACGATCAGCCTCTGTTTGAGCGGCAACTCGCGCTGCCTCTGCCTCGAGTTTGATCGCTCGCGGTTTCAGACTGGCAGCGTTCCTTTCGGCCTCAGCACGCGCCCTTCGTCGGCCTCCATCCTCTGGTCGCTTTCGGCTTGCGCCCTCAGGCGTGCCTCGGTCTCGGTCTCTGCTCTTGGCTGAGCTTCGCGGTCCGCGCCCGCCTGGCGTTCGCTCGCAAGACGCTGCTTCTTCCTGACGCTTTACCGCGATTGCCCTGGAGTCTTCCGCGGTCTGCACGGCCTCCCGCGCAGCCATCGTTACCGGTTTGCGTCCCGCTTTGCGCGCCTGGTAGGCCTCGGCCTGCTTCAAGCTGTTTTCGGCCTTGGAGAAGGTTTCGGAAGCGAACCGGTCTGCGCCGGTGGCGCGCGCGATCTGGACGGCATTGCGCGCCTCATAGAGTTCCAGCGGCATCTTTGAATCCATTTTCAGCGCCAGGGGATTCGCCAGACGCTCATACTGGCCTCTCTGCAGCAATTCGTACTTGGCATCCATCTCCTCGATCTTGCCCTTCGTGTCTTTGCGCACCACGTTTTCCATCACGACCAGGTTGCTCGGCATGGACACCGCGAAGTATGGCTCCGCCGTCACGGCAAGGCCGAAGACCTGCAACTCGGTGGTCACGTTCAGCTTGCCGCTGGATCCGTTCAACAGAATCTCGCCCAGGTTGGATGTTCGGCCTTCCGGGGTGATCGCCCATAGCACGTAGGTGAGGTATTCGGCTCCGTGCATGGTGGCCGGCTGCAGACTGATCGAATTCCACTTCGATCTCGATGTAGCCCTTTTTGCTCTCCACTTTGGCTTCGCCGTGGGCATTCGGCAGGAGATCGGTGCCACTGAAATCGATCATTGTGGCGCCGTTGCGGTGTTGATAGTTTATCGCCTTCATGGTCCGCTCTGTCACGGTGATGCGATAAATGGGCATCGAAATGCCCGATTGGCTTTGAACCCACTCTTGTTTCGGATTCGAGGCCTGCGGCGATTGTGCGGACAGCAAGCCGCAGGACAAACCGCATAAAGCCAGAAACATATTTACTCTTCTCATTTTTCTCACATCTTTCTTTAACAACATAACAATTTGATATGCACTCTTAAAAACCTTACCTGCACCAGCGGCCTTGTCTTCCTGGCGGCGAGTGGTTGTTTAGCAAAGAAGGCAGCAGCGCGACCGCTTGGAACGGGGCTACCCCTTTGGGGATTATTTCGGTAATGCGATGAGTTGCAGGCGTCAAATCCGAGCTGCAGATAATTGGTTCAGCTTGAGATATGAAAGATCCATGGAATCCGAAAAAGCCGGGGATTCCTGGGATTTCACTGAAAACTATCAGACTACCGATCTCGCGATTCTCCAGTCTCTTGCTTTAAGGAGCCGGATAGTCCTCTGTTTCTTTTCCGGCAACTTAAGCTACAGTGAGAGTGTTTATACCTTGGGGTAGATTTCGTGTCAGTTCAGTACAGCTCATGCGGGAGGTCAAGATTGCTCATCGCAATTAGCAATCCGGAATCCGGAATCCGGAATCAGAAATCTACCTGCGCTACGAAATCCCATAAGAAATGCGGGCTAATGTTGATGCTGAAGGTGAGTGACAGCAACCAGATCGCTCAGTTGATATTTTACGTCGCGCGAAACTATCGTGTGGGGGCCGAGGATCCGGACCGTGGCGGTGGCTTCCAAGGCCGTCTGCAACCACATTCCGCCGACCTCGCCGAAGCTAAGCTCGATGTGCAAGCGCCGCAGCCACCATGAAGGAGTTTTGACGGGCTCACCCTCGATACGCTGGGGCAGGTAGGTGCCGGCATCAACCCAGATTTTCCCTTGCAGCAGGTTCTTGTCTTTTCGCTTGGGAATCAGTTCGAGCACATAGCTGCGTTGCCCGCCTGTAATTTCCTCGAGAATGAAGCGGAAATCATAATTTCCGGGGAGAAATCCGTTGAGGCGTAATCTTTGCAATTTCCACCTCGTTCTTCAGCATTCGACGAACGAGTGTCTCTCCGAAGCTGACGCCAATGGCCTTCTGGATGGTGTACTTTTTCGTAGCTGGGGGAACGAAGGATACGTCGGCAGTCACCTGGGACTTTGTTTTTGCTCTTTCTTTCCCAAACAGCTCATAGTCGCGAGTGACGATGTAAGAACGAAAGCGTGCCTGATTCTCGGCCCGGGCCAGCGTCATGCTGGCAATGATGGCTTTAATGGATGGAATTGTGCTTACGGTTTGGGCCGATGTGAATGCCGCTCCACTAAGATAGAAAAACAATACCCACATGATTTGTTTGCCGCATACACTTCTCCCTTACATCATGGCTGGCAGCTGGACGCTTTACCTTTATAGCTCGGGCTAAAAGTTGTGTCAGTTCTGTACTGCTCTGACGCGTGGTCAATATTGCTCGTTGCCATTTTGTAGGAGGCAAAGGGGAAGCAAGGAACCGGCACCCATCTCCCGCCGGGATTCGGTCGAAGGACAGATTACAGGAGAACCTCCAGGGCGGCTGCAAAAGTCGAGGAAATCAGCAGTACTTCTACCAGGAGTCTTGACGACGACATCGAGCAGGCTCTGGCCGGGCAGTCAAAACGCTTCGCAATGCTCGCAGCGCTTGGGTGAAGGAACAGTATATGCACAGACAGAAAAGCTATGGAATCGGGCGTGAATCTCGATACCACGGAGCCTTGCCCCGCAGAAAATTAGCCAATGAGCGCTGCGGGTTGAAGAGGACTCTATAAAGCCTGCGCTTCCCAATACCAACCGTACGCTGTTCCAGTTTCTTCAAGAGGTACTTGTCGAGGACATCTTCCAGAACGATCATTCCCAGCCCGCCGGTTGGCGTGATGACCAGATCCACATAGGCCGCAGTCCCTTTCTTCTTTCCAACGTTTCCGATCGTCGCTTCGCTAATCGGTCCCAGTTCAAACTGCGTGCTGTAAATTGCGGCCCACCCAAGCGCCCGCATGCGGCTATTCCAGTATGTTCTTGAACCGGAAAACTCCAGCGATCTCCCATGAGCATCGTTTTGAATCTGAATAAATCCTGAAACCCCGCCTTGCATAGGGTGGGCGATATAGTTGGTAAAAAAGGAGCCGCCGTCGCTCCAGCCATGGAGTCCCGCAACGGATTCTTTCCAGTCCGGGAAGAACGGGCCTTTCAATTCGTTGCGTGTCTTTTCTTGCGTCAGGCGAAGTGCATGTTCAATTCCCAGAAAATAGAGAGACTGCGTCGCGGCGCCCTCCCAGTTAAAGGTCGCGCTACTCATATTGTCGTGCTCGCCGGCGTTTGCCGTGGAGGGCGACACTATAAAGAACAACAAGACAATTGCTGATAACCTATGTATATAAACAACCATGCGTCCGTTCATCTGCTTTCCCGGGTCCTCAGGTTCGCACTTGAGGGATCACGCTCACTTCTTGGCCTCTCCTCCAAATCACAGCTGTGAGCTGCGCAAGCTTGCGTGCCGCTTTGACTCCGGCAAGAAGCGCTTTGAAAGATTCAAGATTCCTTAAACCACCGTGATAAATTGAGAGAACTTGAAAAATAGGCCTGAAATATTTATCGTTATTGGACATAATAGGAACTTGCGAAATGCCAATATATCTAAAAGGAGCATATTCCAAGTAAATAGAAGAAACCACAAAACCTGCCTTCGTGACAAGCAAAATCTCGACACGCGGCTGGCAAGGAAGCAGTATGAGGGCCAGTCGGATTCGATGTTCAATGCTATGCGCTATTTTTTCTATCGCGATTCGGATGTTCCGAACGCAGCTCCCTGATATGGAAAATCGGAATCCGAAGCAATGGATTGGCGGGATTGATCCGCTAATGTCGAATTTTCACTTTTCCTTGCGTTGCGGCTTCCACTGGCTTTGCTTGGCATTTTCCATCAACCCTAACTGTGATGAGCAAAATTGACCCAGCAGGTGAGCCATACTGCACTGAAGCGCCCGACGTTTCGGCGTATAAGGGATACGTGCATTGCGATGCCCGCTATACCAGGTGGGAGCAAGGTGCTCCCATCAGCGGTTTTCATCATGGTGAAGTCGCGGTTGCGAGGCAGAGAGCATACAAAAGCTAACGAATAATCTGGGGGTGAGGTATGTCAACGGAAACCTTAATTATCATTTTGGTGGTGTTGTTTCTACTTGGTGGCGGAGGTTGGGGATACTCACGTTGGCGCAGGTAGTGCGTTGAAATATTCACTAGAGAGAAGTGGCGTTAGCATTCACCGTTTTATCACTCTCACGATGAATAGCTCAAGGCTGCTTAGTCCGACACGCAACGCACTGCTCCTGTACTGGGGTTCGTATAGGGATGCTATCCAGTCCGACATGGTGCGTCCTGGCCCAGCCGGCCGGGCTTGACCCGCTCGTGCCGCTCAGAACCCGCGTGAGACCGAAAAGTACGCCGTGTTGACCATCCTGGCTGGTCGCCACGTCGAAGCGGACCGTCAGCGATTTTGTATGGCGGTATTGGATGGCTCCTCCAATGCCCGCTCTCCAGTTTCGAGATGAAAAGCTGGCATGGTCCAAGATCGTCGGGTCCGTAGTGGAGCGGTTGTCGCCCCAAACCTGTCCCGCATCGCCAAAGCCGATCAGGTCTATACCGCGATGCTCCTTCTTAAAAGAGTACACGGTTTGCCGCAGCTCCACGTTGCTAATCAGTGCATTATTGCCGCGGTATCGGTAGGTATCAAATCCGCGAACATAATTGAATCCCCCCAGGAAAGACATGTCATAGAAAGGAATCTGACTTCCGCCCTTTAAGCTTCTTAAGTTCGTGGCCACGCGCACTGCGAGTGAAGTCTTGTTTGAAAAGAGCGGGATGTAACCGCGGGCGTCGATCTGGCTGTCGAACCAGCCGTAGTCGGAGAATATGCTATTTCCCTTATCCAGCCCGTCAACCGAAGAGAACCGTCCGTAGAGATAGAATCCCTTTGTCAGTCCGTATTCATAGTTGCGCCGGTCATATTCTCCAAACAGTCCATAGGCAATTACTT
The DNA here is from genome assembly GCA_963761825.1 of uncultured Acidobacteriota bacterium. Classification (GTDB taxonomy): domain Bacteria; phylum Acidobacteriota; class UBA6911; order UBA6911; family UBA6911; genus UBA6911. The sequence continues at coordinate 55,294 of CAVXIH010000014.1, forward strand.
TGGAACCGGAATGAAGTCCGGGGGTCCATAGAGTGACAGGTGTTACCGAGGGATCGCCCGAGAAGACGGTATCCATGGAGGGGGACTCGCTGCTCTGGCCACCGTAAGCATCGCTGTTTATGTAACTGACATAAATGCCTGCCTGAATATTTTCAGTGAAGTCCCGGTAGAGTCCGCCATTAGCGCCGCGCCGTTCGACATCAAAATTTGTTCTGGCGCTCAGCGGCGTAGATGCGCCAATGCCGAAAAAGTTATCTTCGGTCCTGCGCAGATAGCCATACCAAAAGTCGGCATGTGTCTTCTCGTCGATAATTTTTGGTATGTAAGCTTCTCCCTCGAACCTTCTGTAAAGCTTGTCGGAAGTCAGCATCGTGGCCCGAAATTCTATTCCCGGAATAGAATCTGCAGTCGTCAACTCGATACCGAAGCCGGGCCCCGCACCCTGCTCCAATCCTCCGAATACGCCACTAACATGTTTGACGATCTCAATGATGGTCCAATTGTCGCGCGCCGGAAACTTCCGACCGCGGTCCTTGACGCGATCCGTCATTGAGTTGGCCTTATTGGCCTGAGTAGCCGTGGAGCCGGGCACGTTCGTATCCGGTTGCTGGTTGATCGCCGCCGGAATCTCCGGCTCCTTCAGCGCTTCGGAGCCACTTTGGGCAGGCGCACCGACTGGATTCTGAGCCATACATTGCCCGATTGCGAAGAGCGCGACGAAAGCCATTGATAGTGATGCCCTGCAAAGCCAGTCCAGTTTTGAACTCTCTGTCATTATTTTGTTCCTTGCCATAGGAAAGGCCGAGTCAGTGTTTCTCGGCGCCCTTCTTTTGAACCGGAGGCGCATTCTTGCCGGCCGGATAGATGATGATTTCAATTTTGCCGCTGTCGCCACTCTCATTGTTCTCGCCCATGCCAATGGTCGCCAGGCGAGTGTCGTCCAGTTTAAAGTTTTGAACGAGGTACTCGCGAACAACCATCGTCCGGGCTTGCATTAGAACCTTGTTTTTTCCCGAATCACCCTTCATTCCTGAATAACCAGCCACCACTGCCTGGCCAAAGGCATTCGCTTCCAGAAATTTCCCAGCCTCGGTCAATGCTTTTTTATTCTTGAGCTTCGCCGAGTCTATCTTGTCGAAAATCATATCGCCGGCATAAACGAATGTCTTGATAGGCGGTCCCGCCGGCAGCTGTGAGACTGCGTACTTGGCAAGATCGGCCGAATTCTCGTATCCCCGGCGGTTGAAGAATCCCTTCAAAAGGAAATTGTGGCTGAGCGCCTGCATATTCTCATCAAATGCCATCGCGCCGGCCTGCGCCTGGGCTGTCGCCGCGCTGGCCTGATTGTACATCCGCTTATCGTTGATGAGGGATCCGATGGTGCCTTCCCCTTGATCCACCTTGGCCGTAATGGACTCGATATTTTGCATCGCATTCTTGGCCGAGTCCAGAACTTCGCTGGAAGTTTTGATCAGATCCGAGATGTCCAGCGGAGCCTCGCTCGCGATGGTATCTCCATCCTTTAACTTCTCCGCGTCATTCGATCCGAACGAAACTTCCACATATTTGCTGCCCAAAAGCCCTTCCGACTTGATGGCTGCCGTGGAATCCTTCTTGACGATGTTCCGTGTCGCGTTCTTCAAATCAACCGAGACAATGACCTTGTCGCCGGGCCGCTTTGGGAGAGCGATGTCCCCTACGGTCCCCTGGCGTACGCCCCCGATTCGCACCTCGGCGCCCTGAACCAGCCCAACCACATTTGAGAATTCGGCCTTAAGCCGATACCTTGAACTAAAGAGAAACTCCGTACGGCCAATCAAGAAAACTCCGCCGGCCAGAATGAGCAACGTGCCCGCAATGAAAATCCCTACCCAAAACGCTCTGGACATATGCCCCCCCTACGAGTCGCCCAACAAGAACTGAGCAACGAACGGATTCTGGTTCTTTTTGAGTTCTTCAAAAGTTCCCTGCGCCACGATATTTCCTTCATTCAACAGAACGAGCCGGTGTGAAACGGTCCTGGCGCCGCGAATATCATGAGTCACAACAATCGATGTGATCTTGCGTTTTTCCTGCAAGCCGAGGATCAACTGATTGATCTCGGCAGCGGTAATCGGATCGAGCCCGGCCGTCGGTTCATCGAAGAGCATGATTTCAGGCTCCAGGGCCAGGGCGCGCGCCAATCCAACGCGTTTTTTCATCCCTCCGGAGATCTGCGACGGGAACTTCTTTCCATGCTGCTCCATCCCGACTGCCTCGAGCAGCGAATGGACCTGCTCTTTTCGATCCGCGCGCCGGAGGTCTGAGTGCCGGTCCAGGGGAAAGGCGACATTTTCTTCAATGCTTAACGAGTCGTAGAGTGCGGCCTGCTGGAACAAGAATCCTATCTTTATCCTGACTTGGTTTAGATCCTTGAAATGTAAAGTGGTTATTTCCTGCCCCTGGATGCGGATGGAACCGGAGTCTGCTTTTTGCAGGCCAATCAACAGTTTTAATAGGACGCTCTTTCCCGTACCGCTTCGTCCCAACACGACCACCGTTTCACCGCTAGCAACCGTCAGGCCGATTCCGTTCAACACCTTCTGTGGGCCGAAGGACTTGCGTAAATCCTGAATTACAACGGCCGGTTCATTGTTTTGAGGCTCGTTATTTTCGCCGTTATTTTTCATGGAAAAAGCACCTGAATTATTCGGACCAGCACGACATCGGCCAGAATAATGAAGAGTGAACAAAGAACTACTGAGCTGGTGGCGGAACGTCCCACGCCTTCAGTGCCTCCCTGTGTGCGCATGCCCTGGAAGGAGGACTACGAGACCGATGATTAAGCCAAAGATTGCGGTCTTGAAAGTTGGCGGAAAAAAATCATTGAATGCCACCGTCTTGAAGCCATTCTCAATGAAGAGACGGAGCGAGATCGGCTCCATGAGCGCATGGACAACCCAGCCTCCGAGAATTCCGAATAAATCTGCCGCCAACGTGAGCAGGGGCAACATCAAGACACACGCTAACACGCGGGTCCACACCAGGAATTTGTAGGGGTTGACGGCCGAGGCCTCCATTGCATCAATCTGTTCGGTGACCTTCATCGAACCGATCTCCGCGCCGATTCCTGCACCCACGCGCCCGCTGACGATCAAGCCCGTGATGACGGGTCCCATCTCTGTGATGATGGAGAACACAATGACGGAGGGAAGCAAGGAACCGGCACCCATCCGGGTCAAGCTATCGCGCGTTTGCAGAGAAAGAACGGCTCCTGTTGCGGCGCCCGCAAGCGCAACCAGCATAAATGATTTCGGTCCCACCGCTTCGAGTTGGCGGAGAAGCTCCCGCCCTTCATGGGGAGAAACAAAGGCCACTCGCGCCAGACGCCCACAAAAGATTCCCAAGTCGCCAATCCACTCAAAGAACGCGATCATGCTGTCTTTCACAAAGACAAACGGATTCGTATGCCGGTCACTTTGAATCACCGTGCCGCCCACGAATGCTATTGCGACCATAAAGACCATCAAGTAGAACGTCATTGAGCGCTCCGTCTTTTCAAACTCTACCTCGCAACCGGGCTGGCATCCGCCACCCGCCTTGTATCGCAGGCATCTTGAGGTATGGATCCTTTATACCGTGAAGCTTTGGGCGGGTCAGTTCAGTATGGCTCACAGGCCTGAGCACTATTGATCAGCTCTATGAGCATTGCCGAACAGACAGGCCACCCACCCCGGCGTATAAATAAACACTGAGGACCGATGGAACGGGGGACGTCACCAAAGCCAACCCTGCCCAATTCAACCGGGACAACAAAACAGAGGCTGTAATGACATGGCTTGCCGGTTGGTCCTTGTGGCTCGTACCCCTGCCGGCGAAATGAAGGTCAGGCAGGGCAAACAGATCATACAGTTATAAAAGGAGAGTGCCGTATGGCTCAAAAAAAAGAGGCAGTGCTGGGTATTTACACGAATTATTCAAGCGTGGAGAACGCCGTCGACGTCTTAAAGGAAGCAGGATTTAGGAATACGGATATTTCCGTGCTATTTCCGCAAAAAGCAGGCTCCAAGGAATTCGCTCATGACAAAGGCACCAAGTTTCCAGAGGGCGCGGCCGTAGGCGCGGGAACCGGTGCTGTGCTGGGAGGCGCACTGGGATGGTTGGTGGGCATCGGCGCTTTGGCGATACCGGGTTTGGGCCCCTTTATCGCCGCCGGTCCTATAATGGCGGCCCTGGCCGGTATGGGCATGGGCGGTGCGGCCGGCGGGATAACGGGTGCCCTGATCGGCCTGGGGATTTCCGAACACGAAGCCAAGCGCTACGAAATTCGAGTAAAGGAAGGCGGAATCCTCCTCTCGGTGCATTCGGATAATGCCGACTGGACGAAGCGCGCTAAGGAGATCCTGGAGAGGACGGGAGCGCAGGATATTTCTTCGACTGGGGAGGCTGCCGTGAACTATGTCCGAACGGATTGCCGCTCTCCAATGCGATTAAGGATGACGCGGCGAAATCAGCGGCGCCTATGAGGACTGAGAGCGCAGCCTTGGATGATATTTAAGGACGACGCGGCGGAATCAGCGGTGCATATGGACTGAGAGCGCAACGTTGAATGACATTCATGATCATCCGCAATAAGAGGTTTAGCGCTTAGGGGCCGGATACTCGCGCTGGGGCGCATGGCCCTGTGTTTTATTTGTCGAGGAGGAGATGCTATGTCGTTTGGAATTTACTCCATTGGATTCATGCTCGTGATTGGCGGGTTAACCTACGGCGCCTATTTGCTGCATGTGCCTGCGCGCTGGATTGTCGTGGGTGCAATCGTACTATTGGGCCTGGGAGTTCTGACGGGCGTAAAAGCAACGCGCCAAAAGGATCCGGCGGGCTAGCGGCAGTTGTGCCCGCGTCTTTCAGGCAGATTTCACCCTTTGAACGGTCATGCAATTAGATGCTTCCTCTCAGGAAGATCGGCGAAAGTCCGCGCCAGCTGCGGATCCGGGTTGAAACGCTTGCTGTCATTGACGGCACCGACCGCCGAGAACTTTTACCCCGGCAGCGAGACTTACGGCTGATCGGGTTCTGTATCATGGCAGAGGAGAGCATCATGCAATCAAGAACCAAGAATGAGGCAAAGCGAAAGGCTAAGGAGCGGTTGGGGAAACCGATGAAAGACCCCACCTTAGAAGGCAAGGATCGGAACAAAGTCGGGAGAGTCCAAGAGAAAATCGGCACGGTCGATTGGGAATTTCTGCGCAATGGCATTTCCCGTGGGAAGACCGTTATAAAATGCGGCATGGGCCACAACGTATTCCATCAAGGACAACCTGCGGATTCCTTGTTCTACATCCGGCGAGGCAAAGTGAAGCTAATGGTTGCATCCCAGACAGGGTAAGGAGGCGACCGTCGCCATCCTGGACGCCGGTTCGTTCTTCGGTGAGGGATGCCTCGCAGGTCAACCGTTGCGTACAGCAACGGCCGTCGCGATGACAGATTGCACTCTTGACAGGATTAATAAGTCGCTGATGATGCGCATGCTGCACGAACAGCAAGACATCTCGGAATTGTTTATCGCGCATTTGCTTTCACGCGACACCCAATACAATTGGAATGATAAGGATCCTGCCTAATCTGTTAAGAGATCCCCGGCTCTGCCGGGGAGAAAGCAAGAGTTTAACATTTTCGGGAGCATGTTCGATCCCCTGCTGACGCGGTCCCCTGCTGATTGATTTGTGGTCGGTAGATAGAGCAGCCTTTCATTGATTCGAAAAGCCGACTACATCTACGACCACGAGCACGTCAACCTTCACGTTTACGTTGACGCGCTCGTGGTCGTAGACGGCTTATTGAGAATTCGGTTGCATGCCCATCAAAGGCATGCGCGTCAAGCTAAAGGGAAGCGCTGAAAGCGCGATGCAGCAAAGCCCAGGGTGAAAGAGCGCGCGAAGCAAGCTCTGGAACCCTGGGTTTCAAAGCAAGATTAAAATTAGCCCTGAAAGGGCGGAGCAGGTTTTCTGCATCGCCCTTTCAGGGCTAATCCCTCTTTCATTCTCAACCCAGGGTTCCGACCGCTTCGCGGCCTTCACCCTGGGCTGTGCTGCATCGCGCTTTCAGCGCTAAAAATCCGTAGCTTGACGCGCATGCCTTTGAAGGGCCAGCGACCGTAAACCTCCGGCTCTGCCTGAGGATACGTAATAGAACATTTTATCGATGTAGCCCAGAGCTGTCCTTCGCCGGACCTCCTGTAGCGCCCGATCAGGGTGTTGGTTGAACTATCATGCATGAGCTGACAACTGGATCCCTTCTCAAGTTCAGGGATGATGCGCGCGGCAAGAGCCTTCCCCAACTCGACCCCCCACTGGTCAAAGGAGTCAATGCTCCAAATGGCACCTTGCGTGAACACGCTGTGTTCGTACAGTGCGACGAGCTTCCCCAGTGCCGCCGGAGTCAGCCGCTCCAGGAGAATCACGCTGGACGGACGGTTGCCCTCAAAGCATCGGTGTGGCACCAGCCATGCTGGAATGCTCTCAGCCAGGGCCTCCTGCGGCGTTTTACCAAAAGCCAGCGCTTCTGCCTGGGCTAGCATGTTGGCCATGAGCAAGTCGTGATGGCGGCCGAGAGTTTAGGGGCTGAACAAATCCTATGAAGTCACAGGGGATGAGCTGGGTCCCCTGATGAATCAGTTGGTAGAAAGAATGCTGACCATTGGTGCCCGGCTCGCCCCAGTAAATTGGCCCTGTTTGGTACTTGACCTCAGTCCCATCCAGCATGATGCGCTTACCATTGCTCTCCATCGTCAACTGCTGGAGGTACGCCGGGAAGCGTTTCAAGTACTGCTCATAGGGAAGAACCGCTAAGGTCTCGGCACCAAAGAAGTTGTTATACCAGAGGCCCAGAAGCCCCATGAGCACCGGCAAGTTGCGCTCAAATGGGGCAGTGCGGAAATGCTCATCCATCTGGTGGGCACCATCGAGCATTGCATGGAAATTTTCGGGGCCAATGGCGATCATCGTTGAAAGGCCAATCGCCGAGTTCATTGAATATCGCCCGCCGACCCAATCCCAAAACTCGAACATATTTGCGGTGTCGATGCCGAACCTGGCTACTTCCCCGGCGTTAGTCGAGACCGCGACGAAATGCCTGGCAACAGCAGCGGGATGCTTCAAAGCCTTGAGAGTCCAATCGCGGGCCGTGTGCGCGTTGGTCATCGTCTCCAGGGTCGTAAAGGTTTTGGACGAAATGATGAACAGTGTCTCCGCGGCATCGAGGTCGCGGGTGGCCTCGGCAAAGTCCGTTCCATCAATGTTGGAGATAAAACGAAAGGTCAGGTCGCGTTGGCTGTAATGTCGCAATGCTTCGTAGGCCATCACCGGACCCAAATCAGATCCGCCGATGCCGATATTAATGATGTTGCGGATCGGCTTGCCGGTGTGGCCTTTCCACTCCCCGCTGCGCATGCGGGTGGAGAAGTCGGCCATTTTGTCGAGCACGGCGTGGACCTGAGGCACGACGTCTTCGCCGTCCACGACGATGGATTGCCCTTTGGGGGTTCGCAGGGCCACATGCAGAACGGCCCGCTTCTCCGTGACGTTGATTTTCTCGCCTCGGAACATGGCATCGATGCGAGCCCGCAAACCAGACTCCTCCGTCAACTGCAAAAGGAGCCTGAGTGTTTCGTCCGTGATTCGGTGCTTCGAATAATCAAAGTAGATGCCGGCGGCCTCGACTGTCATGCGCGCTCCGCGCTGCGGATCATCCGCGAAGAGCTTTCGAAGATGCAGTTCCCGGACTTTCGGGTAATGGGCTTCGAGGGCCTGCCATGCCGCGAGTTGGGTGAGTTGCGGGATATTTGTTGTCATGCTCATGTCCTTTCCATCCCTTTTGATTGAGTTGTGTTTTGCCGCCGGATTCGCTGAACGGCCTTCACCATCTCCAGAACTATGAGCGGAATAGAGCCCAAGGCGAGCAGCAGGAAGCAATCGGCAAACGGCATGTATGATGTCTTGAGAAAGCGGCCCAACGCCGCGTTGTGTTGGCTCCACATCTGGATGCCGAAAGAGATGGCCACCACGATGACAAGGTTGACGGTTCGTGAACAGGGAAATGCGCCAGATGGGCTGGGTTTCACTGCGTGCACCGAAGGACCGCAAGAGTTCGGCAAAGATCAGGACGGCGAAGGCGGAAGCGCGGGCCGTTTCCGTGGTCCCCGTCCTGAAGCACCTGGAAGTAAACCGCGAACGCGACGCCCGCCGTGAGGAAGCCGGTTAAGAACATCGTGCGGAGGAAACTGCGGTTCGTAATGCGCTCAGATCGGGGGCGCGGGTGGCGTTTCATAACGTCAGGGTCGATGGGGTCGGTGGCCAGGCAGAGTGCGGGCAAGCCGTCGGTGACGAGATTAATCCAAAGCAGGTGAATGGGCAGCAGCGGCGTCGGCAGCCCGATGATTACGCATACGGTCATGAGCAGCAATTCTCCGGTGTTGCCCGCCAGCAGGTATTGAAGCGTTTTGCGGATGTTGTCGTAGATGCCCCGGCCCTCTTCGACAGCAGCGACGATCGTGGCAAAGTTGTCATCGGTGATGATCATGTCCGCCGCCTGCTTGGTGACTTCCGTTCCCGCTCTCCCCATGGCAATGCCAATGTCAGCGCCTGTGATGGCCGGGGCGTCGTTTACGCCATCGCCGGTCATGGCCACGATAGCTTCATTGGCTTTCAAGGCGCGAATGATGCGGAGTTTGTGCTCTGCGGTGACGCGGGCGTAAACGGCAATCTTAGCGGCGCGTTTGCGGAGTGCATCGTCGGACAGTATTGTCCAACTCGACACCCGCAATGGCCACTTCGTCGGTTGAAGCGAGGCCAATTTCCCGCGCAATAGCCATCGCGGTATCCGGCTGGTCGCCCGTGATCATTACTACGCGGATGCCGGCGGCGTGACACTTCGCAATGGCGTCTTTGGCCTCGGGCCGGGGCGGATCATACATCCCCGTCAAACCGACAAACACGAGGTCGAGCTCCACAGATCGGCGGTCATGTCGGCGGGCGGAGCGTTGTTCAGGTCGCGCCAAGCCGAACCGAGCACGCGCAGGGCTTGCCGTCGCCATCACGGAGTTTTGTGCGAGGATGCGCTCCCGGTCCGGTGCGGTCAGGGGACGGACTCCCTCGCGGGTGTAAAGGTGAGTGCAGCGATCCAGCAACGGGCCAGGCGCGCCGTTGATGAAAGCGCGGAGCTTTCCGTCGGGCATCCTGCGAATGACGGAACTCCGTTTGCGGTCGGAGTCGAAGGGGAATTCGTGCTGTTTCGGAAGTTCTTTCTCGATGCGTTTTCGGTCACCGCCGGCCTTGGCACCGGCCGCCAATAATGCTCCCTCGGTGGGATCGCCCACGGTTTTCCACGTCCCGTCTTTCCCGATGAGGAGATGTGCATTATTGCAGCCGAGGAGAATGGTGGCTAGTTCGCGCAACGGCCCGAGGTGCGGTCCTTCCGCTTTCCTATCTTCGAAGCGGACTTCACCGTCCGGCCCGTAGCCTTCGCCGGTGACGCTATAGTTTATCCCCGCGACGTAAAGCGCGCGCACGGTCATCTCGCCGACGGTCAAGGTGCCGGTCTTGTCCGTGCAGATGATGCTGGTTGAGCCGAGCGTCTCGACCGCGGCCAGTTTGCGCACGAGGGCACGGCGGCGCGACATCCGCAACACCCCGAACGCGAGAGCAACCGTGACGATGGCCGGCAAGACCTTCCGGCACGGCGGCCACAGCGAGGCTGACCGAGGTCATGAACAATTCGAAGGGTTTCGTCCCGCGCAGCAATCCCAACCCGAACAGCAGCACGACGATGCCCAGCGCCGCCCAGACGAGGATGCGCCCGAACGAGTTGAGTTTCTGCTGAAGCGGAGTCTTCTCCTCCGCACCCGCCTCTTCAATCAGACCGGCGATACGGCCCAGCTCCGTCTTCATCCCCGTGGCCACGACGACAGCCCGTCCGGTGCCGGCCGCGACGCTTGTGCCCATGAACACCATGTTCTCGCGGTCGCCGAGCGGGATGTCGCCCTGTTCCAAAGTCTCGGGCTGCTTCGTCACTGCCTCCGACTCGCCGGTCAGCGCGGACTCGATGCACTTGAGCGATGCTGCCTCCAGAAGCCGGGCATCAGCCGGGACCAGGTCTCCGGCTTCCAGCGCGAGGATGTCGCCGGCGACGATTCCCGAGGCAGGAATCGACGAGACTTGTCCGTCGCGCCGCACCTTCGCTTGCGGCGCTGCCATCCTCTTGAGCGCTGCGATGGACTTCTCCGCTTTGAACTCCAGGTAGAAGCCGATGGCGGCGTTAAGAACGACGATGGCGAGGATCGCGATGGCGTCCACCACTTCGCCTAGCGCGCCGGAGATGATGCCGGCCGCGATAAGAATCCAGATGATGAGGCTCTTGAACTGGCCGAGGATAATCTGGAGCGGATTTGTACGTTTGCCTTCTTTCAGCTCGTTCGGGCCGTCAGCCGCGAGGCGTTGTCCCCGCTTCCTGCGCAGACAGTCCGGTTGCTGCGGAACCGAGACCGGCCAGCACCTCTTCGGCAGACCGCAGGTGCCAGGCTTCGCCCTTTGGATGTTCGGCGATGGGAGGTGCTTGGATCTTGAGGGAGCTAGAAATCATAGTCTAACTTTCCACAGCCGCAAGGCATTGCTGATGACGAGACGGAACTCAGGCTATGCGGCGGTGCCGCAAGCGTGTCGCTGACGATTGCCTGCGCCTCTTCAAGGATGCGGTGCAGATGATCGGTTCCGCGGAAGCTCTCTGCATAGATCTTGTAGATGTCTTCGGTCCCGGACGGACGCGCTGCGAACCATCCGCTTTTCGCAATTACTTTCAAGCCGCCGATGGGTGCGCTGTTGCCCGGTGCGCGGGTAAGGATGGTCTGGATTTTTTCGCCGGCCAATTCTGTGAGCCGAACCTGCTGCGGTGAGAGTTTCTTCAGCAATTCCTTTTGCTCCGGTGTGGCCGGCGCCTCCACTCGGTCGTATAGCGGCTCACCGAACTCGCGAGTAAGTTCGCGGTAGATCTCGCCGGGATCGCGGCCCATCCGCGCCGTTATCTCTGCCGCGAGCAAAGCCGGAATAATTCCGTCTTTATCCGTCGTCCAGACGCTGCCATCCAGCCGGACGAAAGACGCACCTGCGCTCTCTTCGCCCCCGAAGCCCAGTGAGCCGTCGAGCAGGCCTTCAACGAACCACTTGAATCCGACCGGGACCTCATAGAGTTTGCGGCCAAGCTTTGCAGTTACACGATCGATCATCTGGCTGCTCACCAGAGTCTTGCCCACAGCCGCCCCTGTGTGCCATCCCGGCCGGTGTTGGAAGAGGTAGAAGATTGCAGCGGAAAGGTAATGATTGGGCGGAAGCAATCCCGCGCTTCGAGTGACAATCCCGTGTCGGTCGTGGTCGGCGTCGCAGGCGAATGCGATCTCGAAGCGATCCTTCAGATCGATTAACCTCTGCATCGCATACGGCGAGGATGGGTCCATGCGGATCTGGCCGTCCCAATCCAAAGTCATGAAACGGAAGGTGGGATCTACGGCCTCGTTCACCACTGTGAGATTCAACCCGTAGCGTTCGGCAATCGGCCCCCAGTAGTGAACCCCGGCGCCTCCGAGCGGATCGGCGCCCATGCTGATTTTGGCGGCGCGAATAGCGTCCATGTCGATCACGTTGGCTAGATCCGCAATGTACGTATTGAGATAGTCATGCCGGTGCGTCGTGGGGGCGCGAAGAGCTTTTTCGAAAGGAATCCGCTTCAAACTCAGAAGGCCATTCTCAAGAAACTCATTTGCCTTGGCCTCGATCCAGGCAGTGACGCCAGATTCCGCCGGCCCGCCGCTTGGAGGATTGTATTTAAATCCGCCGTCCTGGGGCGGATTGTGCGAGGGTGTGATAACGATTCCGTCGGCGAGTCCTGTCTTGCGCCCGCGGTTGTACGTGAGAATTGCGTGGGAAATGGCAGGGGTTGGGGTGTATTCGTCCCCCTGCGCGATCATCACTTCTACCCCGTTTGCCGCCAGCACCTCAAGCGCGCTTGCAAGAGCCGGCGCCGAAAGGGCATGCGTATCCATACCGAGAAACAGCGGGCCGTCGATCTTCTTCTGCTCCCGGTATAGGCAAATGGCCTGACTGATGGCAAGGATATGCCATTCATTGAAAGCCTTGTCGAAGGAGGAGCCACGGTGTCCTGAGGTGCCGAAGGCAACCCGTTGTTCCGGCACTGACGGGTCAGGCGCCTCGGTATAGTAGGCCGCGACAAGTCTGGGTATGTTCACCAGCATTGATGCTTCGGCCGGCTTCCCTGCATAAGGACTTGCTTTCATGCTGGACCTGTCCCACTCCCAAACAAACTAATCCAACAAAGCGGATGAATGCAAGTTTTGCGACAGACTCCTAGGCTAATCGAACTACCAGAACGGAGCATGGCGCGGCACGCACAACCTCTTCTGCAACGCTGCCCAGAGCCATAATGCGGTTTAGCCCCGTCCTGCCATGAGTGCCCATGACGAGCAGCTGTGCAGGCAGGTCCGCCGCCGCGCTCAAAATTGCCGCGGCCGCCGGTCCATCGGGAAGCAGGCCACCGCCTTTGGCCCTGAAGCGATGCACGCACTCATCAAGCCGTTGCTGCCAGGTTTTTCTCATTTGGTCGCTGAAATCCATGGGAGGCATGCCATCGCTATAGAATTCTCCATAAAATGGGCTCATCACCGGGAACAGATCGATAGCATGAATGATAGCAAGGTCGGCCTTGCGATGCCGTGCTTCAGCTGCGCCCGCTTCAAGGGCCGGGAGTGCGGGGTCGGAAAAGTCGGTTGCGGCCAGTATCTTTCCCGCCGGCGAGTGCCGCGCCACAAGAACGGGACACTTCGCGTAGCGAACGACATGCTCCGCAGCGCTGCCCAGAATGTGCAGACCGCTGTGATCTACCTTTCCCCCGACGACCACGGCTCCTGCCCCGATGTTATCGGCAGCCCGGAGTATTCCCGCGTGCACGGTGCCCTGTTCAATCTCGATCTCTATTTGGGGCGGCTCCCGATCCGTCACCGTTCGAATGCGCTTCAGAAGAGCGTCGCGGACCGAAGCCTCCAGGTCATACGACTTCAGCGCGTCATCAAGATGCAGTTGAGGAAACAAGGGCTGCACTGCAAAAATTTCGGGAAGGACATGACAGACAGAAAGTTTAACCTTGTATGAACGCGCAAGGGCGTCCGCCTGGCGAAGGAGTTCCTCGGATCCCTTATCGAGATCCATCGCAGCAAGAATTGGACCTTTGATCTGAAACATGATTTCCTCTTCTCAAAAAAAGTGAGTTCAACCTTTAGGATTTGCTGGCTTCCTCGCATTTTTGTGCGGACGGCTCTCAGAGCCGTCCGATCTCGTGATCACACACATCGGGCGGGTCTGGAGAGATTGTCTCAAAACTCGTATTGAGCGGGCTTACAGCCCTTCATTTTCTTTTGCGACCCTATCCTGGGGCTTCGCCCCAGGCTGGTATAGACCGCGCCTTCGGCGCTTTAAGCCTCTAATCTTAAAGCTGTTTAAGCGCCGAAGGCGCGTTCTATATCAGCCTAGGGCGAAGCCCTAGGAATGAAACGACAAATAAGAAAAGGGCTGTAAGCCCGCTCAATGAGCCGGTTTTGAGACAGTCTCTGAAGACCCGTCCACACAAATACTGCTTTCAATAGTTTGACCACCGATTCGCTATTTATTCCGAGGCGAATACTTGTTCATGGCCACAGTCAGATTGGTGCCTGCAGCCGACTTCTTTGTCTTCGTGCCTGTGACGATTTCTCTATTGGTTACCGCGCTTCCATACAGCTCTTTATTGGTCCCTTCATCGGGCCGGAGCGTTGCGCCCTCCAGAGCAATGCCCGCAAACAATCCGCGCGCGCGCGAATAGGACAGGATCTCCGCATGCATCTGGAGATCTGTATCGGCCGACGAGGATCGGCCTACCGGTCCCGCGGCTACGGAAGCATCTGCACCAAGAGTGAACTTGCTCGAAAGAAGCTTTTCAACGCCTCCTTTGTTCATGACGAGCATGACTGCGTCCGTCTCGGAGCCTCCGATCTGAAAACCAAAGCTCCCGCCTTCCACCATTATGGCGGCCGGTGCGGACCAGTCAATTCCGGAAGCCTGGCGGCACAGGATGAAACCCTTGCCATATTCGGCTCCTACGATAAACGCGGCCTTTTTCACTCCCGGAACAATCACGATGCACTGGGAACTCTGAAGCAGGTCCTGGGGGATGGATTTGTCGGGCGTCGCCATGATCTCCTTCATAACAATAGTCGATGCATTCAAGCGCTCGGCTGCGCTCTCTCCCGCGAGCAACATCCCTGCGGACAACACTCCCGCACCGATACACAAAAATCCAAGTCTTTTTAGCTTCATAAATCTCTCCTTAGTTGCTGAATTTAATCCATTGATTCCATAAAGTTCTTGTCCTACATCACATCGAAAGTGATGCAAGACCCGACTGTTTTCGTGGAGCGTGCGCGGACTTTAGCGTCTCGCGCCCAGTGGGTCGCGGAATTGGGGCGCTCCTGAATTCATTTATACCTTTTGGCATTTCGTGCGTCAGTTCTCTACTGCTCATGCGCCCGATCAAAATTGCTCATCTCGGCTAAGGGGGCTTACCCGGGGATCCTGTGCGCGCGGACGATAAACCGCTTGGGCGCCGGGCCCACAAAATAGAATGGATAGCAAGTTACCAGAGTCAGAATTGAATCCTCGGAATCGCCAAGCACTTTTATGTTCTCGGGCTCGACCACTTTGATCGAGTCCACCGCATATCGATAGGATCCGCTTAAAGTCGTCAGCCTGATTTCATCATCCTTGCGGATATTGCGCAGCGGTCTGAAAAAAGTGTCCCGGTGTCCCGTGATCGCAACGTTCCCGCGCTGACCCGGAAGTGGGGTGCCCGGAATATGCCCGACCGCCCGGCGCAATGTCCGTGCATCGGTGCCTTCCAGAATCATTGCCGTAAGGCCGATGGTTTTTATTTCGATTTGCCCCAATGGAGTGCGGCTGCTGCCTGCTATGTAAATAGGCTCAGCTAGCATTAATTTTTCGTTTGCCTGCGCTGGAAACATGGGGGAAGCATGCAGGGGGGCACCGCTGATGATAGACGGCTTCAATCCTTTCAATTCCTGCTGAAATCGCCGGGATTGATCGGCCTGATAAAGCCGCGCGTCAAGCAGCGCAAAACCCGCATAGCCCAGCGCAAGGATGCCGATGGCGAATAAAAGGTACCGGCTCCAACGGATCCACGGATTTTCTCGCGTTAATAGAGAAATGCTCCGCCTAAATCGGATCTTCATGGGATACCCCTATCATGGGCAATGGTTGGGTTTTCAAGGGCGCATAGTAACCGGCGCGGGTACGCACAATCAGGCGTCTGCCATCCTGCGCTTTGGCCGTTACGCGTATTGCCCGAAAGCTTCCATCCTGCTTTGTGTTCGTGGGTTGGTAGCTGAAGGAGTACTGGTTGCTCGGCATTTCCCCGGTGAGGGCAGGTCCTATTCACCTGCCCTCCTTCACACCCGGGAAAGTCGAATTGCAGTTCCTCCACGCTTGGGTCCGCCGAAATCAGGCGCCCCAAGCATTTGTACCAGGGCCCGCTTGACGGCATCACAAACTTACTCGCTTAAAAAAGCCGCTTCGAAATTCCGGACAGACCTAAGCCTGCGGCAATCGATAAAAACCCAATCAATCCCAATAGTGGCACTGGGCTGGCTGTTTGGGGCAAGCTCTTGTCCAAGTCTGTGGATCGCACCGCGGCTGTTTCTACCGGCGGGGGCTCGACGAATTCAGTCATTGCGACCACTTCTCCGGTAGGCTTAACCGCCTCGACCTGCACTGCCTTTAAGGCTACTACCTGCGGTTCGTCTGCTGATTTTATCGGCGCTACAAGTGTCGAGGCTAGCTCTGCGGGCATCGCGAGGACGGGCTCGTTTGTCAGCTTCGCTAATTCGATAGCTCTTGTCTTTGGGTATACGAATTCCCAGCCCCAATTGAGTCCAGGATAAAACCATGCTTTCAGGGCTTGCGGTTGGCCGTACCCTCTATCTGTAAACGTCGTGACCGTTTTGTTGGTCGACTGCACACGGAAATTTGGAATTGCAAGAATGGTTGAAAATACATGATCCCGGCGTTCGTTCGAGATTTGAACGAGGCTCCGGTCGGATTGATGATCCAGCAGCTTAAAGACATACGTGCCGGGCGGCAAAACCTGAGCTCCTACACCCGGAACTTCGACCGGCTCAGTGAACGTCACCAAAGTTGCTTTGTTCCAGTCATCGGCTTTCGCCCCAGCTGGAAACGTTAAGACCACGAGGGCTAAACAGACGAACATTGCCCCAAAGTTTAATCTATTCATTTTGAACTCCTTTTTTTGAATTGTTGAAACACTAATTTCAACCAATTAGCATCAACTGCCTTATTGAAATCGAGAGGTCTTTCCATTTTTCAATCTTGCTTCGCATGCGTGAACCCGTTGCTCGTTCATCGAATGCTCGCCTCCTGCCAGGTTTCGGCTGACAGCTCATCACCCACCTTTTATACCGTTTGGCATTTCGCGCGTCAGTTCAGGACAGCTCACCTGTGCGATCAATACTGCTCATCAGCTGATTAGGAGGGAGTGCAGGAAGTGGTGTTTCTTTTTGAACAGACAGGTGATCCCTTTGGAACAGACAACTCAAGTCGCAACCTGCAAAATCTTATAAAAGTTAGGTGGGAGAAATTAGAATTCGAATCGATTCAGCGCTAAGGAGAAAACACATGGCGCACAACCACGGCTATGAATATCAGATAAGAATTGTTTGCGAGGATGGGATTGAACAACTGAGCGGTTGGATGAATAGCACGGAGCAGGTTGCTCAGGCGATGGTTGCGGTCCACAAACCACGAGGCGGAACTTGTTGGCTTCTAGTACGAAATATTATCTGTCCCAATTGCTCGGGTGGGGAACAGGTTTTGGAATATCCCATCATTGATATTCCGTCTCCACGATGCATCCCGCACGACTCCCGTTACCTGCAGGTGGTGGAATCGAAAAACCGGTACGCTTTGGGCTTTTCAGCATCCAATCATAGGCCTTGAATCAGCCATAAACCCGAAGTTGCCGGTCTCAGTTAGTCGAGATTTTGGCCACGGGTCTGCACGGATTTTCACTAATCCAGTACGCTAGTCGTGCAAAACCACGCTGAGCAGGCCACTGTGGACCGTCAATCCGTCGTTATCGCTGTAATCGACAAAGCCCAGCTTCCTGAACTTATTCATAAAATGACTGACCCGTGACCGGGTTGTGCCGACCATTTGCGCAAGGCTATCCTGGCTGACCGTGGGGAGCACGAGTTCGGCTCTGCTTTCCTTGCCAAAATGAGCGAGCAGCAAAAGGATCCGCGCCAGACGCTTTTCGCTCGAGTTGAAAAGCTGATCCACAAGATCCGCTTCGTATCGGGCATTGCGTGAAAGCAAATGCGCAACAAAAAATTCCGAGATCTCGTGCTTCTCGTGAAGCACGCGCTGCATCAGCAGCTTCTCGATCCGGAAGAGATTGCAATCTGTGACCGTGGTGGCTGTTGCCATGCGCAGCGGCTGACCCGCAAGGCACCCCTCGCCGAGGAAGTCGCCGGTGCTCAGCGTGGCAACGATCGCTTCTTTGCCTTGTTGTGAAATAACCGAAAGCCGCACCTTGCCTTTTCGAACATAGAATATGGAATCCGCGGGCTGTCCTTGATCGAAGATGCGCCGGTCGGCGCCGTATTCCACGACGGTTTTTCCGCGGGTGAGTCCAGAGAGCCAGGCTTCCCAATCGGCGGGCTCGATTTTCTTAATTGCCATTATCGCCTCCTCCCCATTTAATGAGAGCGAACTGAGATATTAAAAGCTACTTCCGTGGAATTCGCGTTTCCGTTCAATAGTGCACATAGGTATGATCAATAGTGCTCATCGCTTGATTAGGTGCCGGCACAGAAGTCTGGATCCAGATGAAATCAGACTTTCGCGGCGCGCCAATCGTCGCTGCTGCAACATGATGTGCCAATTTATGATCGGCATTCGAATCTGCTTCTGTTTAAACGCGGAGATTGGAAAGGGAGTTGAGAATTCCAAAAGCGTTCAGAAGCCACAAAACCACGGCAATAACTACGACAATATTCAGGATCCTTTTGATTGAACCCGCCATTGGTATGTAGTTATTCACAAGCCATAGCAGAACGCCGACCACGATCAAAACCACCAATAGATTAATTATAGGCATGATAAACCTCTCATTGTGTGTTTGGAGGCAAACCCTAAAAGGTCGCTCCCCGTTATGCATCATTGGTCACAGCCAATTTGAGCTCAAAGCCCGGCGCGCGATCTCTGCAAGGGCGCCTGTTAGTGCTCTCCCTACTTGCTCGCAACATCAGGGGTTTCGGACATCTAAAGCCGACCCGATACAAGCAAGAAGACCAGAGCTATCAGAACCCACAGTCTTTATACCCCGGGGATTTCCGCCGGTCAGTTCAGTATTGCTCATGGCTCCGGTCACATTTGCTCACGCCGAGGCGTCATGCATAACGGGAATGCTCATTCACCCGGAAATCAGGAGAGTACAAACGATAAATCTCCCGAGCGCCGGGCCCCCAAAACAAAACGGGTAACAGCCGGATTTTAGCAGACCCTCCTCGCCAGGTTTCTCTGTGATGAGCCGTTTTGACCAGGCGTGTGATCACTAGTGAACTGACACCGAAGTAACTCAAAGATATAAATATAGTGTCTCGGGATTTATCACGAGGCGCATGGCAGGAAAGGGAAGGTGTTATGTTCCCCATCCTGTCTTTTGTGCTCCTCGCAGCCCGGCATTTCGGATGGGCCGCATTTCAAGGAGCGATCGGATTATTAAGGAGGGGTACAATGAGAGCAACTATCTTGAACCGGATAGTGTTGGTGGCTGCAATCGTTACCGTGTCGTTGGTGGGAATGAGCATACGAACCAACGCGCAGGAACAACCACAAAACCAAAAACAGCAAGACACAAACAAGCAGAAAGATCAGGAAAAGCAGCAAAAGCAGCAAAAGCAAACAGCAACAGCAACAGCAGGCACAGAAACAAGCAGCAAGCCCAGCAAGAGCAGCAACAACCGCAGGCCCAGCAACAGCAGGCTCAGACAACAGCAGGCCCAGGAACAACAGGTCCAGCAACAGCGGGCCCAGCAACAGCATGCTCAGGAACAGCAGGTCCAGCAACAGCGGGCGCAGCAACAGCATGCTCAGCAACAGCAGGCCCAGCAACAGCAGTGCACAGTCCAGCAACAGCGGGCCCAGCAACAGCAGGTCCAGCAACAGCATGCTCAGGAACAGCAGGTCCAGCAACAGCGGGCGCAGCAACAGCAGGTCCAGCAACAGCAGAGAACGGCGCAACAAAACCAGGACCGACCTCCGGGTTGGGACAAGGGAAATAAGACCGGGTGGGGCGGCAGCAACGTTCCCCCAGGACAGCAAGACAAGAACAGGCGCAGGCCCAGCAACAACAATGGCAGCGGGACCAGGATTGGCATCAGCGCGTCCAGCAACAACGCCAGCAAGACCAGTACCGAGCAAGCCCGCCTCTCACAAGAGCGTCAGCAGCAGCTTATCAGGGAGCAGCAGCAGCGCCTGACACAATACCGTCAATATCTGGATCAACGACAGAGTGTATGGCAGCAGCAATTAGCAGATCTTCAGCGACAAAAACGCACGGCGCAGTATCGTTATCAGCAAGAGTATTTAAGGAACTTGCGTGAGCAGGACAATCGTCTCCGCAACGAGCGACACGATTATGACAATGATCCATATTTCTACACAAACTCGAACTATCGTTACTACCGGGACGGCCGCTACTACCAGACGAATCAATACGGCGCCAATATGCTTCGGGAGGCCGTGAACTACGGGTATGAGCAAGGGTTCCGCGCCGGACAGGCAGACCGGCAGGATCGATGGCGTTCCAACTACCAAAGTTCTTATGCCTATCAGGACGCGAACTACGGCTATAGCGGTTATTATGTACCCCAGGGCGAATACAACTATTACTTTCGCGAGGGTTTCCGTCGTGGCTATGAAGACGGCTACGGCAACCGCTATAACTATGGCAGCTATTCGAACGGCAAGTACGCAATCCTTGGCGCCATTTTGGGGTCAATCTTCAACATGCAGTCGCTTCGCTAAAGACTGCGACAGTGGTGTCCAAGACAAGCGCCCGGCTCCCATCGACCAAGAAGAATCAACGGGAGCCGGGGCGCCGATCCCTCATCGTATTCAGACTCTCAGAGCGGAATGCCTGAGTCTAACTGCCTATGGGCAAACAGGTATTTCTTCGAATATACGCATTCATGCAATTAATGCTGTAATAGCCGCCAGCATTCATCTTTGAGGATAATACGAACCATGATCGAATTGGAGCAAGAAGGCATCCCGCAGGAAACCGATTACGAATCGAATCGATTTGAATGACGAAAGCCCCGATACTTCCGAGGTATTCCCAAAACTAACGCGGGTCAACTACATCGACAAAGCCGCGTTTGAACCTTTTCCAAACGAAAACAGGTCAATTGCGAAAGAGGAACAGCCAACTCCCTCGGCAGATCCCATCCTCATGTACTACAGGAGCCTGAGCAAAATTCCGCTGCTTACGCGTGAACAAGAAGTGTATTTAGCCAAGAAAATCGAATCTGCAAAGCTTAATACCTTTTTGCTTCTATCCCTGACACCTATCACGTCATCCATGATAATGGAAATGGCGGATGAGCTTCGGCCCTGCTAGTGCGCCTGCCGTTGAGCCCCAATCCGGCATAGAGGAAAAGCGGGAAGTCGAAAGCGAGATTCCCCTCGAAGAACGCACACGGATTCGTCACCGGCAGATTCACAAGGTCCTGATTCGTCTCGAAAAGCTGGAGGCTAAGTACAGGCTTGCAAGAAGAGTATCCCGGAAAGGCAAGTCGCCGGAGGGAAAGTCCAAAGGGGATTTGAGTAGAATTCAGATCAGCAGAAAAGCAATCTTCTTTTTACTGCAGAAAATTGACTTTAGCGAAAACCAGATCAGCGGATTGATTGGCGGCGTGGAAGATGCCTTGCACCGGATGGAAGATGCCCATGCTGCAATCCGGGTATTCTCGCGCCCTGAAGAATCGAACCGTATGCCTTTGCGTCATGCTCGATCTCGTCTAAAAGAACTTGAATCAGAATGCCTGATGAAGGTTGACGAATTGCGTAAAATCCTGGCGCTGATCAGTGAAAACAAGACCGAAATGCTGCAGGCAAAAGACCAATTCGTGCGATCCAATTTGCGTCTGGTTCTCAGCATTGCCAAGAAATACTCATATCCTGGACTGGATATGCTGGATCTTGTGCAGGAAGGAAACCTCGGGCTTATGAGAGCGGTGGACAAATTCAACTACCGCCTGGGCAACAAGTTTTCAACCTATGCGACGTGGTGGGTTCGTCAGAGCATTTCGCGCGCAATTGCCGACCAGGGAAGGACCATCAGGGTTCCGGTTCATATGATAGAAGCCGTGAACCGGGTATTGAAAGCCTCGAATGATCTTACCAAGCGTTTGGGGCGAAAGCATTCCATGCCTGAGCTTGCAAAGGAGCTAAAGACCTCAGTTTTAAAAGTGAGGGATATTTTACAGGTTGCGCAGGAGCCTATTTCACTGGAGGCAACCCTCGGGGATAACCCGGATGCATTGTTGAACAGGTTTATTGAGGACAAAACCGCTGTTTCACCGGACGAAGGTGTACTGAATCATAATCTTCGAGAGTTGATGAATTCCGCTCTGCAGCTGCTGTCTCCCCGTGAACAGCAAATTGTGCGCATGCGGTACGGCCTGAATGAAGCAGAGAGGGAATACACCTTGCAGGAAGTCGGGGAAGTATTCCAGGTAACTCGAGAGCGGATACGCCAGATTGAAGAGAAAGCCCTGCTGAAGCTCCGCAACCCCTATGGCTCCAACAAGCTGCTCGACTTTGCGAGCAAGAATTGATGGAAGGTCTGCTGAGTGATCCCCCTGATGAAGGAAACACGTAACAAGCAAACCATCACGGATCGGATCCGTTTTCAGAAGGCGATGGCTTTCACCACCGCCTGAGCAGGCAAATAGCCATGCCCCGCCCGCAACGCCGGCCAGGATGCTGCGGCCGCGGTCTTCGCCACACGCGGGATCACCCCGGAATCAACCGTCAGCCCTGTCCGCGAAATGGTCTGGAAATAAAGCTCATCGCCGGCTATTTCGACGAGCATGAATGAACGGTCCTGGTCGTACCCGACCGCGGTCAGGCCCTTATTCCTCAGATTGCCCTTCCGCAATGAGCCCGAAGCTCCTTCGGTGAAATAGTAGATGCCTTTTTGCGGCTTCACACGCTCATAAACGTGATCATGCCCGGCGAAGACGACCTGCACCCCGTATTTTACGAACAGGGGTTCCAGCAGAAGGCGGAGGTCGGTCGATGAGCCATGGAAGGCCGCGGAAGAATAGAGCGGGTGATGGAGATAGCAGATTTTCCAATCCGACCCTGAGTTCTGCAGTTCCTTCTCCAGCCACGAGAGCTGCTGCTTGTCCATGTAATTGCTGTCCAGCGCGAAGAAGCGGACGTTGCCCTTCTTGTACGTATAATATTTCTGCCCGTTCATGTTGAAAGGCTTATAGAACCGCTCATTGGGGTTGTCGTGGTTGCCGAGCACCGCGTAGAAATTTACGCCCGCATCGAGCAAAAGCTTGTAGGGCTGCTCGAACTTGCTTTTGTAGTCGCTCGGGTTGCTCCCGCCATAGAGGTCGTCGCCCAGCGCAATCACGAACTCAAAGGGAAATTTCTGGCGATCCTTAATCATCTGCTCGGCCACTTCATATTGGGGCTTCTCTCCCGTCCCCATGTCGCCGATGACCGCGAAGCGCACCGAGTCCGGTTTCAGCGGCAGGGTCAGATCCTGGGCGCAGAGCGACAGGCTTATTGCGGCGAGAGCAATACAGGAGACGAAGGTGGAGCAGCGCATAGTCGGCATAATAGAAGGCCTCAAGGAATGGCGTTCGGAATGAGATCCACAATCAAACGTGCTTTAGTATCAATCAGTGCCAAGTCGCGCCCGACGAACCGATACGCCAGTTCCTGGGGCAGTTCAGGCAGCTTGAGCAATAAAGACGGCGGCGTGGTTGTCAACGAGACGCCTTCGGGGAATACGTCGTTCACATGCAGACGAACAATGACCTTGGACGGGTCGTCCTGGCGGATCGCCTGGCGTGCCGCCCGGCCTTCGGGCCCATGAAATTCACTGTGGATGATTTTGCGGAACCGCTCAGCCACCTCGTGAGTGAAGATGTCACCCTGATGTGCGTCGCGTCGCGCGTCGGCAATTTTCGCGGCCAGCGCGTGCTGGTGTTCGACAATCTGCGCTGCGTCCTTCGTAGGCTTCAGGGTCGACAGCGAAGCTTCCAGGTTCTTCTGCATCTTGACGTATGCCTGGACGCGGTCGGTAAAGATCTTGAAGTCGCGCGCCTCCTTCTTGTCCTGCGGCGCCGGCGACTGGCCCGCAAAGCCAGGCGCCACAAACGCCAAAAGGGAAAATCCCATGAGAAGGCAGGTGATTTGGATTCGGTGCTTCATACATCCTCCCGGACGAAAAGTGGGACTACCGAGACTTCAATGTGGCACATGCGGTCCAGGGCATGATGGACGGGTGTGCAGGGCAAATCGCAACCAGGCTTTATTTCACCATTTCTTCGACACGTTCCTGGACCGCTTCCTTCACGGCTTCCTTCACCGCTTCCTTGACCGTCTCTTTCACTTCCTGCGGATTCAGATCCGAGTTCCCGTTCTCCGCCGCCGCCTCTTTGAGCGCTTCTTTCACGATGGGATTCAGCGGCGACAGTTCCTTAACCAGCGCTTTCATCGCCTTCTTGAGGGTTTTGGGTTGGATGTCCGACTGCTGTTTCGCTGCGACCGGTTTTATCGCCCAATCCGCCTCGAAAGTTTTGATTAAGCCGTTCACCACTTTCGGTTCACGGACAATGACGCCGACTTCGCGGCGTGAATCCAGTTCGGCCTGGCGCAGGCTCTGGCTGCCGACGAAGGCTTGATGGCGGTCGCGGATGATCGTGCGCGTGTGCAAGCGCAGATTGACGAGATTCCGGACTTCCAGGCCGGTGCTTCTCTTGCCGACGCGGCCGATGATTTTGACCTGCACCCCTGCCTTCGTCCGCTCGCCGAGGGCACGAAGCATTTCCGTGTCGGCGATCTTTGGATCGTAGATGAGAAGCTCCTTCTTGGCCTTGCGGATAAATGCGGCGAGTAGTTTGCGGGCGTTGACGGGGCTGACAATAAAGGTATCCAGCGTTGGTATATAGGGTTTTCGCGTGGTATCCGCCTCGAATAACTTCACCGCTTCATGGGTCAACCTGGCGTTCCTGGTCACGATGCCAAAGCCACGGCTATGGTCGATATCAAGGTGGGTAAAGTTGAAGGAGAGGACAAAGAGCAGGCGGTGGTCGATAATCATCAACTTGTCGTGATAGCGCACCAGATCGTCGGCCGTTCGCGAAACGGCGACGCCCATTTCGAGCAGACGCATCTCGAGCTTGCGCAGGTTAATCTCTCCGCCCCGGTTGGTGTAGGCAATTAACGCGCTCACCGTAACGCCGCGGCCGACTGCAGCCTTCAGTCCCGCCTCAATCTCGGCGCGGTCAAATCGGAAAATTACGATTTCAATGCTTTTCCTGGCGCTTCTGATTCCAGAAAGCAGCGCCGCGATTCCATCGTCAGGTTGGATTAATAGTTTCATGGGCGCTTCACCAGGTGGTCAAGTCGAGCATTTGGAATCAGCAGGAGACAGTCCACACCTTTGACTCATCTACATGATAGATCCGGTTTGTTATATAGCATGAGCAGTTTTGATCAGGTGCATGAGCAATACCGGACGGACACCCGAACCGTGCTGCGGTATAAAAATGTTTGGCTTGCGCTGCCGGCTGCAACAATGGCTCAGCGCTTTGCCTTATTTTGCAGCGAGGTTTGCCGATCACGACATCTGCGCCGCAAATCGAGGAATTAAACTGCATCCTTTTTAAGGAGGCGTTATGCAAGACCACAAGAGGATCTTACCCATCATCATTCTTATTCTGTTTCTGGCGCTACCGACCTTCGCTCAATGGGCGGGGACCAAAGTCGCGCTGTGGGGCGACTGGGGCGATATTGCGGCTCTGGACATCCTGAATGGGCCGGGAGGGAAAGCACACCAGCCGGGGACCAACTTTAAATTCATCGAGGAATCTAAGAGCGGAACGGCGCCCAAGTTTTATGTCGAAGATGAAAACGGCGCCAAGTGGAAGGTGAAACTCGGCCAAGAGGTGAAGTCGGAAACTGCTGCAACGCGCCTCGTGTGGGCCGCGGGTTACTTTGTTGATGAGGACTACTACCGGCCGCAAATCCGCGTGCAAGGAATGAAACCGCTCTCCCGCGGTCAGGAGTATGTCTCAGGCGATGGCCTTGTCCGCGAGGCGCGTTTGGAGCGCCAAGGGCAAGGGAAGAAATTGAATAACTGGAGCTGGGACCAAAATCCCTTTGTCGGCACACGGGAGTTCAACGGCCTTCGAGTAATGATGGCGCTCATCAACAATTGGGACATGAAAGAAATCAACAACGATATTGTGGATGTGGACGGCGTGTCCCGTTATGAGGTGGGCGACCTGGGCGCCAGTCTCGGGAGCACCGGCAATGTCTTCGGCCGCAGCAAAAGCGTGATGAAGGACTACGAGAAAAGCAAGTTTATCCAAAAGGTCACGCCCGAATACGTGGACTTCGTCTTTCATACGAAGGAATAGAGAGTGTGGGCAAGAGCATTCCAATCGCAGACGCACGCTGGATCGGCAACCGGCTCGGCCAGTTTCCCCCGAGCAGATCCGTGACTGCTTCCGCGCCGCCGGCTACTCGCCCAACGAGGTCGAGGGCTATGCCCGGATCGTGATGCAACGCATCGAGGCGCTGAAGAAGCTTTAGCTAATCCATGCCGCACTCTGAATTCTATGTCCAGAACAGAGTATTATGCCTCCATGCGTGTAACCTTCTGCCTGCTTCAAAAATAAAAAGCAGCCACAGATTTCACGGATTTCACAAAAGAAATAAAATCATTTTAGTGAAATCTGTGAAATCTGTGGCTGCTTTTGCAGTGCTCGGGAACAACTCCCATCTCCAAAATATTCACATGCGCTATAGGGTGTGCCCCGTCCCATTAGATACTTGTGAGAAATGAGCACTAAGTTGTTTGCGTGTCCGCCGCCTGGGGATCTTCCCTGCGAAACTGAATTTCGTAAAGCTCCGAATAGAGGCCGCCAGCCGCCAGCAGCTCGTCGTGGGTGCCACGCTCCACAATAGTATTGTCCTTCACCACGAAGATAATTTTGGCGCGCCGGATCGTTGCCAGGTGGTGTGCGATGACGATGCAAGTCTTGCCTTCCATCAAACGGTCGAGGGCTTCGAACACGGCCTGCTCGGACACGGCGTCCAGTCCCGATGTGGGCTCGTCCAGAACCAGGATAGGAGTATTGCGGATAACGGCCCGCGCGATGGCGATACGCTGGCGCTGGCCTCCGGAGAGCGTCACGCCGCGTTCGCCGATCATCGTGTCGTAGCCCTCGGGCATCTCCGCAATGAATTCATCGGCATTGGCCAGTTTCGCGGCGCGGATAATCTCCTGCGCGGCTGGCTTCCGGGCGGCCATAGGCGATGTTTTGCCATATGGGTGCGCGGAACAGAAGCGTCTCCTGCAAAACAAAACTGATCTGCTGGCGAAGCGATTTCATCGTGTAGTTGCGTATGTTTGTCCCGTCGATTTTGACTTCCCCGGAGACGGGATCGTAGAAGCGCGCAACCAGGCTGATGATGGTCGATTTGCCGCTCCCCGTCGGGCCGACGAATGCCGCGACCTGGCCCGGCTCGATCTCGAAAGCTTATATCTTTCAGGATCAATTGGTCCTGGTTGTACCCAAACGAAACTTTGTCAAATTCGATTTTGCCCTTGAAGTGCCGCGGCGCGGCGCGCGCCCGGCTGGTCACGCATCCCGCTATCGGTCTCCAGAATTTCGTGGATCCGCTCGAATCCCACCGCTGCCTTTGAGACCGTGTCCGTCATTTTGGAAAGGTCACGCATGGGCTTATACATTTTGCCCAGGTAGCTCAGAAAAACGACCAGGTCGCCAACGCGTGAGTTGGCCCGCCAGTACCAGGCGCGCGCCGTAACCGAGCATCAGACAGGTTCCCGTCGCTACGATAATATCGACGATAGGGGAGAGCTTCATCTTGATGCTGCGCGCAACGAGGGCCATCTCGACATTTTCCAGGCTCTGGCGCTCGAAGCGGCGCTCCTCGTAGTCCTCACGGGCAAAGGCCTTGACCACGCGGATCGAGGAAAAAACTTCCTCGACAATCGAAACCAGCTCGCTCTCTTTCTTCCTTACGTCGCGCGATGCTTTTTTGATGCGCCGGGTAAAGCTGTAAACCACCAGGAAGAGCACGGGCGCAATGGAGAGCGAGATGAGCGTGAAACGCCAGTTCAGGTATAGCATGACCCCGATGATCCCCAGCAGGGTGAGGACATTGGCCAAGATGCCCAACAGCGCCGTGGTTACAAAATCCTGAATCGCTTCGATGTCGCTTGTCACCCGGCCGATGAGGTCGCCGGTCCTTTTTTCGTCGTGCTCGGCCAGCGATAGGCGGTGAATTTGGTGATAGAGCGTACGCCGCAGGTCGTGCATGACCCATTGGCCGACGCTGGTGGTGAGGTATTTCTCCAGTAAGGAGCTGAGTGCGCCTACGATGGCGATGACCGCCACCGCCACTACCGCGAAGTTGAGGACAGCCAGCTTGTTCTGCCCGATCCAGCCGACCATGACGCTCATCCAATCGGGCGGCCTTTTGGACTGAAGCACGTAATCGATAACGATCTTTAGAGGCCAAGGTTCGAGCACGTCGGTTGCGACTTCGCACGCAACCGCCAGCAGGGCCAGCGTCAGGGCTTTCCAGTGGGGCCGCAAGAAGCCAATGATGCCGAACCCTTTTGACTTTTTGGTTGTGCTTGTCGTCGTCATGCGATTCCTGTCCCGGGCCTGTCGAGCGTGGAGTAAAGGAGCTTCTTTGTCAGCTGTCGATATACGATTCGGAGGATCGCCAAAACAGGCACAGACAAAAAGATGCCGGGGATTCCTGCAATTTGTCCGCCCGCGAGGATTCCGAAGATCACCATCACAGGTTGCAGCTTTGCGCCTTTGCTCATCAGGCGGGGCGACAAGACATAGTCCTGGAAAATGCGAAACACGGCCAGGAACACGAGAATCCAAAGCAAATGTTGAAACCCGCTCAATCCGGCAACCATCAAGACGGTGACCGCTGCCACCAGTGGCCCTACAACAGGAATAAACTCAAGGAAAAAGGCGATGGCCGCCAGCAGAATTCCATAAGGAACGCCGATTAAAAAGAAAAACAACCCGTACGCTAGGAGCACCACTGCCGCCAGCAGCACCAGGGCTCGCATGTACTGGGCAAGCAGCAAATGCACGTCGGCTGCGATTTCCTTGATCTCGTCGCGTCGAGATCCCTCGGCAAGCATTTTTAACAGGGAGTTGCGAAACTCCGGGCCATCTTTCAAAAAGAAAAATCCCAGGACCGGCACCAGCACGATGTAAATAAGGCTTCCGATATGTGACAAAAAGCCCAAAGCTAAATTGGGCAGGAGTGACAGAAGGTCTTGCGAATGCTCCGCCAGTTGCTTTTGCAGGATCGATAGTATCGTTTCCTTAAACGTCAGAAGGGATGGTGATGCGATCTGTTCGACCGGTTTTTCAAGTCTGGAAATAAGTTCTGGAATTCGCTGCGCAAGGGCGTCCGCCTGGAGCACGACTCGAGAGCCAACTGCAATTCCAATGATAATCAGCAGCCCGACCATTGATGAATAGACGATGGCAAGCGCCGGCGCCCTGGATCGCCCCGGCAGCCGCCGATCGATACAGTGCACCAATGGCCATAGCAGATAGGAAAACAGCAGCGCCAGCGCAAAGACGAAGAGAGTCTCTCGAATGAGATAGACCAGAACCAGCAGCAATAGAATAAACAGCACTGTCCAGGTATAACTCGCCGCGCGACGATCAAGACCATGTTTGAACATTACGATCCTTTAGCGATCCATTTTTAATCCATAATCCCCGCTATGCTTTTTGCCTCGCGCCCATGACCAGCAAGGCAATTCCTCCAACCAACGCCAGTCCTCCGATTATTGGAGGAAGCGGAATCCGTTCATGCCTCTCGGCCGTGGCATGAATCGGTCCTATATCAAGTACTTTTTCTGTACGAGTGTAGTTAATGCCTTGATAGGCAAGCGCCAGCGCACCCAGAACCAGCAACACAATTCCAATCACAGTGATCGATTTCATGTGTTTCCTCTCCCCAACTATGCGATTCCTCTTCGGCCTTGAATGAACCGAATCAAGACCACGATGAGTGCCACCACCAACAGAAGGTGAATGAAACCACCCATAGTGTAAGAAGTGACAATTCCCAATAACCACAAAGCAACCAGAACAACAAAGATTGTCCAGATCATATGCATCTCCCTCTCCCACCCCCCCTTCCCACAAGATTATGGTTCGCAGGTGGAGCTAACATTCTTTATAGCTGTCTGCCCTTCACATGTCAGTTCAGTATGGCTCACGCGTCTGGCCAATATTGCTCATCGCCGTTGCGCTTCTTAGTTCGGAAGCCGCCCCTCCTTACTTCGCCATTTTAAAATCGATAAATCCGCGCTCCACATCTGTATGGATCAACTGCACGCGGAGCCTATGACCGACGTCCAGGCCTTGAAAGCCGCTCATCAGTCTTCCTTCAACGGGCAGTTGCAGAAGGCGGACCCACGTACCCTTGTCGGATGCGCCGGTGACGAGAGCATCGAATCGTTCTCCGATTCTTGATTCGAGCAGCAGGGCCGCTGCGGATTTTTCAACCTGCCGTTCGACTTTTTTCGCGGCGTCCTCTTTTCGGTGCAGTGTTTTGCGAGCCCCTCCAATTCATCATTCTCATAGGGCAGGGAATGTCCGGCCATCGCTGCTTTCAGCAACCGTTGCGTGATCAGATCGGGATACCGGCGGTTTGGGGCTGTGGAGTGGTTATAATCTCTGACGGCAAGACCGAAGTGCCCGGCGGCACTCTCTCCCGGAAGCTCGACGACATATTCTCCGGCGCCCATCAGCTTGATGACGCTAAGGGAAAGATCGGGAAAGCGAAGAGGATCGGCGGTTTTCGTCATTGCCAGGAATTGCTCCAGGGCCTTTGAGTCGGGCTCCGGAGGCAGCGTGAAGCCCCGCTCTGAGGCAAGCTCGACGATCCGGTCCCAGCGTTTGGGTGTGCGCACAACGCGCCGCAGCGACGGAAACATTTTGGACGCGAGATATCGTGCGGTAACGCCATTCGCGGCAATCATGAAGTCCTCAATAATATCTTTGGCCCGGCTCTTTCTTTCAGCTTCAAAGTCCTTGAGTTCATCTCCTTCAAACAGGGGGTGTGCTTCTATGGTTTCGAGATTCAAGCGCGCCGTGTGAATGGCGGAGGGTTTTCAGTTTATGGGCCATGCGGTCTTGCAGCCGGAGGTTATCGTCGAGACCGTCGACTAAACCTATCCCTGAAGGCATCGGACCGTTACCCTCGAGCCAGCCGCCAACGCTATGGTAGGCAAGCTTCGCATGATTGCGGACAGTTGCGCCATAGAGGTCGGAACTCTGAAGCGTTCCATCCCCGGCGATAATCATTTCAACAACGATGGCGAGGCGGTCTGATTCATAGTTAAGAGAGGTAAGATCGGTTGAGAGTTTCTCGGGCAACATTGGAAATATCTCGGCGCCGGTGTATACCGATGTGGTGTTGTGCCGCGCATGATCATCAAGCGCTGATTGCTTTTTGACGATCGCGTCAACATCGGCAATTGCTACCAGGATCTTTGCGGCGTTTTCAGGCAGGAATTCGGCAACGGTGAGCTGATCCAGGTCCCGCGAATCATCGTTGTCGATGGAACACCAGGAAAGGTGCCTGATATCCCTGGTCGATTCTTCAGTTCGAATTGCAGGGCCGCCGATTCCGTCGAGCTCAGCCAGCGCCTGGGGCGGGAAATCAGGAAGAAGCCCTCTTGTGATCATCGCCCGCCGGGCGATGCCTCTTAAGATAGAGCGGTGTTGCCTGTCATCGGCTTGTGTCATACCGTCACCGACAAAGACTTGCTTCTTAATCATGTCTTCTCCTTTGCCTGTCAGGCATGTGCCTCCGGGCAGATTCCGGCCCACACCTCTAAGCAAACCTCTTATACCCTGGGGTTCTTCGCGCGTCAGTTCACTACTGCTCATCCATATGGTCAAAATCGCTCATCTCTGTATAGATTCCGGATTCCAGATTCACTGCACTCTTTGACCTATATCCTGAAATCGAGAATCCGGAATCCGGAATCCGGAATCAGAAATGGGGTGAGCAATTTTGAACATTGAGATGAGCAGAACTGAGCTGATTTACAAATTGCTTCCGGGAATAATGAATCTGGAATTGTGGGCATGGCCGATAATCGGATCGGAGTCAGGGATAGTCATTGTCCTCAGGAAAGGGAAAGATCTATGGCTGATGAAATTATGAACAAGAACACCGCGGCTGCATTGTTTGCGGGTGCATTGGTTGGAGCGGGATTTGCACTTTTGTTTGCTCCCCAGTCCGGACGCAAAACGCGCCGTGATATCCGTCAGTTTGCTGATAGGGTCGGGAATAAGGCAGAAGCTGCGCGGCTTGAGTTGCAGCGTTCCATCGATAATATAGTCGACGATGTAGAAGAAAAGTTGCGGGAGGGTCTGGCCGGCGGGATGGATTGGACCGACAGCAAAATTGCCGATCTTCAGCGAGCATTAGATGCGGCCAGAAAATCCATCGCGAAGGAGATTGGTAAAATCCAGTCGACCTAAGACCCTGTTGCTTCACGCGAATCCGCAATACGGGGAGGGGCCTGGAGGAAATGGCGTCGTAAAAAACTATTTCATATCCCCCCCCACACGATCATCACCCACTTCCTCCGGGACGCTCCGCTGATTTTGCTCTTTGCTGCCGTCGCTTCCGTGCGCTCAAGCGGAATCCCGAGAAAACTCTAAACGGTTTTAGCTATAATTGTCTCCTTACAGTTACATTACCGGGGAACACTCTCATGCCACAAACAGCACACATTGAGCGACATTTCAGGGGATCCGAAACGGTTCGAGATATCGTGATTGGTATGTCGGACGGACTTACGGTTCCGTTTGCGCTGGCAGCAGGTTTATCGGGTGCCATCAATACAACGAGTATCATCGTAACCGCCGGCCTGGCGGAAATCGCGGCCGGTTCCATTGCCATGGGATTGGGCGGTTATATGGCAGCCAAGAGTGATTCGGAGCATTACGTCAGCGAAAGAGTAAGAGAGGAAGCGGAAGTCCGTGCAATGCCGGACATAGAAGCGGCTGAGGTTGCGGATCTCTTTCAGTCGTATGGTTTGACCGCCGAAGAGAGCAAACCAATTGTGGAAGCTTTAAGGATCCGGCCACAGGCCTGGGTGGACTTCATGATGCGCTTTGAGCTGGGCCTCGAAAAACCCGATCCGAGGCGAGCGGCTATCAGCGCTGGAACGATTGCGGGCGCTTACATCGCGGGCGGCTTCATCCCACTCTGTCCTTATATCTTTTCTCGTACGGCCGGCAGCGCGCTCATACTATCGGTAATCATTACTCTCAGCGCCCTGGCTTGTTTCGGCTATATTAAAGGCCGTTTTACGGGCACGCGACCCTTCCGCAGCGCGATTCAGACGCTGCTTATAGGCGGGCTGGCTGCAACCGCCGCATTTATGATAGCGCGGGCAATTTCCTGACATTCCACGACGTCAGGAACACGATCCCTTCTACTCGGACGCTAGGCTTATTCCCTATCCAAACTAGGCCCCTACCTAGTTGTCGCCCCGGAGGCTGACTGTTAGTCTGCCTACGTATGTCGAAATTGGTGAGAGCGGGCGACGACTCGACGGTTTGAATCTGCATGGCCCGTGGTGGTCTGCGCGGGATATGGCGGATTGAGGTAAGGGACGCTGTCGAGTCGTCGCCCCGACATACATGGGTCTGGGAGGAGATTGTTATGCTAGCGAAAAAAGAACAGCCCGTTGATTGGGAAGCTTTGCTCCATGGCGTCTTCCGGGGGAAGACCGTATTAGAATGTGGAATGGGTCGCAATGTCTTCCGACAAGGGCAGCCTGCGGATTCTTTGTTCTATATCCGGCGGGGCAAGGTGAAGCTCACCGTTATATCTCCACAAGGAAAAGAAGGGATCATCGCCATTCTGGGCGCCGGGGAGTTCTTGGGCGAGGGATGCCTCGCCGGTCAACCGCTGCGAATTGCCACGGCTGTTGCGATAACCGATTGCACGCTTGATAAGATTGATAAGCTGCTGATGCAGCGCATGATTCACGAGCAGCACGAGATCTCGGAATTGTTTGTCAAGCAGCTGCTTTTAAGCAATATCCGGTATGAAGCGGACCTCGTAGACCAGCTTTTCAATTCCAGCGAAAAGCGTCTGGCTCGGATTCTCCTGATGCTTTCGCATTTTGGCAAGGATAGCAGAGCTGAAGCCGTCGTCCCCAGAGTCAATCAAGACACCCTGGCACAGATGGTCGGCACGACCCGGTCCCGGGTCAGTCATTTCATGAACAGGTTCAGGGAGCATGGCTTTATCGACTATGATGACGGCGGATTGACCGTCCATAGTGGCCTACTAAGCGTGGTCCTTCATGACTGAGGGTTTGGGATGGCGAATGATACCCTATCCCTGATATTGAACGCCCGAGACTGAATGCCGGCAAAGGTTTTCCATTCAAAACAAAACAGGAGCGCGCGGTTTTATGGCTAAAGCCAAAAAATCAGGTCTCGCAATAGATGGGATATCGAAATGCCCAACCGGGATCCTTGGCCTCGACGAGGTTACGTTCGGCGGTCTGCCGAGAGGGCGGCCCACCCTTGTGTGTGGCGGCGCAGGCTGCGGGAAAACACTGCTGGGCATTGAATTTCTTGTGCGCGGAGCAACGCAGTATAACGAACCGGGAGTATGCATCTCATTTGAAGAAACCGCGGAGGAACTCGCGCAAAACGTGGGATCGCTCGGCTTCGATGTCAATGCGCTCATTTCGCAAAAGAAGTTGGCCATTGACTACATACAAATAGAACGCAGCCTGGTGGAGGAAACGGGCGAGTACGACCTGGAGGCGCTATTCGTTCGGCTCGGTCAAGCCGTCGACTCCATAGGAGCGAAGCGGGTGGTGCTCGACAGCATCGAGTCTCTGTTCTCCAGCCTCGAAAACGAGGCAATTCTGCGCTCGGAACTGCGGCGTCTGTTTCGTTGGCTCAAAGATAGAAAGCTCACTGCCGTAGTCAGCGGCGAGCGCGGCGAGGGCAAGCTTACGCGCCACGGCCTGGAAGAGTACATTTCCGATTGCGTCATCCTGCTCGATCACCGGGTGACGGAAACCGTTTTCACCCGGCGTCTTCGCATTGTTAAATACCGCGGCTCGACGCACGGCACGAACGAATATCCATTCCTCATCGACCAGGACGGTATCTCGGTTCTGCCGGTAACCTCTATTGAACTGAAGTATGCCGTCTCCGATGAGCGGATTTCGACGGGTATTCCCGCGCTGGACCAGATGCTCGGCGGTAAAGGCTACTTCCGGGGCAGCAGCATTCTGGTCTCCGGCACGGCTGGTACCGGAAAAACCAGTGTATCCGCTCATTTTGCTGATGCCGCATGTGCCCGCGGAGAGCGATGTATCATATTTTCATTTGAAGAATCCGCCGATCAGGTGATACGCAATATGCGGTCGATTGGCATTAACCTGGGCCGTTGGATCAACAAAGGCCTGCTGCAGTTTTACGCCGCGCGGCCGACAACGTTCGGTCTCGAAATGCATCTTGTCAAAATGCACAAGATGATCAGCAGCTTTAATCCGAGCATCGTTGTGGTGGACCCGGTGACCGGACTGATAGACTCCGGCACTCAGACCGAGACCCGAAGCATGCTGCTGCGTCTGATCGATTTCTTAAAGCAGAAGCAAATCACAGCTTTGATGACGACGTTGACCGGCGGAGCGGATGCGCAGGAGCAAACGGAAGTGAACATCTCCTCGCTTGTGGATACGTGGCTGCTGCTGCGTGACATCGAGAGCGGCGGTGAGCGGAACCGGGGGCTCTACATCCTCAAGTCCCGGGGCGCGGCTCACTCGAACCAAATTCGCGAATTCCTCTTGACCGATCATGGCGTGGAGCTTCGGCATGTTTACCTCGGCGAGACCGGTCTGCTCACCGGCTCGGCTCGCGTCGCCCAGGAAGCCAAGGACGCTTCTCAGGCATTGCTCGCTGAGCAGGAAATCGAAACAAAGCAGAGTGCGCTCGATCGCAAACGGAAGGCGATCGATGCCCAAATGAATGATCTCCGGCTGGAACTGGAGACCGAAGAGGAAGAATCGAGGCGGCTCATCGCACAAGAGCAAATGAAGGTGAAGAAGTGGGAGCAGGACCAGGGCAAAATGGCAAAGAGCCGGGCATTAAACGAAGGGACTCGAGCCGGGAACGCAAAAAGCGCAAGAGCGAGTGAGGACAGGAGATGAAAACACCAGCAGCACATGCAGCTCGGGAACGGAAAGACTTCAAGCAACCAACATGGGAGTTGAGGCTTTATGTGGCGGGACAGACTGCAAAATCGCTGCAGGCGTTCGCCAATCTGAAACGGATCTGCGAAGAACACCTCGATGGTCAATACAAAATTGAAGTCGTTGACTTGATGAAGAATCCGGAACTAGCCAAGGGAGACCAGATTTTTGCGCTTCCGACTCTCGTGAGGAAGCTCCCGGAGCCGGTCCGGAAAATCATTGGGGATCTGTCGAATACCGAACGTGTGCTGGTTGGCCTCGATCTGCGCTCACGCGCTTGAGGAATATCATGAAACCCAAGAGCAAGAAAATTTCTGATGAAGTGAAACAATTCGAAAAAGCTCTTTCTCTGAAGACTATCGCGGGGCGCTACGTTCTATCGCTGTTCGTGACCGGCAGCACTCCGAAATCGCTTCGTGCGATACAGAATATCCGAGCCCTCTGTGAAGAGATGTTGAATGGCCATTATGAACTCAAGGTAATCGATATCTACCAACATCCCGAACGAGTCAAGCCGGAGCAGATTGTCGTCACGCCAACGCTGATAAAAAAGCTGCCGCTCCCGTTGCGCATACTGATCGGAGATCTGTCGAATAAGGATCGCCTGCTTTTGGCGCTGGATATTGTTCCCTAAGAACGCTGCGCTCTAGCTGCAAAATAGCGGGAAAATAGAGTATGCCACGAAAGCTTCAGGAACGCCTCGATGCAGCTGAAGAGACCCTGCGCGCTCTGCGAAGCGGTGAGGTCGACGCGATTGTGGCCTCGGGTCCTGACGGTGATTGTGTGTATACGCTAAAAGGAGCCGATGAAGCATACCGGCTTATGATTCAGACCATGGCGGAAGGCGCTCTTACCATTGCGCCAGACGGCCTGATCCTTTTCTCCAACGAGAGATTGGCCTCCATTCTCGCGATCCCGCACGAGCGCATGATCGGCTCCAGTTTTCATGATTTCATTGTTCCGGAGGATGCCGACATATTTTCCGCGCTCCTCACCCACAAACCGGGTGGCGGAGCAAAGAGCGAAGTGCGGCTAAAAGCGTCCGGCGGTATGGTGATTCCGGTATCCCTGTCCGTCAATCGCCTGAAGCTCGACGGAATCGATTGCTTTTGCGTCATCGTTGCGGATCTTACCGACCAGAAACGGAATGAAGAGGTCCTTCACGCGCTTTCCGCTCGCTTGCTGCAACTCCAGGATGAAGACCGGCGTCGCATCGCACGCGGACTGCATGACGGCGCCTTCCAACACCTCGCTGCCCTGGAGTTCAAGCTCACCCTCGTCGGCCAAGCGGCGCCCAAACTGCCTTCGGCCGCTCAACAGAACCTCACCGAATGTCTGGAACTGGTGGGCGAATGCTGCAATGATCTTGGCAATCTTGCCTATCTGATCCAACCACCCTTGCTGGAAGAGCAAGGATTAGGCCCTGCCCTCCGGGCTTATGTCGCTGGCTACAACCGGAGGCTCGGCCCACAGGTCAGTCTCAGTTTTCCCGCCCGGCTGGGCCGGTTGCCCGCCGATGTGGAAACAACCTTGTTTCGCATTGCACAGGAAGCGCTCACCAATATTGAACGCCACTCGGGCAGTGCGACTGCCGAAATCCATTTTTTCAGGAAGCCTGGTGAGCTCATCCTGTTTGTCGCTGACCACGGCTGCGGCATATCCAAGGAGATTTTGAAGCAGTTGAACGGAGGTACCGCGTTGCCCGGTTTCGGAATTGCAGGGATGCGGGAGCGCATTCGGCAACTCGGCGGCCTCATGAAAATTTTCTCCAACTCCGCCGGCACCAGAGTGAGAGTAAACCTGCCAATCAAGAGCATGCGCCCCGGTCCTCAGCCGGCGTGACCGCGAATTCCTGGGAACGCCGCCGTCTCGCCCAATGCCGCATACCTTTGGATATCGATTTCGCAAAAACGCGGCTGATGCTTCATTTTCATCAGGCCAAAGATCCCGATTTGCGGTTCTGTCCATGACCATCTGTTTGCTAAGGCGCCCCACGGCGCGCGAAAAATATACGGCATTAGACATCCTCGTCGGCTCTCTCCTTGAGATTTGTCGTATGCCTCGCTTGACCGCGATTGACGCAATGCCCCCAAGAGATGCATAATCAGCCAGTTCACACAAAGTGCAAGGACCCTTTCAACTCTCACGAATGAAGGCAATCATGGGAAAAGCCAAAAAGTCGTCGCGGCGTGCCCCCGATGCCGGCCATGCGCCCGGGGTCGCAGTGATGCACCGGACCGAAATGGATGGGTCGGCAACGGGTACGCAGGATTACGGCAGTCCCGTGGCAGGAGACTTCGAAGAGGAGGATCTGTCGGCGGTAACCTCCTTCCCCATTGTTGCGGTAGGCGCTTCCGCCGGAGGGCTGGAGGCATTTACAGGACTCCTGCAACACCTTCCCGTCGATACCGGAATGGCCTTCGTTTTTATCCAGCATCTCGCTCCTCAGCATACCAGTATGCTGCCCTTGCTATTATCGCGAACGACTGCGATGCCGGTGATTGAGGTTCAGCATGGCATGCCGGTGAATCCCAACCATGTTTACATAATCCCGCCCAATACCCTGATGCGCATTGAGGGTGGTGTCCTGAAACTCGAGCCTCGGCCGGAGGAACGTGGCGCGCCCAGGCCGATCGATTACTTCCTCCACTCCCTGGCGGAAGACCGAAAGGCAGCTGCGATTGGCGTGATCTTATCCGGCGCGGACTCCGATGGCGCTCTGGGTCTTCAGGCAATACGAGATGAGGGCGGCATTGCAATCGTTCAAAGTGAGAGTTCGGCAAAACATCCCGAAATGCCGCGAGCCGCTCTCGCGGCCGGAGCCGTCGACCTGATCCTGTCCCCGGAAGAAATGGGGGACGCGCTGGCGAGGATCGGAAAGCACCCTTCGCTGACAGAACGCGAGCCGCCGGGCGTTGCCGCGAAAAACCACACGGATGAATCTCAATTGAGCAGGATCTTCGCACTCCTGCGGGCCGCCACAGGCGTGGATTTTCGCGGCTACAAGCGCGGAACAATCCAGCGACGCATCAATCGCCGTATGATTCTGCAACGCCATCAGGATTTGGAGGCATACCGTTCCGATCTTGAGTCCAACCGTTCGGAACTGCTCGCATTGCATGAGGACATTCTTATCAATGTCACCGGTTTCTTCCGTGATCCAGAGACCTTCCGGGCGCTCAAAAAACAAATTCTGCCCCGGCTGTTGCATGAACGGGGAAGCGGTGTGCCTGTGCGCGTATGGGTGCCCGGCTGTTCCACCGGCGAGGAGGTTTACTCGATCGCAATGTGCCTGGTCGAATCGATTCCAGCATCGTCCACTTCAGTCCCCATTCAGATTTTCGGCACAGACATCAGCGAACGGGGCATTTCAATCGCTCGGACTGCTACGTACCCGGAGAACCAGGTCGCTAAACTATCGCCGGAACGGCAAGCTCGTTTTTTCAAGCGTGTGGAGAACGGGTACCAGATCATTAAGCCGATTCGTGAAATGTGCGTCTTCGCGCGCCATAATCTTTTGGCGGATCCGCCGTTCTCCCGTCTCGATCTGATCAGCTGTCGGAATGTTCTGATTTATCTCGACTCTGATTTGCAGAGCAAGGTGATCGCCACGTTTCACTTTGCCCTAAGGCCGGATGGCTGCCTGATATTGGGCCATTCGGAGAGCCTGCAGCATTTCCCGGATCTCTTTTCGACGGTCGACAACCAGCATAAGTTTTATATCAGGAAATCCGATCGAGCGCATGTGAGCATGGAAATGATTCGCAGGGGATTCGCGAACGAGCAGCCGGGCAAGCTCGCTCTTTCGCCCGCTTTCCGCCAGGAAAGGACGCACCGAGGTCGAGCTGGAAAAAGCGGCCGAGCGCCTCGTTCTGTCCGAGTATGGACCGGCATGGGTGATCGTGAACGAAAGCTTCGAAATCATCCACTCGCGCGGGGACACCAGCCCTTATTTGCAGCTTGCTCCCGGGCGAGCCACGCTTGCACTGCTGAAGATGGCGCGGGAGGGCATTCGAGGCGAATTGCGAAAATTGCTGGCAAAAGCAAAAAGCGAAGATGGCGTGGTCCAGTCGGCTGTTTTTCAGGAGAGGGATGGGGGCGAGATCCGCAATATCCGATTAGAAGTGCGCCGTATCGCCGGTTCAGCGGGGCAGGGCGGCCGTTTCCTGGTCTTGTTCTTTGCCCCGGCGAACGATAGGAAGGCGCCACCTGCGCAATCCCGCAGCACGCGGACGCGCAGTGAATCGAAGGCTGATTCGGCCGAAGCAGAGCGCCTCAAACAAGAGCTCCTGCTGACCAGCCAACGCATGCAGTCCCTCATTGACGAGCGCGATTCGGCAAACCAGGATCTCACTTCCGCAAATGAGGAGATACAGTCGAGCAACGAGGAATTGCAGAGCATCAACGAAGAGCTGGAAACTTCGAAGGAAGAGCTGCAGTCGAGCAATGAGGAATTGAACACACTCAACGAGGAGTTGCAGAACCGGAATCGGGAACTGAGCCGTCTCGGTGATGACCTCACCAATCTTCTGAGCAGTACGACGATACCGATTTTGATGCTCGACCACGAACTCCATATTCGACGGATGACGGCCGCGGCCGAGCAGTTCTTTAATGTCCGATCAAGCGACATCGGCCGGCCGATCGGGGACATTCGGATGCGGCTGAACGTCGATGACCTGGAGCTTTCCGTGCGGCGCGTGATGGAAACGCTGAACGCGGAAGAACTGGAGCTGCAGGATCTCGATGGGCATTGGTGCCTATTGCGCATTCGCCCTTATCGGACTGCCGACAACCGGATCGAGGGTGCCGTGCTGACCCTGATTGACATCGACCAGATTCGGCGAGCACAGATCAAAGCCGATGCTGCGCGCGATTTTGCCGAGTCGGTCGTCGAGTCGGTCCAAATGCCCCTATTGGTGCTGCGCAGCGACTTGCGGATCAGGATGGCGAATCGCGCTTTCTGCGAGTCATACGGATTGCAGCATGCGGAAATCGAAAACCGTTTTTTCCATGAGATAAGCGGAGGCTGGTGGAACCTGCCCGAACTCCGAATTGCTTTAGAACGGCTCCCCTCGAGCCAGGAACCGGTTGAAGATTTCGAGATTGAACAGCGAGTTTCCCGGATTGGGCAAGAGAAACCTTTTGATCAGTGCGCATAGCGTCCAACCTGGGGGTGAGAACCAGATCCTTGTTGCAGTGGAGGATGTCACTGCTCAGAAACGGGCAGAACATGTTCTGATCGATGAACAGGAACGATTGAAGCGCAGTCTGGAGTCTGGGAAAACGGCTTTGCATGAGAGTGAAGCCGCCCTGTTGCGTGGCCGCAATGAATTGCGGGCGCTGACCGCGAAGCTCATGCAAACCCAGGCGGAAGAGCGCCGGCGCGTCTCCAGGGAACTGCATGACGATTTGAGCCAAAAGACAGCCAAGCTGCAGTTTGACGTGGAGACGCTGGAACAGCATC
Source organism: uncultured Acidobacteriota bacterium (assembly GCA_963761825.1). Classification (GTDB taxonomy): domain Bacteria; phylum Acidobacteriota; class UBA6911; order UBA6911; family UBA6911; genus UBA6911. The sequence continues at coordinate 96,506 of CAVXIH010000014.1, forward strand.
TTCCTCCCGATCTGAAGGAAGTGAAGAAACGGCTGCTGAATATCCGCGACGGAGTTGGGACGCTCTCCAATGATATCCGCAGGATCGCCTATGAGCTTCATCCGTCGTCTCTCGATCACCTCGGCGTCACCGTCGCATTGCGCTCTTACATCCGCGAGTTCACCGAGCGCGAGGGGATCCCGGTCCGCTTCACGTCTCGTAAAGTGCCGGCCAAAATTCCAGCGGAGATTGCAAGCCACCCTCTATCGCATCGTTCAGGAAGCTCTGCGCAATGTCGCCAAGCACGCGGGCAAGACGTCTGTGAGTATCGCGCTGACTGGAGATCCGAATCAGTTGTCCCTATCCATTCAGGACCACGGAATTGGATTTGATGTGCATTCTTTGCAGGATAAAGGCGGACTGGGCTTGATCAGCATGCAGGAACGCGCGCGGCTGGTCCACGGAGACTTCTCTCTCGAGACTCTACCTGGCCGCGGCGCAACCATCACGGTCCATGTGCCTTTGAGTTCGCAGGGAGCTTAGATGAAACCACGGCTGTTACTCGCCGATGATCACACGCTGTTGCTTGAAGGGATCCGGATGTTGCTGCAGCCGGAGTTTGATCTGGTGGGAAGCGTGGAGGACGGCCAGGCGCTTCTGGTTGCCGCAAAGACTCTGAAGCCCGACGTAATTCTTCTCGACATATCAATGCCGCGTTTGAATGGAATCGACGCTGCACGCAGGCTCAGGAAGCTTCTGCCTTCGGCCAGGTTGATCTTTGTTACCATGCACGCGGATGCCGACTACGTTGCCGAAGCATTTCGGGCAGGCGCGATGGGATACATCTTGAAGCGGTCGGCGGCCTCCGAACTGCTCACCGCCATCCGCGCGGTATTGAAGGGAAATCATTATGTGAGCCCGCTCGTAACACGAAACGCCCTGGACTTGCTGATTTCTTCTTCGAAACCGCGAGGCAAGTCCTCGGATCGCCTGACCCCGCGCCAGCGGGAGGTCCTGCAACTGGTGGCCGAAGGGCGAAGCCGGAAGGAGATTGCCGGTATTTTGAATATTTCCGTGAAAACCGTGGAGTTCCACAAAGGGAAGCTCATGCGTGAACTGAATTTGCAGACCGTTGCGGATTTCACGCGGTATGCCATAGAGCATGGCTTCATCTCGGTCGAACGCTCGTCCTGAGCTCAACCGTCGCTGACCGCGACGGGCATTGATTGCCTCAAATATACCCGGCCTTCAAGGCCGGGCTAAAATCATCTAGCCGCTGCGCGGCCAGCTTCGTAATGCAGGTCCCATGTCAGCCAATGAACAATATTGAACAGAAATATGAGCAATATTGAACAGCCAAAGGAATGACCGCATGGATATTATGTCTGCATTAGAGACCCGGGTTGACAGAACGTGGTCAGCCGGTGGTAATCTCGAAGGTGGAAAATTCCTGAACTGTGCACAGAGACGATGGCCGGCGATGAAGCGAGCGGAACGAAACTGGCGGAGGTGATATGAGCGCATGCAATTTCGAATACCTGTTGGAGTTTGTCAATAATCAGTTGGATCCGGATAAGCAACTTGAAGTCTACGGTCATCTGTACCGATGCGATATCTGCCGTGACGCCGTCTACCAGATTTCACGCGACCTGAATAGAGCATTATTCATCTATTGCGCTCATTGTGCGAAACATAACATCCCCCGGCTCCAGACAAAAACTGCGCGGTCCCGGCGCGCGCAGATAAGCGTAAACGTTCTTGCGCGCCCGGCGATGAGAAGAAGCGCCAGCCGCCACCCAATAAATCTGCATGCCTCACAAGCTATCCGCCGTGGCGGACTCGGGCGTGCAGTGGTTTTGCGCGCGTCATGGAGCGATGCCGATTAGCCTGTCTTGATAGGGTTCACTGCTTTTTGGGGATCTTTGGAGGAGCTTATGGGGCGGTTAATCCGATGCTCTTTCAATTCGGCATAGATCGACTGGGCAAGACCCGACTTTTCAAATCCGATCACTTTTGCACCCCTGATGTCGAAAAACTTCTCAATCTCTTCCGCGGTGTAATGCTGCACTACCGGGTAATGCGCAAAGTTCGAGAGAATTTCCGCCCGGCTGTTTTCGGAAATATCGCGGGTGATCAGGACGAAATGCAGCCTGCTTTTGCTGCGCGCCAGTTTGTCGCGTCCCACTATCAGAATGCGGGAGCGGAGCACAAACGAGAACAAACGCTCCACCGGCCGTGCCGGATCCGGCGTTTTCATGGGCGTGAACTGCGGCGAGGGCGGGCCGTCCCGGTGCGGACTTGTTTTGCGGGAGCCGCCGAACCTGCCGGTTGCGGCAAGGGGGCATGAAGTGTCTGCTGATAATAATCGTCCAGCAGCATCGCGATAATAGCGGATTCATCCTCGCTTTCGGCCAGGCTGCGGCCCAGCGGCACGAAGCGCTGGCTGCGTTCGATCAGCAGTTTGTCGCGCTCGCGCAGGCGCGCCTCGAGCAGGGCCGTGACGCGTTCGCTTACGATCGCGGCCACGTCGGCGGGAGTGGGCAGCGGCCGCTCCTGCAGATCGATGCTGAAGCGCTTCGCGATGCGGTCGAGATCCATCTTCTCCAGGTCGGTCACCAGTGAGATCGCAATCCCGGTTGCGCCTGCGCGCCCTGTTCGTCCGGCACGATGGATGTAGCCTTCAGGATCTTCCGGCGGTTCGTACTGGATCACGTGGGATAGGTCCGGGATGTCCAGGCCGCGCGCCGCCACGTCGGTTGCCACCAGGAACCGCAAGCGCCCCTGGCGCACCTGTTCCAGCACCCTGTCCCGGTCCTTTTGCGACAGATCGGCGCTCAACTCGTCGGCATCGTAGCCAAAGCGCTGCAGCACTATGGTCACAAAATGCACTTTGACCTTGGTATTGCAGAAAATGATGGCGGAAGACGGATTCTCAATTTCAATCAGGCGAACGAGAGCGCGATCTTTCTCCATGCCCGGCACAAGGTAGAAGATGTGTGCCGTGTCGGTCACATGCACGTGATCGAGGCTGAGCGTGATGAATTCCGGTTCTAGAATAAATTCGCGCGCCGTGCGCATCACGTAAACCGGGAACGTGGCCGAAAACATGCAGGCTTGCAGGTTGCGTTTGGGCAGGTAGCTCTGGATCTGTTTCATGTCAGGGTAAAAGCCCATGGACAACATGCGGTCGGCTTCGTCAAATATCAGCACCTTGAGGGCATCGAGCGAGAATGTACGTTTGATCAGATGATCCAGCGTGCGTCCAGGCGTGCCGACGACGATTTGCGCGCCTTCCGTTAGAGCGCTCCACTTGCGCGCCATAGCCGACTCCGCCGTATACGATGACGGTGCGCAGGCCCGCGTCGCCGCACAGTCTCTCGGCTTCCTGCCCCACCTGCCGCGCAAGTTCACGTGTGGGGACCAGGATGAGCGCCTGACAGTTGCGGCGCGCCGGATCCAGCCTCTCCAGCATAGGCAGGAGGAAGGCGCCGGTTTTGCCGCTTCCGGTGCGGGCCTGGATCATCATGTTCCGCGCGCCGAGCATATAAGGGATGGCTCGCGCCTGAACGGGCATGAGGGAGGTCCAGCCGGCGCGCGCAGCTGACTCGCGCAAGCGCTCGGGCAATTGTTCCATTGTTATATCGGGAAGCGGATCGTTGGCTGACATGTGCCGGTTCTCCATTCGTGGGTCTGTGGACAATTCCAGACTATGATTATACAGGTTGGCAAAGCGCTTGTAACCCAGACGTATAAAATAGTCCGCAAAAGCCGCGGCCGCTCATTCATTTCGAGCGTGAATCGAGATCGTCCCAGGCTTTGTAGAGCTTGAGCAATTCGTCGTGTACTTCATCGAGGCGGGCAAGAATCCGCCTGATTTCCTGGGCCTGCTCCTTGTAGAACTCGGGATGGGCGACACTTTGGCTCAGGCTTTCCTGTTCGGCTTCCAGCTCCCCGATGCGCGCGGGTAGCTGCTCGAATTCCCGCTGCTCATTGTAGGAGAGCTTTTTTTTCAGGCCTGACCGCGGGGGGACGGGAGCGCCGCCGCCGGTGTCCATTTCAGGGCTGCGGGATCGAGGAAGAGCCGCCTGCACAGCAGCAGGACGCTGGCGCAGCCAGTCTTCATAGCCGCCCGCATATTCCTGCACGCGGCCGCCCCCTTCGAAAACCAGGGTGCTTGTCACTGCGTTGTCGAGGAACTCCCGATCGTGGCTGACGAGCAACAGCGTGCCGGGAAACTCCACGAGCCGGCTCTCGAGCAGTTCCAGCGTTTCGATGTCGAGGTCATTGGTCGGCTCGTCAAGCACCAGCACATTGGCCGGGCGCGTGAAAAGGCGGGCCAATAAGAGTCGATTGCGCTCTCCGCCGGAAAGAGATTTTACGGGCGATCGAGCTCGTTCGGGCGGGAATAAAAAGTCGCGCAAATATCCATTTACATGACGCGGCTTGCCATTCACCGTGATGATTTCGCTGCCCTCACCGATCGAATCGAGGACCGTTTGCTCCGGGTCGAGTTGTTCCCGTTGCTGGTCATAGTAGGCCACCTGGACGTTTACTCCCCGCAGCACTTCACCGGAGTCCGGCTCAAGATCGCCGAGCAGCAGTCGCAGCAGAGTGGTCTTTCCCGCGCCGTTGGGCCCGATGAGGCCGATCCGGTCGCCGCGCATCAGCCGTGCCGAGAAATCGAGAACCACCGGTTTTGAGTCAAACGATTTGCTGATATGCCTGGCCTCGAAAACGAGCCGTCCCGATTGATCCGCCAGGTCGACCTGGAAGCGCACGCTGCCGGTCAATTCCCGGCGGGCGGCGCGCTCCGCGCGCATTGCCATCAACGCTTTGACCCGCCCCTCATTTCGCGTCCGCCGCGCTTTGACGCCTTGCCGCAGCCACACTTCCTCCCCGGCGAGGCGCTTGTCGAACTTGTCCTGCTGCAAGGATTCATTGGCAAGCCACTCTTCTTTCTTGCGTTGAAACGTCTCATAATCGCCCGGCCACGATGTCAGGGTCCCGCGATCGAGTTCGATGATTCTCGTTGCGAGCCGCCGGAGAAAAGCCCGATCATGCGTGACGAACAGAATGGCTCCCTGATAATTCGCAAGAAAAGTTTCGAGCCAGGTGATTGCTTCGAGATCGAGGTGATTGGTGGGCTCGTCGAGCAGGAGAAGCGCCGGCTGCGAGACAAGGGCGCGGGCAAGCAGGACGCGGCGGCGCCAACCGCCGGACAGAGTGTCCACGATAGCTTCCGTCGGGAGGCTCAACCGCGACAAAATGAGTTCTACGCGCTGCTCGAGCCGCCACCCGTCCCGCTCTTCGAGCTCGTGCTGCAGATTGCCGAGTTTTTCGAGGAGGGATGGCGTGGCATGTCTCTGCAACCTCAACCGCCGTGTGGTGATAGGAGGTTACGAGGTTGCTGAGGTCGCCCAGTCCTTCGGCGACAACATCGAACACCGGCCGCTCCGCAAACAGCGCCACATCCTGCACCAGCCGGGCCGTCTGCACTCCGGGCTGCCGCCAGACCGATCCGGAGTCGGGCGCCTGGTCGCCGTTTATGATCTGCAGCAGTGTCGACTTTCCTGAGCCGTTGCGCCCGATGAGGCAGACGCGTTCCCCTGCCTCGATCTGCAGACTTATGCGATCCAGAAGTGGCAGGCTGCCAAAAGTGATCGAAACCTGATCCAGGGTTATCAGTGCCATCGAGCAAACGTACCACAGTCGTCGACATCCTTTCCACAGAGCGAGGGGATTAGTTACACAATTCCTGATTCCTGATTCCTAAATGCACCAAGTCAGGAATTAGGAATCAGGAATCAGGAATCAATGGACCCACGCCCGGATTTGCATCCAAGCTGGATTCTTCAAAATTTTGCGAATTTGCTATGGTTTGTGGCGCCAAATGAGGTATACTATTAGCCTCAATAGGGTTTTTGTAAGATTTCGTTGGTTGAATGCGCTGCAGCCCTTGATGGGGAAGCAGCTTTTTTTTTGCCTGTAAAATTGCGGATGATTACTGAAACCAGAACAATCACAAAATACCCTCGGTAAGAGGGAACATTAGGTCAGGATAACAAATGAGAGAACAAGGAACAGTAAAGTGGTTTAATAACGAAAAAGGTTATGGTTTTATCAGCCGCAATTCCGGAGATGACGTTTTTGTCCATCATAGCGCCATTCAGGGCGGTGGATTCAAGTCGCTCAACGAAGGCGACAGCATTGAATTCGATGTGGCAAAAGGCCCCAAAGGATTACAGGCACAGAACGTAGTCAAGCTGTAATTTTACAGATCCTACGACGGAGGCTCCGGTAACCCGGAGCCTCCCGGCTTCTCAAAAATCGGGGATCTCTCCAGAGAAGTTCATTAAGGTATACAGGCTCCATCCCAAAGTCATACCAAGGTTGTTTTTAAGTCCCATCTGATATTTCGAGCACAACAGGGAAGCATTTAAGGTATTCCGCGAATGTTTCTCGCAAGAAAAGCCTTTTCGGGCGGCGTCTGTGCTCCCGAAGGGAAGGATATACGAGTATGGCACGAGGTGAAGCTTTTGTAAGTTGTCCCAATTGCGGTTCTCAGTCGCGTATTCCCATCATAGCTCTGAAACGCGACAACTATCACTGCTCCCGCTGCGGCAATCGTGTTCCGCTGGCCACGGTGAATATCCCCGGAGATAATGGGAACCATCCAGCGTCCCGCAGTCAGCCAAAAAAGCGCACGTTTCAGAGGCACAAGCGCCACTAGCCCGCAGTTGATTCCTAATTCCTGATTTCTGATTCCTGATTGAAACTCATATTCTGCAATCAGAAATCAGGAATCTGAATCTGGAATCAGGAATCAGGAATCTCTACCGATATGCGTGCACCCGCTGTTTCCTGTCGGCAATGTTGAATTTGAATTTCTTGTCACGACCGGACCGCTGCGGCACTGAAGTCCGCTCCATTCCGGAGCCCGTTTTTCCCGCCAGGTTTAGCTCTGCAGAATCAAATCCCGGCAGTCGCCTGCGTTCAATCCGAGTGCCCATAATTTTCTCGATTTGCCGCACTATTTTTTCGTCAGTCTGGGCGGTAAAGGTGAAAGCTTCTCCGGTATTTTGAGCTCTGCCCGTGCGCCCGATTCGATGCGTGTAGGAATCTGCGGTGTCGGGCATATCAAAGTTGATGACATGCGAGATTTCCGATACATCGATGCCGCGCGCTGCAATGTCTGTGGCAACCAGGATGTCGTATCTGCCTCCGCGAAATCCGTCGATCGCCGACTGTCTGCGGTTTTGCGTCATGTTGCCCTGCAGAGAGGAAACGCGATAGCCGTTTTTGGCCAGGTTGTCCGCCACCTTGCAGGCTCGGCGCTTGGTCCGCGTAAACACCAGGACTCTCCCGGTGGCAGTCTGCTTTAATACAGACAATAGCAGTTGTGACTTGAGCGCTTCTGAGACCGGGTAGATTGCATGCGAAACGGTGTCTACCGGAGCGCTCGCTCCCACCTGTACCTGGGCCGGGTTTTTAAGGATTTTGTTTGTCAGCGCGCGTATGTCCGGCGGCATCGTCGCCGAAAATAGGAGCGTCTGACGTTTGGCGGGCAGATACTTGATTATACGGCGAATGTCCGGAAGAAATCCCATGTCGCAGAGGCGATCCGCTTCGTCCAAAACCAGAATTTCGGTTGATGACGCGTCCATGTGCCCTTCGTCGAGCAAGTCGAGAAGCCTTCCGGGGCAGCCAATCACGATTTCGACACCGCGCCGCACGCTGTTGATTTGAGTATTCCTGCTTACGCCGCCATAGACGGTGACGCTTCGAATCTTGCCGGTTCTGCTCAAGTCTGAAATCGCCTGATATACTTGTTCGGCAAGCTCTCGGGTGGGTTCTATAATCAGGACCCGCATTTTCCGTGGCAGGCCACTCTGCAAATGCTGCAGTATAGGCAGGACGAAAGCCGCTGTTTTTCCGGTTCCGGTCTGCGCCAGTCCTAAGACATCGCGCCCCTCTAGCACTAGAGGTATCGCTTGCTCCTGAATTGGGGTTGGATGGGAGTACCCTACCGCGCGGATGGCGGCATGGATATTGGGATTAAAGGCAAACTGATCGAAATTCAACAAACACATGCTCCTTGGCTTCCTGAGCCAAGTCGCACTCTCAGCCCAAACATAATTGAAGATTCACGTAACCGGGCACAATGCCACTTCGGCTTTCGAATCTGGAGGAAGTATAGCATTGAATGAACCTAATTCCTAATTCCTGATTCCAGATTCCAGATTCCGGAATTCAAATTAATTAGAATCCATTTGAATCCATAATCCAGAATCCAGAATCTCGAATCAGTAATCAGTAAGCAGCAGTCGGTAGTCTGGAATCCGGAATCCGGAATCATCGGAATCAGGAATCAGGAATCGGAAGTGGCGGCGGTCTGCCAGGAAGCCCGCCAGGCCCATCAAAGTGCAGACTGCCGCTATAGGCCACATTACGGCAAAACCCAGGTGTTGGCTGACTGCTCCCAGCAGAATGGATCCTGCGGAAACGCCCGCATCGAATCCCGTATAGTAGGTGCCCGAGGCAAGACCGCGCTTATCCGGCCGGACCCGGTCAATGAGAAGCGCCATAGTCGCCGGCTGCGCCGCGCCGAACCCGAGCCCGAAGAGTGAAGCCGAAATCACGAAATAGAGGAGACCATGCGCAAGAGGCAGCAACGCGAGAGCCATGGACATGAGAATGATGCCCGGAATGATAGTGAAAGCGCGGCCATACCGGTCGGCCAGGCGGCCGAGGAATATTCTCGAGACCAGCAGTGCAATGGCCTGGACCATGAAGTAGAAGCCTGGATTTTGGAAGCCCCGCGACCGGGCGAAGATGGAGATGAATGTACTGACGGCGCCGAAGCCCATACCCATGCAGAGCGCCATCCAGGCCATCGGCAGAGCCTCGACGGCCACGATTCCTGTGCGCAAGGACCAGGGGCGCGGCTTAATGTCCTCGGGCTTGCGCCGTTCCCGCACGAAGAGCGAGATCAGGAAGGCGGTGAAGGCGAGCCCGCCGGAAACATAGAACAAGTTGTGGAATCCGGTCTCCCTGACGAGCGCAAAGCCGATGACGGGTCCGGCGATCAGGCCGAGCGCCTGCGCGGCCGCGAACAGCCCCACAGCCTCGGCCCGCCGTCTTAAGGGGGCGATATCGGCCACGAAGGCGTTGGATGCCGTCGTGTAACAACTCAAGCCGATGCCATGCACGAACCGCCCCAATATCAGATGCGGTATTGAGCCGGCCGCCAGGTAGGCTATGTTTGCAAATCCGTAGCAGGATGTGCCGATCAGGACCAGGGGGCGCCGGCGCCATGCGTCCGTCAACCATCCCATGAGAGGACGGAAGAGCAGGGCGGTGAAGGGAAGGATGCCGATTACCAGGCCGGCAGAGGTCTGGTTTCCCCCCAGGCTGAGTACGTAAACGGGCAGCGTCGCGACGAGCATCTGCATGCCGAAGGCATTGGCTAAGTTGGCCAGCGCCGCCAGGACGAAGTCAGAAGTAAAAAGGCGATTCTCCGGGTTTGCCGTATCGGCTGCATCCGGGAAGTCCCCGTGCTCTACTCCGACGCCGCTGCGCTCTGATTCGTTCGTTGCGTCCGCGATACCCAATGGCACCCCCTTTTAGGCGGTTTCCTGGGCTCTTTCCACTATTTCCGCCAGGGTCGTAAAGCCGCGATTCCCTGTTTCCGTCGCCTGTTGAACAAGCAGATTTGTAAACGAAACGCCTTGGGAATTCACCCAGCCTCTATGGTTCTTGTCGCCGGTCCCGAAGATGTGGCGGGCCACCTTCATACTGGAATTTCTCTGCTTCTTGCATACTGGGCATTTAACATCCATTGCCTGACTCCTTCTTCTCTACTGATGTATGTATCTCTGATGCTGATAAGGTTCCTGACTGCTTTCAGAACTCCGTGGCCTATAGCCCTTGCCTTGTCGGAGATGATCCAACAGCAGGATGCGTCGGTCGTGGGCTCAATGTCCCCGACCTTTTCATTTTCTCCGACTCTGATTTCCCGGATGACTCCCCGCGTGATTCCGTCAATTGCAGCCCGGACCGGCGTCGCGTCCACATAGAGGATCACATCTCCTGCTTTCACCGGATCGCCGATCGATTTCACCAGGCGCACCATGCCCGCGTGCGGGGCGCGCAGCACTCTTTCCCAGCTGAATCCGGCCTTCACGGCCGGTACGCCTGTATAGGGTTCCGAGGCGCCCTGGTAAATAGTCCGCCCCAGATTGCGTCCCCGGTTACTCTCAATGACAGCGTGGACCGTATCGGGGGCGGAAAAGCCAGGTCCCACGCCGATGACGACGGGCGCTTCATCCTTGCGCGTCCCAAGATTTTTCTTTGCCAGGACGGCGTCGATAACTACATCGGGTCTCAATTCGTCGATGATCTTCCATGCGGGATCAACGATGACGCCGATCTGTTTGCGATCCCATGCTTCGGCAAGCTCGGCGAGGTCGCGCACTCAGGGTCGCACTCACACCCTCAACCGCTACCTGCGGCTCGAACAGAGTTTCGCAGAAGGAGACCGTCCGGCGTACACACAGCGGATTCTCGATTTCAAGCATGCAGATGCGCGTCATGCCGGCCATGAAGAGGCAGTGGGCGATGCCCGACGCCATCTCTCCCGCGCCCTTTATGACGATCGATATATCTCGCATTGTGTCTCCCTTTTGACTAATGCCTTCCTGGGAACGCCGCCGTCTCGGCGGCTCTTGCCGGCGGGACGCCGGCGCTCCCAGGCGTTACGCGACGACCTGCTCTGCGTTTTCTCTCTCCTCATCGGCTTTCTGTTCCAGCGCTCTGAGGACCTTCTCCGGCGTGATGGGCATTTCCTTGATCCTCACGCCGACCGCGTTATAGATAGCGTTGGCTATCGCCCCGGCGGTGGGAATGGTCAGGCCTTCGCCCGCTTCTTTTGCACCATAGGGGCCCTCGGGTTCATAGGTATCCACTTCGAGCAGAGTCATCTGAGGCACATCTTCGGCAAGGAGGAGTTTGTAATCCCGGAAATTATCGTTGAGGACTTTGCCGTTGCGCGTCTGGAGGTCTTCCGTGAGTGCCCATCCAGCCGCCATCACGCTCGCTCCCTCAACCTGTCCTTCAAGGCCGATCGGATTGATGACCTTTCCGCATTCGTGCGCCGTGGTAATGTGGATCAAATCCACTTTGCCGGTCTCGGGGTCTACTTTCACTTCAACTGCCTGGACGCCGAAACTGTATGCCGGAGATACCATGCCTTTGCCGTGCGGGGTGTAGTGGCCCTGGCCGATGATGGCGTTGCCTCCCTTGGCCCGGATCGCGTCTTTGACAACGTCGTAATACGAAACACCCCTGTACGGCCGTTCCGTAAAATGAACCCAGTGATCCTTAATATCAAGATCATACACGATGTTCGGCCTGAGGTGATAGCAGGCGACTTCAAGCAGCTGCCGCTTCGCGTCGTTGGCAGCCATCTTGACTGCGTTGCCGCTCATGAGGGTCTGCCGGCTGCCCCACGCGCCGAGGTCCACGGGGCAGACGCTGGTATCGCCCACATGCAGCGTAATGTCATCCATGTTCACTCCCAGCTCTTCCGCGCAAATCATGGCCAGCGTCGTGTTGCTGCCCTGGCCGATATCCGAGGCTCCTGTGAAGAGATCGACTTTCCCATCCACATTTATTTTGACCATGGCCGCCGAGAAGGCATAGGGAGTGTCGATCCAGTTGAAAATGCCGCCGGACATGAAGCCATAAGCGGAAACACCGATGCCATGATTCTCCGGCAGAGGTCCGCGCTGCTTGACGTGCTTTCTGATCGCCTCCAGGCACTGCTGCAGGCCGCAGCTTTTGATAACGGCCTCGTCCGGGATCACATGATTCGGCGTCATACCGTTTTTGAGTCGGAGCTCGATGGGGTCGATCCCCAGGTCTTCCGCCATCATGTCCACCTGGGATTCCGAGACGTAGTTCGCCTGGGGCGCTCCGAAGCCCCGGCATGCCGAGGCTGTTTCTTTGTTCGTGTAGACGCGAAAACCGTCGTACTGGAAATTAGGATATTTGTAAGGGAAGGATGAGAAGAAACCGGTGAGGTACAAAGCTGTGCCGCCCAGTCCGGTGTATGCCCCGCCGTCGGTTATGGCCCGGACTTTTTTTGCCAGCAGCGTCCCGTCCTTCTTTGCTCCCAGTTTCATCTGGTAATGAATAGGAGTCCGGCGTTTTGTAGCGGCAAATTCCTCCGACCGCGTCAGGACGATCTTGACCGGTCTCGTCAGTTTCATGGAAAGCAGAGAAGCGCAGAACTGGGCCGAATCCAGCGAAAGTTTGCCGCCGAAACCGCCGCCCATGTGCGGTTTTATGACTTTGATATCTCCTTCTCTCAATCCGAGTGCGTCGGAGAGAAGCACCTGGGTGTAATAGGGCGATTGAGTCGAGGTCCAGACTGTGAGCTTGCGGTCATGTGAGTAACTCGCTATGGCGCAGTGCGTTTCAAGAGCCGCATGGGCCTGGGACGAGCAGTAGAACGTATCTTCCCGGATATGGTCGCATTCCGCAAAGGCTTCCTCGACATCGCCCCACTCAATCTGGCGATAGACATTCATGTTTCTTCGCAGCCTTCGTGAATTTCCGCCGCGCCCTCTTTCATTGCCTCAAGAGGATCGCATGCTGCGGGAAGGATTTCGTATTCGACTTCGATCAGGTTCAGGGCTTCCTCGGCGATATCCTCCTGCGTCGCGGCCAGCGTGCTACGGCGTCTCCCACATAGCGGACCTTGTCCCGGCAAAGGATTTCTTCGTCGCACAATTCACGGTAGCTCCGCCAGATGCCGCTTTTCAGGCCAGGCGTATCCTTTCCCGTAAGCACAATCTTGACTCCGGGCAACTGCTCCGCCCGCTGCGTATCGATGCGGACGATCTTCGCGTGCGCGTGCGGGCTTCTTAAGAATCTTCCCGTGCAGCATTCCCGGCAGCTCCATGTCGACCGTGTACCTGGCGCTGCCCGTGACTTTTTCCCATCCATCAACGTTGGCAACTCTTTTGCCGATCACAGAGTGTTTGTCGTTATGCACTTTCCCTGGCTCCTCTCATCGAACGCGCCGCTTCCCGGATGGATTCAACAATCTTGGTATATCCGGTGCAGCGGCAAAGATTGCCCGAAATGCCTTTCCGGATTTCCTCCTCGGTGGGATCTGGATTTTCGTCGAGAAGGGCTTTGGCGGAAAGCAGCATTCCCGGCGTGCAGTACCCGCACTGAAAGCCGCCGTGTTTGACAAAGGCTTCCTGCAGCGGATGCATCTGCGGCCCTTGCGCCAGACCTTCGATGGTCAATATCTTTTGGCCTTCCGCCTCCACGGCCAGGACCAGACAGGCGTTCACCGTCCGCCCGTCCATGATGACCGTGCAGGCTCCGCAATCCCCTTCGTTGCATCCTATTTTGGTGCCGGTGAGTTTCAGCTTGTTCCGCAGCACATCGAGGAGCGACTCGCGGGGCCGGGCGATCACATCGTAATTTTCGTCGTTTATGTTCAAATGAATAATCCGTTCCATCGCCGCCACTGCCTCCTCTAATTCGTCAATCGAAAATCGTCATTCTTAAATTGCCTGGCCTGTTCCAGGGCCATGTGAATGGCCCGTTTCGTCGCCACCGCAACCATTTTTTTCCGGTACCACGCTGAGGCTCTCACGTCATCAATGGGCTTCGACTCGTCAGAGGCAGCCTGCGCAGCCTCTTCGATGATCGTTTGGCTGAGGGTTGCGCCGGTGAGGATCGACTCCGCTTTTTTGGCGCGCACGGCCGTGGGTGCGACGGCGCCAAGGACGATACGGGCTTCCAGGCATTTCGACATCTGCGGATTGGTCCGTATCATGGCGGCAACGCCGACAACGGCCAGGTCGAGCGATTTTCGGGGACTCAATTTGTAGTAGCTGCATCCCGCATGGGCGCGCATGGCGGGGATGAACAATTCCGTCACGATGTCCCCGGACTGCAAGATCGTTTTTCCGGGACCAAGCAGCATATCCTCCACGGCCACCATGCGTTCGGTTCCGTCCGTTTTGATCCGGGCACTCGCATGCAAAGCGATGAGCGGAGGGATAAGATCGGCAGAAGGCGAGCAACGGCAGACATTGCCCACAATCGTTGCCTTGTTTCTTACCTGCGGGGACCCGAGAGTTCCGGCCGCATGACTCAGAGCGCTGTACGGGCTCTGGCGCAATTTGGGGGAGACCTCCGCGTCGCGCACCCGATATAGGGCTCCGATCCTCAAGCCATCGGCTCCCAACTCCATGAAATCCATTTCATGAATGTGCTTCAGATCGATGACGTGCGCCGGCTGGGTTTTGCCCAGGCGCATCTCGTTTACCAGTTCTGTTCCGCCGGCGAGTAGCTTTGCCGCCGCACCCGCTTTTTTATACATGCTCAGGGCATCATCGAGCGTTTGCGGTCTGTAATATTCAAAGTCATGCATAACGCCTCCGGCGTTGATTCCAGATTCCTGATTCCTGATTCCTGAATCGAGGTTGGAGGTTGTTTGATCTGCGAAAATTTTCCTTCCTATAGTGCATGTTGCTAGCCCGCATTTTGGCCTCCGTCTTTCCGGCACACATTGAGAACGCCTTGCGCGAGAACCCGTTTAGCCACATCCTGCGTGCTTTCCAGATGGCCCTTGCGGGAAAGTACTTTTTTGCTCCGCTCGATGTAGATAATTCCCAGGAAAGACGACCAGATGACCTCCGAGAGGGCCCTGTCGTCGCAATCGATGAAAACCTTTTCTGTTACGGCGTAGTGGACGATCTTGTGCTGGAGAGCCACCACCTTCGCCCCCGCCTCGTGAAGAATGTCGCGCAGTTCCGGCGAAAGATTCCCGATCACGTCGCTTTGATGAAAATACTGCCAGGCGGTGAAGGTCGCAGGGTCCTTTTCATAAAACTTCTGAAAGCATTCCCATAGTTTTTCCAGCAACTGATGTTTCGTGCTTTCGCGGTTGTCGTAGACCTCGTTCAGAACACAGGCGAAATAGTCGGCATGGGCGACGATAGCGCTGACCAGGATTTCTTCTTTGTTTTTAAAATAGAGGTAGAGCGCCGCCCGGCTCAACTCCGCCCGTTCGGCAATTTTGTCCATGGTAATCGCGTGATAGCCTTCTTCTTCGTAGATGCTCATCGCAGCATCCATGGCCAATTCGCGCCGCACTTCCCGCTCCCGTTTCCTTCGTTCCATAACGCCCATATAGATCACGCCTCTATATATAAGACAGCATGTCTAAAATATAGATGGCGTGTTTTAGATTTTCAAGGATTTTTTTGCTTTAAGCGATCAATCTGAGAGGGAAGCTGTGTGAAAGAGAGGGGTAATAATGCTGTAACTATCTAATAATAAATAACATAATTATATCGTTCCGTGCAGGCAGAACACGTGCGTCGGAGCTTCAGAAATTGTCTCAAAGCCTGACCGGCTGGCTCCGAACATACACGGTCGGGCCCGGAGGGGCCGCAGATAGTAGCTCCGGGCGCAAGCCCGGAGTTTGCCGAACGGTAGATAGGAGCCCTGAAAGCGCGATACGTTAAGCCACTATAAATAAAAGACCTTCGCCCCTGCCGGGGCTCTTCGCTCGCGCATCGTTTCCGGGGGCTTGCGCCCCCGGCTACTATCTTCAGACCTCTCCGGGGTCTGACACAACCGTCTCTTTACGGTGCCTAGCTTATGCTTTGAGATAGCCTCTGAAGCCCTGATCCGCATGAGTTTATTCTTTAGATACCTTGATTGTGGCGTCTTTGGGCAATGCCAGCTTGCCTGCCACTTCAACTGCCTTGATGATCCCGACCGGCACCGGACACGCCGCATGGTAGCAGTGCTTCAATCCCATCTGGAGCGTTTGGGGAATTGCCCGCTTGGCCGAAATCTCCTGCATGGGAGTGACCTCCGGGAGTTCTGCCGCGATAGTCTGAATCGCTTTGCACGTGCTGGTGATGTTTAATTTGCATACCTTGCCGTCCATCGTTGCTTCGACCGTTGTGACATGACCGCAAATTCCTGAGCTGATTTCCGCCTTTGCCATTCTTCCTCCTGTTATTTGATTCCTGATTCCTGATTCCTGATTCCGGATTCCGGACTCCGGATTGTCAACCTGTAACCTGCAACCTGTAACCGCTAGTAGCCGGGAACATTGGTGCGGATCGAATAAAGAGAGCTGCGGGCTCCAATGAACAGGGTGCGTTTGTCCGGTCCGCCGAAAGCGAGGCTGCCGGGCCGTTCGGGCAGTTCCAGCACGCCGATCTGCTTTCCCTCACGATCATAGACATAGACCTGATCACTCGCGATATAAACGTTGCCGGCTTCGTCGCTAACTACCGAGGTGCCCCCTCGTTCTGCGAATACGCTTGTGGTCAGACTGCCGTCATTTTCAAGTTTTGCGCGATACGTTTTCCCGTCATCCTCGCTGGTCAGATAGTGCGCATCGCCCGGAGAAAATGCCGCGAGGTTGGAACTCTGCAAAATCGGGCGCCACGTTCCGCCCGCCATAATCGCCGTCTTGGTTCCGGCGCGTAGAAATACCCGCGGTGCGCATTCTCCACGACGCCGATCACCGCGGTGTTACTCCCCTGCCGGTACACATAATCCCGGTGCTCCATCAGGTCCCTCAGGATAGACACCATGTTATGCAATCCGACCGGAAGCAGCAGCAATGTGCCTGACAACGTCTCCGCTGTCTCCGTCACCGGTTGCGGCGTCGCCCCTTTCTCTTCGAGGTTTAGGCTGTAAACCGCCTTTTCATAAGCCACAATCAGCAGCGTCGATGGTGGCGCAAATCCCATCACCATGGGCTGGCCTTGAGTTTCCGCGACCTGCTCCGCTTTCCTGTCGATCTCATTCCAGCGGTAAACCTTCCGCTTTGCGGCATCCGTGAAGAACAGATGCCCCGCAGTATCGGCTGTCATTCCTGACGCATTGCTAAATCCGCTCGTCAGGAACTCCAGCTTCGCGTTCTTTTCGAACGCCGCGGCAGGCAGCGGAACAGGCGCCGGACGCTTGATCCCCCTTTTGATCACGAAGTTAGTGAAGAAGTGCGGGCGCACTGCCACCCCGCTGTCCTCGTCCAGGACCGCAGTATCGAAAGACAGCCGCGTCTGACTGAAAACCTTCATGTTCTCAAATTTGATGTTGTCGGAATTGCGCACCATGATGGCGAATGTTTTAGGCAGCACGGTGCGCGAGACACGGTACATATAGGTATTTGCAAACAGGAGATCCCGGCAGTCCCGTATCTCCATCGCGATCGCCTCTGCTCCCGCCGGATTTTCCTCTTCCGTCTGCAGCGCGTAGAACTCCCAGTTCTTTACGTTGTGGAACTGCGATTCGACGCGCATGTGGTGCTCCACCGACATTTGATACACCTTGCCCGGCGTGGCTGTGTTCTCGATACGAAGCCCGGCAGCGGCAATCGTGCCGTGCGGCCAGTTGCCCCTGAAGATCCCACCGCCGCCGTCTTTGATCCAAAGGTCGGGGCCCTGCGTGTCGGCGTACTTGCCAAAGCCGCTCCCGGGAAACGAAACGTCGTCGAGCATCGATCCTTCGCCGGCCATCCAAACCACGCCTGCCGCGCGCGGATTGTCTACGCCCGGTGAAATGCCTATCGAGCTAACGATGTTCCTGCCGCCTTTCGGCGCGACCAGTACTCCGATAGGTTCGCCTTCGCCCGCAAAGCCTGGCGATCCATTTGCCAGCGCTATCGATGTATTTCCCGGATTCAGACCGATTAAAACCGTATCCGGTTTAAGCGCGAGCGATTCCGTCACGCGGTACGTACCGCCGGGAAGAAACAGAACCTGATATTTATGGATGGCCGCCCGCAACGCGGCCGTATCGTCCGTTTTTCCGTCTCCTTTCACATCCAGTGTTTGCACATTCACCCACGTGTGCATCGGCGGCAGCGCAGGGATATCGCTGGCCACTTGTTGAGCAGGCTGGGACAGTTTGCGCTCTTGATGGCGCATCACGATCCCTCTTTCTCTCCCGTCCTCGCCAATCTCCAGCCCGAGCATAAACCGGTCCACCATGTAATGCCGCGATGGTGCCATGACCGGCTTGTTTCCTCGATAGAAGTGCGGGACATCGCTGCACGCCACATTTGTCAGCGTCACTTCGGAATGCAGATTTCGTGCATTGCCATGCTGCAATGCAGTCGCGCGAATATCTTCCATCCGTAAATCCCGGCCGTACAGCTGTTCCACCTCTCCCGGTGCAATCTGAATGGCGACCGGCATGTGCGCAAATCGCACGCGGATAAGCGTAAACCCAACCTCCATGGTGTGAATGGCCGCTTCGCTCTGCCCTTCAAAGCTGGAATCCATCAAAAGGAATTGCCAGACCGGCGCAGTCCTCTTGGTAATGATTCCGTACTTGCCGCCGTAAATATGGACGTCGAACGCCTGGTTTCCGATGTCCTCCATTGCCGCGCGGGCGGATCCGACGTGGAAATCCATATGTTGCAGAGAGCAGTGCTGGGCGACATGAAAGCGCACGGCAACGGCCGCCGGATTTCCCTCCTCGAGCTCAAAATCGATGTTGCTCATCCCGCTATAAAAAGTGAGTTCCGTGCCGTCGCTGAACGGCCTGCCCTGCTGCGGACGATAGTCCGCAAAATGGACCATGGGTTTGCTGCCTTCCTGAAATCCCGGCGTATTCTTTCCCAGCACAAACACCGGCCGTTTCGGGCCAAACCCGATCAGCCGGATCCCCTGCCATACGAAGATTGTTTTTCCCAGGCGATAGCGTCCTTCGGGAATGAAGACCACACCGCTGCGGGTCGTTTCCTGCACGCGATCGATGGCCAGCTGCAGCGCATCGGCGTCATCGCCGGCTCCGTCGGCGCGCACGCCAAACTGATCTTTTGTCAGATAGACGGCCCGAGGGTCTTCCGGTCGAACCGGATAATACGAAGTTGCATGAAGAGGAATGGCCGAAATCACGGCCAGGAGCGCAAACGCAAAGGGGCAAAATCGTTTGATGTTCATTAGATTCCTGATTTCAGGCTGCAAAGAATACGCAAATTATATTGCGCGGTATTGGAAGCACCGTGGCGGTCCTCACGCTAAATACCAAGGCAAATCATCTCAGGAACTGAGGTTTAATCCGATCGCTTCGGCAACCGTGCGCATTCCTTCGATGGTATCGGTTATCAGATCGTTCAAGCTCATATTCAGCCGCGCGGCGCCTTTTTCGATAATAGATCGATCCACGCCCGCGGCGAATCGTTTGTCATTCCATTTTTTCATTACCGATTTGGCGGTCAGATCCATCACGCTGCGCGACGGTCGCACCAGCGCAGAAGTTGTAACCAGGCCGGTCAGCTCGTCCACGGCATACAATACGTTTTCAAGTTCCGATAGCGGTTCTACGTCTGAACAGATGCCCCATCCATGGCTGATCACTGCCCGAATATATTCTTTTGGCCAGCTCTCTTCCGAAAGGATCTCCTCTGTCTTATGGCAATGCTGTTCAGGGTACTGTTCGTAATCGAGATCGTGAACGAGCCCGATGATACCCCATTTGTCAGCATCCTCGTTCCTTTTGGTGGCGAAGTAGCGCATAACGCCTTCCACGGCCAGGGCGTGCCTGATGAGGCTTTCGCTTTGATTGTATTTTGTAAGTAGGGCGAAGGCTGCCTCTCGCGTTGGTTGTATTGATTCCATCGTATCTCCTTGCCTGTTTTTAGCGATTATATAGCTTCAGGTCGAGTGAAGGATCGAATTTCCGGCATTCCCCTGGAAAGATAAAATGCATACGTTCCAACCAGGTTTCATTCCTGCATACGATTATCGAGCTGTGGATTTTCACGGACCTCCATGAATCGACTGCTACGTCAATAGCACATATAGGCATTGCTATCGGCTGCTATGGTTCGACGGTCCCGCGGGTCACAAAGGTAGGTTGACGTCGATGTGGTTGATCTTGTTCCGGGCCGGCGATCCGCTCCAGTGGATCAATACAGTCACCAGAATGCCGGCGGCTGACCCTAATGTAATGGTGAAGCCGATCCACGCCACCAATTGCGGGAAGAACGCAAGCCAGAGATATTTCGGCAGCCCGTACAAGGGGAATTGCATTCCCACATAATCATAGTGCGTACCCCAGTGTCCCAGCATCGCAAAGAACATCACGATTGCCACGGGAATTCGAGCTGCATACGCGTACAGTACAAGGACCCTAAATAATTCAGGCCAGCCAAAGTATTGAATTGCTCCCGCCAGAGCAAAGAAGAACCAGACGACGATCAGGTAGTGGGGGAAATTCAGTTCAAGCGCCGTGCTCAGGAACACGACCATGGGCCGATGCGCGAGAAAAACCAAAGTCCCTAAAACTGCGAAGGTAACCGCACGGCTCAAGGACTTCGGTTTCTGCCCGCGCCGGATAAGTCTCAGGGCAAAATAGGCGCCGAATATCGCAGCAAGCCATGTGATCCCGAATACCCAGGAGACGCCCGAAGGAACAACCCCCCCCGTCTCCGTGCTGAACCACTTCACGGGCCAGTGCCGCAATTCGCCGACAAGCCGCAGGATCGTGACGGCCAGGGTAATGACCGCCGGGACAATAATCAGCCTCAAGTTCATGGCGCCCTCCGAAGATAAATATCCGGCTTTCCGCAGGGTTCGTTCCGCCCTGCCCAATTTTTTCGATACTAGGATAATGCCCGCATGTCCTGCCGATCATGGAGAACTCCTGCCCCAACCCGGCCATTCGCTTGCTGAATGAGAAGACGGTGTTTGAATGAGGGCAATTATATTCCGCCCAGATCATCTTGGACAGCGGAATTCGCCGGCTCAAGTGTTGCGGATTTCGAAGACGTCTGCACAAATTCCAGATCCGCGACGCCATTCCGATGTAAAATCAACGATTGTTACCGTCATGAGATATCCGTTTCAAAAGGAAATTCCCGCTATCCGGAAAGGAGCCTTTATGAAGAAGCTCTGTTTAATGTTCTTCGCGGTTTGCGCTATTGCGGCCTTCGGCGCCGAAAAGCGGGCGTTGGTTCTCGACGATCTATATCGCCTCAAATCGCTCGGCGACCTGGCGCTTTCGCCCGACGGCAAAACAGCAGCCTTTACCGTAACCACATACGATTTTCACAAAGGCAAGCGGACTCAGGCCATCTGGCTCGTGGATGCCGACGGCGGCAATCTCCGGCAGATCACGGCGGGAGAGTTTATGGACTCCAGTCCTTTCTTCTCTCCCGATGGTAAGACGCTTGGCTTCGTCTCCGACCGCTCGGATTCGGATCAGATCTATCTTCTGCCCATGGGCAGCGGCGAAGCGAAGAAACTGACCGATGTCAGCACAGGAGTTTCGGGTCCTCTGTGGTCGCCTGACGGAAGGTTCATTGCGTTCACGTCCACCGTTTACCCGGAGTGCGGCGCAGATGATGCCTGCAACAAAGATATGGCCGACACGTGGGACAAAGGGCCCCTTAAAGCCCACCTGGCCGATACATTGCTCTACCGCCATTGGGATGCGTGGAAGGATGGGAAGGAGGCTCATATCCTGGCTGCGGACCTGGATGGCAAGGTGCGCGACCTGACTCCCGGTCCGCATGAATCCCCCGTGTTCGCTCTTGGCGCTGACCGGATGTACGATATTTCCCCCGATGGCAAGCGGCTCGTTTTTGCATCTAAGAGAGTGGCGGACCCGGCGGAGTCTACCAACGCGGACCTCTTTCTCCAGAACCTCGACGAAAGCATTACGACCAATTCTGCCCGCAACCTGACCTCGGCCAACGCGGCGTGGGACGGCGCGCCGCGGTTCTCTCCTGACGGGAAGGAAATTGCTTATCTCAGCCAGCGGGTTCCGCGGTTCGAGTCCGATCTTATCCGCCTTGCAGTTGTGGATCCCGCAACCGGAGAGGCGAAACTGCTGACGGACCGGAACACGTTCGACAACTGGGCCAACGAAGTGCGTTGGGCCGCGGATGGCAAAGCGCTCTACTTCACGGCGCAGGAAAGAGGCGAGACTCCTCTCTATCGATTCACTCCGGCGACGGGTAAGTTCGTTCGGCTGATCGCCCACTCCACCTTCGACGGTATAGCCCTCGATCCTTCAGGAAAATTTGCTCTTGCCGTTCGCCGCTCTATTGGAGAGCCGGCCGAGCTGTGGCGTTACGATTTTGTCGCAAAGGGAAATCCAAAACGGCTCACCTTCTTCAACAAGCCGGTAGAGGACGAGGTTGACATCAGGCCCGCGGAGCGCCTGTCGGTCGCGGGCGCTGACGGAAAACCGGTGGAAGTATTCCTCGTCAAACCTCATGGATTCGATCCTTCGAAGAAATATCCGCTTATCCTCAATGTCCACGGCGGTCCGCAGCAGCAGTGGATGGATTCCTTCCGCGGAGACTGGCAGGTCTATCCCGGCGCAGGATACATTGTGGCTTTCCCTAATCCTCACGGCTCCAACGGCTACGGCCAAGACTACTGCGATAGTATTTCGGGCGATTGGGGCGGCAAGGTATACGAGGATTTAATGAAGGTAACGGAATATCTATCCAGGCTCCCCTACGTGGATAAAGAACGCATGGGGGCGATGGGCTGGTCCTACGGTGGCTATATGATGAACTGGATCGAGGGACACGACAATCCCTTCAAGTGCCTCGCCTCCATGATGGGAGCATTTAACCTGTCATCCAAATATGGGGCTACCGAAGAGCTCTGGTTCCCCGAATGGGATCTCAAAGGGACGCCGTGGGATTCCGACGATTACCAGAAATGGAATCCGGCCAATTTTGTCAAGAACTTCAAAACTCCTATGCTGGTCATCTCCGGTGAAAAGGATTACCGCATCGCCTATACCGAATCGCTTCAGGCATTCACCGCGCTGCAGAAGATGAAGGTCCCCAGCCGCCTGGTCCTCTTCCCCAAGGCCGGGCACTGGCCTTCGTGGTATGAAATGTCGTTTTACTACCTGGTGCATCTCGACTGGTTTCACCAATACCTGGGCGGCCCTCCGGCTCCTTACGATGTGCAGGAGTTCCTCCGCAACCGCGCGTTCAAAGAGAAGGACAAGGCGAAGTAATAGTATTGATTTGTTGGAAGCATGTGAGGCATCCGTATCGCCGATCGATAGATACTGGCTAAAGACACATTCCCCCATGCAGATGGAGAGGAATTCCCACGCGTTTGGCCGCAGCTTAATTTCGAATGCCCTGCTATTTCCGCGTATTTATTTCTATCTGCTGCAAAGCTTTCAGGACCTTATTGGTCAGGCGAATGTGAACGATCGGGACATACAGCGCCATAATCGTGACGATAAGCATGCAACCAATAACAAATTCCATGAAAACCTCCCATAGAGATATATGTTTGGCTAATCATATATACAAAAAAAGCAGGGAATTAAACTGAATTCCGAAGGCAAGTCTGTGGCAGCGGGTTCATTCCTAGTGAAATATGGCCTCCATTGCATCTGTTTGGGAATAACCTGCATCTTTATAGGGGGAACAGCTTAAAAGGAGAAATAGAATGGATATTGGCGCAGCAGCATTCTGGATTTTTCTTGCGGCGATTATAGTCGCGGGCATCTGGCGGAAAAAGCATAGTGAAGCAGTGAGACATGAAACCGCGCGGCTTATCATCGAAAAAAACCAAAAAATAGATGAAGCGCAATTGAAGGAGTTGCTGAATCCGACGCCACCCCCTGCACCGGAGTGGTTGATACCCAAAAGCAGAGTCGGAGATGGCTACAGGGGCCTGAGAATTATTGGCACTATGATGATGTTTGTAGCACTCGGGCTTTTTCTTATGGCATGCTGGCGCGGCAATGATGCTGGGGATCCATGAAAAATCCGTAGTAGGGATAGCAACGGGAATCCCTTTGGTCGCAATGCTCGGTGTCGGCCTCTTTGTCGCTTCCCGTTATTTTACACCGCCTCCTCCAGATGACAAAAAAGGCAGCTAGGGATCCGCAGGTGAAAGAAAACCTATCGGCATTCCAATTTATCCAGGCTGCCGAATCGGTCGTGATCGCCTTTGCCTGTGCCGGGGACATCCAGGCTTTTGAAGAGATTGTCAGGCGATGTCAGAGTCGAGTGCGAAACTGTATGCATCGCCTTTGCAATCACCCGGATTTGGCAGAAGATCTGGCGCAACAGGTATTCCTGAAAGCCTGGAAATCCATCCGCCAACTCAGAGCACCGGGAGCGTTTCACGGCTGGTTGAATAGGATCATAATTTCCATTTGGCTGGAAGAGGTGAGACGCCGCAAGCTGAATGTTGCCGAATGGGATGAATCCGCGCTATTGGAGGCGCCCAGAGACGCTCCGGGGGAACGCATCGATCTGGACAAGGCGCTCGCGCAATTGCCTCCGCCGATGCGTCTGTGCATCGTCCTGGCATATAATAATGGTCTGTCGCACCAGGAGATTTCTGAGATGACGGATATTCCCCTGGGAACGGTTAAATCCAACATTTCAAGGGGCGCGGAAAAAATGAGAGCCTTGCTTTCCGACTACAGGAAATCCTAATGAGGGGGCGGTGATGCAGGATGAACTGGATAAAAAGCTGCGGTCGCTGTTTGAGGAAAAGAGCGGCAGCCTGTCCGAAGAGCCTTTTCTTGGCAACACGATGAGGCTCATCGAAAAGCGGCAATCCCGACGGATTTTCATGCAGCGGCTGGTTTATGTGCTGGGGTTGGCCTGTTGCGCATTATTGTCTCCGTTATTTATCAAAGGATCTATGGTGTTATCCGGCAGTCTGAACGCTCTTTTTGGGGCGGTCAACAGTTTTGTGAATACGTCCGCGGGCATGACGAGTGCAGCTTCATGCGCACTGGTGATTTTGTTTTTTAAGCAAAGACAAATTTCCGGTTCCCGTGCCACTACAAGTGGGTCCGGGCTTTAGAGACCGTCTCGGGACTGTTATTTGCTAGTCGAATTTATGCGACACGTGGACCTGATGCGCTACATATACGGGGTCGTGGACCTCGTTGAAGCGGGCATTTCTGAAAAGGATTAGTTCCTGCTTGCCGTGAAGTTCATCAAGACAAGTCCAGATTCCGATAGTCCGACGTCCGAGATATTTAGCTGCTTAGGTTTCGAGACGGCCTCTCTAGCCCGGACCCACTTGAGGGGAAAAAAGGGAATTGGACAATTGCAGTTTATAGGAGGCTCAGATGGCGGAGAAGATCGAGCTGAAGCAGGTGTTTCAGGTGTGTGTCGTTGTAAAGGATATCCAGAAATCGGTGGAGCAATATTGGGATATCTTCGGCATAGGGCCCTGGCAGATTCACACATTTCAGCCGCCGGATCTTTTTGATACAACTCTTCGCGGCAAGCCTGAGCCGTATACGATGAAGATTGCCGCTGCCCGGGTCGGGAACATTCAGTGGGAGCTGATCCAGCCCCTCAGCGGGCGCAGCAGCTATCATGAGTTTCTGGAGGAAAAAGGAGAAGGCCTGCACCATGTTGCCGTAGCGGTGGAGGATTTCGACGAGACGGTTGCCGCTCTTGAAAAGCACGGGATAGGAACTGTGATGACCGGGAAATATCGGGAGTCCACATACGCCTATCTCGATACCGGCCCGGCGCTGGGTTTCATCGCTGAGATCTTAAAAATGCCGCCCGGATTTGAAATGCCCGCGCCGGATGCCGTCTATCCTCCGTCCGTTTAAGCCGCGCAATAACTTCATCCCTCAAGCTGTCGGTATCGCTATCGGAATCGGTATCGCAGATCGGTTGTCGGCTTTGATGCCGATGATCGATAGCGAAAAGTCGATCTCGATCGCGATAATCGATGCCGATTCCGATACCGATACCGATTCCGATGAGTGATGTCGCCCACGTGAATCTGAAACAGCGGATGTCCTATCCTGCGACCTGCCAGGAAATGTGTATAATGGATCGCCGTGAGCGGCGGAGTATTCAGGCCTTTCTGCCGGGATATGAGAACGATCCGCATGAACAAAAAGGCCTTTGCCGTACTTGTGGGAAGCATGTTTATATCCATGATGGGAATGGGCATCGTCAGTCCGTTCCTTCCCATCTATGCCAATACTCTGGGTGCGTCTTCGCTGCAGGTAGGCCTGGTTCAGGCTGCATTCAATATCACCGGCATCGGCACGCTCCTTTTCGTCGGCCGGCTCTCGGATCGCTTCGGCCGGAAATCATTCCTGAGCGCGGGGCTTAGCATCCTTGCCGTGGCATCAGTAGGACTGATGTTTTCCCGCGATATCGTTCACCTTATTGCATGGCGCTTGGTCCAGGGTCTCGGGGCCTCGGCGCATTTGCCCATTGCTCAGGCATATCTGGGAGACATCACGCCGGAAGGGAACGAAGGCAAATGGATGGGGTATTTCAATGCAGTGCTTTTTGCCGGGATGGGTGCAGGGCCTCTTATCGGTGGAGTTATCACGGATGCGTTCAGCATCAGAGCCGCTTTCCTGTTCATGGCTGTTTTGAATATCCTCGGCCTTATTGCCACTCTTGTTTTCCTGAAGGAGATGCCGCGTAAAACAGCTACTCACGGGCACACATCGTATCATGGCTCCCCTGAAGAGCCGCACCATGCGGGGTGTCCTGTGGTACCGAATGACAACCGGAATCGGTACGGCAAGTCTCATGGCGTTCATGCCGCTTTTCGCGGGTCTTAGAATTGGCCTCAGCGCAAGTCTCATCGGGATTCTCCTGGCGGCCCGGAGTCCGCTCTCCATCCTCCAGTCCTATACCGGCCGACTGGCGGACAAGTGGGACCGCCGTTCCATGGTTATTTGGGGCGGCATTGGTTCCGCCGTCGCCATCGCCCTGCTGCCTGCGACCGGCGGATTTTGGCCGCTGCTCATTGTTTATATTTCCGTTACGATCGGGCAGGCTTTCGGGATACCAGCCGCGAATGCCTATGTAGTCCATGAAGGACGCACCTATGGCATGGGCGCTTCGATGACAATGTTCATGATGGCTATGCAAACTGGAAACGGCATCGGCCCGATCGTTTTGGGAAGCATTGCGGATGGGTTTGGCCTCGAGTCCGCATTCTATGCCGCCGCCATTTGCATGGCAGCCGGAGTCGCGCTCTTTGCCTGGATGGTGCGAGGCCTGCCCGAGAGCCGGCTGTCTGAACGCTCCTTGTTTTTGGGGATCGGGGATTCGTTCCGAAAAGCGACCAAAACAGGCCGGTATTGGAATCGCTGTCGATGATCGATTCGATATGCGATTCCGAACGCCACCCTTGTGAAATCCTGGCCCGGGAATCACGGATTTTAATTAAGCTCACCGTAGGGATCAACCGTGGTGCAACACGGTGCTTTGTCGCCTGCTCGAAGGCGTAGGCAATTCCGATCAAGCGCGGTTCGCTCCAGGCGCGGCCGAAGAAGGACACGCCAAACGGCAGCCCGAACACGCAGCCCGCGGGAACGGTGATGTGCGGGTAGCCCGCGACGGCCGGCAGCGTCGTAGCCCCGCCACCCGTGTAGTGATCTCCAAGCACCAGGTCGGTGGGATATGCCGGATCGGTAGTGGGCGCTACCAGCGCATCCAGCCTATGCTTGCCCATTACCGCATCGATCCCCTCCACGGTTGAAAGCTGCCGGCAGATCTTCATTGCGTCAAGGTACTCCTTCGCCGTGAGCGGACCCTTTGCCTGGGCTTGCAGGAAGATATCCTGACCGAAGTAAGGCATCTCGCGATCGCGATTTGCATCGTTGAATGCGATGATATCCGCGAGGGTTTTGCGCCGGTCGGCATGTTTGAGGGAAGCGAGATATTCGTTGAGCCCCGCCTTGAATTCGTACAACAGCACTTTGAATTCGGATTCATCCACCTTGCCATGAGATTCGATTTGGACCGGATCGATCACTTCAGCACCGAGCTTTTTCATTGCGGCAAGAGCTTCGCCCATGACGCGCACTACGTGTTCGTTATTGCCGAACATCGTGCGCACGACGCCCAGGCGGGCGCCTTTCAGTGCATGGGTGTCGAGAAATGCGGTGTAATCCCCGGACGTTTCCCATTGATGCGGCTCGTAGCGGGATCCTGAGCATCTATCCCGGCCATGATGGTGAGAAGCGCCGCCGCGTCTGCCACGGTGCGGGCCATCGGGCCGGCGGTGTCCTGGGAGGCTGAAATGGGAATGATTCCCGAGCGGCTGACGAGGCCGACCGTAGGTTTGATTCCCACGATGCCGCATATGCTCGACGGACTGACTATCGACCCATCGGTCTCCGTGCCGATTGCGGCCGCGCACAGATTTGCCGATGCGGCCGCGCCCGAACCTGAACTCGATCCGCACGGATTGCGGTCGAGAGCGTAGGGATTTTTTGTCTGACCGCCGCGCCCGCTCCATCCGCTCGTGGAATGAGTCGAGCGAAAGTTGGCCCACTCGCTGAGATTGGTTTTTCCCAGGATAACGGCGCCCGCCTCGCGGAGCCGCGCTACAAGCGCCGCATCCCGCGGTGGCTTTGATCCCACCAGCGCCAACGATCCCGCGGTTGTTTCCATGCGGTCCGCGGTCGCGATGTTGTCTTTGATCAGGATAGGAATGCCGTGCAGCGGGCCTCGGCAGCCGCGTTTTTTCCGCTCACGGTCAAGCGCGTCGGCCGCGGCAAGCGCATCCGGATTGCGCTCGATCACGGAGTTCAGGCGCGGCCCTGCCGCATCCACGGCGTCCATCCGCGCAAGATACGCTTCGGTCAGGGCACGCGCGGTCAGGCGTCCCTCCGTCTGTGCGCGCTGCAGACCGGCGATCGTAGCCTCAGCGTGTTCGAATTCAGGCACTTTCCACGCGATGCCGCCTGAGCCGGACATACGGCCGTCCGCTGCCTTGTGATCGCCCGTAGGTGAGACGCATCCCGCTGCGAGTGTCGCTGTGCCGGCCGCCAGCCCGGCTTTGAGGAAGTTTCGTCGTTGCATAACTCACGCTCCGATCTTTAATTGGATTTTATGTTTAATGCCATGCCTGCAGCAACCAAATAGACAACCGCCTTTAGCATAGCCATAACCACCGAACCATCGGGGTCGGGGTCGGAATCGGTATCGGTATCGAAATGTTTAAGGACAAAAAGCCAATTTCGATCGCGACACCACCGACCCCGACGGTTTGCTTCTTGGAAATTAGAGTATTGCGGGTAGAATGGAACGATGCCGGCGAATATAGAAATCAAAGCTCGAACTGAAAAGTCTGACGAACTGCGGAAACGTCTTTCTGTACTAAGCGGCGCGCCTCCGGAGATACTCCTTCAGGAGGATACTTTCTTCCACTCGCCCAACGGACGGCTGAAGCTGCGCGTTCTGCAATCCGGCCCCGCCCAGCTGATCCACTATGATCGGCCGGATCAACAGGGTCCGAAGCGTTCCAGCTACCATATATTTGAAACAAATGATCCGGAGAGCTTGAAAACTGTGCTGTCCAGAGCTCTTGGTGCTCGCGGTGTGGTCCGCAAAGAACGGCTTCTTTACATTGTGGGGCAAACACGCGTTCATCTGGATAACGTATCGGGGCTTGGGAGCTTCGTGGAACTCGAGGTTGTTCTGAGGCCGGGGCAATCGGACGCCGAAGGACAGATGGTCGCGCGAGATTTGATGGCCATACTGGATATCTGCGAAGAGGACCTGCTCGATTGCGCCTACATCGATCTGCTGACGCAAAATGACATCGACTGAGTTTCGTTAGAAGCAAATTCCTTTGAGCTTTTGCATGAAAAATGCAAATCAGGGATGCGCTACCGATGCCGCTGCTGGATACAGGCTCTTAAAAACTTCCGGTTGGATTTCTGTGCGCCAATTCCCTGTAAATACCGCAATCGCCCAGAAAATGGCAAAGAATCCGACGACGGCAATGGCGAAAGAATATAAGGGAGTTACTGTGATCTTGCGGGCTTTAAGAGAGAGGCAATCTTTTTCAGGACACACTTCTACGCATTCTGCGCATCCGATGCACTCGGGGTGGCGCATGGTAGCGTTTTGCGACACTCGTATGGAAGCGGGGCAGATTTTTTCGCACTTTTTGCAGTCGATACACCGGGAAGCGTTCCTTTTCACCTGCAGAGGACTGATCAGCGCACCCAAGCCCAGCAAGGCGCCATACGGACAGAGATAGCGACACCAGAAATTGCGGACGACGAGCGAAACAAGGAGAAGTATCCCCAGCACCTTCAAAGTCAAAATGGAAGGTTGGAGGAAGAAGAGCAGCATCTTGGCGTCTGCGACCAGATTATATTGAGAATACAGGAATGCCTCGATCGCGCGAACGTCCATTTGCCAGAGAATAATGTAGGAGAAAAAGGCAAGGAGGAGATATTTCACGCCCAGCAGCGGATAGTCGAGCCACTTAGGAACAGTGCGCTCCAGTCTTAGGGCGCTGCCCAGCCCTGCCAATAGATTGGACGCGAAGCCAACAGGACATATCCATCCGCAAAAAGCTTTTCGCAACAGCAGCGCCGATGCGATCGCGAAAATCAAAATCGTGAGTCCTGCCGGATGGATTTCATCCCACTTTCCCGTCATCAAAAATCGTTTGAGCCCAAGCAGGGCACTGATGGGAAGAAAACCCTCGATGGCAGCAGGCCTGGCGACGTAGGTCCCGGACTGGCCGATTGCCCAGCGATAGAACTGGTAGAAGTTGTATCCGGCAATCGCGCAGATCAGGGTAAACCCTGCCTGAACCGTCATGCGAAGCCCCGCTACCATCCGTATGTGTCCATGCGCCCGTGTCATGCGTCCTTCCTTTCCGCCATAGGAAGATTGCCACGAACGGCGGATTTAAAACTTGATCCAAGTCAAGGAGGCCGGATTAGGCCTAATGCTGAATTGGCCCGCGTAGATTTGTTTTTTTGTTCTTTCTCCTGCCTCAGCCCAGGGTGACGCGCTCCCTATTCCGGCTGTGTTTGATTTCTTCAACTTCGGAATCCATGTATAATACCGCCCGTCATGACGGAACAGATCCTGCTGCCGCCAAATGAAGCTCCGGTCCGGAAATTCTGGAAGCCCTGGAAAGTGGTGGGCATCAGTGTCTATGTTGCGGCGCTCTTGTTTAATCGATGGCTGCCGGGATTTCTCGTTGCCGCTGCCTATATCTACGGAATCGTCGTTATAACCGGACTGGTTTTCTTCCTCTTCCGGTATCTGAGAGACCGGCTCTTCTGGCGTGTGCGCAACCGCCTCATCGGTTCCTTTATATTTGTGGGGATCATTCCGCTCCTGATCCTCCTTGGCGTGGTAGCCCTGTCTGGATACATCCTGCTCGGGCATTTGGCCGGACAATACCTCAACCGGGCGTTACAGGAAAATGGCCGTCTTATTTCAGAAATTAATGCGGAACTGGCCGGACAAATCGCGCATGAGGACGCCACAAGCGCTTTTTCTGCCAGGGCGGCTGCAGTTTTTTCCAATCATTCCTCCCAGTTTCCTCGATTGGCTGCGCGGCTTCTGCAAAAGCTTCCCGACGGCACTCTCCGCGCGGTCGCAAGGTATGATCCGCAAAAAATCCTCCGCGAAGTGTCTTCACATCCCGGCTATAAATGGCTGGGCAAGGCGTCATCCTTTGAAGGACTCCTCACGGATCGAGGAAAGATCCTGCTGACCAGCTTCCGGCCGGTTTCCGGACTGTCCGGTTTTTATTTGGAAGCGGCAGCGCCTTTGGATAGCTTCCTGGAAGAGCGCCTGCAGCGCGAGAAGTCGCTGTACGTTAATTTCTTTGTGGAAAAGGAAGCTGACATCAACATCAGCGATAAGGGCGTCAGCGTCAAGATTCCCGGAGACAAGAGCCCTGCATCGAGCAACCTTGAGGCGGAACAACGCGTAAATCAGCAGCTGGAGGCGCAGGAAGCGCGGCGAAAGGGCGATTCGCGCACCATGGTTCTATGGTACCTGCCGGTCCAGGGCAAAATGTACGAATCCGGGCAGGAGGACACGGCCGCCAACGCGATATTCCGCGTTCCGCAGGCGGCCGTCCTCAAGGCCTATTTCGGCCAGGACAACCAGCAGAGTCAGTTTCTTCTTAAATTGATATATGTCCTGGTCGGCATGTTCCTGTTTGCCGAGATTGTTTCTCTGTTGATCGGATTCACAATCAGCCGGCGCATCACGCGGTCCGTGCACGATGTGTATCAGGGTATCCTGGCGCTTCAGAAGGGAGACCTGTCGCACAGAATACCGGTGCGGCGCAGTGACCAGCTCGGATTGCTGGCGCATTCCTTCAATCATATGAGCGCTTCAGTAGAGCGTCTGCTGGAGGAAGTCGTCGAAAAGGAGCGGCTGGAGCAGGAACTGGAGATCGCCCGTGAAGTCCAGGCGACCCTTTTCCCCAAGCTGCTCCCGCATCCGCCGGGCATGGCAGTCTTCGGAGGATGCAAAGCCGCGCGGACCGTGAGCGGTGATTATTACGACTTCATTGTGGAGGATGAGACCCATCTCAACATTGTTGTCGGAGACATCAGCGGCAAGGGCATTTCGGCGGCGCTGCTCATGGCCAACCTCCAGGCCTCGATGCGCAGCCAGCTGCTCTCGCACAAACACGAAGATCCCGCGTCCGTCGGGCAGAGTCTTGCGGATGTCATGAGGCAGCTCAACCGGCAGATCTATCTCAACAGCCCTCTGGAGAAATACGCCACCCTGTTCCTGAGCCGGTATGACGCGGATGCCCGCCAGCTGTGGTACTGCAACGCCGGACACCTGCCCCCGATCGTTTTAGATGCACAGGGCATCCGCACGCTGGAGGCCACCGGAACCGTCGTAGGGTTGTTGCCGGACGCCGTCTACGAGGCCAAATGCATCGACATGACTCCCGGGACGCTGCTGGCCATTTTCACGGATGGTGTTACGGAAGCCGTGAATGGTGCGGACGAAGAGTTCGGAGACCAGCAGCTCCTCGAGGCGCTGCAGCAGTCCCGTGCGCGCACACCGGAGGCTATCTGGGATCACGTTCTGTCAAAGGTCGGCGAGTGGCAAGGAGGTCTTCCGCAGCACGACGACATCACCCTGATTGTGGCCAAAGCCCGCTAAAATCGAACCGCGTCATTACACTAAAAAACGGTACCTGGTTATACTGTCCCCATTTTAATGAAAATACGTCGCGGGACAGTGCAGACCAGGTACCGTTTCACGCCGGACCTGCTGCAGAAGTTTCTTAATCCTGAATTCAGGCGGATTAGGCAACTGCCCCAATCTTCAAGAGCATCATGGTGGCGTCGTCGCCGGCCACGATCCCTCCGCGATACCTGTTGGCCGCGATCTCGATATTGGCAAGCATGCCTTCAAGTCCCCGGGCGCGTTCCTCTACAAGAAGCGCTTCCAGCCGTTGCATGCCGAATTCTTCACCTGTCTCATTTTCGGCTTCAATCAGGCCATCCGTATAGAAAAACAGGGAGTCCTCATTTTTCAGCAGGATGCTCTTCTCTTCGAAGTTGCTTCCCTGCAGCAAGCCTATCGGGCGCCCGGTTGCCTGCATTTGTTCCACGGATCCGTCGCCGTGCAGGAGGAACTGTGGATTATGGCCGGCATTGATGTAGCGCAGCTTGAGCGATTGAGGATCAAGCACGGCCAGAAAGAGCGTCAGGTAGGTTTCGGCGTTGTTCTCCACGATTTCGCCGTTGAGTTGCTCGGCCAGTTTAACCAGGTCCAGCTCCAGCGGCAGACGCGCCTGGATCGTCGCCTGAAGGTTGGCCATGAGCAGCGCTGCCGGCAGGCCTTTGCCGGAGACATCTCCGATCAGCAAAGCCATGGTTCCGCCGGGCATCGGGAAATAGTTGAAAAAGTCGCCGCCTACCTCCTGGGCGGGAATGGAAACACCTTTGACTTCGACAGCCCCGGAGCGGAACGGTCTGCCGGGGAAGCAGTTCTTCCTGAATCCTGCGGCACATTTCCAGCTCTTTGTGCATCCGCTCCCGCTCGACGAGGTGCTTCTGATTCTCGCTGAGGTCCTGCGCCATGCGATTGAACGCTTGAGCGAGCGCGCCGAATTCGTCTTTCGAAGCGACTGGAACACGGGCTGCAAGATTCCCGCGGGCCAGATTTTCCGCTTCTCTTGTCAGGACAGTAAGATTCCGGGTCATTCTGCTCGATAGGGGGATAATCCCAACGAGAGCAAGCGCTACCGCCACCAATCCGTAGCCCATATTTCGCGCGGCGGTGAGGCGAAGATCCCCCAGCCTGTCGCCGATCGGCCGGGCAATTCCGAACGCCAAGCCCGACCGCGAATCCTTTCGCGTTACAAGAACCCAGTTTTTCAGTGTTGCCACCTGTTGCTGGGCGCCGGTCTTGCTTCCTGTCCGCGGGAAGGGAAGCGCCTCGATTTTCTTCAGGTCGTCCGGGTTCGTGGCATAGAGCTTCCCATTCGCATCCATGGCAAACGGGATTTCTCCCTGGCGGCGCTGGGTCCTCCTCAGCACCTGAAACAGGAGTTGGTGCGAGCTTATCTCTGCGCTGAATTTTCCTACCAACTCGCTTGCCGCTGCGCACTTCGGTATTGAATGGGCGCATGGGAAATGGCGACATCAGAGGCGGCCTTTGGTCGCTTCCGGGAGCTGCCTGCCTCTGTGCGTCCAGCCTCGCTTGGAAAATTGATGGTGAAACCGTTGGGCCTGTCCCCACGAACAGCTCCGCTTCTCGCGCGCGCTTGAGGCCCGGGCGGAGGAGGCATGATAAATGGCGGGAAGGCGGCGGGAGTGAACTGCACCGATTTCAGGAAAGATGCATTCTCGCCCATCTGAGCTTTCAATCGGTCCGCGATGGCTTTCATTGCGGCAGGTCGGTCCTTTTTGTCGAGAGCCATCGCGCGTCTGAACTCGGCTGCTGCCGCGAACTGTTCCAGTTGCCACTTGAGATCCCTGCTCACCGATTCCATCCGGCTGCCTATGTCCGAGGCCATGGCGGACGATTCCTGTTCCGCTGCGGTGCGCAGGGCACGAAGGGACGAATTGTACGAATAGAGCGTAATGACGGCCAGTGGCACAACCGCAAGGCCCAGGAAAGACAATATCAATTTAGCGCGCAGCTTCATAGGAGTCAGCTCCCGATATCCCGGTCTCCGGGATGGGAGATCCGTAATCAAATACCGTCATATATTAGATACGAGAGTAGTGCTCGATGTTACTCACAGGCCGAGGATGTTGGGAATATAAAGTCAGCTTTGCAGCATTCCTTCGGCCTCTCCAACAAGCGGGTGCGAGCTTTAGAGACTATCTCAAAACCTGCTCACTGGAGCGGGCTTACAGCCCTTCATTTTGTTTTGCGACCCTTTTCCTGGGGCGCTGCCCCAGGCTGGTATGGGACCGCGCCTTCAGCGCTTTGAGCCTCTAATCTTACAGCTGTTTAAGCGCCGAGGCGCGTTCTATATCAGCCTAGGGCGAAGCCCTAGGAATGAAGCGACATATAAGAAAAGGGCTGCAAGCCCGCTCAATAAATAGGTTTTGAGACAGATTCTGAGCCCCGACCGACCTGAGGTTAATCAATTCTACAGGGACCCTAGGTTTTACTTCGAATTCGGTTTTTGATGGAATATCATGGGCGCTGAGGACAATAGGCGAACGGCTGAATTGCATAAAAAAACTTGAAGCACTTTAACGTGAACTGGGCTTATGAAAAAAAATCTCAGAAGTCGGAAGTGAAGTTGTGGGTATAGCGTCTGCTTTTTCTTGCAGCGGCCATTTTCGTTGCGATGGTGCCGGCGCTCCGCGCCCAGTCTTCCATCATCGCGCCCGGCGCGAAGGTGGAGCTGCTTGCGGGCGGATTTCAATTTACCGAAGGTCCGGCCAGCGATAAGGCCGGCAACGTTTATTTTACGGATCAGCCGAACGACAAGATCCTGATCTGGAGCACCGACGGCAAGCTTTCCACGTTTATGGAAAAATCCGGGCGCTCCAACGGGTTGAGCTTCGACTCCAAAGGCAACCTCTGGGCTTGCGCGGACGAAAAGAACGAGCTGTGGCGCATCTCGCGTTCAGGAAAGCCCGCCGTCGTCGTGAAGGACTACGACGGCAAGCTTCTCAACGGCCCCAACGATGTCTGGATCCGGCCGGATGGAGGCGTCTACTTCACCGACCCCTTTTATAAGCGCGACTACTGGAATCACCAGAAGAGCGAGCAGGACGGGCAGTGCGTCTACTATTTTGAACCGAAAAAGAACAAGCTTGTCCGGATAGTGAGCGATCTGAAGCCAGCCGAACGGAATCATCGGCACTCCCGACGGCAAGATTCTTTATATTGCGGATATCGGCGGGCAGAAGACGTACCGGTACGATATTCAGCGCGACGGCACGCTGGCGAACAAAACGCTATTCTGCGAAATGGGTTCGGACGGGATGACGATCGACAGCGAAGGGAATGTTTATCTGAGCGGCAAAGGCGTGACCGTCTTCAATCCCGCAGGGAAGAAGATCGAGCAGATCCCGATCGATGCGCCCTGGACCGCGAACATGTGTTTCGGCGGCAAGGACCACCGCACGCTTTTCATCACAGCCATGCAGAAGCTTTTCTGCCTGCGCATGCGCGTCAAAGGCGCCGGCAGCCAGTAGTATCGCGGATAACAGTTGCGATTACAGGTTCCAGGTTTGAGCCTGTTGACAGCGTTTCGGTTTGCAGCCTGCCGAAACCTGCCCGGTTCCACTGCAATGGCCCTATCGACAACCTGGAACCTGCAACCCGGACAGCGGGTTAACCCGAATTTTTTTCAGCGCTTTTTCCACGAGAGTTTTAATCGCGCCCGGGCACGGAAAACCTTCAGTCTTGCGGCCTGTTCCGTGCACTCCAGCATCTCGGCCATTCGGGAATACGGCATGTCTTCGATATCACGGAGAACAACCGCCAACCGTTGCTGCTCGGGCAGCTGATCCAGCATCCTGTACAGGAGCGCCACCATCTCCTTCCGGTTCTCATCCTGGGCCGGAGCGGCCCCTGCTGACTGATCAGGTTCTCTACGCTATTGGTTTCTTCGAAACTCAGCTCGCTGAACGTGCGGATTTTCAGGCGCCGCAATCGCCTGAGTTCATCGTAGCACTGGTTGATGGCGATGCGATAAAGCCACGGAAAGAATGGGCGGCGCGTGTCGAACTTGGGCAGGGAAAAATAGACTTTGGTGAAGATTTTCTGCGCGACATCCTCGATGTCGTTTTGATAGCCGAGGTAATGGTAGGCGAGGTTCAGCACCATTTGCTGATGCTTGCGCACCAGTTCCTCAAAGGCAAGCGGGTCCCCCTTGCGGCATCGGGCGACCAGGTCGCGATCTTCATCAGGGTATTGTTCCTTCCCCACAAGAGGAGTCCTATCTGTGTCCGCCGGACTGTCGGGATATCTTCTGCAGCCGCTCTGCTGCGGATTGCAGGGTGGAGTCCTTTTTGCAAAAACACAAGCGCACATACCGGGAACCCTTCTCCGGCTCGCGGAAAAAGCTGCTCCCCGGCACAACCGCAACGCCGATGTCCTGCACAAGATAATGAGTGAAATCCCTGTCATTAAGCAAGCTCAGTCCGCCGAAATCCGCCATGATGTAGTAGGCGCCCTGCGGCGTCGAGCAATGGAAGCTCGCGTCCCGCAATGCCTTCAACAGCAGATCTCGTCCGCGCTGATAGGCTGCCGCCAGATCCGTGTAGTACTGCTCCGGGCAGCGCCAGCGCCCTTGCTCCGGCTTCCTGAAGCGGTGCCGGAGCGCCGACCGTCAGGAAATCGTGAACCTTCCGTATTCCCTGAGTCAATTCGGGTGAAGCAATCACATACCCGACGCGCCAACCAGTCACGCTGTAGGTCTTGCTCAATGCGTTGATGGTGATCGTCCGGTCCTGCATGCCATCGACCGTGGCCATGGCCTGGTGCGTGTGGCCGTCATACACGATGTGTTCATAGATTTCGTCCGTGATGGCGAGGACATCCCATTTCTGGCACAAGCCGGCAATAAATTGCAGTTCCTCCCGGCTGAAGACCTTGCCTGTAGGATTGTTGGGCGTATTGATGATGATGGCTCTCGTGCGATTGTTGAATGCGCTTTCGAGCTCCCGAGGGTCAAAATGCCAGTCCGGAGCGTGCAGCGTCACGAAACGCGGCGTTGCGCCGGATAGGATCGTGTCCGGTCCATAGTTTTCATAAAACGGTTCGAATATGACCACTTCGTCGCCGGGATTGATCACCGCCAGCAGGCTGGCGATCATGGCCTCCGTAGAGCCGCACGTGACGGTTATTTGCCGTTCAGGATCCACTTCCAGGCCCCAGCGCGACTTGGCTTTGGCCGCGATGGCGTCGCGGAATACTTTGGCTCCCCACGTGATGGCGTACTGATTGATGCCTCCCATAATGGCCCGACAGGCGGCTTCTTTGATTTCAGCCGGAGCTTCGAAATCGGGCATGCCCTGAGCCAGATTAATCGCTTTATGAATCTGGGCGAGACGCGTCATTTCCCGGATAACCGATTCTGTAAATTGACTTGCCTTCTGCGAAAGCATTGCTTTGGTCATATTTCTTTCACCGGGTCCCCGGCGCTGCGGAAGAAGTCAGCAGACCGTAAAGACGCCTGATTGCTTAATACCTGTTTAATATAGCCTCTGGTTTCACTGAAAGGAATCTTCTCCACGAATTCCGGCATATCCACATCGCCGAATTCCTTCAACCAGAGGTCCACACGTGTACTCCCTGCATTATAAGCCGCGAGGGCAAGCTCTGTCTTGCCATAGCGCTGCATCAGAGAATCCAGGTAACGGGTTCCGAGAGCAATATTCGTTTCAGCCTGAAAAAGTTTTGTTGGCGCTATAGCGTGGAATCCGGGCTTGGCGTGCCAACTTGGATGCCGTGGCCGGCAGTATCTGCATCAGGCCGCGGGCATCTGCGGAGGAGCGGGCTTTTTCGTTAAAGGCAGATTCCTGCCGGATGAGCCCCATGATCAATGAGGGATTCAGCTGGTTTTTAGCTGCCT
Organism: uncultured Acidobacteriota bacterium; assembly: GCA_963761825.1. Lineage (GTDB taxonomy): Bacteria > Acidobacteriota > UBA6911 > UBA6911 > UBA6911 > UBA6911. Next base: position 135,337 of record CAVXIH010000014.1, read on the forward strand.
CTGCGGAAACGATATCCCAGTGACGCGCGGGGAATAGCAGTTGCCAGATCTCATCCGGCAGTGCCGCGATCCGCATGCTGGCATAATCGGGAAAAATCCCGCGCAAGCCGGCAATGCCCCGCTGGTAATCGTCGTTGCTTGCGTGAATCCGAGCGATGATATAGGACAGAGGCTTATCGTCCTGAGGAAATCGCTGGCTTGTCCAGCGAAGCTCGGAAATTGCCATGTCCGGCAGCCCCGCCGACCACAGCTGGCGAGCCCGTTCTATGGCGGGGATGACTGCTATTCCGGGTTCCGGGAGAAAGGCGGCCTGAAGCCGGATCGCATCGCACGCTGCGATCACCTGTTCAAAAACGATCAGTGGAAACGGGAGTCGCTTTCCGTATTCCCGGATTTCGCCAGAGATGCTTCTGACTCGCGCGCACACAGGCCGAAATAGCTGTCATTCGCCAGAGCCTGAACGCGCCGATACAAATAGCGCGCATTTTCCGAACCGCCCAGCATCTCGTAGCAGCGCCCCATCCAGTACATCGCGGCAGCAGCCGAAGCCGGATTCGGGTAGGCCTGCAAATAGCGCCAGAATCCCAATGCCGCCTCGCCGTATTCCTTTTCGAAGTAGTGGAACAGGGCTAATTTCCATGCGGCGCGCTCGGCATACCTGCCCTTCGGGAAGTGCTCATACAGGATTTTGTACGCTTCCCGCGCTTTCGCGGATTCGAAGTTCACATCAAAGTAGGTTGCGGCCGAATAACAGAGCTCCTCGGTGTCGGGAGACTGGGGATACAGCCGCAAGGCCTTGGCCCGCTGCGCGAGCAGCGCCTGTTCTTTTTCGGACTTGCGATAACAAAGGCCTTCGAGTCGAAGCGCCTTGGCATGCATCGCGGGATCCGCCGCCGTTACTTTGCGCAGAAGGGAAAGCGCCATCGCGGTCCTGCCCAGCCTGTATTCCGCATCGGCCAGCAGCAGGCTCCGCTTTTGAGAGCTCGCGGAATCGGGAGCCGCTATCGGTCCCAGCGCCAGCAGCAGTTGCCGCGAGCCGCGCGTGTCATTTGCCTTGAGCAAGCCTTCCGCCCGCTGCAGTCGGGCATTATAGCTGCGCTTCCCCCTGAGCGCCGCCGGCGAAAGAGCGAGCAGGTTGCGCTCTGCGAGCGCGGCGAATTCGGCTTTGGGGTATCCGGCATAAAGCTGAAGGTAGAGTTCGACGGCTTTCGCTTTTTGCCCTGCCAGCTCGAATGCCCTCGCCTGATAGTACAGTGCGTCGGAGTTTTTTCTGAGCCGGGGGTTGTTCAGGACCGAGAGGGCAGAGGCGGCATCCTGCATTTTCAGCAAAGCCTGGCACTGTCCCAAGCAGCGCATCCTGGAGGAGCGGCGATTCGGGATATTGTTTTTCCAGGAGGCGGAAGCCTTCGAGCGCTTCCCTGTCGTGGTCCAGCATGAGATTGATTTTGGCCCTGTATACCAGGATATAGTCGGCGACGGACGTTGCGTTTGCCTCCTGCTCGCCGGGCATAAGCTCCAGGGCGGAGTCGTAGCGCTTGTCCAGGTACGCATCCACTCCCTGCTTGAAAAGCTTCAACGCTGCCGGTGTTTCCAGATTCTCGACTTGAGCCCATTGGCGCAAGGCGACCGGTATTTGGGTCGTCGTTTGCGGGAAGCGCTATTCGCAGTGTTCGGACATTCCACCGGGAAGAAGCAGGGACAGAGCGACGGCCGTCCATGCTATGCACTTCAGCCATTGCCGGTGCTTTCGGGCAGGTGTTTTAAGTCTTTCTTGCACTTCAGCTTTCTAGCTTTCGACGCGAGGACCCGGGTAGTCGCTCCCGAGCGTGGAAGGATCATTATCTCCGAGGATTCGAATGATCTCGTCGTGAAAATAATCGATTTTTCGCGATACGATGGGCGAGATCCGCCCTTCGTACATGTCGCGACTCCTGTCGATTTCCCGTTTCAAACGCAGATACAGATCGCAGTTGACACGCCCCTCTTTTACATGATGCTCGTTATAGAGTTTGATTTCCTGTACAAGCAGCCGTGCAAATCTTTTCGCGTCCGTATGCCGCTTTTCCTCTTCCGGGACAGGCTTGGCTTCCGGCGTGTTGTGTGATCATCGCCTCGGGCAAGGGAACCGGCGGAATCTCTTCTGCTTGACCCTCCATCGGCACGGTCCTGGGTTTCGGCGGAACGCTCTTGCAGGAGTCGCAGCGGCGTCAAAAACAGATTCCCGGGCAGGCTCCAGGCCAAAAACTGGTACGGATTCCGGACGCGGTTCTTCCGTAGGCGTCTGAATCAAAGCAGGCTCTTCGGCGGCGACTGCCGGCAAAGGTTCAGGCCTTGCCGGGGCCTCGTCGGTTGCGCGATTCTTCAATTGTGGAGCAGAGCCGCGGTTCTCGGCTGAGTAGCCGACAGGTCGTGCAGAATTTTCAGCGCAACATTTTCCAGGCGCAATGCCGCCAATCCAGCCATGACTACGGCTGCATCCGGCCTGTTTTCAGTTCCGCCTGTCAGCAGCAAAGCAACCGGCCTCTGCATAGCCCTCAATGGCAGAAGGCTCCAGGGTTCTGCTCCATGTTCTCGAAGGAACTGTAAGGGGCTGTCTTCAGCAAAATCCGGGGCTGCCGTCTGTGCCTCTCCCTCCAGCGCCGCCTCAAATTGAGGATATTCGGAGCAGGGGAAAGAACAGGTGCTGATAGTGCGGGCGAGAGTTTCGGTGAATCCGCGGGATGACCAGCCGATTAAACCGGCCTCCTCTGACCGCAAACAACGCAACCTGCGGATAGAACTGGTGGATGCCGTCCAACAAAAACGAGAGGATTTCTTCCTGTGTCTCCTTTTGCTGCAAACCGCGCATGAAGAGAACGAGAGCGTTCGTTTCCATGTCCTTCTGCCGGACCACGGTATCCAGGATTTCGGTGAGAATGGACTCTGTTGTGGGCAGCTCGATTTTGCTGAGAGACTCGAGTTTTCGCTCGATTTGTTCAAATCCGGCCAAAAGAGAACTGCTGACGCCCTTCAGTTCCTGCTCAAGGTCCCGGACCTGCGGCAAGAGCGTCCTGTAAGCTTGTTCCCTAAGGCGTTCGGCACAGTCTTGCGCAGAGGGCATGGATCGCTCCTAATCTCAAAAATGGTGAGTGAAGACTACCGAAAGCTATTTGGGGTGTCAATTCCAATTTGGCTCCCCATTTCCGCTTCGGCAACAGGCGCAACGGGCATTAAATAAATCGGGCGGGTGAAGGGATGGATAATAACTCCCATCCCCCCACCCGCCTTTGAAGGAGGTGTTGTTCAATTGGGGTTGAATGTACCTATACAAACGACAATCTTCCGGTAAGGTTGCTTTTTTTCTCGGATTTTTAATGGAAATCGCAAAATCAGGGAACCGGCAGCGCAATAGGACCGGAACGCTCTGACGGGGTTTCGGCGAGGCGGCGCAGACGGCTGGATAGTGCGACCGAGATCCCGGAGATATCACAGTGTCGAGGATCCCGACGGAGCGCAACGCAGTAGACATGCCCGAATCCGCCGCCACAGAGAAAGCCCGTAATGCGGGTTCAGCTTGTTTCAGTCGCATGGATGGCATCATCCTGCTACAATTGTTCCGGTTCAAATTCTCAGTGGTTCCGGACAAATAAAATGACCCCTAAATCTTCCGCGAGATGTATTTGCAGCTTTTCTTATTCCGATGCTGATTGTGCTGTCCTTCGCAGGATGCTCGAAATCTCCGACAGAAAACAGCGCACCCTCGGTGCTGCCGGATTCTGTCCTCCAGGAGAGGCTGGCAAAGGACGAAGGTTTTAAGTCGGGCAAGGATTCGCCGATTCCCGAACAGGACAGGCCGGGGTTTCGAGGGCTTGCCTATTATCCCGTCAATCCCGGCTTACGGTTCTCTGCCAGGCTTTATCGATATCCCGGACCGAAACAGGTGCGGATGGGCACCAATACCGGCGAGATACGGCGCGGATTGCGTTACGGTTATTTCGAGTTCCCGGTCGAAGGCCAGACCTGCCGTCTGCAAGTCTACAGGCTTGATGACGGGTTCGGGCAATGGCGCCACCCTGTTCATGCCTTTTCGCGATGCAACCTCGGGGCAGGAAACTTATGCCTCCGGACGTTATATCGAGTTGAAGGAAAATACTTCCGGGATTTATGACCTGGATTTCAACCGCGCCTATAATCCGTATTGTGCCTATAACAGCGAATTCAGTTGCCCGGTTCCGCCGGCGGAAAATATTCTGAAAGTCCCGATCCGCGCCGGCGAGAAAAACTACAATTCTCCGGCAACCATTAATCCCGTCCGGAGGAGAACAATAACGCGAGAAAAGATGCGGCGTCGCGGGTTGAAAAGTACAAATCCGATACCGATCCCGATCCCGATCCCGACTCCCGACTCCTGAATTCTGACTCCTGAGTTCTGCTCTGATTCCTGGATTTAAGCATTTCGATCCCGACGGTCCGGTGCTATGATTTCAAATCACTTCACCCCGGGAGGAAATATATGCCGGCCTTATCGACGGATATCAAAAAGCTGCTGACCAAGACCAGTCTGGTCGTATTTCCTGAGGATTATGTTGCCGTTTATCTGCCCACCGGCATCAAAGCGATTCCTGGAGAATGGTTCCTTCCCGTCACCACGAGATTTGCCGCGGTCATTCAGGAGCCCGAATTGATCACGATGATCGTGCCGCTCCGAAAATGGCTGCGCATGCAGAATATGTTTGAGAAATTCGATGTGAGCGGTCCATTGAAAGCGATCACCTTCGACGTCAAGCTTTCTCTTGTGGCCGGGAGGTCTCCGTATCGCAATCGCATCCGCCCTGGCTGAGGCCAATATCAACTCAATCCCGATCTCTTCTTTTAAGCGCTACCACGTGGTCGTGCCGAAGGCGGATTTGCCGCGCACGGTCAAGGTTATAAGAAAGCTGATAGAAAGCGCCAAGAAGAAGCGCGCCGCGCAGCCGAAGAAGAAGTAGATTCTAGATTGAGAAGCGAGGGCGCTCGACCGCTATTCTGACGATTTCCAGTGCTGCAGGAAATCGAGCAGGAAGTTCTCTGATCCCGCGCTGCTGGCCTGTTGCATCAAATCATCTCTTGCCGCCGCGACCGCTTCCTTGTATCCGCCGGCGTCCAGTTTGCCGCGCAACAGCTCCACGCGAAGGAACAGCAGGAAGGTTTGCAGGACATCCGTCATGCAGTATTGATTGATCTCTTTCAGGCGTCCCTGGCGGAAGAGATACTCCACATCCTCGCCGGCTATCGTGTATTTGCCGGGGAGCCCGATCAGTTTCGACAGTACGTTCAGGGAGTTGCGACGGTAGGCGGCGCCGAAATTGGAAAGGAAATCGCACAGATCGATATGATAGGCGTCGCTGTAGCGGCTGCCGCGATACGTGTTCCGGCTCTGTCCGGTCGCAAAATAGCGCGGCAGCGAAAGCCCGTGTTTCAAAGCGCGGGTTTCAAGCACGGGCAGATCGAATCCGCGCCCGTTAAAAGTAATGAGGGTCTGGGCGTTTTCAAATGCCTGCCAGAACCGCGTGATCATTTCGGCTTCGGAAAACCGGTCCGCGCCGAAGCATCCGAGAGACCGAATCCGGTATTTTTCGTCCGCATGCAGAGTGGAAATCGCGATCGGGACGTGGAAGGGAACCGGGAAAAAATCACTCTGCTGCCCGCTGCGTTCCAGAATCTGATCGCGCGCCGTGTCGTAGGCCTGGTCCAGCGTGAGGCTGTTCTCCGGGTCATACACTTCCTTGACCAGTTCTTTGTCGACCCTTGTTTCGATGTCGAAAACAAGATAATTAATCATAGGTGTTTTTCGTTCCTGCTAAGATTCTCATTCTGTATGAGAGCGTTGTTCTTTGTCAAACACCTATGACATTGATTCCGGATTCGAGATTCCGGATTCGAGATTCCAGATTGCAGTACGCGGCTTAATCTGGAATTTTGAGTCTGGAATCCGGAATCCGGAATCCGGAATCATTCGAACATGAAGAGATTTAAGGATTTATAGGATTTTGTGCTACATGTTGTGGTGTGCCGGATAAGGCGATACAATATATTGTGATATTTTGATTGACAGGACGGAAAGAATCGCGTAAAAATCCGACACATTCTTTGTGGAGCAAATAAGCCCCGTTTGGGATCTTTAGTCGCACTGGATCGGAGCACGTTTATTGGAGGAGTTCGCTCATGAGTAGTAACAAGACACTGCCTATGGAAAGTGTTGCCTCTGTGGCATTGGCTGCGGAATCGCATGGAGACGGTGGCGGGCTCGAGTTTTCCCGCAGCTTTACTCGGGAGGGTGTCTCTCCGTACGATGCGATCGAGTGGGAGACATCGCACGGCTTCGATTACCAATGAAAAAGGGGAAGTCCTCTTCATTCAGGAAGGCGTGGAGATTCCCAAGAGCTGGTCCCAGACTGCGGCCAACATCGTGGTGTCGAAATATTTCCACGGGCAGATCGGGACGCCGCAGAGAGAAGAAAGCGTGCGGCAACTGGTGGAGCGCGTTGTCCGCACCCTGACGGAATGGGGAGTCCAGGGGGGGTATTTTTCGTCGGCTGCGGATTCGCAGGCGTTTCATGATGACCTGGCGTTCCTCCTTCTGAATCAGTATGCGTCGTTCAATTCGCCGGTGTGGTTCAACTGCGGCATCGAGCCGCATCCTCAGTGCTCGGCCTGTTTCATCAACTCGGTGGAAGATACGATGGATTCCATCCTCCATCTGGCACGCACGGAAGGGCGGCTCTTCAAGTATGGTTCCGGAACGGGCACGAATTTTTCTCCGCTGCGCTCTTCGAGAGCGAAGCTTTCGGGCGGAGGCACCGCCTCGGGCCCGGTCAGCTTCATGAAGGGATTCGATGCCTTCGCGGGAGTGATCAAGAGCGGCGGCAAGACGCGGCGGGCAGCCAAAATGGTCATCCTCGATATCGATCATCCCGATATCGTGGAATTCATCGAGTGCAAATCGAAAGAAGAGAAAAAAGCCTGGACGTTGATGGAAGCGGGATACGACGGTGCGGTGGACGGCGAGGCCTACGGCAGCATCTTCTTTCAGAATGCGAACAACAGCGTCCGTGTTACCGATGAGTTCATGAAGGAAGTGGAACAGGACGGGACGTGGTCCACGAGGGAACGGCCGGCAGGGCAGATTGCGGACACGTATCCGGCACGCGACCTGATGCGAAAGATCGCCGAATCCTGCCACATCTGCGGCGATCCGGGGATGCAATACGACTCCACGATCAACCGCTGGCATACCTGCAAAAGCACCGCGCGCATCAATGCCTCGAATCCCTGCTCCGAGTATATGTTTCTGGACGATTCCGCCTGCAATCTCGCTTCGTTCAATCTGCTGAAATTCGTCAACGCGCAGGGCGACTTCGATGTGAACAGATTTCGCAAGGCTGTCGACGTCATGATTGCGGCCCAGGAAATCATCATCGATAACGCGAGCTATCCGACCGAAAAGATAGGCCAGAACAGCCGCGATTTTCGCCCCCTCGGGCTTGGGTACGCCAACCTGGGCGCCTTGCTGATGTACAACGGTCTTGCCATACGACAGCGATGAGGGCCGGCATTTCGCCGCGGCGATCACGGCGGTCATGACGGGAGAAGCCTATCTTCAATCGGCGCGCATCTCGGCCAAGCTTGGCCCGTTCGCCGGATATGCGTTGAACCGGGAATCTTTCCTGGAAGTCATGCGCATGCATCGGGCTGCGCTGCAGAGCATCAATCCGAACTGCGTTCCTGCGGACCTGATGAAGTCGGCTCAGGAGTGCTGGGATCTGGCCGTACTGGAAGGAACCGTCCACGGTTTCCGGAACGCGCAAACCACGGTGCTGGCTCCGACGGGCACTATCGGCTTCATGATGGATTGCGATACCACCGGAGTGGAGCCGGACCTGGCGCTGGTGAAATTCAAGAAGATGGTCGGCGGCGGAATGATGAAGATCGTAAACAACACGATCCCTTCAGCGCTGGCGAAACTGGGCTATTCCGAGGAAGAAATCAAGGCCATCACGAAGCATATCGATGAAAACGGCACCATCGAAGGCGCTCCCGGCGTAAAGGCAGCGCACCTTCCCGCTTTTGACTGCGCGCTCAAACCGCAACGCGGAAACCGTTGCATCCACTACATGGGCCACATCAAAATGATGAGCGCCGTCCAGCCGTTCATCTCGGGCGCCATTTCCAAGACTGTCAATGTTCCCGAAAACATCGACGATCGATCAGGTCGCCGATTTGTTCATGCAGGCCTGGCGGCTTGGTTTGAAAGCGATCGCCATTTACCGCGACAACTCCAAACGGACGCAGCCGCTGAACACGTCCCACGGGAAAAAAGCGAAGGAGCCGGGAGCTCGGGCGTCGGAGAACGCCGGATTCAAGCCTGTGCGGCGGAAGCTTCCTGCTGTGCGCCGGGCCATGACGCACAAGTTCAGCATCGGCGGGCACGAAGGGTATATCACGGTGGGGATGTACGACGACGGGCAAGCCGGGAGAGATTTTCCTCGTGATGGCGAAGGAAGGAAGCGCCATCTCAGGCTTGATGGACTCTTTCGCGACGGCCATCTCTCTTGCGCTTCAGTATGGCGTTCCGCTGAAGGTTTTGATCGATAAATTCTCCCATGTCCGGTTTGAGCCTTCAGGGCATACAGGGAATCAAGAAGTCCCATTTGCCAAATCCATCGTCGATTATATTTTCCGCTGGCTGGCGTCCAAATTCCTTTCAACAGAAGAACAGGTGCAGGCCGGCGTTCATGTGCAGGAAAAAGCGAACGTGCCGGGTTCGGAAGAGACTCCGCGCCCTGCCGAGGCGAAACCGCTGACCGATCTCAAATCGATGTATGCGATGGACGATGCCCCGACGTGTGCGGGTTGCGGCAGCATCATGGTGCGCAATGGTTCGTGCTATAAATGCATGAATTGCGGCGAGACCAGCGGGTGTTCGTAATTACGAATGACGAATTGAGATTCGTGGCGTAACTGCGGGACAACGTTTCTGATAGCTGACAGCTGACAGCTGAAGGCTCCCAGGCTCATGACCTCGCCCCCAAAATCAGGGGAGCTATGCGCAAAAGCGGAATTCTGCTTCATCCCACTTCGCTTCCCGGCGAATGGGGTATCGGGGATCTGGGCAAATGGGCTTATCGTTTTGCCGATTTCCTGGCTGAGAGCGGACAGCAATTCTGGCAAATCCTCCCTTTAGGCCCGCCCGGTCACGGCCATTCCCCATACCAGGCTCATTCCAGCATAGCTGGAAATCCCCTGCTCCTCAGCCTCCAGTCGCTTGCGGAACAGGGTTGGCTTGAGCCGGGGGATTTGCAGGAACGCACCGCGGTTCCCCGATGCCACCGTTGATTTCGATTCCGTTCTCCCGTTGAAGTTAAAGCTTATCAGGAAGGCCGCGCGCGCTTTTTTCCGGCAGGACCCGCAGCCGCTCCGGCGCGAGTTTCTGGAATTCTGCGCTCAAATGAAATCCTGGCTGGATCCTTTCGCGGAATTTGCCTCCCTTAAAGAAGCAAATGGGGGCGTTGCCTGGACAGCCTGGACGCAAACAACAGGAGCAAACCCCCAGGACCTGCTGGAACAGCAGTTCATGCAATTCGAGTTTTTCCGGGAATGGAAATCTCTTAAGAAATACTGCAATAAACGGGGCATCCAAATTATCGGAGACATCCCCATTTTTGTCGCCCATGACAGCGCAGACGTCTGGGCGAATCCGGAGTTGTTCGATCTGGATGCGCAAGGAAATCCCCGGACCGTCGCCGGCGTGCCTCCGGATTATTTCAGCGCGACCGGCCAGCGCTGGGGCAATCCTTTATACCGCTGGGACGCCATGGAGAAGACCGGCTACCGCTGGTGGATGGACCGGGTGAAGTTCACACTGCAAATGGTCGACGTGATTCGCCTGGACCACTTCCGCGGTTTTGAAAAATTCTGGGAGATCCCCGGCGATGCTGCCACGGCGGTCGATGGTTGCTGGAGGCCGGGTCCCGGCGATCGTTTTTTTGAATTGCTGCAGAAATCCTTCGGCAAGGTGCCCGTTATCGCCGAAGATCTCGGATATATAACGCCTGAAGTTCACGCGCTGCGCGAGCGCTGGGGCTTTCCGGGAATGCGGGTTCTGCAATTCGCCTTTGGGGACCAGTTTCAGGACAATCCGCACAGACCATACAATTGCATTCCGCACTGCATCGCTATACACCGGGACTCATGATAATGACACAACTGCGGGGTGGTTCCGGAGAAGCTCAGGCGATGCAGCCCGTGCTGAAATTGAAACGGCGCTTTGCTACATGGGCAGTGACGGCAAGGATGCGGTCTGGGATTTTATTCGATTGGCCCTGTCTTCCGTTGCGGATACCGCGATCCTGCCGATGCAGGACGTCCTGGGCCTGGGCACGGAAGCACGCATGAATATGCCGGGGACGGTGGAAAACAATTGGCGCTGGAGAATGCGAGAGGATCAGCTAAAGCCCGAGCTTGCTGCCAGGCTGCGCGCACTGAACCGAATATACGGACCGGGCGTTACGGCTCCCGGACGTTTTATGGAAAACTAAAACCGAAGCTCCACCTCATCCGTGTTTTCAGCGGCTTTTGCCTGGATACACGGGAACGCAGAAGTCGCGGTATTTTGCAAAGCGTCCGCGAACGGCATCGAAATAGAGGCGCCTTAATTCCTTGGTGATCGGGCCAAGGAGGCCGGAACCGATCGGGCGATGGTCTACCGCAGTGATTGCCGCTATCTGAACGCCGGTTCCGCAGAAAAATGCTTCTTCCGCCAGGTACAATTCAGTCCGGTCGAGCGGACGCTCCACAACTTCAATTCCAAGGTCGTCCCGCAGGAGCATGATGACCGTGCGCCGGGTAATGCCTTCGAGAATATTATCCGTAATAGGAGGCGTGCACACGACTCCCTTGCGGACGATGAAGAAATTTTCCGCGGACCCTTCGGCTATATGGCCGTCCTGATTCAGAACGATCGCTTCGTCGAAGCCCGATCGCTGCGCATCCGTCTTGATAAACGCAGAATTCACATACGCGCCTGAAATTTTTCCCCGGGCGGGAATCATGTTGTCGTCGACGCGCCTCCAGGATGAAAACGTCACATGACTGCCCTCTTCATTTTCCACATAGGAGCCGAAGGGAATTGCCATCATCGTTACTTCAGCGTGAAGCCCGTGCAGCCTGACGCCGATGATTTCGTCCGCAAAATAACTGATCGGGCGGATATAGCAGTCCGTGCGGAAATTTTCCGTTCTGCAAAGATCGAGCGTGAACTGCACAAGGTCGGCATCGGAATGCGGAAGCTCCATGAGCATTAGTTTTGCCGATTCCAGAAAACGCTGATAGTGGTCATAGGGCCTGAAAAGAAACAGCTGCTCCTCTTCGGTGTTCCAATAGCCCCGGACGCCGCCGAACACGCCTGTGCCATAATTAAATGTATGCGTAAGAACGCCAACTTTGGCTTCGCTGTAGGGAACGATGCGGCCTTTGAAAAAGGCAAAATTAGGCAGAGTCACAGTCAAATCCTCCTCCGATGCGCCGCGTCGCAACAGATTGGCAGCGCCCAGCTATAATACCGCACCATGCCGGGTTTATGTACACATTCTATCCACAAAGTACCAAAGACCACAATGATCGGAATCGGTATCGGAATCGGTATCGGAATGAATCGGTATCGGAATCGAAATCGGGATCCGTTTTTAGTGATTTCCTCATTTTCGACCCCGATTCCGACCCCGACCCCGATCTCCGGAGTCAAGGCGATTTCCCAATCAGCATCCTGTTTTTCCTCAATCTCGAATCTCGAATCTCGAATCTGGAATCCAACCGACGTGTCATTTGTGTGAGAAATTGCTACAATCTAAACGATGTGCGTACGATGGATTGCTTCTGCAGTTCTGCTTTTGCTTGTCGCGGCGCAAAGCCGTCCGGCGACGCAGGATACCGATGTCCCGATCATTTCAGTATCCGTCAATCTGGTAAAAGTTCCATTCAGCGTGTTCGATCTCAAAGGGAGCCTGGTTTCTGATCTGCGAAGAGAGGACTTTCGAATCTGGGAAGATCAGGCGCCGCAGCAAATACGCAGCTTCGGGCTCGACATGAATCCGGTCTCGGTGGTTCTGCTGCTGGATACGAGCATGAGCGGAAAGTCGGAGCTGAAGCAAATTAAAGCCGCAGCGGAGGATTTTGCCGAGGCTCTTTCGGGCGAAGACCGCATTTCCGTCATTGCGTTCGACGACGAAGTCTATCGCGCCCTGGATTGGACCGATAATATCGGAAAAGTGCGGAAAGCGCTCGGCAAATTGCGCCCGGGAGTCAGGACTTGCTCTCTATGACGCTATGTATTATGCTGCGAATGAGCAGCTCAAAGGAATCGAGGGGCGCAAAGCCATCATCCTATTGACCGATTGCGTCAATAATCAGAGCCGCGTCAGCTTCCGTGATGTGTCGCTTTCCATCGTGCAGTCTCAGGCTTCCCTCTATGTTGTTTCAAAAACAGCCATCATCAAGGAGCAGGCAAAGCGTCAACGAAGAGTCATTATGATCTCGGATATTTTGAAGAGGCTGTTCGGCGATGCCGAGGATTATATCGATGAATTTTTCAGGAAGAGGGAAGGCGAAATGGCCGATCTTTCGGAGAAAACCGGCGGGCGGTGTTTTTTCCTGACAGACTACCGGTATCTGAAAGATATTTATGCGGAGGTTGCCCGGGAGCTGAAAAGCAAGTATTACATGACGTATGTTTCCAACCAGGTGTTGCTGCCTGATTCTTACCATGGAATTTCCATCGAATATCTGGAGCCTGCAACCAAAGTCATTTATCGTAAAGGCTATTATCATCAACCTCAGCCCGCGCAGAGGTTCCGGTAATTTCGGCGACAGGCTCCATGCCTGCGAAATTTCCGATGAGCAGAACATCTCTCTGGGCTCGGATCGTTTTGAGGGTATTCACCGACACTGTTTTTGGGAGGGGGAAAGTGCTGTCGCGCATCTTTTATTCATGGGAGCAACGCCTGTCGCAACGCGACACCAACCGGACGGTTCGTGATTTCGAGTGGGGTCTTGAATTTCTTCCCGAAGGCCGGACGTCGGAGGATCCCAGGCTCCATATGCTGGAATTTGCGCGGAAGGCGGTCGAAGAAAGCGACGCATACCACGCCTATCCGCCGGTGCAGGATTGGCGGGTGCAGGAAAGGCATCTGACTTTCACTACTCCGAGTCCCACCATTTATCCCAAAAACAACACCGTGCACGCCTGGCATTTCCCGGCAAATTCCAACGGGCGAGCCGTCCTGGTTCTCCCGCAGTGGAATGCGGATGCTCAGAGCCATGTCTTGCTGTGCCGCATGCTCAATCTTTTCGGCCTTTCAGCGCTCCGGCTGAGCTTGCCGTATCATGATCTGAGGATGCCGGACGAGCTGAAGCGCGCCGATTACATGTTGTCGCCCAATTTGGGGCGAACCCTTCAATCTGTGCGGCAGGCGGTGGTAGATTCGAGAGCCGCTCTTGACTGGCTCGAATCTCGGGGATACACCAAACTTGCAATCCTGGGAACAAGCATTGGCTCCTGTGTTGCGCTTATTACGCTGGCCCACGATTCCCGGCTAAAACTCGGCGTCATGAATCACGTTTCGCCGTATTTTGCGGATGTTGCCTGGAAGGGCATTTCCACGCGCCACGTGCGCGCGGGATTGGAGGGGAAGATAGAGCTGGAGGACCTGCGCAAAATCTGGATGCCCATCAGTCCGAGGGCTTATTTCAAAAAGCTCGTCGGAAGCGGCCAAAAGTCACTTCTCGTCCATGCGCTCTATGACTATTCCTTCCCGCACAATCTTTCAGAAGAAGTTCTGCGGGATTACCGGGAGCTCTGTCTGCCTCACTCCACATTCGCATTGCGTTGTGGACACTATACTTCGGGCGTGTTCCCGTTTAATGTCGTCCTGGGCTACGCAATGTGCAGGTATATCCACAGACACCTATAGGACCCTGCGAGCGCTTTTAAGGAAAGATCTCAGGGCGGTCGGTATAAGCAGACGTTGCGGAATCGTGCAGCAAAAGCCCTCCCGCACTCGGGATGCCGGAGGACACAGCCCTTTTATTCCTCAGCCTTAGTTACGTTCTCAGCCTGCAATCCTTTCGGACCCCGCGTAACGGAGAAAGATACCGCTTCTCCCTCAGCCAGAGTTCGAAAGCCGTCCATTTGAACAGCTGTATGATGAACAAAAACATCTCCGCCGGAGGCTCTTTCGATGAATCCATAGCCCTTGGCGTTATTAAACCACTTCACCTTCCCAGTTTCCTTTTCCATTTCCATGGGAATTTATTGCTCCTCTTGCCTTTATTTCTTTTCATGCCTGCTGCAAAGCTCCTGGACCGCGAAATGAAAAAGCCGCCCAATCTTCTGGCGGCCGTCACCGGATCCGGACAGGGCCTATACTACTGAGGTTGATTGCGCGATGTCAATTAGAATGTGTTCTTTGCACGGGCGGTGGCACTCTTCAAAGCTCATGCTAAAACACATCGGGGTCGGGGTCGGAATCGGTATCGGTTTATTATTCGGCGAACTGTAACCTAAAAACCGTCGATACCGATTCCGATCCCGACCCCGAATGATTATTCTTCAACACCGGAGAAAAGGTCTGTCTCCGCTGTCATGGTTGACGGACGGGTGGTTGCGGCCAGATGAAACAATTCCACGGAGCCGAACCGTCTCAGTGTCTTTTCGAACAGCTGCATTAAAGGCGCCTGTGTCCAATGGGCTTGAGTCGCTTTAATCTTTGTTTCCAAAAACGGTGCAACATCGATGGTCGCGGTGCTCGGCGGAGGGGATACCGGCTGGCGGTCCGGCAGAATGAAGGATGCGGTGCAATAGTATAGTTTCTGCGCGCGGTGCGGCTCCAATCCCTCATTCAACTGCTCGGGATATCGGTCCTTTCGGGCAGCCCAGTGAAAAGCCATCGTGGCAAAAATCGATGCCATGGAATGATCCGAATGGCCGGTAATCGCTCCTTCCGTGCCCATTGTCAGGATTACGTTCGGCTTTATCCTGCGCACGCGGCGGGTCAGGTCGCCGACAACGGAATAGAAATCCATCCGACTGAGTTCGCCGTCGGGATAGTCCAGCACTTGCGCCTCGGAAACCCGGAGTATTTTGCAGGAAGCGGCAAATTCAGCGCGACGAATCGCCGCAAGCTCTTCATTGGACCGGGCGTCTCCCCTGTTAGTGGCCGCCTGTCCGGGAGTGAGGCAGAGCACATGTGTTTCAATTCCCCGGGAGTTGTACAACAGCAGCGACCCGCCGAATGCGCCAACCTCATCATCGGGATGAGCCGTAATGCCCAGTAGTTTCATCATATATTCAAGGTAACGCGCGGATGTGGCCGGGGATCAAGGGAAGAGCGCGGCAAAAATACCGGAATGAGTCGGGGATTATTCATTTTTTGTTTCATCAATCGTTGTTTGCGGGTACTCTATGCTGCAGCCGAAGGTCCGGGAGCGGCTATGATTGATTCCCGATTCCAAATTGCAGATTCCAGACCAAAATGTCGAATCTGGAATCAGGAATCTGGAATCTGGAATCAGGAATTATGAAAGATCATCGGCTGGGATTGTTTTCCGGGATGGGAATGGTAATCGCCAATATGATTGGCGCCGGAGTTTTTTTGAGCACAGGATTCATGGCTCAGGACTTGAATCCGAAGCAGATATTGCTGGCCTGGGTTATCGGTGCGTTTCTTGCGCTTGCGGGCGCCCGAGCGTATGCAGGAATCGCCCAGATCGTTCCCCATTCAGGGGGAGAATACAGATATCTTTCCACTTTGGTGCATCCGGCTTTGGGGTACCTGGCGGGCTGGGCTTCACTGCTTTTGGGTTTTTCCGCCCCGATTGCCATTGATGCCATAGCCGCGGGCGCATTTGCCAATACTCTGGCGCACTGGATCAATCCGAAGCTGTTTGCGGCAGCTGCTGATTGTGCTCCTGACCGCCGTGCACGCCATCGGGCTGCGTTTCTCCGTGAATGCCCAGAATGCTCTTGTCTTCATCAAGATAATTCTCGTCGTCGGATTCGTGACCGTCGGCCTGGCCGGAGGACACAATGCGTGGCCAACCTGGCAGCCTCCCAGCCAATCCTCAGGCTTTCCGCTCGGGCCCTTCATGCAAAATCTTTTTTACATCGCCTTTGCTTTCAGCGGGTGGAATGCCGCCGTGTATGCGGCGTCGGAATTTAAAAATCCGAAGCGCGACGTGCCGCGGGCTATGCTCTTGGGTTGCGGCCTGGTTGGAATTCTGTATCTTTTTGTAAATTGGGTTTTTGTGGCGAATCTCACACCGGAGCAGTGCAAAGTGGTGTTTACTTATGAGACGGCCCGCGTCACCCTTGGCCACCTTATTATGAAGAATGTCGTCGGGGATTTTGGTGCGGCATGCATGTCCGTGCTTGCCATCATTGCTTTCATCTCCGCCGTAAGCGCGATGACTTTTCTGGGTCCGCGCGTTTATGCGGCGATGGCCAGGGATGGTTTTCTGCCGCGCCGGTTGCAGGGCAAAGAAGGGAAGCCGCCAATCGGAGCCGTGGTCCTCCAGGGAGGCATCGCCTTGTTTCTGGTTTTTGCATATCAGCTGGGTGAAGTGCTTAACAGCGTCGGCGCCATCCTCACGCTCTTTTCCGCGCTGACGGTGTTCTCTCTCTTCTGGATCCGTTTCAGGAAGATCAATAGAATGAAGCCGGAATTCACCGCCCTGGCGGCCGGCTTTTTCTACCTGATGCTATCCGGAGTAATGCTGTACTTCGGATTCAAGAAATCGCCAACGCTGAATCTTTGGGTGGGAGCAAGCATCCTGACGGCTCTGATTGGATATTTTATTACCAGAAAAAGAAAAGCTCTAAATGGATGCGTTGCTGTCTCGGAGGAAGTGACTCGTTAATTGGCATTTGAACCAAAGTACCAGGGCATTCGTTTGAACTTTTTAGGTCTGTGGCCTATCATATAGATCCCGGGGGGTATTCAACAGCCCCGATACACTTTAGGAGGTGTAATGAGCACATTAGAACCCAATACCGAAAAGCCGGTTCTTCAGGAAAAGGGCCTGATTCCGGAAAGCGTGAAACTTGCCCTTCTTTTGATTCTGCTTTTGGCCGTTGCATATCTTTTCTATGACAACTCCCGGATAAAGAAATCCCAGCAAGCCAGGCTTGATAAGATTGCGGATCAGGTACAGCTTATCGAGAGCGCTCAAAAAGTTGGCGAGTCCTCGATTACCAGCCAACTTTCGAACTTGAAGACCGAGTTAGCCGGTACCCAGGAAGCCGTGGGCAGCACAAAGGCCGAGATTAAGAAAACCACAACGCAGATTCAGGCTGAGGGACAGAGAACCAAGCAGGAATTGACGAAAGCCTTAGCTGCCAAGGCCGATACCTCCCATGTCGAGGCGCAGGTGCAGGCTGCTAAATCCGAAGCGGATAGCAAATTCAGCCAGGTGAACACAGAGGTCGGCGGCGTCAAATCGGAAGTCAGCGTAGTCAAAACCGATCTTGAAACCACCCGCCGCGATCTGGAAGGAACGCAGCGGCAGCTGGTCGACGTGCGCGACACTTTGAGTGCGGCAGTTGCCAAGAATTCTTCGGAACTGTCTCAGCTTCGGCTCAAAGGAGAACGCGACTATGTTGAGTTCACGATCCAGAAAAAGAATGAACTGACTAAAGTGGAAGACATCAGGATAGTTCTGACGAAGACCGATCAGAAGAAGGGGAAGTTCAATCTCAAGATCGTCGTCGATGACAATCAGCTGGAAAAGAAAGACCGGTTCATCAATGAGCCCATCCAATTCCTGGTAGGCCAGAACCGAGTTCGTTACGAGATTGTGATCAACTGGGTTCAGAAAAACCAGGCGGGAGGCTACCTCAGCATCCCCAAAGACAAAGCCCTCTCATCCGAACGCCCAAAGAAGTAAGCAATATTGTTTGATTCCAAATTCCAGATTCCAGATTCCAGATTGAAAAGCTTTCTCAATCTCGAGTCTGGAATCCGGGATCCGGAATCAATTAGACGTTCTCCCTCCTGACATCTCAGTTCCTCCTGGAATCTGGAATCTGGAATCAATGCTTACGCTTTCGCCAGATCGCGTAAGAACAGCACGAACAGCTGTGCGTCTCTCAGAAAGTTCAAGACAATCTTGTGGGGACGGAGCAGAAACATTTTTCGCTTGCGGGTTTTTTCCCAGAAGAGACGAAGGTCGGCGCGCGTGTAGGTGACTCGTTTCGCCATGCGGAAATTCAGCGCCCGAAATGCCAGAGCCAGCCTGGACGGCACATGCACTTCAGGGAAATTCAGCCGCGCGCGCGCATGGGCTAGCTGCAGTTCCGCAGCGAGCAGATTGCGGTTGACACCTGCGCGCAAATTCTTGATCTCCGCGAGGAGCCGCTTCTCGGCTTCGCTCCGTTTGCGCGTCTGGAGCCAGAGTTCCTCCATTTCCAACAGCAGCGATATCCAACTCCGGGCCAGGCTCCGCAGCTCACGCGAGCGGCGAACCAGGTGCTTCAAACGCGATTCCACGGCGAAACCGGGCCTGCGGTCCATGCGGTCTTTGATACGGAAGAAACCGTGGATCATCGGGTGCCCGCCCTCGATCAGAGCGGAATTTTTGTACCAGAGAAAGTCGAAGAAAATGCTCCGGTAGTTTTCCGGGTTGGCCCTGGAAAGCACATCCTTCATATAGTCGAAGGAATAAAAACTTCTCCAGGCTTTCTCGTACGAGGCGAACAATTCCCCGGGCGCGAAATTCGGATGCCGGGTAGTTTCATGAAAGGAATCATACAAGTTGAGATCCGGATTCATGGCTTCGCCGTTCTGGACCATGCGCGCGTGGTCCCGGGATCCCGGGATCGGCGTCAGCATGAAAAACGACGCCTGCTCGACTCCCAGCTCGTTTTGCAGTCGCCCCACATCTTCCTGGATGGATTCGGGCGTGTCGAAGGGGAATCCGAAAATATAAGCGACGTGCGTCGCAATTTTCGCATCGTGCCATGTAGAGATCAGGTTCTTGTAGTCTTGGACATTATTCTGCGTCTTGCCGGCGGCTTTTAGATTTTTCGGATTGATGCTCTCCATCCCGATGAATACCTGCGTGCATCCGGCGCGCTTGGCCAGCTGCACAAAGCCCGGGATGGTGTGCGATTGCGTGTCCACCTGGATCATGAACTGCAGCGGAATGTGCTCTTCCTCCCTGAGGTGGATGAGCATGGTGAAGACCTCTTTCCAGCTGCGATTGCGGGCAAAGTTGTCGTCGGTGAAAAAATAAAAACGGAGCCCGTGCTGGCGATAGTTCTCGCGAATGGATTCCGCCAGGCGTTCCGGCGAGCGGACCCGCATTTCCTTTCCTTGCACATTGATGATAGAGCAGAAGCTGCAGTTGAACGGACAGCCCCGGCTGCAGTCGATCGTGCCGAAATTTGAGACGATGAACCGCTTGAGGTATTTCCGCTCGAACGTTGGCAAGGGTTGCGCGTAGATATCCGGTTTGCAGTCCAGAAAGTCATAAAGCGCTTTAAGCTTATCTTCCGCCGCATCCCGCAGGATGTCTCCCCAGGTCTCCTCCACCTCGCCTTTTACTACCGTCACGCCGATGTCGATCAGTTCCTGAATTTCCGGCGTTATGCCTTCCGACAGGGCAAGCATGCCGCTGACATGAAATCCACCGATCAGGACCTGAATCCCTCCGGCCCGGAACTTCCGCGCCAGGTCTGCCGCACGAGGGAACTGGTTGGACTGGACTCCCACAAGCGCCACGATGGTGCGCCGGTAGGGAAGCCGGTTGGACCGGATGATTCGCTTGACGGGAATTCTTTGAACCGTGTCGTCTATCAGCTCGACGGTCAGTTCGGTTTCCGCGCCCAGCAGCTCTCGCTTTGCCACGTCCCGTGTGAGGCTGGACAGGCATGCCAGCGTGTTGCTCGGGAGCACGCCTCGAAAATGGCGGATGACGAAACCCTCGTCGTCGTACTTGGATGGCTTTATAAGAACGACTTTGATTTTTTTCTGTTTGAGTGCAATTGCTGCGGTATTCATGGCTATGATCTTCCTGAATCCTGTTTATGAATATAGTCAAACAATGGTAATGTCCGGGGCAACAACATTCAATCCAGGGACAATCCCTTTTACAGAGCTTTTACATAAGTGAAGTCCAAGCAACCAGCCGCATGAGCGGAGCTGTCGCTATCGGATCATCGGGATCGAGATTCGGAAATCGGCTATTTCTAACGATTTGCAAAATTCCCAAAGCCGATAGCGATACCGATAGCGATACCGATTCCGACGGGTCGGATTTTTCTTTTTACTGATTAAGGGAAAGAAAGGTCCATCGTCTATGCAGGGCAGGAGAATTTGTTTGGGCTTACAAGCGAGAATTTGCGCTCTTCCGACGGGGAGCTATTTGCGGCTGAAGATAGGCGCAAGTCGAGGCATTGTCCGGTCCGGAGAGACTGATAGGCAACCTCAATGGCGCGCACTGATTCGAGTTCGTCATCGGCATTTATTTCGGGGATTTCGCCGTCGGCAACCGTATTCGTGAAATTGGAGAGTTGGAGCGTGAGAGCCTTCATGGTATTGAATCCCTCGCCAAAGTTAATCCAGTCCACGGCGCCGTTGGGACGGTACATCGATTTCTTCCAGCCGATGCAAAGGTTTCCCTGCGTCCCGTAGATGCGAAAATAGTCGTCGCCGGCACTCTTCAGCGTCCAGCTCATATGGACTGTTCCCATGATCCCCGAAACCGTGCGGAGTTCCAGGCGCACGGTGTCCTCAACGGCCTCCGATTGGATCCGTTGTCCCTCTTCGGCATGAATAGACTGAATGGGGCCAAAAAGCTGGCGCACCATATCCACTGACGTGCCGCCTCTTTCCATGAGGACTCCACCACCGCTCAGCTGCGGCTGCACGTTCCAGCGGTTCCGCATATCCACTATGTCGCGAAAATCGCCTTTAAATTCCAGGACATGTCCGAGAATTCCGGCTTGAATCAGCCCACGGGTATGGATGATGTCGGGAACGAAACGGAACTTGGATCCCATCATGAGGTGGACGCCGTACGTACGGGAGACATCAATCATCTTTTCGGCCGATGCGCTGTCGAGGGCGAACGGCTGTTCGCAAAGGACGTTTACGCGACGCTGCATCAGCTTGCAGGCGATTTCGGAGTTTTCGGATGGATATGCGCACAGGACAGCGCAGTCGGCGAGTTTGTTGGCGGCAAGGTATTCATCAACCGATGTGTAGGATTTGCAGCCGAAGGAAGCCCCGAACGCATGAGCGGCTTCAGGATTCGTATCGACGACAGCGGCAAGGTGCGTTTTGGGGTGGTTATTAATGATGGTGGCGTAGGAATGTCCAGCCTTGCCGCACCCTATGAGTGCAAATTTCATTGGTTTTTGCCAGCGGCTATGCACATTCCCTCGCAGTTGGATCCGCCGGAAAGTGGCAATATCTTCCGGCCTTTTTAGCCTCAGACTCTTTTTTCAATAAGCTTCCCTACTGATATCGGCCTTATTGCGGAAGGCATTATGCCAAAATGGCCTTGAACGTGAAAAAGGGGGCTTGAGGGACAGATTGGAAACGCCAAATCTGAGCGTAACGCCAATAAGTGAAATAGGATACGGATAATCCGGATTGTCACAGCCACGAGGTTCAGGCCATGCGGCGAAGGTATCCGCTGCCCGCCCTTTATTTTCTCTTTCGACCTGCAATTCTCGTCAAGGCATGAAGAGGTTTTTGGTGGAAAAATGCGGTTCACTGGTAAGGTTGACGCCGAGTCGGCGCAAGCCCGCTTCGTCGCCTACTGTAGGGATGTGGGTCATGTGGACTTCGCAATTTCGCAGCTCCATTAATTTCTCTATTGCCATCTGCGCCGCGGGATTCGTTGCCGCGCTGATGCTCAGCGCAATCAGAGTTTCCTCCAGGTCGAGGCTGACAGACTTCTCGTTCAGAATATTGGTCTTCAGATTCCGCACGGAGTTGGTAATTGCTTCCGGCAGCAGTTCCAGTTTTTCGGGAATGCCGGCCAGGTGTTTGATGGCATGCAGAACTACACTTGATGCGGCATGCATGAGAGGAGAATTGTTTCCCATGACGATGGTCCCGTCCTTGAGCTCGATAGCTGCGCCGCAATAAATCCCTTCGTTCCCTTTGTTCTGTTCTTGGGCTTTCCTGGCCGCTTCCCATGAAGGAGCAACCACAACGCGGTCCTCAAGTTGAACGTCCAGATCTGTTAGAAAAAGCTCCACGCGCTGGACAGTTTCCTTGTCCGCCACACCCATGGCGTACTCGCAGCGGTAGCGGAAGCAGCGCCGGAGAATTTCCTGTTTGGACGCCTCTCGGGTCGCCTCGTCGTCGACGATGGCAAAGCCGGCCTTGTTTACGCCCATATCCGTTGGAGACTGATACAGCGAATCGTGACCGGTTATCCTGCTGAGGATTCGTTTGACGACGGGGAAGACCTCTACGTCGCGGTTGTAATTCACGGCCGTTTTTCCATACGCCTGCATGTGGAAAGGATCGATCAGATTGAAGTCCCGTATGTCTGCCGTGGCGGCTTCGTAGGCGATATTGATAGGGTGGCTGAGCGGGATGTTCCAGATGGGGAACGTTTCGAATTTCGCATACCCTGCGTTCACGCCTCTCCGGTGCTCGTGGTAAAGCTGCGAGAGACAAGTAGCCAGCTTGCCGCTGCCCGGGCCCGGCCCGGTTACGATGACCAAGGGCTTCTTCGTTTCGACGTATTCGTTCGCGCCGTACCCTTCGTCGCTCACGATCGATTCGACATCGGTCGGATACCCTTTGGTAAAGCGGTGCGTGAAGACCCGGATGTTTCTCCGTTCGAGTTTGTTCTTGAAGAGTGTGGCCGCAGGCTGGTGATCGAAGCGGGTAATGATGACCGCGCACACATCGATGCCCCAACCCCGCAGGTCGTCGATCAGCTTCATTGCGTCGGCGTCGTAGGTAATGCCGAAGTCGGCCCGAATCTTTTTGCGCTCGATGTCTCCTGCATAAATGCAGAGCAGAATATCCGCCTTATCCTTGAGTTCCCGGATCAGCCGCATTTTCACGTTGGGATCGTAGCCCGGAAGCACTCGGGACGCATGGTAATCGAAGAGGAGCTTTCCGCCGAACTCGAGATAGAGCTTGTTGTCGAACCGCTTCATGCGCTCGACAATTTCCGCCATCTGTTCCTGGATATAACGCTCGTTATCAAATCCGATTCTGTTGGGCATGAATTCCTCGATACCTCCGGCGTGAATGATTCCCCGTCTTCCCAAATGTAAGCGACACTGTCCTTGCGAAGAAAAATTCTGGGCCCCGTGGCGGAAAGCCCGATGCTGAAGCAATCGCAGTCGTAATACCGGATGCGCCCCTGCAGCCGCTCGCCATCCGTCAGCACCACGGTCACTATTGCGCGGGAATCGATCAGTGATTTCAGGTATGCGGCCTCGGATCCCGTGTGCTCCGGCTGCATCAGTTCATGCACATCCGGAGGCGGCTGGCTTTGCCGCTCCTCATGCCTTTTAATAAAATGATGCTGTTTGGAAAAATCCATGGGAGACCGCTCCCGGGAGGCGGAAAATGATGTGTGGGGTCGGCCCCGGCGAATATGCTTTTTATTCCGAGCCTGTTGCGATGGGTCGTGCGGCATCCGTAATCCATTCACTCCAAGAGCCGGCATAAAGTCGGGCCCGGCCTAGCCCCGCGTGGGCTATTGCTAAAATATTGTGCGCGGCGGTAACTCCGGATCCACAATAGCAGATCACGTTTTCCGGCGGAACAGATTTCACATAATTCTCGAACCGCCGGCGCAGCCTATCGGGCGCATGAAACCTGCCCTCCGGCGTCACGTTCTCTTCGCAGGGAACCGATAGCGCTCCGGGAATGTGCCCTGCCACAGGATCGATCGGCTCGACTTCTCCCCGGAAACGCGGCCCGCTGCGGGCGTCGAGGATCACGTAGTGCGGATCGTTTCGGAATTCCTGCACCTGTGCGGTGGTGACATAGGCGCCGGTAACTTCCCGCGGTTCAAATTGCGCTTGCTGGCGCGATTCCACTCCACTGCGCTCGGGCATCCCGTATCGTACCCACGACAGCCAGCCGCCGTCGAGCACTGCGGCATTCCTGTGCCCCGCCCATTGCAGCAGCCACCACAGGCGCGCGGCCATAGTGCCTGTCGCGTCATCATAGACGACCACTTGCGTGTCCGCATCGATGCCGTATGCCGAGAGAGCGGCGGCGAGAGATTTGATTTCCGGAAGAGGATGCCGGCCCGTTTTCCCTGGTATCTTTTTCCCGGAAAGGTCTTCGTCCAGATGAGCGTAGACGGCTCCCGGGATGTGCGCCTTCAGGTAGTCCCGCCGGCCTCGCCCGGTATCATCCAGGGAAAAACGACAGTCGACCACCGCCCAGTTTTTATCTTCCAGGTGCAGCTTCAATTCGGATGCGTCAACCAGGAGACTGAAAGCCATGCGACCTCTGCGGAGGAACAAGAATGATAATGGGAATTTCGGTGACAGTCACCATAATTCCCATGATAGGGACCTGGATAAAATCCATGTGGGTCGGGGCTGAAGAGGTTGTCCAAAACTCGCCCATTGACCGGGCTTACAGCCCTTTCCCTGTTTGTCGCTAAATTCCTAGGGCTTCGCCCTAGGCTGGTATAGAGCGCGCCTTCGGCGCTTAAGATACTGTATAATTAGAGGTTTAAAGCGCCGAAGGCGCGATCCATACCAGCCTGGGGCAACGCCCCAGGAAAAGGTTGCAAAAGAAAATCAAGGGCTGAAGGCCCGCCCAATGCGAGTTTTGAGACAGACTCTGAAGCCCCGACCCACATGTCAGGTCTTGCGACTGAATTATGGTGACTGTCACCGAAATTCCTAACATGTTAGAATGGCATGCCAAAGGAGAGTGTTCATGATACGTCGCGAATTCCTTAAACAGTCTGCAGCCGGAGCTGCAATTACGATTCTGGGCCGCGCAGGCTTTTCGGCTAACGCTGCGGAGACAACAACGAAAGTCGCACTGGTCCGCATGGAAGACCGGGCTAAAGGCATCGCCGCCGCCCTGAAGCTTATTTCCTTCCCTTCGCCGAGCGGCAAAAAAGTCCTGATCAAGCCCAATTTCAACACAGCCGACCCCGCGCCGGGTTCGACGCACAACGATGTGCTTCGTCAACTCGTGCAGGAAATGAAATCCCGCGGCGCGTCCCGCCTCACGATCGGCGACAGCTGCGGACCGGGCAATACCAAAGCCGTCATGGAACAAAAGGGCATCCCGGCACTGAGCCAGGAGCTTGGTTTCGACGTCATCAATTTCGACGAGCTTCCCGCCGATGGCTGGGTTCACTGCAATCCGCCGGGATCGCATTGGAAAAATGGCTTCAATCTTGCCAGGCCGGTCGTGGAAGCGGAATACCTTCTTTGGACCTGCTGCCTGAAGACGCACCAGTTCGGCGGCGTCCACAGCCTGTCGCTCAAACTCGCAGTGGGCGTCGTGGAAAAGAAAGTGCGATTTCCGGAAATGCACGCGTCGCAGGATCACATGCGGCACATGATCGCCGAGCTTAATTACGGTTTCAAGCCGCAGCTCATTGTGATGGACGGCGTGGACATCTTTGTAGACGGCGGCCCGATGACGGGGACGCTGGCGAAGCCCGGGATTATCGTCGTAGGGACGGACCGCATCGCGATCGATGCCGTCGGTCTGGCTGTCCTCAAGAATCACGGCGCAAACGACGCGATCATGTCCAAAAAAATATTCGAACACGAGCAGGTCGCCCGCGCGGTGGAGCTGGGACTCGGCGTCAAATCCGCCGAACAGATCGAGATTGTTACCGGTGACGCGGAAAGCGGCGAGTACGCCGCCAAGCTGCGCCAGATTCTGTCTCGTGGCTAGCAGTAGCAGACGGTAGAAGGATCAGAGGATCAAAGGATCCGAGGATTAAAGGGAAAGAGATCTAAGCAATGGCTTTTTCCCTCTAATCCTTTAATCCTCTCGATCCTTTGATCCTATAAAACCTCCATACACTTCTGCCGGAGAAATAGCTTACCTATGAAGGTAGCGCTGATAAACACCAACCGCATGCAGCCGCCGGTTGCGCCGATTGGACTGGATTACATTGCGGAGGCGCTGCATGCGGCCGGGCATGGGGTGCAGCTGCTTGACCTCTGCTGGGAAGAGAATCCGCATTCCGCCATAAATCATTTCTTCAAAAACTCCGCGTTTGGACTCGTCGGGATGACGCTGCGCAATACGGACGATTGCGCTTTCACCAGCGGCCAGTCCTTCCTTCCGGGGTTCGTCGAACTGGTTAAGACCGTTCGTGAAAACTCGGATGCCCCGATTGTGCTGGGAGGCGTTGGATTTTCTGTCATGCCGGAGCAGATTCTTGCGCTAAGCCAATGCCGATTTTGGGATATGGGGAGAAGGGGAGTTTGTTCTGCCTGAACTGGCGGCGTGTTTGGAAAATGGAGAGCCGCATCGGGACTTGCCCAGCCTGGTCTGGTGTGAGAACGGAACATGGCGGCGCAATCCGCCTTCCTGGAGATCGCCCGCGGATCTGCCCGCGATGAGCCGGACGTGGGTGGACAACCGGCGCTATTTTCGCTATGGCGGGCAGGCCGGGTTCGAAACCAGGCGCGGCTGTTCCGGGCGGTGCATTTACTGTGCGGATCCGGTTGCCAAAGGAAATTGCGTGCGCCTTCGCCCCGCGGCCGCGGTTGTGGATGAAATAGAACAGTTGATCGCGCAGGGGATCGACGTCCTGCACACGTGCGACGGCGAGTTCAACATCCCGGAAAAACATGCACTGGAGATTTGCGGTGAGATTACGCGCCGCGGGCTTGGCGGCAGATTGCGCTGGTATGCCTATTGCGCGCCGGCGCCGTTTTCGCGCGCGCTTGCCCGCGCGATGCGCGACGCGGGATGCGTCGGGATCGATTTCGGCGCGGACAGCGGCTGCGCCGCGATGCTGCGGCGCCTGGGTCGCGCTTTCGGCCCGGCCGATGTTCTTGTTGCGGCGCAGCGGGCGAAGGAACAGGGGATGGCGGTCATGCTTGACCTGCTGCTGGGCGCTCCGGGAGAGAGCAGGGAGAGTATCGAGCAAACGGTGGCGCTCGTCAGACAGGCGGGTCCCGACCGCGCCGGCGTCTCGCTGGGCGTGCGTGTTTATCCGGGCACGGAGCTGGCTGCGCAGGTTGCTTCAAAGGAATATGCGGGCGGGCTCACCGGGGGCAACGACCCGTTTGAACCGCTGTTCTTCCTGGAGCCGCAGATTGCCCCGTTCGTGTTTGACTGGCTAAATACGCTCATCGGGGACGACAGGCGTTTCCTCTTCTATGATCCTTCGAGGCCGAAGCAGAACTATAACTATAATGCCAATCAGCGTCTCGTGGAGGCGATTCAACAGGGATACCGCGGCGCTTTCTGGGACATCCTCCGCCTCTACGAATCCGAGTAAAACAAATCAAACAAGTGAGTGCGGGCTTCAGCCCAGGCTTGTCCAAATTAGGAATCAGCTAAATATCACGATATCGGTGTTCCTTCGGCTTCTCCAACAAGTGGGTGCGGGCTTCAGCCCGCACAATGTAACCGGAATCTCTTGTCGTGCATTTGCCCGGGCTGAAGCCCGGGCCCACTTGGTTTGGGGTGTGTGCGCTTGTTCCGCTATTCCCCATTTTCACGTGGGTCCGGGCTTCAGCCCAGGCTTGTCCAAATCAGGAATCAGCTAAACATCACGATATCGGTGTTCCTTCGGCTTCTCCAACAAGTGGGTGCGGGCTTCAGCCCGCACAATGTAACCGGAATCTCTTGTCGTGCATTTGCCCGGGCTAAAGCCCGGGCCCACTTGGCTTGGGGTGTGTGCGCTTGTTCCGCTATTCCCCATTTTCACGTGGGTCCGGGCTTCAGCCCAGGCTTGTCCAAATTAGGAATCAGCTAAACATCACGATATCGGTGTTCCTTCGGCTTCTCCAACAAGTGGGTGCGGGCTTCAGCCCGCACAATGTAACCGGAATCTCTTGTCGTGCATTTGCCCGGGCTGAAGCCCGGGCCCACTTGGTTTGGGGTGTGTGCGCTTGTTCCGCTATTCCCATTTTCAGGTGGGTCCGCGTCAGCCCAGGCTTGTCCAAATCAGGAATCAGCTAAACATCACGATATCGGTGTTCCTTCGGCTTCTCCAACAAGTGGGTGCGGGCTTCAGCCCGCACAATGTAACCGGAATCTCTTGTCGTGCATTTGCCCGGGCTTCAGCCCGGGCCCACTTGGCTTGGGGTGTGTGCGCTTGTTCCGCTATTCCTCATTTTCAGGTGGGTTCGGGCGTCAGCCCCGACCCACATGTTTTTGTCTATAGTGAGTAAAATACGCGTAAGGAGCAGAACTCTTTGAAAGACCCTATAATTTTCCGGCAAGGAACCTGTCGATATTCTTCCGCAGCCGCATCACCTCGTCTTCATTGAGCCATGGATTCGCCAGGTGCTGCGTGACCTGCTCCTCCGTCATGCCGAGACGGATGCCTTCCGCGACAGCGACGGCGTACCCCTCGATTTCCGTTGGCCGGTCCACGTAGTGAAGGCTGTGGTCCCAGATATTTCTTCCCTCCGCCAGTTGACGCAGATGCGTCAGTTCGTGCGCCAGATCGAGATACAAATCCAGCGGATTGGCCCGCTGATAGTACTCTTCGATCAGAGCGATCGCCGGGATCGCGACGTCGACGTACAGATACCCCTTCCCCTTCTTGATCTTGACACGCGCGTCATCCAGCAAAGGGCCTATGGGAGTCGCGGGAGTTTCAATGAGGCGCACGACCGGACTCTCCTCGAACTTCGGCAAAAGAAGACGGTATGGGTGCGTGCCGATGCCCAGGGATCGATTGACAATTGCGTATTCGGGTAATTCAGCCATTGTTCTTCTGCAGCTTTCGGGTTAATCGACAATTGCCTGATACACCAGCGTCTGGAACCGGTTTACGACATCAAATCCCATCGGCATATATTGTGTGAAGTACAACGACACCATGTCTTCCTTAGGATCGATGATCACCCACGTGGTGGCCGCTCCTCCCCATCCGAACTGGCCCGACGGATCCTATATTGCCGGAAAGTGCCGGATTCATCAGAACAGACACTCCAAGACCGTATCCTGTTCCCGGCGTACCATTATCGGGAACTTGGAGAGGCAGATTATTCATCGTCATCAGTTCCACGGTCTTTTTGCCCAGTATCTGCGCCTTGCCGAGTTTGCCCCGGTTCAGCAGCATCTGTGCGAAACGATAGTAGTCCGTCGTCGTCGAGGAAAGGCTGAGACCGCCGAACGGGTGGTCCTGGAATCGCGCGTAGTTGCTGCTTTCGGGCTTGTCGACCGGCTGGATGCCGCCTTCCTTTTTCGGCCCGTAGCAGGTTGTGTAGCGGGCGACATATTCCTTTGGAACGCCGAATACGGCGTCCTTCATCCCGATCGGCCGCAGGATTTTTTCCTGAACGTATTTGTCAAATGGCATTCCGGAGAAATACTCGACGAGATACGCCTGCACGTCGTGCGCCACGCTGTAGACCCAGCGCTCGCCGGGCTGGTAGAGAAGGGGTAGTTTGGCGAGTTTGTCGACCATTTCCTTGAGTGAATTCAGTTTGAAGAAATCGATTCCGGCCTGGTGATATGCCTTGTCCACCGGCGTGTCGCCGGACCCGTAGGAGAAACCTGCGGTGTGGCGGAACACGTCCTGGATGGTGATTTTGCGTTTGGGCTCCTCGAGGACCATGGCGCCCTTGTCGTCGGTCTTGACGTACACTTTCACGTCTTTGAATGCCGGGATGTATTTTTCCAGAGGGTCGTTGAGCTGGAATTTTCCTTCTTCATAAAGCATCAGGAGGGCGGCGCTTGTGACCGGCTTCGTCATCGAATAGAGCCGGAAGAGACTGTCGGTCTGCATTTTCTTGCCCGATTCGATGTCCGCCATGCCGAACGCCTTGTGGTATGCGATCGTTCCGTGGCGCGCGACGAGAACGACGATGCCGCCTGTTTTTTTCTGATCGATGTCTTCCTGCATGGCCTTGTCGATTCGCGCCAGGCGTTCCGAGGAAAGACCGGCAGTTTCAGGAGCGGCCGCCTTAGGGTCTTTGGCCGTGACATCGAGCACAAGCGTGCCGATCAGCAGCACGGAAAAAAGCAGAATGGATTTGATGCGAGTGCCTGTCATCGGGTTTCCTCCTTTTTAATAGCTCAATGGAAATAACCTACAGGACATGCCGCTTGGCACACAAGCAGAAAGAATCCGCGGCAATCCGTGAACGTCAGCCTTCCAGTCTTCATGCCGGCGCCCTGGATATCTGTTTCTCTTTCGTGTGGATCCGGGCTTCAGCCCGGACGCATTGTGACTTGCATTCGTTTCCTGGAACCATCAGAGCTTCAGCCGGACAAATAGAAATTGCCCGAATATCCGTACGGAGCTACCGGTAGGTATCAAATAAGCGATTATTACTTATACCTTGTGCAGGCGCTGTCCTTCTTCAAGCCCCTTGATGATAGCGACACCGGTGGATGTGCCGATGCGTGTTGCGCCGGCGTCTATCATGGCGAGCGCTGTTGCGGTGTCGCGGATTCCGCCGGCGGCTTTGACGCCGAATGCAGGCCCGGCGGTTTTGCGCATCAGCGCGACATCTTCGACGGTCGCTCCTCCGGAACCCAGACCTGTGGAAGTTTTGGCGAATTGGGCGCCGCTATCCATCACCATCCGGCACGCTCGGATCTTTTCGTCCTGGCTGAGAAGACATGTTTCAAGTATGACCTTTACGGTCCGGCCTGCGGCAACCTGAACGATTTCGCAAAGCTCGTAGAAGACGTAGTGGTCATCCCCCTGTTTGAGCCGTCCGATATTGAGCACGACATCGATTTCCTGCGCGCCGTCTGCAATGGCATTTTGGGTTTCATAGCATTTTACGTCGGTGGTCATGGCTCCAAGCGGGAAGCCTGCAGCGGAAGCCACTTTGATGGCCGAACCCTCCAGATGGTTCCGCGCAAATCGCACCCAGGCACCATTGACGCAAACGCAATAAAAGGAGTATTCGCGCGCCTCGTTGCAGAGCTTTATGATATCTGCGGCGGTAGCATCCGCACGGAGCAGTGTGTGGTCGATATAGGCCGCCAGTTGGTTTGGCGTGAGCGAAAGCGAATCCATATTTTTTGATTCTACGGCTCTCCGCCTCTGGCAGGAAATAAAATCTGCAGCCTGAGAGGCTGCTTGACTGAGGAGTTGGGGACGTGTACAGTAATTCGCCGTGGGGCTGTAGCTCAGCTGGGAGAGTGCCTGACTGGCAGATGGATCGAGTATACCCCCACCGAATCCTAAGAACGACCATCACCGCATAAAATATGGCTAGGGCGTCAATATAGAAGCTTTCAGTATGCTGTGATATGGGGTGGATTGGTAGCAAAACGGCAGCACACGATCCGACTGTCACATTTGGAATTCAGCCTCTGATTTCTTAGATTATTTTGTACAAATCATCCCTCCCAACCAGACCCTCTTTGCGCCGCCAATCTTCCCCTCAAGGAACTAAACTTAAGAAATTGCCTCGGACCGGATGAGTTCATGTAGCGTTCAATAGCTCAAGTCCCAAGTATTTCCACTTTGCCAGCGCGTATATTCTGTATCGTATTGAGAAGCCGAGAGGGGCGTCTGTTCCTTTGCCTATAAGCGATAACTTCCCACAGGCCGTTTCTGGACAATGATGCACTATCAACATCCGCAACTACTTCATATTGCATAAGATAGCATCTCGGAGAAGACACCAATAATGATCAACGATTGTAGCGTGAATGCGGCGTGAAGCAAACGCCCGGAACTGGCTGAAAGCCTGGATCAGGCAGCCGTTCTTACCCTGACTCTCTCCAGTTTGGCTGTCGCTGCCGCCAAACGGAGATCATGTTCGGCTTGAAGATTCATCCAAAATTGCGCCGGGAGGCCGAAATATTTGCCAAGCCTCAAGGCGGTCTCGGCTGAGATTGCGCGTTTGCAGCGAAGCACGTCATAGATGCCCGGAAAATCGAGATCCTTTGCCAAGCGGTAAGCCGTTATCTTCATTGGCTCCATGAATTCGGTCCTCAGAATCTCGCCTGGATGGACCGTCCAAGCCTTCTTTGTCTTGCCCATTGCGTCCTTCCCTAATGGTAGTCGACGATTTCCACGTCGTAGGCGTTGCCCTCCCGCCACACGAAGCAGATGCGATATTGATCATTAATCCGGATGCTGTGCTGGCCCTTGCGTTGGCCGTGCAGCGCCTCCAGCCTGTTTCCGGGAGGCACACTTAAATTATCCAGCATCACAGAGGCATGCAACAAGAAGAGCTTCTTGAGTGCCAGCACTCTCAGATTGGCGGGAATCTTTCGGCTTCGCCCCGTTTGCCAAAGCTGCTCCGTATCCGCATCCCGGAAGCTCGCTATCATGCTGGAATATTATCGCGATACAGTAGTATCGTCAAGCATTACTATTTTAAAGCGTTAATAGAGAAGCAATACCATCCCAATCGGGCCCGGGGTTTGCGGGGGTAAAAGCACTCGGGGGTGCGATGTCTAAAATCGCCCCTCCCTGCAGAATTCCAACATCCGATATGGCCGTTTCAGGACAACAACGAGATGATTTGATCTCTAATGCACTCGGATTGCAGGAGATAGCAGTTACTATACTCCACTGAAATGCAGGTAATTTTTATGCTTCAGCGGAAGGCAAGATTATATCGGTCGCAGAGTAGCCTTCAGCAGGATGGCTCTTCTGTAGCCATCTTTAAGTAACTGATTTTTTGAACAACGATGGTACCAGCTGCGATATCCCCAAGGCGTTGACGTTTCTTCCCAAAAACAAATAGCCAGTCAAAGAAACCAAAAACCTGAAAGATGTTTCTTAAAAAAGATTGACAATAGGAACATGGGCTCCCGTTGCTAGCATTTACAACGGCGGTTTTCATGATGATCTTTCCTAAGCTCTGTCCGCCCTTGAATCCATCACAAAATAGAATGTAACCTAAGTACACTGTCAAACAAATTGCCCACTGGAACATCTCATCAATCTTCATCAAGTGAATTATAAGAATGCAAGCCAAAGCCAGCGCCAGCGCAATCAGTCCATCGATACTCTGGCCTAACAATCTGCTCTTAAGCCCCGCTAGCATTAATTCACTTCCGGTAGGGAGCCTTATAGCACCGCCCAATAACGGTGTTAGTGCCGAGGGAATAGGTTTTACGGAAGTTCGAGTTTCGAAATCATATCCACAATCGCACCGCTGCGCTGTCGCTGGATTTATCAGGCCACATTTAGGGCAATCCATAAAGAAACTCCATTAAAGGAAGAACAAGGATTTTCTGATAATAGAGGCACGGCTCCAGTGCTAGCCGCATTAAGTTCGACATGGAGCGAATAATGGCCACTGGGCAATTCATCCGATTAATCTCATTTGGAATAAGTGGATTCCTGTCCAAGGCAAAAGATTATCTCACGAGGCAGGTTTAAGGTCATCCCAAATCGGTAATACCCACGGAGTCGCGTTGTGGAAAACGTCAATTTTAGGAGAGGAACATATCCGCAGCAGCTTCGTAGTTCCCCCTATGGCCGTTTCTCGTTCTTTAAAATAGGAAGATCCTGAATCTATGTATCGAACACATTGAGTTACAACATGTTAGAGATTTCATGGATGATGAATTCTGCTAATCTCCATTGCTCTGCAATATCCAATTCGTTACAATAGCGCCCAATCTCGGGTTGCCCTTAATCAGATTGGTAGATTGTTGATGTGGAGGTTCTGCATCTCATGATCGGAAAAGTATGGGGCCACTATGAAATAACAAGCCTGCTCGGCAAGGGAGGATACATGAGACGGATGGTTCTGTTGCTGCTGACCATGTTCGGCAGTGTCGCCGCAGATGCACAGCCCAAGCCCAACGTCGTTTTCATCATGACCGACGATGTCGGCTATGGCGATATCGGCAGCTACGGCGCACCGGACATCCGCACGCCCGTACTGGATCGCCTCGCGCGCACGGCGTGCGCCTCACCGACTTCTACAGCAATGGCACCACCTGTCGCCGACACGCGCCGGTCTTATTACGGGCCGATACCAGCAGCGCTACGCCATCGAGGTAGCGCTGCCCCGCCGATCCAAGTGGGCGCGCAGGGCTGCCCGCCACGGTCGTTCGCTGCCGCTGTTGCTCAAGAAGGCTGGTTATGCCACCGCGCTCATCGGCAAGTGGCACCTTGGCCTGGAGAAGCAAGACGCCACGCAAGCACGGCTACGACTATTTCTTCGGCTTCAAGAGCGGCTACATCGACTACTACCAGCACAACAGCGGCGACGGCCAGCTCGATCTCTGCGAACGACAATCCTGCAGCAAGAGGGCTACATGACCGATCTCATCACGCGCCATGCCGTCGATTACATCCGCACGCATGCCGGCGGTCCTTTTTACATGTCGGTGCATTACAGCGCCGCGCACTGGCCGTACCAGGCGCCGGATAACCGTCGGTGGCGATCCGCAATGCCGCCATCTGCAGCCGCACGACCCCAATGCCGGCACACGCGCGGAATACGCAGCGATGCTGGAGCGCGCCGATCAGGGCATCGGCGAAATCTTGCAGGCGATCGACGTCGCCGGTATTGCCAACAACACGCTCGTCATCTTCACCAACGACAATGGCGGCGAGTGGCTGACCCGCAATGCGCCATTGTTCCATCGCAAATGGACTGTCTGGGAAGGCGGCATCCGCGTACCCGCGATCATGCGCTGGCCGGGCAGGATCCCCGCGGGACAGGTCACGCCGCAAGTCGGCATCACGATGGATTTCACTGCGACCATTCTGGCGCTCGCCAGGCGCAACCGCCAGCCGGTTATGCGCCCGAGGGTATCGATCTGCTGCCCATCGTCAGCGGCCGGGCGGAGCCGGTTGAGCGCACCTTGTTCTGGCGCAACAGCTCGGCCCGCGCCGTGCGCAGCGGCGACCTGAAACTCGTCGTTGATGGGCAATCGAGTTTCATCTTTAATGTGCGCGCAGACGCCAGCGAGCGCAACGACCTGACCAACGGCAGCCAGCACGATGCGCAGCGATTGCGAGCGCTGCTCGATGCCTGGGTGGCGGATGTCGATGCCGAGAAAAATATCCGGGCGCCGGAACCGGCCAAGAAATGAAAGCCATCTGGCCGTGCCGCAGTTTGCCTCCTTCGCCGTGAAAGTGCACGCGGACAACAGGGCCTATGCGCGCGATAAGCGCTCGATTGCATGCCGTAGAAGGCAACGGCCGCCGGTTGCAGGGAACCGCTGAGCGATACCTCCACGGCATTGTCCCTGGCTAACGCCGTCGTGATTTCGCCCGCAATCCGCGGCTTCGACATCGCAAATCAAGAAACCTTCATCCAAATCATCACTGCTGTTCAAAATTGCGCGAAATATCTAATCGCCTGTTCATTCCATTCCACTTACGATCCTAAATCCGCGACATCCAAGATGAGGTTCCTTAGCGGATTTCAAAATATTTGTAATCGTTGCTGCTGTCCAAGTACTTGAGCATGGTTTGGGATGATTCCCCCGAAGTCCCGCCATGAGAGATTGCGCCAAAATACAAAATCCCATCTCCAACGCTGGTTTTCGCCGCTGATTTCAAGCTTCCTAGATGCCCGTTTCTCGGGATTTACTTGTGTATTTGTCGTATGACACCGCTGTAAACTGTTACAGATATGGGCCATTCCACCCGCATTATTATTTTCCTCTGGTGCCCGCAAATTTTCTTCTACCTTGATCAAAAATAAGCAACCGCGTGGGGCCCAACTGAGTTATCCTGTACACGCTTTTTTCAGGCAACTTTTCCCAAGGAGGATGGAATGATCAGAAGAAACACCCTCGTTCTTTTCGCACTGTTAATGGCCGCTTTCTTCAATTTGGCCCAGGCCGCTCAATGTGACCGGGACTGCCTTGCCGGATTCGTCACCAAGTATGTGGACGCGCTCCTGGCCAAAAATCCGGGCGCCCTGCCGCTGGCGGCCAATGCCAAATTCACTGAAGACACGAAAGAGCTGAAGCTGGGCGAAGGCATGTGGACGAAGAATCTCAAGCCGACCCAGTACCGCAGGGACATTCTGGATGTTCGCCAGAGCGTCGCGATCTCCTTCCTGGTGCTGGAAGAGAATAGCGCCCCGGTTCTCTACGTAGTGCGACTGAAAATCGCAGACAATAAGATTGCGGAAATTGAAAGCACGGCCGTGATGAACAAGGAAGAGGGAATGCTCTTCAACCCGGCCAACCTCAAGACGGTCCGTCCGGAGATGCTTGCCAAACCCGAAAGGGGCCAGATGAATACCCGGGATGAGATGATTAAAATTGCAATAACCTACCCGGAAGGACTGAAAGTGGGCAGCTTTGTCAAAGTCGATTCTCCCATGATTCCAACTGCGTACCGTTACGAAAACGGCAACCTCATGGCCGGTCCGGGATGCACTTTCTTCAAAGGCTGCGACGTTATGAAGACTCAGACGATCCCGAGATTGTCGGGAATCCGGTACCGGGTTATGGCAGTCGACGAAGAACTGGGAGTGGTGGCGGTGAGGATGAATTTCGGTCCAGGCTCCCTGTTCTCGGGTAAGGGAGAGCTGGATGTATGGCACTCATTCAAAATCTTCAACGGCCAGATTCACGCCGCTGAAGCGTACTGTGAAACCGTTCCTCCGTCCACAAAATCGGGCTGGGAGGATGGGACGCAGTACTGACTTTTCTTAGCCACGGATTTCACGGACTACACTGATTCCAGTAGCTGAAATCTGTGCATTCTCTTTGGGGTGCTATTTGCGCGAATACGGCTGCGAAAAACACATAAATAAAATCCCTCTGTCGTTTTCCAGCGGCTATTTCCATTCAACTTGGCTCAAGCTCCCGTTCGCGGAGATAACGCCATAATGTAAAGCCTGCCCCGCTCATTTTGCAGCGATTCACGCTTCCTCCATGGCAGTATCTCGTTCCTTGCGATAGGACAGTGCTTGAATTCCCGGACTAAATCGCTCCCAATGCAGCGCTTTGCCGTTGTCCTAATCTCCGTTTGCCCTGGTTTTTCTATTCCGTTAGAATAGCAGTAATTTTCAAACGCTTTCATTGTATTGCACGGCTGACCGACAGGAGGATTCCTCATGATCGGTTATCAAGACGCTTTCCCACTACGAAATTAAATCCCAGTTGGGCAAGGGCGGAATGGGTGAGGTTACAAAGCTATGAGACCAGAAACTCCGACGCGAAGCGGCTATCAAAGTTCTGCCGGAGGAGTTCCACGGTCGGGAACTCCTCTATCACAACGGCGATGCCGTGATGGCGATGAAGGTGGAAACAGATCCGGTTTATAAACTGGGAAAACCTGAAGTCCTCTTCCAGGGGAAATATGTTACTGAAATAAGAGGCTCAATGGCGTGGGCCATTGGCCGGGACGGCAGGTTCCTGATGATGAAAGCGGTGGAAACTGCGGGAAAGATGCCCGCCGCCGAATCTCCGCGCAAAATCAACGTTGTCCTCAACTGGCTCGAAGAGCTGAAGCAAAAGGCGCCGGCAGATTGATAAAAGGAGCCATAGCGACATTTTGAGAAGCAACGGTTTCTAACTCCCGGTTCCTAACCTACTATAAGGAGAATCGAAAATGATGAGAAACAATCTTGACCGCTACACCATAAAATTACAATTCGGCCTACCTGCTATTATAGCCACCCTTGGGCTTTTGGCGGCCTGTTCCAGGGTGCCGACAACAACACCGCCTGAACTAACGAAGTTGGTGGAGCGCGCCGCTATTGAGGAATTTTTCTATGATTACTATGCTCAGTTCAGGCCGGACAGCAAGCATGATTTTGTGTCCTTTTTCGCTAATGACGGCAGACTCGAGGTCAACGGAATGGTTGCTAACGGCATAGAGGAGATCAAGGCAATGTATGGCAGGGTCGTTGGCAGCGGAGCGGGAAATGAGCCGAAAGCTAAAGACGCTGTGCCAAAGGGTGTATCCGAGATGATGTTAACAAACATGAAGATTGATTTACAGGGTGACAAAGCTGTTGCAACATTTCTCTGGCACAGCATCAAATCGGACCTGTTGACGACAGAGGGTAAAATTACAGAGTACGGGCGTGAACGAACGGAACTGGTCAAGCAGGACGGGCACTGGCTTATAAAAAACCGAGTTGTCCTCACTGAGGGCGGCATGCCCGAGTCACTGCTGAAATACTATCCGAAACAATAAACGTGTCAAACTGAGTTTTTGACTCTGTTCCTGGCTTGATTTTTGTGTTCTCTAAAAGAGACGCAAAACGGGAGCAACCATTATGAATTATGTTCAATGTCAAGCGCTGATCCCGATGCGTTACATTTGCCGATAGGATTCGAAGTCGGTTATTTAATAACTTTCCCTGTTCTTAATCCATATTTGCGTTTGTAGATTCTATTCCCTTTGAATCCGGATTCAGTTGAGGCGTGTTATTTGTTCCGGTGCGACGGTAAGAGCCAGAATATTGCCCTTGAAGCGGAAGTAACGTACAAAATTGAGTTTGCTTAGGCTTGGAGGTCGGCGCGCTTCCGGCGTACAAGGAGGACGTTGCCGGAAAGGGGATGAATCCGCTCTTCGCGCGATTGCGGCCGGACATGACGGTTGGCGTAGCAATGGAGCCGGGTCGGTCGGGCCCCGACCAATCTACCGACTTCTTGTAACGAATGTATGCGTTTTCAAGAAATTGACATCCAGCTATCCCTATGTTAGACCAGACCGATGTTTGCGACTCGGCCCGGGAGGTGAGTGTGTGCGCCTCCTGTGGGCGTTGCGCGCTCTTCAACAAAAGGAGAACTCATGAAATCGACGCTGATTTTTTTGATGTTGGGCTTGATGCTGGGCGCCGGGCTATGCTGGGCGCAGGCTCCGGCCAACTGCACGCCCAATCCGCTGAATATTCCCGAGGCGAAGTACCCCTGCATTTTTCCCGACAACCGAGTGATGTATCGCGTGATCGCGCCGAACGCGCAGTCGGTACGCGTCGGAAGTCTGGCTCTGACGAAGGGACCGGACAACATTTGGAGCGGCACCACCCCGCAGCCGGCTGTGGAGGGTTTCCACTACTACGGCATCAACATTGACGGCGCCACGGTTGCGGATCCGTCCACCCGCACCTACTTCGGCTCCGGCTGGTGGAACAGCGGAATCGAAATTCCTGCGCCGGACCAGGAGTTCTACCAACCAAGAAATGGCATCCCTCACGGCCGCGTCAGTGAGCAGTGGTATTTCTCGACGGTCACCAACAAGTGGCGTCGCTGCTTCGTGTACACGCCGCCGGATTACGACGGAAAGTCAACCAAGTATCCGGTGTTCTACCTGCAGCACGGCTGGGGAGAGGACGAGACCGCCTGGTTCACGCAGGGCCGCGTTCCCTACATCATGGATGCGATGATCGCGGACAAGAAAGTCAAGCCGATGATTATCGTGATGGATAATCTGAACGCGGTTAAGCCCGGCGTCGGCGCGACGACGTTCGCCGCCCGGGGCCTGGTGCCGGATCCCAGCGATAGCCCTGCTCAGGCCGGGCCGGGATCGGGCGTTTTGAGCACTATGGGTGAGGGCGCGGAGCTGGCACTCCTGGCGCGGGTCGCGGAGCCGGGGCTCCCGGCGCTGGACGCGCGAGCCGGCGGCGGAATGCTGAGCGGTTCGGCATTCACCGATATGATGCTCACCGATCTGATCCCCATGATCGAGAAGACCTACCGCGCGCTCCCCGGTTCGGCGAACCGCGCGATGGCCGGACTCTCCATGGGCGGCATGCAGACCAAGAGCACCACGATGGCCAACCTGGACAAGTTCTCCTACATAGGCTTGTTCAGCGGCGGCAACATCACGCTGGCCGAAGTGAAGGACCCGGCCGCTTTCAAGAAACAGGTGAAGGCCGTGTTCTTCGGCAGCGGAGAGCTGGAAAGGCCCGAGGCGAACATTGCCGCGGCGGATGAACTGAAGAAGAACGGCATCAACGCTGTCGCCTATGTATCCCCGAGAACCGCTCACGAGTTCTTGACTTGGCGGCGTTGCCTGCGCGAATTCGCGCCGCTGCTGTTCAAGTAAGACTCAGTGGGGCAGACCTGTTGCCTCGGTCTGCCCCGCATTCTCCCTCCGTTCGCACGTGCAGGTGAAGTTTGCCCGCCGCAGGTTTGATTGCCTCTCGTTAGCGATGGTTGTCCTGAAGTCCTGATCTGGGAAACTACTCTGCCTTTATTCTCAGTTTCCCCGAAGGCTGTTTATGGTTCTTTACTCCAAAATGCGGTATCTGGATGGGCAATCCCGCCAAGGTTTCTCTAGGATTTTCCTTTAGACAATGGCATTAGCCACTTATAATGGGCGCCACAGATCACAAGGTACCACCATGTAACATGTAGGCGACCTCGATTGGGGAGCATGCCAATGATTGGAAAGACTCTGGACCCTTACGAAATCGTTGCTCCGATCGGTGCTGGCGGATGGGAGAAGTGTGGAAGGCGCGGGACACACGCCTTGGCCGTATTGTGGCGATCAAGAAGGTCAAGTAGCAGCACAGCGAGCGATTCAAGCAGGAAGCCAGATCCATAACGGCACTGAACCACCCGAACATCTGCCAGATTTTTGATATAGACCCGGATTATCTCGTCCTGGAATACGTCGAAGGTAAGCCCCTATCAAGCCCTCTGCCGGAGCAGGAAGCAGTACGGCTGGCAATTCAATCGCTACTGCTCTTGAGGAAGCCCACCAGCATGGAATCATCCACAGAGACTTGAAGCCGTCAAACATCATGGTGACTGATAGAGGCTCCGGGCGGTTTTCGGCAGTGTCAAAATCTGTCAACGGATCGTGCCCCGGACGGCAAGCGATCCGGTTCGCCCGAACCGCGAACCATTCTGTTTTTTGTTGCAGTTTTGCATTTACAGAAAGTAAGGTGGGAGCACCTATGAAAACAACTGAAAATCAAAACTCAATAAGCGGAAGCGAAGCGGCATACACATCAGCGAGATACGGCTGGTACGCTGTGATCATTCTCTATTTGACCTACACCTTCTCTTTCTTGGACCGGTCCATCATCACCTATCTCGTCGAACCGATTCAGGCAGACCTGCGGATCAATGACACTTATTTCAGCCTGCTTTCCGGAATGTCTTTTGTCGCTTTTTATGCTTTTTTGGGCATCCCGGTGGGCCGATTGGCCGATGCACGATCGCGGCGCAACCTGCTGCTCGGCGGTGTCGCGCTATGGAGCACCATGACCGTTCTCTGCGGCCAGGCTTCCGGCTTCTGGGAACTGTTTGTCACCCGAATGGGGGTCGGCGTCGGCGAGGCGTGTCTGGTACCTTGCGCATACTCACTCATCACGGACTATTTCCCCCGGGAGAGACGCAGCCTCCCACTCACGATTTTTTCAGGCGGTATCATGCTTGGGGCAGGAGTGGCACACCTTTGCGGTGGAATCGTTGCCGACTACGCACAAAGCGGCGGCCTGAGGGAAATTTTTCTTTTCGGTCTTGTAAAACCGTGGCAGCTGGCTTTTGTCCTTGTGGGTTTGCCCGGAATATTTTTTATAGTGACCATTGCGACAATTCGGGAACCGGCGCGGCATGAGCGGAAGAGCAAACCGGATAGCGCCGTGATGTTCCGGTATCTTTACAAGCATTGGGCCACGTTCAGTTCCCTGATCCTCGGCACAACATTCGGAGCCATGACGAACATGGCCATACTGGGGTGGGCCCCTGTCTGGCTGGAGCGCCGCTTTGCATGGAGCAAAACAGAAATCGGATTTCACTTGGGAATTATCATCTTTGTATTTGGAACGATCGGGCTGACACTGTCGGGCTCCCTGGCAAACAAATATATTAGTGCAGGAAAGAAGTTAGTTTATCTCAAGCTGATGATAGCGGCCGAGATCCTGGTCATCATTCCACTTATCCTTGCGCACGTTTTCGACAATCCATACTGGGTGCTTGGCTGTATCGGGGGAACTATTTTCTTCACCGGTATTCCCAGCGGTCTCGGTCCGGCTGCCCTGCAGTCGATCACTCCAAATGAAATGAGGGGCCAGATTACAGCCATCGCCTTTCTCGTTCTGGCTCTGGTTGCAACCACACTCGGAAATACCCTTGTCGGATTGCTGACCGACTATGTTTTTGTCGATCCAAAGGCAGTGCGATCGTCTGCGGTTATTGTAGGTATTTTCGCTTCAATTCTGGGGATCATATCCCTGCGTCTAGGCTTGCACGCCTACGAACGCACGGCAGAGGAGAACCGGACCGCCGGATAAGACGCAGTTATTGCCATCAGGGGAGAACATGATGCGGCCCATTTCAACCATGCAACGGGATGTGCGACTGTTCGAGCACGGAGGACGTGTGAAGATCGCATCCGAGTACATCTGGGAGCTCATCCGCGGTGACCTACCGATCGCCGATTTCGAGCGCCTGGCTTACAACGACACAACTCTGGAGGATTACCTGGGGCACGAACTGTACCTTGAAGTCGTCTCGAACGATTTCCGGAGCGGCGACGAAGATCGTCGCCAACGGCGCCTGGCCTGCGAATTTCGACAGGTACGAGTCGTTGCTCAAGTTGGGCAGGGAGTCCGGGAAGTCAGTCTGTTTCATTGATCCCGCTCACAGCCCCTCGCTGGCCGCCTCGATGGAGCAGTTGGCAGGGGAGAGCCTGGGAATCAAGCTGTCGTATCTCGCTGATCTACTCAACCTGGATCTCAAGACCGCGCGAAACATCGGTAGGACGGCCGTCGTGGAAGAAGACCTGGATATCGATTTGGAAGGTTAAAGACCGTCTGGGGCGAAAATCGACCGTCAAGCCTGCATATGCTGTGCATAAGTGAAATAAGTTGCATCATACTCTGAGTTGATTCTGATCCTGCTTTCCAAATCTCTGATAATTGCGCTTTATGTAACCCGCGAACGCACCTTCCTAAGCCTCAAATATTCTTCAAACGCCCTATC
This sequence comes from uncultured Acidobacteriota bacterium, assembly GCA_963761825.1. Taxonomy (GTDB): domain Bacteria; phylum Acidobacteriota; class UBA6911; order UBA6911; family UBA6911; genus UBA6911. Next base: position 178,359 of record CAVXIH010000014.1, read on the forward strand.
CGTAGATATGAAATTCTCGATAGTCCCTGAAGTCGGCATGTGGGAAGTTACCCGTGACACGTTCTGGCGCTGAGCATATCTCGAACCTGCGCAGGTTATGCCACATCGTTCTGGAAGATAATCGTCTCTCACGCCAATCGCCTCATATATTGTTTTCATATTTGGGCTATGGAATCCCCTTCGTGGCTCGGAGCATTTGGGGTGCCGCATGCATTATCGGCCTCAATCCCTATGTCGGCATAATTGCATGGCCTTTGTATATAGCCTGGATCACGCTGTCCAACCGGGATTAAAAACGCATGCTGATGGAATAGCAGGCATTGGCAGCGGCGCAGCCGGAGCCTCCGGGCGCCCCGGGTTCAGCAATCTGAAAACAACACCCCCGGGAAGAAAGGGCTGGGAATCTAGCAGCTGCACGCCGATCTATCTTCCAGCAGGGCAATGGCCTTCTTGAGCTGCTCCTTGGTGCCGCTCAGGACCAGGCGGTCGCCGCCGAGAATGGATTCATCCGGCCCCGGATTGTTCAGCGTCTCGTTGTTCCTGATGATGCCGAGGACCAGCGTCCCGGTTTCGCCGCTCAGTCGTGTTTCCAAAATCTTCCTGCCGCTACAGGGCGAACCTTCGGGCACCTGCCAGATTTCGGTATAAACCTCCAGCTCATTGCTCAGCTTGATGCGCGGCACCGTCGAGGTGCGCTCGCGGAAAATGCCGAAGCGCTGGCCGCGGATCGATTTGATTTCCGCCGCCACCATGCCGCGCGGCGTGTTGTAGATGCGCAGAACGCGCGTGATAAGTTCCAGAGAGACTTCAAACTCTTCCGAGATCACTTCATGCGCGCCTGCGTCCCAGAGATCATCAATATCCGAGACATATTTGGTTTTCGTTAGGACCACCAGATTGGGATTCATTCCTTTGGCCGTCTTCACGGCAATCCGGTTGGCAAAAGGATCCGAGATGACAAAAATGATTACGCGCGATGCGCCGATTCCCGCCATCTGCAGGATGTGTGTGCTGGTGCAATCGCCGAACAGAACGGGTTCTCCTTTTTCCCTGGCTTCACTCACCCTCTGTTCGCTGAGATCGATGATGATGTAGGGAATGCCGTTGGCTTTCAGCACTTTGGCAATGCTCAATCCGGCGAGCCCGAGGCCGCAGATGATGGCATGGTCCTTCATGGTCGCTTCTTGTGCCGAGCTTTCCGGCGGCTCAGGCCGCAAATCCCAGCGGGCAGCCAAACGGCTCACCCATTTCCGGGAAGCACCAAACAGCGCCGGCGTCAGAATCATGGTAATGATACAACAGGCCAAGATGATCTGATAAGACTGCGCATTGATCAGTCCCGCGCCGGAGGCTGCCTGTAGGAGTATGAATGAAAATTCCCCGACCTGCGCCAGGGCAATCCCCGTGAGAGTCGCTACCTGCAAAGGTATGCGACCAGCCAGCACAGCGCCTGTGGTGATCAGGGTTTTCCCGATCATGATCGCAGCGGTAATCGCCGCGATTGTGCCGGCATGCCGGAGCATGAAACCGGGATCAACCAGCATTCCGATGGAAATGAAGAACAGGCTGCTCAAGCTGTCCCGGAAGGGACGCACTTCGGCAAAAATGTGATGACCGTATTCCGATTCCGAGAGAATCAAACCGGCCAGGAATGAGCCGAGCGCCAGAGAAACACCGGCATTGGCCGTCACCCAGGCGGTGCCCAAAAAGATAAAGACCGAGGCGGTCAGAAAAAGTTCTTTGCTGTGTGTGTGCACGATGGCACGCAGAAAGACAGGCAATATATAGCGTGCAACCAGGACCACGGCCGCCATTAGCATGATCGCTTTCCCTAATCCGAAACCGACCGCATACGGCACGCTGCTTCGTTCCACCATTAGGGGAAAGGCGATCATGACTGCGATCGTACAGGATCCTGGAAAATAGCGATACCCAACCCGATCCTGCCATGGACTGAATCCACCTCGCCGTGCTCCGCGAGCATTTTCATAAAAACCGCAGTGCTGCTGAGCCCAATCAGGATGCCATACAGGATGCCTTCCCGAAGATCCACTTCATAAAAGCGGACAATCAAGACCGTGCCGATAATGGTTCCAAGCATCTGCAGCGGGCCGCTCAGCAGCACCGCTTTGCTTCCTTCCTTTTGCAGCGAGGAATATCCATAGCTTAGTCCAACGGATGCTCGGACGCGCCTCCATAAGGCTCACAGTGGATCTATACGGCAAATGGCTCCCTATAGGTAATAGAGTGGCTGTGGATGGCTTGGACGATGCTCAGACGGCAGTAGGGAATTAAGATGGCTAATGCACAGGGAATCTCCACGGGTTTTCCGCTTGCAAAGGCGAAGATCATCGCCTATTCTTTCCCATCTGTGGAATGCGGTTTTCTTGGCTCAAATGCCCGTTCTGGAAAGCCAAGTGGTAGCAAAACGGTAGCAAACCCCGCAGGCCATGGTAGGCAGCAAAAAATAACTGCTTTGGATTCAACAAAGTGGGGCTGTAGCTCAGCTGGGAGAGTGCCTGAAATTCCCCCCCCCCATTTTTGAGACCTTGTTGGGCTGTTTGACAGCAACTCTGACAGCAACCGGGGTCTGCCGACCAATCCTACTTGCCAATAAAGTGTTAGTAAGTAAACCTGGGTTCGTTTGTCTAAACCGAGATGCTGCCCCCTCAGTTGTCCCAGAGTCGGCCTGATGTTGCGGGGGGCCGATATGCCTGCCATGAAAATCCAGCCATAGGGTTCTGATTGCCGCATCCCCGCAGAATGAGATGCTCTTTCCGCGCATGCTGCCCTCCTGCACCTGCTCAATCCGATACGGAGTCTCCCAATAGTCCAACGGCATGACAGGGACGCTGAGTTGTCGAGAGGGTGGCACCCCCCTCTCTTATCTCTATCTGATCTCTCAAACCCCTCTCCACGATTTTTTTCAAAAAGTTTTTTAAAAAGTCCAGGCACAAAGGAATCGGGTATCAGTTTGATGCTGCTTTGATAGGTGCAGCAGCCAGTGTTCATGTGGATTATAGAAATGCAAAAGGCCGTCCCGAAGAACGGCCCTTTGTTTAAAGCCATAGCACTCCCGTTACGCTTCCCCATAGGGCGTAAGTATTATCCTCGCTCCACTCTCACTTTTTTTCATGCGGATCAACAATATACCCTGCGTATTCAATCCAGTATGCGATTCCGCCAGCAATAATGGTGGATGATGTTGTCTCCATCTTGAGCAGCAAGCCATCTACCAATCCGCCTGTTCCATGAAACTCGACCCTCTCTCCAAAAGGCTTTCCACCATTGTAGACTCCCTCCCAAACTCCACCGCCGAGTTCTGGATCCACCTCGATCTTCCATTTCCCCCACGTGGGTCCTTTTCCATCAGGATCCAAATTAGAATTGTAGTCAAGAGTTGACCAGCCATTCAGGCGGGGATCTGACGAGGAATGTCGCGAGTGAAATACGATTCCGCGAATTCTCGACCGGCTCCCAACGGGACAGGGCCGAGTTGGTTCATTCCCCGGGCATTCAAAAGTTCCAAAATCATAAAACGTGCCAATATACCCCGAACTAAACAAGTTAAATGGATCGAATATATCTACTGAAGTCACGTTCGTTTTTTCACCAGCCTGACTAGGCAATGCAGTAAACAATATCAATTCCGCAAAAAACAATATGCATATTTTTGAAATCTTCATTGTCTCCTCCTTGAATTGAATGCTTTCTATTCTGTTATGGGCAAAATTGAGGTCAAATTCGTAACAGAAAATACTGGGCAGCTTGAGGATTGGCCGCACTTGGTTTCCCTAATGGTGCGGAAAACGGAAAGAGGAACAGGAGCTGGAGCAATGTGGAGCTGTGAGGTGTTCTTGGGCTTGTGTGTGTGTCTATATTCTTATTGCAGACTGAGGCTATAAGTCAATGATTCTTCAGTTAGTGTTTTGATGCCGCACTGATGGGACAGATTGGATTAGGTCAGAGAGGAAGAGGCCGATAGACAAAAGGCCGTTCCTGAGAA
>CAVXIH010000015.1:0-58822 GCA_963761825.1 uncultured Acidobacteriota bacterium
GCATTCCAAAGGGAGAGCCGATAAAGCTGGCCTATGGAAGCGATCGACGAAACTGTGAAAGCGGGCATGAGTCGCGAGACGCTGCGCAAAACCATCAAAGCCATTGCTGCAAATCCCAAAGCGTACGTCGAAGATCCTGTTTGGGGAGAATTGGCGGCCTCTCTGGTGAAACCGGATCGGGCGCATGCCGGCTTTTCTCCCCGTCACGAGCCTGCTCCTTATCGGAGATGGGGCAGCGGCATGGAAAGCGAATCGATCCGTCAGATGGAGAATGCCTGCAATCTGCCGGTCTCCATCGCGGGCGCGTTGATGCCGGATGCCCACGTGGGATATGGCCTGCCTATTGGCGGTGTACTGGCTACGCGCAATGCCGTAATCCCCTATGCTGTCGGAATGGACATTGCCTGCAGAATGAAGATGACGGTGCTGGATCTTCCAGTGTCTGCGATCCGGGGCCAGGAAGGTCGCCTGAAAAATGTGATTGAAAAGGCGACGTCTTTCGGGGTTGGCGGAGGATTCAAGACGCGCAAAGAGCATCCCGTGATGGAAGAAGATTGGTCGTTCAGCAAAATTACCCGGCAATGCAAAGACAAAGCCTCATTTCAGCTCGGATCCAGCGGTTCCGGAAACCACTTTGTGGAATTCGGCGCACTGACTCTCGACCGGGATGATCTGGGATTGAGCGCCGGCGTTTATTGCGCGCTGCTGAGCCATAGCGGCAGCCGCGGAACCGGCGGCCAGGTGGCAACACATTACAGCAAACTGGCGATGAGTCTTCATCCGGAGCTTCCACGAGAATTAGTGCACCTCGCCTGGCTGGATATAAATAGCGATGCAGGACAGGAATACTGGCGGGCCATGCAGCTGATGGGAAAATATTCGGCGGCAAACCATTATCTTATCCATCGGGATATTTCGAAGCTTCTCGGCGTGCGTGTGCTTCTGGATATAGAGAACCATCACAACTTCGCCTGGAAGGAAAATCATTTTGGACAGGACGTCATCGTGCACAGAAAAGGCGCGACGCCGGCCGGAACGGGAGTCATAGGAATTATCCCGGGATCGATGGCAACTCCGGGATATGTGGTCCGAGGCCGGGGAGTTCCGGAATCGATGAATTCCGCAGCGCACGGTGCCGGGAGAAGGATGAGCCGGACAATGACCAAGAGCACCTACACCTGGAATGACGGCAAGAAGTTTCTGGCTGAGCACGATGTGGTGCTGATCTCGGCAGGCCTGGACGAAGTACCGATGGGATATAAGGATATCGAGTCGGTCATGGCTGCGCAGGCTGATCTGGTCGAGATCATTGCGCGGTTCGATCCCAGGCTTGTCAAAATGGCGCCCGAAGGCGAACGTCCGGAAGATTAGGAGTTAAACCTGGATCGCGCCATCCACTATTTCCACTGCAGACAGCCATGTGCCTGCTCAGCCCGGCACAGCATCTGACATCCCAGACCGCCTGGTTTTAATAGACGTCATCCCGACATGGCTTAAGCCAGTTCGCGGCGGCGCATGACGCTAAAGCATGAATCTGGTGATGTCACGCATCTTGCTCGAGGCCGGCAATTAGTGGGCAAGCCCATTTGGATCGGGGCTAAAGCCCTGAGGCATTTTAGACCATGCCAGACATCTCCAAAGCGCCGGGGCTCAAAGCCCTGACCGACCTGGCCTGCCGGCTTATGACGCACTGGGTAGCATAGTGTTTCTAGGCAGCTGGCTTATGTTTTGACAGTTCTGAACCCGACCACGGGATTTGCAGTTCTGATGAGGAGTGTATGTAAGGAGCGGTTGCAGCTGAATCCCGCATCCTGTATTCTGTATGCGAAAAGATGGAGGAGAATCATGGCGCAATCAAAGAACAGCGATATATCGGTTGAGTGCCCTTGTTGCGGAGCTAAATTGTCTATCGATGCAAAGTTGCTCAAAGTGGTGAGCTTCGCTGCACCCCCTCCAAAGCGGAACACCCTCGACCTCGACCAGGCCGCCTCGCTTTTAAAGGAGCAGGCCGCGCGGCGAGAGGCGATCTTCAAGCAAAGCTCCGACGATATGAAAATCCAGTCCCAGTTGCTGGATCGCAAGTTTGAAGCGGCACTGGAAAAAAGCAAAGAGGAACCCATACAAAAACCCACAAGGGACATCGATCTCGACTAACAAAAATGATCGGGGTCGGGGTCGGAATCGCTATCGGGGTCGAAAGGGGACAAAAAACCGATACCGATTCCGATACCGACCCCGACCCCGATGAAGACAGGTGAGGGGAAAGCTATGGCATTTGGTCACGAGAAACTTGATGTCTACCGTACTGCATTGAATACGTTGGCTGGGCTTACCTCCTATGTGAGCGATTGAAGGGGCATCGAAATGCAAAGGATCAATTGATCAGGGCTTCACAAGGCGATCCCCTTGAACATCGCGGAAGGCAATGGGAAAGCTACGGAAGGCGACCGTAGACGTTTATTTTGAGATCGCTCGGGGCTCCGCTCTCGAATGCGGAGCAGTTCAAGATGTTCTGGAAGCATGTGGCGCTCTTTCGCCGGTTGACAACACGGAGGCAAAGAAGCTTCTCGACCGCATTGTTGCCATGCTTACAAAACTGGGCAGCGCGGCTATACGATAGGCGATGACCAAGCGGAGTATTCCCAGGATCAAGAATAATTCGGGGTCGGGGTCGGTGTCGGTATCGAAAGGATAGGAACAAAAAACCGATACCGATTCCGATACCGACCCCGACCCCGAATCATGTTGGGAGCGATTCTTCAGTAATAAACGCATCTTTCCCTCCACACCCTTCACTATGGGGAGCAAATTTTCGGCTCTTGCCTCCATTATGAAACGAGATTACAGTTTATGCGCTTTTCTGGCATAATTCCGCCAGTCGAGAATAGGGAGGGTATTGTGGGCAACTCTGATCGCGGCGATGTTCAAATTGCCATCCATCTTTGTAAGGGATGCGCCCTTTGTATCGCAGCATGTCCGGCCGGCGTTTTAGCTCAGGGCAAAGCTCTGAACCGCCAAGGCTATTATGCGGTCTCCTATAGCGGATCCGGTTGCACCGGTTGCGGCCTTTGCTTTTATGTCTGTCCGGAGCCAGGCGCAATAACGATCCGGGTTCGTAAAGAGGACAAGAACAAGCCAGCCGCTTGATGCAGCAAGGTTTAACCTGTCTTTCATCGACGAAAAGTTTTGGGCATTGTGAATTGATCTGAGCTGGACTAAAAGCATAAAGCCTATTATCCGAGCTGAATCCGGGCGCCAATTTTAAGCGATCCCGGATAGCAGATGGTCTTCTTATCTTCCATATTATGGAGGCGATGAATGCGCCAATTGCTCAAGGGGAATGAAGCGGTAGTGCGAGGGGCGGTTGCCGCGGGATGCAAGGCATTCTTCGGTTACCCGATCACCCCGGCAAGCGAAATTGCCGAAGTCGCATCGTTGCTGTTGCCGGAATCGGACGGCATCTTTATCCCGGCCGAGAGCGAGATCGGCGCAATCCAGATGGTCTTTGGAGCTGCCTCCGCGGGCGTGCGGGCAATGACCGCATCTTCAGGCCCGGGCATCAGCCTGATGCAGGAAGGAGTCTCTTACATGGCAGGAGCGGAACTTCCCGGAGTCATTGTGGATGTTATGCGGGCCGGGCCCGGACTTGGAAACCTTGGCGTGGAACAGGGCGATTATCTTCAGCTGACCAAGGGGGGCGGGCACGGCAATTACCACACCCCGGTATTTGCGCCCAACAGTGTCCAGGAGATGTGCGACTTGACGATTCATGCGTTCGAAGTGGCGGACCGCTATCGCACTCCCGTATATGTCATGGCTGACGGCGCTCTGGGCCAGATGATGGAACCGATCGAAATACCGGCGCCCGTGCATAACGAACCCGCGAAACCCTGGGCCGTTGAAGGAACCCCCGCCACGCGCAAAAACCTCATCACTTCCATTTTTCTCGAACACGAGAAGCAGGAAATTCTCATTACCAAGCTGGAGAAGAAGTACCAGGAAATGGAAGAAAAAGAACTCCTCTGGGAAGAAGTTCTAACGGAAGACGCCGAACTCCTGCTCGTCGCGTACGGTATCAGCAGCCGGATCGCGCGCGCCGCGGTCGAAATCGCGCGTGCGGACGGTGTTCGCGTCGGGCTTTTGCGGCCGATCAGCCTGTTTCCCTTCCCGATGAAACGCTTGCGCCAGCTGGCGGGGAAAGCCTATTCCGTGCTGGTCCTGGAGCTTAGCAGCGGTCAGCTGATTGAAGATGTCCGCTTATCGGTGGTCGGGATAACCCCGATCGAGCTCCTCCGGCGCACCGGAGGAATGATGCCGACAGCCGAAGATGTGGTTCGAGCCATTAAAAAACTGGAGAAAGAGTGTGTGGGAAACAAAGCATAGCAAGTCTCCATCTTTTTACGACCGCTATGAACGCAAAGGCGGCGACACCGAAATAACCCATTACTGCCCGGGCTGCGGTCATGGTGTCCTGCACAAGCTTATTGCCGAAGCGATTGACGACCTCGGCATCCAGGACCGGTCGATCCTGGTCGGCCCGGTCGGATGCTCGATATTCATGTACTACTACATGGACATCGGCAACATCTCCGCGTCTCACGGGAGAGCCCCCGCCGTAGCGACCGGCGTCAAACGCGTGCGTCCTGAGGCGATCGTCTTCTGCTATCAGGGGGACGGCGACCTTGCGGCAATCGGCGGGAACGAAATCCTGCATGCGGCCAACCGCGGAGAAAACATCACCGTCTTTTTCATCAACAACGGCATCTATGGCATGACGGGCGGACAGATGGCGCCGACCACGCCGCTGGGACAAAAGACCACGACTTCGCCCCGCGGGCGCGCCTTCGAGGTCGAGGGTCCGCCCATGCGCGTGTGCGAGCTTCTCGCCACCCTGGACGGGCCGACCTACATCGAGCGGGTCGCGTTGACGGATACCAAAAACCATATGCGCACCAGGAAAGCCGTCCGCAAGGCGCTTCAGAACCAGATCGAGGGTCGCGGATTCTCTTTCGTGGAAATACTTTCCGCCTGCCCGAGCGGATGGAAAGTATCACCTCGGGAATCCATCCACTGGGTGGAACAAAACATGGTCCCCATTTTCCCGCTGAAGGTCTTTAAGGATCGCGAGGATAGACTTGTCGCGCCTCCTGCTCCGCCCAAAGCAAAGGTCGCGGCAAAACAGGCGGCTTCATCGGAGCCAAAAATCGAGGCGCCTTCAACCAAGGGCGCTGTCGCCAGCGGGGAGCTCAGCGAAGTGGCCCTGACCTTAAGCGGATTCGGCGGCCAGGGCGTCCTATTCGCGGGTCTGGCGCTGGCGGAAGGAGCTTTGCGTGAAAACCTGCAGGTCTCATGGATTCCATCCTATGGCCCCGAAATGCGCGGCGGGACGGCGCATTGCCACGTCCGCATTTCCCGCAATCCTATCGCATCCCCGTGGATCAGTCATGCCGGCAGCCTTATGGCGTTCAATCAGCCTTCCATCGAAAAGTTCGCGCATGAAGTTTTGCCCGGCGGCTTGATCATGGTGAATTCATCCATGGTGGACAACGCATCCGACCGTTCGGATGTCCAGATCGTGCGTGTCCCCGCGTATGAAGCGGCAATGAATTTGGGAAACGTAAAGGCCGCCAACATGATTTTGCTGGGCGCTTTTGTGGAAGTGACGCGCGCGGTCGACGAGGAGTCCATCCTGTCCGCCTTTGTCGAGCAAGGGATTAAGCCGGAAATGCTGAAAAACAATCGCGAGGCGATTGAAACGGGGCGGCGCCTCGTCAGCGGCATCCGATTAAATTCCAAGCTGGCATAAGCAGTCCGGCGGGGAAACGAGAGAAGAAGTGGGTTCGGGCCAAAGAGGCTGTCCAACGGTTCCTGTGTTTGGCGAAAACCGCACCCGGGAACGCCGCCGTCTCGGCGGCTCGGAATTGAAGAAGATGGTATTGAGGCAAATATCGTGTATCTTGCCCGACAATTGAGATTGACAGCAGTCGGCCGGCGAGACGCCGGCGCTCCCAGGAATCTCAGCTGTTGGACGGCCTATTTGGCCCGGACCGTTTGTTCTGATGATTTGTGCCCGAATTAAAAAATAGCCTTTGGCTCAGACCCTTCGATTGCTCTAGAATATCTGGTTCGCCTGAACTCAGGTTCAGACATGGCCGGCAGCAGGCATTTAAGGATCAGTAGGATTGTCCATAGAACTAATACTGGTGGAAGCTTGCGAGGAATCACATTTCCCTGCAGCGGCTCTTCTTAATAACTTTGTATATGCAGCGGTGAGACATGACTAGACAGATGGTTACCATTGACGGCAACGAGGCTGCCGCGTACGTAGCCTACAATACGAATGAAGTTATCGCGATTTATCCGATTACGCCTTCATCCCCCATGGGAGAGTGGGCCGACGCATGGGCGGCCGATCACGTTAAGAACATCTGGGGCATGGTCCCTTCAGTGACGGAAATGCAGAGCGAAGGCGGCGCGGCAGGAGCAGTGCACGGCGCCCTTCAGGCGGGCGCTTTGACCGCAACATTCACCGCTTCCCAGGGCCTTCTGCTCATGATCCCCAATATGTTCAAGATTGCGGGAGAGCTGACTCCGACGGTGTTTAACGTCACGGCCAGAACAATTGCGACGCACGCCTTGTCCATTTATGGTGACCACAGCGACGTAATGGCGGTCCGGTCCACCGGCTGGGGAATGCTGGTATCGAATTCGGTCCAGGAAGTCATGGACTTTGCGCTGATCGCCCAGGCAGCCACGCTGGCTTCCCGCATCCCGTTCGTGCACTTTTTCGACGGATTTCGCACTTCTCATGAAGTCATGAAAATCGAGCAGCTCACCCTGGACGACATGCGGCAGATGATCGACGACGATCTCGTCCGGGCTCACCGCATGCGGCGGCTGTCGCCGGAAAATCCGGTCCTGCGAGGCACTGCCCAAAATCCTGACGTCTTTTTCCAGGCCAGGGAAGCCTGCAATCCCTTCTATCTTGCCACGCCTGAGATCGTGCAGAAGGCCATGGACAAGTTCGCCGCCATCGTCGGAAGACAGTACCACCTCTTCGACTATTTTGGCGCGCCCGATGCCGAGCGGATCATCGTGGTGATGGGATCCGGAGCAGAGGCTACGCAGGAAACCGTTGAATATCTCAATGCCCAGGGAGAAAAAGTGGGGCTGGTGAAAGTCCATCTCTACCGGCCATTTTCCGGCGAATCGTTGATCCGGGCGCTTCCGTCGACGACGCGCACCATTGCCGTGCTCGATCGCACGAAGGAACCGGGAGCGAGCGGTGAACCGCTCTATAAAGATGTTGTCACCGCGGTGGCGGAAGCGTTCACTTCCGGCAGCCTGCCCCTCAAGAATTTCCCGAAGATCATCGGAGGCCGGTATGGCCTTTCCTCAAAGGAATTCACCCCCGCCATGATCAACGGGGTTTATGAGGAAATGAAGAAGAGCAATCCGAAGAACTACTTCAGCGTCGGGATTAATGACGACGTCACGAATAACTCCATCGAGTACGATCCGGGATTTGCGCTGGGTGACAGTGGAACCAGCTGCCTCTTCTACGGCCTGGGAGCGGATGGAACGGTCGGAGCCAACAAGAACTCGATCAAGATTATCGGCGAGGACACGCCTAATAATGCCCAGGGCTATTTCTCGTACGACTCCCGCAAGTCCGGAACCGTGACCGTATCGCATCTTCGTTTTGGCGCCAAGCCGATCCACTCCATCTATCTCGTGGATAAAGCCAATTTCGTTGCATGCCATCAATTCGTATTCCTGGAACGATACGACATGCTGAAGGACGCCGTACCGGGCGCCACATTTCTGCTGAACAGTTCCTATGGCCCCGAAGAAGTATGGGACAAGATTCCTCGCAGCGTGCAAACCCAGATCATCGACAAGAAGATCCGATTCTATGTCATCGACGGATACAAGGTCGCGAAAATGACCGGGATGGGAGCAAGGGTCAACACAATCATGCAGACCTGCTTTTTCGCAATCTCCGGCGTCTTGCCCCGGGATGAAGCGATTGACGCCATCAAAAATTCCATCAAGAAATCGTATGGCTCCAAAGGCGAGGAAGTCGTCAAGAAAAATTACCAGGCTGTCGAGCAAACGCTGGCCAATCTCTTCGAGGTAAAAGTCCCGGCGGAGTCCAGCAGCACGGTTGAAAGGCCGCCGTCCGTGCCCCAGGAAGCGCCCGAATTCGTGCAGAATTTCACCGCGCGCATCATTGCCGGCCAGGGAGACAGCCTGCCGGTAAGCGCGTTCCCGGTTGACGGAACTTTCCCAACCGGAACGGCGCAATGGGAAAAACGCAACATCGCCCTCGAAATACCGTCATGGGATCCCGAAGTCTGCATCCAGTGCGGCAAGTGCTCCATCTCCTGCCCGCATGCAACCATTCGCATCAAAGTCTACGACGCAAAGCTTCTTGAAAAAGCCCCGCCGACTTTCAAATCAATGTCGGCAAAGGGCAGCGATTTCCAGCCGGGCATGAACTATACGATACAAATCGCGCCGGAGGACTGCACAGGGTGCGAGCTATGCGTGAATGTGTGTCCCGCGCGAAACAAGAAGCAGCCCAGTCGCAAAGCAATTAACATGGTGGCGCAACCTCCCATCCGAATGCAGGAACGGGAAAATTGGAAATTTTTCCTGGATTTGCCGGAATATGATCGCCGCCTGATTCGCTTGAGCAGCGTCAAAACCAACCAGCTGCTGCAGCCACTCTTCGAGTTCTCGGGAGCCTGTTCCGGTTGCGGAGAGACTCAATATATCAAGCTTCTAACGCAGCTGTTCGGAGACCGCAGTCTTATTGCCAACGCCACGGGATGCTCCTCGATCTACGGCGGCAATTTGCCGACGACTCCGTATACCTACAACAAAGAAGGCCGCGGCCCGGCCTGGAGCAATTCCCTCTTCGAGGATAATGCCGAGTTCGGCCTGGGATTCCGCCTGACGATTGACCAGCACACGCAGGTGGCCCGCGACATGGTCCGAAAACTGGCACCCGAGATCGGCGATACGCTCGTCACGGAACTGCTGGAAGCCAAGCAAACAGACGAAGCAGGAATCTACGATCAGAGAGAAAGAGTGAAAGCGCTGAAGGAGCGACTGGGCACACTGCAGTCGGAAGACTCAAAGAGCCTGATCAGCCTTTCCGATTACCTGGTTAAAAAGTCCGTCTGGATCGTCGGCGGAGATGGCTGGGCATACGATATAGGCTACGGCGGATTGGACCATGTTTTGGCTTCCGGCCGCAACGTGAACGTCCTGGTCCTGGATTCTGAGGTCTATTCCAATACGGGCGGCCAGATGTCCAAATCTACGCCGCGCGCCGCAGTCGCGAAATTCGCGGCAGGCGGAAAGCCCGCATGCAAAAAAGACCTGGGACTGCACGCCATCAATTACGGAAGCGTGTATGTGGCGACCGTCGCCCTCGGCGCGAATGACGCCCAGACTATTCGAGCGTTTCTCGATGCGGAGTCATATGACGGACCTTCCATCATCATTGCCTATAGCCACTGTATCGCGCACGGAATCGACATGAGCCGCGCCATGCAGCAGCAGAAGGCCGCAGTGAACAGCGGACACTGGCTGCTCTACCGGTATGACCCGCGCCTGACGGAGCAGGGAAACAATCCGCTGACCTTGGACTCCAAGCCGCCATCTATTCCCATGAAGGATTACGCCTACGCCGAAACGCGATACAAGATGTTGACGCTAAGCAATCCTGAAGAAGCGAAGCGGCTGATGGAGCTGGCTCAGAGCGACATCTACGCACGCCATCAGTTCTATCAGCAGCTGGCAGGCCTTGACTTCAGCCATGGCGAGGGCAAGTAATTCAGAAATATTGGAAGCGATTCAGACGGGGTGGCTACAATTGATCCGATTCCGGATTTCGGGATACAGGCAAAGAGTGCAGTGAATCTGAAATTTGGAATCTGGAATCAGGGAATGCTGAAGCCAATGCAGGCTAGCCTCAATCTGGGAGATTTATGGAAAGAAAGACCTCTTTGTTTTTATTCATCGTGATGCTGATGCTGCTATTTGGAACGTTTGCCCTACTTACAGCCGCCGCGACGCAGGATAGCGCTCAAAGCACGGAAAAGCAGACAGTCGCTCAAAAATGCCTCGCCTGCCACGGGTCCTTTGACAAGCTCGCCGAAAAAACAGCCAATTACAAAACACCCAGCGACGAGACGGTTACGCCTCACCAGTATGTCCCGCACGCAGACAAAACGGATATTCCTGAATGCATAGAATGCCACATGCCGCACCCGGTGCCGCTGGAGGATAAGTCAAAGGTAGTTAAACCCGATAAATTAACCTACTGCTATTCGAACTGCCATCACATGGCCAACCTGCAGCCCTGCAAAAACTGTCATTAGTCGGCAGTCGGCGATACCGTTTGTTTCGCTGCCGACTATCGACCATTGACGGTTAGACAAAGGATAGGAAGGACAAGCTACCTGTTTGATCCCGGATCCTCCCCGGTTCTCTCGTTGACTCCGTTGGAACTTCTGATACGCCCTATCGAAAGAATCAGAGACTCCGGGATAGAGAGGGAATCTATAGGAGGTGGTGTTTGTTCTTCCTATCTGCATCGGCTTTTAGGGCAATGTGCTTTCTAGGGATTAAATCTGAGAGGGTGATTACTTGATAGTTGCCGTGCAGTTTGGGCTTCTTCGATTGATCGGAACTTGAAAACGCCTCTAGCGGCATTGCATCGCGAGATCACTCGGTAGCGAGAGCAGTGGCGCACAAAACGCTCAAACGAATTTCGCGTATCAGCCTTGATCGGCGCCAAATTCATTTTTTCAATGGAATGGAATTTTTCCACAGACATTTTATTCGTCTCTCAATCTAAATCGCTCTCGGAGAGCGGCCGCGTCTTGATGATCAATGGGACGCACGGTATCCTTTTTCAACTTATACAGCGCCCGGGGCGTTGCAGCGCAAACGCGCACTCCCTCCACCTCAATAATTTCCGACTCTATGGTTTCATAGCTTGCCGCTTCGCCGAGTCGCGTTAAAATATCGAAAAAGAGATCGCCGTCCAAAGGATAGTACCTAATAGCAGGATAGTCACCCAGCAAATCCTCCGTGCGGATTTCCTGTATGCTCGGATCGTCTGAATATGCTTCCCGTAATGCTTTGCGCAGCCGTTCCACGTTTTCAGATGTTGGCTGAATCACGAGATCCACATCCTCGGTTGCACGGACCAGTCCATGGAAACCCATAGCAGTAGCACCAATCAGTACATACGCAAGATTTTGATCCTGGAAGGCCCGCAACACCCTTAAAAGCTCATCACGATCCATTCCATCATTTTACAGCTTGCTTTCTTCTTTCTCAAAACAAAGACTTAAGTTATTGTCGAAGCACAACGCGGCAGGGGAAAAAATTAATGCCGCTTCCGGCACAAAAGCCCAAAATAGACATCCACGGAACTATGGCTGGACCATGAAGGTCCGGCTTTTTGCCGGGGTGAATTTGGCTGTGAGATTTCAGCTTGGACCCGGAGGGACAGGCGAATTCCCGTAGATATTCCATCGCTCCCCTATTAAGCTTGCATCGGACCGCGCTTTGACATCCCTGAATGACGTGAGAGATAAGGAAGCCATCCAACATGACTTGCCAAATCGAGAGGCTCGATCACGAAAATTCAGCCATCAGAAATAGGATATACGAGTTCCTCGCCGAATATGAACCGCACGCCCTGTTCATACTTGGAAATCTGACGATGAATTTCCCTCAGTCTCATCTTTACGCAGCTGTAAAGGATGGTCGCTGGCTGGGCATTGCGGGCTACTACGATTTTGGGAAGTCGTTTATTCCATTTTCAACAGATGCTGATGTGACGCGTGCGCTTACGCGCTATGTGGACGCTGTGCATACGAAGATAGAATATGTGAACGGAATCGACTACGCAGCCGAGCCTGCGTACGAAGAGCTTTTGCGGATGGGGTATAGTCCCGGCAACAATCCGAATCAGGTCTTCATGGAAATGGTCGGCATTCCCGTTCTTCAGCAACATGAATCCAGCGCCCGGCAGGTCCGGGAGGAGGATTGCGCCGAAATCGCTCACTTGCACAGATGCTTGAGGGAGACATGGGATGAAACGCGCCCGCTGACAACCGAGGAACTGAAGCGCGCACGCGTGAATTCATTGTGTACGGCGGTCCAAGCGGATGGGCGCATCGTTGCAACAGCTTCGTCGAACGGCCTCGGCATCCGGTGCTATCAGATATTGGGTGTAGCTACCCATCCTGCGTACCGGCGCCGCGGTTACGCGCGCTCTGCCGTTGCTGCTCTGATGCGCATCATGGCCGGTTTTGGCGGCTGCCATGCAGTCCTTTTTACGGCTCAGGACAATGGGGCGGCGCAGCAGTGCTATCTGGGATTGGGGTTCAAGAACACGGGAAGGTTTTACATTGCAAAGCTGGAGGCAAAATGACCAAAGCAAGATCTAAAGGAATCGTGATTCCGCTGGTATTCGCGGTTGCGTGTTCCCTTGCATGGGCCGCGGCGGAGGGGCAGTCCCGGGATCCCTTGTTGTTTCCCAAGGATTCTTATGCAGTAGAAACCAGGATGGTGCGGACTTCGGCAGGCGAAAAGAAAGTCACTTACCGGGCCTATAGGCACATCCCCTATGTGGCGAATCCCGTAGACAAGGACTACGAAAGTCTGAACGTCAGCGTTCCTGTTAAGGTTGACGACACATCGATTGATGCTGCCAACGCTCCCATTCTCTTTGTCATCGGCGTTGGCGGCTATATGTCGGTGAAGAACACGGGACGCGGCGGAATGGGCAGTCCTCCCGGTGGCATGATGGGGCCTCCTTCAGGCGCAAATAGTAGAATAAGCGGCAACGCGGATCTGGCTCTTGCCGCCGG
This sequence comes from uncultured Acidobacteriota bacterium, assembly GCA_963761825.1. Lineage (GTDB taxonomy): Bacteria > Acidobacteriota > UBA6911 > UBA6911 > UBA6911 > UBA6911. The sequence continues at coordinate 12,903 of CAVXIH010000015.1, forward strand.
CTATGTGGTTGTGTCGCCCGGTTGTCGCGGGCGTGATAATAGGGCCGCCGACGGCACAAACTACGGCAAGGCGCCGGCCGCCATTGTGGATCTGAAGGCTGCCGTCCGGTATATACGACACAACAAGGGCGTTATGCCCGGCAACATCAATTGGATCGTTTCGACAGGCAGCAGCGCGGGCGGCGCGCTTTCCGGGCTTCTTGGTGCTTCGGGCAACAGCCCCAAGTATGACGCATATTTAAGGGAGATCGGCGCCGCTGATGCGGCTGACAATATATATGCAAGCGCCTGCTTCTGTCCCATCACAGACCTAGACCATGCCGACAGCGCCTATGAATGGATGTATGGCGCCACGCCGACCAAATCCGGACTGGTGAATCAGGCGCTTTCCAAACAACTGAAAGACGCCTTCGTCGCATATCAAGCATCTTTGAGGCTTAAGGGCAAAAATGGCTTCGGAAAAATCACGGCAGACAATTACGCCAAGTACATCCTGCAGACTTACTTGATTCCATCCGCAAACAAATACCTGAGAGGCCTGACAGGTGAAAAACGCAAAGAGTACCTGGCGAAGAACCAATGGATCACATGGACCGACAGCGGAGCCTCGTTTGCCTTTTCGGATTATGTTTCGCACGTCGGAAGGATGAAACTCCTTCCAGCTTTTGACGATTTTGATATGAAGCAACCCGAGCCCATTCTCTTCGGCGACAAAACCGTGAACGCAAGGCATTTTACCGACTTTAGCTTGCAGCAGGCCAGCGGGGACAAGGGGGCCAGGATCAACAATGAGCTTCAAACGATTGTGAACATGATGAACGCCATGTATTTCATCCGACGAAATAGCAGAGGCTGCGCCCAATACTGGTGGATCCGTCACGGCACCAGCGATAATCATACCTCGCTGACAGTCATCACCAATTTAGCCATCAGCCTCGAGAATAGAAATAAGAATGTGAATACATGGTTGCACTGGGATGCCGGACATGGCGCCGATGAGGACCCGGAAGATTTCATCGCCTGGATTGGAAAGATCACCGGTTTTACTAGACATGTCAACGCCGGCAAATAAAGGCTTGTCCTTCAGACGCAGCAGGACGGCATTCGGAAACTCGTAATCCAGGCGGGATCGCGTGCGCAGGCGAAATCATTTCTGAATAAGCTCAATCTTTTAAGCCCGGAATCCGCGGAAGAGACTTCCATAAACCTGAATTGCGAAGCTAGCCGCGCAGCGGCTTTATGAATTTAGCCCGGCCTTTCAAGGCCGGGGGGCATTGGCACAGTCAATGCCCGTCGCGGTCAGCGACGGTTGAAATCATCAAGCGTCGCTGCCGCGACGCACGAACAAGGCGTATCCAATGCGGGCCTTGAAAGGCCCGCCTAAATTCATCCGGCCGCTGCGCGGCCTGGGTCTTCCGAACTATGTAATTTAGAACGAAAACAAAACACCAATTTCGGAATCGAGGATAGATCCAGCGGGAATCCAGGGGCCGAGAATCAGCCTGGTGGAGTAATCCATACCCGTTGAAGTGTGTTTTTCTTTTGGTTCGCCTTTTTGAGTCCGCTGCGGCCAGTGGAGATATCGCAAAATCCTGAAGACCTATGCGCGCCGATCATCGGTTGCATAGGACAGCCAAGTGTTTTTTATCCCCAAAAGCATGCGTCTTCGTCTTCGTCGACAACATCCAGAAATTCATCAATGCTGGCAACTTCAGGAACAGGATAATATCCGTGCCATTTTAGGTCCGCACGCATCCAATAGATTTTCCAAATATTTTTCTTGCGTACATAGACAGCTTTGGCAACAGGACTCTCTCTGAAGAGCGATAGATCATTCCATTGCGGCCTTATTTCAAACAACGTCACGCTTTGTCCGGCAATACGATATCCAAGATCCAGTTTGGATCTAAGGGAAATCGGCGGTCTACGCTTTTGCATAAATACAGTCATTGCCTTTTCAATCTTTTTTATCTCAAATTCGGATAATGACATAGTTTTCACCACACATAACGCTTGAGCTCAGCGGTGGGCCGCCGAGATAGAATCCTACTTGGTCATGTTTCTATAAACCAGATTGGTTGATTCATGTTCTACAATCAATGAATTCGGCTTAAATGGCCATTTCTTCGAAAAATCAACTGTTGGACAGGCTGAAAGAGTTTGAAGCTAACCCTGCGATGTGCCTGCCGATCGCAATTGAAGCGGTTGCGGCCGGAGAGGGCGCATTCAGGACGTTGATGGCGTTGGGCGCTTCGACAATCAGGAAATCGTCCACAAGGGAACCTTCCGTTCTCACAATCTGGGCGCGGACGCCGGAGCCGCTGAGATTCTAAAATAAATAAACCATAGATTCCATAGATTGAAAGCTTTATCAGGGAAGGGGACGTCCCATTCGTCCACCCGCTTATAAGCATTTTCAATGGTTTTTGCCTACAAACTGTTGTAGATCGTTCCGAATGGATTTTTTTGAATTCTCGGATGCATTATTCAAGGTAAACGTATGGGATGTCCGCTTTTAGTCATTGACAAAAACCTGGTTCGATTCATACAGCTTCAGAATGTGATTGGCGCAAAGGGTCTCGATGGTTTCCACGGAAAGGATGTCATCGCGTGGGAGCCGATGCGGCGGGGCTTTCCCAAAGCTGAAATCACTGATTTGGAATCTACAAATTTGAGTATCTGTTGTATGCTGGAAGTCGTATAACTCGCAAGATCCATTCCGTTGAGGAACACTATGTCGAAGGCGCGGTTGTTCTACGGTTGGTGGGTGCTTTTAGGAATATTCATAAGTTATGCAGCCCTGGTCGGGGTCCAGGTTTACACGCTGCCTCTCTTTTATCCTGAGTTAAAAAGCGAATTTGGGTGGTCCGAAGAGAGCATTACACTCGCCGCCACTATTTTCTACCTCACGGGCGCTATTCTCACACCAATTGTCAGCCCGCTCTTTGACCGCTATTCCGCCAGGGTCTTCATGATTGCAGGTGGCTTCATTACAATCTTGGGCCTTTTCGCCTATCGTTCGATGCAATCACTCCTGCAACTGACATTGATCTATATATTGTTGGCGTTATCCCAGGTCTGCGCCGGACAGGTGCCTACGATTTTAATTGTAACTCGTTGGTTCAGGCGGTATCGGGGAATTGCCATCGGTATTACTTTGATAGGTACAAGCGTAGGCGGAGCCGTGTTCCCTCTTGTATTCCGGCATTTTATGGCGACCGGAGGATGGCGCGATGCTATCACGGTTTTCATGGTCATTTGTGGAATTATGATGCTGCTTCCTTATATTTTCTTCGTCCGTAGCCGCCCGGAAGATAAGCATGTGTTGCCTGATGGGGATTCCATAAAGACTGAAGCACGGGACATGCCTACAAAACCGGAGCCGCTGAGGGGGCCAACTTTAAGTGCCGCGCTGCGCAATCCGGCTTTCTACATTCTGGCGTTTGCGACCGGCGCGCTTTGGTTCACCATGAACGGCATTTATAATAACCAGTCTTTTTTCATGAGCGATGAACTGGGGCTTTCCAGAGACACCTACTCTTTGATCTTCAGTGCCATTTTCTGGTTTGCGATTGCCGGAAAGCTGTTTTTCGGATGCCTGAGTGATCGTTGCGACAAAATCCTCATGATGTTCTTTGTTGTGGTGCTGCTTATTGTGGGGCTTGTTTTACTCCGGTTGTCCAGCGCCGATAACTTGATGAGTTTGTATGGTTATGCTGCCATCTTCGGCCTTGGCTTCGGTGGAACCTTTACCATGATCCAGCTGGTTATAGCTGAATTTTTTGAAGGGCACGCATTTGCAAAGATTCTAGGCATATTGACTTCAGTAGATGTGGCTTGCGGCGGTCTTGCGATCACAATGTTGGCGAGGATGCGAACCGCTTTGGGCGGCAGTTATTTGCCTGTGATAGAAATATTGATAGGACTGACCTGCGTAAATGCTTCTATGGTGCTGTTCCTGTTCTGGAAGCGCCGCAAATTTGGCCGCCACTCTTCACCGGCCTTGACCGCAAGCGAGTGATCCTTCCACGCATGTACTGGAATGGCCTCGATGATCGATGGCAATGTCCAAGATTCGGCAAACAGGCAGTAGAAGCCGGCAATTACCGGATTATCCAATGAGGAGGGACAGTTCCCGCTGTCGCTCCGGAACGAAACGGGGAATGCAATGGAATGGACAACCCTTCGGGATTTTGCGATTGCGCTGTTGATTGGAGCTCTGGTTGGCACTGAGCGTGAAAACCGCAAGCGGAAAGAAGCCAGGGAAAGCAGCAGCGGACTGCGGACCTTCATTCTCATGGCTATGGCCGGAGCGGTCTCTGCCTGGCTGGGTTCCAGAATGGGCACTCCCTGGCTCTTTATCGCTACGCTGTTTATTGTTACCGGATCCCTGATAGCCAGTTACGTCATGACCATTCGTGTCCAACCGGAAGCCCTGGGATTGACTACGGAAGCCGGGGCTTTGTGTGTCTGTCTGCTGGGCGGGATGACAATGCTCGGGTATCCGGAGCTGGCCGTCGGCCTTGGCATCGTTACGACTGTAATCCTTGCTTACAAGGAGCCGATGCACGGGCTGGTTTCCAAGTTGGGGCGCGATGATATTTACGCGGGCCTGCGCCTGTTGATCGCCAGCTTTATCGTCCTGCCACTGATCCCGCACCGAACAGTAGATCCGTGGAATGCCCTCAATCCCTATAACCTTTGGCTCTTGGTCATCCTGATTTCGGCTCTCTCTCTTGTCGGATATATCGCTACGCGATGGCTCGGACCGGGCCGGGGAACAGCGTTGACCGGATTAACCGGCGGACTTGTGTCGTCAACGGCCGTTACTCTCTCTTTCGCCCGTGGCGGACGGGATTCCGCGGAACGCGATGCGGGAGATACGTTCGCGACCGGCATCATGATTGCCTGGAGCGTAATGTTCCTGCGGGTAGTGGTGGAAGTGGCCGTAGTCCATCTGCCCATGGTCTCGAGCCTGGTAATTCCGTTCGTGGCGATGAGCTTGGCTGGATTGGTCGCGGCCGGCTTTTTTTACAGAAGAAGTGCCGGGCTGCAGGAAGGAGCCGAGAAAGCATCTAGAGACGTTCCGCTGAAGAATCCTTTCAGCCTGACCAAGGCTGCCACTTTCGGCCTGATCTTCGCCGTGATTCTCCTGGCTGTAAAGTTTGTAGAAGAGCGATTTTCATCACAAGGGCTCTACCTGGTTTCGATCCTGGCCGGATTGACGGATGTGGATGCAATTACTCTTTCGCTGGCAAAATTCGCCAAATCGGGCGGCGATCAACAAACGGCGGTAAATGCCATAACAATGGCGGCATTGGCAAACACCTTCGTAAAGTGTGGATTGGTTGTCGCTCTCAGCAGCGGGCCCCTGAAAAGGAGAGTTTTGCCGGCTACCCTGGCCATCGCCTTAACAGGAGCCTTTGCGCTCCTTCTCGTCTGATCGAGCTGGCATCTTGCTCGATAAATTGATCCAGTCACCCTTTGAAAATTTGATAATTCGGCGAATATTCTGCTTTTCCTGAGACTCTCTGAAATAAAAATTGTTCCAGCGAAACAATAAATTATAGATATGGATGTACCGTGGGGAGGTCGTCGTTATCTGCCCTATGCATTTGCAGAGCGCGGCGTTGCCATGCTTTCTTCCGTATTAAGCAGCCAACGTGCCGTGCATTTGATCTCGAACCGTTTTTACTTTTTGCCGATGGCCTTCAGTATTCTGTTCATCATCACGGCCAGAGCAATCCGCTTACCGATTTCATAGGCATTGGGGAGGGACACTATAGCCGAGCGCCTATTTTTTGGGGGCTGCAAAGTTAAAGGAGTTGGAGGCTAGCCCTGCGATGTGCCTGCCGATCGCAATTGAAGCGGTTGCGGCCGGAGAGGGCGCATTCAGGACGTTGATGGCGTTGGGCGCTTCGACAATCAGGAAATCGTCCACAAGAGAACCTTCCGCCGTCACAATCTGGGCGCGGACGCCGGAGCCGCCTGGCTCCAGATCCTTATTCCGGAGTTCCGGCACCAGTTTTTGCAGCGCATGGAGAAAAGCCCGCCGGCTCATGGACCGGTACAGCTCATACGCCTGTGTCCGCCAATGCTTTCGCGCCATCGCCCAGAATCCGGCAAAGCTGAACATTTCAAAAAGATCTTTCCAGCACACGTTCGAAAGCGTATAGCCTTCACGCGCAAAGGCCAGCACCGCGTTGGGGCCGGCCTCATATCCTCCCTGGATGCGTTTGGTAAAATGGACGCCCAGGAATGGGAACTCGGGATCCGGCACAGGATAGATCAGACCCCGGACCAGCCGGCACTCGGAGCCCAGCGTGTAATACTCCCCGCGGAAAGGTATGAGGCGGACATCGGGTCGCAGTCCCATCATGCCGCGCTACCCTGTCCGCAAAAAGCCCCGAGCAATTTATGATATAGCGGCACTGCACGGTCTTGCGCGCGGTTTCCAAATGGAACAAACCGTCTGAACGCTTAATCGCATGCACCCGGGATGAAAGAAAAATGCTCCCGCCGGCATCGACGATTCTTTTTGCCATCGCTTCCGATACCATTCGGTAGTCCGTAATCGCCGTATTGGGAGAATAAAGCGCCCGGACAGCCCGGGCATGCGGTTCGATTTCCCGAATCCGCTCCGGTCCAATCAATTCGAGTCCGGAAATTCCGTTTGCTGTCCCCCGTTCATAAAGAGCCTGCAGCCGCGACAGTTCATCCTCTCCAGTCGCCACAATCAGTTTCCCGCAGCGATCGTAGCGGACCCCATTCTCTTCGCAGAACTCCATCATGAGGCGAGCACCTTCCACGCAGAGCTTCGCCTTATAGGATCCCGGTTTGTAATAAATGCCTGCGTGAATGACTCCGCTGTTGTGGCCCGTCTGGTGATCCGCCAGTTGCGGCTCCTTTTCCAGTATGGCCAGCGAGTGTTGCGGAAACTGAGATTTCAGGGCAAGTGCCGTCGCAAGCCCTACGATACCCCCGCCGATTATGACTATGTCGTACTTTTCAGAATCCATGCGACATCCTTGAATTTTGGTGACAGGCACCATAATACCTTAATTGAAGTTAATTATTCGCCGACTGACAGCTTCCGACAATTAAGGAATTATGGTGCCTGTCACCAAAATTCATCGTCACCGAAATTCATTCTTATCGTAGCAATAGTACGCCGATAGCGATAGTAACGACTGTCAGCGGCAAGCCTACCTTGAAATATTCCCAGAAGGATATGGAGACATATCGACGGGCCTTCTGGATGACGATCAGGTTTGCCACGGAACCCAGCACGGTGAGGTTTCCGGCCAGCGTGGAGGCCATCGCAAGAACAAGCCACGCGCGGCTGGGATCGGCAAGGTGCGGAACAATAGGCTTGAAGAGAAGGACAGCCGGGACGTTGCTGGCAAGATTTGACAGCACGGCGGCGACAGTACTGAGAACGGCGGGCCGATCCAATCCATATCCGGAAACAAAGGCCAGGGCTGCCGACGGCAGGGGCGTTTTCTCGATTCCGGCAATCACGATGAAAAGCCCCGTGAACAATACGAGCAGCGAAAAATCGATCTCGTGATAGATCTTTTCCGGTTTCACGCGCCGGGTGATGAGCAGCAGGGCGCCGGCCACGATCGCCACCTTGGCGATCGGCCAGCCAATGAAAAAGAAGACGAATCATCAATCCCGAAGCGGCCAGCGACTTCCACAGTCAAAATGCGATTGACGCGGATCCTGCGGCATTCGAGCACAACAGCGTCTGAAGGACCGAATTCCTTTCGGTACATTAAGGCGATCATCGCAAATGCAGCAACGAGACCGGCAGCTCCGACCGGCGCCATGGTCGCAGCAAAATGCACGGTAGGGGATGCCCGAGAAAACGCCGATCATCATATTCTGTGGATTGCCCGTAATGGTCGCCACGCTGCCGATGTTCGACGCCATCGCGACGGCCAGCAGATACGGGACAGGGTTGCGGTCCAGGGCAAGGAGGTTCGCCACCACGATCATCATGCCGAACAAAAGCATGATCGTATTGTGGTCGATGGAGGCGTATGCTTCCTCAAGAGTGAGGACATTGAAGGCGATCATGAGGCCGGCGCCGATAATGGCTGCGCCCGTGCGATCCACGCGGAACCCGGGCAATCGGCCGACGGCCAGTACAAGATAGGTGCCAAGAAAGATGAGAGACCGCAGCCAGCATATACTTTATTTTCTATTGAATTTCGGTGACAGTCACCATAATTCCCTAATTGTGGAAAGGCAACCGGCAACCGTTCATGCCCAACAATTAAGGAATTATGGTGACTGTCACCGAAATTCGCATGTAACATGAGTCGCTCAGGGAGATCACGAGGAGGCCTTTATGAAACGCATATTGATGTTGGGTGCGGGAAAAGTGGGATCTCTTATTGCCTGCCTTTTATCGGGAAGCGGAGATTACCGGCTCTACATCGGCGACTCCGACGACGATGCCCTCCGTCGCGCGGAGGCTTTGGCCTGTTCCAACCTTTCGGTTCATGCCATCGACGTGATGAACCGGCCCACATTGGAGCGCTTCCTGGAATCGCAGGAAGTCGACGCCATTGTTTCCTGCCTGCCCTATTACTGCAATTTCACCGTCGCCGAGATGGCGCTTAAGTTCAAGATGCATTACTTCGATCTGACGGAAGACGTCGAAGTCTCGCGCTACATCGCAAAATTAAGCTCCGGGGCAGGAACGGCTTTTGTCCCTCAATGCGGCCTGGCTCCAGGCTTCATCAGCATCATCGCAAATGAGCTGATGACTCACTTTGAGGCGCTCGATTCCGTAAAACTGCGCGTCGGAGCTCTTCCCATCAATCCCAGCAACGCGCTTAAATACTCCCTGACCTGGTCGACCGACGGCCTGATCAACGAGTACGGCAACATTTGCTATGGCGTTGAAAACGGTGAGTCCACCACGCTGCTGCCGCTGGAAGGGTATGAAACCATCGAGGTAGACGGGCTGCTGTACGAAGGATTCAACACCTCGGGGGGCATCGGCACTCTGGCCGAGACGTATCGCGGCAAAGTAACCACCATGAACTATAAAACCCTGCGCTACCCGGGTCATTGCGAAAAAGTGCATTTCCTGATGCAGGACCTGAAACTGAACCAGGACCGGGGCACGCTGAAGCGCATCCTGGAAAACGCTATCCCCAAGACTTTGCAGGATGTCGTCCTTATTTATGTATCTGTTGCCGGAAAGCAGCACGGATCCCTGTTCGAGGAGAATTACGTCAAAAAGCTTTACCACCGGGAAATTGCCGGCCGGCTATGGTCCGCCATTCAGGTAACGACAGCCTGCGGCCTATGCGCTGTCGCGGACCTGATCCTGCAGTCCTCCGCGCCGCCAAAAGGCTTTGTGACACAGGAAAGCATCCGGTACCAGGACTTCCTGGAAAACCGCTTCGGCCGCTATTATCAATAAATAATTCGAGATTTCAGATTCGAGATTCGCAATCAGGAATCTGCTGAATCTCGAATCGGGAATCAGACATGGAATGTAAAAAGGAACAAAACAAAAAAAAGTGCAATTGCAGTTACGAACCGTGTTCGCGAAAAGGCGTCTGCTGTGATTGCCTGCAATTTCACCTGGCGTCCAGGGAACTGCCGGCCTGTTGTTTTCCGGCAGATGCCGAACGCACATACGACCGGTCTTTTGAGCATTTCGCGCGGCTTGTGACGCAGCGCAGGGTTTGATGCAGGGATTTCGAGGATACTCGAGAGTAGGTGACTATGCTGGACGCTTTGATAATTGGCGGCGGAATTTCCGGGCTCACGGTGGCGCACGCATCGGGACTGCATGAAAAGCCCGGATGCTGTGAACTGTGGGAATGCACCGGACGGCTGGGCGGAACCATCGGAACAGACCGTTCGCAGGGGTATTCGGTCGATTGGGGCCCGAACGGGTTTCTCGACCGCGAGCCGCTGACGCTGCGCCTGGTTGAAGAAATCGGGCTGCAAGAGCAGCTGGAACCCGCCAATCCCAAAAGCGAGAATCGATTCATCGTAAAACATGGACAGCTGCACCCGGTGCCGTTCTCGCCCGCCAAAATAATTACGACCGGGCTTTTGCGCCCGCTGGAAAAAGCCCGCATCTTCTGCGAGCCGTTCATTCCGGCACGCCGGGATGACGGCGATGAATCGGTATTTGACTTCGCCGCCCGCCGGATCGGCAGAGGCGCAGCCGAGACTTTTGTGGATCCCATGGTCTCCGGCATCCACGGAGGGCTGGCGCGGGAATTATCGCTCCCATCCTGTTTTCCCATCATGCGAGAAATGGAGGTCCGGTATGGCGGCCTCGTAAAGGCGCTGATTGCCCGGCAAATGGCAAAGCGCCGCGCACGGAATGCTGCGGGTGCTCCCCAAAAGAAATCCGGGAGCCCGGCAGGCCCGAGCGGCCATCTTACTTCTTTCAAGAGCGGGCTTGATATGCTGGTCCAAAGGCTTGAAGAGCCGCATGAAATCAGTGGTCAGAAAAGGCCGTCAGGCCGCGTGGATCCGGCGCAGCGAAACCGGATGGGAAGCGGGCGATCAAACCGGACTCACAGTGCAGGCGCGAAACCTGGTTGTCGCCTGCCCGACGTACTGTGCCGCATCATTGGTGAAGGATTTTGACCCGGAGCTTTCCGCGGCATTTGCCGCCATCCCGTATGCGCCGATTATCGTGGTGGCAACCGGCCACAAGAGAGAGGACATCCGAAATCCGCTGGACGGATTTGGATTTGTGATCCCGCGCAATCAGGGTCTGAGGACGCTGGGATCAATTTGGACTTCCTCCATTTTTTCCGAACGCGCTCCTGAAGGATTTGTTCAGTTTCGCTCCATGCTGGGAGGAGATGGGGATCATTCTGTCCTGGAACTATCGGACGAACAGCTATGGGAAACCCTACGGAAGGAACTGGATCCGTTGATCGGCATTAAAAACGATCCCGCATTCATTCGGATCTTCCGATGGGAACATGGCATACCGCAATTTAAGCTGGGCCACCGGGAGCGCCGCGCGCGCATCGAGCAGCTTGCGGCCCGCCATCCGGGGCTCCATGTCGCCGGCAACGCCTATTACGGCGTCGGCTTAAATGATTGTGTCAAGATGGCATACCGGGTCGCGCAACAGATTTCAAAACAATGAAATCCCGCCTCCCTTATTTGCATAAATCCTTACAACTTAGCCCCAAATATCTTATAATGCGCCAATAACTCGATTTTAAATGTTGAATATCGCTGTAAAGGAAAAACAGAAAGGCTGCACTATGAAAAAACCGAGTTTACTCTTAATACTGATCCTGTCGATTGCTGTGATAGGGATAGGTCAGCACACTGGATTTGCGGCATCATCTTGCGTGGATTGCCACAAAAATAACACGCCCAATATTGTTACCGATTGGCAGCTGAGCAAGCATGGCCAGGCCGGCTTCGACTGCTCGGTATGCCATGGCGACCTGCATACATCAGCGACCGACGTGGCGAAGGTTCAGATCCCGACACCTGATACGTGCGCCGCCTGCCACGAAGCGAGAGTGAAACAGTATAAAGCCGGAAAGCACGCTTTCGCCTGGGCCGCGATGAAAGCGATGCCCACAATGCACGCGCAGCCTTCCATTCTCATCGACGGGATGAAGGGTTGCGGCGGATGCCACAAGATCGGCGTTAAAACCGAAGCCGAGATAAAGGGTCTGAGAAAGACCAGCCCGGGATTCGGCACCGCTTCCTGTGATGTTTGCCATACACGCCACACTTTCTCTGTCGAAGAAGCAAAGCAGCCGCAGGCATGCCAGACATGCCACATGGGTTTTGACCACCCTCAATGGGAAATGTATTCGTCCTCGAAGCATGGCGTTCGATATGCGCTGAAGCAGAACAAAACCCTGCCGGCTACGGCCTCGGCACCGACCTGTCAAACCTGCCACATGCAGCAGGGAAATCATGAAGTCCGCACGGCATGGGGATTCCTTGCGGTCCGTTTGCCGATGCCCGATGACATCCTCTGGAAGCAGGACCGTGCCACGATCCTGCAGGCTATTGGCGTCCTGGATCCTGCGGGCAATGCCACAAAGCGCCTGGACATTGTCAAGGGCGCCCAGGTTGCGCGGCTGACCCAAGAGGACTGGCAGAAGGAGCGGGACAAGATGGTTGCGACCTGCAACCAGTGCCACTCCATCAATTTCGTCAAAGGCGAGCTGCAAAAGGGTGATAACATCATCAAAGAGGCCGATCACGCAATGGCAGAGGCTATTCGTATCGTCGCAAGCCTGTATAAGGATGGCATCATCGCGAAGCCCAAGACTTACGCTTACGCGTTCCCGGATCTGCTGACGTTCAACGATGCCCCAACGCCCATCGAAACGAAGCTTTTCAACATGTTCCTGGAGCATCGGAACAGAACATTCCAGGGAACTTTCCACAATAGCCCGGATTATGCGTGGTGGTACGGCTGGAGCGCGATGCAGGAAGATCTGACCAATATCAAGTATATGGCAGAAGAAATGCGCAGAGTTGCCAAAGCCCCGGCGAAGGCAGCCGCCGCAGCAGCACCGGCCGCGAAGAAAACCGCAAAGTAGAAGCAACCGCAGGCAGGAGCCTGTTCCAATTAACGAACAGGCTCCTGCCCCACTTCCTCCACGCTCTCCAAATATTACATACAACATGTAGTTCGGGGCTTCAGCCGCGACATTTGCGACGAACTGCCGAATATCGGCGTAGCCTTCGGCGTCGCGGCCGAGCAGACCTGCAGTATTTATGGCTAGACCGCTGCGCATAACAGGGATCGAAAGTTCGGCAGTCAAAGCTGCCGCAACTTATCCATGAAATCAGGCTCGGAATCCGATTAATTTTTTCGTTTCAGTGGCGTGGTATACAAAGTCAACGTGTGGTTGGAATTGTCTTCATTCGAGACCATCTCCACGACTTCGTCCGCCACGATTCCATCAAGATCATAGTTGTGACAGACCACGCGCGAGCCCGGCTTGAGCTTGTCCAGTTGCGGCAGCAGCTTCCGGTTCATCTCCGGGAGCAGGTAGAGCGGAATTACATTCGCCTTTCGAAGATCCAGCGTGAATATGTCGGCCTGAACAATTTTCACCAGCTTGTCCACGCCGTTCTTTGCCACGTTTTCCCTGGAAGCCTTGACCCGCTCCGGATCGATATCGTAACCCACGCCGCGGCTGCCGTATTTTTGCGCCGCCAGGACCAGGATCCGGCCGTCACCGCAGCCAAGATCGTAAACCATGTCGCTCTTTTTAATTCGCGCCATCTTGAGCATTTTGGAAACAATATCGTAGGGAGTGCCGACGTATACCACGTCCGGAGTGCGCATCTGCTTGGTGTCATCGGACCTCAAAGGCGCGCATGGATAGATAACCGCCGCAAGCAGAAGCAATGAACTGAAAAATATTCGCATTTTGAGACGCATTGAAAACTCCCTTTCTTTATTCTTGCGCGGCCGCTGAATCCAGACCTGCCCGCGCTCTCTCGCAGCCAAATCTTGCCAAAAATCCGGCTAGCGGAAAATCGCCAGCATCGGGAATCTGGAAACAACGTTTTGAATTGCCATGTCGCTTAAATAACACCCCGCGGCGTACACGATGCGGAGGTTCGGCATGGTCAGGAAAGATTCGAGATCGCTGTCGTGGATGGAGCAGTTTACCAGGTTTAACTCATTGAGGCTTTGCATTCCTTCCAGTTTGGCGATTCCCGCGCCGGTTATTTTGGTGTTGGTCAGAGCGAGGACTTCCAAGCCTTTCAGGCCTGCGATGTGCTCCATATTTTCGTCCTGGATGTCGTTGTCGCCCAAATTTAAAACCACCAGCACGGGAAGTTTGCTCAAATTCCTGAGCGCATTGCCTTCAATCCGGGTGCGCTGCAGCGAGAGCGCTTCCAGTTTCGCAAGACCGGACAGCCAGGCAAGTCCGTCGCCGCTCAAGTTGATATCGTGGAGATACAGCCGCTTGAGCGCCGTGCAGCCCTTCAATTGTGCGGTCCCCGCGGAAGTTACCGAACCCTCGCCGATTTCGAGCCATTCGAGACTGGGCAATTGCGCCAGATAACGCATCGCTTCGTCGCTGAACTCGCCTTTCGTCGCCTCGATCCATCGCACAACGCCATTGCTGTCCCGCTGCAGCGGAATCCCCAGTTTCGTCAGCGCCTGAATTGCCTGCTGCTCCGTTTGTTGCTGATCCCGCTTGCTGTCTGATGAGACCACAGGTGTGACGCTAATCGCCAAAAGCGCAAAGGCCACCACCAGTACCGCCAGTATTGATTTATGCAAATTAAGCTTCATTGCCGATCCTCTGTGAACCAAGAATCCTTGGACTGTCTGCAATTTCAACAAATGCCGCAAGATTTCTACCACGAAAAACGCGCAAGTCGCTAAGAAAGAATTTCGCGCGCATCTTTTAGTGCTGAAAGTTGAGTGCTGACAGCTGCCAGCTTTCAGCTAAAAGCCAACTGCTTCAATCCAGATTTTTATGAAACCGCAGGGCGCTCAGGCTGAGAATAGCCACGCCGAACACAAAGAGGGCCAGGATCTCCTGCCAGAGGGATGCAATACCCACACCCTTTAAAAAGAGGTCCCGCACAATCTGCATGAAATAGCGAAGCGGATTCAGATAGGTCAAATATTGAGCCGCGGGCGGCATATTCCGGATCGGGAAGGCAAATCCGCTCAGCAGCATAGCCGGCATGAAGAAGAAAAACGACGACATCATCGCCTGCTGCTGGGTTTGCGAGATGGTCGAAATAAAGAGGCCGACTCCGAGGGTGGAGAGCAGGAACAACAGAGAGCAACCAAACAGCAGCAGTATGTTGCCCCGGATCGGGACATGAAATATCAGGCAGCGCGGCCACAACCACCAGCGCCACTTCGACAACTCCCACAACGGCAAACGGAAGCAGTTTGCCCATGATCAACTCCAGCGGCTTTACCGGAGTAACCATCAGCTGCTCCATGGTGCCGATTTCCTTCTCGCGCACGATGCTCATCGATGTCAGCATGATCGTAACCAGGGCAATGATGTTGACGATAACGCCGGGCACAAAATATACGCGGCTGACGAGATCGGGATTAAACCAGACACGGGATTGCGCTGTGAGGACCGGGATCACGGCCGGGGCCGCTCCGCCTATTTTTGCCGTGAGCCCGACAAGACGCGAGTTTTGCCGGGCCGCGAGAGTTTGGGTCGCATGCGTCAGCACAATCTGTGTCGCATAGCTTGCGACGATGGATGCGGTATTTGAATTGGTTCCATCGACGAGGATCTGAACCGACGCGCTGTTGCCGCGTTTTACATCGCGCGCATAGCCGGGCAAAACGCGAAGGACTGCCTGCACCTTTCCGTGGTCCATGAGATCCTGGACTTCGTTGTCGGTTGCGGGGAGCGCCGTGATTCGGAAATAGCGTGAACCCTGAAAAGCCGCCAGCAGTTCCCGGCTTTCCGGCGTGCGGTCCATGTCCATCCAGGCGATGGGCGCATGCTCCACGTCCAGGTTGACCGCATAGCCGAAAAGCACCAGCTGAAGCAGCGGGGGGCCAATTAAAAGCGAGCGCCTGCGCGGATCCCGGAGAGTCTGAAAAAACTCCTTCCATAGGATCGCAAGAATTCGGTTCCACATGAAATCACGCTACCTTCTGCTTGAGCTTCTTGATGACTATCAGGAAGACCACAACGGCATAAAATGCCAAAAGCCCCACCTGAAAATACAGCACGTGCATGCCGACGCCGCGCAGGAAAATTCCTTTGAGAATCGTGACAAAATATCGCGTCGGGAACAAATACGTGACAGCCTGGACCGGTAGCGGCATATTCTCGATGGCGAATACAAATCCGGACAGCAGGAAAGCGGGCAGAAATGAAGTAATCATTGCCAGCTGGTAGGCAACGAGCTGGGACCGGGTCAGCGCGGAAATGAGGATGCCCCAGAGAAGCGCGCCGATCAGAAACAGACACCCTGTCGCCATCAAAAAGACGTAGCTCCCGTGTTGCGGAACGTGGAAAATTCCCACACCCACGACAATAGTCAGGAGCATGTCGATCAATCCAAGGACGAAGTACGCGCTCATCTTGCCCAAAGCCACTTCTGCCGGCCGCAGCGGAGTGGATAGAAGCTGCTCCATGGTTCCCATTTCCCATTCCCGGGCCAAGGTCAGAGACGTGAGCAGCGCGCCGATGATCATGAGGATGAGAGCGATCAGGCCGGGGACGATATAATTTTTTGATTTCAGCTGGCTGTTGTACCAGATGCGCAGACGCGGGTTGACCGGCGCCGCGGAGGCGCCGCCGCCTATCCGGTTCTGCGCCTGTGTGCGGATTTCGAGAGCCAGGGGCTGAACGATGCCGTTGGCATATCCAAGGGCAATGGAAGCCGTGTTCGAATCACTGCCGTCGAACAGCAGCTGGACCTGCGGCATGTGCCCCGAGAATAAGTCCCTGGAATAGTCCTTTGGAATGACGAGACCCAGGATGCACTCATCCCGGTCAATCTTCTTTTCTATCATCCCGTAATCGGTCGTGAAGCCCAGGATTTGAAAATAGCGCGATCCCTGAAAACGGGAAATCAACTCACGGCTTGCAGGGCTCTGGTCGGCGTCATACACCACGGTGGGAATCCGGTCGATATCCAGAGTCAGAGCATATCCAAAGAGCAGGATCATCAGGAATGGCAGAGCCAGGGCCATTACCAGGCTCCTGGGATCGCGCAGGATATGCAGGAATTCTTTTCGGGCGACCGCCCGTGTCCGACGCAAATTCATGGGTAATGCTTGATTTGTTTCGCTGACGCTGTCAATCGATTTATTTTGATTCCAGATTCCAGATTCCAGATTCGAAATTCAATCTGGAATCTGGAATCGATTGCGTGCCAGCTTCAAATAATTTCGAATCTCTACCCATTGCCGCGGTTCAGCATCTGGATGGCGTTGTTCAGCTGCTCCTTGGTGCCGCTTAGAACCAGTCGGTCGCCGCTGAAAATCCGCTCATACGATTCCGGATTGTTCAAGGTACGGTTTTCGCGAATGATTCCAAGCATAATAGCCCCGGTTTCAGTGCGCAGACGAGTCTCGGCAATTGTTGCGCCATCCCAGGAGTAATTTGCCGGAGCTTGCCACGTTTCGGTAAAAACATCCAGGTCGTTGCTGAGCCGGATGCGGGGGACCGTGGCTCGGCGTTCACGGAAGATCCCGAATCGCTGGTCACGGATGGATTTAATTTCCGCCGCCACCATGGAGCGCGGCGCGTTGTAGACGCGCAGGATACGCGTCATCAGCTCGAGCGATGCTTCAAATTCCTCGGCAATGACTTCCGTGGAACCTTGATCCCACAGCACATCCATGTCGGCAACATATTTTGTGCGGGTGAGCACAACGATCTCGCGCGACATTTGCCTGGCAGCCTCGATTGCCAGTCGCGTGCCGAGCGGATCGGAGATAACGAACACGATCACTCGCGCTCGTTTGATGCCAGCCATTTCCAGGATGTGCGTGTTGGAGCAATCGCCGAAGATAATCGGCTCACCTTCTCTTTTGGATTCTCTCACCCGCTGTTCATTAAGATCGATGATCACGTAGGCGATCTGATTAGCCTTGAGGGCTCTGGCGATATTCTTTCCGCCTAATCCAAATCCGCAGATAATTACGTGATCTTTCAGAGTACCAAGCGATTGTATTTCTTCATTGGAGGATCTGCCATGCGCAACCGCGGGATTCCAATTTCGCGCATGCTTCATGAGAAGCCTTCGAGACAATCCAAAAATGACAGGTGCGATCACCATGCTCACCACCGAGCAGGCCAGGAAAATCTGGTACGACGCCGCGCTCACGATTCCGAAGCTTGCGGCCGCCTGCAGCAGGATAAATGAAAATTCCCCGATCTGCGCCAGGGACACGCCGGACAGGAAGGCCGTTTGCAGAGGAATCCGCCCGGCCATCACTGCAACTGTTGTGATCGCAGTCTTTCCGACCACTATTAGAGCTGTCATTAACGACAATCGATTGCACATTGCCCGCGATGAAATGGGGATCGACCAGCATTCCGATGGATATAAAAAACAGGCTGTTCAAACCATCGCGAAAAGGGCGGGCTTCAGCGAAAATATGGTGTCCGTACTCAGATTCGGATAAAATCAATCCCGCCAGGAATGAACCCAGTGCAAGCGATATACCCGCCTTTGCCGAAATCCACGCCGTTCCCAAAAACAAAAATATTGCAGCGATAAGGAACAATTCTCTGCTGCGCGTTTTCAGTATGCCCCTGAGAACAAAAGGGAAGACATAGCGTGCCATGACGAGCACAACCGCGATCAGCAATCCTGCCTTTGCTATGGAGACCGCAACGGCTCCGAAAAGGGCCGTCTCGGCGGCCAACAGCGGGATGCCAATCATGAAGGGAATGGCACACAGGTCTTGGAAAATGGCGATACCCAGGCTGATTCTGCCGTGCACGGAATCCACTTCGCCGCGCTCAGCGAGCATCTTCATGAATATGGCCGTACTGCTGAGCCCAACCAGCACGCCATAAACCAGCGCAGCGCGCCATGATTCACCCCGAAATCGGGCGAGCGGCATAACGGCGGCAACGGTCAATAGCATCTGCAGAGGGCCGATTACCAGTATGGCCACTCGTGTTTCCATGATTTTTTTTAGCGAGAATTCGAGGCCGAGTGTAAACAGAAGGATCATAAGCCCCACGGTTGCCAGCGTACGGACGCTTTCGACATCATGAATCAGGCTGAGTCCATAGGGACCTATAGCAGTTCCGGTAATTATGAACCCGACAACAGGGGATTGTTTCAGGCAATGGAATAGATAAACGATGACGGCAGCACATCCGAAAACTACTACCAGATCTTTCAGGAAGTGAGCCTCATCCATTACTAATTTCTTTCGGTTAGATTTCCGTTTCAGTGTAACCCCGCCGCAATGGCAATTCCAATTCTTTAATGCGCAGTTCCTTTTCTCTGTTACACTTTTCCGGCTGAGAGAAATCGCAAAGAACGAGGAGAACTATGAAGCTACTGGGTCTTTCGTTCAGTCCAAGAAAAAATGGGAACACGGAACTGCTGCTGGATAAGGTTTTCTCCGGCGCAAGGCTACTGAAGGCCGAAACTGAACTCTACCGAGTTGCGGACAAAGACATCAAACCCTGCGATGGCTGCGGTTCCTGCTTTAAAACCGGAGCGTGTCACATCCAGGATGATATGCAGCCGCTATATGACAAGATGCTGGAAGCGGACGGCATAGTTTTCGGAACTCCCGTGTATTTTTACAACATGACCTCTCAAGGCAAAGCTGTCATTGATCGAACCATCGCGCTCATCCGACCGGACAGAAGTCTGGCCAATAAAGTCGGCGGCATTGTCGTCGTTGGCGGCAGTCTGGGATTGATTGATGCCGTAAAGGATTTATATTTCTATATGGTGACGCGCCAGATGCTGCCGGCCAATTTTGTTGCGGCGTATGCGGCGAACGAAGGCGATGTGAATCAGCTGCAGAAGTGCCTGCAGGCAGCGGAAGATTTGGGAAAACAGATGACGCAGCTGGCGGAGAAAAAATTCACATATCCGGAAGAGTTCAAGGCGACCCATATCGCCTACGGCACCCATACCCGGTAGGCAACAACGAATCAATGGATTACTATTTTCGGAATCGGTAATCGCTATCGGTATCGGTTATCGGATATCGATCATCGAGATGAAAAGCCGATAACCGATACCGATTCCGATAGCGATACCGATTCCGAAAGCTGCGGTTGCGGTAACATCGTGCGCTAATCATCTATGCAGATCCGTGGCTACATGTTGCTCCAGCCAATCCGGTAAATCGCCGATGGAATTCAGAACCGCATCCGGGTGGACGTCTCCTTCCAGATCCGATTGCCGGAATTTGCCTGTTCGGACAAGGATGCCCTGAAGCCCTGACTCCTGCGCTCCGGCAACATCGGTTTCGATGCTGTCGCCGATCATCACGATTTCGTGCTCAGGCAGGCGCAGCCTGGCAACCGCGGCCTTGAAAAACGGAACAGCTGGTTTGCCGAAAACCATGGCCTTCTTCCCGGCAGCATGTTCCAGGGCCGCGATGAACGGAGCCACATCGAGCCGCAAGCCATCCTGTGCCTGGTAGAACCGGGTCATTCCCAGCGCAATCAGCGCCGTCTCAGAATCGGAATGCAGAATGCGGAAGGCACGATTCAGCATGCGGAAATCCCAGGCATCGCCCATGTCCCCGATCACCACATAGCGCGCTCCGGTTTCAGACTCTTCCGGCAGGCAAGGCACTCCTTCGAATTCTCCGCGGGCTCTGGGATCGACAAATAGGGCGGTCATGCCGTCCTTGCGCGCCCGCAGCCATTCTGCGGCGGCGATACAGGGAGTCATGATCCGGCTTTGATCGGTATCAATCGCGAAGCGCCCGAGTTTTTCCACAATCGCCGCGCATCCGCGAGAAGTCGTATTGGTGACAAACAGATGAGGAATGCCCTTGGCCTGCACCCACGCAACGGCTTTCGCCGCTCCTTCGATCGGCTCCTCCGAGTTATACAGCACGCCGTCCAGATCAAACAAAATACCGCGCATGGTGTGACTCCGGTGTTTCCAATAGATTCAACTACAATACATCTGTATTCTTCACAAGCGCTCTACTTGAACCCCTTCGCGCTGCAGCAGCGCGCGCTTGCGCTCCTTGCCAAGACCGAAGTTTCCGATGCCTCCGGACGCGGGCACAACCCGGTGGCACGGGATTATAAATGGCACCGGATTGCGGGCCATCGCATTGCCCACTGCTCTTGCGGCCAGCGGTCGACCCACTTTGCCGGCAAGCCACGAATACGTGCGCACTTGTCCTCGCGGCACCTTCTGCAGCTCTTTCAACACCTTTAATTGAAACTGCGAAAGGCTGGAGAGATCTATGGGTACCGGATCAAACGCCCGGCCGGCCGCCGCTTTGATCACGGCCTGCTTGTAGCGTGCCGGAATTTTCCCTTGTTGCGGTTGAGTGCCGAAAAGCTTCCGGTACGCCTTTTCAAACGCCGCTCCGGTTCCCTCGGCGAGTGTAATCATGGTGATCCCATGCGGGCTGTATGCGATCCGAAGCGTGTCCATTTCCGTTTCTACTTCCGCGTAATAATGCATGGATACTCCATTTCGCATGCATCTGACTGTTGAACCAATCGCCTGTCCACTTGACAGGTTCCTGGCAACAATTTGGCCCGAAATGTCTAGTCATCCAGGTCCGGGCTGAAACCGGGCCCTCTTACAGTATGCAAATAGAACCGATTCTCCTTATACATTAAAGCACCAACGGCGCATGGAAGTCCTGTATAATTCCTTCCGGGAAATAGGGGAATTCGCAATAAATCTAAACCATATCCTGGGGGTTGATTATGTCAAATGCAAATACCATCGCAAAGATAAGGGAGATGCTGGGCAACCAATCCGGTTATTATCTCGATCATCAAAGCAAGACGTTGAGCAAGGACCAGCTGCATCTGCCGGGACCTGATTTTGTGGACAGGATTTGGGTGGGCAGCGACAGGCCGGCTCCGGTATTGCGCAGCCTGCAGGCTCTATTCGATCACGGAAGATTGAGCGGTACGGGATACGTTTCCATCCTCCCGGTCGACCAGGGGATCGAGCATTCGGCCGGCGCTTCGTTTGCCCCAAATCCCATCTATTTCGACGGGGAGAATATCGTCAAGCTTGCCATCGAAGGCGGCTGCAACGCCGTTGCTTCGACTCTTGGTGTGTTCGGTTCGATCTGCCGCAAATACGCTCATAAAATCCCGTTCATCCTGAAGATCAATCACAACGAGTTCCTCACTTACCCGAATTCCTACGACCAGATTCTGTTTGCAAACGTACAGCAGGCTTTTGAGATGGGCGCAGTCGCTGTCGGGGCGACCATCTACTTCGGATCCGAAGAATCCAAGCGGCAAATTCAGGAAGTATCGGCGGCCTTCCACGAAGCGCACCAGATGGGCATGGCCACTATTCTCTGGTGCTATTTGCGGAATTCAGCGTTCAATAAGACCAAGGAAGGCGGTCCTGACTATCACGTCTCCGCCGACCTGACGGGACAGGCCAACCATCTCGGAGTAACGATCGAAGCGGACATCATCAAGCAGAAGCTCCCGGAATGCAACGGCGGCTATGAAGCGTTCAAATTCGGGAAGACGCATAAAAAAGTCTATTCCGAGCTGTCATCCGACCACCCGATTGATCTGACGCGTTATCAGGTAATCAACTGTTACCTTGGCCGCGCAGGATTGATCAATTCGGGCGGAGCCAGCGCCGGCGAAAGCGACCTGGCCGAGGCAGTGAAGACCGCGGTGATCAACAAACGTGCGGGAGGTACGGGATTGATATCCGGCCGCAAGGCGTTCCAGCGGCCCATGAAGGAGGGAGTCGCGCTCCTGAACGCCATTCAGGATGTTTATCTCTGCAAAGAGGTGACTATCGCCTGATTCGCAAATCAAGTATTCGGGGTCGGGGTCGGAATCGGGATCGAAATTTTGTACATGCTATTTCGATCCCGATTCCGATACCGATACCGACCCCGATTTAAATATTTAGTGTCACCTTTTATAATGGGTAATTCCCATCTACGCCATGCTGAATGATCCGGCAATTCGGCTTTCCGTCATTATCCCAGCCTTTAACGAGGAGCTGCGTCTTCCACAAACGCTGGCCCACGCGATTGAGTATCTTAAGGCACAGCCGTACAGCTCTGAAATCCTCGTTGTAAACGACGGCTCGACAGATGGAACGGAACAAACCGTCTACACACAGGATCCTGCACCCGTATCGCTAAAATTGCTCGCTCATGACGACCATGCAAATCACGGGAAAGGCGCCTCCGTTAAAAAGGGGATGATGGAAGCCCGCGGCGCCTTTCGCCTCTTCATGGATGCCGACAATTCAACCACTCTCGACCAGGTCGATCGCTTCTGGCCTTATTTTGATAAGGGCTATGATGTGGTCATCGGCTCGCGCGCGCTCAAAGAATCGGTGATCGGCGTACGCCAGGCAAGACACAAGGAGATCGCCGGCAGGTTCGGGAACTGGTTTATCCGGACGCTCGCTATTCCCGGGATTCAGGACACTCAGGCCGGATTCAAAGTGTTTTCCGCAAAAGCGGCCAGCCTTATCTTCCCGCGCCAGACCATCCAACGGTGGGGATACGACATCGAATTGCTGGTAATCGCGCGCTCACACGGCTGCCTCATCCATGAAGTACCGATTACCTGGATCAACGCTTCGGGCAGCAAGGTTACGATGCAATCGTATTTTCAGGTGCTGGGTGACGTCCTGCAAATCAGGCGAAACCTAAAAGCGGGCCTGTACAAGTAAAATTCAACAACCCTAATCCAGTTTGTATTTTTTGACTTTGTAGCGGAGCGTGTCGCGCGTGATCTGCAGCAGACGGGCCGCGGTGCTTTTGTTGCCGCGCGCCTGATCGAGCGCCTGCCGTATCAGATCCTTTTCAAGTTTGTATAGTGACATTCCCCCGGCAGGGAGACGAAGATCCTCGTTGCTGCTCCCTTCTCCCGCAGGTACGGGTCTCTTCCCCCTTTCCGAAATTCGAATGGGAAGATGTCTGGCGGTAATTCGGGTGCCCTCGGCCAGGATCATGACGCGCTCGATGGCATTTTTTAATTCGCGAATGTTCCCGGGCCAATCGTAGCGCATCAGGAGCTCATCCGCCTCCTTGGTGAAGCCCTGAATGTTTTTGCGGAACTTCTTATTGTAGTGCTGTATGAAATGATGCAGCAGTTCGGGAATATCCTCCTTGTGCTCTCTGAGCGGGCGCAGGTGCAGCGGTATGATGGCGAGACGGAAATAAAGATCCTGGCGAAACTTCGATGCATGGACGGCTTCCTCCAGGTTCCGGTTCGAGGCGACGATGACGCGCACATCGATCGTGATATTTTTGACTCCGCCGACGCGCCGGAAGGGCTGGCCTTCGAGGACGCGCAGGAGTTTTGCCTGCATGCTCAGAGTCATTTCGCTGATCTCGTCCATAAACAGAGTGCCGCCGTCGGCTATCTCGAACATCCCCTTCTTCTGAGTGCGCGCGTCTGTGAACGCCCCCCTTTCATGGCCGAAGAGTTCCGATTCAATCAGAGTTTCCGGGATCGCGGCGCAGTTGATCGCATAAAAGGGACGATCCCGCCGCGACGATTCATAGTGGATCGCGTGCGCCACCAAATCTTTTCCGGTCCCGCTTTCACCCAATACCAGAATGGTTGAGGCTTCGCTGGCGGCCACTTTCCGGATGAGCTCCCGGACGTCCCGGACATAATCGCTAACTCCGACGATCCGGTCCACGCTGAACTCGCTGCGTTGGATTTCCTGCGTGCGCGCCACTTCCGTGCGCAGACGCTTGGTTTCCATGGCATTGCGAATGGCGTTCTCCAGCTTCTCAAAGTTGATCGGTTTCTCGATGAAATCATAGGCGCCGAGCTTGAGACTCCGCACGGCATCATCCACAATACCGAACGCCGTAATCACAATTACCGGGATCCGGATATTCCGGTTCCTCAACTCCGCGAGGACATCGATTCCGGTCATATCGGGAAGCTTGACATCCAGTGTGATCAGGTCGGGATTGTCGAGCTGGATTCTGCCCAAAGCGCTAGCGCCATCCTCAGCCAGGCTGACATGGTATCCCCATTGTTCGAGTTTCTGCTGCAGGGACCAGCGAACGAGGCGTTCATCATCGACTACGAGAATCGTTTCTTTTGGCATTTTCGTCCAGCAGGTCAAATATGGCAAAACAGCGGGAGGCTGACGGCGAATGTCGTCCCCCGGCCCGTTTCGCTGTGCACCTCGATAGTGCCGCCATGATACTGCACATTCTTAAGACAGGTTGCCAGTCCCAATCCCACTCCGTCGGTGCGCGTAGTAAAAAAGGGCTGAAAGATCTTTTTCTGAATCGACTCGGGAATGCCCGGGCCGTCGTCCCGCACTTCCATCCGCACGACCGCGGCATCCCTGTCATAATCGAGAACTACTTCAATATGACCGCCCGAAGGCATCGCGTTCTGTGCGTTCAGCAGCAGGTTTAACAGGACCTGCTCGAGTTGCGTCTCATCTCCGGTGAATTCCGGTATCGGAGCCAGCTGGCACACCTGAATCGGGATGGAGCTGCGCTTCGAAGTCGATCCGGCCATTGCGACGATGCGATGCACAAGCTCGGGCAGATCGATAGAGCTGTGTGAGGCTGGTTTGGGTTTGGCATAATTCAGAAGATCCTGCACGATCTTATCGATGCGGTTTACTTCATGAATCACATCCCCGAGAATTTCCTGGTGCTTGTCGGATATGGGCAGCGAATCCCGGATGACATCGATCGCACCCTTGATCCCTGCCAGGGGATTTTTGATTTCATGGGCAAGCCCTGCGGATAACTCGCCGAGCGTCGCCAGGTGTTCCGCATCGGCAAGCTGTTTTTCGAGGCTGCGGACAGCGGTGACATCTTTCACTACGGAAGAGCTGCCGATAATCTGGCCTGAATCATCACGAATGGCGGTGCGGGTGAAAATAACCTCAATCCGTCTGCCGTCTTTCGTGATGCGCTCGGTTTGATGGCTGCGGACCGCTCCCTGGGACCGGAACCTGCGGGAGATCGATTCCAGTTCGCGCGCTTCCCGGAGTTCCGGAGTGACAAGGATCTGAACCGGTTTGCCGACCACTTCATTGGCAAGATATCCGAAAATGCGCTCGGCGCCCTTGTTCCACGAAGTCACGATATCGTTCGGATCCATCGTCATGATCGCGTCCGCTGAATCGCGGAGGATATTGGCCATAAACCGGTTTTTCTTGGCAAGCTCATCTTCCAGGCGCCGGATCTTGGTCAGATCGTGTGCTACCGTGATAGTGCCGACAATGTCGCCGGCCTGGTTTCGAATCGCGGAAGCCGATAGCGCAACGGGCGTCTTTCTCCCGAGGGGAGTTACAAACTCGGTGAGGTAATCGCGGAATCGCTTCTCTTCTTTTAAGCGCTCCATGATCGATTGGGCTTCGGAATTGCCTCCGGCATAGAAAGATCCGACTCGTTTCCCGACGCCTTCGCTGGGAGAAACACCCAGGATTTCACTCGCGCCTTCACTGCAGGATGTCACAAAACCTTTGGCATCCGTGGTAAAAACAGCATCCAACGAGGTCTGCTCAAGTTCGCACCCCATGTCGCTGATGATGCGCAGGCAGCGGTCAAACCTTTCCGTAAACCGGCCGCCGGCCAGCATCCTTTGTATCGGTCGCGCAGCTTCTCCCCAATCGGCCGCAGATTGAAATTCAAATCTGCAGGCGGAGTCTCCTTTCGCGCGGCAATGAGTCTCGATGCAAATGACATCCGCGCCGAAAAATTCGCTGGCAAATCCGTTGCCGTAACCTTCAAGCGCACAGCAGACGGAATGGCTGCCGATCCCGTATTGCTGCAGATGATACTCGACTTCGAAGGAGTCCAGCCATTCTCCTTTTATATGGATTTTTCCCTCAGCGCGGTTGATCTCAAATTCACCCAGGCGCGCTTTGGCCATCCCTTCCACAAAGCTTAACCTGAGCCCTGCCTGAAGCAATTCTTCGTCCGAAGGCAACGGGTAATGCTTCCGCAGCTGGTGCGCATCGTGCCTGCCGCACTGATATCCTAATCGCTCAAAAACCCCTCGTGTCACTTCCCAGCCAAGATTGTCCATGAGTTCGTGACGCACGGCCCCGACGGCCGCCGCAGCGAGAATGACATGTCGATTGGAACCGAGATTGATGCGGCCCGACAAAGAATCCACCTGAAATACATCTTTAAAAGTAAAACCGTCTGCTCGCATCCGAACACCCAGTCAGAAAAGGAAAGACAGAATCAAGAATTCAGAAGTCAGAATTTGGAGGAAAAATGAATTTAAATTCTGAATACTGGATTCTGAATTCTGACTCCTGCATTCTGTATTCTTGTTTTTAAGGACGTCAAGATCCACATAAATAGCGCAAGACGCCCCCGCTACTCCTTCTTCTTATTATTAAGCGACGATCCGAGTTCACGCGACCGGGCGGTCGCCGCTTCGACAGCGTCCATGATGGTCGACCGGAAGTTGCCCTTCTCCAGCATTTTTAATCCGGCGAAAGTCGTGCCCCCCGGGGTGGCCACGATATCCTTCAATTCACTCGGATGCTTTCCGGTTTCCAGAAGCATCTTCGCCGCGCCATACACTGTCTGCGCCGCCAGGAGCGAGGATTCCTTGCGTGAGATCCCCAGTTGAACGCCCGCGTCGCTGAGGGACTCTATGACAAGAAAGACAAAGGCGGGGCCGCTTCCCGAGAGTCCGGTCACGACGTCTATCAGCGCTTCGTTTTTGATGATCACCGCGCGGCCGACGCACTCGAAGATAGAAACCGCGCGCTGGAGATCGGACGAGGAGACATTCCGGCCCGGGCAGATGGCCGCGATGCCGGCCAGCACCGATGCCGGCGCATTGGGCATGACTCGGATGATTCCCGACTGATGGTGCATTTTGGCGGCAAGTTTTTCGGTTGTGATGCCGGCCGCAATTGAAATGAACAGGTGTTCTTCATGGCTCGAATTGGAGAGTTCATCCAGGAGGTCATCGATATTTTGCGGCTTTACGGCAATAATAATAATCGAAGCTTTTTCCACCAGCTCCACGTTGGACGAGGTGGTTTTGATGCCGTAGGTTTTCGATATATGACTTAGACGGTCAGGGCTGACATCGCTGGCGATGATATCTGTTTTTTTTACTTTGCCGGATTGGATCAGACCGCGGATCAGGACTTCTCCCATGTTTCCCGCACCTATGATTCCGACAACTTTACCACTCAACATGAATTCCTCCTTTTATTGCGTTTCGTTCGCTTTACAGATGACGACTGTGATGTCATCGACCTGCGGCATCCCGTCTGAAAAATCGCGCACTGCGTGAAAAAGCTTTGCAGCGATCTCGTGGGCGCTCTCCGCGCGATGCTCTTGTATAAATGCGAGAGCCCGTTCCGCACCGAACGGCTCCTGGTCGGGCCTTTCCGCTTCGGTGATGCCGTCGGTCAGCAACGCCAGAATTTCGCCCGGCTCCAAAATGAAAGGCTCGCTGCAGCTGAATTTGTGATCCGGCAAAAAACCCAGCGGAATATCGATGCTGTCCAGTGTCCGTTTGACAGCGCCATTCGAATCGAGGACAAAGCCCGGAGTATGCCCGGCGCTTGCATATTGAATTGTCCGAGAACCCGGCTGCAGGCGGCAAAATATCAATGTTGCATAGCTGCCCAGCTCCAGATCGGATACCAGCGCGGTGTTGATCAAACTCAGGATCTCGCCGATATCGGAGATCTTCTGCGCGAAGGCTCTAAGATACGCCCTGAGTTCCGTCATCAGCAGCGCAGAGCTCATGCCGTGGCCGGAGACATCGCCGGTGGCAATGCCAATGTGGCTGTCCGGGAGCATTACAAAATCGAAATAGTCTCCGCCGGTCTCATCCGCGGGATAAGAAACGCCGGCAAAATCGAATCCTGCCACTTGCGGGGGAGGCAGGCGATAAAACTGCTGCTGTACGGTGCGCGCGAGGTTCATTTGAAACTGCTGTTCCTGCAGTTTCCTCTGCTCCGTCACATCCTTGATGACCGTAACATAGTGGGTGATTTCCCCTGTCGCTCCCTTCATGGGCGTGATCGTCTGCTCCGCATAAAATATTTCCCCGTTCTTCTTGCGGTTGGCGAGCGTACCCCGAAAAACCTGGCCGGACCGAATAGTGTCCCACAGCTTTTTATAGAAAGCGCCGTCCTGGACTCCTGACTTGAGGATTCTGGGCGTTTGGCCGAGAGCTTCCTGGCGCGTGAATCCGGTGGTCGACTCAAAGGCAGGGTTCACATATTCGATCACGCCTTCTTTGTTTGCGATAATGATGCTGTCGGCCGTCTGCTCCACGGCATTCGTCAGCATTTGGATTTGAGTCTGCGCTGATTCTTTGTCGCTTATTTCATAGGCCATGAAAAATCCTGGATTCCTTCAAAAGCTATCCAAATCACTGTACCACTCGTAAACACGCTACCACAGCCCGAAGTGAAAAGCCGACATTCAGAGTCGCTAACAATTCTGAATTCAGAATTCTGGCTCCTGGTTTTTTTACATAGCTGCAAGGCCCTGTTCCAGATCGCCGATGATATCGCGGGGATCTTCCAGCCCGACGGAAAGACGCACGAGTTCGTCGATTATGCCCAGCTTATAGCGCTCCTCGCGGCTGATGTTGTAGTAGCTGTTGAGCGCGGGATGCGTTATGAGGGTCTCCGGACCGCCCAGGCTCGGACCCATCATGCACAGCTTCAAGCCGTCCAGGAACTTGAGAGTCTGTTCGAGATTACCGTCCACTTCAAAGGTGACAACGGCGCCGAATCCTTTCATCTGTCTGGAGGCAAGCTGAAATTGCCGATGGCTCGGCAGTCCGGGATAGTACACGCGTCGAATCTTGGACTGCTTTTCCAGGAATTGGGCAACCTGCATCGCGGTGTTGTTCAGCCGTTCCATCCGCATGCCGAAGGTTTTTAGACCTCGAATCAGAAGATAGCAGCTCATCGGATCGGCAACGCCCCCGGTCATGCGGCGCCACAGGTAAATCTGCTCGGTAGCTTTCTCCGATCCTAACGCCGCTCCGGCGAGGATATCATTGTGTCCGGCAAGGTATTTAGTGGCGCTTTGGATGACGATGTCGACTCCCTGGTCCAGAGGGCGAGCGTTATAGGGTGTGGCAAAGGTGCTATCGATCACACTTAACACATTATGGGCTCGTGCGATGCGCACAATTTCATCGACATCGGCGATATTGAGGTACGGATTGGTCGGTGATTCGGAGATGATCAGGGCGGTGTTGGGCGTGACGGCTTTTTCCATGGCATCGTAATCGCCCATGGGGACGACGGTGCAGCTGATGCCGAACCGGGGCATGACGCCTTTGACCATGGCCAGCGTCTGCTTATAGGCATCATCCGTAATGATGATATGTTGCCCCTGGACGCA
This sequence comes from uncultured Acidobacteriota bacterium, assembly GCA_963761825.1. GTDB lineage: Bacteria > Acidobacteriota > UBA6911 > UBA6911 > UBA6911 > UBA6911. The sequence goes on from CAVXIH010000015.1 coordinate 42,916, forward strand.
GTTGGAGAGGATCGTAGCGGAAACTGCGCTCATCCCGCAGTCGAAGAGGACGCAGCGCTCGGCCCCTTCCAGTGCGGCCAACTTGAGCTCGGCGGCCTGGCGTGTCGGATTGCCGTACCGGCCGTATTCGTAGTGGTCAATCTCACCGTTGGCAAAAGAGACCATCTCGGCAACATCTTTAAAAACAAATGTACTGGTGTAGTCAATGGGAGTCGTAATGCTGCCCATCCACCGCTTCTCACCGCAATGCACTGCGATGGTGTCCTGATATCCGGTAGGGCGTTTTGTGAACTCGTTCATGTCTATCTCCATCACTCTTCGTTAACCACAATCAACACACGTCGGTATTGATAACGGAGTCGTTATCGGGTTTTCATTTCGATGATCGATTCCCGAAATTCGATACCGATAGCGATTCTGAATCCGACCGGACGGGTTCGTTGTCCACATCTCCGAAACAAGGCCAAAAAAGGTTTTATTATTATCCAAAACTCCCCGCTGTTGCGATAAATTTGCTTATTTGCGGTTGGACGTACCGGGGTTTCTGTTACAATCACGGGGCGAGCGGAGGTGAATCTGGCCTGGTGGCTGGCCTGGACTTCAAATCCAGTTGTGGTTCACCGGAAGGTGGGCTAGGTGGGTTCGATTCCCATGCACCTCCGCCATTTTTTTGAAGGGGTCAGGTCTGGAAAATTTAGTTTTTCTGAAAAACTAAATTTTCCAGACCTGACCCCTTATTCGAAAAAAGGAAGTTGGTTCCGTTGGATTCCTCCAGCCCATGTATTGCGGCAATATTGGGATGGTTCAGAGAGGCGAGCAGTTTGGCTTCACGCTGGAATCGTGCAACGCGGTCAGCATCCTTAGCGAACTCCTCTGGCAACATCTTTATCGCTACATCCCGGCCGAGCTTCTGATCCTTCGCCTGGTATACATCCCCCATGCCGCCTTTGCCAAGCTGGCTTGTTATCTGATAATGGCCCAGCGTTTTGCCAATCATGGGGATTGCCTCCTCCAAGTCGACAGCCGGTTCAATGCATTGAAATTCAGTTCAAGAAGATGGGCCTATTGTAGCGGAATTCATCTCTCCTATGATAGCGGAGAATTGATCCACTGCAGTTTTCGCCGACTAGAGGGGATCTGAAGCATATCTCAGGTTTTTGCCGGTGCCGGCGCCCGCATGTATACCGGAACGCATAGGGCGGATCACCGTTCAAGATTGATTTTGTTCAACAGGGCGTTTATAGCGCAGACGGCCAAGGCGGTCGCAAAACCTGATTTTCTCAGCCCTGTAGTAGAAATCGCAAAAGTATGGAAGCAATCGGTCCTAAAACGTAGTTTAGGGCCCCAAGCCACAGCAGGCCAAATATGATGATGAAACCGTAGCGTTCCAGACGGAGGTAGGGGGAGATCAAACGGGACGGCAGAAATCCGATCGCCACTCGGGATCCATCCAGTGGGGGGATGGGGATCAAGTTAAAAACCGCCAGAACCACGTTGATGATGCAGGTATACACCAGGAAAATGCCCAAAATTCCCTCAAAAGAAAATATCCGAAAAATCGTGCCGGCAATGGCCGCCAGAAATAGGTTGCTTGCCGGACCCGCAAATCCGACGATCATGACCCCCTTTTTTACATCGCGGAAATATCCTGGATTAAAGGGGACCGGTTTTGCCCACCCCAACAGGACGGGACTTTTAGTAATAATCAGAATCAGGGGAAGCAACACAGATCCCATGAGATCGATATGCGCCAGGGGATTGAGCGTCAGCCGGTGGGCGTCCTTGGCAGTCGGATCGCCGAGTCGGTAGGCGGCATACCCATGCGCCACTTCGTGTATGATAACCGAGAAAACAAAAACCGCTATTTTGATAACCAATACCATTCGCGTTTACCTTAATCAGGCCCATGCCATTCAGGGATTCGGCACTGTCCGATAATAAAAATGCGATGCTCCGGGATATCCCGCCCTCATCGATTAGGAGATTATTTCATAATGAGAGAGCGTCTTGCCGCTCATTTCGCCGGAATCCGTTGTTTCGGTTCTTCAAAGCCTTTTCTTCCTAAATGGTCCACTCTGTAAATGCTTGGATCGAACTTCTTTCTGCGACATTTGATCTTGGCCTTGCTCGCCTTTATATCCAGTAACGGCCAGTCCACGGACAACACACCGCCAATCAACCTATCTATTATGAGTGACCACTTATTATAGCTAAGAGCTTCCCCCAAATAGGACATATATTTGGGGATCGTTTCGGCAATGCGGGCCAAATTTGCCTGGTTTATTTTCTCCTCTGTACCAATGCGCTCTCGCATAGGCACAATACCCCAGCGCCAAGACGCAAATCTGCTTAGTCTTCATGATCCGGCACCTGAACTGAATTGATCTCATCACTGCCCTGGGATCGCCGGTACACATTCGCGATTTCTGCAGGAATCATATCGTTGGAGAAATGCATCGGGATGAAAAAGCTGGCAATTCGGAGGAAATTGGGGCAACTTAGATCCCGGGGTTGAACGTGGGGCATGTGGTTGTAAGCGCATCATTTAGTGAGGGGTCAGGCCTGGAAAATTTAGTTTTTTTGAAAAACTAAATTTTCCAGGCCTGACCCCTCATCGATTCGCGAGGAAAGAATGAAGGTACATGTTCTGCAGCACCTGCCATTCGAAGACCTTGGCAACATCACCCCAAATCTGGAAGCTCGCAAAGCAGAGATCCGCTACACGCGCTTCTATGAAAATCCTCAGCTGCCGGCGCTGGATGGAATTGACCTCGTCATAGCCATGGGCGGCTCCATGAGCGTTAATGATGAAGAAAAACTGCCCTGGCTAAAGCCCGAAAAACAATTCATCCGCGATGCGATCAGCCGTGATATCCCGGTGTTAGGTGTGTGCCTGGGAGCACAGCTGATCGCCAGTGCGCTGGGAGCCCGCGTGTATCACAATAACTTCAAGGAAATCGGCTGGTTCCCGATTCGGGGAGTTCAGGTTCCGGATGGAATCTTTTCTTTTCCCGATGAATGCCCCGTATTTCATTGGCATGGCGAGACGTTTGACTTGCCTGAGGGATCTATGCGCCTTGCCGAAAGTGCCGGCTGCAAAAATCAGGCTTTTCAGTTCAAAAAGAATGTGATCGGTCTCCAATTCCACCTGGAAACCACTCCCGAAAACGCGTCCGCATTGCTGGATCATTTTCGCGATGATCTGACTCCTGGCCCCTATGTCCAAAAGGAGGCCGAGATACGGATTATTCCCGCTGCGTTCTATCAGACCATCCATTCAATCATGAATGACGTACTGTCGTACCTGACCTTGACTTAAACGGTACCTGGTTATACTGTCCCCTACTGCATTATGCGGCCATAGACAGGGACAGTATAACCAGGTACCAAAGGCACCAAAAAACCCGTTCAAGCTCGTGAAAATTATATTTCAGTTGTTGGTTCTCCTTTCTTTATTTTGCCTGTCATTATCGGGATCCGCACAAACCGAAGAGGCGGACGCTGCACCAAAAACAACCCGGACGGCTGCTAAATCCGAAAAAACTCCGTGGCTGGATATTGGAGTCGAGCATCGCACGCGCTATGAAACCCTGGATAATCGCTTCAGATTAGGAGAGGTCGGTAGCGACCAGCAGTTGCCGCAGAGCACCCGTCTTCGCATCGAAATCAAAAAGGTCATTGCCCCATTCGGCCTTGTCATGGAATTTCAAGATTCACGCATTCATCTTGACGATTCCGGATCAACCGTCACGAACACTATGGTCGACGAGAACGATATAACTCAGCTTTATCTGAGCTTCGTGAAGCCTTTGGGAAAGGCCAAGCTCCCGAGCACTGTCTATGTCGGCCGTCAGTCGTTCGATTTAGGGAGCCGGCGGCTGGTTTCGCGTCCCCGGTATCGAAATACCACAAACTCCTTCGATACCATACGCTGGACACTCGGCAATGACAAACACTGGCAGCTCACTACATTTCTGTCCAGGCCGGTGGTGCGTCGCATGCATCAGCCCGACAAACCTTCCGATGTTACCGGCTTTTGGGGAGCGTTCCTGACAGCCAGGCTCACTTCCCAATTCAAAAACGAGTTTTACTATTACGGCCTTGGTGAAAGCATGACGTCTCCCCGAAGCACCAAAAGGCAGTATTCCACAGTGGGGACGCGGCTGTACAAGGATCCCGGAGCCGGGCAGATAAGTTACGAGTTTGAAACCGCGCTGCAATTCGGCAAAAAAAGAACTCTCGATCATTTAGCACATCTTGAGCACCTACAAGCCGACTATACCTTTAATGCCAAATGGCGCCCCATGCTCACGGGCCGGTATGATTATGCGAGCGGGACAAAAGATCCCACGGGCCAGGATGATGGCACCTTTGATTCGCTTTATGGGGATAGCCGTTGGGAGTACGGGCCCACTGGTATCTATGGGCCTTTCGCTCGTTCCAACATAAGCTCGCCAGGATGGGCACTGGAACTTAATCCCCTAAAGAAGCTGATGTTTTCAACCGCAATGCGCTGGGTGTGGCTCGCCTCTGCGCGCGACCAGTGGGTGGGATCGAAACTGAAGGATCCAAGCGGGAATTCCGGCGCCTACATTGGAAGCCATGTCGATCTGCGGCTTCGCTACAGCCTGAATAAATATTTCCGTCCTGAGATTGGCTATGTCCGATTTTTCAAGGGATCTTACCTGGTCAAAGTTCCCCTAAGCCCCGGCAGCGAAGATTCGAACTATTTCTATGTAGAGGCCAATTTTACTTTCGATCACCTGCTATCGTTGCGTTAGTCGAGTTTCATCTCAGGGAAGGAAAATGGATTCTTTGACTGCCCAAAATATCGCTTCCCTCGTCATAGAGAACTATTTTCAGATTCTGCTTGGGCGCCTTTAAAGGGATCGCGAATGAAACCGACATCCCGGTCTTGATGACCCTATTGTAGGTTTCCTCCTGCAACGTCCCTTCGATCGTCCTGAACTCCGGACCAAGGATTTTGCCTCTTTCGTCGGCAGAAAAAACTGCGAGATGCAGCCTGCAAGTGCGCCGGTTTCCAACTGTTTTAAATCCGACTCCGGAAAAATCGATTTGCAGGTCCACTCTGATCTGCGGTTTGCCGTCGGAATCCTTTTGACTGGCTGTTCTAGCCACAAATGGAATATCCGGCAGGTCCATGTCGATAGTCGCGGCCGCTTCCATTTTTCTCAGAATCATCCCATAGGCGGCTTTGTCGGCCAGTTCAGGCGGAGCTAATTGGATTTGATTTGCCAGAGGGACCGGGAGACTCCCGGTGTAATAGCCGCTGCGCACAAGCAACCGGCAGGCGGGACAACGGTCCTCTGCCGCCAGTCTTACGGTCAGCTTGTGAAAACTCCCTTCCCGATCCGGGTCCGACGGGCTGAATCCGAGGGTGTATTGAAGCCGGAGACTGGACATCGCTTTCTCCAGCGCTTCTTGAAGCGAGGACGAAGCCTCAACATCCAAGACCTGTCCGCCTGTCTCTTCCGCCAATTGTTGCACCATGACAATCGAGTCATGACAGACCGGATCGCGCACACGCATATCCAACGCGTAATTGTCTCCGGGTGTTTTGATACTGTAGAGAGTGGCGGCAGATTCAAGCACATCAACCCGGGCGCTGTCTCCCTGGACTCTGCCGGGCACCGTTTGGCAGTTATCCGACACCAGGATTATTGCCCGGCGATGGTGAGGAGTTTTGGCGCGAAGATAATCGGCGACACTTGATATTGCATCGTAAATGTTTGTGCCGTTTCCGATCGTGAGTTTGCCTATGATTCCGTCAATCCGACTGCGGTCCCGCGTAAGGTCGCTGAGTTTGAGGAGATCTTCGTCAAAGGCAAACAGCGCGGCCGGGTCCTCCACCTTCAGTTGCCCGAGCGCCGATACTGCGGCTTTCTGAAGAAAAGGGAGATAAGGTCCAATGCTGGAACTGCGGTCCAGCAGCAGGGCAACAGCAAGCGGCAGTTTGTCCCGCGAGAAATGGGTTACCTGCTGAGCGACCCCATTATCGTAGACGACAAAATCCTCCGCGCGCAGGTCCAAGGCGGCCGCACCAAGAACCGTCACCTCTGTCGTGACCAGGGCAACGTCGACTTTGATTTTGGGGATTTCAGATCTGACTTCCTGAGGCTGCGCAAAATCCGGAGTTTGAGACACGAATAGCAATGGCAAAATCAGCAAGACCTTTCGAATGCTGCAAAGAGACTTAGCCATAATTCGCTTTGCCCAACCGGCTTACCGGCTATAAAACTCTTCCGAACTTCAGAGGCTGTCCAACGGTTGGGGATATTTAAAAGTCTTTCCCTGGGAGCGCCGGCGTCCCGCCGGCAAAGCTTTTAGAATCAATACCACGGTCATTCTTTATTCATGCCGGCGAGACGCCGGCGCTCCCAGGTGGCAACCGTTGGACAGCCTCTTCAGCCCGGACCTATCTGTGTTTTGTTTGCGGGCAGTATGCGGGGAAAAAGCCGGCCGGTATGGGCCGCATACAGTTTGTACTCCTCGCCGAAGACTGCCGTCATCATGGCTTCCTCTTTCCGGACAAGAATGGAATATAAGACGAACATGAGCACCGGCAATGGAAGTATGATCCAGGAATTAAAGATCAAAACTACTCCTATGGATCCCAGCAAAACGCCTCCAGCATAAATAGGGTGCCTCACAAATCGATAGGGTCCCGAGGTACAGAGCTGGTCATGGCGCCACCACCGACTGATCGTTCTGATACACCACGAGTGCCAGCAGACCCAACACAGGATAAATATGGACCCGATGATTCTGATTATCCCCGGCTGACTCGCTATTTCGACGTGATGGAGAACCCGGTCCAGAAGCCACAGGAGACCAAGCAGAACTACGCTGATCAACAATCCGAGAGGCCCAACCCCAAACAGTTTTTGATATCTGCTGATGGTCATTGCTCCACGCTCCGAGATATGAACAATGTGCTTATTCTCTGATCCGGAGTGTACTGATATGACGCTTTGACGTCAAGGCACCCTAACATCGTCTTCTCTGCCTCATTAGGTTCGGACGAATGCTCGTTTTGGCGGCACCAGAAGATTCTGCAGAGGAATCGCGAGTGATTCGGGATCTATTCTTTGTTATATTCACGCACAACAACGAGAAATGCATTTTCTCTCACGATGCCTTATAGCTGGAGATATCGGATGAAAACTATCGGAATCCTGGGAAGCACACGCAAGGGCGGCAATACCGAGATCCTGCTGGATGTGGCTCTCGAGGAGGCGCAGCAGAATGGCGGCTCCGCTTCTAAGATCGTATTGCGGGACAAGGTCATCGGTCCGTGCGACGGGTGCATGGGCTGCGCTCAGACGGGAGAGTGTGTCATCAAAGATGACATGCAGGAGGTGTACCAGGGGATACGGGAGGCCGACGCCATTATCTGGGCAAGCCCCGTATACTACTGGTCCATGACCGGGCTGACAAAAACCGCCCTCGACCGCACCTTCGCGCTAAACTTTCCAAAACTGCAGCAGGCGGGAAAGATCGGCGGCTTAATACTCGTTGCTGGCATTCGCGGGTGTGTGAGCGCTGCCAGTCCTTTTCACATGTATTTCATTTACAACCACATGTTCGCCGCGGAATTTGCGTGGGGGTATGCCGGCGAAAAAGGGGCCATCAAAAACGACGCTTCCGCAATGACCATGGCCAAGGCCATGGTCTACCAGATGCGCGCCCTGTTTAAGGCTAACCTTAAATATCCCGAAGAATTTGACATGCCTCTGCACCGGATTGCTCGCGAGAGATTCGGCAACTGACGGTATTGGCAGCGTTGAAGGCACTGATATGAAACACATGAATCGAACAAGACACATATTCGTCCTTAGCCACAGTGCGGATTTGGTCGAACTAATCCGTAAGGCTGCGGGTGAAACAATAATCGTAGATTCCGCCGCCAGTGAGGCCGAGGCGCTTCTCAAGCTGACGGAAATCAGGCCGGATATCATCATGATCGGCCGCATGGATTCCCGGGAATCGGTCCTGGCGCTGTATCGGAAACTGCGCGACGGCTGGATTTCTCATCACGCATCGCTGCTCATCGTCGAAACCAATGATTCGGAAAATACATTCCGGATATTGGGCGAAGAAAACCTGACCCTAAGCATCGGCGAATACGCTTTTTGGCCAGGACCCGCGGCCCCGTTCCTGCCCGCAGAGCATTTCCTGCCCCGTTTGACGGAGACGATCGCCCGAAATCTGAAGGCGCGCGAAAACCGTTTCAAAAATGCGATGCTGAGCCCTGATACCTTCTGCCTGGTGTGGGAGCAGATTCCGGGCCCCGGCGCTTTTGAAATGCGCCAGGAAACTGTGATTGAGAATGCGCGGAAGGCGGCTCTCAGCGGCAAAGTCTGCGCCATAAGCATCACCGATAATCCGGGAGGAAATCCTGCAATTGCCACGGACGTGCTGTGCGCGGAAATCCTCAAGGCGTGTATCGAACCGCTGGTGCACATCGCCATGCGCGACAAAAGCCGGAACCAGGCCGAAAGCCTTCTGTTTCAGCTGACAGCCCTGGATATCCACAATGTCCTGATGCTAACCGGCGATTACCCGTCCAATCTCGGATTCAAAGGAAAATCCAAGCCGGTTTTTGACCTGGACTCCGTAAACGGCCTCAGGCTGGTGGAAGAAATGAACCGCGGGATGGAGCGCGAAATCATGCGCAAGACCGTCCGGCTCTCGGCCAGCAGCTTCTTCGCCGGCGTTGCATTTTCGCCGTTCAAGCAGATGGAAGCGGAGGTGATGGGGCAGTTTTTTAAAATGCAGAAAAAAATGGAAGCCGGAGCCGACTTCGTCATTACGCAGGTCGGATATGACGCCCGCAAAATGCACGAGTTCCTTATGTGGTTGAAAGCCCGGGATTACCGGATCCCAGCGCTGGCGAGCATTTATGTCCTGTCGTATCCGGTGGCCAGGACCATGCACGAAAACAATATTCCCGGGTGCGTGGTTACTCGAAAGCTTCTGAATCAGTTGGCCGACGAAGCCGCAAGCAAGGATAAAGGCAAACAGGCCCGCCTGGACAGAGCGGCAAAAATGTACGCGATTGCCAAAGGCATGGGATACAAGGGAGCCTACATCAGCGGCCAGAATTTGCCTTTCGACAGCGTGGAATACATCGTGGAACGGGGAAACGAGCTGGCCGGCTCGTGGACGGATCTGCTGCCGGAATTCGATCAGCCGCAGGAAAACGGATTTTACTATTTCGAACGCGATGCAGCGACCGGCCTGAATACCGCAACGCCCGCCCGCAAGACACAGAAGCCCCATCAACCTCCGGTTTATCTTTTGTCGCGGGCCTTTCACACCCTGATTTTCGAGCCCTCAAGCCTGCTGTTCAAACCGATGCAGCGGTTGATGCAGTTCATGGATTCATCGAAGCGGTGGTACAAGGCTTTTCATTTCTTTGAGCGCTGCAGCAAAACGACGCTATACAGCTGCAAGGATTGCGGCGATTGCGCCCTGTTCGACGCGGCGTATCTGTGTCCCGTATCTCAATGTCCCAAGGACCAGCGCAACGCTCCCTGCGGCGGGAGCTACCAGGGGTGGTGCGAGGTGTATCCGAAGGAAAAGCTGTGCATCTGGGTCCGAGCTTATCAGAGGCTGAAGGCGCAAAACAGGGAAGACGAAATCGGCACATACATCGTGCCTCCCTGCGATTGGGAACTCTGGCAAACATCTTCGTGGATCAACTACTTTCTCGGTAGAGATCATAGCTCCAAGCGGCTCGGCATCCGCCCGCCTGGACAGATTCCGAATTCCTGATTCCGGATTCCGGATTTCAGATACCTGCACGTGAATCTCGGAATCCGGAATCTGGAATCAATCGCATCAGCGGCCGGAGCCGATCGTCCAGCCATTGCCTAATCCATAGGGTTGCGTAACAAAAGGGAACGCTTCGACGTGGTGAATCAAACCGCCACGGATGCCAAAGGTTTCCATCGTAACCAGGTTTTGCAGCATGCCCGGAGGTGCATCCGGCTTGGCGTTCCGGCTGGTCCCGTCGTGCACGAACAGGGGGAACGTGGCGACCAATCCCTTCTGCTCATCAATGATCAGCGCGCGCCGTGGCCGGATGTGTTTCATATAGGCAAAAATCTTGGTGTCGATTTGTTGCGCGCACGTCAGCATGCTGAATCGAAGCATTTCGCGTCCCTGCTCCGTATCCGCCGTAGGAACAAATGGGGCAGGCATCATGCGTCCGCCAGGCGGCGGATTATGCACGGTCTGGTACCCGTTCTCATGGCGCACGCAATCATCGGCAAACGCCCCGATCTTTCCATTATCGCCTTCCAAAGCATCAAAATAGGAATTAGCGGCACGGAAAAGAATATCGCGGGAGGTTCGTTCTGCCGGAGGAACGTCTGTGGTCAGAATCGGCACCGGCGTGGTAAGAAGCGGGATCGCTGCTGCATTGACATCCTGCGCGTAAAGCTGCTCGATCTCCTGGATCTTCCCGCGATCCACTTTCAATCGAACGGCGACCAAGGTGTCCCGGCCCCCGACCTTTAGCCGCGCTTGCTGTGCGACCTGCTGTGCAATCGGATCGGCAATGTAAATCTTAAAGCTGGTCGGTTCTACCTTGTTTCGCCAGAGGACTCCTTCGCCGACTGTCATCTCGCCTGTGTTCTCGGTCATACGCACATCGATGGACAGCGGCGGAACGGCTTTGGGATCGTGCTTGAAAATCGCATCCATGTAGCCGTCCATGATGCCGACCAGGCAGGCTCGATCGCATTCTTTGAGGGCAGCCGGATTCCACTCCGGCTCGCCTGCAAACGCGCCATGGATTGCGCAAAAAGACAGCAGCAAGGTCATCCCGGAAACAAGAAGCCTATTCATCGGTCGCATTCCACTCCCCCTCTCTAAAATGTTTCAGCATTGGGACTGTTTTAATAAGGCAAAAAAAAGCACATCCGTTCCGCCGGTTTGAGCAGCATTACGGATGTGCTAAAAAGTAATTTGCTATTCTGCGACTTTCTCCGCGACCAGGTCGCCGACCTGCGACGTGGAGTAGCCCATCCGTCCTGCCGCGAGCGATTTAAGCTTCTTGCTCGTGACAAACCTGACGGCTGCATCGATCTTGTCGGCCGCTTTCTGTTCGCCCAGTGTTTCCAGCATCATCTGCGCCGAACAAATCGCTGCCAGCGGATTGATGACGCCCATGCCGGTGTATTTCGGAGCGCTGCCGCCAATGGGCTCGAACATGCTGACGCCTTCAGGATTCAGGTTCCCTCCGGCTGCAATACCCATCCCTCCCTGGATCATGGCACCCAGGTCGGTGATGATGTCGCCGAACATGTTCCCGGTTACGATCACATCGAACCATTCCGGATTCTTGACGAACCACATGCATGTCGCGTCTACGTGATAATATTCCCGTTCGATATCAGGAAATTCCTTCTTCCCCATTTCGTGGAATGCCCGTTCCCAGAGATCATACAGGTAGGTCAGGACGTTTGTTTTGCCGCACAGCGCCAGAGTATTCTTGGGTCCCTTGCCGCGAGCCTTTTTGCCGTACTTGCGGGCATAATTGAACGCGTATCGCAGGCAACGGTCAACCTGGAACCGGCTGTAAACAGCCGATTGCACCGCCACTTCATGCGGAGTTCCCTTCATCGTAACGCCGCCGGTGCCCGTGTACAGATCGCCCGAGTTCTCGCGCACGACGGTGAAGTCGATATGTTCCGGTCCCTTATCTTTCAGCGGTGTTTCCACGCCAGGGAAGAGTTTGACCGGCCGGAGGTTAATATACTGATCCAGCGCAAAGCGAGCTTTCAGCAGGATACCCTTCTCCAGGATACCCGGTGCGACATCGGGGTGCCCGATGGCGCCCAATAAAATCGCGTCGAATTTGCGGAGCTCGTCGCAGGCGCTGTCCGGTAGAGTTTCGCCTGTCCTCTTATATCGCTCGCCACCGAAATCAAATTCGGTCAGCTCGGTTTTGAAGCCGAATTTGTCCGCCGCAACTCGGAGGACTTTCACAGCCTCAGCTGTCACTTCTGGTCCGGTCCCGTCACCGGGCATTACTGCTATTTTGTACAATTTAAGATCCTCCCGTGGAAATCACTCTATCCAATGTATTTGTGCTTAGCTTTGGGCATACCGGCACATTTGCCGTCTATCGCAAGGGAAATATCCCCTCATGGCATGCAGCGTCCGGAAATTGCCTCGTAGTCTTCACTCCGCCTTAAAACGGCAGCATTCACATCAAACCTGCAGGTATGCTCAGCCAGGCTCAAAGAGCGAGAGGGGATTTTTATACGGGAAGCCTTTGAGTGCAAGCAAAATTCTGCAGGCGAGACTTGACCTGATAGTCGGTGTCGGGGTCGGGATCGGGATCGGGGTCGAAATAAAGGAAACGAAAGGCCGATACCGACCCCGAACCTGAATGTATATGAGGATGTTTCTGCTTCGGCTTACCACCAGACCGGGTGATTCTTCCATCCTTCCATGGAACGTCCCGGGCCCTCAAACCAATACTCCTTGCCATCCATGATCTTGTGGAACCTCGGGCCCAGGTGTATCGCCTGGAACATGAGCGGCTTGTTGACAACCTTAAAGTTCAGCGGGCAGTGCAGGAAACCTTTGGGGATGAAAACAAAAGTGGGCTGAGTAATGACATGCTTCTCCCGTTCCGGCCCCATCCAGAGCTCGACTTCCGCATCCCAGCTGCCGAATACATCCGGCAATTGCGCACCCATCAGGGCGAAGTATTCGTCGCAATCGTGGGTGTGCGGTGCCTTTTCCATGAAAGTCGGCTTTACAATAACCTGCCACCCCATGTTGATGTTTGCGCCCGGTATTTGATGCGCTCCTCTGAAATAGGCCGCGGGACTGGCCATGTAGTCCAAAACTCCAGGCATATCGTCCCTCAATCCGGTAAATAAAAGATGCGAATATTTTAGTTCAGCCATTGTCTGCTCCTCGTCTCTTCGATGGCATCGAAGCGTATCGATTCTGAAACAAGGCGCCGTGGTTTGGAACACTACGCCAGGCACATCGTGCTTGGGGCCTACGCTATACTCGGCGGACAGGAAAAACAATATGTTTGATTCGGCCTATGGCGCCGCTTTCAGCCACGCAAGGGCTGGGGAGGAAAAAAGCACGCGTGAGTCCGAAATTTTTCTTGCTTGGCGGGAACTTCTCTTCAAGATGGGGCGTAGACCCAATGACAGATCCTAATAGATGAGGACACCATGGTGATCGGGCCGGAGCCGGATGAGCTGCAGCTGATTTCCCAATTGAAAAAAGGGGACACCGATGCCGCAGGGGCACTAATGGATCTGCATGGCGAGGCGCTTATGCGATACCTCTATTCCATCATGGGCACGCGCGAATCGGCCGAGGATGTGTTTCAGGACAGCTGGGTAAAAGTGATGGAAAAAATCAGCTTGTTTGACTCCACCGTGAGTTTCAGACCGTGGCTCTTTCGGGTGGCGCGCAACGCCGCGTATGACGCCTTGCGCAGAAAGAAACGGTGGTGGTCGCTCGACATCGGCCAGTCCGTGGAAAAGGGGGACCGCCCCAGGGAAATACCGGATCCGGCGGATTTCGGTCGTCAGGTAGTCACCCAAGAGACGGTGCAGCGCCTTTTAGCATCGCTGGCGCCGATATATCGCGAAGTGCTGTGCCTGAGATTTTTCCAGGATCAGTCGTATGAAGAAATTGCTGACTTTTGCCGGCTGCCGCTCGGAACCGTGAAAAGCCGACTGAAGCGCGGCCTGGATTTTTTGGCCAGCACTATGATGGAGGAAGAGAATCATGGCTGATCGCAAAGCTCCATGCGGCAAGCAGCGGGAAATTCTTTTGGAGATATTCCTTTCCGAGGGAGAAAGCGCAAATCTTGCCTCCGAACTGAATCAGCATCTGCAGGGTTGCGCTTCCTGCACGCATTATTGGAGCAGCCTTGGTGTTGTGCGGTCTTCATACCCGCCGGACCGGCTCTATTCGCCATTCCTGCGGGCAAAGACTCTCAGGCGCATGTGTGAAAGAGATCAGGCATTCAAAATCAAATGGATGCCCATGATCATTTTTGCGGCTTTGCTGAGCCTTTCATTCTCTTTCGTGCTTCCCGTCTGGCTGATGGCAAAGCTTTTTATGTACTGGACCTCATCAATTGCGGTCGCATGCGGGGCTGCGTTGGCAATCTTGCTGGCAGGCGGAACACTTGTGACAGTAGTTTCCGCTATTTCGCTGATGGAACGGGGCTATATCCACTTCGGCGATGAAGAGGTGGCGCAAGGCCGGACGGGACTTCCGTCAACGGCCGACATCAATGGATTCCCATTGATATAACGGGCTCATAAGGGAGGAGTTATGGTGAACAAGCTGATCGACAAAAAGGTTCCCGTCAGAGGATTGACGGCGTTTTACCTGGTAAGCCTGTGTTTGCTATGGAGCTATTTCGTCTGGGATTATATCAACGCAGCGCTCATATTTGCATCGCCTCACGACCGGCATTTTTTCGTCCTTGGAATCCTCTTCTTGGGCACGGGCATGGCAATGCTGTTTCTCACTGCGATGATCGGCGCGTGGTTTTTTGTCTATCACGACGCCGGCCAGCGCGGCATGAACCAATGGCTGTGGACATTAATTGCCATCTTCACACCCAACCTGCTGGGAATCGTTATTTACCTGATCCTGCGCAAGCCGGCCCTGACGGAGTGCCCCGGTTGCCAGGCAAGGCTGGAGCCTCAGTTATTGTTTTGCCCGCAGTGCGGACGCCAGTCCAAACAGAAGTGTTCCGCATGCGGTGCCCTCGTGGAACAGGGACATTAATTCTGGGTCCTGCGGCGCCAATTTGAAGGCACCTCGTAACGCAAATGCATGATCCTTTCAAGTGCGTCCGGGCTAAAGAGGCTATCTCAAACCTGGCCCTACACATCGAGGTCGGGTCAGTATCGGAATCGGGATCGGCTTTTATGCGCGTCACAGCAAACATAAACCTTTTCGACCCCGATACCGATCCCGACCCCGATGTGGACGGCATCGTCTTCAGCGACGCATACGTTCGACTAATATAAATACAATTATAAGACAGCCCTTGAAGTCCGGACCCACTCGAATGAAAGAAATATGATATCCCGCTCGTGCAGGCTTTCGCCTCCGGCGATGATTCATACGTAAATGAAATATACAGACTAGTATAATACATATATGTAGCTTTGCGGGATCCGCACTCGTTTCACCGGGCATAAACTAAACCCTTTCATATCAGTCGGATATAAGCTTTTATGGTGTTGCGCAACTCTCTGGCACGGACTTTGCAATGTCATTGGCTGTGGGATGCAACATGCAATGCATCCCGGGAAATGAACCGGCTGAAAGACAGATGAAGTTTTCAGAAAGAGAGAGGGTTTTATGCTGAAGACAATCTTAGGGCGCGCAAAAACTATTCCGGGAATCATGATTTTCTTTTCTGGTTATGTGCGGGATTGCGTCGGCCCAGAGCGACGGCCCGAGCACAAAAGAACTGGGCGATAGCATAAATATACTGTGGATGCTCGTCGCTGGCTTCCTTGTGTTATTTATGCAGGCCGGATTTGCCCTGGTTGAAACGGGCTTTACAGGGCCAAGAACGTTTCCCCACACCATGATGATGAATATGATGGTGTTCTGCATCGGAGCCATCGGCTACTGGCTTGTCGGTTTTGCCTTTCAATTCGGCGCCGTGAATTTCACTTTCCCCGGTGTTCACGGGCTTACGGAATGGGCTCATTCCCCGACGACACTGGGAGACTGGAAAGGCCTGTTGTCGACACCGTTGCTGCAATTTGGGCAGCACGGATTCCTGGGAGGCAGCGGATTCTGCCTGACGGGCCTGACCGGCAGCGGCATTCTGGCCTTTTTTCTCTTTCAAATGGTCTTCATG
>CAVXIH010000016.1:0-107500 GCA_963761825.1 uncultured Acidobacteriota bacterium
TCGCATACGACGGGGAGGCGAACCAGCTTTCAGTCGCCGATCCGAACGGTAACACAACCGGCTTTGAGTACAACGCGCTGAATCAGCTGGTAAAGACCACGTCTGATGGGACGTATACCACAATCGGCTATGACTTGTTGGGTCGAAAAATCTCCGAGACTGATCAGGCGGGAATCACCACGCACTTCGAGTATGATCCGATCGGGAGACTGCTCAAGGTGATCGATGCACTCGGCGGAGAAATGACATACGAATACGACGAAATAGATAACAAGACTGCGCAGACCGATCCGAATGGTCACATCACCCGGTGGCAGTTTGATAATCTGGGACGCGTCCTCAAGCGGACGTTGCCGCTGGGAATGCAGGAGACCTTCGCCTATGACAGCCGCGGCAACACTTTGACGAAGACAAGCTTCAAAGGAGAAAGTATTACCTACACATACAATACTGATGACCGAGTTATCGGCATAGGATACCCCGACAGTTCAAGCAAAACCTTCACTTACAATCCGACCGGAACACGCAAAACGGCCACTGATGCCGGCGGAACCATAAACTATGGCTACGATGTAAGGGATCGCCTGATCTCCGTTGCGAACCCCGGTGGTAAAACGATTACTTACACTTACGATGCGAAAGGCAACCGGACATCGTTAACAACCTCGTCCGGTACAGTTGCCTATACGTTTGATCCTCTCAACAGGCTGAGTATGATCACCGATCCCGCGAAGCGGCCTTGCCGAACAGGAATATGACCCGGCAGGCAACCTCCGGATCACCAGATTGCCGAATGGGATTGTGGCCACCCTGAACGTATGACAGGCTGAACAGGCTTCTGAAATTTGAGAGCCGGAAGACGAGTGGCGACTTAGTAGCGAGCTATGCATACACGCTGACGCCGAACGGTAATCGCACAAGGGTGGAAGAGGGCAGCGGCAGGATTGTGAATTATGCATATGATGCTCTGTCGCGACTTCTCCAGGAAGAGCTTGCGGATCCTTCGTTGGGTTCGAAAAAAATTTCCTATACGTACGACGCCTTTGGAAATAGGCTAACGAAGGATGATTCGATCGACGGGATGACAAGCTATGCTTACGGCGAAAACGATCGTCTTCTGACCGAAGCCGCTCCTGGGGGAACCGCAACTTACTCCTATGACCTAAACGGAAATCTCACGGCAAAAGCCAAGACCGGCATAGACACCGTCTATAGCTATCCCGGGTAACCGGCTGCTTGGGATGAGCAACGGTCTGACGGAGATGGCGTACACGTATGATCCGGATGGACTAAGAATCCGGTCGGTTAAAAATGGAACAACAACAATAAATCACCTGCTCGATAAGGTTCTGCCGTACGCGCAGATTGTACAGGAGAGCAGCGGCACTGGTACGGAACTCGCCAGTTATGTGCACGGTTCGGGCCTGGTCAGTATGAAACGTCCGGAAACCGGAATGCGCTACTACTCGCTTGACGGGCATGGCTCGGTACGCGAACTGACGGACTCAACCGGCGCGGCAACGGATACATACGACTATGATGCATTTGGAAACCTCGTAGCGTCCACGGGGACGACTACAAACGATCACCGCTATGCTGGCGAGCAATATGACGCACAATCTTGGGATGTATAATCTCCGGGCCAGGTACTATGATCCGTCCACAGGCAGATTTGCAGAAATCGATCCGGCAGCGGGGAATAGAGTTCAGACCCCTAAGTCATAACAAGTATGTATATGCCGAGACAAATCCCGTGATGAACACTCGATTCAAGTGGCGAGGTAACCTTACAGGAACAGATTGTTACCTATGCAGCAAGAATAGGGCTTGAACGGCAAGCAATATTCGTATTGCACCATAAGGCGGCGTCGGCAATTGCCGTAGGCGTAACTCTCGCTGCCGTCTACGGCTATGCAGTCGCGGGCAAAAATGTTGGAGAAACAGCAGTTGAGACCATGGAAAAAGCGACTAAGACATCCAAAAGAGGCAAGCAATTTCAAAAGGCTGCCAGCGCCATGGGGGATGAAGACTACGATCCTTATGCTAAATAAGGTTTAGCCTCAAGGCCATTAGTAGAAGAAAAACTGGATCAGCTGCGAGACCTCGTGATTTGAAAAGAGGCAAAGAGGGTGGGAATTGGGAATCCTGGCAAATCGTGGGCACCCATCATTTCTGAGCCGAACGACGCGAGGGCGGGCCAAGGGTAGATTTTGACACTCATTTATTTGAGTCTTTTTTGTTGGCATTTTTTCATGGAAAACGTGGACACCCATGATTTGGCTCGATCAATATTTTAGGAAATACGTGAGGGTGTCCACGTTTATTTCCCCATTTATTTCTTTCTCGATAGTTATGCAGTAACTCGATCGGCATTAGGGGATCATCGAGGTCCGACCGAAGGAAGATGCTTATTCGCTGAGTTTAGCCGAAAAAGAACTCGCCAAAATGCCCTTAGAATTAGTTTTTGATGCCTTATTTTGAGCCTAATCGAAGTTCTTTTCGGATTCCTTCGGCCAGCCATTGGCGGATAAGTGTCTGATAGGGAATGGATTTTATAGTTGCGAGCTTCTTGAGCGCGATAATCTGAGCCGGATCAAGCTTGATAGATAAATTCTGCAGACGGCGCAGCCGCTTTCCTTGGATGATTTGCTGCCGAAGGTTTTCATCCAGAGCCAATTCGACCGGAGCTTCATCAATTTCACCAAGGATGCCGTGCTTTGAATAATACTCTGCCGAGCTTTCCCGAATCCCGTCCCCCTTCCTTTTGATAGTCCGACCTTTCTTGTTTGTCATATAAAACCGCCTTTCAGCATTGCCCATATCCCAACCGGTCATAACTCGAACAATGCCGTTTCTCTTGCTTTCAAACACGATCACCAGCAAACGACCCGAAATGGTTGGACCAAAAGCAGCATAATGGCCCTTTTTTGTCTTCCGGATTATTGACGAAATTGCAAAGACCTCTTCGGCCTCCTCCGGTTCGATACCATGTCCGAGCGCTAAGTGCAGGATATTTCCGTCGTCCCATTCGAATGCTGAAACATTCATGTTAGGTCCAATAGGTAATACATAGCATTACCCTATATTTTAGTCAACTTGCCAAATATCGCGCAGCCCCCAATCGCCGGAAATATCAATAAGGCATTCAGCTTTGACCCCCATTTCGTGACTACAGGATTCGCTAATCTTCCATAACAACAGGGCCCATCTTCTAAACAAAACGCCAGCTTGCGCCGGGAATTCTCCCGCCTCGGCGGCAAAAGCGCCGGCAGGACACCGAATGGCGTATACTTTTTGCGCCCACAGGGCGCCTTCGTGCGGCGGCTTGCTGCCGCACTAGCTGAAACGTACGTCGTGCTTCTCAATGAAATGGGGCATAAGGAAGCGACGGAGTTTCTCGGGCTCGTCAAGGCAAGCCCAAGGATTCTAAAGACCTATTCCAATGAAAGTGTTGAAGCCGACGCTGAGCGGGTATTGGCGAAATATTTCGATCAGAGCTTCAGCTTCACAGATGCGGTTAGCTTTGCGATTATGAAGCAGCAAAATATCAAAAAAGCGTTCAGCTTCGATAAACATTTCATAATCGCTGGATTTGACAATCTTCCGTAGTAACGGCATATCCCAACTGGCCTATTCGTACATTGCAGCAGCATGCTTCAGCTTTTATCTGTGGAGACGGATCTCCAGAGCCGTCCTCACTAAGTTCCTGTGAGAGTGGAAGCAGCTGCCGCAAAAGTAGTTTGAGTATGAAAAATCGGCTATAGTGGCAACTCTGCAAGGAGGGAATTCCAATGACTGAATTCGATAATGCTCAGACGATGCCATGGCCGTATCCCACGAACTATGGCAAAGAAAATGAGGTGACCGCCGACGTTATTATTTTGGGCGGAGGGATTGCCGGATGTCACGCAGCAATCCATGCCGCCAGGCGCGGCGCGAAGGTTGTTGTGGTCGACAAAGGGCCCGTAATCCGCAGCGGTTCGGGCGGGGCGGGCGTCGATCACTGGCATGCTGCCTGCACGAATCCCTGCTCCAACGTCACGCCCGATGAGATGATGGAAGCGGTCCGGGTTTTCGGCGATTATTCCTACGGCGAATTCGGCAACGGGATCACGTGTTACATCCAGTGCAACGAAAGCTACGACGCCCTCATGGATGTCGAGAAGATGGGGGTCAAAGTTCGGGATGTGGATGATCAGTTCGCCGGTGCGGAATTCCGCGACGAAAAAACCAAGCTCATGTTCGCGTACGATTACGTGAACAAAACCTGCATTCGCGTCAATGGCGGCGCCCACATCAAAGTTGCCCTGTACAACGAACTCAAAAGACTCGGCGTGCAGATCTACGACCGCATCATGGTGACCAGCCTGCTCACCGAAGGAGGCAAGCAGGGCGCGCGCCTGGTCGGCGCCATGGGGTTCAGCGTCCGCACCGGGGAGTTCTATATTTTCAATGCCAAGGCTGCGATCCTCTCCATGTCGGTGTTTGCGGGGCAATGGGTCTTTTCAACCGAATTGACCGGTTTCGGCTCGATTTTCAATGATCCTAACAACTCGGGTGACGGCACCGCCATGGCATGGAATGCCGGCGCCGAACTTGCGCTGATGGAAAGAAGCGGCCGCGTGCTGTCGAGCGGCTTCTTCCGCTATCCTCCTTACGGCACCGGTGATCACAACAACACCTGGTTTGCCTGCACGATCGTCGATGCCAACGGGAAAGAAATCCCGTATGTGGACAGGGAAGGGAACATACTGAAAACCGTTTCCGAACGGTATCGCCCGGCGCCGGGGCAGAAATTTTCGCTTTATGGCCGCATGGGGGACTACTCGATCTGGGCGCCAACCCTCATCCCGGATTTGTCGGAACGCATCGCCAAGGGCGAGTATGCGCTGCCTCTCTACGCCGATCTGCCCGGCATGCCGGAACACGAACGAAGGGCGATCTGGGGTCTCATGATCTATAACGAAGGCAAATGCAGCATCATTTACGAAAACTACTGCAAGGCCGGATTCGATCCCGACAAGGACATGCTCCAGTTGCCGGTAATGCCTCCGGAACAATACGGCCACGGGCCTGCCTGGGAAACCTATGGGCCGCGCCAGTGGCGCGAAGGAGCCTTCGGCGGCGGCGGCGGCATCGTATTCGACTGGGATCTCAAATCCAATATCGAAGGTTTGTATGTTGCCGGAAGCCAGCAGTATTCCGGCGGGACGCATTCCCATGCCGCGGCCACCGGCCGATATGCCGGAAGAAAAGCCGCCGGCTACGCGAAAAACGCGAGGCTTGGGCAGATAGACCGGAAGCAGGTCGTTGAGGAAAAAGCCCGTGTCTATGCACCTGTGCAGCGCAAGGACGGCGTGGGCTGGAAGGAACTGCGGGCGGGATTATGCCGGGTCATGCAGGATTACTGCGGCGAGTTTAAGAGCGAACAAATTCTCCAAACCGGTCTTCAGTGGATCCGCAGTATCCGCGAGAGCGAAGCCCCCACAGCATTTGCCAGAAATCCCCACGAGTTGTGCCGCGTCATGGAGTGCTTCACCCATATGACGATCGGGGAGATCATCATGCAGGCATCGCTTGCGCGCAAGGCAAGCAGCCTGCTCCTGGATTTCAAGCGATTGGACTATCCCGAAGTGGATCCCCCGGAATGGAACAAGATCGTTACCTTCCGTCAGGAAAACAACAATATCAAAGTTGGAGAGCTTCCGCTCAGATACTGGCTGCTACCGCCTTATGCGCCGAGCTGCGAGGAGAATTACAGGAAGCATAGCGAACTATAGGAACGAAGATTCTGAGGTGAAAGTCATGGCAGAGAAAGCGTATCTGGTAGCCAATCCGTCGTCAGCGTGTAAAGCAATTTTGTTTGATGCCGAGCTCTGTACCTGTTGTCTGAATTGTGTGGAGGTGTGCCGCACGGATGTCCTGATCCCAAATCCGGAGAAGGACAAGCCGCCGATCGTGCTGTATCCCGATGAATGCTGGTTTTGCGGCAGCTGCGTCGCTCATTGCCCCAGCCCGGGCGCTATCCGGATGGAGCATCCGCTAAGCCAGCGCGCTGGCTGGAAACGCAAAGAAACAGGTGAATTTTTCCGTATTGGTATGAAGAATCCGCCGCCTCCCAACACCAAACCGCCCGTGTGTTGATGAGTCGGCAGTCATTAGTCGTTAGTCGGCAGCTATTAGTCGTTAGTCAGCAGCAAAAAAATGAATTGCATATCATCCCTGCCGACTAACGACTATCGACTGTCGACTAACGACTAGAAATCGCGTCGTGGCCCTCTGTCTCTGCCGCCGCTGTCTCTGCCGCCGCCACCGCCACCGCCGCGCCGGCCAAATCCCTTTCGATTGCGGTCAAATCCGCCGCCGCCGCCGCCCCCGCCAAAGCTTCGCGGTTTCTGCTGGCGCGCTTCATTGACCGTCAAAGGACGCCCTTCCATTACTTTGCCATTCAGTTGGTTGATAGCGGATTCCATGTCGGCTTCAGGAGCCAGTTCCGCGAACGCAAAGCCTCGTGAGCGGCCTGTTTCACGGTCGCGCATCACTTTGATATCCGTAACCGGAATATTGGCACTGGCGAAAAGCTCCGTCAGCTCTGCATCTGTGATACTAAAAGACAAATTTCCAATAAAAAGCTTATTCGGCATAGGGCCTCTACGTGTCTTGAAAACTCAAGTGAAATGTAAGAAGGAGCCGGCAAGCCCGGGGTCCTCAGAAAGAGATCAAAACTGGACCAAAACACGAGCACGTTCTGCGTCTGATTTCCGTACTCCGTGGATCTCAGCCGCCATCACACCGATCTGAAAAAACCTTGAAGGGTAGCGATGGCAAGATCTTATAAGAATGGTCCTGTTATTACAAGTCAAGATTATAGAACTAGAACTGACGGATCAGGACCGGCATCGCGCACGATGTTTCGAGCAGGTGCCGGGCGGCTGCCAGTTTTTCCGCCGCGGCATCATGTTCAGAATATCCCGGGACGTTAATGTGTATCACCTCGGTGGTTCGTGTCAGGGTCAGACGACGAATCTGCCTGGGAAGCAGCAAATCGAAAGCATCTGCCAGACGCAGGATTCCGGATAGCAATAGTATTGTCCTGATTTTTTCCTCGGATACTCCTGAAAAAGCTTTTTGCCCGGGATGGGGCAGGGCGCCTCGATGAAAGCGGGCAATCAACGCAACACACCTCAGGCTGTCTGCGTCCCAGCCTGGCGACACAGCGATTTTGCGTATCATGCGATACGAGGAGAGATGATGCTTTTTGTCTGCTTCATGAATCCCGACATCATGCGCCAGGGCTGCGGCTTCAAGCAGGAAGCGCGCATTTGCCAGTCGGATGTCCTGAGGTCAATCCCAGGGCTTCCAGCCCATCGTAAATTTGCAGCGAGAGCTTTGCCACATGCTCCGAGTGGGCAAAGTTCGGATCTCTGAATGCTGCCCACGCGCGCAATCGGGCCAAGGCGAGCATTCCCAGCTGATCCGGCTGCGGCAGATCGGTTCGCCAGATCTGCCAGCGCGATGCCGTTCCCAGCATCGTCTGCCGGTATCTCTCGAGCCGCTGATTGGTTTCGTTGGAAATCCGCAGCCGCCATTCGGCGCGGATTTCCTCGCTGGGGAAAGCCTTTATGGCAAGCGCGGTTTGCCAAAGCACCTGCAAGTCGTGCATTTCTCCCAGGAGGTCCTGATATTCACTCAATTCCGACCCCCACTGCGCATGCCGCTCCGGCAAAAAGTTTTCAATGGTGTAGCGGAATTGTTTTAGCCCGATTCGCAGCCTGTGATATGCGGCATGACTGCGGTTGCGCATTGCCTGGATGTGCAATTTGTGCGCATCAGACCATCGTTCCAGCGCAAGATGCTGAAAAGCCATGCTTCCTTCCGGGATGCGCTGGGCACGATGGGAGAGCAGCCGTGTCCACGAAGCCCATTTCTTGCGATTGAAATCCCGCAATGCTTCCGAAGCGCTTTCCTTGTGTTGAGTCTCCTGGTCGGCGAGAAAGTAGTTCAGGATTGTCGAAGTTTCGTCCGAAGAAGGTGCAATGCGCTGTACCCATTCCATCATGACTTGAGTGTCGCGCAGAGCGCCCAGTTGCTGAAAGAGCTGCCGGCCCTCGCTCTTTCATCAGCTTCCATGCCGGGTGAGGATCGAAAACCATGAATCCATTTGCGATGGACCGGCAACGTCTCAGTGCAACGCGCAGATCATGAACAGGTTCCGGAGCGAAATCTTCGCGGGCACGATCATATTCCCGCAGTACCCGCGACATCCAGTAGTCAAGGCCGCTCCATGCATTCTCGTTAGGCTTTGTGTCGCCGGGTTCCATGTTTGTATATTCAGGAGTCAGAAGTCAGGAGTCAGAATTCAGAATAAAAACACCAACTATTCGTCAATTCCCTGAAATGATCGCATAAGACCAGGAATTTGGCTACACTCTGATTCCGGATTCCTGATTCCGGACAGCTGACAGCCGACTGCTGACTGCCGACCGCTGACTGCTACTCCTGAAATCTAGTGTCTATTTCTGCTCAAGCTCCGCAATTCCGTTGTATTATCATGCGATGGATAGTGTTACTAAAGCAGTGATTATGGCGCGCGGACTTGGCACGCGGATGCGAAAGGCTGACGAGTCGGCGGCTTTGAATAGGGAGCAGGCGGCGGCCGCGGGTACGGGCATCAAAGCGATGATTCCCATAGGCCGGCCGTTCCTGGATTATGTCCTTGGCGGGCTTGCGGATGCCGGATTTTCCGAGGCGTGCCTGGTAATCGGCCCGGAGCACCAGGTGATACGCGACTACTACACGGTCCAATCGCCGCCCAAACGCATTCGGATCGAGTTTGCCGTGCAGCCGCAACCCCTGGGTACGGCTGACGCCGTGTTTGCCGCGAAGGAGTTTGCCGGCAACGACTTGTTTCTTGTCATCAATTCGGACAATTACTACCCGGTTGCCGCTCTGCGCGCTATGCGTGAACTGGGTCGCGCCGGAGTGGCGCTTTTCGAACGCGATCGGCTGGTGGCCGAAAGCAATATCCCGGAAGACCGTGTGCTGAAATTTGCCCTGGCAAAAATCGGCATAGAGGGTTGTCTTGAGCGCATCCTTGAAAAGCCCTCCGCCGAAGTCATGCGCGGGCTGGGCCTGCCCGTGTATGTGAGCATGAACTGTTGGGTTTTTTCGCCGGTTATTTTTCGCGCCTGCCAGGCTATTCAGCCTTCGGCGCGCGGAGAGCTGGAATTGAGCGATGCCGTCCAATGCGCCATCGATGCGCTGGGCGAGCGCTTTTGCGTGCTCACATTCCAGGACGCCGTGCTGGACATGTCCAGCCGCCCGGATATTGCAGTTGTAGCCGAGAAACTTCGTGGTATAAATCCTAATCCGTAGGCTGGAGCGGGAATCGCGCGGGAAGCGTGGAACCGGAACTTTGAAAACTGGAGAATAAAAATGAATTCATTGGAGCAGAAGCTTAGCGAACTTGCCGAACAAGGTTGCCGACAATAATCTCTGGCGTCAGAGGAAATGCTATTAATCTCATACCATCCGAAAATACGCCCTCATTGTTTGTGAAATTATGCGAAATCGGCGATCCATCCGGCCGCTATGCGGAGCACAAAACGGCTCTTAAGAAAGAAACCGAATCTCTGGCAGGGACCGGCGCGCTCAAGGGAGACCAGGTCTATTACTATCAGGGCGCCGATTTTATTTACCGGATGGAGCAGCGCCTAAAAGCCGAATTTGCCGCCTTCATCGGTGGGAACGATGTGGAAACCCGGCCGCTCAGCGGCCAGATGGCCAACGAAATCGTGTTCAAAGGCCTGGTGAAATTCCTGTCCTCCAATCCTGAAGGTTTTCCTTCGCTCGGATCCACGGGACGCTTGAAGTGCGTGATGAACAACAATCTCAATTATGGCGGCCACCTTTCGGCGCAGCCCTACGGAGCGTTGTATAACTTAGCGGAAGATCAGATCGTCAATTTTCCCTGTGAGGACGAAAAATCCATACAAAATGGATGTGCAAAAGATGCTGGGGCTCGTGAACACGCACCGCCCGGCACTGATCATTTTTGGAAAAAGCATGTTCCTGCATCCGGAGCCCATCCGCGAACTCAGGACGTGCCTCAAGGACATTCCGAATTATTCCCCGCTGGTTATGTACGATGGCGCGCATGTTCTGGGCATTCTGGGCTCCCTGTTCCAGGATCCTTTGGCTGAAGGCGCGGAAATCGTGACCGGATCGACGCACAAGACTTTTTGGGGGCCCCAGCGAGGGATCATTGCATCCAAAATGCCCGACGGCGCGCCTTTCCGCAAACTGTGGACTGAAATCGTTGCGCGCACTTTCCCCGGAGCTACGAGCAATCACCACCTGGGCACGCAACTGGCGATGCTGGCTGCTACCATCGAAATGAATGCGTTCAAGAGTGCCTACCAGGCGCAGGTGCTTTCCAATGCGCGCGCTTTTGCGCGTGCCTGCGTTGTCCAGGGGATCCCTGTAGAGGGCGGGGAGGCTGAGGGATATACGCATACGCATCAGGTGATTATCCGCGTTAGCTCCTTCGGCGACGCCAAAGAGATTGCGTCGCGTCTCGAAGCGAATAATATCATCACCAACTATCAGGCCTTGCCCGGCGATGAGACCTTCTATCATCCGAGCGGCATTCGCATGGGCGTTCAGGAGATGACTCGGTTCGGGATGAAGGAACCGGATTTTGACGGACTCGCCCGTTTCATAGCGGGCATCGTTTTGAAAAAGAATAACCCGGCTGCGGAAGTGGCGGAGTTCAGGAAGAAGTTCTGTTCAATGGAATATTGTCTTACTGCCGAACAAACGCTGCGGCTGGCCCCGCGGCTTCTTGAAAGCGTCTTCCCTGACCATAACTATGCTCATGGTTTCGCGGAAGCCCTGCGAAATGCGGCTAGACTGGCATGCTTCATGCATGGAATAGGATTCGGGATTTGCCGCACAACTGCGGTTGGGAAGTGCGGGATCATCCCGGAATCCCATTCCAGCGTCAGGAGAAATGCATGAGATAGAGCTACGATTCCGCAGTCTCAAATTGAAGCGCCTAAAACTATTGAAAAAAAAGACTATCGGGATCCGGAATAATCTGCATGGATGAGTCGCAGCCTTTGTCCCGTCTCGGCTCCGGCAGAACATACTCCCTTCTCGTTGAAGGCGCAGTCGAGCGCATGCCAAGTTTTTGACTGTGGCCGAGAGCAATCTGCAGCGTCAATCATGCGGTTTCGATCCCAAGGAATACTCGACCATCTGAATTGCAGATAAACAGGGACGGGATCCTAGGAAGAACGGACGCCGCTGGGAAAAATCGAGCGGCACTGGATTCCCCAGGTTTCTTCTATTTTTGTCACGATCCAAAGAGCCTGATAGGTCGCATACCGTGAGTCGTTCGGCCTGTGCATGCTGAGCTGTACCTCAAAATGGACCTTCTCGTCACAGCTCTGCCGCATCGCGCAGGAATCCAATGTGCTATAGGTCCAGCCTTCATTCGAAAGCAACTGAAAGTCTATCTGAAACGATTCGGGATCGCTTAGAATGCTAAGTTCATTTCCGGCAATTTGTATGTGCGGATAGTGGAGTGTCTTTCTGCAGCCTTCTATGTCGCGGGCATTCAGAGCGGCAAAAAAATCATCGACGGGTTTGCGTGCTTCCTCTTCTCGCTCGGATTCCTCCATCCCGGCTGCGCTGATGTAGCCCATCAGCAGCGATAACCCTCCGAGCACTCCGAGAGAGACCTTGGTAGCCTTCCCCAGTGTCGTTTTCTTTTTTTCTCCTCCCCGCTTTTGCCCCTTTCCACGTCCTCAACCATACTCTAACGATCCTCCTTCGGCGCAACGCGATATACAAAACGGTGCACGATGCATGCACTGCGAATCTGGACGATCCTGCGGTCCATCCTCCCTGCCAAATCTCCCGACAACTGACTTCTAACTCTCTGCCTGTTCCTGGAGATATTCCTCGTATTCCTCGGCGCTGAGGAGTTCTTTTAGCTCATCGGGATTTGTAATGCGAACTTTAACCATCCAAGCCTTTTCATGCGGGGACTGGTTGATCAGTTCCGGGCTTTCTTCCAGTTTCGAATTTACCTCGACAACCTCACCGCTGATGGGGCAAAAGACTTCAGAGACCGCTTTGACCGATTCCACCGAGCCAAACGGATCCCCGGCTTCGAACGTGTCGCCGACTTCGGGGAGATCGACATAGACGACATCTCCCAATTCATGCTGGGCATAGTCCGTTATTCCGATTGTACCAACGGCATTTTGAACCAGAATCCATTCGTGATCCTTGCTATAGAGATTTTCCTCGGAATACATTCGATCTACCTCCGCGATAATCTAGTTGTTCAAACCTATCCTGGTTGACGGCGCTCTTCGGTAAAAAGGCGTTGGAACCACCTGAGCTCGTACTGGCTTTTCGCGAATCACGACATCGAATTGAGCTCCTGCAGTTGCGTGTTCCACGGGAAGATATGCCAGGCCGATATTCTTTTTTAGAAAGGGTGCAGGACTGCCGCTCGTGACGACGCCTATGCGCTCTCCATCCAGCGTCGCGCTATAGTGGTCTCGGGCGATTCCTCTGTCAGTCATCTCAAAACCCGCCAGGATGCGTTTTACTCCGGAGCTGTGTTGCCTGAGGAGCTCGTTCCGGCCGATGAAATCTCCCTTCTGGAATTTGCAGATCCACCCGAGATTGGCTTCGAGGACCGATGTCGTCTCGTCCATATCATTGCCGTACAGGAGCAGCGCTGCTTCCAGCCGAAGCGTGTTGCGGGCCGCCAGGCCGATCGGGGCAAGCCCGAAAGGCTTTCCCGCCTCCATGATTTGTGTCCAAACCGTCTCTGTTTTCGCAGGGCTGCAGTAAACTTCAAACCCGTCTTCTCCCGTATACCCCGTCCTGGAGACGATCGCGTCCACTCCCGCGAATGGACCACGATTAAACCAGTAGTATTTCATGGTCGCGAGCCGGATGTCCGTCAGCGGCTGGAGTATTTCAAGCGCTCGCGGCCCCTGAATTGAGAGCTGGGAGAACTCATCGCTGCTGAAGATTATTTCCGTGTTGCTGAATGCGTTTTCACGTATCCACTCGAAATCTTTTTCCTGGTTCGATGCATTCACACATAAGAAGAAGTGATCAGGAGCCATCCGATAGATGACGAGATCATCCACGAAAGCTCCCTTGGGTGTGGTAAGGGCGGAGTACTGGCATTGAAAAACGGCAAGGGACCGTATGTCGTTGCACGTGAGTTTTTGAATGGTTGCCTGTGCGTTCGGGCCCTTGATCTCGAGTTCACCCATGTGGCTTACATCGAAGATGCCGGCTCGCGTTCTCACAGCCAGGTGTTCCTGCAGCGGCCCCGCATATTGAACCGGCATGTCCCATCCCGCAAACTGCACCATCCGGGCTCCCAATTGCCTGTGGATGGCGTTTAGCGCAGTTTTCCTAAGTTCAGGTTCACTCATATCAGGCGCACCCGTACTCAATCGGATACAATGGCCCTGAGATTTGAGCCTTCGGATCTTTCCATAACCCAAAGGCTCAAAGTCACAGAGAGTTCGGTTATTGGGCGAACTGGAAATCCGCCAGGAGTGCGGTGGTACCCCAGTGCAATGTAAAGACGCCGCCTTTTGGCGCGCCTTTCAGTTCGATCGTGAAAATTTCCACGGAACTAGGCAGTACTTCCTTCTTCATCGGAACCTGGAAGACATCCTTGGCAACATCATGCTGCATGCCCCACTGGCCGGTCTGAGTATTAAATACCAGTTCGAACTTATCCGGTGCCGCCAGTTTCAACCATATGCTATAGGCGCCTTTAGGAATCTTGGTCGATCCAAAAGTCAGATCCACAGGCGTGCTCAGCACAGCCGCCTGATTCATGCCCATTCTCCAGAACTGCCCCACCTGCAACTGGGATAGCATGTCGCGGCCCTTAAGCTCGGGACGTCCATAATCCACCGTTATGCTGCCGGTCCCTGCATTTAATTCCGCCTTTCCTCTTGGCGGCATTTTCATCTGGGCAAAGCATGAAACCGCCAGAGCAACACAAACAAGCGATAGAAGGGCTTTTCTTAGATTCATCGGTATTCTCTCCTTTGGGATGTGTACAAACGCTAGAATAACAGGATAAGGGCTTGTCGGCAAATCCATTGAGGCTATTTCGCATCAATTCCAAAAGCATTGCGTGCGACAATTTTGTCGCGGAGGGCTTAGGGTCTGACCGTTTTGTCGAGCACGAGAAGCGCAAAAAGAGCCGGGAGATAGAGCGCGGAAGCAATGAAGAGCATCCGGGCGGTGCGTGTGCTGCGCAGCCTCGAAAAATGGATCGCATAACTAAGAAACAATAATCCTAAAATGACGGCTCCGGCAAGGTAGCCGCAGCCCGCAAAATCCCACAAGAAAGGCAATAGCGTGAAGACAAGCAGGACGGCAACGAACGATACGGCCAGCCGGCCGGTCTTTTGTCCATCGCCGTCAATCACCGAAAGCACCGGGAGTCCTGCGTTGATGTAATCCTCGCGGTGCAGCCAGCCTATGGCGTAAAAATGCGGAAGCTGCCAGAGAAAAACGATGGCAAAGAGAATCCAGGCGCCGGCAGCAACAGATCCGCTGGCCGCTGTCCAGCCCATAACCACCGGCAGGGCGCCTGGGACCGCGCCGACAAATGTACTGAGCCAGGTTTTTGTTTTCAGAGGGGTGTAGAGAAAAAGGTAACATGTGAAAACGAGCGCAGCCAGCAAGCCTGTCAGGTGGTTGACCCTGGCCAAAAGATACGCAAGTCCCCCGGCAGACAGGGCCAGCGCAAAAACCAATGCAGGACCCGAAGGCAATCGTCCTGCAGCCAGGGGGCGAAGGGCTGTGCGCTTCATCAAGGCATCCAGGTCCCTTTCCCGATACATGTTGAGGGCTGTTGCGCCTCCTGCGATCAAGGCCGTGCCGATCAGAGTATGCAATAGCAGAAGTTTTGGGATGGGGCCGCGATTTGCCGTATAAAATCCAACCAGGGTGGTGAACAAAACCAGAGATAGAAGCTTTGGCTTGGTGAGTTTGAAGCAATCCGCTGTCCAGGCTCGGGCTGTCTGGAGCGTTAAAGCTGAATCTGCTCCAGGATTGACTGTCATAAATCGGCTCCCCCGCAACTATATGAAATCGCTCCCTCGCCGTCAATCGAACCTTCGAAGTGCGCAAGCTAGTTCGCTCCAAAACTATCTGAATCTGGTATATTGGAATTAATGACTCCAGGAGGAACCTTACTATGGCCGCCGAATTCAAAAACGAATTGGTGCTGGACTTCAGTCAAGAATCGAACCGCAAGAAACAAGCAGAGGCATTGGCACTCGTCCAGTCCCAACTGGGGAGCGAACACGATCTGATCATCGGTGCCGAGCGTTTCAAATCAAATAAAACATTCAAGTCGATCAACCCCGGCAAGAAATCAGAAGTGGTGGGGATATTTCAGAGTGCCACTCCCGAACAGGCGGTTCATGCCATCGAGGTTGCAGCCCGGACCTTTGAGAAGTGGAAGAAAGTGCCGGTACGGGAAAGAGCGGACGTTCTGTTCAGAGCCGCGGAGATTTTGCGCGCAAGGCGTTTTGAGAATAATGCATGGTTAATTCTTGAGGCCGGAAAGACCTGGGTGGAAGCAGATGCCGATACGGCGGAAGCGATCGATTTTTGCGAGTTTTATGGCCTCGAAGCGTTGCGCTATGCGGGGCCGCAGCCGCTCACTACGATTAAAAGGGGAAGACAACGAACTCCGGTATATTCCGCTTGGCGTCGGCGCTGTCATTCCGCCGTGGAATTTTCCTTGCGCCATCCTGGTTGGAATGACGACGGCCGCCCTCGTGACTGGCAACACCGTTGTGCTGAAACCCTCATCGGACACGCCGGCCATCGGGGCTTTCTTTATGAGCATTCTGCAGGAAGCCGGCATGCCTCCGGGAGTCGTCAGCTATGTAACGGGCAGCGGTGCTACTATCGGCAATATGCTTGTGGCACACCCCAAAATCCGCTTCGTGTCATTTACGGGCTCCAAGGAGGTCGGACTGCATATTGTGGAAGAAGCCGCCCGACCAAGACCGGGGCAGATCTGGATCAAGCGAGTGGTTGCAGAGATGGGCGGAAAGGATTTCATCATTGTGAACGAAGATGCCGACCTCGATGCGGCTCTTGCCGGCGCAGTCGCCAGCGCGTTTGGTTTTCAGGGCCAGAAGTGCTCCGCATGCTCGAGGCTGATCGTTCATGAAAAAGTCTATTCCGCGTTCGTCGCAAGACTTGCAGAAAAGGTCAAAGAAATCAAGGTTGGCCCTGCAACGGATCCATCCTCCTATATGGGGCCGGTCATCAATGAAAATGCCATGAAAAGCATTCTGCAGTACATCGAGATCGGTCGGAAGGAGGGGAGGCTTGTGGCAGGCGGCAGACCCGCGGAGGGCGACGGCTTCTACCTCGAGCCTACGGTTATTGTGGATGTCGATCCGTCCGCGCGAATCGCCAGGGAAGAAATCTTCGGCCCTGTCCTGGCTGTAATGAAAGCGAAAGACCTCGAGGATGCCATTCGGATCGCCAACGATAGCGAATACGGGCTAACCGGGTCCGTTTACTGCAGAAACAGGGCTCTTGTCCAGCGTGCAAAGGAAGAGTGTCATGTCGGCAATCTGTACATTAACCGCAAATGTACAGGGGCTCTTGTTGGAGTGCATCCCTTCGGCGGATTTAATATGAGCGGCACCGATTCCAAGGCCGGCGGCAGAGACTATCTGCTGCTGTTTACGCAAGCCAAAGCCATATCGGAAAAACTCTGAAATACATTGACGATTTACGATTGACGAATGAAAACTGCAAAGTGGTTTTTAATCGTCAATCGTAAATTTCTAGCCCTTTTTGATATTCATTCTCATGAATACAAGGCCTGTGAGGAGTTTGGGATAAAAATCGGTGGATTTTTGTGGCATGAGCTCGCCGCGTGAAGCGATGCGCTGTACTTGTTCCGCCGTAGTTGGATTGAGGAAAAAAGCTGCCTGATAAGTTCCCTCGTCGACCAGGCGGAGGCAGGTTTCGGGTTCCCGCTCATAATCCACATTGGCCTGAGATTCCAGTTTATTCGCATTGATTCCGAGGCCTCGATCCAGAAGCAGCGAGTGGAGGATGCTCACATCCAGCAACGATAGGGAATCCTTATCTGCCACCGCTTTCTGATTCAAGCGAAGCAGATAAAACTGCCCGAGCTTTGCAGGATAAAACCCAAACACATGATCATCCCGCCCGTCTTTCATTTTCCGCCACAGTTCGGATGCGGTGGGAACAGTCTCTAGGGTGAAATGAGTTTCGACGGCCCGCAAAAAGGAAGCCGCGTCGAATGCGGGAAGGTCGCGAATCAGGCGATGTGTCGGAAGGATTGTAACGCCGCTCGTTATGTTGAAGCAGGCCACCATGCGTTTGTCGAAGGACTCCACTCCGATCGGCTGCCAATGCTGCCGTTCGCATTCCCGCATGAAATTGACGGATGTTTCGAATCGATGATGGCCGTCCGCGATAAAAAGCTTCTGAGGCCGCATCGCATCTTGTATGCCGCGGATCGCTTCAGGATCGACAATTGTCCAGAGACGGTGGAGGACGCCAAATTCATCCGTCACCTCGATCTCAGGCTTCCTGCCGGAAACTCTTTCATCCATGGTATTGTTGACGGCCAGCCTATCGTCGGAATATAGCATGTAGATCAAATCTTCGTTCCCCTCGATGCTGCGCATGAGCTGGAGTCGGTCTTGTTTGGGCGCGGCCAGCGTGTTTTCGTGGGGGATGATTCCGGATCCGGAATTTTTCAGATCCAGCAGCGCGATGAATCCTTTCTGCACCCTGATGGATCCTTCGGCCGCATGCTCCTGATAGTACGCATAGATCGTCGGGAGGGAATCCTGCGCCAGCACCTTTTGCTCAATCCATTGTCTGAAAACCATACCCGCATTGGGGTAGGCAGTTTCGGGGTCCCCCCTTTTTTCAAGGTTGAGCGTGATGCGCACGACATTATAAGGAGACCGCTGATAATAGGCATCCTGCATTGAGGGCGTGGTTTTGTCGTAAGGTTGCGTGACAACTCGATTGAAATCGCCTACGGCATCCTTGTTGTAGCGGAATCCCTTGAAAGGGTGAACAACAGCCACGCATCCTCCCCTGTTGCGCCAAGAAATCGGTAAGGCAAAGGATCAAAGGATTAAAGGATTAGAGGATTAAAGGGAAAAAGAGATAAAGGCCGTGAGCGACTAACTATAAAATAGCGGCTATTACTAACTCAATCCCCTCTACCGCTCTATCCCTTTACCCCTTTAATCCTCTAATCCTCTAATCCTTTAATCCTTGAATCCTTGAATCCTTGAATCCTACAAAAGGCCGAGATCTGAAAGGACCGCGGAAACTCGAGTCCGCGCTCCTTCGGAAATCCTGACCAGCGGAAGGCGGTACACTTCCTGGATTTTGCCCATCATGGAAAGAGCCGCCTTGACAGGGATCGGACTCGTTTCCACGAAGTTGATCTTCATAAGAGGGTAGAGCTTGCGATTCCAGTCGCGGGCTTCTTCCCATTTTCCTTCCAGGCAGGCAGACGCAAATCGGGACATCATTCCCGGCGCTTCATTGGATGCGACGGAAATGATCCCGTGGCCGCCCAGCGCGATGACCGGCAGAGTCAGCGAATCATCTCCTGATAGAACGCGGAATTTTTCCGGGGCTTTCGTGCAGATTTCCCCGATTTGAGAAATGTCTCCGCTGGCTTCCTTTACCCCGGCGATGTTTGGGATTTGCGCTAATCGAAGAATCGTTTCAGGCAGGATATTCGAGCCCGTTCGGCCTGGGACATTATACACAATGATCGGCAGGTCGGTGGATTCTGCAAGCGCGCGAAAATGTTGATAAATGCCTTCCTGCGTCGGTTTGTTATAGTAAGGCGAGACGGACAGAATGCCATCCACGCCAAGTTTCTTCAGTTCCGCGATAAGGGAAATGACTTTGGCCGTATCGTTCCCGCCGGCTCCCGCAATCACGGGCACCCGTCCCGCAGCCGTCTTTACAGTGATATCGACTACAGCGAGATGCTCGTCATGCTTCAGGGTGGGACTCTCGCCGGTTGTGCCGCAGGGCACGAGGAAATGAATCCCCTCCTGGATCTGCCAGCGCACCAGAGACGCCAGAGCTTTTTCATCCAGGCCGCCGTTGGATAGGAACGGTGTGATCAAAGCAGTTCCGCAGCCTTTAAGTCCTTCAAGATTGCCCATAGCAAACCCCTTTTATGATTCCTGATTCCTGATTCCATGATTCCAAATTCGAGATTTAATCAGGAATCAGGAATCAGGAATCAGGAATCAATAGAATCTATTTTATTCCCACGATTTCGCGAAATACCTGGCGGAAGTCGAAACATCCTTTTTTCCCCGCTATCCAGCGGGCAGCCAGGATGGCTCCTTCCGCGAAGCCCTGGCGGCTGCGCGCGCGATGCTCCAGGACGATAGTATCTGCCTCGCTGTCGAAGCCGATCACATGTGTTCCCGGAATCCAGCCGGCGCGTATACTTGCGATCCCCGGATTCGGATTGCTTAAATGCGGTCTCATCAAGTCGAGCAGGTTCAGCGCCGTTCCGGAAGGCGCGTCCTTTTTGGCCCGGTGATGTTCTTCGGACAGATAGGCGTCATATTGCGGGAGCATTCCGACAAGCCGTGCCGAATGCGACACAATTTCAAAGAAGAGATTCATGCCAAGCGAAAAATTGGCGCCGTATATCAGGCCGATGCCGGAATCGCGAACAATTTGCTCCACTTTAGCGCGCTGATCGGACCATCCGGTTGTTCCGACGACTATGTTGACTCCCGCCCGCGCAGCCGCTTCGATGTTGGCAATCACCGCCTCGGGCTGGCTGAATTCGATGACGACATCGACGCCTTCCATGGCAGCGAATGTGATGCCTTTCCCGTCTGCATTGTCGTTGATATCCAGCTTCGGGTCGACCTGCCAGCCTTCCCGCAGCGCGATCATCTCCACCAGCTTGCCCATCTTGCCGTAGCCTAACAGCGCGATTCTCATAGGCGGACCTCCTTGCTGGGGCTATCGCAACAGGGGATAGCCCGTGTGATTGCTGTATTCAAACTTATTCAAAGATGAGCGGATCGACTTTTTTAAAAAACGCGTCGTGCAATCCTCTCACGGCTTCCGGGAGCCGTTCGTCGTCGATGACGAACGTGATATTGATGGCCGAAGCTCCTTGAGAAATCATTTGAATTTTCAAATCCTGAAGAGCGCTGAAAGCGATGTGCGGCACTCCCGGGATGTTTTTGAGATTGTCGCCAACGCAACACACGATGGATTTGGAGCCTTCGACGTTGACCTCGCCGACTTTTTTCAGTTCGGTAACGATGTCCCAAAGCTCCGACGTCTCATCTACGGTGAGGGATACGGAGACCTCCGACGTGGCGACTACATCGACGGGCACTTTGTAGTGCGCGAAAATTTCGAAGATCTTATTCAGGAAACCATAGGCCATCAGCATGCGGGTGGACGCGACATTGACGACCGTAATTCCGCTTTTGAATGCGATGGCTTTTACGGGATTCTCGCAAGGAGGCGCTTCATCGGTGATGATGGTGCCTTGCTGGTCCGGCTTGTAGCTGTTGAGCACATGCACGGGAATGTTCTTGCGCACAGCGGGGATGATAGTCGCCGGGTGGAGCACCTTCGCTCCGAAATAGGCAAGTTCTGCCGCTTCATTGAAAGAGATGGATTTGATGCGCCGCGCTTCTTTGACCATGCGCGGATCCGTCGTCATGATGCCGTCCACATCGGTCCATATCTGGATGTCATCCGCGTCCAGCGCTGCGCCAACAATGGCGGCGCTGTAATCGGAGCCTCCCCGCCCGATTGTGGTGGTGCTTCCGCTGGTGGTGCGGCCGATGAATCCCTGGAAAACCGGGATCTTTCCCGCTTTGAGGACGGGCTTCAGGTGCTCGGCGACTGCAGCATCGGTGAGGTCAAACAGGATGCCTGCCCGCGTGAAATTGTCATCCGTGACGATGCATTGCCGGGCGTCCATGAGCTGAGCCGGCATGCCGTTGTTTTCCAGGACCTGTGTGAGGATTGCGGTGGACAGGCGTTCGCCGTAGCTGGCCATTGCATCCATGACGCGAGGCGTCAGTTCACGCAGAGCCGCCAGGCCTTTGACGAGGTCGCGCATCTCCTTGAAGTAGGCGCTGATCGCCTCGGCGACCCAGTCTTCCGTGACGGCGATTCCCAATTTCTGCGCTTCTTTGAGATGCTTTTCCTTTATTTTTGTGAGCAGATCCAGCGCTTCCTGCCGTTTCCCCTTCGCAGCCGTCTGCGCGACTTCAAGCAGCTGATTGGTTGTTTTGCCCATGGCGGAGGCTACAACAACAGGCTGCTGCTTAATCCTTGCGTAAATGATTTGCGCCAAGCGCGTCATCGCTTCCGCATCTTGAACCGAGGTGCCGCCGAATTTGCAGACTATCATGATCTATTCCAGGAATCCCTGGGCTTTAAGCAGTTCCGCATTCAGGATGGAGGCTCCTGCCGCTCCGCGGACTGTGTTGTGGCCCATTAATGTAAGTTTGAAATCAAAAATCGAACAGGGTCGGATGCGCCCCACGCAGGTGGCCATGCCCATAGAGCGGTTCACATCGAAACGCGGCTGAGGCCTGTCCGGAGCATCCATTACCAGGTAGGGTTTTTCCGGAGCGCTCGGCAACCGAAGCTGCTGCGGTACGCCGGAAAAATTCCGCAGCAAAGAGGCGATTTCCGCTGCAGTGGTTTTCGTCGCCAGCTTTATTGAAACGGACTCCGTGTGGCCGTCTTCGACGGCGACGCGGTTGCATTGCGCGCTGACCGGAAAATCGGCCAAGTCGATCGTTCGGCCGTTGAAAGTCCCGAGAATTTTGCGGGTTTCAATTTCCACCTTTTCTTCTTCACCGCCGATATAAGGAATTACATTGCCGAGGATGTCGAGCGAGGGAACTCCCGGGTAGCCGGCGCCCGATACCGCCTGCATGGATACCATGAAGACCTTTTCGATCTTGAACGCTTTGTGAATCGGTCCCAGAGCCATTGCCAGGAACATGGTCGTGCAGTTCGCGTTGGTCACCATGTAGCCGGTCGATTTTCGATTCTGGCGCTGAATCGGTATTAATCCCAGGTGTTCGGGATTCACTTCCGGAATGACGAGCGGCACATCTTCATCCAGCCGGTGATTCTTCGAATTGCTGAGAACGATATATCCGGCCTGGGCGAAGTCATCTTCTATCCTGCCTGCGACATTCGCATCCAGTCCCGAGAAGACAATGCGGCACTTCAGGTCTGGCGTGCATGGTTTCACTTCCAACGACTGCACGGCTTCCGGAATGGGAGTTGTCTGTTTCCAGGAGACGGCGTCTCCGTAAAGCTTTCCCGAAGTTCTTTCGGAGGCTGCGACTTCGGTCACTTCGAACCACGGATGTCCTTCCAGCAATTTGATGAATTTCTGTCCCACAGCTCCCGTCGCGCCGAGGACGCCCACCGGTATTTTTCCGCTCATTGCAGTCTTGCTCCCTATCGTATTCGAAAGAGTCGCATTTTCGCACAACATCGGAAAGGTCACAAGCGTGGAGTTGGGGAAAGCAGTCGGCAGTCGGTAATCTACTGAAAGGGGACCTCTCCCTTGGACCGAGCGCTGAAAGCGCGATGCAGCAAAGCCCAGGGTGGAGGGCGCGAAGCGGCCGAAACCCTGGGTGGGGAGACGAAGGGAAGAAAGCCCTGAAAGGGCGGCGCAGTCTGCATCGCCCTTTCAGGGCTTTTGCTAAGTCCTATCCGTAACCCAGGGTTCCAGAGCCCGCTATCGCGTGCTCTTCTACCCTGGGTTTTGCTGCACCGTCCCTTCGGGACTGAATCCCGCAGTCGCCGGACCGCCGACTGCCGACTGCCGACTGCTCTCCGTCAACCATCGCCCGAAGCACATAATCGGGAAGTACAGACGGTAAAGATGATACCGAAGATAGAAAACTCGAGGGAAGCCCGTGCCCGTGAACCACTGCTCATCCCATGTTCCCGATTCCAATTGCGTATCGAGAAGCCATTGAATTCCCCGGATGACATCGGGGTCGTTCGGACCATAAATGGCCATGAGGGCCATGGTTCCCCACGCCGTTTGAGATGCTGTCGATGGGCCAGTGCCTTTGAGCGAAGGATCTTCGTAGGTGTCGGCGGATTCGCCGAAAGAGCCGTCTTCTTTCTGGACGCTGCGCAGCCACTCCCCGGCCTTTTGAATCCAGGGCTGGTTCATATCCACGCCGACGGTTTGCAGGCCACAGACGACCTGCCAGGTTCCGTAAATGTAATTCACGCCCCATCGGCCGAACCAGCAGCCCTCAGGTTCCTGCTCGAATTCGATAAAGTGCACCGCTTTCTGGACGGCAGGAGCATCCGGGCGGAAACCGAAGTGCCCGAGGCATTCGAGGGTGCGCCCGGTGATGTCCGGACAGGAAGGATCCTGGATCGCGTTGTGGTCGGCGAAAGGTATGTATTCCAGGATCGGCCGGTTTATCGTTCTGTCGAAGGCCGCCCATCCTCCGTCCTCGTTCTGCATTGCCAGCAGCCACTTTATTCCGCGCTCGGCGGGGAGTTTGCCCTCATCGCATCCCGATCGCAATAACGCCATGGTGACCATCGCTGTGTCGTCGGCGTCGGGGTAATAGGAATTATTAAACTCGAAATACCAGCCGGAAGGCTCGACGTGCTCTTGGATGTTGGCTTTCCAGTCGCCGAAGCTGCGACACTCTTTTTCGACCAGCCAATTGACCGCCTGGCGCATGGACGCATGTTTCCGGTTGAATCCCGCTTCGCACAGGGCGTAGGCGGCGATTCCCGTATCCCAGATCGGCGAGAAGCAAGGCTGCAGTCGAATACAGTCCTCGTCCTCGATCATGAGCCGGTCGAGTTGGTGCACGGCTTCCTTGACCCGCGGATCATCCATCGAGTAGCCCAGGCAGCGGAGGGCGATGATGATGTAGACCATTGGCGGAAAGATGGCGCCCAACCCGTCTGAGCGCTGGCCGTCGGTCCGCTTAATGATCCAGTTTTCTATTTTCTGCAGTGCGTTGCGGCGCAGTGGTTTCAGTTTGCTCTTTTCCAGGAGCTTTAGTCCTTTGTCGATGGCCAGGAACAGGTTTTTCCAGCTCAAGAGCTGCTTGTTGAATTCAATAAACGGGCGATGCACATAATCGTGGCCGACATATAGCTCCATAATGCTTCGTGGCGCCGGCAGCTGACGGACAGGACGATAGCTCGAAATCACGGCCAGCGGCATGATCATGGTGCGGGACCACGCGGACACTTTGTCCAGATGGAAATAAAACCATTTGGGCAGGAGGACCAGTTCCGGCGGAATGGTGGGCACCGAGTCGTAGTGCATCTGGCCCAGTGCTGCCAGATAGAATTTGGAGTAGGTGTTGCATTGTTCGGCACCCCCCAGCGACAGGATCAGTTCCCTGGCTTGTTTCATATGCGGGGCGTCGATGCTGTCGCCCAATAATTTCAGCGCAAAGTATGCTTTGACGGTTGCGCTCAGGTCCGGCTTGCCTCCCGGATATTGCACCCAGGCTCCGTCCGACGTTCGCTGCTGCATGCGCAAGTAGTTGGCAATCTTAGGAAGCCGCGGATCATGTTCCTGTTCGATGATGAATTTCAGCAGGATATATTCGCTCTGGAGGATGGAGTCTCCCTCCAGTTCCCCGCACCAGAAGCCGGAAGCATCCTGCATGGAATTCAGGCACTCTGTAGCCTGAGACAATGCTTTGCGGACCTGTTCGGCCGCATCGTTTTCGCTGTCGGCGGGGGTGTGCAGAATACCGGGCGCCGGATCTGCGTTCCCAGTAGAAGTATTCCGGGTATCTTTATATTCATGTTCGGCGTTCATACCGCGACGTCTCCTGCTAGTGGGCATTTTGTGTCCTAAATCCCCGTCTGCCGAAAAAACGCATTCCAAGCGCCTTGAGCGCGATGGAGAGTTTTTCGGCGCCGGCAAGGTGAATCGGATGACGGAACACGTCAAACTGTTGCCCCTCTATTTTATCGAGTATGCGCTCATAGATTTGTATCATAGCCCAGAGCGCCGGCCGGCTTGAACCCTCAACCAAAGGGAGAAGGTGTCGCGCGGCGGCATAATATTCCCGAGCTCTTTCGGCTTCAAATTCCATCAGTCTCCGGAACCGCTCGTCCACTACCCCCCGTCGAAGTTCCTCCGCCGTATATCCGAATTTTCTGAGATCTTCCAGCGGCAGATAAATGCGCCCGCTTTCGGCGTCTTCCTTGACATCCCTTAGGATATTGGTGAGCTGGAACGCAACGCCGCACTGTTCGGCGTATTCCCGGGCGCGCTCATCCTTGTATCCGAATATCTGCAGGCAGACGAGACCTACCGCGGAGGCGACGTTGAAACAATATTTGTAAAGATCCGTGAATGTTTCATATCGAACGACACCCAGATCCATTTCGGCGCCGTCGATAATCCAGTGAAAGTACTGCGCGGGGATCGAGAAGTTGTTCACGGTGTCGCGGAAAGCAGGGAGGATGGGATTTCCCTGGACGCTGCCGGCAAAGGCCGCATCGAGCTGAGACCGCCAGTCGCGCAGTTGGGTTTGTTTTACTTCATGGTCGGCATTGCCGTCGGAAATGTCGTCGCAATAGCGCATGAAGGCATAAACGGCGCAGAAGGCGCGCCGCTTTTCCGAAGGAAGCACCACGAACGAATAATAGAAGTTGCTGCGGCTGCGAGCAACAGCTTCGGCGGATCTGTACGACGCAAGCAGTTCCGGTCCCATGCATATCTCCGCGGGTGCTGAAAATCTCCCCTGGAACGAATTTAAGGAATGATGGCTATTTTAAGGTCCCCATTCCGGTTTAACAATCGTTCCAGTACGCTGCCCAGGGAGCTGAGGCGTTCTTCTCCTGTGATGAGGCTTTGAGCGTTCAGTCTGCCCCGGTGAATTGCATCCAGGGCTTCGCGGATGTGGCGCGGCGTATGATGAAAATTTGCTTTGATGGTAATCTCGGAATAATGAATGAGAGTGCTGTCGAGAGGAATGTGTGTGCCGGAGGGGCAGCCGCCGAAAAGATTGATCGTTCCTCCACGGCGCACCATACCCAGAGCCTGCTGCCACGTTTCTTTCAATCCCACCGCTTCGATTACCACATCGGCGCCGCGTCCGCCGCTGGTCACTTTCCGCACCTGCTCCACCACGTTGGAGTGCGTGGAATCCACAACATGATCCGCACCCATGACTTTTGCCATGGCAAGCTGTGAACTGCGGTTCCCCAGCGCCACTACCCGGGCCCCCATCGATTTCAGGACCTGGACGAACATCAGTCCTATGGGGCCTATCCCGATGACGACTACGGTGTCTCCCTCTTCAATCTCCGTTTTTTCCACGGCGCGGAGTACGCAGGCAAGAGGTTCG
The DNA here is from genome assembly GCA_963761825.1 of uncultured Acidobacteriota bacterium. Taxonomy (GTDB): domain Bacteria; phylum Acidobacteriota; class UBA6911; order UBA6911; family UBA6911; genus UBA6911. The sequence goes on from CAVXIH010000016.1 coordinate 26,487, forward strand.
ACCAGGGCCGCTTCGCGGAATCCAACGTTGTCCGGCAGAATCAGAAGGTTTTGGCGGACTATGGACTCGGGAATCTTTATGAACTCCGCATAGGCGCCGTTGATGAACTGAAGATTCTCACAGAGGTTTGCCAGATGCCGCTCACAGAAGAAACATTCGTTGCAGGGGCCGGAGTTGGCGGCTACTACGCGCATCCCGGGAGAAAAGCTCTCTACGCCTTCGCCGACTTCTTCCACCACTCCCGCAAGCTCATGCCCGAACACAGCGGGCGGTACAATCATGCGCGCGTGAAATCCCTGGCGGTAGACTTTAAGGTCCGTTCCGCACGTGAGGGCCGCCTTGATGCGCACCAAAACCTCTCCTGCTTCCACGCGCGGAATGGGGATCTGCTCAATGCGCACGTCCCGCTTTCCATACAGAACGGCTGCGGTCATCTTCTCTCTGGTAACCTTCATCAGTTCTCTCATGGCTGTATCACGACCTTTAGCGAATGCTCAGAAGGATGAGACGCCAAGTAAATCCCCTCCGAAAGCAGCTCCAGTGAGAATCTGTGGCTGATCAGCCTGGCCACATTGATTTTTCTGTTAAATATCATATGAGCGGCCTTCTCTTGAAGCTCTATCGAGGCACTATAGCTGCCGATGAGTTTCTTTTCCTCCACACAGATGCGGGACGCGTCGACCGGGATCATCTCTCCGGCCACGGTCTGTGCGAAAAGCAGAACCCGCCCGCCTCTCCGAACGATGCGCTGTGCGTCTTCGATGGCGCGGGGATTTGCCGCTGCGACAATTGCCAGATCCGCTCCTCGTCCTTCCGTAATCCGGGCCACCGCCTCCTCGATATTGTCTTTCTCCGGATTGAGCGCCAGTTCGGCTCCCAATTCTCTTGATAGCGCCAGCCTGCTTTCCAGGAAATCCAGCCCGATCACCCGCGCGCCTTCGTATGCCGCCGACTGCATCATAATCAGTCCGACAGGTCCTTGTCCATAAACGACGACAACTTCGCCTGTTTCGAGTTCGGCCGTCTCCAGGGCTTTCAGACACGTGTTCAGCGGTTCGAGGAAACTTGCTTCTTCGAAACTCACGTCTTCGGGGATCAAAATCGTTCCTTCTTCGACGATCCAATCCATCACTCGAACGTATTCGGCGAATCCTCCGCCGGCAGGTTCGAATCCTGCCGTGGTGCCCGTGCGTCTGTAAAACTCGCATTGTGAAAAGAGCTTCTTCTGGCAGTAAAAGCATTTCCGGCAGGGGATGTGGTGGTACGCAGCTACGCGGTCTCCCACTTGAAAACGGGTGACTTTGGATCCCTTTTCAACAATGACGCCCGCAAATTCGTGCCCGAAAATCCGTGGAGGCGGGACAAGGCCATACTCAATTTTCTTGAGATCCGTTCCGCAGACGCCACAGGAGTGCACGCGGACGAGGATCTCGCCCGTCGGAAATCTCCGGCACGGGAACATTTTCCAGTGAAATGAGGGATGGGCCACGATATACCGCGGCCCGCATCTGCCCTCCCTCTGCTGATCTCGGCCTGTCCATTTCCGAAATTGCCGTTTGCCTGTTTTCTCTTGTCTTTGCAGCCATAAAACTAAATCGGTTTCGCGCGCAAATTGGAGACCCGATCCTGGGCTGAATCGGGCTGCCATTCGTGACGGAAATACTCCACTGCTTCACGCAACGCTTTTTCCGCGGGCCCCGGGTTATAGCCCAATTCTCTCCGAGCCTTCTCGCTGCTGATGTACATTTTATATCGGGCCATCCGCACGCCCTCGAGGGGTATCTGGGGCTCTCGCCGCAATATGGATCCCATTACAAAGTTTTCCAGCGTCCCCGCAATAAGCGCCAACGTCCATGGGATCCGGAAACGCGGCGTGTGTTTCCCGCAGATTTGGGCCAACGCATCCAGGATTTCCTCCAGACTCCAGTTCTCTCCGCCCAGGATGTAGCGCTCGCCGATGCGCCCCTTGGCTTCCGCCAGAAGATGCCCTCGAGCAACATCCTCCACTCCTACAATATTCAATCCCGTTTCAACATAGGCGGGCATATGGCCTTTAATGGCTTCGAGTATGATTCTTCCCGTTGGGGTTGGCTTGATGTCCCCGGTGCCCACCGGGGTGGTTGGGTTGACGATCGTTACCGGAAGACCGGAGGCGGCGAACTCCTTTGCGACCTGCTCGGCCATAAATTTGGAGCGTTTGTAATGCCCGATCATATCATCCAGCTCGACCGGGCTGTCTTCATCCGCAGGGCGTCCCTTCTTCCTTAACCCAATCGTTCCCACCGAGCTTGTGTAAACGACCTTTTCTACTCCGGCTTCGCAGCAGGCGGAAAGCAGATTGCGCGTGCCCCCGACGTTGTTGTCATAGATGTCTTGAGGATTTTTGGCCCATAGCCGGTAGTCGGCAGCCACGTGATAGACAAATCGGCAGCCTTGTACGCAACGCAGGAGTGAACTCAAATCCCTGAGATCACCGATGGAGACTTCGCAGCCAAAAGCTTCGATATTCGATTTGCGGCTGGAATTGCGCGCCAGGATTCTTACGCGGTCGCCTCGCAGCAAAAGCTGCCGCACAACATGGCTTCCGATAAAACCTGTCGCTCCTGTAACGAATGTAAATTCCTCAACCATAAATCCAATCAGCTCTTCAAAAACTAAAATCCGGATCCCACGCGCCCGTAAAATAATAAACAGTCAACTATAGCCGAAGTGAAGCCCATTTCCAACATCGGCCTCAGGAATCAGCTATCAGCTGTCAGCGGTCAGCTATCAAGGATCCGGATTCCGGAATCTCGAATTTCGAATCTCGAATCACGTCAGTTCCGGCGGGAGTGAGAATTGAACATTTTCCACGATTCCGCCCGTCGTTTCGATATCCGGGTAGCCCAATCCGTTCAAATAGTTTGTTACTCTCGCTACCAGCTCCTCCGGTGCGGATGCTCCGGCCGTGAGACCGATTCTCTGCACACCGTCCAACCAGGAAAGCTTGATGTTTTCTATGTCATCTATTAAGATAGGCCGGCGTTCCGGCACCCAGGGCCACTTCCACCAAACGACGCGAATTGGAGCTGTTTGCCGAACCCACTACGAGGATCAGCTCCGCTTTCCGGGCAAGATCCAGTACGGCGCTCTGGCGATTCTGCGTTGCATAGCATATATCTTCGGAGGCGGGAGATGTGATCAGCGGAAACCGCTGGCGAAGCCTGTCGACGATAGCGCGGGTGTCGTTCAGGCTTAAAGTGGTCTGAGTAAGGTAGACGACTTTTTTCGGGTCCGGCACTTCCAGCGCTTTGATTTCGGCTTCCGGGTCAAGGACCATGATGGAGCCTGGCACCTCACCAAGGGTCCCGATAACTTCGTCATGATCGGAATGGCCTATCAAGATAATGGTATATCCCATGTGGGCATATTTGATCGCTTCCCGGTGGACTTTGGTCACCAGAGGGCAGGTTGCATCGATGACCTTGAGAGAACGTTTGATGGCAGCCGCTGAAATTTCCGGAGCGACACCATGGGCGCTGAATATAACCCGTCCTCCAATCGGCACTTCATTGAGCTCATTGACGAAAATAATGCCCTTCTGCCGGAGTTCATTCACGACAAATTTGTTGTGAACGATTTCTCTCCGAACGTAGATGGGCTGCCCGTAAACTTCGAGCGCCAGGTTTACGCTGTCAATTGCGCGAACTACACCGGCACAGAATCCGCGCGGAGACGCCAGGACAACTTTTTTTCTATCCAATCCATTCTCCTCATTATTCTCCAGACTTTGACAGTATACGCGCCTCGACATCCCCTCCCAATCTCCAATCTCGAATCCCAATCTTAGACAAAATCGGGGTTGGGGTCGGAATCGGTATCGAGTTTTGTTTTTCGACTCCGATTCCGACCCCGACTCCGACTGATAAAGGCGGAGAAAGCATTAAAGGGCATTCTGCCAATCAATTTCGGCGGCCCCGACTATTTAAAAAGGATCAAACGGAATTTTGGACGTGACCCCAATCTCTCAAATCTTGAATCTCGAATCTGAAAGTTGACGCCATTAGGGCTGTTTGATAGTATCCTTCACGGTCGTGGCGCTATCGTCTAGGGGCTAGGACGGGTGGTTCTCAGCCATCAAACCAGGGTTCGATTCCCTGTAGCGCTACCAAATTGATCTGGCGTTCACTTCCCCAACGATATTCTGAAGGCAAATGCGAACTGCCTTGATTCATTTTGACTCTTTGGGCAGCGCCCACGAATAATTTTTAGCTGATCCGGAGCGGAGTTTTCATTTGAACCGCGTTGTCCTTCGCAATAGAATAACGCCCATGACCTGAAACTCCCTACCGTTTCAGGTGCTTCCTCATGTGTTCAATAGAACCCGATAAATCCGTAGGGGGGCTTTCCGGGAACAAGGAATCATCGTGAAGATACATGAGTTTCAGGCAAAACAGGTACTAGCGCAATTTGGTGTTCCCATCCCGCGCGGGGAAGTGGCCTCAAATCCCTATGAGGCGTATGACATAGCTTCGCGTTTGGGCGGGACTGTGGTTGTAAAAGCTCAGATCCATGCGGGCGGGCGCGGAAAGGGCGGAGGAGTCAAACTCGCCTCTTCGCCGGCCGAGGCCGAGGAAATAGCCGGCAAGATGATCGGAATGACCCTCGTTACTCACCAGACGGGGCCGGAAGGACGCACGGTCCGGCGAGTCCTGATCGAAGAAGGCCTTCCGATTAAAAAAGAATTCTATTTAGGCATCGTGGTAGATCGCGGGACCCAGCGTCCCGTGATCATGGTGTCTCCGGCGGGCGGTATGGATATTGAAAAGGTAGCCGCAGAGACTCCGCATCTGATATTCAAGGAATTCGTTGATCCCAGCGTCGGGCTGCAGCCCTTTTCTTTAAAAAAACTCGCCTTCAAATTGGGATTGACCGGTGAGCTTCTGGCTCCAACCACCAAAATAATTGCGGCGCTTTATAAGGCTTTCGAAGCCGTCGATGCTTCGCTCGTTGAAATCAATCCGTTTCTGCTCACGGAGACCAACAAGCTGTATGCGCTGGATGCCAAGTTGAACTTCGACGACAATGCAGCGTATCGGCACAAAGAATTGCTTGCACTGCGGGATTTCTACGAAGAGGATGCTCTCGAAATTGAAGCCTCGCGCTACAACATCAATTATATTCGCCTGGATGGGACCATTGGCTGCATGGTAAACGGGGCCGGCCTGGCGATGGCGACCATGGACATCATTAAGCTCGCGGGCGGCAATCCGGCCAATTTCCTGGATGTCGGCGGCGGAGCAACCGTAGACCAGGTTCGCAATGCATTCAAAATCCTTCTGGGAGACGGCAAGGTCAAAGCAGTCCTCATAAATATTTTTGGGGGAATCGTGCGGTGCGATGTCGTCGCCAATGGTGTGGTGGAAGCCGCCAAATCCATGGGCGTAAACATACCGGTCGTCGTTCGTCTGGAAGGTACAAACGTCGAGAAGGGACAACAAATCCTCCGGGATTCGGGGCTCAAATTTACGGTTGCGAATGGAATGAAGGATGCAGCAGATAAGGTTGTTGCACTTGCTAAGTAAGGAGGATTGCGTTGGCTATACTCGTTGATACGAACACTCGTTTAGCGGTTCAAGGCATTACCGGAAAGGAAGGCTCTTTCCATGCCCAGCAGTGCAAAGCCTATGGCACTAAAGTGGTGGCAGGCATAACTCCTGGAAAAGGAGGGACCACGCACGAAGGCATCCCGATCTTTAATACCGTCGAGGAAGCAGTGGAGAAGGAGGGCGTCAATGCAACCGTCATCTTTGTTCCCCCACCCTTTGCCGCGGATGCCATTATGGAAGCGACGTCCGCAGGCGTTCCTCTGATTGTCTGCATCACCGAAGGGATTCCGACGCTGGATATGGTCCGCGCTATGACGCTGGTCTCCCGATCCAAGAGCCGTCTGATAGGTCCCAATTGCCCGGGAATTATTTCGCCCGGAAAGTGCAAAATTGGCATCATGCCGGGACAGATATTCAAGGAAGGCGGGGTAGGCGTGGTTTCGCGCAGCGGAACGCTGACGTATGAAGCGGTCCATCAGCTTTCCGGGAGAAATATCGGGCAATCCACGTGCATTGGCATCGGCGGGGACCCGGTCATCGGCACGAACTTCATCGATGCGTTGACCCTATTCAATAAGGATCCTGAAACCAAGGCCGTCGTTATGGTGGGAGAAATTGGCGGAACCGCGGAAGAAGAAGCGGCAAAATATATTAAAGAAAACATGAAGAAGCCGGTGGTCGGATTCATTGCCGGGCGCACCGCTCCGCCGGGCAGACGCATGGGGCACGCCGGGGCCATCATTTCAGGCGGGAAGGGAACGGCTGCCGAAAAAATCGAGGTCATGCAGCAGTTCGGAATCCACGTCGTACTGAGTCCTGCGGATATCGGTGAGGCCATGGCTAAGCTGCTATAGTCGTTAGTCAGCAGTCGTTAGTCGGCAGCGTGGAATTGAAAATATGCGGTAATCTGACAATTGGCAGATTATCTAGTATCAGAAATCCACTGCCGACTGCCGACTGCCGACTGCACCGACCAACGACAACCGACTAACGACTAACGGAGATGTATTCTACTATGGCTAATGATAGCAAAGCTCTGGAGCAGGCTGTTCTCAATGCTCTTCGTACGGTAAAAGATCCCGATTTGAACAAAGATATTGTGACTCTCAATTTCATCAAGGATCTGAAAATTATTGATGGCAACGTATCGTTTGCCATCGAGCTGACGACTCCCGCATGTCCCGTCAAAAAAGAGATGGAACAGTGGGCGCGTGATGCTGTCATGGGCGTCAGCGGCGTTCGGGAAGTGCAAATTCGTATGACGTCTTCGGTGTCGCGAAGCGCGGCGGCCGCCGGCAAACAAGGTATCCCAGGAGTGAAAAACATTGTCGCCATCGGTAGCGGCAAAGGCGGCGTGGGTAAAAGCACAGTTACGGTGAATTTGGCTGTTGCCTTAGCTCAGGCTGGCGCATCTGTCGGCCTCCTGGACGCGGATATCTATGGTCCCAACATACCGCTAATGATGGGGATCGAGGGACGGCCTCACGCGCTTGATGATCGCATCCAGACCCTGTCGAATTACGGCGTCCGCGTCATGTCGATGGGGTTTTTGACGAGCGATGATACGCCGCTGATCTGGCGTGGACCGATGCTTCACAGTGTCATTCAACAATTTCTGCACCAGGTGGATTGGGGAGAACTGGATTACCTGTTGATAGATCTTCCGCCGGGAACAGGGGATGTGCAGCTCAGTCTGACCCAAACCGTTCCGCTCATGGGAGCGGTTATTGTGAGCACTCCTCAGGACGTGGCCCTTCAGGATGCGCGCAAAGCGATCATGATGTTCCGCCAGGTCAAGGTCGAGATTCTGGGAATCGTGGAAAATATGTCCTATTTTCAGTGTCCCAAGTGCAAGGAACGCACTTCCATCTTCAGCCACGGCGGCGGCGCCGCAACGGCTGCAAAATATGACGTGCCTTTTTTGGGCGAAGTGCCGCTTGATGTAGCGCTCCGCGAAGGGGGCGATGCCGGTAAACCCATTGTGGCCGGGGATCCCAAATCGCTCGTAGCCCAGGCTTTCGCTCAGATTGCGGAAAGAATCGCGGCACAGGTCAGTATTGCAAACCTGAACCAGTCGAATACGATGATTATCGAATAGTGGAAATCCTTGTAATCCATCCAGGCGGCCTGGGAGATGTTGTGCTCTCGCTCCCGGCCGTCGCCTTGCTTCGGAATGCGTTTCCTGCCGCTCGGTTAACCGTGGCAGGTAATATCGACCACCTCGTGCCCGTACTTTCCGGGTATGCCGAGCGCATTATTTCGCTGTCCGCGCTGCCTTTGTATCCTCTATATGCTCCCGGTTCCGTGCCGGAATCAGTCGTGAAGTTCTGGAGATCGTACGACCGGATCGTCTCGTGGACCGGCGGAGGCGATCGGGAATTCACAAGAAAATTCAAAGAAATTCATCCCAATGTCATTGTTGCTTCCTGGCGGCCTGCACCGGGGGAAGCGAGGCATGTGTCGCAACTCTTTGTTGATTCGCTGGATCTTGGCGACGCTCCTGAAGCCGGTCCAATCCCGATTCTTCTGAGTTCTGAATTGCGCGCTGAAGGGAAACAATGGCTGGTGGCGCACGGATGGAATGGGCGGGATCCCCTTGCCGCTCTGCATCCCGGCGCAGGGTCCGCGGCCAAACGATGGCCGGTTTCGAGATTCATTGGTGTCGCGCGGCATCTGGCGATTCAGGAAAAACGCAAGCTTTTGATTATTGAAGGTTCTGCGGAGCGGCGGCTTGCAGAACAGATTGTGTCTGCGCTTTCTTTGGAAGGGACCATTGTATTTGATGCAATGTCCTTGAATCTTTTGGCTGCTGTTGTAGCACAATGCGATCTGTTTTTAGGCAACGACTCAGGCGTTGCGCATCTGGCAGCGGCATTGAAGGTGCGCTGTATGGTGCTATTCGGCCCGACTCTGCCGCAACACTGGGCGCCTCTGGGGCATGATGTGACGATTCTCAGGAATACCCAAGGATGTGAAGGATGTGCATCCGCGGGGAGCAATCATACTTGCCTGGAAAACATCACGGTGGAAGAAGTGATACGAAATTTGAGTTTGTTTGCGCGGATCATCTGATAGAAATTTGCTCTACTCCCGCTGCACGTTGGTCGTCGTCAAAGCGGATTGCTGTTATAACGCGTAATGGTCGGTCTTTTGAAGGAACGGCATTGGCTGAAGGTGTTGCCCTCCTTTGTCCGCCTGCGCTGTGCTTCCGCCTTCGCTGCGCTTCGGCGGACAAGTCGGCGGACTACGGCGGGCAGCCTTCGCTAAAACTCCGGCTGGCCAGCCGGAGCTTTAGCGAAGGCTGGTGGAGGTGGCGGGAATCGAACCCGCGTCCGAAGACCTTCAGCAAATAGAGACTACATGCGTATCCAATCCGTTAGAGTTTCGCGAGCGCAACGTTCGGATTGGCAGGAGCGCGCTCTCGCTAGTCCCTAAATTTCGGTCAAAGATTCCGGAACTTGAATCCCAACCTATCCTGCTATGTGACGCCCCGGCCCGCTCCCGCAGGAAAGAGCGGCGGAACGTGGCTGCTTAAGCAGCCAGTGCTAATTGATTATCAGCAGTTAAGTTATTTCCACGATTTTTACGAGTCGCGGGCAACTCGACATGCCTCTATCGCCTCTTGACCCCCGTCGAATCCAGTTCACCCCCATCGGTATATGCTACATAATGAAGTATAAGGCTTGGTTTGGTTAAGGTCAAATGCATAGGATAAGTAACATGATTCCAGATTCGAGATTCCGGATTCCGGATTAAAATCTGTGCGATCGGGAATCCACAATCCGGAATCGGAATCGGGGTCGGTATCGGAATCGATATCGGATTTTGCTTTTTTGTTTCTCGACCCCGATACCGACCCCGACCCCGACTATTCAAAAAGTGTCGGATACAGAATCAGGAATCCGGATTCTCGAATTTGAATCTCGAATCTCGAATCTCGAATCAAGATATGTCATAATAGGGCGCTATTTTATAAAGGATGCGCTATGGACAACGGAAAACTGGAACAGACACTGGTACTGATCAAGCCTGACGCACTCAAGAATTCGCTTACCGGGTACATGCTTTCACAACTATCGGAATTTCATACCGGCCTTCATCTTTCAGCCACCAAGATCGTGCAAGTCAGCGCCATGCTGGCGGAAGAGCATTACGCGGAACACAAGGGAAAGATTTTTTTCCCGTCGCTCTTGGACTACATCATGGGGGCTATCCATTATCCGGATGAGCCGTGGAAGCGAAAAGTCATCGCCATCGTGTATCAGGGACCGAATGCCGTCAAAAAGATTCGTGAGATTGCCGGTCCGACAAATCCCGCATGGTGCCAGGAAAGATAAGCCGGGATGCATCCGCGCGCTGGGCACGATCGTTCCGCTGCTGGATGCGGAGGGCAAGATGATTAGCGAGCGCATGGATAACCTGATTCATGCTTCAGCGACCGATGAAGAAGCGGAGCGGGAAATCAAGCTCTGGTTCAAGCCGGACGATATCCCGCCGCTGATGCATCCGTATGCCACCGAGGCGAGTGACGATTATTATTTTATCAAGGACGGCAGGTTCTGCCCCACGCATGAGCCCAAATCCCGCTGCCTGATCGCTCCCGGAAATACTGTGTGGACATCGGATCTGGCTGTGCTGCGCCAGCTGAAGCAGGGCATTCCGGCATCGAGCTCTTTTGAGACGGTGGCGGCAAAATATCTTATCAATTCGGGGACTGTCTGATGGTTTCGGATGCTCGAATTATAATTGTTTTGCCTGCGTACAATGCTGCGAAAACGCTTGAAAAGACGTACGCCGATATTCCCAAAGAGAAGATTTATAAAATCATTCTTGGTGGATGATGTCAGCCAGGATCAAACCGTTGAGATCGCGCACGCTCTCGGATTGTCGGTTGTCATTCATATTCAGAATCGGGGCTATGGCGGAAACCAGAAGACCTGCTACCTTGAAGCTCTGAAAGAGGGCGCGGATGTCGTTGTGATGCTGCACCCGGACCATCAGTATGATTCGAAACTCGTCCCCGAACTTGTGGCGCCAATCATATCGGGCAAGGCGGATATGGTCATGGGTTCGCGCATCCTCAATGGCGGCGCTCTCAAAGGGGGGATGCCCTTCTGGAAATACCTGGCGAATCGGGTGCTCACGACGGCGGAAAACATCATTTACGGAAAGAAGCTCACCGATTGCCACAGCGGATTTCGCGCTTACAGCCGCGAGCTTCCTCACGACGGTGCCGTTTCTGCTGAATTCCGACGACTTCGTTTTTGATTCCCAGATGATTGCGCAGGCGGTTTATATGGGGTTTAGAATTACGGAGATTCCTGTTCAGGCTCGCTATTTTCCGGAAGCATCCAGCGTGAATTTCAAGGTGAGCACCATCTATGGAATAAAAACGGCCGGCGTCATGCTGCGTTTCCTGCTCCAGCGGCTCGGATTGATTAAATCCCGGTTTTTTGACCGAAAGCTGACGGACATCGTCAGTAAATATCATCACGGAAGCATTTTTCGCATGTAGCCTGCGCACAAAACGATTCCGGATTCCAGATTCCAGATTCCAGTTTCAGGATACAGGCCAAGGCGTGCAGAAAATCAGTAATCAGCAACCTGGAATCTGTCTGGAATCTGGAATCTCGGAATCTGGAATCCGAGGCATAAGTGCTTTTTAATGTTGTCGAAAGATGTTTTTTGGGGTTGCAGAGACAAGTTTGACATGTTAGAGTAAAAACTTTGTCAATGCTGGCGTAGCTCAGCTGGTAGAGCAGCTGATTTGTAATCAGCCGGTCGGGGGTTCAAATCCTCTCGCCAGCTCCAGTAGCGAAGGACGTAAAGTAGCAGTAGAACTTGGGATTGCGGGACCCAGCTTCGGCGGTTATACCGGATGCAAATTGTTGAATCGGTTCCGGCTCACCTGTAAGCTCCCTGGACTCCATTTTGGCGGAAGACCAAAGCATTGCAGAAAGTTCCCATGCCTTGTGTTTATTTGGAGAGGTGGTCGAGCGGTTAATGGCACTGGGCTGTAAACCCAGCGTCCTTCGGGACTACGGAGGTTCGAATCCTCCCCTCTCCACCACGTTTGCTTAGAGAGCGGGAGTAACTCAGTGGTAGAGTCATAGCCTTCCAAGCTATTGGTCGCGGGTTCGAGTCCCGTCTCCCGCTCCAGAACCCAGCCCACGTAGCTCAGTCGGCAGAGCGCGTCCTTGGTAAGGACGAGGTCACCAGTTCGATCCTGGTCGTGGGCTCCACCGAGTGTGTAAAGCTGCTTGGAATAATCGGGGTTAGGGCGAAGTAATTATTATTAAGAAATAAATGACCCGGCGCATAAGCCAGGAGATGCGAGTATGGCCAAGGAGAAATTTGATCGTAGTAAGCCTCACGTAAACATAGGGACGATAGGGCACATAGATCACGGGAAGACGACGTTGACGGCGGCGATCACGATGGTGCTGCACAAGAAGGACCCGAAGATCGCGGTGCGGTCGTTTGACTCGATTGACAACGCGCCGGAAGAGAAGGCGCGAGGGATCACGATCGCGACGGCGCACGTGGAGTATTCGACGCCGAACCGGCACTATGCGCACGTGGACTGTCCTGGTCATGCGGACTACATCAAGAACATGATCACGGGCGCGGCGCAGATGGACGGCGCGATCCTGGTGGTATCGGCGGCGGACGGGCCGATGCCGCAGACGAGAGAGCACATTCTGCTGGCGCGCCAGGTGGGAGTGCCGTGCATCGTGGTGGCGTTGAACAAGGTCGACATGGTGGATGATCCGGAATTGCTGGATCTGGTGGAGTTGGAAGTTCGGGAGCTGCTGATCGTTCTACGAATTTCCCGGCGACGACATCCCGATCATGCGGGTGAGTGCGCTGAAGGGGATTGAAGGGGATCCGGAAGCGGAGAAGCAGATACTGGAGTTGATGGAAGCGGTAGACAAGTATGTGCCGATTCCGAAGCGGGAAATTGAGAAGCCGTTTTTGATGCCGGTGGAAGACATATTCACGATCTCGGGACGCGGGACAGTGGCGACGGGGAGAGTGGAGCGCGGGAAGGTTCGGGTAGGCGAGGAGATCGAGATCGTAGGGATCCGGCCGACGGTGAAGCGCGTGGTGACGGGCGTGGAGATGTTCCGGAAGCTGTTGGACGAAGGGCTGGCGGGAGACAACGTGGGTCTGCTGCTGCGCGGGACGAACAAGGAAGACGTGGAGCGCGGGCAGGTGATCGCGGCGCCGGGGAGCATCACGCCGCACACGCATTTCAAGGCGCAGGCGTACGTATTGACGAAGGAAGAAGGCGGGCGGCACACGCCGTTTTTCAACGGGTACCGGCCGCAGTTTTATTTTAGGACGACGGATGTGACGGGAGTCGCGGAGTTGCCGGAAGGGACGGAGATGGTGATGCCGGGCGACAACGTCATGCTGACGATCAAATTGATCACACCGATAGCGATGGAAAAGGGATTGCGGTTTGCGATCCGCGAAGGCGGCCGTACCGTCGGCGCCGGGACCATTTCTGATATTCTGGAATAAGCCGGGACAGCCATGCGAGATATTATTACGTTTGAATGCACCAAGTGCAAAGGCCGCAACTATACGTCGACGAAGAACAAGAAGGTCACGACAGAGCGGCTGGAGTTTAAGAAGTTCTGTAATCGTTGCCGTGCTCACACGCCGCACAAGGAAACTCGCTGAGCGAAGGTCGCGCATTATGGAAATGATATGTGTACAGGCCAGTAGCTCGAATGGTAGAGCGGCGGTCTCCAAAACCGCATGTTGGGGGTTCGAGTCCCTCCTGGCCTGCCAGTTTCAGATCGCCGTTCCGGCTGCCATGTCTGCGATGGCCGGATATACGTTTGCGGAGCCTTGCGAATGAAAGAATTTTTCGAAAAAGTGAGGGGATGGTTTCGAAATATTTTCGATTTCCTCAAAGATACGCGGAAAGAGCTTAATAATGTATCGTGGCCGGCGCGACGTGAAGTAACGGGGACAACACTCGTAGTGATTGTGGCGGTGTTTTTCTTCGGATTTTTCCTTTATGTAGCGGATTTCATTGTAGGGAATGGAATGGCATACATTTTTCGCGCGCATGTCGGTGCAGCCCTGAGACGTAAGCATGGATAATTCGAAGCAGTGGTACATCATTCATACCTACTCCGGATATGAGCGCAAGGTCGCGGAGAGCCTCATGAACCGCATCCAGGCGTACGAACTGGGTGAGTGCATCGGGCAAATCCTGATTCCCACGGAAGATGTGGTCGAGACCAAAAGCGGGAAAAAGATAGTTACCACAAAATTGACCTTTCCCGGATATATCCTGGTTGAAATGGATATGACGGATAAAGCCTGGCATATTGTGCGCGGCACTCCCAAGGTCACAGGCTTTATCAGCACGGGGAAAAAACCGACGCCTCTGACGGAAGAGGAAATCAACGAGGTCGTCAATCGGGTTTCGGTTACGGCGGATCAGCCAAAGCCGAAGTTTACCTTTGACCGCGGCGATTCGGTCAAGATTACCGACGGGCCTTTCAAAGACTTTACGGGAGTGGTCGAGGATGTGAATCCCGATAGAAACACGTTGAAGGTGATGCTTACGATTCTTGGGCGTGCCACTCCTGTGGAACTGGAAACGGAGCAGGTGGAAAAGGCCTAGCGAATTACGAATTACGAATTTCGGATGCATCGGGTTATCGCTCGTAATTCGTCATCGTAATTCGAAAGATGGAGTTTAGAGATGGCAAAAAAGATTATTGCGAATGTGAAACTGCAAGTGGATGCCGGAAAAGCAACGCCGGCTCCTCCTGTGGGATCGGCACTGGGGCCTCATGGCCTGAATATCATGGATTTTTGCAAGGCATTTAACGCAAAAACCGCAAAACAGGAAGGGCTCATTATACCGGTAGTTGTGACCGTTTATAGCGACCGCACATATTCCTTTATTACCAAAACTCCTCCGGCCGCGATACTGCTCAAAAAGGCTGCCAACATCGCCAAGGGATCGGGAGTAGCCGAATAAGACAAAAGTGGGAAAAGTATCGATGAAGGATGTGAGGGAGATTGCGCAGCTGAAAATGCCCGATCTCAACGCATCCGACATTGAAGCTGCCATCAGAATTGTTATGGGCACTGCCCGAAGTATGGGTGTGGAAGTAGAAAATAATTGACGAATTACGAAATACGAATGAATCCGTGGGATCCAATCGTGCTTCGTAACTCGTAATTCGTAATTCGTAAGGGGTGTACTGCAATGCCTAAGGCGGGAAAGAATTATACGAAAGCTGCCGCTGCCCGGGAACAAAAGCTGTATAGGCTTGACGAGGCGGTGCCTTTGCTGAAGAAAATCGCCTATGCCAAGTTTAACGAAACCGTCGAGATTTCGATGAAGCTGGGGGTCGATCCGAAACACGCGGATCAAATGGTGCGCGGCACCGTGGTGCTTCCTAACGGCTTGGGGAAGAGCAAACGAGTCATCGTTGTCGCTTCCGGCGACAAGGTGAAAGAAGCTCGGGATGCCGGCGCAGATGAAGTCGGCGGCGACGATATCGTTGAGCGGATCGCGGGCGGTTGGCTGGATTTTGACGCCGTGGTCGCAACCCCGGATGTGATGCGAAGCGTCGGCAAATTGGGAAAGGTGCTGGGCCCTCGGGGCCTGATGCCCAATCCAAAGACCGGCACGGTTACTTTTGAAGTGGGGAAGGCGATTCGGGAGATTAAGGCCGGAAAAGTGGAATTCCGGGTTGATAAAACCGGAATTATCCATGCGCCCTGCGGAAAAATCCAGTTTGAAGAAAAGAGCTTGTACGAGAACGCCAAAGCCTTGATAGACGCGGTTATTCGAGCTAAACCCGCCAGCAGCAAAGGCAAGTATGTAAGGAGTATTTCTATTTCTTCTACGATGAGTCCTGGAATTTGGATTGATGAGGCCTCCATCGCGACTCACGCTTAATATTGCCTGCCGACAGTTCGCCGCGGAGGTGAGCTGTTGCAGTCAGGCTTAGTGCTCATAGGGTTTTTCCTAATGAATAAAGAAGAAAAGCAACAGACGGTGGAATCGCTGGGCGAGCAGTTTCGATCACTCGATAGCGCATTTTTGATTAACTATCGGGGTTTGAAGGTGGTGGATGCCACCGAACTGCGAAGAAAAATACGCGAAATCGATGGGTGTTACGTGGTGGTCAAGAACACGCTTGCGTCTGCTGGCCGCCAAGCAGACAAAGCTGGAGCAACTTGAGCCCTTTTTCGAAGGGCCGACCGCTGTAGCGTACCATCACAAAGATGTTGTCGGGCTGGCCAAGCTCTTGACTGAAATAAGCAAGGGCAATCCAAACTTTGCGTTCAAAGCGGCGCTGGTTGAAGGCAAGGTTGTCCCCACGAGCGAAATTCAGGCGATCGCTTCAATGCCTTCCAGAGAGGTAATGTTGAGCAAGTTGGTCTTCATTCTCAAGGCGCCTTTGCAGAGACTTGCTACGGTTCTGAAAGCTCCTGTGCGAAATTTGGCCCTGGTCTTGAAGCAGGTTCAAAAGTAGGGAGTCCATACAAATTCGGCAATTCATTTCTATCAATCCTATAGGAGTTTACGATGGCGATTACAAAAAACGAAGTTATGGAATGGATCGATCAGGCAACGATGCTGGAGATTTCAGATCTGGTAAAGGGCCTCGAAGAAAAGTACGGCATTAGCGCGGCGGCTGGGATGCCGATGATGATGAGCGCTGGACCCGCAGCCGAGGCAAAGCCTGCCGCGGAAGAGCAAACGGAATTTACCGTTGTTCTGAGCGCGATCGGTGAAAAGAAGATCAACGTGATCAAGGCCGTCCGTGAAGTGACAAGCCTCGGCCTCAAAGAAGCCAAGGACCTGGTCGAAGGAGCTCCGAAACCTGTAAAGGAAGGCGTCTCCAAGGAAGAGGCCGAAACAATCAAGAAGAAGTTCGAAGAAGCCGGCGCAACTGTAGAGATCAAGTAGCGCGATTTACTTGTCCGAGCTCGCGTGCAGGCGCTGATGTTTACAGGCTGCTCTGTACGCTTAATCTATTGTTTAAGGTCTGCCCGAAAGGGCAGGCCTGATCGCGAACGTCAAACCCCAATATGAGGTCACCGTGCACAGGCCTTCAGATTCGGGGAAGCTAAAAAACAACGTCATACGCTTAAAGGCGGATAAAGGCCTGCGTGTGCCTTCCGCTTTTTATCCCATGAGTCGGGCTCTCCCCAAAGGCACGTCGAAACCTAACTGAGCATTTCGAGGTAAATTCTTAAATGACCAACATCAGCACTTCGAATGTGTATCGGGATCGCATGGATTTTGCGAAGATCCATACCAGCATTCCCATTCCCAATTTGATCGAAGTTCAGAGAAAATCGTACCATCGCTTTCTGCAGATGGATGTTCCCCCGCCGGAACGGGAAGATGTGGGTTTGCAGGCTGTCTTCAACTCAGTTTTCCCCATCAACGATTTTCGAGGCGCTTCTTCACTGGAGTTCGTGGAGTACTCCATCGGGAATTGGCAATGCAAATGCGGCAACCTGAAAGGGCTGAATTACCTCCGCGCCAACTGCACCGAATGCGGCAAGGCAATCGTCAATAGTCCCTATAATCCGGAAAGCGGCAGCTGCAAGCACTGTAGCGCAAAGAACGAAATCGAAAACCCTCGGTGTGAGTTCTGCGGCGGCACGGTGGATCTGAGTGTCAAATATACCGTGGAAGAATGCCAGGAACGAGGCATGACGTTTGCCGTTCCGCTCAAAGTGACGGTAAGGCTGGTCGTCTGGGACAAAGATGCCGAGACGGAAGGGAAGAGCGTTCGAGATATCAAGGAGCAGGAAGTCTACTTCGGTGATATTCCGCTTATGACGGAGAACGGGACGTTTATCGTAAACGGCACCGAGCGTGTCATCGTCAGCCAGTTGCACCGGTCCCCCGGAGTGTTTTTTGAATCCAATGCGGGACGGACTTTTATCCTGGCTAAGATAATTCCTTACCGAGGGTCCTGGGTCGAGTTTGAATTTGATCAAAAGAACATCCTGTACGTCAGGATCGACCGGAAACGGAAATTCCTAGCCACGACTTTCCTGCGAGCCCTCGGCCTCAATTCCGATGCCGAGATACTGCGCACGTTTTATAAGCCGGTCACTATCCGCTGGGAGAATAAGCAGCTCTACCGAACCCTTGGGCGGGATCTCATCGGATCCAAAGCGACAGACGACATTAAGGATCCCAAAGGCAAGGGAGTGATCGTTTCCAAGGGGAAAAAGATCGCCGAAGGCTCCTACAACCAGCTTGTGAAGGCCGGAGTCAAAGAAATCGAGATTGAGATGGAAGCGCTTGAGGGCGCCCTCTCTATTTCTGAAGTGATCAATCATGAGACGGGCGAAATCCTTATCGAGTCCAATTCAGAAGTAACAGCGCGGACCATTGAAACGCTCAGCGAGTCGAACATAGATTCGCTGGAGGTGTTTTTCCCGGAGCGCGAAGACACGGGATCCACTATTTCCCAAACTCTGAATAAGGATCACATCAAGGCCCAGGCGGATGCCCTTATTGAAATCTATCGGAAGCAACGGCCTGGAGATCCGCCCACTCTGGAAACCGCTACTGCGCTTTTCGAGGGCATGTTCTATGATCCCCGCAAATACGACTTTTCGAAAGTGGGCAGGCTCAAATTCAATATCAAGCTGGGACTGAATACACCCCTGGAGCATCGCACTCTCACCGCGGAGGATTTCTATGCGGTTATCGAATACGCGCTCAAACTGACCAAAAACATCGGGAGCGTGGATGACATCGACCACCTGGGCAACCGCAGGGTGCGCGCCGTAGGTGAATTGCTCGAAAACCAATTCCGTATCGGACTGGTGCGGATGGAGCGGGCGATCAAGGAAAAGATGTCGGTACACCAGGAAATGACTACCGCCATGCCTCACGACTTGATCAATGCCAAGCCGGTTATGGCTTCTATCCGTGAATTCTTCGGCAGCAGTCAGCTGTCCCAATTTATGGATCAGACCAACCCACTGTCGGAAATTACCCATAAACGGCGTCTTTCGGCTCTTGGACCGGGCGGCTTGAGCCGCGAAAGAGCCGGATTCGAAGTCCGCGACGTGCATCCGACGCACTATGGCCGTATCTGCCCGATCGAGACTCCTGAAGGCCCGAACATCGGATTGATTTCGTCTTTGAGCTGCTACGCGCGTATCAACGAGTACGGATTTATTGAATCCCCTTATCGCAAGGTAAAAACCGCCAGGGTTATGGAATTTGTGCACATCGTCTATCCGGGCGATACGCATTTCAAAGTGGGCGAGCAGTTCGAGAAAGAGACGGTCGATAAGGAAAACCACAAATGCGAAAATGCAGGCAAGCGCCCTGCCCAGTATGAGCCCTACTCGTTCTATCAAACGGCGTGGGAAGCGGAAGAATACACGATCGCTCAAGCCAACGTGGAAGTGGACAATCATGGAGAGATGTTGCAGGAGCGGGTCAATGCGCGCAAAGCCGGTAACTTCGTGCTCGTGCCCCGCGAGGATGTGCAATATATCGATGTTTCGCCCAAACAGCTCGTCAGTGTTGCGGCGAGCCTGATTCCATTCCTTGAACACGACGATGCCAACCGCGCACTCATGGGATCGAACATGCAGCGCCAGGCAGTTCCTCTGCTCCGGGCTGAAGCGCCCTATATCGGAACCGGCATGGAATACCTCACCGCCAAAGACTCGGGCGCGGTAGTGACCTGCAAGCGCGCCGGCGTCGTGGACAGCGTCGATGCGACGCGCATCATCGTGCGCGTTGAAGGGGATGGCGAAAACGGGAAAGCCGCCGCCAGAGATGCGGGCGTCGATATTTATGCGCTGACCAAATTCAAACGTTCGAACCAGAATACCTGCATCAATCAAACGCCTCTCGTCAAAAGGGGAGATGTCGTGGTCAAAGGCCAGGTCCTGGCGGATGGGCCATGTACGGATAAGGGAGAACTCGCCTTGGGCCGTAACGTGCTCGTAGCCTTTATGCCCTGGCGCGGTTACAACTTTGAAGACGCGATCCTCGTCAGCGAAAAGCTGGTCAAAGAGGACAGCTACACCTCCATTCATATTGAAGAACTTGAAATCGAAGCGCGGGATACCAAGCTTGGACCCGAAGAGATCACTCGGGATATCCCGAACGTGAGCGATTCCAGTTTGCGGGATCTCGATGAGAGCGGCATCATCCGGATCGGCGCCAAAGTGCGTCCGGGCGATGTGCTGGTAGGAAAGGTGACTCCCAAAGGGGAAACCCAACTATCGCCTGAAGAAAAACTGCTCCGCGCGATCTTCGGCGAAAAGGCCGGTGAGGTTCGGGATGCTTCGCTGGTGACTCCTCCCGGCATCGAAGGCACGATCGTGGATGTAAAGATTTTCTCCCGCAAGGGCGTCCCCAAGGATGAGCGCGCCAAGCTGATCGAAAAAGAACAGATCGAAAAAATGGAAAAGGATCTCAACGACGAGATCCGCATCATCAAGGAAGAACGGAATAAGCGCCTGATCGATATCTTCAGCGGCGAAATTATTCCCGACGATGTTTTGAGCCGTTCCGGTGAAGTGCTTGTCCGGAAGAAAACCAAGCTTACGCGCTCCATGCTCAATGAACTCAGCTCGACGGAATTGAACAAGATCAAGAACGATTTCAAGTCTGAGAAAGAGGGCAAAGTCTACGAGAATATCAAACGTCTCGAGGAAAAAACGGAAAAGCAGATTCAGATATTGAAAAGCCTGTCATGAAGAGCAGCTCGGCAAACTGCGACGCGGCGACGAACTCCCTCCCGGCGTCATCAAGATGGTCAAAGTCTACGTCGCAATGAAACGAAAGCTGTCCGTAGGCGACAAGATGGCCGGCCGCCACGGGAATAAGGGCGTTATCGCCCGCATATTGCCGGAAGAAGATATGCCCTATCTGCCGGACGGCACCGCGGTCGAAATTGTGCTCAATCCTCTCGGCGTGCCTTCTCGAATGAATGTTGGCCAAATTCTCGAAACTCACCTCGGGTGGGCGGCAAAAGCCCTCGGTTTGTATTTCGCCACGCCGGTATTTGACGGCGCCTCCGAGATCGGAAATCAAGCAGATGCTTAAAAGAGCGGAGCTGCCCGAGAGCGGTAAAATCGACCTTTTTGACGGAATGACGGGTGAAAGGTTCGATCAGAAGGTCACAGTCGGATACATTTATATCTTGAAA
Organism: uncultured Acidobacteriota bacterium; assembly: GCA_963761825.1. Taxonomy (GTDB): domain Bacteria; phylum Acidobacteriota; class UBA6911; order UBA6911; family UBA6911; genus UBA6911. Next base: position 47,269 of record CAVXIH010000016.1, read on the forward strand.
CTGTCGCACCTTGTGGACGACAAGATTCATGCCCGAAGTATCGGTCCGTATTCGCTGATCACGCAGCAGCCTCTGGGAGGAAAAGCCCAGTTCGGCGGCCAGAGATTCGGCGAAATGGAAGTTTGGGCGCTTGAAGCCTACGGGGCTGCAAATATCCTGCAGGAATTGCTGACGGCAAAATCGGACGATATTCAGGGCCGGACAAAAATTTACGAAGCAATTGTAAAAGGCGAGTCCCATTTTACTCCGGGAATCCCCGAGTCCTTTAACGTGCTCATCCGCGAACTGCAGAGCCTTTGCCTGGATGTGGAACTGATTCAGAAGCAAAAAGCGCGGCGCACCGAAGCGGTACCGGAATAGACGAATTGACGAATTACGAAGCATTTGTCAATTCGTCAATCGTCAATTCGTCAATCGTAAATTAACGTGGACGTTGAATCGCAAAAGAAACGAATAGCGCAAACGAAACCTCATACGATGGGGGGGGCCATTGAGAAGTTTTAAGGATGTAATGGAAAAATCGGATTTGAGCACTGATTTCGACAGTATTCGTATCAGTCTTGCTTCTCCGGAAAAGATACGGGCGTGGTCGCGCGGCGAGGTTACCAAGCCTGAAACGATCAACTACCGTACCTTCAAACCGGAAAAGGATGGACTTTTCTGTGCTCGGATCTTTGGCCCGGTTACGGACTGGGAGTGCTTGTGCGGCAAATATAAGCGCATGAAGTATCGCGGCGTGGTCTGCGATAAATGCGGCGTCGAAGTGACCCTATCCAAAGTGCGGCGCGAAAGACTCGGACATATCGAGCTTGCGTCCCCATGCTCGCACGTCTGGTTTTTTAAAGGTTTGCCCAGCCGCATCGGCCATCTTCTCGATATAAGCCTGCGGGACCTGGAGCGCGTGCTCTATTTTGAGGCTTATGTTGTCATCGATTCCGGAGACGCCCCGGTCAAACCGGGAGAACTGCTGAACGAGGAACGATACCGGACCCTGATTCAGGAATTTCCTGGAAAATTCAGGGCCATGATGGGTGCCGAGGCCATTAAAGAGCTTTTGAAGCGGGTAGATATCGCAGAAAGCGCCGATGAACTGCGCGCCGCCATGAAGACTGAAACGTCCCAGCTGAAGCGCATCAAGTATGCCAAGCGGCTGAAGGTTGTGGATGCTTTCCGCAAATCAGGGAACAAGCCGGAATGGATGATTCTGGATGTTATTCCCGTCATACCTCCGGAACTGCGTCCGCTGGTGCCTCTCGACGGAGGACGTTTCGCTACATCGGATCTCAATGATCTGTATCGCCGCGTGATCAACCGGAATAACCGCCTGAAGAAGCTGATGGAGCTGCGCGCTCCTGAGGTCATCATCCGGAATGAAAAGCGAATGCTTCAGGAAGCCGTGGACGCGATGTTCGACAACGGAAGACGCGGCCGCGTGCTTCGCGGAGCCAACAACCGCCCGCTGAAATCGCTCAGCGATACGCTCAAGGGGAAATCCGGACGCTTCCGGCAGAATCTGCTGGGAAAACGCGTGGACTATTCGGGCCGTTCCGTTATCGTGGTCGGTCCCGAGCTGAAGCTGCATCAATGCGGTCTGCCAAAGAAAATGGCGCTGGAACTCTTCAAGCCGTTTATCTACAACAGACTTGAAAAGGAAGGGCACGCAGCCACCATCAAAGGCGCCAAAGAGATGGTCGAGCGGCAGGAATATGTGGTATGGGATATCCTGGAAGAAGTCATTAAAGACCATCCCGTGCTTCTGAACCGCGCGCCTACGCTGCATCGCCTCGGAATTCAGGCGTTTGAGCCCGTCCTCGTGGAAGGGAAAGCCATTAAGATTCCGCCCCTGGTCTGCGCTGCTTTTAACGCGGATTTCGACGGTGACCAGATGGCCGTTCATATCCCCCTCTCACCCGAAGCGCAGATAGAAGCTTCCGTGCTCATGCTGAGCAGCCATAACGTTCTTTCGCCGGCCAATGGGCAGCCTATCGCCATTCCGAGTCAGGACATCGTGCTGGGCTGCTATTACCTGACTAAGGCGAAGCGCGGGACCATAGGAGAAGGCCGGGCTTTCGGTACATTCGATGAAGCCGTGTTTGCTCTGGAAAACGGAATGGTGGAACGGCTCACGCCCATTCGCTACAGGTATTCCGGCCCCCTGATGGATCTTACGGCGCAATACGACGACCAGGCCATCATGCGGGCTGATGTGCGCGAGGTGAATAACGAATTTGTCAACACAACGATCGGCCGCCTGATATTTAACTCGATCCTCCCGAAAGGCATGCCTTTCGTCAACGGTCTGATGAAGAGAAAAGGCCTGCAGCAGCTGGTCAATTACTGCTATCTCAATTTCGGACTCGAGACTACGGTCCTGATGCTGGATGATTTGAAGGATCTCGGATTCCTGCATGCCACCAAAGCCGGCATATCCATCGGCATTGACGATTTGATCGTGCCGGCCAACAAAGGCGAACTGGTCGATAACGCCCGGGCAAGCGTCATCGAAGTGGAAAAACAATACCAGGACGGCGCGATTACCGACGGCGAACGGTACAACAAAGTCATCGATATCTGGTCGGACGTCACGGAAAAAGTTTCGGACGAAATGTTCCGCGAGATGGCGCGTCAGGATGAAAGCGGATTCGAATTCAATCCGATCTACATCATGGCCGATTCCGGCGCTCGCGGAAGCAAACAACAGATCCGACAGCTTGCTGGAATGCGCGGCTTGATGGCCAAACCTTCGGGCGAAATCATCGAAACTCCGATCACGGCCAATTTCCGTGAAGGATTGACGGTGTTGCAGTATTTCATTTCCACGCACGGCGCGCGCAAAGGATTGGCGGATACCGCGCTGAAGACCGCCGATTCAGGGTATCTGACGCGGCGACTGGTCGATGTGGCGCAGGATGTCATCATCTCCACAATGGACTGCAACACGCTGGACGGCATCTATGTGACCTCCATCATCGAAGGCGGGGAAATCATCGAGCCTCTCCGCGACCGTATCGTTGGACGAGTTTCGCTGGAAGTCATCAAAGACCCGCTCACCGGCGAAACCATCCTTGGAGTGAATGAGGAAATTACGGAAACCCTGGCATCCGATATTCAGGCAGCCGGCATCGAGCAGGTGAAGATCCGGTCCGTGCTGACCTGCAAGGCAAAGCGCGGCGTCTGCATCAAATGCTATGGGCGCAACCTCGCATCGGGGCAGATGGTGGATTTGGGCGAAGCGACCGGAGTCATTGCCGCCCAGTCGATCGGCGAACCCGGCACGCAGTTGACGATGCGGACGTTCCATATCGGCGGTACGGCAAGCCGGACGCACGAGCAGTCCACGGAAGAAGCCAAAAACGAAGGCACTGTGAAATTCCTGAATATTCAGCACGTGACCAACAGGGACGGAAACCTGGTGGTTATGAACCGGAACGGCACGCTGATTATCGCGGATGAAGGCGGCCGCGAGAGGGAGCGCTATTCGGTGGCGTATGGCGCTATTCTGAAAGTGAAAGAAGGACAAAAGGTCAAACCGGGCCATGTGCTGGTCGAGTGGGATCCTTACTCCTTCGCCATCCTTACCGAGTTCGGCGGAACCGTCGTATTCAAAGACATTCACGACGGAGTTACGGTCAAGGAAGAGCGCGATGAGAACACCGGTCTCGTGCGGCAGGTCATTACCGAGTCCGCGGAGGAAAAATACCAGCCGCAGGTCGGCATCAGGAACGAGAAGGGCAAAATCGTCAAAAGCTACCTGCTTCCGTCCAAAGCTCATCTTTGGATCGATAATGCGGAAGAGGTCTTTCCAGGCAGCATCCTGGCCAAGATTCCGCGCGAAACGCGTAAAACCAAGGATATCACCGGCGGTTTGCCGCGTATCGTCGAGCTTTTCGAGGCGAGGAAACCCAAGGAGACGGCCGTCATTACCGAAATCGACGGCATGGTCAAATATGCCGGCCTCGTGCGAGGTCAGCGCAAGATCGAAGTTCATCACGAGAGCGGTATGATCAAGGAATACCTGCTCCCGCGCGGCGTTCATATCAACGTTCAGGAAGGCGAGTACGTGAAGGCCGGAGAAGCGTTGATGGATGGCCCGCGCAACCCGCACGATATTCTCCGGGTGTTGGGAGAGAAGGAACTGCAGAGCTACCTGGTGAATGAAATCCAGGAGGTGTACCGTTTGCAGGGCGTCAACATCAACGACAAACACATCGAAGTGATTGTCCGCCAGATGATGCGCTGGATCAAAGTCGAGGAAGTGGGAGACACCGAATTCCTGCTGGATGAGCAGGTGGATAAATTCCGCTTCTACGAAGAAAACGAGCGCGTGGAAGCTGGCGGCGGGGCTCCGGCAAAAGGGCGTCCGCTGCTGTTGGGTATCACCAAAGCGTCGCTCTCAACCGACAGCTTCATTTCGGCGGCGTCGTTCCAGGAAACCACGCGCGTGCTTACCGAAGCTGCGATCAGCGGCAAGGTGGACTACCTGCGCGGCCTGAAGGAAAACGTCATCATGGGCCGCCTCATCCCTGCCGGCACAGGCATGGAGTATTACCACAACATCAAGACTCACGGAACAGATGGTGCCGATGGAAGCTCCCGCGGTTGGAGGAGAGCCGGACCTGGAAAGGGATCTCTTGGCCGGAACCGGCGATATCGCAGCCATTAAACCCAAACGAGCGGATATCGGGTAGAAATAACGAAACGCGCACGAATTTCGCGGATTTTGTACCTGCTGGACAAATAAAAAAGGCGGCTCCCGAAAGGGAGCCGCCTTTTTTTGCATGGAACTGACTGCAGACTAGGAACCGGAGCTGCGTTGATGCCGATCGGATCGTCCGCAGCGCAATCAGCTGTGCCGCACTTAGGAGCCGCTGCGCGTCCAGCAACTGCCATGATAGCGAACGATTTGATCTGCACTGATTCCGTAGATGTAGCGTGCCTGTGCTGTCCGCAGTGCTCGGAGTGCGCTGTAACGCCGAAGTCCGTCACGGAGTGCCATGTGCTGCGCCGTTGTCACTGCGGCGTCTGTATAGTCGTAGCCATTGAATCCGTGCGCTGTGAAGCGGCTATCCACGAAGTTGCCTGCTCACCAGAGTTGGCCAAGATCTGTATAGCTTTGGTTGTTGATTGCGGAATAGGCAACCTCTGCCGATCCGACTGTGCGGCAGCCCTGGATGGCGCCGGATTCGTTGGCGGCCATTCTGGCCTGCAACATGCTGGGAACCGCGATTGCCGCGATGATGGCGATAATCGCCACAACGATCAAAAGCTCAATAAGTGAAAATCCCTGTTCTTTTTTCATCGAAATCCTTCTCCTATAGGTTAATTGGGGGCGTTTATTACAAGTCCGGTTTGTATTAATGCAAACGGCTGTGCCAGATCTGGATTTCTTTTCAAAAACTTTTAAAAATTTGTAACCCGCGTAAAATCATACGCTTATGGCTGCATGGGTGTTTTATGGAGCATATCCGTTTTGGCGGCATGTCATATATTTGTTGATTTCCAGCACTCGACGCGCTGAAAACCGACACTGGGCACTTTATCCAATGATTGTGTGGGTGTGGTTGCTAATAAATACTTGGTGAAAGCAGATTTTATCGGTCGCGTCCTAAATTCCGTTTGACCCTTTTTGAAAAGTCGTATCGATAAAGGATAAGCAGAATGCCCTCATTAATGCTTTCTCCGCCCCGATCAGTCGGAGTCGGGGTCGGTATCGGAATCGGGGTCGAATATTATTCGACCCCGATTCCGATACCGACCCCGAATCTTCGCTTTACCCCTTTACCCCTTTACCCCTTTAATCCTTTAATCCTGCCTCCTAATGCTTAATCTGCAGCGAAGCCAGCCGGTGGCGCAGAGAACCCTTCGTCAGGTTCAGTTTTTGTGCCGCCTGCGCCTGATTCCCGTCGGTCTGGTTGAGAGCCTGGTGAATCAGGCTGCTTTCAATCTGACCGAGGAAGCTTTCCAGATCAAAGGGGCCTTCCGGCAATGTGAACAGAGCGCTCGATATCTCGCCGGACCGGTTGCGGATCATTTCAGGCAAGCGTTCCAGCTGGATTTCCGGTGTCGTTTCCAGCGCTACCGCGCGCTCAATGGTGTTTTCCAGTTGACGCACATTTCCCGGCCAACTGTAGGACTCCAGGCAATGCAGCGCTTCTGAAGATATGCCGTCTATGCTTTTGCCTGCCCGATCTGAATACTGGCGCAGAAAGAAGTCTGCGAGCAGCCTGATGTCCTCCGCCCGCTCACGCAAGGCGGGGATGTGGATGTTGATGACGGCGATTCTATAAAAAAGGTCTTCCCGAAATGATCCCTGCTGAATGCAGGATTGCAGATCCTGATTTGTGGCTGCAATGACCCGCACATCTACTGGAACCTCTGTGGTGCCGCCCAGCGGGCGCAGTCGGCGTTCTTGCAGGACGCGCAGGAGTTTTACCTGCATTGCGGGCGTCATGTCTGCGATTTCATCCAGGAAGATGGATCCGCCGTCCGCCGCTTCAAAAAGCCCTTTTTTATTGGTTGCCGCCCCCGTGAATGCGCCCTTCAAATACCCGAACAGCTCGCTTTCCAGCAAGGTTTCAGGAAAAGCGCCGCAGTTAATCGATACAAAGGGTTTATCTTTGCGGTGCGAGGCCTCATGAATAGCCCGGGCGACCAGCTCTTTCCCCGTGCCGCTTTCACCTGTGATCAGGATGGTGCTGTCCCCCATCGCCACCGTTCCGATGGTTTTGTAGACCTCCACCATCTTCGGACTTCTGCCCACCACGTGGCTGCGCTGCAAAGCCTGGAACAGTTTCTGCCCCTGCAACGCTTCCATTTCGCATGCAGGTATCTGGGTACACTGCCTCTCGCTTCGTTTCTTTTCAAGCGCACGACGGACGATGCTGCGCAGATCCTCCATTTTGAACGGTTTGGTGATGTAGTCGTACGCTCCGTGCTGCAGGGCTTCAATCGCGGTTTCCGTGCTCGCGAATGCCGTCATCATAATGAAAATAGTATCCGGCGAAAGCTGCTTCGCTTCCTGCAACAGTTCGACGCCGGAGAAATCGGGCATTTTTATGTCCGAGATGACAAGATCCACATCGTTTTTCTGTAAAAGTGTGAGCGCTTCCTGCCCGGAGCTGGATTTAAGAACCTCCATGCCCTCGTCCTGCAAAGCTATTTCCAGCACTTCGATTATGTTCGGCTCATCATCGACTACAAGAATTGTTGGCATTGTCTTTCCTTTAACCTTGCAGCACTGCTTGTTCACTGACTTCAATTTCCGGCATGAAATCTTCCAATGGGAAGCGGAGGCTGACCTTCGTGCCTTTTCCTATTTCACTTTCAAACGAGATTCTTCCCCGGTGCTCTTCCATAATCTGGAAAATGATGCTGAGCCCGAGACCGTGGCCGCCTTTGAATCCAGAGTGAAACGGCTGGAAGATCCGCTCTCTTTCTTCTTCGCTCATGCCGATGCCGCTGTCCTGAAAAAATATCTCGCCAAGTTTGTCGGACGCTTTCCGGATGCTGATTTCCAGTTTGCCGCCGTCGGGCATAGCGCGTATGGCATTCTGAGCCAGGTTCCAGAACACCTGGTTTAACTGGTCTGGGCTTCCAAGAATTTTGACCGATGGGGCTTCGACACTGAGGTGCACGGAATGCTTATTTCTTATTTCCGGATTGTTCTGCAACAGCGTAATGGAATCCCGGAGCACCGGGACAAGGTCCATGCTGTGTTTGGTGTATTGTCTGGGTCGGGCGAAACAGAGAAAATCCTCGACAAACTGATTCAGACGATCACTTTCACGAATTAGAATGTCCAGAAGCCGCTTCATCTTTACCGGGAAGATTGGCATGGGAACGCAGTATCTCCACCGATCCGCGCATGGATGTCAGGGGATTGCGGATCTCATGGGCGATTCCAGCCGCCATTCGGCCGATGGCCGCCATCCGGTCTTTCAGCCGAACCTCTTCCTCCAGGCGGATGATTTCAGTCAGGTCCTGAAACGAAATGATGAAGCCCAGCGATTGTTGATTCTGATCCAGCAAAGGCGAGACGCTGAAACCCAGATACCGTTTGGATCCGCCGGGCAGTACAATCCATTCCTCGTGTCGCAGTGCTTTGGCATTGCGCCGCAGATCCTCGCGCAGAATCCGAGCCCAAAAAGTCTTTCCAACCAGCAAATCAACCGGCTGGTTGAGCATTTCCCGCGCATCTCTGCCGGTAAGCTCCTGCGCTGCGGTATTGAATACGGCTATGCGCCCGTTCAAATCGGTGGTAATCAATCCGCTCCGGATGCTGCTCACAATATGTTCGTTGAGCCTCTGCAGCTGGGTCAGTGAATCGATTTTTTCTTTGAGTTCTCCTTCGATGAGTTGAAGGCGCTTGTGCAGGTATGTACCCAGGCATGCTACGGCCCAGAATCCGAGCACATGAGCGGAAATGCGAAACGTGGCCAGGGATGCATTGCCGCCGATGTTGCTGGAGCCAATAATGCCGAGATGATTTGTTGCTATGATGCCGGCATACAAGATCGTGCTTAGGGCGGCCCCGACCATTCCCCCATTGCGTCCCAGGGTCAGGCTGCAGTAGATGATGATCAGCAGGTAATACGATACAAAGGCGCTTTCGATCCCGCCTGTATAGGCTACAAGAATCGTTACCAGGATCAAGTCCGCGCCGGTCTGGAGGTATAGCTGGAACAATTTATTCCGGACGCACATCCATAAAATCAGGAATATGAGCGTCAGCGTCAGTGAGAGAATATTGAAAAGCGGCAGGAAGGGAAATGAGCCGAAGCGATCCTGGAGGATGCCGAGGCGGTCGGCAAGGTTCAGTCCAAGCAACAGCACGATAGTGCGGACAATGATCAGTTCCAGCAGGTACCGGCTGAGTTCTTGGTTCTTATTGCGAGAATCGCTGCGTTGATAGGATCCCATAGGGGAAATTCCCGGAACCTTGAAGTACTGAAAGCTCCAAGGTTCCGGGACTCGAAAGTCCGCAATTAGCCGCCGGATAGCACCTGGATCAATTTGAACAGTGGCAAGTACATCGAAATAACGATGCCGCCCACAACAACGCCCAGGAAAACCATCAGGAGCGGTTCAAGGAGTGTGAGGAGATTGGCCACGACCACATCGACTTCTTCTTCATAGTAATCCGCGACTTTGACCAGCATTGTGTCCAGTTCTCCCGTGGATTCACCGACGGAAACCATTTGCGTTACCATCGGCGGGAAGAAGCCGGATTGCTGCATCGGTTCGGCCATAGTGCCTCCCCCTTCGATCTTAAGCCGCACCTGATAAATAGTGTCTTCCAGGATGGCATTCCCGGACGTTTTCGCCGTAATGCCCAATGCTTCCAGGATGGGAACACCGCTGGTCAGCAAGGTTGCCAGGGTGCGGGTGAATCTCGCGACCCCGATTTTGCGCAGCACATCGCCGAGAATCGGAAGCTTTAAAAGGGTTCTGTCTATGACGCGTCTGCCCTTCTCGGTTTGGTTGTAGCTCCGGAGTCCGAACGCGGCGATCCCGGCCAGAATAATAAATAAAAGAATGTAGCGCTCGATCAGGCCGGAGAGGGCGATGACAAAGCGTGTGGGCAGCGGAAGCTCGACATTAAATCCCTCAAAAAGCGTGCTGAAAACCGGGACCACTTTCCACAAAATGATCGATAACGACTCCGACCGCGATGGTGAGAATCGTTGAGGGATAGATCATCGCAGAACGCAAGGCTCGCTTGAGTTTTACAATTTTTTCGATGAAGGAACACAACCGCTGCAGGATGGTGTCCAGGATGCCTCCGGTCTCTCCGGCGGCAACCATGTTGGTGAACAGGGTATCAAAAACTTTTGGATGGCGTGCCATGGCCGCCGAGAGCGTGGTTCCGGACTCGACGTCGCTCCTGATTTGTTCCAGGACTACCTTGAAATCTTTGTTGGGATGCTGCTGGGCGATTGCATCCAGCGCCTGAACCAGCGGGAGTCCGGCATCCAGCATTACCGAAAACTGGCGGGTAAAAATTGCGATTTCGGATTGAGACACTTTCTTGCGGAAAGAAAAGCTGAATCCAGGGGCTTTTTTCTCTTGAATGGCGATCGGTGCAATCTGCTCCCGCCGCAGAACGGCAGCCAATGCCTGGGCGCTGTTCGAAAATCTTTCGCCCGACAGGCTCTCATTGGTTCGAACATTCCGACCACGATACGTATATATTGGCATGACTTTTCCCCCTCGAGATCAGCGCCGCGCGCCGCCCGCCATTTCAACCCGCTGCGCACGCTGGGCGGCAGGTTGGATGTTAAGACCCACACCCCGCTGAACGAGGTCCTGTAATTCCTCTGGGTTAGAAGACTTGGTCATCGCATCCTGAATCGTAATTTGTTTCGTCAGGACCAGCTGTGACAGAGACTGGTTAAACGTCTGCATGCCGTACTTATCCTGCCCCGTTTGCATCGAGCTGTAGATCTGATGAATCTTGTCTTCGCGTATCAGATTGCGGATGGCCATCGTTGGAATCAGAATTTCCATAGCCATGGAGCGGCCGGAGCCAGTAGCCCTTGGAATCAGCGACTGGCACAGGATCCCTTCCAGAACCATGCTCAGCTGGGCTCGAATCTGGGGCTGCTGATTGGAAGGAAAGATATCCACAATTCTGTTGATCGTCGTGGCGGCGCTGTTGGTATGAAGCGTGGCGAGTGTCAGGTGTCCCGTTTCCGCGATGCGCAGAGCGGATTCCACCGTCTCAAGGTCGCGCATTTCTCCGATCAGCACAACATCGGGATCCTCGCGCAGCGCCACTCTGAGAGCATCGGAAAATGAATGCGTGTCCGCACTGACTTCCCTCTGGTTGACAATGCAGCTTTTGTGGCTATGCAGGAACTCAATGGGATCCTCGACCGTGAGAATGTGCTCGTGGCGTTCCGTATTGATCTTGTCGATCATGGCGGCCAGTGTCGTCGATTTTCCGCTGCCGGTCGGCCCGGTAACCAGGATGAGGCCTCTTGGCTTATCACAAAGCTGTTCTACAACCGGCGGCAGATTCAGGCTCTGAAATCCCTTGATTTCAAAAGGGATGAGACGGAACACGGCAGCGACCGCGCCGCGTTGTGTAAACACATTGGCGCGGAACCGGCACAGATCTTTGATGCCGAAGGAAAAATCTATTTCCCATTTTTCTTCGAACTGATGTTTTTGACCGTCAGTCATCACGCTATATGCGAGTCTTTTGGTGTCCGCCGCACTCAGCGACTGTTGCTCGATAGCACGCAGCTTGCCGTCGACGCGAATTTGGGCAGGGACTCCCGTCGTCAAATGAAGGTCCGATGCTCCCGCCTGTATGGTCTTTTGGAGCATTTCGGGCAGTGTGCTCATGGTTTTCTCTCCAACTGAATATCCGGCCGCGCACCGGAACGAATCAGCGCATCATCGTTGATCGGATCCGTTCCATGTGTGACCGGTGTGGCATTTTCTAAAATAATCAGCATAAAACCGTTTCTCTAAGTACCTCATCCATGGTTGTCATCCCGCTCTTGATCTTCGCCAGTCCGCTCTGGCGCAGCGACATCATCCCTTCCTCCGTTGCCTTGCGCCGTATCTCCCGGGCTGATGCTCCAACCAGTATCAGTTCTTGAATGGCCTCGCCAATTTCCATCACTTCATACATACCGATTCGGCCTTTATAGCCCGTTTCATTACACGTCTTGCAGCCTTCTCCCTTGAAGGTGCGAGATATTTCTGGCTTCATCCTGCGAAAAGCCTGCGTTGATGAGAGCCTGCAACGGGGTTTTTACTTCGACTTTGCAGTCCGGGCAAATTTTGCGGATCAGGCGCTGAGCGCATATCAGATGCACGGAGGTAGCGACAAGAAAGGGCTCGATTCCCATATTAAGCATACGGGAAATTGTGGAAGGGGCGTCATTGGTATGAATGCTGGAGAGGACAAGGTGTCCGGTCAGGGCAGCCTTGATTGCAATTTCCGTGGTTTCAAAATCTCGAATTTCTCCGACCAGGATGATATTGGGGTCCTGCCTCAAAAATGACCGAAGGGCAGACGCAAAAGTCAATCCGATCTGTTCTTTGATTTGGACCTGGTTGATCCCGCGAAAGTTGTATTCCACAGGATCTTCAGCGGTCATTATATTGGTTTCAGGCGTGTTCAGCCGGTTCAGCGCCGCATACAGGGTCGATGTCTTTCCGCTGCCCGTGGGCCCTGTGACCAGTACCATCCCATACGGCTTGAGAATGGCTTCCTCGATTTTCTTCAGCGAGCCTTCTTCAAATCCCAGTTTGCTCATGTCGAGCGGCAAAATGTCGCGATCCAGGATGCGTAGAACTATCTTTTCACCGAATAATGTCGGAAGCGATGAAACGCGATAGTCAATCTCCTTTTTTCTTGCCGTTGAATGTGGTTCGAATCTTGATTCTTCCGTCCTGCGGGAGACGCTTTTCAGAAATATCCATCTTGGCCATGATTTTGATGCGGGAAATGATGGCATCTCTGAGCCGCAAGGGCGGATTCATCATGTTATAGAGAATTCCATCGATGCGGAACCGGACTCTGAAGTCCTTTTCGTAAGGTTCCACGTGTATGTCGCTGGCGCCCTTTTTAAGAGAATCAGACAGGATGAGGTTTACCAGTTTGATTATGGGGGCGTCTTCGCTCGATCGCTGCAATTGATCGAGTGATACTTTTTCCTCCTCATCCGCGCTCGCTTCGAGATCAAGATCGACGCCGTCTCTGTCGACCTGGGCAATCTGCTCGTAGACTTTTTTCAGTTCGATCGAGTGCTGTGTCCCGTAATATTTTTCCAAAGCCTCCGAGATGGAAGCCTCGGTGGCCACGACAGGCTCGACATTAAATCCGGTCATGAACTTAATGTCGTCCATGGCGAAAACGTTCGTGGGGTCAACGCTGGCAACGGTAAGCGTGCTGCCGACGCGACTTAAAGGCACGACCATATACTTTTGTGCCACATCCAGGGGAATAAGCTTGATGACGGATGGATCGATTTCGAAAAATGCGAGATTTATCGAGGGGACGCCATACTTCCTGCTCAGCAGTGAAGTAATGTCGTCGTCTTCCACGTACCCGAGGTTGATAAGAATCGAACCCAGGCGTCCGCCATTTTGGCGCTGGTTCTTCAGCGCAAGTTCCAGCTGGTCGGCTGTTATGAGATTTTCTTTAACCAGCAACTCGCCGATTTGAGTTGGCATCGCTTATTTTGTTCCGTTCCACAGCAAATCAATCATTGTTGTTGCGAACAGGAGAATGCTTATACACCCGTTGATTGTGAAGAATGCGGTGTTCGCACGACTCAAGTCCGTAGGGTGGACCAGGCTATGCTCATACGCAAGCAATAGCCCAACAACGGTCAAACCCATAAAGCTTATCGTCCCCAATCCCTCTTTCCAGAACAAAAAAACCAGTACTATTAACATCGCCAGGTGAAGAGCGGCCGAAAGCCATAGCGCCGCGCGTATACCATAACGCTTCGGAATCGAGTAAATCGGTTCTCCTTTGTCGAATCCCACGTCCTGGCATGAATAAATGACATCGAAACCGGCAACCCAGAGAACGACTGCGAGCCCCAGGATCAGGGGAGTCGATGCAATGGAGCCCTTCACCGCGATCCATGCTCCGATGGGGGCGCAGGCGAGAGAAACGCCAAGAAATAGATGCGTCAGCCAGGTGAACCTCTTGGTAAAGGAATAAAGAAAGATAATGCCGAGAGCCAGAGGGCTTAACTCCAGAGACAGACGGTTCAGCTGCGACGCCGCAACGATAAACACCGCAGAGCTTGCGATTATAAATGCCACCACAAAACCCCGGCTGACCAGCTTTTTGGGTAAAGCCCGGTTGGCTGTGCGCGGATTCCTGGCATCAAAGGGAAGGTCGACCAGCCGGTTGAATGCCATCGCTGCACTGCGGGCTCCGACCATCGCCAATAATATCCATCCGATCTGGGCAGCGCGCGGCAACCCTCGCGCCGCTAAAAACGCACCCATAAAGGCAAAAGGAAGGGCGAAGAGCGTGTGCTCGATCTTCACCATGTCCAAAACGATTTTTAGTTTTTTTAACATACGGGTTCCTATCGCAGGTAGTTATCGACACAGAAACACTCTTAATTAATCCTTGTTGAAGCAGGGCAGAAGCGTAGCAAAACACCAATCCTCGGAGCAAGGCTCCTATATATAACCGGCGCAGAACAAAAATGAGCAACAATTTTAGAGCCTTTTTCGATTGTCTTCTCCGGATTTGGGGGATATTTGATGGCTTCTGATTCAATGTTTGGAAACTGCCTGCATACGGCTCTATAATAAAAAGATGGTGGGAACACAGATACAGGCGGCCATTCCCAATCGAATGATTGGAATTCTGGGAGGAATGGGACCTGAAGCAACACTGGATTTATATAGCAATATTATCCGCCTTACTCCTGCTAAAAGAGATCAGGATCATATCCAGGTCCTGATTCATTCTAATCCGAAGATACCCGACAGGACCGAAGCAATCGAGCAGCACGGTGAAAGCCCGCTCCCGTATCTGATCGAATCCGCAAAGATCCTGGAACAAGGCGGAGCGGGAATCATTGCGATGCCCTGTAATGCGGCGCATTACTATCTTCCTGAAATTCGACGGCATATATCCATCCCTTTCATCGATATGATTGAAGAAACCTGCCGCAGAATTCGTGTCCAGTGGCCCGGTTCCAGGACAGTTGGACTTATTGCCACCATTGGCACCGTGCTCAGCGGGGTGTATCCAGAATCGCTGAAGAAGGCAGGCATCGCTGTCCAGTTGCCAAGCCAGGAAGACCAGCAAAGAATTCAAGTCGCGATCGATCAGATAAAAGCCGGAGTTCACGACAGATCAACCCAGGAGACATTGCAATCCATAGGCGCGCATTTGTCGGAAGCCGGTGCCGAGTCGATAATACTGGGTTGTACTGAAATCCCTTTGGCGTTTAATTCCGCTGATGTGAATTATCCTACGTTGAATCCCACGATGGTTCTTGCTGAAGTTGCCGTGGAGTGGGCTCTGGCGCCGCAATGACAAAAGCAAGCCGCAAATTCTATGCAAATGTGATAGGGGGGCCGAGGCCCGCCCAACCATGCAACGCTCATTTGAGGGATTCGTGGTAATGCGTGGCCCGCTTCTTTTTGCTTCAACACGGATCTCTTCCTGTCGGTTCTTGTGCAAATGTCAGAGGATTTCTAACGCACTGCTAGCCGCCGGCAATGGCAAAGATTATAGAAAGTATGTCGTTATCCTTAACCGGCGTGTCCAAATTATTTAAGGATCGAATGTCTTTGTCATTTAAATATAAGTTCATGTAACGCGAGGTCTTTGCGGAAAAAAACCGCTCCCCGGCGTCCGGGAAACTGGCTTTAAAACTCTCCAAAACCTCCCCTACAGTTTTTCCTTCAAGCACGATTTCTGATTTTTGCTCCGTATACTGGCGAAGCGTCGAGGGAATCCGAACCGTTATGCTCATTCCTGTCCTCCTGATGCAAAGTAAAAATAGCACATAGCTGCATCGGTAAACATGTAGAAAACAGACATGCAGCCGCCAATTGACAAGACTGTAAATAAAATTGACAATATAACCTGCATGCTTTCCTGACACCGGCTCCGTCTTGAATTTGAGGGATGAACCATTTATTAAGATTCCATATCCACAGTAGAAGATATGTTGGCGATGCAAGCCTACAATTGATTCGAGATGCGAGATTCGAGATGCGAGATTGCAGGGTATCAACGATAGTTAATCTGGAATCCGGAATCTCGAATCTGGAATCCGGAATCTGGAATTGTTAATAGGACAATACCGTGAAAGAACCCTCGTTTACGCTTTTCCGCAGCGTTAAGAATAAGCTGCTTGTTTTGATGATCGCGCTGTCGCTGCTTCCGCTGACGGGGATGTCCATTTTTTCTTATTGGATTGGCAAGAGCCAGATTCAGGAACGCATCAGGCTTTCTCTTGGGAAAATGGCTCAGGATACGGCAGATAAGGTTGACATGATGCTGAGGGGAAAGAAGGAAGAAATCCGCAGCATGGCAACGACCTATTCCTTTATTTATTCCGAATTGAAGGATCCGCGCCGCTCCGGCCCTATCCCGCTGCTGAATAACTACTGTCTCAACCACGACGCATATGATCTGCTGCTGATTCTGGATAGTGCTGGAAACCTGATTGCCACGAACACGATGGATCGCGATGAAAATCCCCTGCCGGTACGAGCGCTATCCGATCTTATGGGGAAAAACATCTCCATGTTTCCCGAGGAACACAAGCTGTTTCTCTCATCGATTGCAGGGCACAGCTATCATCAGGACTGGTATCAATCCGGAATTGTTCAACGTCTTTACAGCTATCAAACGAAAGACGAAAGCCACCGGTACAATATCGCGTTGTCGGAACCTATTCGCGATCCGGATACGCACAATATCGTGGGAGTTTGGATCAATATACTGAACTGGTCCTATTTTCAGAATATTCTGGACAGCGTTGAGATGGACATGGCTACCCTGGATCTTAGGACGGGATATTCGTTCATGTTTGCCAAAGACGCGAATACATTCATCGGGCACAAATACCGATCGAACCGAGTTTTGGAGGGTGGTCGCAAAGGAGCCGAGACGCAGGATTTTTACGGCACGAGGCTTGTGGAGAATTACGGATTAAGCAATCTGCATCACGCCATTTTGAAACGGGCGCCTGATTTTGACTACGAGTTGCCCAAGGGAGACAGCAAGGTTTGCGGACTTGCTCCGATCGACGACATTTCTTTCGGGTGGACCGTAGGGGTAGAAATCGATCAAGAGGATGTTTTTCGGCCTATGCTGACGCTGAGCTATTGGCTATTCGGAGTGACCATTCTGCTTGCCACGCTTGTCGTGCTGTTTACCTACCTTATTGCCCGTGGCATCACTGTACCATTGAAGACTTTGATCCGGTCGGCGCTGACCATCGCCCAGGGAAACTTCAAAGAGCGCGTGCCTATCCGTTCCTCGGACGAAGTGGGGATTCTGGCATCCACATTCAATGAAATGGCCGGAGCGCTCTCACTTCGCGAAACACAGCTTCAGGAGCTAAACAGAAACCTGGAAAACATGGTCCGGGACCGTACGCTTGAGCTTGAAAACTCCCATGAAGCGCTGAAGCGGGCATACTTCGATCTTCAGAGCGCCCAGGAGCAGTTGGTCCATACGGAAAAAATGGCTTCCCTGGGGCAGCTTGTTGCGGGAATCGCGCATGAAATCAAGAATCCGCTCAATTTCATTTACGGCAACACAGGGTTTTTAACCGATTACACGCAGAAGCTGCAGAGCCTTGTCGAATCTTTTGATACACTTCCGAGCATTTCCGAGGAGGACAAATCTGAGATCGAGCGCTTGAAGGATGGAATCCATTACTCCTTTATTAAGGATGACCTGAAGATCCTGATCGATAACTTCACGGAGGGGGCTCGGAGAATTAATACAATCGTCTCCGATCTGCGCACATTTTCGAGGATGGACACCGACAAAATATCCGATGTCGACATTCATGCGTCTCTGGAGCTGTCGCTCAATTTGATGCGCAACCAATATAAAAAGCGTATCGAGATACATAAGGAATATGGAGACATCCCGAAAATTCAAGGCTATTCGGGAAAGCTCAATCAAGTGTTCTTGAACCTGCTGGCCAACGCATTTCATGCGATACAGGGAAACGGGGACGTATGGATCAGAACCCGCACCAAGGACAGCTATGTGGAAGTAGAGATTGAAGACAACGGCATCGGAATTTCCAAAGAGAAT
The DNA here is from genome assembly GCA_963761825.1 of uncultured Acidobacteriota bacterium. Classification (GTDB taxonomy): domain Bacteria; phylum Acidobacteriota; class UBA6911; order UBA6911; family UBA6911; genus UBA6911. Next base: position 65,051 of record CAVXIH010000016.1, read on the forward strand.
CTTAAAAGAATCTTTGAGCCTTTCTTTACGACAAAGCCAGTCGGTCAGGGGACGGGACTGGGGCTAAGCATCAGCTATGGCATTATTGAGCAACACCAGGGGAAAATTCAGGTTACCAGCGTACCTCTAACGGGCAGCTCGTTTATTGTTCGCCTGCCGATCTTTCAGGAGAAAGCCGAGTGACAAAAAGAAAGTATGAGCTGCTGCTCGTCGATGATGAACTGGCTAACCTGCAGAAGCTTCAGCGGACGTTCATGGATCAGTACAAAGTGCATCTGGCGCGATCCGGAGAGGAAGCTTTGCAGATTCTTCAAAAGGCGCCCATCGATGCGATTATTACCGACCAGAAAATGCCGGGCATGACAGGGATTGAGTTCCTGGAGCTGTCGCAGAAGACGTATCCGAACCTCGTCAGAATTGTGCTGACGGGATTTACTGAGGTGGATGACCTCATCGCCGCTATCAATACCGGCAAGGTTCATAGGTACATCACGAAACCATGGGAACCTGAAGACGTTCGGCTGGCCGTCCAGGATTCGCTCGAAAAAATGGAGCTGATGCACGAGAACGAGCGATTGGCAATAGAACTCAAGTCGGCCAATGAAAAACTGAAAAATGAAAACATCATCCTGCGCCAGGAAGTCGAAAAACAGGTTTTTCCGCAAAGCATCATTTATGGCAGTCCGGAAATGGAAGATATCCTGCGGCTTCTGCGCAGAGTGACCGGAACGGAAACCACCGTGCTTATTCAAGGAGAAACAGGGACGGGGAAGGAGCTGGTAGCCCGCTTTATCCACAGGGAAAGCAACCGCAGCGACCAGATTTTTATCCCCGTCAATTGCGGCGCTATCCCCAAGGACTTAGTGGAGAGCGAATTCTTCGGGCATTCTCGCGGGGCATTTACGGGTGCTACGCAGGAAAAGAAGGGTTACTTCGAAATGGCCAGCGGTGGCACAATTTTTCTTGATGAAATCGGTGAAGCCCCTACCGAACTGCAGATCAAGCTGCTGCGGGTGATTCAAGAGAGCGAAATCATGCCTGTCGGTTTTCATCAGCCCAAAAAAGTGGACGTGCGCATCATTGCGTCGACGAATAGGGATCTGAGAGCGGAAGTCGCGGCAAATCGCTTCCGACAGGACCTTTTTTTCAGAATAAATGTCTTTTCGATTACTATCCCGCCATTAAGAGAACGCAAAAAGGACATCCTGCCTCTGGCTGAATTCTTCCTGCAGCAGTTCTCTCGAAAATTGAACCGCAAAACCGGAAACCTGAGCGAGGAGACCCGGGATCTTCTCCTTGTTTATTCCTGGCCCGGGAATGTGCGGGAACTGCAAAATGAGATTGAACGCCTCGTCCTTCTTTCCGAAATCGAAAAAACCATCGGTCCGGAACTGCTGTCCGATCATATCAAACAACGCCGCCGACATGTACTGCCGTCGGATGGGGATCTGAAATCAGCCGTCCGCGAATTGGAGGAGGCGATGATCAAAAACGCTCTGACACGTTTTGACCGCAACAAATCACGCACGGCACGCGCTTTGGGAATCAGCCGGCAATCTCTGCTGGAAAAAATCCGCCGCATGGATGAGTGATTACGAAATAGCGGTACCTGGTTATACTGTCCCCCGAAGAGGGACAGTATAACCAGGTACCGTTTATCAATTTCACTGCCTATTTTTAAATCATAACTGTATAAATATTAGACAGTATTAAATTTTGCAATCAAAAGACTTAGGGTATTTATGTTATATATGTGTACATAATATTGTCAATTCAGCGGCTGGCTGCCTTGCGGTGATATCTTAGTAAAGGTTGCGAATAAAGCACTTGTGTCTGTATGAAGAATTGGCACTCAAATTGCTATATAAGAGGTGGCTCCAATTGATAGGTTTTTCAGATGTGCTGAATTTGGAGCCAAAGGAGCTCCGATGCTGGCAAGCGAGTCGCAATCCATGGAAGATGTTAATGCAGAGCTGTTATATCGCTGCCGGACCAATGATCCGGATGCCTGCAATGAACTCTTTTCCCAGTACAATCGCAAGATTTTCAATACTGCGTATCGCATTTTGGGGGAGGAGTCCTCAGCAGAGGATGCACTGCAAGAGACGCTGCTGAATGTATATCGTGGGATCTCCAGCTTTCGGGGTGACTCCAAAGTCTCTACCTGGATCAGCCGGATCACTATTAATGTATGCCTGGGCATGCTGAGGAAAGGGAAAAACAAGCAGTGCATTGAGCTTGAAGATGAATTTGCCGGGGATATACCGGCCCAATCCACGCCTTACACCGATCCGCTGGCGTATGCAGCTTTAGAGGAAAAACGATCTTTGGTTCGGGAAGCCTTCGGTCGCATGTCTGAGAAGCAGGGCCTCGTGGTTAAGCTTCACGATATGGAAGGATATACCATTCAGGAGATCGCAAAAATCATACACTGTCCGGCAGGCACCGTGAAATCCCGCCTGTTTTATGGGAGACAGGAGTTCAAGGCAGTTTTCAATACACTCTCAAGCAACGGCTACAAAGCTTCATCTGCCCGGCTGAACTAGGAGATAATCCAGTTCATCCTCCCCCCTCATCTCAAGAATAGCACGAACCTGGTTATACTATCCCTCCGGAGGGACAGTATAACCGGATATCGATGTACGCAATTGTGAATGATTTTGTCGGCATGATAAGATCAATAGGGAACTTATAAAGGATCAATAATCTCGATGCGACAAAATCCACCAATGGGCCAACACTCTGCTTCCAATAGTGTCAAATACCTGTTCTGGGCAATTGAGGCTGCTCAAGGGACCAGCGTCGAGTACGTCCCATTTTTCTATGTTGAAGCCAGAATTGATTTCAACGATGTCCGAACGGGATTCAGCTCGATGATCAGCTTAAGTAAAGCGATTGAGCTCCATTCGTTCAGCGCAGATCTGCCTCTGGTTGAAGATATGGTTCGGGATATTGACCTGCAAAACACGAGTTCTGCAATGCCTGATTCCGCCCGTCTCAGCCGACTGCCTGACTTTGTGGATGACGCTTTCATGTCACAAATGGAAACTCAATTTGTCCGGTATCTCTTGAATTCTTTTAAGTCAAGAGTGTATCGAAACTTCGAATTGGACGTTTATTCAAACGCAGGCGAATCGCTATCGGGCTTTACCGCACGTTGTATGGAGCTGCTGGATGGAGCAAGGCGCCGCGATTCGGACAACCTGCACGAAGTCTTCAACCGGAAGCTTGGCCAAATCGAGCAAAAGTACCTGAATGAAAGCTCCCCCGATGACTTCGAAGTGGCCAGAACGGCTTCGCGGAACCGGGATATTTTTTCAGACTACCTGGAGAGGATCGCACGAGCTGTTTCTGCAATCGAAGCCCGTGTTGAATCCTGACGTGAACGGATCTCAAAAACCCCGGAGCAGTCTGGAACTGGAAGAACGCTTGATGTCTCTCGCCGTGGAGGCTAAGGAGGTAATTGCAGAACTCTGGGATTCCTATGCGGAAAAAGCTCGATCTGTTGATGAATATATCCTTCACCCTAATCTGAAAGATATCCATATTGTTCGAAGCTGCATCCTTTGGATGCCGGTCAAGGCCGCTTAGATGAAAAGCAAAAGGGTTGCCATAGCGATGAGCGGCGGTGTCGACAGCTCCACGGCCGCGGCTATCTTGAAAGAGGAGGGATTGGATATTGTCGGCTTTTCGATGCAGCTCTGGGATCAGCGTCGGAACGCCGCTGAAGAAGGCGCATTCCAACCCGGCCGGTGCTGTTCGATCGAGGATCTATATGATGCGCGGGAAGTCGCCGCACGGCTTGGATTCCCTTTTTATGTGGTTGATTTCCAGGCGGAATTTGAAAGCATCGTCGTAAGAGATTTTGTCGAGAGCTATCGAAACGGTCTTACTCCCTCCCCTTGTGTGCTGTGCAATTCACAATTGAAATTCAAATCCCTGGCTCATATGGCAAGCGAGGCGGGGGCGTCGCAGATGGCAACGGGGCACTACGCCCGCATAGTCTATCATGATGAGATCGGACGATTTCTGCTGATGCAGGCTCAAGATAAAGAAAAGGATCAATCGTACTTCTTGTTTGAGCTGAGCCAGGAGCAGCTAGCCAAAGCCATTTTCCCTCTAGGGGATTTTGACAAAGAGAAGGTGCGTCAGATTGCGCGCAGATACAAGCTGCCGGTTGCGAACAAACCCGATAGCCAGGAAATCTGTTTCATTCCGGACGGGGATTATGCGTCGTTCATCGAGCGGTACTCTAGAGAAGCAGCCGGCTCTGAATTGATGCGGCCCTTTTCAGCGGGCAAGATCCTGGACAGCAAGGGGCGGATTTTGGGAACGCATTCCGGAATACATCACTACACCATTGGCCAGCGTAGAGGCCTCGGTGTTGCGCACTCCTCCCCTCTTTATGTTTTGGAAATTCGTCCTGAAGAAAATGTCGTCGTTGTGGGAGAACGGTCGCTGCTCAACAAAAAGCGGTGCCGTATTGTCCGGCCGAACTGGATTTCCATCCCGGAACTCGCAGGGCCGCTTCGCGTGCAGGCCAAAATCCGGTCGCGCCACGCGGCAGCCTGGGCGACCATTGCCCCACTTGAGGACGGGAGCGTGGATGTTAGTTTCGATTTGCCTCAGGCTGCGATTAGTCCCGGCCAGGCTTGTGTATTTTATCAGGGTGAAGTTGTGGTGGGGGGAGGTTGGATCGGTCGCTTCCCTCAGACCTATGAGGGCGGATAGCGAAAAGCCAGTCTGCCTATCGCTTTGCATCCTGGTCCCTTTGGCTTTTGTTCCCACGGCAGATTCCGGAGTCAGTGATAGTTATGTCGCAAAAGCAGATCCTGATCGTTGCCGGAGAGGCTTCGGCCGACAGATACGGCGCCCGCCTGGTCAGCAGACTTAACGCCATGCATGGGCCCGATGCCCTCTGTTTTTACGGCACGGGCGGCGATGAAATGCAAAAAGCGGGGGTTCACCTTCAATGTCACATTCGGGATCTCGCCCACATAGGAGTGAGGGAAGCTCTCTCCGGTCTGCAAACCTATTACAAAACTTTCCAGCGCCTGGTAAGGGATTCTGCCCGACGTCGCCCCGATCTAGCCGTGCTTCTGGATTTCCCGGAATTTAATCTGAGGCTGGCAAAAAGAATGAAACGCATGGGAATCAAGGTTGTCTATTACATCAGCCCGCAAATTTGGGCGTGGCGTAGCGGGCGCATACAACTGATTCGGAAGTATGTGGACAAAATGCTGGTGATCCTCCCATTCGAAGAAGACTATTATCGCAATCGGGGAGTGGACGCAGAATTTGTAGGTCATCCGATTCTGGAGGATTTCTGTCCAGACAGCAATCGAGAGGAGTTTTTAAGCAGCCTGGGTCTTGATCCATGGCGTCGAACCGTGGCAATCCTTCCTGGCAGCCGCCGCAAGGAAATTGACTACATTCTGCCGACTCTCCTGCGTGCGTCGCAGCAGCTTCTTAAAGAATTGCCCGCACAATTTCTGATTTCTGCCGCTCCGACAGTTGAATTCAGCCACATTGACGGCATTGTGAAGGACCTCCTCCCGGAGGATTTGAGAAGTAAGCATTTCCGGCTGTTGCCCCGAGCTTCCCGCGATATTCTGGCGAACTCTGATTTTGCTTTTGTAAAAAGCGGAACAAGCTCGCTTGAAGCTGCGCTAGTCGGAACTCCTTTCCTGATCACTTATAAAATTTCTCCATTAAGCTGGTGGATCGGATCCATGCTGATTCGAACCCCAATGAAGGGCTTGGTAAACTTGATTGCCCATGAAAAAATTGTGCCGGAGTTGTACCAGGATGAAGCAACGCCTCAAGCTTTAGCCCGGGTTGCGCGCGAATATCTGATGAGCCCTGAAAAGAGTACGGCCATGTGCTTACGGCTGGCGGAAATACGAGACCGACTCAGCATACGACGCGCATCGGAAACGGCCGCGGCAATAGTGAGCCGCTATCTATAAGGATGGAATATGAGCTTAAAAATGACCCTGATCCGTCGGATTGCACTGTGTCTGATGCTTGCCGGCATGGTCGCAACAATATTTGCTCAGACGAAGAGGTCTTCCTCGTCGCCTCCGCGCATCGACATCCTCAACTACAAAATAGAAGTGAATTTAACGCCCGACACCCACGAACTCAAAGCAGCCGCTACTATCGATTTCAGGGCGCTGGAAGCGGCCGATTTTTTGGTTTTTGAGCTCAGTGAAAACCTTTCTGTTCAGAAGGTGCTCAATTCAAAAAATGTGGAACTGGAATTCGGACAAGACGAAATCGGTCCTGGATTCCTGTCGGTCCGTTTCCCCCAGACGCTTTCCCCGGGTCAGACGTGACGATTCGTATCGAATACCAGGGAGGATTTGACCGCGATCGATATAGCAGAATGTTTACCCGAGATGAGAGCAGCGCGTACATCGGGATGGAAGGAACCTACTTGATGTATTCGGCAAAATGGTTCCCGGTCAGCCAGTTTCTGGCAGATCGAGCGACAGGGACTATGGAGATGACAGTGCCTTTGGGTATAACCGCGATTGGCCCGGGAGCGCAGCGTCCGGTGCTCACTAAAGGAATCAGTGAAACTTTTGGATGGAATGCCACGACGCCGGTTCTTCCGGCCTCTTTTGTAGCGGGACAATATTTCCAGAGGAAAGTGCAAGCTGGAATTTTTACCTTGGAATGCTTTGCCAGGGAGAATCAACTGGATTCCATTCAAAAAAGTGCGGAAGCGGCCGCTAAGATACTGGCGTACTACGGTCAGATCTACGGTCCATCCGCTGCCGGGAACAATTTCCGTCTGGTTGAAGTGGACGATCTATTGGCGAGGCAATATGGAATGCTGGGTACCATATTTATCACGCACCGGGAACTTGCCCAGGCATCCCCACCCATTCGTGAACTTGCGCGCAGGATCGCTTCTCAGTGGTGGCAGGAGACCGTTGGCGTGCTGAGTGCCGACGACCTATGGCTTGCGGACGGAATGGCCTATTATTCTGCCGCGCAGTATCTCGGCAAAGAGCTGGGAACCGCTGCGTATAATCGAAGAAATGGATAATCTGGCTATTCTCGCGCTGAAATTCGAAAACAAGAGCGCCGTCCGTGTCGGAGCGGGTTTGGGATATCGTTCCGATAAATATGAATCGGTTGTGGCCGGAAAGGGAGCCTGGATATTGAACATGCTGCGTGGGATTCTCGGCGAGCCGGGATTCAATCGTCTCATAGAGCAGTATATTCGTGAATACTCCGGCGTTGGCGGGAGCACTGCGCAGTTTCAAAAACTGGCCGAGAAGCAAAGCGGCAATGAACTTGGCTGGTTCTTTACCGAGTGGCTTGACACTATTGGAGTTCCGGCGCTTCAGCCCGATTATGTTATGTTTAAAACTCCCAATGGCTTTCGCATTTCGGGCTCGATTAAGCAGGATCGCGACTTGTTCCGGATGCCCGTCGAAATTGGGGTAGTCAGCGGCAGCGAGGTAGCAAAAACAACAGTCGAACTGAATGGCCGGTCGACGGCGTTTGATATTGTCAGTTTTGCCATGCCGGAAAAGGTTGTTCTGGATCCCGACAACAAATTGTTGCGAGATTCGAAGGAGCTGCAGACTGCCGTCCAACTCTCCCTGGGCAATGATTTGAAGCAGAAGGGAGATTTTGTCGATGCCATTCGAGCCTATGAAGGCGCTTTAAAATTAAGCCCTAATCGCTCGCTTGCTCATTTCCGTTTGGCTGAAACGTTTTATGAGCAGTTCAATCTGCAATCGGCCGCCAACTCCTTTCGAGATGCACTGAATGGAGATAGAGATCCGAAATGGATTGAAGTGTGGTGCTATATCTATCTCGGAAAGATTTATGATATTTTAGGGCAACGGCAACGCGCTATGGCCGAGTATACGAAAGCTGTCAATACAAAAGATGATGCACTCGGCGCGCAAGCCGAGGCCCAAAAGTGGCTGGCGACTCCGTTCATCAGGGAGCGCACCACCACAGGTACAGAGAATAAGCAGCCGGAATAGATCTGTGGCAGCGCTGGAGAGGGAAGTACTGAAGAACCACTCTTTTATCGGTTGATCCTATGGCCTCCTGGAAACAATTTGCGCAAAAAACGCGCGTCCCTGCGGGGACTGCCTTGGGTATTCTTTTCCTTCTGCTGATGCACCCTTCGGCCCGGTCGCTATGGATCGGCGCTGCAATCACTCTGCCCGGTTGGCTTCTGCGTCTTTGGGCCGCCGGGCATATTGATAAAGGAAAAGTCCTTACCCAGGGAGGGCCCTACGCCATGACTCGAAATCCTCTTTATCTGGGCTCGTTTCTTATGGCGCTGGGCATTATTCTGGGTGGCCAGGGCTACTGGTTGCTGCCGCTATTTGGCGGATTTTTTGCGGCTTTTTACATCCCGGTAATGAAAGCTGAAGCGGATCATATGCTCGGCAGGTACGGGCAGGAATTTGTCGACTATTCAAAAAGGGTTCCTGCGTTTTTTCCTGCCTTTCAAAAAGCCGGCACCGGTGCATCCGCTTTTCTTTGGTCAAGAGTAATTCAGAACCGAGAACACCGCAATGTCGTGGGGCTAATCGGCGCTGAAGCCATTCTCGTCCTCAAATTCATTTTTCAGTAAATTTTTCCATCACTGATCTTGTTGGTTTGTTCGTAACGATTCGTCAGAAATGCGTATATTCATGCTAATGCGCATACTCATACCATTGATGCTGATGCATCTGTTGCCTATGGTTCTTTGCCCCGGCGGCACTTTCGTTTTTGCGCAAGAACACCCCACTATTGCGGGAACGGTGACAGATTCAAAGGGGGTTCCTATCCCCGGAGCCGGCATTTGTATTTCAGCGGGGGCAAACAAGCTGGCCGAACAGATGACGGATATCGATGGAAGTTTTAGATTTGAAAACGTCCAGCCGGGCGCGTATACGCTCACTGCGGAAATTGTGGGCTTTGTAAAATTCTCGAAGGAAACCGTAGAGGTTCTGGCGGATTCAAGTCCTAAGCTTGTTATTCACCTGGAGCCGTTGCCTCGCCCCGCTTCGCCCAAGGTTTCAGCTCGAACCTCCAGACAGGAGCCGGTTCAGACATTAAGTGCCCCGTCATTTCAGTCTGCAACTGTCACCGACCTTCCTGGCCTTAGTCAATTTCAGCAGGACCTTCCTCAGGATCAGGGAACAGCAAATGCAATCGCCAGTCGCGGGGAAAGTTACTTGTTCGTTAGCGGCAATTCGGTGAACCTGGATGCGGGCAACCTGAGTGATCCTGAATTTCGTGGACCTATGATGGATGCGGCACGGCAAATGGGCTTCCAGATTCAGGAATTTGGTCCCGGAGGCGGTGGTGCCGGCGGCGGTTTGGGCGAGATGGGCGGCGGCGGTGCGGGGGGAGGACCCGGAGGAGGGGGCCCTGGCGGCGGCATGGGATTTGCCGGCAGGATGGGTGGAGGCGGGCGCAACGCCAGTTTTAAGCAGCCTATAATCGAAGGAAGCATTACCGAGTCGTACAGCAATTCCGCTCTCAATGCGCGCAACTATTCGCTGACAGGCGAGACTCTGGATAAACCGGTTCAGATTGGGAATAGCTTCAGTCTGACTGTGGGCGGAACGATCCCTTTTCTCAAATCAAAATCTAATTCGAATACTCAGCGCGGATTTCCAGGGAGGGGGGCCTGTGAGCACGCCCGGGTGGAGTTTCACCTATGGCGGGAACCGCAATCGCAGCGCCATGGATGTCCTGACCACCGTGCCTACGGATCTGGAACGCACCGGCGACTTTTCTCAGACATACGTGCAGACATCGTCGATCGATGCGCTGACAGGCAAGCAAACAGTTGTTGTGCAGCCGGTCCAGCTTTACTCGAATCCGTATGATGCTGCATCGCGATTCTCAAAGATCACTCCATTAGATCCGACTGCAGGCCAATTGCTTGAATTCATACCGAAGAGCCAATCTGCCTTGCGCTGCCAATGCTCCCTGCGTGAACAATTACTCAATGCAGCGCAGCCTGCCCGCCTCGTCCGACGAAATCCAGGCCAGCGTCACAGGGTTGCGACTTACCTCCAAAGATACTCTCGGCATCAATTACAGCATGCGCCGCGGCAGCTCTATTTCAGCCGCCACGTTCCCGGGCCTTGATACGACTCGCTCCAATTTCGGCCAGAATATTGGCATTTCCGGCAACCACTCCTTCAAATCGCGGCTTTTCGCCAATTGGAGAGTTTCGCTGAACCGCACGCGAGACGGAATCCACAAATGCATTTTCCTACACGCGGGATGTGGAGGGGGATCTCGGGATTACCGGCGTTTCGAGGGATCCGATCAACTGGGGGCCGCCCACAATCAATTTTTCCAACTATGGAAATGTTGCGTTGGGAAATCCATCCCTCGCGCAGGAACCAGACCCTTACGATTTCAGGCGGGATCAACAAAATGGCGGGCAAGCATTCCTTCCGCGCAGGCGTTGACGCCAACTGGGCTCAGCGGAACTCCAAGACCGACAGCAACGGGCGCGGCACATTCACATTTACGGGCTATGCCACGATTCTGCTAGGACGAGCAGGGACGTCAGGTTTCGGGGACCGGCAATGACTTTGCGGACTTCCTGCTTGAGTTTGCCCTATGCAACCTCCCGCCGTTATGTGGATTCGAGTCATAAATCCCCAAGGTAACGGCATCTATCTCAGAAACCGCAGCTGGAATTTGTATGCCATGGATAACTGGAGGATCCGTTCCAACCTACGGTCAATTACGGCCTTCGATATGAATACGCGGGCCCATCCTATGAAAAATACGACCGTCTGGTCAGTCTGGATGCGAACTCTGAATATTCACGTAGTGGCACAGGTATTCCCGGATCAGAAGGGGCCCTTGAGCGGCCGATATTTTTCCCAGGTCCCTGGTGAATCCTGACAGAAATAATTTTGCTCCCCGCGTCGGCATCGCCTGGAGGCCGAAAAACGGTTCGCCATTCGTGTTCCGATTGGGGTATGGGATAAGCTATAACCCGAGCTATGCCTCTATTGTCAGGTCAGCTGATCAATCAGCCGCCGTTTGCCGTCACCCAGGATCTGGCTTCCGATCGCGCCCAATCCATTGACGATAGCAGAACGGCTTTCCGACCGATCCGGATCTTACTGTCCTTAATACTTTCGCTGTGGATCCCGGCTATAAGCCCGTCCTATGCGCAGCAATGGAACCTGGACATCCAGACGCAGCTTTCCAGGATATATGTCTTGACTGTCTCCTATAGCGGGTCGAAAGGGACAGGATTAGACATCCTCCGCGCCCCCAATCGCACCAGCAACGCCGGGTATTTCACCTATCAGACGAACGGAGCCAACTCGATTTATCACGGCTTCAATGTGCAGCTTTCCCGGCGTTTTTCGCACGGCTTCAACATGACGAATTCTTATACGCTTTCAAAGAGCATTGACAGCTCTTCGGGAACCGGAGGCATGCCGGTTGCCCAGAATGACGCGAATCTGGCTGCGGAGCGCTCCCTCAGCAGCCAGGATCAGCGCCATAATTTCCAGACGAATTTTACATACGAATTGCCTATTGGGCAAAACCGCAAGTTTTTTGCGTCAGCATCCACTAAATTGCTCAACATTATTTCGGGCTGGACGTTCAACGGCAATCTGACGATTGCCAGCGGGAATCCTTTGAATCCCGGATATTCAAGCAGCAGCGGCAGTACCTCGGAGTGCCGCTCTGTATAACGCGCTGCGGCCGGATACTACCGGGCTCCCGATCTCGCTGCCGCGGAAGTGAACGCACGGAGCAGAAGTTTTTCAACACAGCCGCTTTCTCCATCCCGGCCGGACAGTATGGAGATGCCGGACGCAATATCATTCCTGGCCCGGGCAGCGGCACGCTCAACCTGTCGGTTCGCAAAGGTTTCCGTTTGGATGAAAACAACCGCAGGCTCGATTTTAGCTGGCAGGTGCAGAATCTTTTAAACCATCCGAACTGGGCCAATGTGAGCACAACCGTAAACGCGCTCAATTTCGGGCAGGTGACCGAGCGTGCGCGCGATGCGTTCAATGAAGTTCGATCTCAGAATCAGGTTTTAACCCGCATTTCTCAAAGGGTTTTATAGCGAGGCACAACTCATGTTTGATTGGTGCGGAAAATCAGCCAAAAATCAGTCGGGGCTCTGTCCCGTTGGATTCATGTGCCTTTTGTGCGGCCTGGCACCATTTGCTTTTTCCGGTGCTCAGCAAGAGTTGAGTTCCCAGCAAACAAACGCGCAGCAGAGAATGCAGGTTTTTACGGTCGAGTCTGACCATGGTTGTTGTTGATGTGACCGTGCGTGACGGGAAAGGCAAGCTGGTTGATGATTTAAAAAAGGAAGATTTTAAGATCTTTGAAGACAATTCTCCGCAGAATATCGTTACCTTTTCAGCCGAGAATGTGGCAATCGGACCCGTGCGGCACTGTTGCGGATCAGGGGGCCGGGAAAACCGAAGCAAGCCAGCCGCAATCGCAGCCGGATCGTGAACTTTGCCCTCAATCCCGCTGCACCTGTAACAAAAGAGGATCTGACTGATAAGAGGCTGGTGATCCTGTTTTTTGACCTGAGTTCACTTGAAACCGAGAATCTGATCCGCTCTGTTGATGCGGCCCGTGATTTTATCGCCAAACAGACGGGCCCTCAGGATCTCCTGGCAATCGCCACATACAGCAGCACGCTGAGCCTCGTTCAGGATTTTACCAATGACCGCGATCTTCTTTTAAAAACCTTGAAAGAAATCGCTTCCGAAGAATCAGCAGAAAGCGCGCTGGAAACCGGGACTTCCACCGAATCTTCGGATGAAGTTTTTGTTCCCGATAGTGTCCAGTTCAATGTCTTCAATACCGATCGCCGCCTGTCCGCGTTGGAGACTCTGGCGAAAATGTACCGGGAATTCCCCGAACGCAAGTCTCTGATCTATTTTTCCAGCGGCATGACTACCACAGGCGTTGAGAACAATGCTCAAATACGATCGACGGTGGACACTGCCAACAGGTCGAACATGTCGATTTACACGGTGGACAGCCAGGGACTGGTGGCGCTTCCGCCGGGCGGGGATGCCTCCCGTGGAAGCGCGGGCAGTGGCGCGTTCGGCGGTTCCGGCATGATGCAGCAGAGAAACAGTTTGTCTGGTTCCCAGGAAACACTGGTCACACTCTCCCACGACACTGGAGGCCGGTCATTTACGGATTCTAATGACCTGAGCCTTGCTATGAAACAGGTCCAGGTGGACACGAATGTCTATTATGTCCTGGGTTATTTGAGCTCGAATTCCAAAGAGGATGGCAAATACCGCAAGATCCGCGTCGAATTGAACCGGCCCGGACTTGAAGATTGCCCACAGACCGGGATATTTTGCCGCCAAAGCATTTCGTCAACTCACTCAACAGGAGAAAGACCTGCAATTGGCGCAGGCGATGAATGTGGAGCGCCCCTTTGTGGACGTCCCCCTGATACTGGAAGCCGACTATTTCAGAAAAGACAACAGCACGAATTATGTCCCGATTTCAATTGAAATACTCGGCGAGGGCTTGAAATTCGAGGAGAAAGGGCGCCAACCGAGAAGGCAAATTTGAATTTGTCGCTCAGGCATTCGATCCCAAGGGAAGGGTAGCCGGCATAGCCCGCGACTCTGTTTCGTTGAAACTGCCCGTGGAAAAGGCCGAAAAACTCAAATCCGGCGGGATCTTTTACTCCACAGGTTTTCAACTCCGCCCCGGTGCGTACAAGCTGAAGTTCCTTGTCCGCGACAACGTTACCGGGAAATTGGGCAGTTTCGAACAGCCGATCAATGTGCCGGCTATCGATCTTAAAAAGCTGGCGATCAGCTCCATCGTGTTGGGAAACCAGTTGGCGAATACGAGCGGGGATGCGGGTTCGGCGTATCACGCATCAGGGGGCCATGCGGAGATTTCAGCAGATGATGCCCGGCTATGATCCTCTGGTAATGGGTAATAGAAAAGTCGTTCCAAGCATCGGCAATGTCTTTCTTGCGCGGCAGACTGTTTATGTCTATTTTCAGGTGTATGGAGCCGCGGAGGACAAGGAAACTCAAAAGCCATGCATTGAAACGGATCTGATGTTGATCAGAGACAACACCAAGATACTGGAGACCCAGCCGCAATACATTCAGCAATGGACCAACGAAAGAGGCGGTTTTCCTGCAATGATGGGCCGTGGGCCAGGGGGGATGGCACCGGCGATGGGGGGACGCGGGGGGATGGACCCTTCCGGCAGAGGAGGGATGGGTCCAATGGGCGGGCCTCCGGGAATGCAGGGCTCAGGTGAGAGAAAAGGCGAATCAACTGTGGCGATATCATTGCCTTTGAAAAACTTGAAGCAAGGAACGTATACACTTCAGATTCATGTGAGGGATGCAATAGCCGATATCAACCTGTTTCAGCGCGTCCCGATCGTGATCCAATAGATCGTCTTCAACCAACCTGCCGTTCCTGTCTGCGTTGCCCGCCTGTCTTTTCGAGAATTGGATGGACGCAGGCACGAAAAGTTGGTAGCGTTATCGCTGTATATGTTTATATTGTATAGGTTTATGTGCACCGCTTGCTGCGGTGGACCGAAACGAAGGTTGATGCATGTACGGTGAGGCGATATCGGGCGAAAACAGTGGAAACGGGTCTCTCCTGAATCGAGTGAAAGCTTCTATTCTTACACGAGCCGCAGACCTGGCATGGCGGACGGTTCAGGCGATCAACACCCGGTTGCCTGAAGGTGAACTCCCCAATCCCAAATGGGCTCCCGGAAGGATTGCCAAGAGCCGGGAAAGGTCGGCTCCTCCCTTGGGCTTTCCCAGAGAGACAGATTCCCTCTGTCCGCGCTGCGTTCCGGAATTAAGACGCGAGATTGTTGAAGGCCATGCGAATGTCGATCTAGTGCTGAAAGAGAATCCGGGCCAACTCAAGGCCCAGCTCGTGGAAGAAAACGGACGCATTCTGATACGTAAAACATGTGAGAAACACGGCGCTTTTGAGGATGTGCTTTCTACCTATCCCGCCTTTACACGGCGCATCGAGAGCTTGTTTTTCGGCCGTGATTTCTCATCCATACAAGATGAAAAAATTCACTGTCACGGCGCATCGGACATTAAATATGGACGAGGGACAGTATTAACGGTCGACCTCACAAACCGATGCAACATGATGTGCAAGCCCTGTTTTACCGATGCCAATCAGGTCGGGTATGTTCACGAACCGGATCTGGAGGAAATAAAGGCGATCCTGGATCGCGCCGTTTCTTTTAAGCCGCGCCGGCAGATCATTATTTTATTTTCCGGCGGTGAGCCGACGCTATCTCCCCACTTTCTTGAAGCTATCGCTCACGCCCGGAAGATCGGTTTCTATCGGATATTAGCGGCGACCAACGGCATCCGCTTTGCGCAAAGCGAGGAGTTCACCCGTCAGGCTCGTGAAGCCGGACTCCATGGGACCTACCTGCAGTTTGACGGCACAAGCAATGAAAAGAACCAGCATCGCGGCGTAAAGAACCTGTTCGATGTCAAGGTGCAGGCTATTGAGAATATGGCCAGGGTCGGCATGAAAACGACGCTGGTTACTACCGTGATCAATACTGTGAACAACGATACTCTTGGCCCGATCGTCGATTTTGCCATTCACAATGTGGACAAGGTTCAAACGGTCGTTTTTCAGCCGGTCTCTTTTACGGGCAGGGACGAAGGGATCGACGATCAATCCAGAAGCGTGCGTCGGTACACGTTGTCCCAAATGGCGGAAGATTTAAAGCTGCAGCTGAAAAGCAAATTGGAACCGATGCGGGATTGGTTCCCGCTTTCCACGTATAGCGCGTTTACCACGGTCATGGATGTCCTTCAGGGGCCCGATGCCTCCTGGGGTTGGAGCGCGTGCAACTGCCACCCCAATTGCGGCGTCTTCACCTTGCTGGTGGTAAACCGGCGCACTCACGAGTGGATTCCTTTGTTTGATTTTTTTAACTACGAGCGGTTTATGCGGGACGTAACCGTCATTACCGACACGGCTCGAGGGAAGCTGCTTACCGAGGGTCAGCTGGCGCTGGCTATCCTGCGCAATTTTCGTGCGGATAAAGCCCCGAAGGGATTTCCCGTTTCCCAAATCATCAATCTTTTCCGGCCCACCTCGGAAAAAGCGGACAGCGACAGAAATGACCGCATGAAGACGCGGTCGCAAAGCGATGAGTGGCGTGTGCTGTGCGTCGAGGGGATGTGGTTTCAGGATCTGTGGACGTACGATTTTCGACGTACGGAGATGTGTGTGATTCCGTACGGAACGGAGGAAGGGGAGATCTCGTTCTGCGCCTACAATACCGGTATCGGGTGGCGCCAGATCGTCGAGAATAGACATCAATCGGCAAGCGTGGCGGAATGGTACAGAAAAGAGGGAAGACACGAAATTTATGCCGAGGGGCGGACTGTGGAGCTAAAAACCACGGCGCATGAGCTTATCCTTCCCGTGATGAACAATTCTGGGAATGCCTTCACTGGTACTCCGGTGGATAAGAAGTAAGCGTTCTGAAAGCTTTCGGATAACCGTCAGCATCATCCACAATTATCCGCGATTTCGCATATGAGCTATACAATTGGGCAAATGGCTGCGCTGCTTGGTCTCGAGTGCCAGGGGGATTCCACCCGCTTGCTGAAGAAGGTTGCGAAGCGGGAGAGGGCAGATGAGTTTTCCCTGATTTTTCTGCAGAGTCGCGGAAAGCGGGAGTTTGTCTCCCGGATCGCCGCAAGCCGCTTGCGTACTTGCTCCGAGAGAGAATGTGCCGGATGGAACCAACGCGATTTTCTCTGATCAGCCCAAGCTCGATTTTGCCAGGGCCGCGTCTTTTCTGCATCCATGGCCCCAGAGCCGCGGCACCCGGCACGCTACGGCGATAGTTTCCCCGGGGGCCAATATTGATGCAACCTCGGAACTGGGGCCTTTTGTCGTCGTGGAGCCTGGCGCTCGAATCGGCAGAGGATGCATTCTGCATGCCGGCGCAGTCGTTGGCGAAGGATGCAGCCTGGGAGAGGAATGCATCCTGTTCCCCGGAGTCGTTGTCTATCCCGGCGCACGGATCGGCAATCGAGTTATTCTCCACGCCGGTGTTGTTGTCGGGAGTGACGGTTTCGGATATGTATCGGATGGGTGCAGGCAATGGAAGTTTCCGCAGGTGGGCGAAGTAATCATTGAAGATGACGTGGAAATCGGCGCCAACAGCACCATTGATCGAGGATCCCTGGGTGTCACGCGTATAGGAACTGGCACTAAGGTGGACAACCTGGTCCAGATAGCCCACAACGTGGAGATAGGCATGCATGTGGTCATTGCCTCCCAAACAGGCATTTCCGGAAGCACGGTCATTGAGGATTATGCCGTCATCGGAGGGCAAGTAGGCTTTGGAGATCATGCGCGCGTGCAGAGAGGCGCGGTGATAGGATCTAAGGCCGGTGTTCTGCCGGGCAAAATCGTGCGCAGCGGCGATGTTTACTGGGGAGTGCCGGTGCGACCTCTCCGGGAATACAAGAGACTCAACGCTCTATTCGGCCGTCTTCCGGAAATGAAAGCCGATATTGATGGGCTGAAAAAGGAAGTTGCCCAACTGCAGAAAAAACTTCAGGATAAGTGATCCGCCGTGTAGCGGAATCTTCAGCTCTGAATCGAAGCGTCCATGGAGTTCGTGTCCACGAAGATGGCTCAATCCAAAATAAAACAACCGGAGGACAAGAGCCTTGCGGAGTTGCGCTGGCTCTGCAGTTCCGTATTGCGCGATGCTTTCCCTGTGTTTCGTAACGCGGAGATCGATGCCTGCTTTTACCCCTATATCGGTTTGACGCACACGATTCGGCGCAAGGGACCCGGCTGGATGGTAAAGATCAGCGATCATTGTCGCCTGGCGCCCAGGCAGGTGCTCGAAGCCGTCATCATGATTCTGGGGTGCAAAGTAATGCGGCGTCGGCCGCTGCAGGAGTATCTCCGGATATATGAACTTTTTCGAAACGATCCCGGCATTGCAGCAGGCGGTGCGCGAACGGCGCATCCGGAAAGGCCGGAAGCACATCGCCAGCGAAGCAGGCCGCTACTATTCCCTGGAGACGATCTACCGGGAACTCAATAGTGCGTATTTCAACAACCAGATTGATATTGCCAGGATTGGCTGGGGATTCCGCAGGAGCAGGAGCCGCATGGGCCATTATGACCCGGCCCACCATACAATTACATTGAGCCCTGTTCTGGACGCGCCCGGTGTTCCGGGATTTGTTGTGCGGTATATCGTGTACCATGAAATGCTTCATGCGGTCTTTGAAACCACCTCAGTGGGCGTTCGCAAAAGGTACCATCACGCGGAATTCAGGCGCGCGGAACGGGCTTATCCTGACTTTGCGCGCGCAAAGAAATTTCTGGGAGAATACTGTAGAAAGCTTCGACGATGATCTGGAAAGGGAAGGCGCAACGCATGGAGCGCCTGTGATTTGATATACATTCGTATTGAGGGTTGAAAAAATATGAAATGCGGTTTGTGTGATCTCAAAAGAGCCAAGCGGCACTGTCCGGCAAAAAGCGCCCTGATCTGCCCCCAGTGTTGCGGAGAAAAGCGCGTGCTTGAAATCGATTGCCCTGAAAACTGCCCGTATCTGATTGCAGGGCGGGAGCGGGAAATTGCAGATTACACCCGGCGCATAGGTACCCTTGATGCCAGAGATCATGACAGGAACAGCCGGGTTTTTCATGACCATCAGGATGTGATCGCGCGTCTTGAATATGCGATTGCGCGCGAACGCATGGCGTCGCGCGATCTTCGGGATCAGGATGTCATGCAGGCCGTCGATATCCTGCTGGACACGTACAGGACCGAAGACAACGGCGTGCTATACGAAAAAACGTCGGAGGATCTCAGAATCGAGCCGCTGCGGCGCGAATTGAGGAAAGTCATAGAATCTCTGAGAAATCAGGAGGGAGAAGCGAAAGGCATTGTGGATCCCCAAAGCACACGGCTGAAGCTCAGCGTAGCTATCGATTGCCTGGAATGCATCCGGTCTATGGTTGTGGCCTACCAGTCGGACAAGCATTCCTCTTCAGGGTATGTCGATTTTCTGGCCCGCGTTCTTCCAAGGAATGATACAAGCAGCTCGATTGTTCTGGCCTAAGATCTTATTCCGAAATTGGTGTTTCGTTCTTCCATCCGGAATTATCTGTCTAAAACGTCGAAAGCCTGCAATTTACTGCCGTCAGCCGAATAAAGCAAGTTTGCAGCTTCATCGGTTGTGAAACGCGCATCGGGATCGGAAGCTAAAATAAATCTTGCGTCTTCACCGGTTTGCACGTTCACGCCGACCAAGCCTTTCCTATTAAATGGTTTTGGCAGATCTGAGTAATAATACATAAAATTTCCGTGAAGCTCGGCTAAACGTCTGCGGCGCAAGAGATAACTTGAAAGTTTGTCCGCTTGGCGCGTTGGGTCAAGCCGGTCTAAAACACTTTCCTGCACGTCCGCACGTGAAGGCGTTACGCTGCTGATAATTTTCCCCCTAAACTGCGATGGACTCGGGATATTTACCTGCAGACCATTGATTCGATTAAATAAATAGGGCGTTCGTGAGATTGAGCCGTAAACGTAAATGTTTCCGGCAATATAATTTTGCGCCGAATTGCTTGCCAATGCCGTCAGATCAACCGAATCAAAGCGCGATTTCAAGCCCGACCAACGGAAAGAATTTATCGTATTTGCAGCGCTTAATCCGCTTCTTGCCAAAGTAAAAGCCGATGTTGCCAAACCGCCGTAACGAAAATAAAGCGCGGCGGCGCGAAGCGCGATTCCAGCGACAATGCGGAAAACCCCGCGTCCCGGAGCTTTATGTTTAACGCGCCAAAGTTCGCGGCGGTTTTGGATTTCATGAGATGCATTATTGATTTCGGATGGACTAATGACTTGAGAGCTGAGACTTAAGACTTGAAACGCCGCAATTTCGTCCTGCCCGCCGACAACGGCTTCACCGCGTTCATTTACGAGCGTAAATTGGGCTTTTTCGACATCATGTTTAAACCTATCGATCCGTTTTCCGCTTCGCGCATCGATCGTTGTCAGATCATCTTTATCGGCAATTAAAATCGTGTTCGCATCCTTGAAAACAAAATTCGTCAAACCTCTATCCGCGCCCTTGTATCGCCAGAGAGTTCTGCCGTTTTGCGTGTCGATGGCGGAAATTCCATAGTCTCCTTTTTCAACCGTTTCGCCATCTTTGATCTGCGTAAATTGCCCGCCGGTTCGTGCATATAATACATCGCCGACAAGCGCGAGCTCCGGTGTTACACCGAGATCTTTTGCTTCCCATTCCGAATCACCGGTTCGACGGTTGATCGCCCGAACTTTTCCGCGTCCCGAAACATAAACGTATTTTTCATCAAAAACGGGATCGGCTTCGGTTAAAGCCAAGCCTTCTTCATTGATCTTAAATTTATCGCGCTGTTTTTCTTTTCCGGTGTGAGCATCGTAACTCGTTGAGCCTTCATAAAATAGAAAAAGTTTGCCGTCGAGCAATAAAGGTGCACGGTAGTTGTCCAAGGTAAACGCGATCTCGCCCAAATTATCGCCGAAACGCGACGGCATCATTTCAATGTCGTTGTCAAAATCTTTTTTCCAGAGTTCATCGCCAGTCGAAAGCCGGAAAACGTGGGTGGCGGGTTTGCGTTTGAGTGTTTCGCCGGAATTTCCTTTTGCATCTTTGACTAAAATGCAGGCGATCAAATCGTTGCTCGGATCAACTGCCAGCTGCAAAACATCGCCCTTGACCTTATCGCTCCGCCAGATCGACGCACCCGAAAGCAAATCAATCGCCTCAAGCCGTGATTTACTCCCTTCGTCCAATGAAAGCAAAATCAGATCGGTATTCGGCACCGGAGTGATCGAAGTTTCATTTAAACCTTTATGTTTCCTGCGCCACAGACGCTCGCCCGTTTGTCCGTCAACGGCATAAAGCGAACTATCAGTACCGGCTAAAACGATGCCGAAATCGGTGGTTTGATAAAACAGAATTTTGGAATCAAGCTTGGATTCCCAAACGGATTGGGCATTTGCAATAGTCGCGAAAAGGCACAGAAGACACATAAGTAACGCAAAAACTTTCATGTGGATATTGTAGCGTTTATAGAGGTTTATTGGAATGTTGATATTTTAATCTAGTGTCATAAACCAGGGTCATTAAAGCAGATATTGCTTTGGGAAAGCTCTACAGAATGGTCCAGCTATCCCGCTTCCAGCTTTGCCTTTTGGATTCACTGGAGTATATACTATAGAATACAGGTAGAATATTCGATTCGAATGGGATGAGAACAAAAGCCGGTCCAATTTCAGGAAATATTGAGTTTGGTTCGAAGAAGCCCAGACCATTTGGGCTGATTCGGAATCCATTGAAATTATTGATCCGGAGCATGGTTCCAATGAAGAGCGTTTCATTCGAATCGGGCATTGGACGAGAGGGCGAATTCTTCTGGTAGTATTTTGTGAGCGGGCGGAGGGATCAACGATCCGTATCATATCTGCTCGAAAGGCAACCACGCAAGAGATGAGAGATTATGAAAAAGGAATATAATGTCGGCAAGCTCAGAAAACGTCCGGGGAAGGTAAATATTGATCCGGATGCGGCCAAAACCCCCATCAGCATCCGGTTGGATGGAACAGTGCTTGCTGATATGCGTTCTGAAGCGGAGCGGCTGGGAATTCCATATCAAACACTGATTTCCAGCGTTCTCCACCGATATGTCAAGGGAGAATTGGTAGATCCAAAGGCGATTGATTTAGGCCGGATCGTCGCGAAAACCTCATAGCAGGGACTGCCGCAGTATGGCGGTTTTTTGCACGGTCGCGGCGCCTATGACCGGTTTCACCAAACCCGACCTTGGGAGGAGTACGACAGAAATGAAAAGGCCGCCCTGCAGAGCGGCCCTTGTGAATGTAAATGTCCAGATTCCAGATGCTACTGCTTGATTGCGGTAAAGGTAGCAGTGGTCCCTTGAGCCTTGCTCTCTGACTTTACAGACATTGTTTTCCCGTCCGCTGACACCGTGACGTGATTCACGGATACAATCTTCCCATCGCTCTTGGTTGTCTCGTCGAAAGAGCGGTCATTCACTTTGGTCAGCGAAACTGTTGTTGCGCTAGGATCACCCTTAATTGGATAGTCCTTGCCGTCAAAATTTGCGTCGTAGGTTATTCCGAATGCCGGAACTGACATCATCAAACCGTCGGACGAGCTTTTATAAGTGATAGTCAGTGTGTTTTCTGAACCAATATTCACTTTGTGAATTTTCCAGGATCCGGAAAACGCGTGAGATCCTGCCGGACCAGCCGCAACGCGGATAAATGTTTCCTTTACCGTGACCGGTTGCTTACCCTCAGGATAGTTGATGGACTCGACTGTGATCATCTTGCCATCTGCTGAAACAGTTGCTTTTGACGACGAGAGTACCTTCCCCCCTTTTTTATCAGTAACCTCCACTGTTTTGTCATCCACGACCTTAACAGATACCGTATCGGCGGTTTTAGACCCCGCTATGGGTTGATCAGTACCGTCAGCTTTGATATTGATCTTTGGATCGCAGGTGGAGCATTGATACATTCCGTTCTGAATCATCATTGTTTGGGGCTTGTCCGGAAGCTGAACCTTGTTGAGGTCGATCTTCCAGGTGCCATCAAACGGACTTGCTGCCCACAGCGAAACTGCCAATCCTAGAACTGCCACAAGAAGCATTACTTTGCGCATGTAAAATCTCCTTTAGTCAGAATTTTGCCGAGAGGATTTTGGAAACAACGGGTCAATGCCAGGCAACCTGAGATTTAGCCGCGCTTGGGTTCCCTAATGGCGCGGAAAGCGGAGTGATGAATATGAGCGTGCGCAATATGGAGTATCTACGTGTGCCTGTTCCTGAGAATGTAATGCCCTATTCCTATATCTAATGGAATTCATAGTCAAACAGAATAATTCATTACGCGCTGTTCGATTGTTCTAGCGCGAAGTTTAGTCTGTGAGACGATTGCGGAAAATGGGAATCAAGCTTCTTCTATCTTCGCCTCGTCAATCAGCATCACCGGAATGTCATCGCGGATCGGATAGACCCGGTGGCATTTCTGACATTTGAGCCCCGCGCCGTCCGGCGTAAGGCGAACCTCTTCCTTACACAAGGGGCAGGCGAGAATTTCCAGGAGTTCTTTGCTTATTGCCATCCATTCCTCCAGCGGGATTAAATCACGACGTGCGTTTTAACACGAGCCTATTCTCCTTGCCTGATAGGAGTCTTTGAATATTCTGATAATGCCTCGCAATGATCAAAACCGCACCGAGAACCGCTCCAATAAGTAGCGGCGCGGGCGCGCCGAAGATGTACGCCAACAGCGGAAACAAAATGGTTGCTCCGATCGATGCCGCTGAGACATAGCGCGTCAGTAAGAGAATCAGCACGAAACATCCCAGTGTGGTCAGCAGCGCCGGGTAAGAGAGCGCAAGAAAGGCACCGCATCCGGTGGCTACGCCTTTGCCCCCTTTGAAGCGGAGCCAGACTGTGAATA
Source organism: uncultured Acidobacteriota bacterium (assembly GCA_963761825.1). Taxonomy (GTDB): domain Bacteria; phylum Acidobacteriota; class UBA6911; order UBA6911; family UBA6911; genus UBA6911. The sequence goes on from CAVXIH010000016.1 coordinate 88,611, forward strand.
TGTGGCCCAAAATTGCGAAAACCGCAGCGGCAGCCTTCCATTCCAGATTGCCATCACTCATCCACGCGGCCAGAACTACAGCGAGGTATCCTTTTCCGGCATCCAGCAGGTATGTAAGGATCCCGGCCGCGCGACTTTTGCGAAATACGTTGGTGGCGCCAATGTTTCCACTGCCAAAGGAGCGGATATCTTGACCCTCCTTGTATTTTACCAAAAGATAGCCAAAGGGAATGGAGCCCAAAAAATAGGATAGGATTGGGATCAGATATTCAATTCGCATGATTGGCGGCACCTAAAAATTATTATTCCTTCAGCACGACGGTATTCAAAACAGTATACACTGCGCCTTGAGGTTTCAGAGAGCTCTTATAAATATGGAAGCGATCTGCTTGAAAGCTGCATGCAAGATCGTAGCCGCCCACAACTCGGTCCATCAGAGACTGTACGTTCCTTCTGCCTTGGACCCGGCCCAACGTCAGATGCGGGCGAAAAGGGCGATCCTCAGGAGCAAATCCCAACTGTGCGCACGAAGATTCCACTCCATGCTGCAGGCGCAAAAGGCTGTCCGTTTCGCCGTCAATTCCACACCAGATCACCCTGGGATTTCTTGCGTTTGGGAAGCATCCGAGGCCGCGAAGCACAAGTTCAATGCGACGTTCGGATTTGCAGGCCTCGCTGAGCAACACCTGCAGTTTTGGGATGGCCTCCGGATCCACTTCTCCCAGGAACTTAAGCGTCAGATGGATCGACGGGATCGCAACCCAGCGCACGTCTGCATTGCATGCGCGCAGATGCCTGCTGCATCTGATCAAGTAAGACCTGGCACTCATTCGGAAGCGGAATCGCTATAAAAGTTCGCATAAATGCAGAATACAGAATTCAGGAGTCAGAATTCAGGAGCCAGAATCCAGGAGCCAGAATTTGGGCCGTGACAGGATCCGGAATCCGGAATCAGGAATCAATTTTTCTAAGGGCGCCGGGGCGCATCAGAAATTTTCGCAGCCACGAAAGAGCGAGATACGAGGATCGTTCCCGTATGGATTCCCTGTCTCCGGGCATCACACGATGCCGGCTCTCGCTCTGATATCCGTCAGATATCCCGATATAAACAAGTCCAACCGGTTTTTCCGGGGAGCCTCCTCCCGGGCCGGCAATGCCTGTTATCGATACTCCGATTGTGCTATGCAACGCGAGTCGCACGCCGCGGGCCATGGCTTCTGCGACTTCGGCGCTCACCGCTCCGTGTTTTTGCAGCAAATCCGGTGGAACTCCGCACAGCTCCTCTTTGGCGTTATTGTCGTAGCAGATGATTCCGCCTTTAAAGTAGCTGGAGCTTCCAGGGACGCGTGTGATGTACATGCCGAGCATTCCTGCCGTGCAGGATTCCGCAACTGCAATCGTTTGTCCTGTTCCCCTGAGCTGGCGACCGACGACTTCCTCCATGGATTCATCTCTTGTCGTGAAGATCGAGTCGCCGAGCTCAATCTGAATTTTTGCCGCAAGCTCTTCGAGATCGGACGGCTCCGTTTTGTCCTCTGTCCAGCGATAGAGACGTATCGCGATGTGCCGCGTGCCCGCCAGTATGGTGGTGCGTACCTCGGGATACCGTTGTGTAGATGGGGGCGATCCGGGAGTCCAGTTCCGACTCAGTGATTCCCGTAACGTGAAAGGATCTGTATGCGAGCCGCATCCCTCCGCTCAGCTGTCTGATTTTGAGGAGAGCTTTTTGTTCAAAGACCGCTTGAAGCTCCCTGGGCGGGCCGGGCAGCAAAACAATATAATGCCCCTTTTCTTCGATCCACATTCCGGGCGCAGTTCCCAGCGGATTGTCGAGCGTCTCCGCTCCTTCAATCACTTCTGCCTGCTTCTCATTGATTTTCGCCATCTGGAAGCCGCGCGCGATAAAGCGTTGTCGCAAAGTCTCAAGAATGCCTTCATCAATGGAAGTCGAGCGACCTAAAACGGTCGCGACTGCCGTGCGGGTGCGATCGTCTTCTGTTGGGCCCAGACCGCCGCTGACGAGAATAAAATCCGAACGATGCAACGCTTCACGCAGCACGCCTGCAATGTCGTCGCTATCATCTCCCACGACGGTTTTCAGGTGGACCCTGCATCCTGCTTCATTCATTCGATGGGTGAGGTAAAGAGAGTTTGTATCGACATTATCCGGGGTCAACAGCTCGGATCCTACTGCAATGATCTCAGCGTTCATAGGGTTGTTCCTGAGGACTCAGAAAAGGAGATTCAAAAGCTGGAGAACCAGGTTGGCATAAACGCCTGCCAGCAAATCGTCAGCCATTATGCCGACTCCTTTTCCCAAAGGTTCCAGTTTGCGGATGGGGAAGGGCTTCCAAATATCAAACAACCGAAAGGCACGCGAAGCCCAGGATGAGATTGAAAGCATTGACCGGCAAGAACAGGAATGCCAGCAATTGTCCCGCGACTTCATCGATCACCACAAAAGATGGGTCTTCGATTCCGGTGCTTTTGCTTGCATCGGAGGACGTCAGCACGCCGACCAGAGAAATCAGGCATACCGCGCTAAGATGCAGCTCCGGCACAATCCGGTGCGAAATAGAATAAAAGAGAAGAAAAATTAGAGTCGTGGCGAGGGATGCATAGGTCCCGGGCGCTCCGGGGATGAAGCCTATCCGCAGCATGCTCGCGATCGCTATGGAAATGCGGGGTCTCATTCTAGGAAATCCTTTAGGGGGATGGATTCATCCTCTGTATCTTCGTCTGGTCGCTCTTCAGGAATTCGGTATGTGCCGGAAACCCAGTTGCCCAAATCGATGGTCTGGCAGCGTTCACCGCAGAACGGCCGAAATGGATTCCCCGTCATTTCCGTTTCTTTCCCGCAGCGCGGACATTTTATTTTCATGTTATCTCACGATCTTTCCCAGAAAATCATGATTTAGTACCCTGGTAATCCGGATCGTGCGAAATTCGCCGCTTTGCACATCCCCTGCTTCGGAATCATTTATCAGGCATACGCCGTCGATTTCGGGGGCTTGCGATTCAAGCCGGCCTTGCAGCAGAAATTCGCTCTCTTCGGAGGGGCCTTCCACCAGGGCAATGCGCTCCTTCCCGATAAGGTCGCGGTTTTTCCGACTCGCTATCGCAACCTGCTGTTCCATTAGAGAACGCCGCCGCCGTTCTGCCGTGCGGTTCGGCACTTTCGGCCGCAGTGCGAATGCCTTCGTGTCTTCCTCATCCGAGTACGTGAAGACTCCCAGACGATCGAATTCCATTTCGCGGCAGAACTTTTTCAGTTCCAGGAAATCCTCTCTGGTTTCTCCGGGATAGCCCACAATCATCGTGGTTCTTAATGTGACCCCGGGGATTCCTTTTTTTATCCGCTCAATCATCGCCGCCAGGCTTGCTCTGTCGCCGCCCCGCCTCATGGATTTCAGGATGGACGCGCTTGCATGCTGCAGAGGCATGTCCACATACTTGCATATCTTTTCGCTGGAGTTGATCGCATCGATAAGCCTTTGACTGATCTGGTTCGGATAGGCGTACAAGAAACGGATCCAGCGTAATCCATCTATTTTACTTAGCGCTTCGAGAAGCTTCGCCAGCCCGTTCGGGATCCCGAGGTCCAATCCATAACTGGTAGTGTCCTGTGAGACCAGGGCGATTTCCTTGACTCCCTTGTCTGCAAGTTGCATTGCCTCCTGGACGAGCGAAGGGATACTTCGGCTCCTGATCGGTCCCCGGATTTTTGGGATAATGCAGAAAGAGCATGTGTGATCGCAGCCCTCGGCGATTTTCATATATGCCGTATAGCTTGGGCCAATGAGTGTTCGGGGTGTCGTGTGATCATACAAATAGAAATCGGCATCATTCCGTCCATAAGAATTCGGCGGCGGGATGGATATCCCGTCTACCGCGCGGACGATTTCTTCGACTTGGTTGGTCCCCAGAATCGAATCCACCTCACCCATGTCTTTTCGAATCTCGGAGGCGTAGCGCTCGGCAAGACAGCCTGTAACGATTAATTTCTTGCACGATCCCGAAGCCTTGAATTGTGCGGCAGCAAGAATGGTTTCTATCGATTCTTTTCGGGAATCCTCGATAAAGCAGCACGTATTGACAATGATAACGTCGGCATCCGCGGGGGTTGCTGTTAGAACGTGCCCCTTGGTCTGCAGCAGCCCGATCATGACTTCGCTGTCAACCAGATTTTTGGGACATCCTAAACTTATAAAGCCTATTTTAGCCACCACTCACTCCCTATCACTCCCGAAGACCTGAAATAGTAGCACAAATACTTTGGGCTACTTACATTTTGACATCGAGACAACTGATGATATTGTTACAAAAAATTGGATGGGGAGCGCGTTGCAACATGCGCTGCTCGATTTGACATGATGATCCTAACTCCGGCTGTGCTTGGCCGTTTGTCTCGGCGAGTATGGTCCAGGTTGGCCAGGGGATACTATGATGCTTACTCGTTCATTCTCGCGATTCTTCTGCGGATACCGCGCTGCAAGCCTTTCCATCTTGCTGGCGGGTGCCCTTGTCGGAGTCGCTAACTCAGCCGAACAAGACAATCTCCGCTGTGTCGGCTGCCATACAACCCAAGGCTTGGCCACACCGTTGCCCAGCTCTGAGACTCTGCCGCTCACAATAGATGCTGAGTCGCTAAAGTCCTCAGTCCACGGCGCACAGCCTTGCACGGCATGCCACAGCGGCATCCAAAAGTTTCCGCATCCCAGGAATACGGCCAACAACTACCGCGAGTTTCAAGTGGCGAGCAGCAAACAATGCGAACCGTGCCATAAAGAGCAGGCTAAGCAGGAGCTTGACAGCAACCATGCGCGTGCTCTGGCAGCGGGAAATAGGAATGCTGCGGTTTGCACCGACTGCCATGGAAGCCATGCTATCGGCAAGCCGAATTATCCGCGGCATACAATGTCCGCACGTTGCGGCAATTGTCACGCAGGCATTTATGAGCAATACGCGAACAGCGCACACGGTAAATCGCTTCTGGAAGTGGATAATCCCGATGTGCCGGGATGCACGGATTGTCATGAGGCACACAAACAGGCGGATCCTACTACCGAGGCGTTCCGTCTGACATCTCCCAAGCTCTGCGCCAAATGCCACGCGGATGCAAAGCGGATGGCGCAAATACAACATTTCCGCCGGTGTTTTCGACACCTATGTCGCCGACTTTCACGGACTGACAGTGACTTTATTTGCTAAACAGCATCCAGATCAGCGGGTAAACACAGCCGTATGCACCGACTGCCACGGGATTCATAACATCCAAAAGGTAACAGATGCGAATTCTGCCGTTATTAAAAAAAACCTGCTGAATACCTGCCGCAGATGCCACCCGGATGCTACCGTAAACTTTCCGGATAGCTGGGTCGGCCATTTTCCCCCAACACGAGACAGATATCCTCTGGTCTATTGGGTGAATCTGTTTTATCGGTTCCTCATTCCGATCACGATTGGCGGAATGGTCCTGTTTGTTCTTATTGATGCCGGCGGTCGAATCATTCGCCGGTTCCGCTAGGGATTGAAAGGGAGAATGTAAAGGCATGAGCGAGGAAAAGAAAGCAATGCAGGCAGATCTTCAAATCCCTCGGAGATTCACGGTGCCCCAGCGAATCGAGCACTTGGTGCTCCTGATTTCTTTTACGCTGCTGGGTTTAACCGGATTGGTTCAGAAATATGCTTTGAATTCGCTATCGGAGTGGCTCATTGACGTACTGGGTGGGATCCAGGCGACGCGCGTGATTCATCGAACTGCGGCCATTGTGTTTGCCTTATTGACCGTATATCACGCTATTGTTCTTGCCTATAAGTTCTTTGTCCGCCGGGTTCAGATGACGATGATGCCTGTGCCCAAGGACGCTGTGGATGCCCTGCATACGATCCTGCACGGCCTGTGCATACGAAAAGACCCCCCCCAAATGCCGCGGTATAACTTTGCCGAAAAGATGGAGTACTGGGCCTTAATCTGGGGCGGCCTCATCATGCTGCTGACGGGATTTATGCTCTGGAATCCCTTGATCACTGCACTCTTTCTTCCAGGCCAGTTTATTCCCGCGGCGAAGGCGGCACACGGCGGCGAAGCTGTGCTGGCGGTCCTGGCAATCATTGTGTGGCACTTCTATAACGTCCACATCCGCATGTTCAACAAGAGCATGTTTACGGGAAAGCTCACCAGGCATCAGATGGAAGAGGAACACAGCTTGGAATGGAACGACTTTGCGGCGGGCAAGGTCAATCCCGCGCCCTCTTCCCAAACGGTGCGTCGCCGGCAGTACGTTTTCATGCCAATTGCAGTTATATTTGCCGCACTCGGGATTGGATTCATTTATTGGGCGGCTACCGCCGAAACGACGGCAATTTCGACGTTGCCCGCGCCAATCTCTCGATCAATGATTTACAGCCCGAAGGCGCCTGAATCAACGATACCGGCAAAGTTTGTGACCGTATCTGCCCCGCATATTCCACACACGACACTGCGGCTGGAACAATGCTATCAATGCCATGCCAAGTCCGGAATGAAGCCTGTTCCCTCAAACCACGAGGGAAGGCCGATTGAATCATGCCGCATCTGCCACAAGCCTGGAGCTCCGACGAAATCAAAGAGAGCGGCAACTGACACAGCCAATGGTCCCTGGGCAATCCCTCATCCCACGGATGCAGTTCCCTTCAAAGACTGCATAAATTGCCATGGAAAGTCTGGAATGAAGCCTGCTCCCTTAAACCATGCGGGATGGCCGATGGAATCATGCCTGATCTGCCATAGGCCTGACGCTCCAATGAAACCAAAGAAACCGGCAACGAACAAAGAAGAGGAAACGGCCGGTAGTCCAAAGGCAATCACTCATCCCACAGCGGTGGCTCCCTATAAAAACTGCTTTACTTGCCACGCCAAGTCCAAACTGAAGCCTGCTCCCTCAAACCATGAGGGATGGCCGATGGAATCATGCCTTGTCTGCCATAAGCCTGGCGCTCCAAAGAAAGCAAAGGAGTCGAGTGCGGAAAAGGTAAAAGAGGAGAAAAAAGGAGAGGAATAGCCAGCGGTCCTAACCACAATCACAGCAATCGGTACCTGGTTATACTGTCCCTTTTTCTCGGAGGGACAGTATAACCAGGTACCGATTTTCGTCAAAAGCGGCAGCAAGCTGACGCACTCCTAAAGCGCCCTGCGGGCGCAAAAAACATGCAACACTATCTGTCTGTGCCGCCCTTGCTATCCCCTTCTGAGAATGCGGGCTAGGGAATTACGCAGCAAGCGCAGTTCTGTTTGTGCCTCCATTTGATTGAAGGGCAGGTCGGGAGGCCCAAAACGGATCGCATAATACATTTGAGTTAAAGCAAGAAAAGCGTCGCCCGGCGGCTTTCCCTGGAGACTCAATGCGAATTCCAAAGCCGTCTGACTTCGGTCAATTCTGAATCCCCGATCGCCGAGAAGATCCAGAGCTTCCGTAAAGAAACTGGCGGCTACCGTCTTTGGATCGTCATGATGCCATGCCCGTCGAATGAGGCCGGTAGATGCGCCGGCGCCAGCGGCGGATCAGCATTAAAACCACCAAGGGAATTAATGCGGCACATACCACCCATCCTTTGCCAAAGGCGGACGCAAGGCTGAGAGTTTGGTCTATAGAGATAGACACACGTCCTTTTTCATAGGCATGCACAAAAAAACTTTCCACCCTGTGCCGGCACGTATCGAGGGCAGCGTACGTAACGCTTAGCACTCTGTATTGTTTGGAGGAATCATAGTTTAAAACGCCCTCCCACCACCACAGATCGATGGCATCGGTCAGATCTGACAGGAGGCGAGCGAATCCTGTTTCAGGCGTCCGGAATCGGCGGGCGTAGGATCGAACTCGATCCAGCCGTAGGGAGGGAAATAGGCTTCCACCCAGCTGTGAGCATGGTGTTGCCGGACGGTCCAGTTGTTTCCGATGCTGTTGTACTCGCCTGTACGAAATCCATTTACCAGGCGGGCCGGGATGCCGAGTTGCCGCAGCATGATTGTCATGGATGAAGCGAAGTATTCGCAATGCCCCGCGCGAACATCAAATAGGAACATAGCCAGCGGATCTCTGCTATTTGGCGTCCCGCGCAACAGGAGACTGTATCGGTAATTAGATCGGAGGTGTCGTTCCAGCGCCACTGCTTTGGAATATCTGTCTTTGGATGTTCGTGTCACCCGTCTGGCAAGATCCAACACTCTGGAGTCTTCTGGAGGCAACTGCAAATACCTGGTGAGAATTTCCTGCGGTATAGGGATCAGATCAGAAATATTGCGGGGATTGGGGCGAATCGCGTCGGAGATCGCTGCGTACCTTAATTTTTTAAGGGTATGCGAATCTGCATACAGGTTTCCCGCAGGATCTCTCTCCAAATGTCCCACATCGAGCGATACGGCCAGAACTCTGCGTGCTGCAAAAATCACATTGGTGGATAAAGCCTCAACAAAAAAAGTCTGGTTCAGCCAGTTCGTTCCCTGCGCCGAATTCTCCAGCTTATAGTAGCGGCCCTGAGTGGAGACGGTAACTCGAGGCTGTTCGGTGTTCTTCCAGGAACGACCATCGAAATAGTCAAATGAAAGCCCGCGCCATTTTAGATTTTCAGGCATCTCCGATGGAGGTGTGGCTGTTTGAACCCTCATGACGACGGCGCTGGATTGCCGGATGGTGCCGAACCGACCAAGCTCCACACGATCGGAGAAGCCGGAAACGAATTGTGTGTTTCCGGAAGGCCGCCCGTAAACGCTTGTCGAGATGCGCGGCAAAAGAAGGAATAGTGGAACCGCGGCCGCCAGGATTAGCAGTGTTATCCCGACTGTTGAGAGAAAGAAAGGGCCGGCAGGAAAGGGCGAAAATAGCTCCAGGTCTGTTCCCTGGATTCCTTTGCCGCGGACAAATGGCTGCACTTTTGCCCCCTGCATTTTTGCGTTGCTGCGGCGCATTTCAAAAAGGATCAGGGTGCTGGTGCCCGAAGTTATGAACGCCAGCAGGCAGATGCCAAAAGCCATATTCACTGTCAGCGTTGAGGCTGCAAGAAGCTCTGCAAGGCTGATGAGATAAAGCTGTAAATAATCGCGGTCTTTTGAGAGCGTCAGCAGTTTTATGGAGGAGGCAAAAATCAGGAGATGAATGGCGGCAAATATAAAAGAGCGTGACAGCAGTCGCGCATCCCATACGAAGAAGGGAATGTACGTTAGCGCTATGCAGTTCAGGATCCATGAGGGGATACGCTGCCGGAGCCTGACCGTATTCATGCGCCAACTGGCGACGAAAATTGCGGCAAACAGGATGATCCACACCGGATGTATCTGTCGGGTTGCGGCGACGGATACAAAACCGGCGCCGATCAGGCAATAGGAAGATATCTTGAAATACCGCGCGAAATTCATAGCTCGTTAAAAAAGACTACATGCGAGGACCGCCATATTGCCGAGGGAAAGCTTCCCCGGGGCTTGGAACTAATGATTATTTTGAACGCTTTGTCCGAGAAAATCTGCGGGAGGTCCTGCGCATTCGGGATGCCGGGAAAGGCGCCGGGATCCCACGGATCAAACGATGGCGCAGACGATGCTGTTTCATAGCGGACAACAGCCAGGGACCTCAGTATTCGATACAGTTGCTCCGTTCCGGTCCCGCGGGGTATATGCTCATAGGGCGTGAGAAATTCGATCCCGGCCCCTTCCCGCAGAAAATGAGCCGCGATGCCGGCCGCAAGGGAAACCGCCTTCTCGAATGTGCTCGCAGAGTTTCCATTTGATTGATCGTGCATTCGTGTGTCCAGGATCAGGCAGATCGCATTCTCCTCTTCGCGTGCATAGTCCCGGGCCATCAGTTCTCCCGTTTTTGCCGTAGCTTTCCAGTCAATGATCCGGGCGCTTTCCGACTCCTGGTATTTTCGCATGGAGAAGAGATTTTCTCCCTGTCCCACACGGGAGCCTTCGAGATGCCCCGGAAGAAACGGAAGAAGGTGAAAGAAGGTAGAAATTTCCTGTATCAATGGATAGACAAGGATTTCGCCTTTTGCCCCGATGAATTCTCCGCGGCGGAAAAGGCCAAAAGGGAACCGTGTAGAAATCCAAAATCCCCGAAGGTGATACCGTCCCCGATGGAGAAAAGACTGAAAAGCAAGCTCAGAGCGTGTTTCCCCGGCCCGCAACATCGGGAAGTAGGCCGCCTGGCGAAACAGGGCTTTGTCCTGTGTGGTCGACTGCGGGCTGCTATTTCGCAGCTTAAGCATGCGCAAGAGAGAGAACGGCACATGGGTCCGGCTCAGATCCGGATCCTCAACACGAATTGAGAAGGATGGGAACATCCTTTTCAGATTCCTGAGCGTTATTTTTATGGAGACGCGTTCTCCTACAAACACATTTTCCGGCAATTGCAGCGAAAGGGAAATCTGCTTTAGAGAACTCCGGGAAATGATGCCTGAGACCGCAATCGCGGAAAGCAATGCGGCTACAATAACAAATAAAAGGTTATTTCCCGAATTGACCGCGGCCAAAGACAGCAGGAACACCCCCAAAATGTAGAGGAGACCTTCTCGAGTGATTCTGAAAGAAAATGGCAGAAATCGCCCGGTGGACCTTTCCTCCTGGGGATCGTCGGCCTGGTTAGAGCGGAACTTCAATGCTCCGAAGTATCTCAGCAAGAATAGCCTCAGCCTCTTCACTGCGCTTGTATGGCGAAGAGTATTTGGAACTGACAATCACCCGGTGGGCCAAGACCGGCAGTACCAGTTGCTTGATGTCGTCAGGAATGCAGTAGTCGCGTCCTTCAAAATAGGCGAGGGCCTGTGCTGCCCTGCGAAGCGCAAGCGATCCGCGAGGGCTCGCGCCTATGAGCAGAAATTCCGATCGGCGGGTGGCTTCGACAATGGCCATAATGTAGTCGAGAAGGGATTCATCCACTCGAACTGCGCCGACGGATGCCTGGGCTTCCAGGATATCTTCGGCCTGCATCACGGGCTGAATGTGCTCCGGTATCGGGCAGGCTGATTCTGCCGCCGAAGGATTTCCTTCTCGGCGTCGCTGTCCGGATACCCCATTTTTATGCGCAGAAGAAATCGGTCCAGCTGGGATTCGGGAAGCGGATAGGTGCCGTGATGTTCGATAGGATTTTGTGTGGCGACTACCATAAAAGGACGCGGGAGCGGATGGGTTTGGTTGTCGACGCTCACCTTGCCTTCACTCATGGCTTCCAAAAGCGCGCTCTGTGTTTTCGGGGTTGTCCGGTTGATCTCATCTGCGAGAACGAAGTTGGCAAAAATCGGCCCCCTGCGAAAACTGAAAGTCTGCCCCGCCTGGTTGAAAAGGGAGACTCCCAGAATATCGGAAGGCAGCAAATCGCTGGTGAATTGTATCCTGCGGAAGGTGCAATCGAAGACGCGTGCGAGCGAATGAGCCAGAGTGGTCTTGCCGACTCCCGGCACATCTTCGATTAGCAGGTGTCCTTCGGCAAGCAGGCAAACCAGCGCCAGTCGAACGGCTTCGCGTTTCCCGCGGACAACCGTTTCGATCGCATCCTGCAGCTGAAGCAAATATTAGGTCTGCATCACGATTCTGCCATATGCGCAGATATACCAGGATTCCAGGATTCACGGATTCAGGATTGACGGGTCCGGTAGTATTCTGAACTTCATGCGACTCTCTGACTCCTGATTCCTGATCCTTCAAAAAAGGTTCTTCTGATTTGACGGCAACGAAATCCGAAAATGCTCAAACGCTTTGCGAGTCGCCACTCGTCCGCGTGGAGTTCTGTCAAGAAAGCCGATCTGGATGAGGTACGGTTCATAGATGTCCTCGATGGCGTCTTCGTCTTCGCTGATCGCTGCGGAAAGGGCTCCCACTCCCACGGGACCTCCATTGTATTTTTCCAGGATGGTAAGCATCAATTTGCGATCGATTTCATCAAAGCCGTAGGTGTCCACATCCATCATTTTCAGTGCATCCATGGCAATAGCGCGATGGATGCGTCCGTCGCCTTTTACTTCCGCATAGTCGCGCACACGCCGCAGAAGCCGATTTGCGATGCGCGGTGTCCCGCGGCTTCTCGAGGCAATTTCAAGCGCGCCTTCGTCGTCGATCTCCACGCCCAGGATGCGCGCCGATTGGATCACAATAGTGCGCAGATCCTCGCTGCCGTAAAACTCGAGCCGATGGATAATTCCGAATCTGCCGCGCAGGGGAGCGGTCAGCAGCCCGGCTCTTGTCGTTGCGCCCACGAGCGTGAAGCGGGGCAAGGGCATCTTGATGCTTCGAGCTCCAGGGCCCTCTCCAATGATGAAGTCGATATAAAAGTCCTCCATCGCCGGATAGAGGATCTCCTCAATCGAGGGCTGCAGCCGGTGAATTTCATCGATAAACAGAACGTCGTTCGGTTTGAGGTTGGTGAGAATTGCCGCAAGGTCGCCGCGCTTTTCGATAACCGGACCGCTGGTTGTGCGGATGTTCACCTTCATTTCGTTGGCAATGATGGTTGCGAGCGTTGTTTTGCCCAGTCCCGGAGGGCCGTAGAGCAGCACATGATCAAGCGCTTCCTGCCGTTTGACCGCGGCCTGGATGCTGATCTCGATATTGTCCTTTACCTTCTGCTGGCCAATGTATTGGTGAAGGGTCTGGGGTCGGAGGCTCTGTTCAAAAGATTTTTCTTCGGCGTACGTTGTCGGATTAAGAAGTGTATGCGCTAATTCGTGTTCTGCCATATCCGTTTATTCTACCAGCCGGCCAACCGCCGCAAAGTGCTCCGCAAAACTTCTTCAAACGTGCGTTCGCACTCCGCTGAGCGAAGTACCATGGAAAGGGCCTTTTCCGCGGACGCCCGGGGATAGCCAAGATTTGTGAGAGCCGACAGAACGTCTTCATCCAGAGCTGTGCTTGCGCCGCTTTCTTTGGCGGCTTCCATTTGTTCGGGAAGGAGAAATGGCGTCATTTGGCCTTTAAGTTCGAGCACGACCCGTTCCGCCGTTTTGCGGCCGACACCGGGAATGGCCGTCAGCCGGGCCAGATTGCCTGATACGATGGCATTGGCGAGATCTTCCACTTGCGCGCCGGACAGGATTGCAATGGCCAATTTAGGCCCGATTCCACTGATGGATAGCAGTTTGAGGAACAGATCTTTCTCGCGCTGAGAGAGGAACCCGAATAGTGTCAGCGCATCTTCCCGCACATGCGTGTGTATCTTCAGCGTGACTTCGCTTCCTTCCCCGGGGAGTTCATAAAAACTTGTTAAGGGAATGAAGACCTCATATCCGACTCCCTGAACATCCAGAAGAAGGGCATTGGGTCTTTTGTGCAGGAGCTGTCCCCGGAGTTGTCCGATCATTACTGCTTACCTCGCGTCGATAGTCGATAGTCTGTAGTCGGCAGCTGTCGTATGCAGTGATAGTCACCAATCTGTTGCGAATAAACATGATAAATCCTCTTACTTCTGCCGACTATCGACTGCCGCCGACTATCGTGGCGTGGCATCGGGAAGGCCGCCGTCCACGGGAATCGTTGCTCCTGTCGTGGGTGTTTGCCGGGTGGCAAAAAAGAGAACGGCTTTCGCCACATGCTGAGCCGTTATCCTTGCCTTCAGGAGATTCCGATTTCTGTAATATTCTTCAAGACCTTCAGGGCTCAATCCTCTGGCGCTCATTCGCTCGGGGCCAATCTCCGTCCACAAGCCCGATTTGCGGGGTCCATGAGAGAATACTGCGTCAGGCGCCACCATGTTGACCCGGACGTCCAATGTCAGCGAATTCCTGGCTCGCGATGCGTGCCAACTGATGTCCGGCGGCCTTTGTGGCGCTGTAGGCGCCGAATCGCGCGCCGGGCGCAAATACGTTCTTGGTCGAAATCATCACGATATCTCCGCCCGTGCCCTGGAGCTTGAAATGGCGGATTGACTCGGAGAGCATAATCAGCGTTCCATCGATATTTATTTTGGACAGCTTGTGAAAGGATTCCAGGCTCATCTCTGATATGGCGGAAACATGCGCCACCCCGGCATTTAAAATAATCAGGTCGATGCCTCCCCATGATCGGACTCACGGCGTTGAATCCTTCTGCGACCGATTCCGGGCTGGTAACGTCCAGAGGGACTCCCATGACGCGTGCTCCAAACGCGGTTTTCAGCTCATCGACAAGCGCTGTAAGCGCATTCCCCTCCAAATCCGTTACTGCAACATGACATCCCTGTTCCAGCAGTTCCTGCGCGATTCCCGAGCCGATGGCGCCGGCACCGCCCGTTATGAGTGCTACCTGATGCGCCAGGGGAAGCGATCTTTCGCCCTTCAGCTTTGAATGCTGCAGGACTCGATATTCCATATCAAAAGTGTCCTTCTCATTCATGCCGGAGTAGATTCCCATCGCGGCAATTTGAGCTTTAACCGCCAAAGTATGCTCCGCAATATCCCTGACGATACATGCGGCGCTGACATCGTTGCCCGCGCACAGCGCTCCCAGGCCTGGAACGAGAAGCACTCGGGGCAGAGAATCCATGCGTTCCACGCCATCCGGCAGGCTCGCCGCATACCGGTTTACATAGGAGTCATAAGCGGACGCATATCCTCAATCGCTTTGGAGAACTGTTCGCGCAGGTTGCCGGGATTGGTGAAGTCAGGGAGCTCCACCCAAAGATAAAATGGCTTTGTCCGGATTAGGTGGTCTGAAGTCAGCGGGGGCGTGAGCGCTATCTCTTTCCCTCGGTCCGAATCCACAAAATTGAGCACATCCTTGTTTATCAGCGGCTGCAGAATTGCCCTTGCCCACGGACGATCCGGATCTCCTGTCGGTTTTGCGAGCAAACCCCGGACGATGGGCGCAATCTCGGTGAGCCGTTTCTCCGCCTCCAAAACAGATGTAGAGTATTTCAGCGTCAGCGGAGTGCGTGCATGCTGCTGCAGATAGGTTTCGGCTTTGTTTGTCAGTTCAATTGTTTTCCCGTACGATTGGCTCGCGGTTTCTCCCCATGTCACCAATCCGTGCTGCATTAACACGAGGGCTTGCGCAGACGGATTCTGCTCCAATTTGTCCGCGACAGCTTTTGCCAGTTTGAATCCCGGAGGGAAATAAGGAAGCAAGGCAACCGTATCGCCCAGAGCCTCCTTTAAAAGTTTTTCGCCATCGAGTTGGTTTGAAAGGGCGAGTATGGCATCCGGGTGCGTATGGTCGACAAACTTATGCGGGATAAAAGCATGGACGAGAGTTTCGATGGATGGAGTTGCCGCATGGGCTTTTAGGAAATGAGTGCGGAGTTCATTTACCATTTCCTCGTCGGAAATCTCTGACAAATGGCGCAGTTTCCTCAAATGCTCCAGATCCATCCCGGTATAATCCGTTCGGCTCGATAAAGGCCATGTTGCGCCCGGAAGCTTTGACGAAGATTGCGGGTTTGCTTTCGCCGAACAGGTTCCTGTAATTGGTTTTGACGGACGAGTTCCCGCCACCGTGCAAGACCAGCTTCGCTTCTGCGCCGATCAGGGATGCCACAAAGAGGCCTATGGCCAGATCATCGCCATAAGTGTCGCCATATTTTCCGATGAACTCGGCTGCCCTGTCGTCCGACCAGCGGTTTTCCATAGTGCTCCCGCCTTTAATATAAACCAGGATTAGAGAAGCGAAACGTTTAAGTTTTCCTGTTCCGGGTATTGGATTCAGGATGAAAGCTTTGCCTCAATTCCCGGGGGATTTCTTTTTTTCGTTTTTTAGCGTTTGAAATAGTTCCAAAGCTTCCTTTGGCTTGAAGCCTTCATGCACTACTTTTCGCACGGCCTGAATCATTGCTGCCGGGGCGTCGGATTGAAATATATTTCTTCCCATATCGACGCCGGCAGCGCCTTCCTGAATTGCTCTGAATGCCATTTCCAGAGCTTCTATTTCCGGGAGCTTTTTGCCCCCCGCCATAACGACCGGAACCGGGCAGGAAGCGGTTACGGTCTCGAAGCCCTCGGCAATATAATAGGTCTTGACGAAATGAGCGCCCAACTCGGCGCAGATCCTGCATGCGAGTCGGAAATATCTCGCATCCCGCGTCATGTCTTTTCCCACTGCGGTTACGCCGAGTATGGGAATCCCGTATCGATTCCCCATATCCACCAGGCTTGTCATGTTGTGAATGGATTGAGTTTCGAATTCGCCGCCGATGAATACCTGAACGGCCATTGCCGCCACATTCAGCCGGATGGCATCTTCCATATCGACTGCAATCTGTTCGTTTGAGAGTTCCTTTAAGATGCTTGGGCCTCCGCTGGCTCTCAAAACGGTCCCCTTTGTGTGGGAGGAAGGAATGCTGGTCCGGAGTATGCCGCGCGTGAGCATGAGGGCGTCGGCAAAAGGAATCAAGCGGCACGATATTGACATCCACTCGCTCCAGTCCGGAGGTCGGACCCTGGAAATAGCCATGATCAATGGCCAGCATCACTGTCTTGCCCGAGATCGGGTTAAAAACTCGCGACAGGCGATTTTGCATTCCCCAGTCCAATGCATTCGAGCCTTTGAGGAAAAATGGCGTATTTTTTGCTGGAATATCAAGGCAATATTCTTTGCTTTCCTTTGTGCTTTCAATGTCCGGCATTTTCAAATATCCTTTCCTGCATCCTTATAACATATTGAACGAATTCGCGGCGTGAAGCCTGCCAGAACAAGTAACTCCGCAAATACTCGACGGCTCTGGCTGAAGAAGCCCAGGCGGATCATCAATCCAAGCGAATGCAAGCATCAGTCCATATCACTGATGCACATATTCCATGAGTCCGCGCCGCGAAATTTAAGATAGAGGCTTCTCTGTATATTTTCAATTGTTTTCGGGCAATCAGCAACGGCGGTTGTGTATGGTATGATATTCAGTGGGTTGGAAGTGCCGACCAGGGAAGTCTGGTTATAGCGATAAGAGCTTTTTATATAGGAAGTTAGGAGGATATAGTTGCCCTGGGATAAGTTGGGAGAAGAATGCGGCATTTTTGGCATAGTCAATCACCCTGAAGCTGCTCGAATTGCCTATCTTGGGATCTATGCGCTTCAGCATCGGGGGCAGGAATCTGCGGGGATTGCCAGTTCCGATGGCCAAAAGCTGTTTCTCGAAAAAGGCATGGGATATGTGGCGGATGTATTTGACGGATCCCGATTGGAGCGCCTCCAGGGAGATTCGGCTCTCGGGCATGTGCGCTACTCCACTGCAGGCGAAAGTGCTGCCTGGAACGCGCAGCCGATTCTGGTCGATTGTTGGAGGGGGCCCGTAGCGCTTGCGCACAATGGCAATCTGACCAATGCCGTCCAGTTAAGGAACGAGTTGGAGCGGGATGGCGCCATTTTCCATTCGACCAGCGACAGCGAAGTTATTCTGCATCTGCTCTCGCGCTCCAGGCGCCGGACGCTGCAGGAAGCTTTTGTGGAAGCTCTTCGCATCGTTCAAGGCGCATTTTCGCTGATGCTTTTGACTCCGGAATATCTTCTGGTTGCCAGGGATCCCCATGGATTCCGTCCGCTGTGCATCGGCCGGGTGAACGGCGCCTATGCCGTGGCATCAGAAACCTGCGCCTTTGATTTGATCGATGCAGAGTACCTTCGGGATGTGGAACCGGGCGAGGTTGTAAGGATAGAGGGCGGCAGCCTGGAATCGCAAATGCCGCTTCCCAGGGAGAAGCCGGCGTACTGCATTTTCGAGCATATTTATTTCAGCCGTCCCGACAGCCTCGTATTCGGCCGAACGGTCAACGCCAGCCGTCGCGAGATGGGGAAGAATCTGGCGCGCGAGCATCCCGTGCGGGCGGACGTGGTTGTGCCGGTGCCCGATTCCGGGGTTTCTGCCGCCATCGGCTATTCCCAGGAAAGCGGAATTCCCCTGGAATTCGGCCTGATCAGAAATCACTATGTCGGCCGGACATTCATTGAACCCAAGCAGTCTATCCGCAACTTCGGAGTCAAAATAAAGCTCAATCCCGTCCGGGAGATTCTTCGAAACAAGAGCATTGTTCTGATAGACGATTCGATTGTGCGCGGAACGACCAGCAGGAAGATCATGCATCTCATCCGTGCTGTGGGGGTGAAAGAGATCCATGTGCGGATCACTTCGCCGCCGCTCATTGCGCCCTGCTATTATGGGATTGATATACCGACCAGGCATGAGCTGATTGCCTCCGCAAAATCGGTGGATGAAATCTGCAAGTATATCGGGGCGGACTCACTCGGATATTTGAGTCTCGATGCGGTGCTAAAATCCGTTGAGGATAAAAACCAGTATTGCACTGCGTGTTTTTCGGATAACTATCCGACTGATATCGCCAATGATGAAAAGCAGAGGAGTCTTTTCCCGGAGCAGGATCAAATGTCCTGATAAGTGAACAATGAGCAATCGAAAACTGGCAATACTTCTTTCGGGACGGGGATCAAATTTCGTAGCCATCCACGAAGCGATCTGTCGAGGCGACTTGGACGCTGAAATCTGCTGCGTGATAAGCAATGTTCCGGATGCTGCGGGGCTTGCGCGCGCCGGCGATTTTGGCTTGACGGCAATTTGCCTGCCTTCTCAGGGCATGCCGCGCGAAGAGTATGACCGAACGCTGGTGAAAGCTCTTCGTTCGTTCGATCCCGCGCTGATTTGCATGGCCGGATTCATGCGAATCCTCAGTCCCGAACTCCTGAAGGAATACCCTTCCCGGATCCTTAATATGCATCCTGCGCTGCTGCCGTCCTTCCCGGGGCTGCATGCACAACGACAGGCCTTGCAGTATGGAGTGAAAGTGAGCGGCTGCACGGTTCACCTGGCGGATGAGGGCGTCGATACGGGGCCAATCCTATTGCAGCGCGCCGTGGATGTGCTGGAGTGTGACACGGAGGAAACCTTATCCGCGCGAATTTTGGAGCAGGAGCATCAGATCTATTGGCGCGCTATTGCGCTGGTGCTGGA
>CAVXIH010000016.1:110000-304544 GCA_963761825.1 uncultured Acidobacteriota bacterium
GGCATACGGTGGATGCCTTGGCGAAGGAAGGCGATGAAGGACGTGGTAAGCTGCGATAAGCCTCGGAGAGCCGCAAACAGGCTGTGATCCGGGGATTTCCGAATCTTCCAACGAGATCCCGATTAAAATCGGGATATCCGCTCCTGAGTAAAGTAGGGAGCGAGAAGCAAACCCGGGGAAGTGAACCATCTTAGTACCCGGAGGAAAAGAAAGCAAATGCGATTCCCCCAGTAGCGGCGAGCGAAGAGGGAAGAGCCTAAACACTGTGCATGTTCAAGCCTGCGAGCGTTGTGTACGGTGGGTTGCGGGTTGTTGCCGGACGGAGTTGCAGCTCTGTCGGGAAGTTACAAACTCTGGATCATAGCTGAAGAGTCCTGGAAAGGCTCACCAAAGAAGGTGATAGTCCTGTAAGCGAAATGATCAGAGCTTCCTGGGCGGCACACCCAAGTACCACGGGACACGTGGAACCCTGTGGGAATCTGGGAGGACCATCTCCCAAGGCTAAATACTATCCTTCGACCGATAGTGAACCAGTACCGTGAGGGAAAGGTGAAAAGCACTCCTGCTAGGAGAGTGAAATAGTACCTGAAACCGCATGCCTACAAGCAGTGGGAGGCCAGACTTGTTCTGGCTGACCGCGTGCCTTTTGCATAATGAGCCGGCTAGTTATTCTATGCAGCAAGGTTAAATCAATTGATGGAGCCGTAGCGAAAGCGAGTCTGAATAGGGCGATTCAGTTGCATGGAATAGACGCGAAGCTGAGTGATCTACCCTTGGCCAGGATGAAAGTAGGGTAACACCTACCGGAGGTCCGAACCAGTGTTGGTTGAAAACAGCTTGGATGAGCTGAGGGTAGGGGTGAAAGGCTAATCAAACTCAGTGATGGCTCGTTCTCCCCGAAATAGCTTTAGGGCTAGCCTTGAGACATTCAATCCCGGCGGTAGAGAACTGGATGGACTAGGGGCCTTACAGGGTTACCGAATCCAACCAAACTGCGAATGCCGGAGATTGTGATCTCAGGAGTCAGACTGTGGGGGCTAAGCTTCATAGTCGAAAGGGAAAGAACCCAGATCACCAGCTAAGGTCCCAAAATACGAGCTAAGTGGAAAAGGATGTGGAAACACTTGGACAACCAGGAGGTTGGCTTAGAAGCAGCCATCCTTTAAAGAAAGCGTAACAGCTCACTGGTCAAGTGGGTCCGTGCCGACAATATAACGGGGCTAAAGCTTGTTACCGAAGCTGTGAATTACCTGCCATAAGAAGCAGTAATGGTAGGGGAGCATTCCATAGGCCTGTGAAGTCAACCGATGACGGTTGGTGGAGGTATTGGAAGAGACCCTGCCGGCATAAGTAGCGATAATCGCGGTGAAAACCCGCGACGCCGAAAGTCTAAGGTTTCCTGGGGAAGGTTAATCCGCCCAGGGTCAGTCGGTCCCTAAGCTCAGGCCGAAAGGCGTAGGCGATGGACATGCCGTTAACATTCGGCAACCACCCGTGTGGCGTTACCAGCAATGGGGAGACGCAGAAGGATAAGCTGCCCCTCCGATTGGAAGTGGAGGGCTAAGCTCGTAGGAGGTTCGGTCAGGAAAATCCGGCCGGGCATTAACTCTGAGAAGCGAATGGGAGCCGTAAGGCACAAACCAGCCGATTCCACACTGCCAGGAAAATCCTCTAGCGAGCCATATAGGTGACCGTACCGCAAACCGACACAGGTAGACGAGGAGAGAATCCTAAGGCGCTTGAGAGAACACTCGTTCAGGAACTCGGCAAATTAACTCCGTAACTTCGGGAGAAGGAGTGCCCACGTTAAGTGTAGCCCCTTGCGGGTGAAGCTGAAGTGGGTTGCAGTGAATAGCGTCAGGCGACTGTTTACTAAAAACACAGCACTCTGCAAAGACAAAAAATCGACGTATAGGGTGTGACGCCTGCCCGGTGCCGGAAGGTTAAAAGGAGGGGTCATTGGGAGCAATCCTGAGAAGCTCTGAATTGAAGCCCCGGTGAACGGCGGCCGTAACTATAACGGTCCTAAGGTAGCGAAATTCCTTGTCGGGTAAGTTCCGACCTGCACGAATGGCGTAACGATCTGACGACTGTCTTAACGAGTGACTCAGCGAATTTGTAATACCGGTGAAGATGCCGGTTACCCGCCACTAGACGGAAAGACCCCGTGCACCTTTACTACACTTTAGCAATGTACTTCGGTGCGTTATGCGCAGGATAGGTGGGAGGCTTTGAACTGTGGGTTTCGGCCTGCAGGGAGCCAATGGTGAGATACCACTCTTATCGTTCTGAGGTACTAACCTACGCTCGTAGACCGGGCGAGGGACATTGCTTGACGGGTAGTTTGACTGGGGCGGTCGCCTCCCAAATTGTAACGGAGGCGCTCGAAGGTTTGCTCAGGCTGTTTGGAAATCAGCCATCGAGTGTAAAGGCATAAGCAAGCTTAACTGCGAGACAGACAAGTCGAGCAGATGGGAAACCAGGACTTAGTGATCCGGTGGTTCTGTATGGAAGGGCCATCGCTCAACGGATAAAAGGTACGCCGGGGATAACAGGCTGATCTTGCCCAAGAGTTCATATCGACGGCAAGGTTTGGCACCTCGATGTCGGCTCATCGCATCCTGGAGCTGAAGAAGGTTCCAAGGGTTGGGCTGTTCGCCCATTAAAGCGGTACGTGAGCTGGGTTTAGAACGTCGCGAGACAGTTCGGTCCCTATCTGTGGTGGGCGCAGGATATTTGAGAGGATCTATCCTTAGTACGAGAGGACCGGGATGGACGAACCTCTAGTGCACCAGTTGTCGTGCCAACGGCATAGCTGGATAGCTACGTTCGGACGGGATAAACGCTGAAAGCATATAAGCGTGAAACCCACCTCAAGATTATATATCCCCATCCGCAAGGGTGCTAAAGACCCCTGGAAGACCACCAGGTGATAGGCTGGGTGTGGAAGTGCGGTAACGCATGAAGCTTACCAGTACTAATCGGTCGTGAGGCTTGACCATAAAATTTGCCCTGCTTGAAATCTTTGTCGTTATCTGATTGGCGGCTTTCAGCCATCAGCTGTCGGCTTTCAGAATAGAGTAAATCCTACTGAAAGCTGAGGGCTGATAGCTGAAAGCTATTAAAAGTTTCCGGTGACTCTGGCGGAGGGGTCACACCCGTTCCCATCCCGAACACGGTAGTTAAGCCCTCCAGCGCCGATGGTACTGCATTGGCAACGATGTGGGAGAGTAGGTCGTCGCCGGATTAAATATAAAAAAAGCCCCGAGAAGCTCGGGGCTTTTTGCTTTTATAGGTAGCAGGCTTTCAGCATGTTCAGCAGTCGGCTTTCAGCAGTCGGCTTTCAGCAGTCGGCTTTCAGCAGTCGGCTTTCAGCAGTCGGCTTTCAGCAGTCGGCTAAACTTCTTTGCGTTTTTCAAAGAAGTCACGGAAAAAGACTCCCAAAAATACTCTTTGGAAATGCTGCCCTTAAACCTGAATTACGAAGTTAGCCGCGCAGCGGCTTGATGAATTTAGACCGTCCTTTCAAGGCCGGGGGGCATTTGGCGCAATCAACGCCCGTCGCGGTCAGCGACGGTTGAACTCATCATGCGTCGCTGCTGCGACGCACAAACAAGGCTTATCCAATGCGGGCCTTGAAAGGCCGGCCTAAATTCATCCGGCCGCTGCGCGGCCTATGCCTTCCGAGCTATGCAATTTAGAACGAAAACAAAACACCAATTTCGGAATCGAGGTTAAAGTCCTGGACGCGACAGGTTTTATTGATTTATAAAGGCTAAGGAAATGTGTGTGTGTCATTGTCTTTTTTGAGATCGATCTTATTGCTCTAATGAATGATTGTGGGGAATGGAGCGAATCATCCTAAAGCACGGTTCATTTGCTCGAATTTTCGACCTAGCCTATGAAATGTTTCAACAAGCTGAAGGCTGACATCTGACGGCTGAAAGCTCACCGCTGACAGCTTGATCCGAGGATAATCGACATGACTGAGAACGTGACCGACGAATTGGAATCAGAAAAGATCACATCTGATGAACAGAGTGCTCCGCTTGTGCTGGCGTCAGAACTGCTTCCCGCGCATCTTCCCATTCTTTCGATACGGCCGCGTCCTCTGTTTCCGGGACTTCCGATTCCTTTGGAAGTCGGATCGGAACAGCTCCCGGCCATTCAGCATGCTCTCGAATATTCCGCAAAAACTCTTGGCATAATACTTGTTCGAGATCTCAATGCGGCTGATTCCCCCGAAAACCTCTACCGCGTCGGTGTCGCGGCCAAAATACTAAGAGTGTTTCATGGCGAAACCGAGGGGACAAGCATTCTGGTAAACTGCGTAGAGCGTTTTACCGTCGAAGAAATATCTAAAGCAGACTTTGGTTTGATTGCAGCCGTCAAATATGAGGTTCCCGCAGAATTGCCGATTACCGAAGAGCTCAAAGCCTACGCGATGGCGGTGATCACGACTCTTAGGGATTTGGTGAAGCTAAATCCGCTGCAGTCCGAAGCGATTAAGATGTTTCTCAGCCGGTCTACCTTCGATGACCCGGGAAGACTGGCTGATTTTTCCGCTAATTTAACCACAGCCAGCGGAGCCGAATTGCAGGAAGTTCTCGAAACCTTCGATGTCCGCACCCGAATTGATCGCGTACTGGTTTTGCTCAAGAGAGAAGTGGAAATATCCAAGCTCCATGTGGAAATCAACAAGCAGATTCAGGAAAAGATATCCGGGCAGCAACGAGAGTTTTTCCTCAAAGAACAGCTGAAAGCCATTAAAAAAGAGCTTGGGCTGGAGAAGGAAGGGAAAACCGCCGAAATCGAAAAATTTCAGGAGAGACTGAAAGGCCTGACGCTGAACGCCGAAGCCAAACAGGCGGTCGATGATGAATTGGACAAGTTTCAATTGCTCGAGCCGCACTCTCCGGAATATACCGTTTCCCGGAATTATCTCGACTGGCTTACAGCATTGCCGTGGGGTAAATACAGCCAGGATTCTTATGATGTGGAAAAGGCCAGGCAGATTCTGGATAGGGATCATTACGGACTTGAGGATGTCAAAGACAGAATTCTTGAATTTATCGCCGTGGGAAAACTGAAGGGAGATATTTCAGGATCAATCCTATGCCTCGTCGGACCTCCGGGAGTGGGCAAGACATCCGTCGGCAAAAGCATTGCAGATGCCTTAGGACGGCGCTTTTATCGGTTTTCACTGGGAGGAATGAGGGACGAAGCCGAGATAAAGGGGCATAGACGCACCTACATAGGAGCAATGCCCGGTAAATTCCTTCAGGCAATGAAAACGGTCGCCACCTCCAACCCCCTGATTATGCTCGATGAAATCGACAAAATCGGGGCGTCGTTCCAAGGGGATCCCGCCTCGGCCCTTCTTGAGGTGCTGGATCCCGAACAGAACAACAGCTTCCGGGATCATTACCTCGACGTTCCCTTCGACCTTTCGCATGTGCTGTTCGTGGCCACCGGCAACCAGCTGGACACAATACCCAGGGCGCTGCTCGATCGCATGGAAATTATCAGGCTTTCCGGCTATATCTCCGAAGAGAAACAGGAAATCGCGCGACGCTACCTTATCCCCAAGACACTCAAGTCGCATGGATTGAAAGACCGGCAGTTGACGATACGAAGGGATGCTCTCGGGCTGCTGATAGAAAATTATGCGAGAGAGTCGGGCGTGCGTAACCTCGAAAACCTAATCAAAAAGATCTCCCGCAAGGCTGCTATGGAAATCGTCCGCGGATCCAAGGGAAAGATGGTCATTCATAAAAAAGATGTCGAGACCTATCTCGGAAAGCCCGTATTTGCCGCCGATGAAGTGTTCGAAAATGTGCCCGGTGTAGTTACCGGACTTGCCTGGACCAGTATGGGAGGAGCCACGCTTCAGATTGAAGCGGCTGCGGTGCTCAGTCGGAATAAGGGTTTTAAGCAAACGGGCCAATTGGGCGGCGTCATGGTCGAAAGCGCCGATATCGCCTATTCCTACATCATGGCGCACCTTGAGCATTACGGAGCCAAGCCCGATTTCTTCGACGAACGCTTTGTCCATATTCACGTTCCGGCGGGCGCCACTCCGAAAGACGGGCCTTCCGCCGGCGTCACCATGGCAACAGCGCTCTTGTCCATGATTCTGAAAAAGCCTGTGCGGAAACACCTTGCCATGACCGGAGAATTGACGCTGACAGGACAGGTCTTGCCGATTGGAGGGGTCAAGGAAAAGGTCATTGCGGCCCGGCGCTCGGGATGCAAAATTCTGATCTTCCCGGAGGCCAACAGAAAGGATTTCGACGAATTGCCCGATTATCTGAAAAAGGGACTGGTAGTCCAATTTGCCGGCCGTTTTGAGGATATATATCAGTACGTTTTCGGCGGGCACGAGGCAGGCAAGAAGTCCGCCGGCAAAGCGAAGGCAAAAAAATGATTGTGGCGGTTGGCGGGCACTCCCGGAACGTGGGAAAAACCTCTGTCGCTGCGGGATTGATCCACGCGTTCAGAAGGTACCCCTGGACTGCTATAAAAATATCCTCGCATCGACACGCGAGCCTATCGAACCTGACAAAGGATAACGAAGAGAATT
Source organism: uncultured Acidobacteriota bacterium (assembly GCA_963761825.1). Lineage (GTDB taxonomy): Bacteria > Acidobacteriota > UBA6911 > UBA6911 > UBA6911 > UBA6911. Next base: position 116,584 of record CAVXIH010000016.1, read on the forward strand.
TTTGCGATGTCTATGAAGAGTCCAACCGCGAGGGATCTTCGGATACTTCCCGGTTTCTTGCCGCCGGGGCCAGGCGGTCCTTATGGATGCGGATCGAAGATCATCGCTCCGATACAGCGCAGCAATTGCTGCCGATCCTGCAGTCCAGCCCTTTTGTGCTGTTAGAAAGCAACCGGATATTGCGCCTGATCCGTCCGGATTTATTTATTATGGTCCTAAGATTTGACACGATGGATTTTAAGGATAGTGCGAGAGCCTGTCTCCGGCAAGCCGATGCGGTTGTTGCGGTAAATCCTGATTTGGCCCCTCCTCCGTGGGAGGGAATTTCCGATGTGCTCTCCAAAATTCCCCAGTTTATTACTCCGGATCCACGGGTGATGCCGGCGGGGCTGATCGATTTTGTCCAGTCCAGGCTTCCGGGTGAATAATTTTGTTGGCGCGGACTAATTACCGCCTTCAAGATCCCGGGCTTTCCTGAAAGATTCGATCGCTTTGTCATCTTGCTTCAGGCTTTTATAGAGATATCCCATCTCCTTCAAGATTGCAGCCTGGCTCGAAGTTTTTTTAAAGTACTTGAAGTTCCTCTCGATGAGCTTTAAGCCCATCTGGGCTTGGCCTTGACCGAGGAACTGGTTGGCCAGGTTGAGAAGCTCCTTTAGCAGAAGCGGTTCCTGATCTCCGGGCCAGCGCATGTCAAATATCTTGCAGGCTTCGACCATCGCCTTGTCGTACTCCTGCTTTTTCATAAGGAGCAGGACGATCTCATGCTGCGCCTCAGCCATACTTTTCATTTTTCCCAACGCAGCGGATGCATCTGCCTGATAAGCTGACAGCGGTCCCACGGAAATCACACCTGCCAGCAAAATAAACAAGAGAGCCTCTGCTGTGATCTTTCCAGAACAGCGCATCATTTCATGTGATCTCATCGATCCTCCAACCGAAACGGATTTGTATCAAAGGCTGGCTTGACTTCGCTAAAGGGATTATTGGAATTTCCATACTGAAAGGAAAGCCCGGAGTTGCTCGTCATTAACCCGAAGGTCCGATCGGCTTCCCTCATTTTCACGTATTGAGATATGTATTCGTCGAGACTTCTTCTTTGATCCTGCTGATACCACAGATATCCAAACGCAACAGCCATAACCACCGCCAGCGTCGCCAAGGCACTACTCCATCGTCTCAGAATTAGAAACGCGAATGGAGAGCGAGAACCGGTAGCAGAAATGCGATTGTATACCGCATCCCAGGATTGAGATCGAAGCTCCAGTTCAGATGCATGCGATGCCACAAAATTCGACGCTGCCTGAAAGCTGCGCAATTCAACGGCACAGGAGGCACAAATTTCCAGATGAGATCGCACTTGCTCTGAATCGACCTGGCTCAATTCTCCATCCAAATACGCCGTCAGGTTTTCCGTGCACTGCCTGCAATCCATACTCATACCTTCAGGTATTTCTTAACGCTATCGCGGACTTCCAGCCTAGCCCTGTGGATGTCGGTTTTCACGCTGGAAATGCTGCGCCCCACAATATTCGCAATCTGCTCGTAACTGAGATGCTGAAGGGCCGACAATACGAAAACCTCTCGATATTTTTCAGGAAGGTCCGCGATCACATTCGTAATTACGTTTTCCAGTTCCTGAGTTTGATACTCCTCGTCCGGATTTTTCCTGCCGTCCACCAGTTCTGTCATAAGCCGGCCGTCTTCGCTCGGGGCATCAATCGAAACAGCGGCCGGAGCCCGTTTCCGATATCTTTGATATATAAAGTTGCGCGCAATGCGGAACAGCCAGGCCTCGAACTTATCGCTATCCTGCAATGTCCCAAGCTTCTGGTACACCGCTACAAATGTTTCCTGCGTAAGGTCTTCTGCCTCCTCCAACGAATGTACCATACGATAAACAAAGTTGAGAACCTTTCGGGCGAAACTGTCATAAATGTTCTGATAGGAGCCAATGTCGCCCTTTTGAGCTCGCTGGATCCATGTTTTTAAGACCGTCGGATCAACAATTGCGCTGCCGGGATTCAAGTTGCCTTTCCTAATCCGATCTCATACCGGTTGATTCGCCGCGATGCCGGAAGTTTCAAAAAGGTTCAAAAATATTTCCATGTTGTTTTGTCGCTCCGCTAATCATAGATCTCAATGCCCTAAAGAAAAGAGGAAATTTTCGGCAGAGATCCTGAGACGGGCTTGTCAAACCTTCAAATTTTGGAACGGCTTTTCTTGCGGTCCGTATTGGCTGTTGAAAAAGGCAAAGTATTGAATATCAGGAGGTTCACATGAGTTATTTAGTCAGATCCGGGATTGTTATCGTTGTTATTTTCCTGGCATGCAGCATGGCGCTGCCCGCATCCCAGGCACAGACAAGAACGGTTACCAGCACATTGCTGCTTGGTTTAGATGGCGCATATCTTGGAATTCAAATGAAGGATGTCGCGGCGGGGGATGTATCCAAATATAAGCTGAGCAGCGAAAGAGGCGTTATCGTCAGCTCGGTAATAAAGGGAAGCCCCGCGGAGACGGCGAACCTTAAGGAAGAGGATGTCATTCTTGAATTCGGCGGATTCGCAGTCTGGTCGTCCAGCCAATTCTCACGCCTTGTCCAGGAGACTCCTGCGGGACGCAAGGTAGATATGGTTGTCAGCCGCGATGGCAAGCGCATAAATCTAAACGCCACTCTCGAGAAGCGCGACGAAAGGAGTGCGGAACGGCAGATTGAAATATTTCCTAATGATCGGCTCGGGCCAGGCCCGCGGTCTTTTCAATTCAGACTGCCGGACATGCCTGAGCGCCCGGCTGCCGATCCTTCGCCTCAAAAAGCGCGCCTCGGCGTAACGGTCCAACCTCTTACTGATCAGCTGGGCGCATTTTTCGGAGTGCCGGGTAATAAAGGAGTCCTTGTTGCGTCGGTAAAAGATGGTTCCCCAAGTGCGGGAAAACTGAAATCTGGCGATGTCATAATCAGCGTCGACGGCAAGTCCGTCGCAGATCCCGATGAACTGAACAGGCTGATTCGCGCCAAATCAGAGGGAGCCGTTAACCTGAAGGTAATTCGCGACAAAAAAGAAATCCCCGTTGTCGTGAACCTGCCAGCCTCTGAGGAGAAGGGCTACAAACTCTGAGGATTCCTGATTCCTGATTCCTGATTCCAAACAGCTTCCGGTCTGAGTAGCCTGCTTCTTGAGAACAGCTACCCAATCGATCACCTGCTATTAGTCAGGAATCAGGAATTAGGAATCTGGAATCATTTTTTTTCTTGACCTTCACCAAATCATCACCTATTATTTCAGTGTATAAAAGGTGAAGATATGAAGCTAACGAAACGTCAAAAAGAAATTCTCGACTTTCTTTCGGAATTTATCGAGCAGAATGGATATTCACCAAGCATGGAAGAAATCGCGGCGCACTTCCATTTCGCTTCCCTGAATGGGGTGTTTAAGCATCTGGAAGCTTTGGAGCGCCGCGGCCATCTCCATCGGGATCCCAACTGCGCCCGAGCCATCCAATTATCCAAGCACAGATGGAGGCGTGCAGAGCATTCCTTTGTTGGGCTATGTTGCAGCCGGCCATCCGATCGAAGCTGTTTCCAATCCCGAAACGCTGCAAATCCCGGAATCCTTCCTGCCCGGGCGGAACCAACACTTCGTCCTCCGCGTGAAAGGGGAATCGATGATCGATGCGCATATCCAGGATGGGGATTATGTTGTTGTCGAATCGCGTGAAACCGCACATCCCGGGGATATGGTTGTGGCATTAATTGATGATGAGAACGTCACGCTGAAAAAATATTATCCGGAAGGATCCCAGGTGCGGCTCCAGCCGGCAAATGAAACGCTTGCGCCTATTTTTGTGGATAGCGAGCGAATAAAGATTCAAGGCGTAGTGGTAAGTGTCATGCGCAAATATCAGTAGAGGACGCTATGAATAAAGTTTATTACATCATGATTAAAGGAAAAACACTCGAAAGCCGGGATCTCAAACAATTGCTGGCGCGCGCCGTAGCCCAGAAACGAAATTCAGATCGTGCATTTATGATGCAGAATCTGTCTCGCGGCCAGGGATCCAATGGGAATCCTTCCGGTGCCGGCATGGCTGCGAGAGGTGCAGCCGCGATCTAATCCGTTGAGAGATCCCCCGGCTCTGCCGAGGCAGCAAAAGTTTTACATTTTCGGGAGTGTGCTCCATCCTCTGCTAACGCGTTTATTGATTTGTGTCCAGTCGGTAGAGCGCTTCTGATTGATTCGAAAAACAGTCCACGTCTACGACCACGAGCACGTCAATGTTCACGACGCGCTCGTGAACGTGGTCGTAGCCAGCTTGGAGAATCCGGCTGCAATTGGCTCTTGGAGGGACGAAGCCGTAAATCTCGGCTCTGCTGGAGAACGTGAACACTCCGTCAAACTAAGGACCCAAAAACCACTGCACATTGTTTATGCAAAGAGGTAGGAAGGTTTTTCTATTCAATAGATTACCCCTGTTAAAAACTCTTCTTTCTCCAAGTTTTCCACAATAACTGTGAAAAACTTCTGCTCGGCTTTTCTTGAATAGAAGTGCATGAATGATATAATGCCGCCCGATCCAGGCAAGACCATGGGGTTTATGTGCGCATTTGGCATGCGTGCAGCCGCAGGCAGACTTGGTGCTAGGAAACGCGATGGCTAAATTATTCAAAAAAGATGAGAAGTTCTTCAAAATTTTTAAGCAGATGACCGTTTACATTCTTGAGGCCGCCGAAATTCTCCAGACCATGGTGGACAATCCGAAGGATGATCTGGCTCCTCTTGCCGCCAAGATCAAGGATCTTGAGCATAAGGGGGATGAACTGACGCATAGCGTCATTGATGAACTGAACAAAACGTTCATTACTCCGATTGATCGGGAAGATATTCACGACCTCAGCGCGGCACTGGATGACGTTCTTGACTTAATCGACACCACGGCAACGCGTATCGTCTTGTTCCGTATAACCGAACCGATTACCGCCGTCCCCGAAATGTGTGCGGTGCTTCTGAACCAGGCGAAGACATTAGGCGAGGCTATATCGGACCTGCAGGGTAACGCTCATGTCATCGAACGCTGCATCGAAATCAACAGCCTTGAAAACGATGCCGACAGGCTATTCCAGGTTGCCATTGCTGCGCTTTTTGAAGAGGTAAAGGATCCCATCGACGTCATAAAGCGCAAGGAGATTATTGAAACGCTGGAAGTTGCCACGGACAAAGCCGAAGATGTGGCCAATGTTTTAGAGTCGATTATTGTCAAAAATACGTAGCGCAAATAGTACTCGGACAAGCCCCAAGTTAAACAGCTCCCATTCGGGTTGGCTGAGTAATTGCGCGAGATTTTCCCCTACGCCGATCAGCAGATCGGAATTCTCCACTTCCTGAAGCCACTGTTTATCGATGGCTTCCACTCCGGCTAGTGCTCCGACAAAACTGCCTGCAAGGGCAGCGATGGAGTCGGCAGCATCTCCGGCGTTTACCGCAGACAAAACGGCCCCGGAAAAATTCCTCGGATGCTTTAGAAAGCAGTATATGGCTGCCGGTATGGTTTCGATGCAGTCCGAGCCGGTGCCAATTTCAAACAAGGCTTTCTCTGGCGGCAGATGCGTAATCTGGGTTGCCCAGCGCAGAACAGCGGCCAGATCTTCATCCATGTGCGCGATATGATCAGCGGTCTCCAGAACCTGATCTCCTGGCCAGGAGCGTTCATCGGACAGCATCAGCCGGGCCGTAAGGTATGCGACGCTGACTGAAGCCGCGCGAGCCCGAGGCTCATTATGGGTGATGAGGCAGTTGTCGATAGCTGCGCGTGTAAGCGTCTCGGGGAAACGGCTGAAGAAAAGCCCGATAGGTATCATGCGCAGTGCGGCGGCGCAGCAGTTGCTGAAAACGCCGCTTTTGTTCCACGCCTTGCCCGTGGACAGATGCTTGCAGGCTTGTAGATTTGCGGCGGAGGGAGTCCGATGCGGGACGGCGTTTAAAAACCATGAAAGCAATGCGTCCGCCTGCCGCGCCGGATCCATTCTTTTGCATTCGATCAGGCATTCCGCGGTCGCCAGCATCGTTTGGGTGTTGTCTGTGTAAGAGCCCTGAGGCAAAGAGTCGCTGGCATGACCCGGATGAGCCTTTATAAAGCTTGAGATGGGTTTGCCATAATACCGCCGGATCTGATCCCGGCTGAGAAAAGCAGCCGGCATCCCCAGAGCATCCCCTATGGCAAAACCCGCAATTGCACCGACACATCGATTTTTCAGTTCGTTGGGGTTCATAGGATCGCTTCCTTTTTATAAAGTATAGCACGCGGAAATTTGCGATTGACGATTTACAGCGAACGAATAAGGATTAAAACTTCACGAACGGCAAATTGGGGACCTTCTTTTCATCGAGCGTGATCGTTTCTGGAGGATGTGATGCAACTTGCTCTCATCGACTGGCTGGCTATCGGTGCGTATTTCCTGTTTAACATTCTTATCGGTCTTTATTACAGAAAGCGCGCAACGGCATCCACCGAGGATTATTTTATCGGAGGACGCAAGGTCTCCTGGTGGCTGGCCGGCACATCAATGGTCGCCACAACGTTTGCTGCCGATACGCCGCTCGCCGTCACCGGCCTTGTAGCCAGTCACGGAATTGCCGGGAACTGGCTTTGGTGGAATATGCTGATGAGCGGAATGCTGACGGTCTTTTTTTATGCCCGTTTGTGGCGCCGCGCCGGGGTCCTGACCGATGTGGAGTTCGCTGAAATCCGCTATAGCGGCCGCCCGGCTGCTTTTCTGCGCGGCTTCCGTGCGCTCTATCTTGGGCTGCCCATCAATTGCATCATCATGGGATGGGTGAACCTGGCCATGGTGAAGATTCTCATGCTGATATTCGGCATCACCAAGATCCAAGCCCTCTGGATCGTATTCGGCATCATGATCCTCACCGCGATGATTTCCACCCTTTCGGGCCTCTGGGGAGTTCTGGTTACGGACCTTTTTCAGTTCGTTCTGAAAATGGGGATGATGCTTATCCTGGCCTGGTTCGCTGTCCGTGCGGTTGGAGGCATGGGCGCCCTGAAGGACAAACTGCTGCAGCTTGACGCCGTCCGTGCGGCCGGAGACGGAGGGCACGGTTCAATCCTCTCCTTCACGCCGGATATCGGATCTGCCTGGATGCCGATGCTCACCTTTGTGGTTTATCTCGCCGTAAACTGGTGGGCGACATGGTATCCGGGAGCGGAACCGGGCGGCGGCGGCTATATCGCCCAGAGGATTTTATGTGCGAAAGATGAAAAGAACTCGCTGCTTGCGACGCTTTGGTTCAATATCGCCCACTACGCTGTGCGCCCCTGGCCATGGATCTTGACGGCACTCTGCTCGCTCGTGCTTTATCCTTCTTTGGCAGACAAGGAATCCGGCTTCATCATGACCATTATGGATCCCGGTGTTTTCCCCGCCGCTCTTCGCGGATTGATGATCGCCGCCTTTGCCGCCGCCTACATGTCCACGATAGGGACGCAGCTGAACTGGGGAGCTTCCTACCTCATGAACGATTTCTACCGGCGATTCCTGGTTCGAGGACGCAAAGAAAAACATTATGTAGTGGCCTCGCAATTGGCAACGCTCCTCATCATGCTTGCGTCGTGTGTAGTTTCTTACTACCAGGATTCCATTGCCGGCGCCTGGAAATTATTGATAGCGATCGGTGCGGGTACGGGAAGCGTCCTGATTCTCCGCTGGTTCTGGTGGCGGATCAATGCATGGAGCGAAATTTTCGCGATGGCAGCCTCCTTTTTCGTTTCGATGCTGCTGCAGATATGTTTCAAAATGAACAGCGACGATCCCTGGCTTATCATCATCACGGTTTTGAGCTCCACCGCGATCTGGCTTGCGGCCACCTTTATCACTGCTCCCGAGAAGGAAGAAGTCCTGCTCTCTTTTTATCGCCGCGTCCGGCCCAGCGCAGCCTTCTGGGGAACGATTGCCCGGAAGGCTGCGGACGTGCCCGTACAGCATGACGGCGCCTGTAATCTGCTTGATTGGATTTGCGGCTGTCTGCTTGTCTATATGACACTGTTCGGCGTCGGGAAGTTGATCTTCGGCCACCTGCTCTTGGGGTCAGGTCTGCTGGTCCTCGCGCTTCTGGCGGGCGGGGTGATCTATTGGGATTTAAACCGGCGCGGCTGGAAAACCATAGTGGATTGACGATTTGCGATTGACGATTTAAAATCATTTCTCCGTATCCATTGTCGATAGTCGATAGACGCTCGTAATTTGGTGTATAATGCACTGCACCTAAATATTGCGATACAGGTTTTTTACGCTGAGCAAGAGACTGCCAACGCAAACATAAGCAAGAAAATTATGCGGATTCTGTTGCCAAGGGAAGTTTTGTCCACTGCGTTTTTTGTGCTGTTTCTTTTGGGACCGCTCAGGCTGCCAGGCGCGGACAATTCGCCCGTAGTTCTCAATGGGATTGACATCCTGCGCGAACGCAATTTTGATCTGCTCGCCGGCATGCGCATCGGCCTGATTACAAATCAGACGGGGCTGGCAGTGGATGGAACTCCGACCGTAGATCTTCTGTTCAAATCAAAAATCTGCAAACTCGTCGCTCTTTTCAGCCCGGAACACGGAATCCGCGGGACGATGGATGAAAGCGTGCGTTCTTCTGTAGATGACGTCACTGGGCTTCCCGTCCATAGCCTGTATGGAGAATCCAAACGACCGACTCCTGAAATGCTTAAGGATATCGATGTTTTGGTTTTTGATATCCAGGATATTGGGGCTCGCTTCTATACCTATAGTACTACCATGGCTTACTGTATGGAGGCGGCGGCGAAAGCCAACATCTCTTTTGTTGTGCTGGACCGGCCGAATCCCATCGGCGGCATCCGCGTTGAGGGCCCGATGCTGGATGCGGACAAAACATCTTTCATTGGATATATGCCGCTTCCGGTGCGCCACGGGATGACCGTTGGGGAACTGGCGCGCTATTTCAATGTGGAAAACCGGATCGGGGCCCGATTGCACGTCGTTCCGATGAAAGGCTGGCGGCGATCCTATTATTTTTGGGATACCGGGCAAGTATGGGTAAATCCTTCGCCGAATATGCGCACCATGCCGGCGGCGCTGTTATATCCCGGCATTTGCCTGTTGGAGAGGACCAACCTATCCGTGGGGCGCGGGACGGATCGGCCGTTCGAAATGATCGGAGCCCCCTGGATCGAGCCTCGGCGTTTTGTCTCGGCGCTCCAGGATGCCCGAATATCGGGCGTTCAGTATATTCCTGCGTATTTCACGCCCGATGCAGACAGGTACAAGGGCGTGCGGTGCGGCGGTGCGAGCCTTCTGGTAACCGATGCGGACAGGCTGAACTCCGTGCTGCTCGGCCTGACTCTGGCATCCGTCCTGAATAAGTTGTATCCGAATGAGTTCAAAATGGATACAATCATTAATTTTCTGGGAAACGCGGCGGCGATGGAAATGCTGCAAACCAAACAACCGCCTGCGAAAGTGCTTCGCTCGGATAATTCAAATTTACGAAAATTTCTTGCCCGTCGCCAGAAGGCTTTGATTTATGATTAGCGATCAGGGAGGAAGGCAATAATGGCTCCGGCAGTTCGAAGAAAAAAAAGAAAAGATGAAATCAAAGTTACGATCGCACCATTTCGCAATCTGGCGGATTTCAAGAGCTGCGAGGATATTCAGCGCGAGGTTTGGCACACTCAGGATATAGACGTTGTCCCTACGCCCATGCTGATGGCTGCGACCCATACGGGGGGGATTATTCTTGGCGCCTACAACAGCCTTGGAGATCTGGTCGGATTTGCATTCAGCATCCTGGGTACGGCAGGCGGAAAGCCGATCCAGCATTCGCATATGCTGGCGGTCCGGATGGCCTATAGAAATTTCGATGTGGCCTTCAAGCTGAAAATGGCCCAGCGTAAAGAAGCGCTGAAGCGGAAAATTTCCGTGATCTATTCATCTTTCGATCCGATGCAGCCTTTGAACGCCTACTTCACTCTGGGGAAATTGGGCGCCAGGGCAAGCACGTATGAAGAAGATTTCTGCGGAGAAACGACAAGCCTTCTGGACAGAGGACTCCCCACCGACAGGCTTTTTGCGCAGTGGAATCTCGAGAGCGGCGATGTGGTCCAACGCCTGGAAGTCGGTCCGCCGCGGCGCGATTATCGCAAAGAAATAAAGCAGAGACCCATCATAAACCAGCTGGCGGAAATTGCGCCGGGCATGATGAATTGCTCTCCCGTCAAACTCAACTGCACTTCAAACCAGTTCTTGTTCGAAGTGCCTTATAACCTCCAGGAAATCAAAAGCCGCGATTTGGGCATTGCTCTGGAATGGCAGGGTAAAATGCGCCAGGTCTTCCGGCACTATTTCAAGAAAGAGTATGCGGCTTCAGATTTCTGGGTGACCGAACAGGATGGACATCTGCGCGCATTCTACCTGCTGGAAAAGAATAAGTCTTAATCCGCGCTACTGCCGTTAGCTGTGCCGACGGGGGTACTGCAAGGTGCCGTATTTTTCTTGTCGGAATCAACGCATCCCTTCCCCAAAGGTGCTAGAATCTTTCTGCTTTAATTCCGGCGGAAAGGATCGGGCAATACACTTCCATGGATCAACCTGAAGTTCGAACAAATTCGCGGGTCATTGTGGCGACAACGGCCATGCTTTCGTTTATCAGCTTCTGGCGCGCTGCCGCCATAGTTTTAAACGACCTGGCTTCTTCCGCCTACTATGTCGGGGGGATATCGGAGAATGCGATCGGGAAATCGGCCCCGTGGTTCGTTCTTGGTGTCATGCTTTTCTCCATTGCGGTCAGAAGCGTTTATATCGAGAGCTCCATCCTGTTTGTTCGCGGCGGCGCTTATCGCGTCGTCAAGGAAGCCATGGGGCCAACCGCTGCGAAAATTACCGTTTCCGCCCTTATCTTCGACTTCCTTCTTACGGCGCCAATCAGCGGAGTTTCCGCAGGACATTACCTGATCGGGCTGTTAAACGAGTTGGCTGTGTTTGCCCGCATCCCGATTGTTCTGCCGCGTGATGTCGGAGCCGCTGTTGTTGCCATCCTGGTAATCCTCTATTTCTGGCGTCTGAACCTCATCGGCATCGAGGAATCGAGTTCGAAAGCGCTGTCTATCATGAAAGTAGCCAGCGTCATGGTCGTCGCATTGCTGGTATGGGGCGGGATTACGGTATTCCTTAAAGGCGGACAACTCGCTCCGACTCCGAACCTCAAAAATATGAAATTCGGCGAAGATGCCCTGGGCTGGCTAACGGGAACCGCTTTGCCGACGATCCCGATCGTCGCCATGTTCATCGGATTCGGCCATTCTATTTTAGCTTTGAGCGGCGAGGAGACGCTCGCCCAGGTTTATCGCGAGATTGCGCACCCGAAGTTCATCAACCTGAAACGGGCCGCAGTGGCCATTTTTATCTTCAGTGTTGTTCTTACATCGCTCGTATCGTTTCTGGCTGTGGGATTGATTCCTGATACCGATCGGCCGCATTACTACGACAACCTTATCGGCGGTATCGCCATGCACTTGTCCGGGCCTTTTCCGGTGCGGATTTGTTTCCATATTTTCGTCGTCATCGTAGGCGTGTTAATGCTGGCAGGTGCTTGCAACACAGCCATCATAGGATCGAATGGCGTGCTCAATCGTCTGAGCGAAGACGGTGTGCTGGTGGACTGGTTTCGAAAACCGCATCGCGATTACGGTACTACGTACCGGCTTCTGAATATGATTGTGGGGCTGCAGGTTCTGATCGTTATTGCCAGCCGGGGCGATGTCTTTCTGCTCGGCGAAGCCTATGCGTTCGGCGTGATCTGGAGCTTCGCCATGAACGCACTGGCGACGCTCATCCTGCGCTTCAAACGGCCTCAGGCGCGCGAGTGGAAAGTCCCTCTCAATTTCCATATCCGCGGCGTCGAAATACCGCTGGGGCTTGCGCTGGTCACTTTGACGCTTTTCGCTACGGCAATCGCCAACCTGCTGACCAAAAAAGTAGCCACGGTATCGGGCGTATTTTTTACCGCGGGTCTGTTTGCGGTCCTGCTTTTCTCCGAGCGGATAACGGCTGCCAAGAAGGCCAGCGAAAACAAAGAGTTTGAAAAATTTCTACTGGAGGATAAAACCTCCATTACCCGGGAAGCTGTCGACGTTCGACCCGGCAATATCGTGGTTGCCGTGCGCAATTATGAATCGCTGTATCCTCTGGAAAAAGTTCTCAAAAAGGCCAACACGCGCCACCAGGACATTGTGGTGCTGTCGGGACGGCGCATGCGTGGAATCCATCAGGAGGAGGGATCCCTTACCAGCGACCAGATCTTTATGACTTTTGAGAAGAAGCTCTTTTCCCTGGTGGTCTCGATGGCGGAGAAGGAAGGCAAGAGGATCAACATGCTGGTGGTTCCGGGGAACAATATCACCGACATTATCGTCCGCTCCGCCTTGCAGCTTAAGTCATCGAAAATCGTGGCCGGCGTATCCAACCGGATGCCTATGGAAGAACAGGCGCGCCGCTTGGGCGAAGCATGGGAATCCGCCGGTCCTCACAACCGGGGCATGACACTGGAACTGATCGATCGCCAGATGAAATCCTACTTCTTCGATATCGGGCCGCACCCGCCGCGGCTGTGGCCTGTGGATATCGGCAGGCTTCACGATCTGTGGCTGAAGCTCACGAGGGATAAGTTCGGATCCGATCTTCACCACCGCGATATTGTGGGTGTTGCCCTGATGCGCCTCGATGCGGATTTGAAAAACCCGGAAAGAGAACAGGAAGTGCTGCATGACTTCCATGTGGAACTGGAAAGCGACCAGCACCGGCGCGACTCCAGCAGCCACGGCAGCCACGGCAGTCATGCGAAGGTGCCGAGACCAGACGCTGATTAATAATGGCCGAAATGTGGAATAATCCGCCACGCGTGTCCTGTACTTATCCGTGGCCTCCCTCGTACAATCATGCAATGATGGGAATCATTGTACGAAGGGAGCAAGCAAAATGAAAAACCGCGCTCTTTTGGCTTTTGCCGTCCTGTTTGGTTTGGGATGCTTTGCCTGTCCGGCCTATGCAGACGTTTGGGACAAAGAGTGGAGCATCCCGTCCAATGCGCAAGTCCATGTGAATGCAAATTTCGGGAACCTGCGCATAGATGCTGGCGATTTCACTCAAATAAAAGCATTGGTCCGGACAAAAGGCTGGCGAATTGCCGACGACGAAGTGAAGGTGACCGCCAATCAGGTGGAGAACAAAATTGAGCTTGAAGTAAAACTGCTCCACAGTCGCACGTACTGGCAAATCGACCACGAAATCACCATTGAGTTGACGGTTCCCCGCAGCGCAACGCTGGATCTGCATACAGACCACGGGAACATCACGACCCATGGGGTTGAGGGATCACTTCGGTCCGACACCGGCGATGGGAACATTGAAGCGGTCGGGGGCAAGGGCACAATCCGGTTGCACACGGGCGATGGAAACATTAACGCGAATGAACTCGACGGATCGCTTTCTGCGGATACCGGCGACGGCAACGTCAACTTCGAAGGCCGCTTCGATGGCTTGGATGTCCGCACCGGCGACGGCAATTTGAATGGAACTGCTATTGCGGGATCCCGTCTTGTATCGCCATGGAAGTTTCAGACCGGGGATGGCAACGTTCTCCTGCGCTTGCAGGATAGTGTCGGCGCAGACCTGGATGCGACCACGGGCGGTGGCCGGGTAACGGTCGATTTTCCTGTTACGACCTCTGGCAGAATACATTCCAAGACCGTCCGAGGCCCTATGAATGGAGGCGGCCAACAGCTCTATATTCATACTGGCGACGGCAACATCAATATCGTAAAACACTGAACAGACCTCATTGGTTTATTGTCCGGTAAGATTTCCGGTATTACGCGAGCCCCATTTTACCCGTGGGAGGTATGCCCCATGAGATTTTTAATCCGTGCGCTTTCATTTTGTCTGCTGGCAGTCCCGCTGTCAGTGGCTCAGGGCAATGTAGTTCAGCCGGGTAATAGCTTTGTCGTCGAGGGCATCCCGGCCATCCCCACTGCGCTGGCAGAGACCGTAGCCCGATACGCCGATTTCCGTGCCGCCGGTTTCCAGGACTGGCATCCGGTGAAACGTGAGATGTTGATCAGCACTCGCTTTGCTGAAACAAACCAGATTCACCGGGTCAGCACCCCCGGGGGTACACGCTACCAACTCACATTCTTTCCCGATCGTGTCACCGGCGCTCGATATTCGCCGGCCGCTGGAGAATATTTCCTGTTCAGCAAGGATGTTGGCGGTGGCGAGTGGTTTCAGATCTACCGGTATGATGCGTCGACGGGCGCTATCACATTGCTCACTGACGGCGGGCGCTCCCAGAACGACCTCGGCGTGTGGTCGAATAGCGGGAACCTCACTGCCTACAGTTCCACGCGGCGCAACGGCAATGACCGCGACATCTGGATTATGAATCCAACCGATCCGAAGGAGCACCGCCTGCTACTTGAAGTGAGTGGCGGCGGCTGGAGCGCCCAATGCTGGTCGCCTGACGACAAGCAACTCGTTGTCGGCGAATCCATCTCGGTCAATGAAAGCTATCTCTGGCTGGTAGACATAGCCACCGGTCAGAAGAAGAGGCTCACCCCCGGGGATGGCGCGGAAAAAGTCGCCTACGGCAGCGCGGAATTCAGCAAGGACGGCAAAGGTCTCTATGTAACCACCGACAAAGACTCCGAATTCCAGCGACTGGCATATATCGATCTGGCTACCGGAACCCACAACTACCTGACAAGCCACATCCATTGGGATATAGACGAGTTCGATCTTTCGCATGACGGCAAAACCATCGCCCTTATTGCCAATGAAGACGGCATCGGCGTACTGCATCTACTGGACACCGCCGCGCGCAAAGAGAAGCAGTCGATCAAAATGCCGGCAGGGTCCATCCACGGCCTGAAGTGGCACAGGAACAACCGCGACCTCGCGTTTCACTTGTCCTCTGCCCGCGCTTCCGATGACATTTATTCCGTGGACGTCCGGATCGGCAAGGTCGAACGCTGGACCTTCAGCGAAACCGGCGGCATCAATACGGAGCAGTTTTCTGAAGCCCGACTCATGCGCTGGAAGAGTTTCGATGGCAGGGAGATTTCCGGATTTATTTATGAGCCGCCGGCGCGCTTCACAGGGAAACGCCCGGTCATCATCAATATTCACGGCGGCCCGGAAAGCCAATTCACCCCGGGATTCCTCGGGCGCATCTAATTATTATTTAAATGAACTTGGCGTGGCGATTATTTTCCCTAATGTACGGGGTTCCACGGGATATGGTAAGACCTTCGTCAAGTTGGACAACGGAATGAAGCGCATGGATTCGGTTCGTGACATCGAGACGCTGCTGGACTGGATTCAAACGCAGCCGAACCTCGATGCCGGCCGCGTCATGGTAACCGGTGGTAGTTACGGAGGTTTCATGGCACTGGCCGTCGCTACCAACGCCAATGAACGCATCCGCTGTGCTCTCGACGTCGTCGGAATTTCAAATTTTGTCACTTTCCTGCAGAATACCGAAGCCTACCGGCGGGATTTGAGACGCGTCGAGTATGGTGACGAACGCGATCCGGAGATGCGGGCGTACCTTGAAAGGACGGCGCCCCTCAATAACGCCCGGAATATCACCAAACCGCTCTTTGTCGTGCAGGGATATAACGATCCGCGCGTGCCTTATACCGAGTCCGAACAGATGGTCGCCACCGTACGCCAGAACGGCTCGCCGGTCTGGTACCTGATGGCGCGCGACGAGGGGCACGGGTTCGTAAAAAAGAAGAACCAGGATTTCCTTTTTTACGCCACCGTACAATTCGTTCAGGAGTTCCTGTTAAAGTAACGCAAGATAAAATAGGGATCATCCGTTTATGCGCACAGAACAATGCACGTGAGGCATCAAGCAAATATGCGTACGGACCTGTTGCCAAGTTCCAGCGGAAATAGTTTTTCCAGAACATGTCGATGAGGAGAGGTTTGTTCATGAAAACTCGGACCTATCAAAACTCCATTGCCGTTTTATTCTCTTTGACCTGGGGGCTGGTGCTGCTGGACAGGAATGCAATTTCTTTCTTATTCCCCATATTAATGAAGGAGTTCAACCTGAACAATGCTCAGACCGGCCAGATCGTTATGGTTACCGGTTTCGGGTTTGTGATCTCTTCTATCTTTATTACTTCGCTGGCAGACAAGTCGGGCCTGAAAAAAATGTGGCTGGTCCCGGTTATCATACTTTCGGGAATATTTTCGGGAGCAACCGCCGTTGCGAGTTCTCTGACGGTAATGCTAATCGTCCGCTTTCTGACAGGATTTGCCGACGGACCCATCTATCCTTTGATGACCTCTGTGCTCAAAGTCCAGGGAGATCCGAAAAGATTTGCCTCCTATATCGGGCTTACCCAGTTTTCCATAGGCCTGATCGCGATGATTCTTGGCCCAACGCTCACGATACAGCTGGCGCTGCATCTGGACTGGCATTACGCATTCATATTCACCAGCCTGCCGGCAGTGATTGTCGGGATCATTATATGGTTTGTGCTTAAAGAGGCTGGACCGGTCGCCGCGGATTCCGGTATTACGGCACCTGCTGCGAACCAGGCCGGCCACGAAGGTGCCATGAAGTGGAAAGACGTGCCCAAGATATTTAAAAATCAGAACTGCAGGCTGTCTTACTTTGCGAATGTTATGGTCATGGTGGGATTTTGGGGGCTTGTGAGTTTTGGTACAACCTACTGGGTGAAGGAGGGGGGACTGACGCTGTCCCAGACAGGCTACATGTCTTCCATTTCAGGCATCATCGGCCTTGGCTGGGCTATTGTAATTCCCATAATACTGGACCGCATAGGTCGAAAGCTGTCGGCTTCCATCTTCACACTCTATATCACCGTGTCTATGATTATTATCTATCTGACCCAGGGACTGATTGCCCAGATCGCCTACGTCTTTGTAATCGGGTGCTGCGGATTTGTATCGGTCCTGTTTGTGGTCATTATTTGCCAGGAATCCGTGTCGCCTGCTATTGCGGCAACGACTTCGGCAATCGGCATGGCGACCGGAGAATTGTTCGGCACTGCAATAGCTCCCCGCATCCTCGGATCATTGGGCGATATGTATGGATTAAGAACGATCTTCCTGGTGGGAGCGATTAGCACGGCTATTGCATTTTTCACTACCTTCGGCTTGACCGAAACCCGCGGAGCTCAATCAGAGAAAAAACAAAGCCTTAATTCAGCGGCATAGATTGAGGGTGTGGACTTTTGAGCTGCCGCAGTTACTGCAATCCTGCCTTTAAATTCCGATATCTTCGTTCCAGAGATCCGGTTTTGTCCTGATGAACTCCTCCATCAGGCGAATGCATTCTTTGTCTTGAATAATCTTCAGTTGCACTCCCCGCGCGCGCACATAGTCTTCCGGTCCACGGAATGTTTGGTTTTCGCCGATCACAATGCTGGGAATTTTATAGAGCAGCACGGTTCCGCTGCACATGTCGCAGGGAGAGAGCGTTGAATACAAAATGGCGCGCCGATAGTCCGTCGCCGTCAATCGTCCCGCATTTTCAAGGCAGTCCATTTCGGCATGCAGAATAGCGCTCCCGCGCTGAATCCTTCGATTATGTCCGCGGCCGACAATCTCATTGTCAATGACCAAGACGGAGCCGATGGGGATGCCTCCTTCCGCGAGGCCCAATTTTGCTTCCTCAATTGCCGCTCTCATAAATGGATCCATCCTGTTGCCTCATTTCTTATGCCTGAAATCTCTCTGTCGGCATTATAGGGATCATAAACAGATAGCCTTCCAAAAACAAATACTTGCTGAGGCCGGCGATGCGCTCAATGCGGCATAGTTTCCGTCCTGGGAATGGCGCTGTCTCGGCACACATCCCAAACTATATCATTGACTGGATCCCTGCATTAGTTGTAGGAATATTGCATCACACGCTCAGTCTCAAGATCATGATAGTGCTCTGTGCCGCTCAAGTTCCTGTTCATCGCTCCGCTTTCCGCGCCGTCAGGAAACCCAAGCGCGGCTAATCTACATGTTGCCCGGTATTGACCTTATTCTTCTCTCGGAAATTTAAGCAGCACTATGAATGGAGGCATTTCGCATGCGCAAAACCATGTTTTTGGTGGCTGTTTCTATGTTGCCCTTGTTGTTTTCTGCATGTTCCCAAAAGGTTAATGACGTAGCCGACGTAAAAGCGATCGAGACAGCCGTTCAGGATTATGCGAACGGGTATACCGCCAAAGACGCCAATGCTATCGCATCATTGATGGCTGATGACGTGGCGTTTGCCTTGGGGAATAGTCCTGCAGTCGTCGGCAAAGAAGCTGCTCAGCAACTGCTCCAGGGTGCTCTCGCCCAGTATGAACAATCCGACATCGAGTTGCGTTGCACGACTGCCGATATTCAAGTCCGAGGCGACCTTGGAGTAGCACATGGAACCTATACCTTCAAAGGTACACATAAAACCGGTCTTGTCCCGCCAATCCAGGATAACGGAAATTGGACTGCCGTATACAAACGCCAGGGCGACGGTTCCTGGAAATGCATATCAAGCATCGGCAATAGCAGCAACCCTCTCCCCGGTACGACAGCTGACGGTGCCGATGAAAAGGCATTAATTCAGATGGAGCAGGACTTTGCCGCTGCCATGACAAAGGGAGATACTGCTGCCATGGATCATTTTATGGCAAAGGAATGGGTATTCAGGAGCCCAGAAGGCCAACTGCAAACCAGGGCCCAGTTCTTTGGCGAGATAAAAACGGCGTATAAGATTTCTTCCGTAACCATGAAAAATTTAAGCCCGCATGTTTTCGGTGACTTCGCAATTGTCAGTATGATTGCGGAATTTAAGGGTACATACAAAGGAAAAGATGCATCTGGCCCGCAGCAGAGCGTAGATTTCTGCGTCCGGCGCGATGGGCGCTGGCAGGCGATATACAGCCAGACCACAACAATCCGCTAAGGGGGTCAGGTCTGGAAAATTTAGTTTTCATGTTTTGCGAAGGGGCGCGAGCGCAAAAATGAATTTTCCAGACCTGACCCCATGATTTCGTGCTATCCTTTGAAGCGTAAAGCGATTTCCTATTTATCTAGATATATCTCAGTAAGCATGGTGCCGTAGCACCCTCGGACAGCTGTAATGCTGCGGGGCGCTTGCGATAGGGTTGTGGGCCTTCTTACCCTAAAGGAGGGGAGCAATGAACATTTGGCTGTTAATCGTCGGAATCGCAGTTGTAGTTATATTCTTTGCCGGCATCCGGATCATCCGGCCTACTCACCGCGGTTTGGTGGAACGTTTGGGTAAGTATCATCACTTCGGCCAGCCGGGATTCAATTGGCTGATTCCCGTCGTTGACACCATGCACATGGTCAATATCACCGAACAAATGTTCGATGCAGAACCGCAGCAGATCATCACGAACGACAACCTCAACGCCCAGGTGGATGCGCAGATCTATTTCAAGGTTAAACCATCGGAGGAGGACGTCAAGGCCTCCCAATACAACGTTAACGAATATCGCCGGCAAATCATTGCGCTGGCTCGAACCACGCTAAGAAATATCATCGGCACACTGACGCTGAAGTCGGCAAACAGCGAACGGGGCCGTATTAACAGCGAGCTGCAGCAAACGCTCCGCGCCGAGACGGCCAGTTGGGGCATCGAGATCGTGCGCACGGAGCTCAAGGAAATCGATCCGCCGCCGGATGTCCAGGAAACGATGAACAAAGTGGTCAAGGCGGAAAATGAAAAGGTCGCAGCGATTGATTTTGCGACTGCAGCCGAGACATCGGCCGACGGTACCAAGCGGGCGGAGATCAAAAAGGCTGAAGGCATCAGGCAGGCACAGATCCTAACGGCCGAAGGAGAAGCTCAAGCCATAAAGCTGGTCAACGAGGCGGCCAATCAGTATTTTGTCGGCAACGCCCAGCTTCTGAGAAAGCTTCAAACAGTCGAGGAATCACTGAAACAGAATGCCAAGATCGTAATTCCGGCGAACACGGAGTTAGTCAATGTCATCGGCGATTTATCCGGCGTGCTGCCGCTCAAAACGACACACGAATAGCCGATTCGGAATTTCGAGGCTGGGGTGCCTGTTACCAAAATTCGCAAAGGGAAATGTCTATGCCCGACCATAGGATGCCGACCCATATAATGGGTGTGTCGCTGCTTCACAAGTGCAATTTCAGCTGCGAGCATTGCGGATACATTTACGTCGGAGATGCCGAAGATCACATCATTCGTCCGGGATACCGATTAACCTGGGATCAGGTCGTGAAGGCGATTCGAGATTGTGCCAGCCTGCAAAACTCCTACTGGAACGTGAACTACACAGGCGGAGAGCCGACGCTATGGAAAGAAGACGGCAGGAATCTGGTGGATATTTTGATCGCTTCTGCGAAAGGTGGAGTGCTGCCCACTTATAATACTAATGGAAGTTATTTTGACGACTACGGCAAGTGCCGCGAATTTTTTGATCGATATTTGGATAATGCCGACACGCCGTTGAAGACATTTATCAGCATGGATAAATTCCACAAGAATTACGATCCGGAATGCGGGCAGGGCAAAAAGCCTCGACAATTTGGCAAAAGCCATTGAGACATTTCCCGAGGAACAAAGGCGTCTTCTGCCTGTGCACGTCATCATCATAGTTACAAAGGATCCCAACTCATCCCTGCCCGAGGAAATGAAGCAGCACTATGGCTCCATGGGGATCACCTTCGGCGATTTCCCGATGCTGAATATAGGGAAGGCAAAGAATTTGCGGGATCAGCTTCCCGAATTCTCCGGTTTTCCGCCCATGCCGCTAAAAGAAGGAGACGGCCCTCCGGGCCTTGTCCTGGTCGGCGAGGATTATTATTCCGGCAATAATAAGATTGGGAAATTGGGGCATATGATCGATTTATATCCCCAGGCGGCAAAGCCAGCCAGAACATGAAGGGGGGCAGCCCTATTCTCTGCTATCCAAGAAGGTCCAATTTCATTACAATAGAAACAACTCCTTGAGTTAGATTTTATTGTATTGAACCGGCTGTCGACGTGGAGGATGTATTCCCTATGATCGGCAAGATGCTGGGCCATTATCAGATCACGAACCAGTTCGGCAATAGCGGCATGGGCGAAATATACCTGGCCGATGATTTCTATCTAAATCTCAAGGTCGCGCTTAAATTCCTTCCCGAGGTGTTTGCAGTGGATCCCGAAAGAATAGCCCGCTTCGAGCGCGGGATTATTCTCCTGGCAATTCAAATCGCCACTGCGTTTCCACCTGCGATACTAAGCCCTGCTTCGCACAACTGGAATCCTAGAAAGGAGGATGAGTCATGACTCGCAAAGAGATTGATGAAATTTTTTGCCAGAAGAGATGAAGCATGGCAGCGGCATGATGCGGTTGCGCTCGCTGCCGAACATACTGAAGACGGATCGGTGGACAGCCCTTTTTATGGAAAAGTAGCGGGACGCAGCGCTCTTCTGAATATTTACAGTCAATGGTTTTTGTCCTTTCCCGATGCTCAATATTCTACTGAGTACCTTCTGGTTGATCGGAACAGGGCCGCGCAGTTCATAATAATGTCCGGAACCCAGAAGGGCGATTTTTGCGGACTCGCGCCTACCGGAAGGCGATTCGAGATGCGCTGCGCATTTATGTTTTCGTTTGCGGGTGACAAAATTGCACACGAGATCCGGGTTTACGACTTCACCGGAATCCTGGTGCAACTTGGCGTGCTCACGGCTAAGCCCGCGTTTTAGTCAAAGAAACGAGGCTTGGAGATAAACCCGGTTTTATTCATCGCCGGCCCTGCCGGCCCCAATAAATACAAGCTGATTTGGACACGTAGTCATGATCGAAACCTATTCCATTCTACTAACAGGATTGAGTGCATCCGATGCGAGTTTTGTTTCGACGCACCTCGCGCAATCGGGTCATGCGGTGATCGCGGCTGCTGATGTTGCCGAAGCTTTGGAGAGATTACAAAAGCAAACAGTAGATTTGGTGTTGCTCCAGGCTGCTTCGAACGACGGATCCGTGCATGTGCTCGAAGAAGTTGCCGGACTCTACCCGTCATTGCCCATCGTGCTGGTATGTTCCCGAACGGCGGAAGGCCTTGTTCTTGATGCCTGGCGTGCGGGAGCGGCAGATATCCTCTTTCTGCCGCTAACCTCTCAATCCCTTGACACCTGCTTGCTGCACAGTACACGGAAAATCCGCGCCCGTGAAATTGAGAAGGACAAGCCGGCAGCCGCCCGGTTCTTCTACATTGATGACAGGGGGAAAGAGTGTTGGGCCGATCTTCATCCTCCCAGATTCAGGCTTGGTCGCCTTTCGGACAACAATCTGATATTGAGCCAGATGGGCGTCTCGCGGTCTCATGCCGAAGTGGTGATTCAGAACGGCGAATATCTGCTGCGCGATCTCGGCAGCAAGATGGGAACGTATTTGAACGGCGCCCGGGTTGAGCAAGCCCGATTGGCGGATGGCGACCGAGTACAGCTCGGTGGTTCCCAGGGAATTTGCCTTACATTTCATACTGGGGATATCCTGCAGTCACTCTTTAGCAGTTCCGATGCCAGAATGGATTTCGGGCTTTCAATGCGCGGATTTGGGGATATTGGAAAGCTGTTTGCCGCTTTTCGGGCTCTCAGCTCCATTCCCGTCCTGGACGACCTGCTTGCATTAGTGGTGGATACGGCGATTGAGTTTACCGGGGCTGAGCGTGGCTTTATCATGCTCAAGGAGCACAATGGGAAATTGAGCTTCCGTTGCGCCCGCAACAATCAAAGACGGCCGCTGGATGGATCCTGTTTTCAGACCAGCCAGCGCGTTCCTCAAGATGTCTTCAAAACCGGCAAGCCGGTTGTCATCAAAAACCTGGACTTCGGAGATGGAGCCGAAGACCACAACATTACGCGCCAGCTCGGTTTGCGCAGCATTTCCTGCGTCCCTCTTCGTTATGTCACGGTTCATGATTCCGTCTATTCCTCCGCCGCCGGATTCAGCGAAGTCATTGGGGTTCTTTATGTGGACAGCGCAAATGTTGGAGGGGGACTATCGAGCACAAGAATCGACGCGCTGGAGACCCTCGCGTCGGAAGCAGCGATGGCAATTTATAATGCCCGACTCTATAAAGATTCCCAGGACAAACGCAGAATGGATGAACAACTGACCATTGCGCGGGAAATTCAGCAGGCGTTGCTGCCCAAGCCCAACAGGGAGCTGGAATATGTGCGGGCGTGCAGCCAAAGCCTTCCCTGTTACGAGATCGGCGGCGACTATTTTGACTACTTTGACCTGGACGGAGGACATTTCGGTTTTGCTCTGGGTGACGTGGCAGGCAAGGGTATGTCTGCTGCTCTCCTGGCTTCGTTGATTCAGGGGCTTTTTTCCGCGCAGACGTTCCTGGGTGCTCCGCTTCCCGCCATCCTCGGCAACGTTAATCGCCAGCTTGTGCAGCGAGGCACAGGCAGCCGTTTCGTAACTTTTTTCTTCGGCATCCTGGACTCCGACGGCAATTGCACCTATATCAACGCGGGACATAATCCGCCGTTTCTTCTAGGGCGCGATGGTTCGATGAGAGAGCTGACTACCGGAGGGATGGTCCTGGGGCTTTTTGCCGGAGAGAAATATGAAGCGGAGACTATCAAGCTGCAGCAGGACGACCATTTGGTGCTATTCACGGATGGCGTGATTGAAGCGCTCAATACCGCCGGCGAAGAATTCGGAATGGAACGTCTTACCGCATTGCTGCGGGCTAACGCGCAGTCCACTACTCCGCAAATCCTGGCCCGCCTGCAGGAAACCGTTCTTTCGTTTTCCGCGGGTGCTCCTCAGCATGACGACATTACGATGATGGTGCTGGGATTCCGCGAATCCCGATAATTTCGCGGGACCTATATCATCCAGGTTATACAGGAGGGTACTCTTTGGGACATCCGTCCCGACGGCAGGCCCTTCCTGATATGATGATGATGGAATCCGGCGGTGCATATCTGCAAATCCTTGATATATTGAGCATACCCTTGACTAGCGACGATGTGATCTCTATAATTCCTTCTTTATCGCGGGGTGGAGCAGTCTGGTAGCTCGTTGGGCTCATAACCCAAAGGTCACAGGTTCAAATCCTGTCCCCGCAACCACTTCATTATCAATAACATACTAAAATTCTCGGACAATAAATAGGGGGCGAAAAGCCCCTTTTGCAATCATTTTGCAAACAACTCATAAAATCTGCTCCGCATTCAAAGTCGGAATATTTTCTCGAACTCGCCCAGGAATTGCTGAAGGACATAGAACTGACCGTGTTCCCGATAACCTACCGCCAAAGCAGATGAGTTTGCACGGCTCACGGGAAACTAGCTAGTCCAGAAATACTTAAAGAGTGAGTCCTACGGTTTCGTTATCAGAGAGCAAGAGAAGACCTCGAGGACATGCAGAGGAACATCGAGGAGGCGCTAGACCGCGCCTGGAGGTAAGCACTCTATGGCCAAATCGCCCCTCAGCAACCGTATACAGTGTTCCTTAATTAACACCCCTTTATGTACGGCTTTCGCTGAAGACATATAGAATCAGATTGTGTAGGATTCCTCTATCGAGAAGACTCTGAAACTGCGGAAGTCACAATCCACCTACCATCTTTATGGAGGGAAGGCATGAGAAACATTTCCTTGATAATACTGCTGACGATCGCTCTGGGGGCAAGCGCCGTGACTCTACTGGTCGATCACATGGTTTTTCATCCGGTCGCTGCGGAGGCTCAAGCAGCCCCGGCATTGGAAGGAATTCAGTTCACGCCTCAACACAGGAAGGATGATCACGTCGACGAGAGCTTTTTCTTCTACAATTCCAAAACCGGTGATATATGGGTATATCAGGAAGACAAGCCCAAGGAACACTACCGGGTCATTTCACTGGGCGAAAAGCTCAAAAAACTTAACTGAGTTTTCAACTCGATGGGGATCCATTAATTTTATTGACTGATACAAGCGTCAGACCGGCATTTTCTGGCAAGATTTCGGCATTGATGTCGCTCCGCGATTGCAGCTGCCAATGCCTTCGATGCTCTGTTGCAGCCTGTCGGATCTGCTGCATCCATTTCTTGGTTCGAGCTCCGATCGAAAGCCCTTCATGTAGCCGGCAGCGACCATTCCTCCTTTATTCGTGCCACACAGTGAACCATGAGCCAGCTTCGGCTATAATCCATTTAGGAGCCTTAAAATGCCTGATTGGATTTCCTCCCAATTTGCTCGTTGGCACGTCGAGCTGGAGTTCTCCCGACTGGTGCGGATCGTTCTATCCTGACCTGACGGAACCGGGCGAAATGATCCAGGTTTATGCCAGCAAGCTGCCGACAGTGGAAATCGACGCTACCTGGTATCGAATGCCCAGCCCGAAAATGATCGAGGCATGGAAGTCAAAGACTCCCCGTGGATTTATTTTTTCAGCGAAAGTTCCGAAGGTGATCAGCCACGACAAATACCTGGAGGGATGCGAAGCTGAGTTGAATGAATTTATCTCGGTGATGTCCGGTTTGGGAGATCGGCTTGGACCGATGATTCTGCAGTTTCCATATGTTGCCAAAGGGAAGGATGCACAAGAATATAAGACCGGGGCCGATTTCATCCGAAGGCTGGAAGGATTCGTCAAACTGCTTCCAAGCGAATTCAAGTGGGGAATCGAGATCCGAAATTCTCTGTGGGTGCAACCTTCTCTGCTGGATATTTTGCGGAGCCGGGGCATATCATTGGTGTTCATCGACTACTATACAATGGATCCGCTTCCCAAGTTGGCAACTCGCAAAGAGGTTTTTACGGCTCCTTTCGTGTATGTGCGCTTCCTGGGAAACCGCAAGGAAATGGATGCCGCGGTTAAGCTGGCCCAGGAATCAGGACTGCGGAAACGGGAATTTGAATCCATACTGAAGGACCGAACAGGACAAATGAAAGCGTGGATCCCTCCCATAAAACAGCTCTTGGCGAAAGGCAATCCGGTCTATGTTTACTTCAATAACCATTACGCCGGTTATGCTCCCGGCTCAGTGGAGCTTTTCGAGAAGCTGTTCAATGCGGATGTAGAAAATTAAGGATGAATTCGGATCTTCTGCAGCAATCTGCGTGCCGCCTGAACGCTCCACGAAGAGTTTAAAATGAAGGGGCTGCGCCGATAGGAGATTTAACGAGCGACCGTGTCCTTTGTAGATGTAAAATGGCACTGAGTTCCCTCGGGTTTGAGTCGTAGGAGGTGCAAATGGAAGAATACATAGGGTTTCTTTTCTTAATTATCATTCTCGGTATTGTCACAGGCATAATGGGCGAATGGATCGCGAAGAAAAAGGGACGCCGCCAAAGAGAAGGATTTTGGCTCGGATTTCTGCTTTCTTTTATCGGTCTAATCATTGAATGCGTATTGCCTAAAATGTCGCAGCCGAATCCTGTGCCGCGGTTATCCGGGATTGATGGCCGAGTTTTTGATGCGTCTGTAGGCGATGGGCGCCCGCGCATAAAATGCCCGTTTTGTGCGGAGATGATACTCGCGGAAGCCAAAGTTTGCAGATACTGCCAAAGAGATGTGTCTCTTGGGGAGGTCGAGCAAGGACCAAGTTCGCACTGCAATCCTCCAGCCGCACATGTTCACGAAGCTGGCGCACACGCATCGACGAGCGAACAACGGTCTCCGGCTACAGAGCATTCATCTCTGTTTGCTGCTTCCTCAAGCGAATTGAGCTCCAGGCAGCCCGAACAGATGGCGCAAGCACCAGCCCAGCCCGAACAGATGGCGCAAGCGCCAGCCCAGCCTGAACAGGTGGTGCAAGCACTAGCCCAGCCTGAACAGGTGGCGCAAGCGCCAGCCCAAACTGAACAGGTGTCGCAGGCGCCAGCCCCGTTGACGTGTCCTTCCTGCGGAAGAAGGATTTCGGCCAATGACGCGTTCTGCTTTTTTTGTGGAAAGAAGCTCGGAGTATAGCCCAAGTGCAAGAAGTCACACTATGAATGATCTCATGGAGAACGGAACATGAATACGCGGGATCGATTTTTGATAACTATGATGATATGCCTAACCATTTTGGCCGCCGTCTGGCTTCACGGGATTCTTGCGCGGTATGAAGTCCTTATACCTGACAATCCGCTTTACTATTCCGTCCGATATGACCGCATAACAGGAAGGGTATGGGTATTGTCGGATATATGGACCAAGCCTTTGGAACTGGGCGTGATGCGTGAACGGCCAAATGAAGGGAAACAAAATCCAATCTCTGAGAAACCCCCGGAATAGGAGCGACCGCCGGGACCCTGCCCTTATGTGACTGTATAAGTGTCCGTGAAATCCCGCAGAAATATGGTTCTTATGGGGTGAGGTGAAGCCTGCCGTTCATGAAGCATGCATTTTGAACCTATAACACTTAAAGGATGTTCTCCTGCCCAGAGTGCAATTCCCAACATAGGAGCTGTTTGTATCGGCACGGTTAAGACTTGATAGGTACATTGCTGGTTTTGCGGCCTTACCGCTGTCAGCGTTGCCCGTACCGGTTCTATCATTCCCGCTTTTAAATCCGCGATCAACAAAGGTGACTGTTACACCCTATCATGACAAGGGGTAGCTGTGCGTTTTTCCAGCAGAAAAATTCTTAAATAGGTTTATAGTAGCATCATTACAAACTCCAAAAGACAAAACGGGGGAAGGCCCGATATGAGCCAAACGGCGCTGGGATTCTTGTTACTGTGCGTGGTCGTACTTGGAAACCTTAAAAACATCAAAGCCGCCGACTGGCCTCCCATATCAAAAGAGGAATTGGCGCTGGCAGACGATCCCGACAATCCGGGTGCGGCGGCGATCATTCTCTACAGGGAAGTAACTACCCACGACATCAAGGGTGAACAAAC
The DNA here is from genome assembly GCA_963761825.1 of uncultured Acidobacteriota bacterium. Lineage (GTDB taxonomy): Bacteria > Acidobacteriota > UBA6911 > UBA6911 > UBA6911 > UBA6911. The sequence continues at coordinate 144,510 of CAVXIH010000016.1, forward strand.
CGAATACCGGCGCATCAAAGTTTTGAATGACGAAGGGAAGAAATACGCGGATATTGAGATCCCGTCTCTCGACAGCTCGTTTAAAATCGAGGACATCCAAGCCCGAACAACTCGTCCCGATGGAACAGCTATAGATTTCCGCGGACAGATTTTTGACCGCACGGCACTTAAGGCAAGGAAGATCAAGATTCAGGTCAAAGCATTTACGCTCCCCGAAATTCAAAAGGGAAGCATCATCGAATATTCCTACACGACCCGCTTTCGCGAAAAAGCCCCGGAAGTTCTGAGGAATTGGAAGAATTATATCTTCCCCGATACTGTTATTGTCCCTTCGGCAAGCTGGGTAGTCCAGGAGGAGCTGTCCACGGTTCGCGCGCGTTTTGTCGTTCATCAATTCCAGCAAATGTCTCTTATCTGGACGCTCAAATGGATTCCCGGGAGCATTAAACCTGATAAGCAAGAGGACGGCTCCCTGGCTTTTGAAGTTCGAAACATAGCGGGCTTCAGGACGGAAGAACTCATGCCGCCTGAATACTGGCTGAGGAGTCGGATAGACTGTTACTACGTGTTAGGGCCGCCAGTCTCGTCACTATTTTGGCCCTCTGAATCGACTGGCATGGCGACCATTATGGAAAAGTACCTGGGCGATCCTAAGAAGCTGAAGCCCTATCTCGTGGGAATCATCAGCCCAGGCGATTCTCCGGAAACACAATTGCGGAAATTGTACGCGCGGGTGCAGAAGATCCGCTACCTGAACCTGGAACGTTCAAGGACCGAACAAGAGGAAAAGCGGGAAAACATTGAGGAAAACAAAAAGGTCGAGGACGTTTTGAAGCACGATTATGCTTACGGGAATGAGATCAATCTCGCTTTTGTAGCCTTGGCTCGTGCGGCAGGATTTGAATCCGCTCCCATAATGGTTACTGCCCGCTCAACGAATTTCTTTGAGCCCCGTCTCCCACTTTCCAGTCAGCTGAACAGCATGCTGGTGTGGGCGCGGGCCGGAGGAAAGGATTATTTTTTAGACCCGGCTACGAAGTTTTGTCCTTTCGATCTGCTTCCTTGGGAGGAATCAGCCTCCGAAGGCATTGTTGTGACAAATAAAACATATCATTTCCTGCAAAATACCAGGATAAAACCCGACAAGTTGCTCAGCACACCCAGGCCAACCAGCGATGAAGCTGTGATTGAGAGGGTAGCCGCACTCGAATTGAGCCCCGATGGCAGCGTGAGCGGATCGGTGGCGATCAGCTTCGTCGGGCAGGAGGCCCTCTCTCGCCGGCGTTCGGCGCGCAATATGGATGAAGCGACCCGTAAAAAGGCGCTGGAAGAAGAGATCAAGGAGTGGTTGCCGCCTGCGGCGACCGTGGAACTCAAACACCCGGTGAACTGGGAAGAGTCAGACCAGCCTCTTCGTGCTACTTTCGAGCCTGAAACTCACGGAGTTTGTAACAACAATCGGACGAAGGCTTCCTTTTTCGTGCAGGATTATTTGAAGCGAGTGTGCGATCATTTGAAACGGGCACTAGGAAGAATGATATCTACTTCCCATATCCGTACCAACAGAAGGATGAAGTTACCTGGACATTTCCGGCCGGTTACAAGTTGGGGAATCTGCCGGAAAAGAGAAAGCTGAAAACGATATACGGCAACTACGATATGTCCGCGGATGTCGAAGAAAACCGGATTCGATTTAAGCGACATTTTACGTCGGAGTCATTGTATATCCCTGTTGCCCAATACTGGGCAATTCGAGCGCATTTCAACCAGGCAAGGCAATGGGATGAGAGTCAAATGGTGTTAGAAAGCACGGGGGCGTCAGATGCAAACGATTAAGGCGTCGAAGATAATTTTACTGGTGTGCCTGGGAACGCCTTGCGTTTTCGGGGCGCCACCCGACTGGCTCAAAATGGCGGCTCGAGAGAGCCTTCCTCAATACCAGGATGCGCCCGCTGTTATGCTGCGTAATGAGCAGATCGCCATGGTCGATGATAGCGGCGAAGTGAGTACCGTCTACCGGTGTGCCTATCGAATCCTCCGCGCTGAGGGGAGAGGATTCGGAATCGTGCAAATACCTTTTGACTCGGAAACCCGCGTCCTGTCCATTAAGGGCTGGTCAATCCCATCCGTGGGCGAACCGTATGAAGTAGGCGAGAAGGATGCCGCGGACACGATTCTTTTCACAGAAAATCTTTATGAGGATACCCGTCAAAAGATACTGAAGATTCCGGCTTCAGAACCCGGCGCAGTGATCGGCTATGAATATAAACAGCGTCGCCGAGCGTTTATTCTCCAGAATCAATGGGTTTTTCAGCAGAATGTTCCGGTCCGACTCGCGCGCTTCGAACTCCGCCTCCCTGACGGATGGACGTATCAAGAATTCTGGGCTAATCATTCGACGGTCACGGTTCAACCGGCCGGCTCAAATCGATTTGTCTGGGAGCTAAAAGAAATCCCCGAAATCAAGGCAGAGCGGGCAATGCCGTTTTGGGAAACGATGGCAGGACAGTTGTTCCTGAGATATGTTGCCCCGGGTAAAGGAGGCAGCTTCAGCTCCTGGGACGAAGTCTGCCAGTGGTATGGGCAACTGGTTTCCGATCGCCGCCAACCTACTGATGAACTGCGGCAGAAAGTGGTGGAGCTTACTGCCGGTGCGTCTGACACTCTGGCCAAAATTCAGGCACTGGCATCATTCGTGCAGCAGGAAGTTCGTTATGTGGCTATTGTAATTGGCATCGGCAGCTATCAGCCGCACCCGGCGAAGGAAGTTTTGACGAACCGATACGGCGATTGTAAGGATAAGGTGACTTTGCTGAATGCCATGCTGCACCAGATCGGTGTGGAATCCTTTTATGTGCTGACCAGCACGAACCGGGGCATGATTAAACCCGAGTTTTCTACGCCACTTGTTTTTGACCATGTCATCGCGGCGATCCGCATCCCGGCTAACATCTCAAAAATTGGCCTTTATAGCAACATGGAGCATCCCAGGATGGGATCCTTGCTGTTCTTTGATCCCACCGATCCCCACGTAAAGCTGGGTTATCTGCCATCGGAACTGCAAGCAAATGACGGGCTGCTGGTTTCAACCTCAGGCGGCGAACTGGTCACGCTGCCCTTGTCTCCGGCTTCTGTTAACAGCTTTAACCGAACTGCAAAGCTCCAGCTCAACCCAGACGGCGACCTGGAGGGCAACATAGAAGAGAACCGGACCGGAGTTCTCGCAGCGGATTTTCGCAGCACTTGGCTCAATAGCTCGGAGCTCGAGCGGAAAAAGACTGTTCGATCCTTTTTCGGGCCGCAGACGATCGGCGTCGAATTGATCGATATTTCCGAGAAAACATTGGATCAGACGGGAGGAAATTCTGTATTGAATTACGGGTTTCGGCTGGGCCGTTACGCGGGTTCAGCGGCTGGGCTGTTGCTGCTGCGGCCTCGCATCCTGGACCAGTGGAGCACAGATATTATGGAAAACGGCGAGCGCAAGCATCCGATAGAGTACCCCTCCGCCAGCATCTGGAATGAAATGATGGAGATCGCGCTGCCAGACCGCTACGTTGTGGACGAGATTCCACCGCCTGTTTCGGCCAATACGGGAGTGCTCTCTTACAGCAGCAAAACGGAAGTCGATGGATCACTGGTGCGATACAGCCGGCGCCTGGAAATTAAAAATGTTCGAATGCCTTTGGAGCAGCTTGGAGAACTTAAAAAATTCTACCGACAAGTGGCGGCAGATGAGAGGGCACGGATAGTCCTCAAACCCCGGTAATCGATTAAATCCTTGTGCGACACTTTTCCTGCTTGGCGTTTGCAGTTTCGCCCTAACTCAGACTATTTCTCTGCCGCAGCAAAATTGGCTAGATCATTTTAATGTTACATCCACCCGCAGTGCAGCCACTTTTCCGCGCCCCCCCCCAAGTCGAGGGATGATATGCTGGCGACAAAGTCGGGCTTGTTTTTATGAGAGACTTTCGGTTTAATTTAAAGCAAGACGATCCGCAAAAAAGAGGAGGGCACACCTCATGAGAAGCAATATTCTTTCTATTGGGGCAGTCGTCCTGTTGGCTCTGCTTACTTCGGTATGGGCTGCCGACATATTCGGAACTTGGATTGCACCGGGGACACTCCATGAAAGCCTCAGGACTCAAAGCAACTTGACCAATGTGTGGTTTGAGGCGATGGTCGAAACCGTTTTCAGTTTTAAAGTGAACGGGACGGAATTGACTGGAACAGTTGCCGATGCTGAAGGCAAGACTCCTATCCGTGAGGGCAAGATAAACGGCGACGAAATCTCTTTTGTCGTTATACACAGCGTTGGCGGAAACGAAAGGAAGCTGGCATATAAAGGACAAGTCTTTTTGAATGAGATCAGGTTTACAGCTATCGTGCAGGGCCTGAAAGGGCAACCGCTGGAGTTTGTTGCCAAGAGAGAATTCCCGCGACATGGAGATATTCCTGTTCAACCTGTGCGATCAATTGAATACCAACGCTAAGCGCGAACGTTTTCCTATAGAGCTCTAAGACCCATTCCAGCTCTAGCGCAAAGTACTCTGCGGACAATTCTCAATAGCTGATGTAGGCAGAAACACCGCGCCAGTCGTGTCCAAAGGTTGGCATAATCATCAGTCTGGTGGTCGCGTGACGCGAAATTTCCCGCTTTGTCCCAACAAGGGCGGTTTTGCCGGAGATATATCCGAGTGCTGCGCCTGCGAGAATGTCACTCGGCCAGTGCCGTCCCTTTTCTATGCGCGAAACTCCCACTAATCCCGCGAAGGCATACAATGGGATCCCCCACTTTTTGCCATAGTAGTTTGTTACTACCGTCGCGAGCGCAAAGGTGCTGGAGGTGTGCCCAGATGGGAACGATTGCGAATCCGATCCATCGGGTCGCATCCGATGCGTTGCATATTTAATCCCCTGAGTCAGGATACCATTGGTTATGTATGCCTGCGCAACCGTATATCCGAAGGCCCGGAAATGCTGGTTCTTTGTCAGCCGACTGGCAAAAAAGACTCCGCCCGTGATGGCATCTGTGACAATTTCCCCCGCAATTTCCCCGGCATCGCCAAATTCGTGCGCGTGGTTGAACATCGACTGGCTGATCTCCTGATCAGCCGGGGCAATAGCCAGCGCGGTGGCTGATCCAAGCAGAAACGGAAGGAGATTCCCCCGGGTGCAGAGGTTTGACGTAAGGTTGTGGGCCAAAACGGCGGGGAAGCGGCTCAATTTTAGCTCCGCACTGGGAAAGCTTTGATCCGCGGGTATTGTCGTTGAAGAATCCTGGCCTGCATCCTCAGCGGCTGGCGCTGCCAGGGAAAACCAGATCATTGAAAACGAGAGCAACGTGAAGCGGAGCCAGTGTGTCATGGGGCATCTCCCGAGCTGTAAGCTGAAAGATAGCATGTTCGTATAACTCCCCAGAAATCATATTAAAAAAAGTTACGCCCGACTGCGCTCGCGGTTTGACTCCCCGGAGATTTGACCTGCCCGTAAACTGAATTGAGCAATTATGACCGGAGGTGTGAGCAATATTGAACAGTCGGCAAGACAAATTTCCTGGTAAATAACATCATGAAAATCTTCAAAATTACTGCTTGTGAAAATCCTACTGATGACAATGAATAAGGGGGGCGTTACCCCAATGACGCCTCCCTATTACTTCCACTTTTCAATAAATTGATCAGGTACAGAGTCCCGCCTATTAAAAGCCACTCGAAAGGTAGTTATTTTCTACATGCGATGAGCTATGAATTGTTCAAAGCGTAATGGTTTATAATGCTTTCGGATGAAACGAACGGTGCTGCCGCGCAAGTTTTCGGCAGTCCGTTGTGTTCGGCCACACCGCCGGGCAATTTGAGCAAAGTTTAGGAGTTTTTCAGATAGGGAGCGCGCTATGGTACAAAACCCGATAACACTCAGATACGCAAGACAGTTCACTCTTACAATCGTCAGCGCCATAATGGGTGCCGCCATCTTTATAGCTGCGGGTGTTGCCCCGGCCAGGGGCCAGGCTTTCGCCGATGCAAAAATGGCGCTTGTGGACTACTCGAGGGCGGATCTGGAGCCCCGCAAGACGTGTGGGGCGATGAGCGCGTTCAAGTCCAAGGAGATTGCGCAGATTACAGCAGCATTGATTCCTGCTACCGCCGCGGTGCCCGCCAATTGTCGTGTCACAGGTTTGCTCCGGCCTGAGATTGCGTTTGAAGTGAGTCTGCCTGCCAAGTGGAATGGCCGCTTCTATATGATCGGCAACGGGGGGCACGCCGGCGAGGCTCTGGACGATGCGGGCCGCGTGGCGCAGCGCAATGAAGCTTTGAATCTCGGATTTGCTGTAGCGCAGACGAATACGGGGCATGACGCACGCAAGGAGCCGGGAGCGAGCTTCGTCCTGAGCAATCCGCAGAAGGCTATCGACTACGCCTACCGTGCGGTGCACCTCACTGCCACGACAGCCAAGGCCATCACCAGGGCGTTTTACGGCAAACCGGCTTCCTTCGCCTACTGGAACTCCTGCTCCAACGGCGGGCGGCAAGGACTAATCGAGGCACAGCGTTTTCCCGAAGACTTTGATGGAATTGTAGCCAACGCGCCGTGGGTAAGTCAGACGGGATTCACGATTGGCGCAATGTGGAATCAGAAAGCACTCAGTGAGGCGCCGGTCACGCCCGCCAAACTGGTCCTTCTGGCCGAAAGGGTCATGGCTAAATGCGATGCCATCGATGGATTAAAAGACGGCTTGATCGACGATCCGCGTAAATGCAGCTTCGATCCGGCGCGCGATGTCCCGGCCTGCAGCACAGGCACAGATGGCGCAGATTGCCTCACGGCCGCCCAGGCGGCGGCCATAGCCAAAGTCTATAGCGGTCCTGTGAGCAATGGGAAGTCCTTTTTCCCCGGCTTCATGCTGGGCAGCGAGGCCGTGATGCCGGCCTTGTTCGGCGGCGGAACGGGGAGCGGGTGGATGAACATGATCGTGAGTGCGCAGCCCGATGGCAAGTCCGCGGATTTCGGTTTGGCCGAAAACACGATGCGGTACCTCGTGCACAAGCCGCCGCAGCCGGACTATGACTATAAGACGTTCGATTTCGACCGTGACATTCAAATGCTCGACGAATGGAGCAAGCAGGCAGACGCGAAGAATCCGGATCTTTCGAAATTTAAAAATAGGGGCGGCAAGCTGCTCATGACGTATGGGTGGGCCGACTCAATCCTGCAGCCGATGATGGGCGTGAATTACTATGAGCAGGCAGTAGTACAAAACGGGCCGGATGGGACAAACTTCTTCCGGCTGTTCATGGTGCCCGGGATGGCGCACTGCGGCGGCGGCATCGGTCCGGACCGCCACGATGCGATGACGGCGGTGATCAACTGGGTGGAAAAGGGCAAGGCTCCGGAATCGATGCGGGCAAGCCGCGTCGTGGATAACAACGTAGTGCGCACGCGCCCATTGTGCCCCTACCCGCAGGTGGCGCGCTACTCGGGCCAGGGCAGCATTGACGATGCCGCCAATTTCCGGTGCGTGGCGCCTTGAGGCCAAGGTCTGATAGGTTAAAGGTTGCAGGTTCCACGTTCCAGGTTCCACGTTCCAGGTTCCAGGTTTTAAACTGCACTCTGTAACCTGCACCGTGTAACCTGTAACGGTATTTCAAAGATAATGTAGGTTGCTGCTGGACTTTTGCGGTGATAACAGAAACCAAGCAAGGAGTGGAAAATGGCTGAAACAAGTTACGCGAAATATATTGTCACTGATCTGAATAAGGAGCCGGATTCACTGGGAACGCGAATCTATTGCCTGCATGGAGGCGTGTTCGAGGGAGCGCCCTATGTGGATTGCGCGTGGTTTTGGCCGCAGTCCAAAGAAGTAGTCGTCGTGGATAAAGGCCACACGCATGATTTCGGAGAAGTGGTGACCTTTTTCGGTTCCAATCCCGATGATCCCACGGACCTGGGTGGCGAGATCGAGTTCTGGCTGGGAGACGAGCCTAACACGATTACGAAGAGCTGCGTGATCTTTGTTCCTGCGGGTGTATCGCATTGTCCGCTGATCCTGAAAAAAGTGAGACGGCCCATTTTTCACTTTGCTACCGCCACGGACAAAAACTACAGAGGACCGCACGAAATCTAACCGAGATCCCATAATCGAGATTCGAGATTCGAAATTGGAACAGGGGAGTGGGACGGGACGCGTTTTTGAGTTCCAGATTCCAAGTTGCAGGTTCCAGGCTTGAAACCTGTAACCTGCAACCTGGAACCTGCAACTCGGGGCTGAACGACGAAATCCTTTGCCGTATTCGGATTATGCTTGAGGAGCTCCCATGTCGGCTGGGCCGACAATGTCCACATTCATTCGCAGCATTGCGTTCCGAATCGCGTTCGTGTAGCTCCCGGCAACCATGACATGATGGCAGCCTGCGATGCTTTGAAGGAAGCGATTCACATCCTTGATTTTCACTTCTAAATCATTTGAGCAATACCTGCGCATGTTTTTATATGCGGGCGGCGCGTTTTCAAATGAGGGCCGACTCGTATCCCTGACCCGCGCCTGGGTTCTTCCCGGCCAAATTACGAAACGGCTTAAGTCCTTGCTGAATCCGCCCATGGTAATTTCGACACCGATAGGGAAATCAACTTCCGGCGTAACGCCTCTCCCCGTTCCATGATAATCCCGAAGGTTGTATGTCAATGGCGGCGCCTCACGGCCCATCAGTTTCAATGGCGCGACACAATGGCGCAGCACTGCGTTGGACTTCTGCTCATCCACAGCGGATACATTGCAGAAGTAAGAAGGCTTCTGGCTGATCTCCTGCAGAACCATGGAGGATAATCCCCCGCATACATCCGCTTCGCACGGTGCGGCGATCCCCTCATCCCTCAAGCGGGTAAAAGAAAGGCACGGATATGGCAATATCGGATTCGCATTGAAAGAGAAGCCCAGGCAATCGATCGAGATTGCGGACAATCCTTCTTTGTCCACAATCGAGCGCAAAAGGACATACAGCCTGCTTGCATCAAGAATCGCCTGATCCGAAGCCTCCGAAACTTTAACGGCCTCTTTTTTCCACCTATCCATTTCCTTCCGGGCGCTGGCTTCATTGACGCCTGCAAGGAGCGGTTTCAATTCGTCAATCGGCCGGTACTGGATCCTGGCGCCGGTGCGTTTGTAGATGTAGTCTTCGCTAAGGTGAGGCACGGGTATGCTGCTTGAATCGTACGGTCTGCCATAGATGACGGCCTTTTTGCCTTCGAGGATTCTGGGCGCTGACGCGATCTTTATAAGTTCCACTGCATGTGCCGGCGAATTTGCCAGCATGGCATTCATGCCTCTGGCGCGGAATGTAGCCACGATATCCGCTTCCAACATGATCAAATCAAAATTAACGGGATAAAGCACAACAGGGACGTCCAGATCGCCTATGGCTGCCGGGATATGTCCGGAGTTTGCAGTCACGCGCGACGGATTTACCAGGAGGATATCCGCCCCTTTGTCCTGAATGGCTTTGGCGACTTCCTGCGGCTTTTGGTAGTTGACCTGCACCGGGGATACTGTGAATTCGTACTCCTTGATGGATCGTATCGATTCCAGGAGTTTTTCGTATTCTTTTGGCGCGTCAGACAAGAAAAGCAAGTGCCGTTTTGTCCCTTGTGGGCTTGGTTTCGACGCGCTCCTTGTGTCCAGAGACACGAGGTTCGTCGCCGGAAGAGTCACCGCCATACCTGCCAGAGTGGTTGTTTTTATAAAGTCGCGTCTTCCGACGTGGATTCCCTTTTGTTCCATTTATATCGTAACCTCCGTTGGTTTGGATTAGCCCGCCAAGTCCATCCTATGGATCCGAGTTTTCCGCCCGGATCCGCTGGCAGGATTCATACGCTTCGTTTAGTGAAGAGACACACCGCCGTCGTGGAGGATCAACTGTCCGGTAATCAGCTTGCTGTCGTCGCCGGCAAGATAGAGTGCCGTCCCTACCAGATCTTCCGGATACGTCGGCCGTTTGATGCAGCGCATAGGCATTTGAACCTCGTCGAGAGGAACGGAAGGAAACCTTTTGTTCCGGTCGAATTCATCGCCGCCCTCAGAATGCGTGAAGCCCGGTGCGATCGAGTTCACATTAATATTGTAATCGCCTAACTCCCGGGCCATGCCGCGCGTAAATGCCATGACGGCGCCTTTGGATGCGAGGTAGTGGGGCAATCCCGGAACTCCTTCAAAAACAGTTCCGGAAGAAACATTGATGATTCTTCCGCCCTTCTCCTTCATATAGGGGAAGACGGCCTTTGTGCAGTGAAACGGTCCCAGGGTGTTGGTTTCCATTATCTGCATCCACTCCTCCGTCGTCACTTCCATGAAAGGCTTGATGGTCACCAGTGTTCCCGCATTATTGATCAGGATGTCGATGGCACCGAACCGGTCCACGGCGGCCTGCGCGAGAGCATTGCATTGGTCCTGTTTGGTGACGTCCGTCTTCAGATAAAGAGCCTGGCCCCCGGCCTTCTCGATGGTATCCACGATCTTTTGCCCGTCGCGGATGTCCCCAATGACGACTTTTGCCCCTTCTTTTCCAAAACCAATGGCGAAAGCCGCGCCGATTCCGCGGGCTGCGCCTGTAATGATGGCGACCTTATCCTTTAACCTCATGTTAATCCTCCATTCCATTTAATGGACTACGACTGCGGGAAACTTTCGATAAATCGGAAGCCCCGGATTCTCTCATGAATTCGAAAACAGGCTGCGCGCAATTACACTGCACCCAAATGTTGTATCACAGAACCACGGAACCGTATCTCCAAATTCCCACAATTTGCAGGCAAGATCCAACGCCTGCTATTTTGTTTATTTGGCGATACGGCCCCCTTTACCGCGCCATTGCTTTCAGAGTATAAGATCCAGGGGAAAAGCATTCTGGCCGAGATCCGGCAGTAAAAGGGAGCGCAATTTGTCAAAAAGAGTCTGGAGAAACAAGGCTCGTTTCTGCGCGGCGGTTTTTTTGCTGGTTGCGTCTATGCGGCCCGGTCCGGCCTTGGCGTGGGGCCGGATCGGGCATCGTGTGGCGGCAAGAATGGCGGAAGGCCGGCTGACTCCCGCCGCGCGTGACGCAGTTCGTGCCATTCTTGGGCCGGGAGTGAGTCTTGCCGACGTGTCCACTTGGGCGGACGGACAAAGGGAGATCGAGGAAAGTTATCGCTGGCATTTCGTGAACGTGCCCATAAGCGCGGATCGCTATGATTCCCGGTACTGTTCCCCCAAGGGCTGTGTCGTAAACAAGATCGAAGATTTCAGGCGCATACTGCAGAATTCTCAGGCAGGAAGACCGCAAAAACAGCAGGCTCTCAAGTTCCTCATCCACCTGATCGCGTGACCTGCACCAGCCTTTGCATGTCGGTGATAACAACGATCAGGGCGGAAACCTGCTTCAGGTCCGGTTTTTCGGTGTGGGATCCAATCTGCATCGTCTGTGGGATTCCCAGGTGATGGAACGCCATACCAAGAACGAAAAAGTATGGCTGTGGGATTTCGATTTTGTCGCAAATCCGAAGATGGTTTCAGAGTGGTCGAAGGGCACGCCGGCGGATTGGGCTACAGAAAGCTTGCATATCGCCAGGGAAGCCTACCGCGTGCCCGGCAGCGACAAATGGATGCGATCGGGCGCCAGGCTGGGCAACGAATATTATCGGTTTGCATTGCCGGTCATTCGAACGCAGCTTGCGAAGGCGGGCATCCGAATCGCCTTCGTTCTGAACACAATTTTCTTCCCGGCATGATCGAGGCGAAGCTTTCGGAGATATGCGGCTGTTCGCTGCCGCTTTTATTTCGGTGTATGCAGAAAGCGGCAGCGAACTGCCGCACATCTCCGAAGGCGCCCTCTGGGCGCGGTGTTGCAGCAAAGCTTTATGCAAGCCAGCTGAGGCTCAATATGCTTATTTAGGCATTTTGTCAGGTCGGCAGAAAGCTGATTCAAAAGGTTGCGCGCTTGTGGTATAGCTAATTCATCAATAGCATATAGGCGTTTGCGGCGCTAAACCCGCGGCGATGGCATGGTTTTATCGAATCTTAAGGAAGGATCGCAATGAAATACAGAGCTTTGACGATATCGAGGGAATACGGCAGCGGCGGCGGGGAAATCGCGGACATCATCGCCAAGGAACTGGGTTGGAGGCTCGTCGACAAGGATCTGATTAGCGAGATCAGCCGGACGGAAAAAGTGTCGCCGAGCGAAGTCGCCGCGTTTGACGAAAAGGTCGATCCGTGGATCCATCGCATCACGCGCACAGTCTGGGGTCTGGGAGCGGATGGGATTTCGGTTGTTGCGCCGGTGGAAATGTTTGATGCTGAAAAGGCCGCAAGTCTGGCAAAGCGAATTGTGACGGAAGCGTACAATATGGGAAATTGCGTGATCGTTGGGCGGGGATCTCAGTGCATTCTGCGAAACAAGCCCGATGCATTCCATGCCTTCGTCTATGCGCGCTGGGAAGATAGAGTTCGCAAGATCCAGCTAAGGGTCAAGCCCGGTACGGATGTTCCTGCACTAATCCGCGCCACGGATGCTCAGCGTGTGGAATACATACGCGTCCATTATAAAGAAAAATGGATGAATCCCTATCTGTACGACATCATGATCGATTCCAAAAACGAGAATGAGAAAACGGCACGATTGATAATTTCGGCCATGCAGATGGTTTCTGCGACGGAGTCGAAATAGGGAGAGCCGAAACAACCGGCAGTTTTCATGATGTGCCCGGGCATGTTGATTTTTCGTCTATACGTTCTCGTGTCTCTTTTCTGTTTTGCGCTATCCTTCCGCCCGTGGGTTCGCTCAAACGCCGACCTCCCCCGAAAGCCGGCCCCTGCCCGAACTGAACGCTTTCCTCGACAGGATTAAGGACAATCTGAAGAGCGACCGGCTGCTCCTGTGCCAATACACCTACAATATGAAATCATCCACGAGGTATCTGGATAAACAAGGTCGGGTCAAGAAAATTGAAAACCGCGAATATGAAGTCTATCCGTCGCTCGATGAGGATATGGCCTATGAAAGATTGATTTCCAAAGATGGCCGACCCCTCGATGCTGCGGAGCTGGATGAACAGGATAGGAAATATAAAAAGAAATCCGATGCAAGAGCGCGAAAGCTTGCGGGGGAGCGGAAAAGCGAACAGGAGGACCGACTGGCCAAGGAAGCGGAGGAGAGCCGGAAAGAGCGGGAGACGATCGAAGACCTGTTCAAGCTATATGAATTTACTCTTCTGCGCCGTGAGATGATCGACAGCCATTCGGCAATCTGGATAGAATTCACTCCCAAATCTCAATACCGGCCGCAAACAAAAGATGGGAATATACTGAAAAAGCTGCGCGGCCGGGCTCTGGTCAGCGATTCGGACTACCAGATCATTCGGGTCGATGTCGAGTTGAGCGAGGATCTCTCTTTCGGTCTTGGCCTGCTTGCGCGTATGCATAAAGGGGCAACGCTGAGGTTTATGCGGCGGAAAATCAATAACGAGATATGGCTTCCCGCGGAGTTCGAGCTTATTGGTTCTGCCCGAGTTCTTCTGCTGAAGCAACTGCGTGTTGAGTCGACCAGCTTCTTTTCGGAGTACAAGAAATATTCGGTGTCCAGCACTTACGAATTGATGGCAGGGAAACCATCCAAATAGGACAGGATATGAATTGCGGCGGCCGGATTTCAGCTGCGCGCTGACAGCTGAAAGCTGAAGGCGAATCCAAGATATGTGCGATACGATATTGATAAACGCCAACGCGATAACCATGGATCCGGCGCAGCCCGTGGCGTCTCTGGTCGCGATTAAAGAAGACCGGATTGCCGCTGTCTCCGGCGACGCAATGCTCGATCGGCTGCGCGGACCGCAAACGCAGATCATCGACTGCGCCGGCAAGACCCTGATTCCGGGTTTTATCGACGCTCATTGTCATATTCACGCCTATGCCGAAAGCCTGGTCTCGCTCAACCTGGCGCCCAGCGAGCGTATCCATTCCATTGCGGATATTCAGGACAGAATCGGGGATTTCTGCAAAAGCCAGCCTCCGGGATCGTGGGTACGGGGGAAAGGCTACAATGAATTTTATCTGGCCGAGGGTCGGCACCCTGATCGCCACGACCTTGATGTTGTTGCGCCGCTGCATCCGGTCAAACTGACGCATCGCTCGGGACATGCTCATGTTCTCAACAGCCTTGCACTGAAGCAGGCCGGGATCACCGCGGAAACGGGCGATCCTCCCGAAGGATTCATAGATCGCGAACCCTCGACGGGAGAACCCTCGGGGATTCTCTATGGCATGGGGGAATATCTCTCGGGAAAAATACCATTCGTCGAGGATGCGGAAATTGAACGGGGGGTCGCTCAGGCAAATACAAAACTTCTCGCCTGCGGCATCACGTCGGTGCAGGATGCGTCGTCCGCAAATGATAGAAACCGATGGAAGCGCTATGAATCCTGGAAAGCGCGCGGATTATTTCAACCGCGGCTCACCGTCATGGTGGGTCTGAAAGAATTTGCGGAAACAAAACTTGAATCGTTTTCCTCTCCTATCGCGAGGGTTGACTTCAGGTCGGGAGGCGTGAAGATCATTCTCGGACAAGTCTCGGGCACTCTCCATCCCAGTAGGGAAGAGCTGAATGAAAACGTGGCGGCTATCCACGCCTCAGGGCTGCAGGCGGTTATCCATGCAATTGAGGAGCCGGAGATCGAGGCCGCCTGCGATGCGATAGCCGGCGTTTTGCGCCGGCATCCGCGGCCAGACCATCGGCATCGCATCGAACACTGCTCCGTATGTCCTCCCCATCTTCTGCGGCGAATTGCGGATCTTGGGATCACTGTAGTGACACAGCCGGCATTTATCTATTCGAGCGGCGACCGATATCTGAAGACCGTATCTCGAGACCAGCGCGCACATCTGTATGCGATAGGCTCGATGATTGGCTGCGGTTTGCGGGTGGGTTTCAGTTCGGATTGCCCGATATCCGATGCGAACCCGATCGCGGGCATTCAGGCTGCTGTGACAAGGATGACGGAAGAAGGCAATGTGCTCCTTCCCCAGGAGAGAGTCTCTGTTTCGGATGCGCTCCTGGCATATACGCAGGGCGCGGCGGCGGCCAACTTCGAGGATGACATCAAGGGATCGATCACTCGCGGGAAACTCGCCGATTTAGTGATGCTGAGCGACGATCCGCGTACAGTAAATCCGGCCGGCATCAAAAATATCCGTGCCGTCATGACAATGCTGGGCGGCCGAATGGTTGGAGCGAAACCGGTTTTCCCTTACAGGCGAAGAAAAAATGAGAGCAGTGAATATGAGCCAATCATGTGGGTCGGGGCTTCAGCCCAGGCTTGTCCAAATTAACTTTTTCATTTTGAGGCCCGAAGGGCCGCAGAGAATAGGCCCGGCCGTCAGCCGGGATTAGGATAGTTGATTAATTGAGCGCCGAGGGCGCGGCACATCGAGAAATCCGCTAGTGCCGCACCTTCGGTGCTCATTCCAATACTATTACCCTATCCCGACCTGACGGTCGAGCCTATTCTCTGTCGGTCGCTTCGGACCTCAATCCTTGAATTTTCGCTTGCGGCATAAATGCGCCAACCTGATCCCGGCAACAGGAATTTGGATGCCGCATGTCCAATAAAAACAATACAGGGTTGCAGCACTATAGGCTAATTTTGACAGCCCCGGGCTTCAGCCCCGACCTACAGGGCTTAGCAGTTTTGCCCTTGCTCCAGAATGCCTTTTTTTAACAACGCCTGAAATTCCGCTTCCGAACGCCCGAGCAATTCAACAAATACATAATGGTTATCCTCGCCCAATTCGGGCGCGGCTCTCCAGGATTCGTGTTTTTCATTTTGTGGCCACAAGGCGGAGCGGTCTGCAAACCGTGTCCCGAATCTCGGGTGCTCGAGGTGGATGAAGAATCTGCGCGCCAACAGCTGAGGATCCTTGGCCAGATCTTCAGCGTTTTGCACGACGCCTGCCGCAATACCCGCTTTTTGAAGGCGGTTGGCAAGGGCTTCAGCGGCAAGGCCGATTGTCCATTGCGCGATCTGCCTGTCCAGCGCTGCGCGATCTTGTCCCCTTGCGGTCCACGCCGAAAATTTGGCGCGCTTCAACTCTGTCAGATTGGAGATTCCACAAAATCTCTGCCAGTCTTTTTCGCTGCGGATGGCGATGACGCACCATCGATCCTTGCCGGCGCAGGGGTAGCAGCCTGGAGCGCCGGAATCGGCGTACCGCCGGTTCCCGCCGGAAGAAGGTTCGAAGAGAGCGGGGCCGAGAAGCGTGCATAAGGCTTCATATGCCGAAAGGTCGATATACTGTCCTTTGCCTGTCCGATCTCTGTATTCGATGCAAGAGAGGATTGCCAGAGCTGCATACAGGCCCGCGATGACGTCCCCGTATGCGAATCCGATGCCGGTCGGGCGGTCAAGGGATCGGGATGTCGCATGCGTGAGCCCCGAAAGCGCATGGAACGTGGGTGCATATCCAACAAAATTCTTCCATGGCCCTGTCTGGCCCACGGCGGAAATGCTCGCCATTATCAACTCCGGTTTGACCGCTTTCAGGTGCGGATACGTTAATCCCCAGTTGGCCAGAACCCGCGGCGAGAAATTTTCAACTACGACATCGCTGACCGATACCAGTTCCAGCAAAATTTCTTTTGCCTCGGGATGGCCCAAATCAAGGCTGATGCTCCGCTTGTTGCGGTTCCACGCGCCGAAGTAGGGCATATCGTTGCGCTCGGCTCCAGATGCCGTGCGCTGGGATTGGACTTTGATCACTTCCGCGCCGAAATCGCCCAGAATCCTCGTTGCATAGGGTCCGGAAAGCATGCGCGTGAAATCGAGCACGCGGATCCCGCGCAGGATTTCTGTGCAACGGGCTGAAGAAGCGCGCGCATCATCCGTGCGGTGCCGGGAAGGGTTGGTTGCCGGACTCAAGCTCATTTTCAAGACCTGGCGGTTATGCTCCCCTCTCGACGGCGCGGGTTTTGGAGGGAGCGGAGAGAAGGTGCTGAACCTATAGGGCAGTCCGGGCACCGAAAGGGAGCGGTGTTTTGCGGCGGGCTCGGTGCGCGCGAAGAATCGGCGCGCCTTCAGCTGCGGGCTCCGGAGCACTTCCTCGGGCGATTCCACGGGTGCCCAGGGAAAACCCATTGCCTGGCCGAGGTGAAATAGTTCCCGTTTTGTGTGACGCGTGGTCCATCCGGTGACAGCAGTATGGAATAGGCGGTAATGCTTCTTCCTATAGGCCGCATCTTTCCATTCCGCTCCCAGCTCTTTCGTCGCAGTTGTCTCGGAGTTTACGAGCTCGAGAAGCGTATCCCCGTTGCGCAAAAGCGGTATTTCGATATACCCGTCTTTGCAGGGGAAAGTGAAGAATGACTCAGGATGAAGATCGTGCGTTGGCCTGCCGGGTGTCATTCTGTCCTGGAAATAATCGATCGTTACGTGATCCAGTGTGGACGCGACTGCTTCCTGCATAGAAAGATCGATGTGTCTGCCGCGTCCGGTAATTTTTCTTTGTCTCAGGCTGAGGAGGAGGGCATTGGCGCCAAAGAGCGATGCGGCATAGCAGGATTGAGGCCCAAAAAGCTTCAGGGGTTTTCCCGTTGGGATTCCCGAAACGTGCATTTGCCCGCCGCAGGCGGCCTGAACACTGTCGCAGGAATGATATGCGCGCTTCCGTCCGGTCTGGCCGAATCCTGTAATGGAAAGATGGATGAGCTGCGGGTTGATCCGCCGCAGCTGTTTGAATCCCAGATGTAAGGCTTCCAGGTGCCCCGGCGAAAAGCTTTCCACCAATGCGTCCGCATTTCGGATCAGCGCGTGAAAAAGCCGCTTTCCTTCAGGATCTTGCAAGTCGAGGGTAATGCCCAGCTTGTTCAAGTTGTGGTACTTAAATAATTTTGAGGCCCGGGAAGGATCGCCGGCAGGATTCTCTACTTTGATGACCGTTGCGCCGAGGTCCGCCAGGAGTTTCGAGCAGAAACTGCCCTGTTCATCCGCCAGATCCAGAATGCAAATTCCTGCCAGCAGTCCATTCACATCTTTCTTCATTTCAAACCAGCGCGGAACAGATCGAAGGGTGCGATCTGTGGCCGCAAATCCGGGCGTCTAGGTTGCGCCCATGCCACCGTCGACGGAAATGGCAGCGCCGGTCATGAAAGATGCAGCATCGGAGCATAGCCAGAGAACCGTTTGTGCCATTTCTTCAGGCGCGGCCAGGCGCTTCATAGGGATGATGCTATTGATATGCTCCCTCTCTTCGGGATGATAGCGCGTCAGATTTTCCATCAAGCGGGTTCCGTCGGTGGGTCCCGGGCAAAGGACGTTGATGCGAATGCCGGACGTGGCACACTCGAGCGCGGCGGCTTTGGTTAGCCCGATCAATCCGGTCTTGCTGGCGTCGTATGCGCCGAATCCCGGTACTGCTTTCAATGCGCCTAGCGAAGAATTATTGACGATGGCTCCGTATTTCTGTTTGAGCATCTGCCTGATTTCGTATTTCATGCACAGAAATACTCCGGTCAGGTTAATCGCGATCGTGCGGTCCCAGATTTCCTGGGGGCAGTCGGCGACGAAAACCATAGGCACGCGGCCGCCATCGGGCCCGATGCCGGCGTTGTTGAAGGCGTAATGAAGACCTCCGTATGTCTGGACTGCTTTGTCGACCATCGCTTCCACATCCGTAGCTTTGGTGACATCGCATTTAACGAAAGTCGCTTCGCCGCCGGCTGCCTTGATCAGCCTGACTGTTTCTTCGCCGCCTTCGATATTGGAATCCGTGGCGACAATGACCTTAGCTCCCTCGCGTGCAAAAACCTGGGCCGCAGCCCTACCCATGCCCGAAGCTGCACCCGTCACCAGCGCCACTCGGCCCTGAAAGCCCTGTGTCATAATATTTCTCCTCGCGCGGCCAAAGCCGCAAACACATTTTCCAGATTTGTAGGGGCCGCGACCTTTCAGCTGTCAGCTGTCAGCCTTCAGCCTTCAGCTGTCAGCCTGTCAGCTGTCAGCCATCAGCCATCAGCCATCAGCCATCAGCCATCAGCCTTCAGCTGTCAGCTTTCAGCTTTCAGCTTTCAGCTGTTCAGCTTTCAGCTTTCAGCTTTCAGCTTTCAGCTTTCAGCTTTCAGCCTTCAACTGTCAATTTCCGGACAAACACCGTTAGCATGCGTTTTATTTCAGCCATTTCGCAAGCCAAAAATTCTCTGCAGAATGCAACGAAATTTTGCATGATGAAGTTTCGGAAACATGGCACTTATTCGGAAGCTGAGAGCTGAAAGCTGACAGCTGAGAGCTGAAGACAGACAGCTGAAAGCACGCGGCCTCAACCAATCTCCGAAAAGCTTTGCGTCCTTAGCGCCTTGGCCGTACCAGGCAAGAAAAAGTAAGTTTAGGCAGCAGAATAATTTATGAGGCCGTAAGTCCCGAAGTCATTTACAATAGTGTGTGATACATGTTTGGTGCCTCGTTAGGCTATTTCCTGCAACGGAGCACGAATCATTTGCCGATAACAGGAGCTTCGCTGCGGATTGCTTTTGATATCGGGCATTTCCGGGTACATTTTGTGTAGATAAGAAGCGAGCGCATGTCTGCAAGAATTTTGGCTGTCGACGACAATCTGCAGATTCTGAATCTGACCCTGAAAATCCTGAAAGATTCGGGCTATGACGCCCGTGGCCTGACGGATCCGCGCGAAGTGTCCGACTTTGTAAGGTCTTTTCAGCCCGAGGTCTGTATCCTGGATGTTGAAATGCCTTTCATCTCAGGCTCGGATCTTCTCGATTCGATCAAGGCAATCGATCATTTCACGGAAGTGATTTTGCTGACGGGCATGAACGACACGGTTCTGGCTGTCGACCTCATGAAGCGGGGCGCGGCCGATTATCTGCTAAAGCCCGTCGAAGCCAAGCAGGTGGACCTGGCGGTGGCGAGAGCATTAGAACATCGCCGTCTGGTTATAGAAAATACCGCCTATAAAATGAATCTTGAAAAACTGGTCGAGGAGCGGTCAAGGGCCTTGAGCGACGCGCTCAGGGATTTGCGCGAGCTTCACAGCGCGACGCTGGAGACGCTGGCCACGGCAATCGACCTGCGCGACCAGGGGACCAGCGGTCATTCGCGCCGCGTGGCCGATATGACGATTCGTATTGCCAAAAAGCTGGGCCTCAATGGCGGCGAACTGACGCAGATTGAACACGGAGCTCTCCTGCACGATCTTGGCAAGCTGCGAATTCCGGACAGCATTTTGTGGAAACCTTCAGCGCTCACGCCGGAAGAGTGGGAAATCATGCGCAAGCATCCCGAATACGGGTTCGAGTTTGTGCAGAAAATCGGATTTC
The DNA here is from genome assembly GCA_963761825.1 of uncultured Acidobacteriota bacterium. Classification (GTDB taxonomy): domain Bacteria; phylum Acidobacteriota; class UBA6911; order UBA6911; family UBA6911; genus UBA6911. Next base: position 164,855 of record CAVXIH010000016.1, read on the forward strand.
TGCGGGGAGCGGCAGACATCATTCTTTCGCATCACGAAAAATATGACGGTACGGGCTATCCGCGCGGGCTGAAAGGGAAGGAGATCTCTCTGGCTGCGCGCATATTTTCGCTGGTGGATGCAGTGGATGCGCTTGTGTTTGACCGTCCGTATCACCGTGGAACTGATTTTGACGCAGTGCGCGAAGAAGTCATGAAACGCTCCGGAAGCCACTTCGACCCCGACCTGGTCGTTTTCGCCCTCGACGTTCTCTCAAGCTACTTCCCCAACGAGGGCAGAACGGCAGAATCCTAGCAGGCAGGTTTTTTAATACCGCCGATTATGCGATATGTGATTTTTCTTGTTTTCCAATGACCTGCAATGTAGCCATGTGACCGAGAGCAATTTATATTTAGTTTCCTGGAATCGGGCTTCTGAAGAGTTAGCTGATTTAACAGCCAAGCGGAGATGAAATCCATAGCCTGTCACACACTAGAGAGGAGATTTAAAATGCGCAAAATAGCATTGGCAAAAACATTGGCTATGATATCAGTATCCGCGCTTTTTTTCTGGGGATGCGCTCAACCTGCACCCGAGGAAAATGCCGCGGCATTGCGAATTGCGGATCGTGAAGCGATTGAAGATGTGGTGAACCGCTGCAACCTTGGTTTCGAACTGGGCGATGCGGATCTCTTTGCAAATGCTTTCGCAGAGGATGGGATATTTCAACTCGACGAAAAGGGACCGGTATTCGGCTTCGATAAAATGACCTATCGAGGACGAGCTGATATCCGCAGCATCATCACCGCCAGATTGGAGAAGGCGAGCAAATCCGATCCCAAAAAGCTAAGCTTCGATCCTGCGACCTTGAAGATGTACAACCGCAATACGGACGAACGCATCATAATCCAGGATTCGAAAACAGCGCGCCATACCTCCACCTGGATGGTCGTGATAAAGACGAACGTCAACATCCACATCTCCGCCATCGGCCGCTACAACGATACAATCGAAAAGCACGATGGCAAGTGGTTGATAGTGAAGCGTGTCCGTACGGAGTAGGCTGCTTTGCCGCGATTTGCGAAAATTCCCCCTGCGCGGACTGGTGGTCGCATTTTCACGCTTTCCGAAGACCCGACTTCTGGACAAGGATGTTTTACCTGTTGATATTGGATCTGAACAGACTCGCAGCTACTGAACGCATACACTAGCGCCGATCTGGCGCATCACATGTAGCAACTGCTGAAACGGAGGCCCGTCCCAAAGCGGAGTGAGTCTCAATGATCTATCGCAGCAGCAGGGTAATTATTCTACTGGCAATCTCCTACGCCGCGGCTGCTTGGGTTGTCCTTTTCACCGCACGTGGTGTCGGCCTCAATTCGCCCGTGACGGCGTTCTGTGCGGTGTGTGTTGCTCTAGGCATCGTCGTAGTCAATTCATCCACGATCCGTTGGTCTCTCCCGAAGGCATTAAAGCCGATTCGGGTTTGGGAAGCATCGGGAACCGCCTACATGCTCTTGGGTGTTTCAATCTGCGGGGCGTTACTTCGACGACCGCCATTCCGGTCTTTCAACACCTCCGTCTACGTAGGGGAACATCGCGATACTTTAGGCAAAACCTACGCAAGCATCCTTAAGGCTGAAACGGCTCATTTTTGGGCATTCACCTTTACCGCGCCGCTCATTTGTTACGAGATAACGTATCAATGCTGGCACGGTTTAGTTTGGTTGATCCTGTTCAATGTACTTTTTAACATCTACCCTGGGCTCCACCTTCGAAAGGTACGCGCTCGACTCGAACATTTAATGGTGACGCGTGGACGAAATGAGAGGCTGTAAAAGTGGATTCCGGGCGAGTACCAGCATTGTATTCCGTTACACATGGATACTATTACCTCTACAAGACCGAGGCAACCGTTGCACAATACGGAAGGTTCCGTAATGAGACAGGTCATGAGATGCTCTATCCACCCGCCGATAAATGGCAGGATTTGCATCCCATCGTCAATGTTAGTTGCCTTGCCCGATCAGGTTTTTGGTTCCGGAGATTCATCTTTTGGTCTGGATATAGCATGATCCTGATCGAAGTGTCCAAGCCTATTTGTATTTGCAGTCCGGGCTGCTATGCACATCTACTCACGTCGGAAGTTCCTTAAAATCTCAGGAGCATCTGTTGGGGCTGCGGCGAGCGCCACTGCAGTCACGGCCGCAGCCAGTGGCCTGATTCGCAAGCAGAATGCCTCCGCGTTCGGTATTCAGCAGATCCCTATTTATTGTGACATCTGCTTCTGGAAGTGCGGAGCTATCGCCTATGTAAAGGACGGCGCGCTCTGGAAAATCGAGGGAAATCCCTGGATCCCCTCAGCCGCGGAAGGCTGTGCCCAAGAGGCACCGGCGGTATCGGCGCCCATTACGATCCGGACCGGCTGCGGACGCCTCTCATGCGCAGGCGCATACGCGGTGATGAGGAATGGATCACTGTAACCTGGGACGAAGCGCTTAATTCCATTGCGGAGAAGATGCAAAAGATAAAGGCCGACTATGGTCCCGAGTCTCTAGCCCTGTTTTCCCGCGGCATCGGTGGAAATTTTCTCGGGCACACCTTGAAATCGTATGGCACGGAATACAAAGGCCGGTTTGCTTGATTGCCTGTTAGGTTTGATTGCAGCTTTTGCGGGCAATCCATACAAAGGAACCCGCGTTTCAATCGACGCAACCGATCTCGCGGGCATCGTGCAACGCGAAGTGGACCACGTAGCTCCCGCAGATCTTGCCGATTGGATCGTCAAAGGCAAATCGGATTACCGCCTGATCGACTGCGCAGAAAAGCGGAATATGACCAGTACCACATCCCCTGTGCTGAATGCGAGCCGCTAGCCGCATTGCCCGATTCCGGACTGGAGCGCAACGAGAATATAATTCTGTATTCCGAAGGCGGCATTCACTCGGCCCAGGCCTGGTTCCTGCTCGAGGCGATGGGATACAAATCAGTCTATATGCTGCTCGGAGGATTGGATGATTGGAAGGACCTGATCCTTTTTCCCGCTATTCCGGCGAATCCGGGTCCTGAACAGCAGGCGGCGTTTGCCAGGATGAAAGAACTCAGTAAGTTTTTTGGAGCGACTCCCCGATCGGGCACTGCGACGATCGCGCCTGACACCGCGTTGCCGCTGCCCAAGCTTCAGATGTCGGGTTCTCAGCCCGGTACGGCAGCAGCGCCGAAGAAAAAAAAGGAAGGCTGCTAGCCGAAATGCTTGGAGGAATGTCGTCCTTGATAATAAATCTTTACCGGGTTCGACCTTTAGCGGGAGACACAGTTGCCGGACGCCTGATTTTATTAACCTTACCGAGGCCCGCAAGATTACTGGTGGCCGCAGTGCTGCTAGACAGAGGATTATCGTGGCAATTGCCACAAGCAATCATCTGACCTTTCGTAAAGGCGTGGCCCGCAAGATTTCTGTTGGCCGCGGTTTTGCTAAGGACTGTTCCCAGACCTGTTTGACCATGGCACGCCTGGCATTGGGCGCGATTGCTATCGACCAGATCATCATGGCCCTCAACGAAATTCGAATCGTTCACAGGGTGCATCGAGTGAGGACCGCCGAGTGATACTGAAAGGCTTCCCGACGCATGGCAGGAAGTACATTCAATTATTTTTCCGGTATGTCCCTGTATCCGGGCCGCCGCCATGTTGTCATTTGCAATATAGGTCCCACTCTCCGGCTGAACGGGCCACTCTGCATGAGTGCTTCCGTGGCAAACCTCGCACGCTATGCCGGAATGCCCTTTGCTCAGCCGGTACAGCATCCTTGTGCCATTGGAGGCAGTCTGTTCTGCGAACCTTTTGTTGGTTGGCACAATAGGCCTTGCCGTCGCGTCATTTGAGCGATACGCCTGGAGAAGGCGGATGCCATCGATTGATTTGATAACATTCGGATCGCTGCTAAGATTGCTCATGGCATCGCCGCTGTGGCAGGCGCCGCATGCGGGCTCGTGAGCCCATGGAACACGCAAGTTCATGTCAGCCCCGCCCGGGTACGGGGTAGATGCAGAGAAGTTACTGGAAAAATCATTGCCTACCTGCTGCATGTTGCCATGACAGTCCTGACATACAAGGCCGCCGTTGTACATTGCGCCGCGCAGACATTTTGTCGTAAGCCCCGGATGACATCTATAACAACTGTTGTTTAGGGTTGTCTGCACATAGGTATTGATCACGGGAACTCCACCCGTCATGCGCTGGGAATTGTTTGGCGGAACCATCGTAGCGAAGAGATCCGTGAATTGACTATGAAACGAGTGCAGTGCGTTGGAATTACTGCGATGAGTTGTCTGTTCTCTGCCATTGGCACTGGGATCTGTTGATCCTAAAGGACCAACCTGAGCTAGATCCAGCGCAGGCGAATAATGACATTTCTGGCACACAACAGGGCCATTCGAGCCCACAAGTCGGGTCGCGTATTTTGCGTCATGCAATGCAAGGATATTTTTATCTGCCGCCCATTCTCGGCTGACATTGGAGGGAATAGTGCCGCGGGAGGGGTCTTGCGAGGCTTTTACGACAGAAAATGCCGTAGCGCTTCGCAATGAGCCCTCGGCTACGCAGCCAGCGTCAGATGAGGGAAGGCATGCAGCCTGGCCATTGCCTCCATCCACTGAGGACGTATGACATACGTAGCAAGTTGCTTCCGCAGAAACGGGAGCAACCGTGTCGACAGTCGCAACCAACTGACCGGATGTGCCGGTCAAACTTGTATTCGCGGTCACAGCCTGTATTCGCATGAGCGGGAATGCATTCTCCCTCCCGGCGTCGTCATAAGGCGTCATAGGTATGCCATCCGCTGCGAACCAGTTCACGCTGCTCGCGCGATATCCGAAGGGGAAATTGACAAAGAAAGGGAAGTCAGTGTTGAACAGATTGAATGACTGCGGAGCGTTTGCGGAATAGGCTCCCGAGATTCCTGGCAACTTCTGTTGCGCTGCAGCCAAAACACTGGAACCTGTGAGGGGGTATAACTGCTCCAGGTCAGGAAAGGGTAGCCCCGAATCAGCTGTCATTACGGATGGACTTAGGATATTGGGCGGATAGAAAGCGTCGTAGGCATCAAAGGCAAGACTATTACCGGTAGAAGCGTTTACGTCCCAAAAATTGGTTTTGTACACCGATGTCAATGCAGGATTTTGAAGAGCAGGGTCATTGGTATTTGCAGCTGCAGAATAGACTGCGTTAACGCTGCTCGAGGTCAGGATCGCGGGGTTTGTATTTGAAGTCCCCTTCTTTATCACCAGGGCGTGGATCACGTTGAAAGGAGGCAGAATACTCACAACTCGATGATCCAGATCCCCGCAATGCATACCAAGATCATTTATGGCAAGAATGTTATAGCCGGTTAGCGTTGTTAGCGGCTGTTGCGTAACGGCCAAGGCAGGAAGGCTGGCCCTGTTCTGACCGGTTGAATTGATGGATATGGACGTGGGAGGTGCGCCCGGAGCGACGATAGTAACACTCGTGCTGGCTTTCTTGGTTACGCCTCCGGATGTGTAGCTGGCTGAGACGGTAATGGCCTGATCTGTGGTGACTTGAGCCGCTGTCAGGACGCCGCTGCTGCTGATAGCAGCTGCAGTCGACGAACTCACGCTCCAGGTGGAACTCGTGGTCACCGTCGTGCTGGATCCGTCACTGAAGGTAGCCGTGGCAGTATAAGAAGAAGTGGCCCCGGCGTTTACAGAACTTGCACCAGTGACTATCAGGTTGCTTAAACTGTTTTTTTTCGACGATGACGATGAAGAGCAGGCTGCGAAAAAACTAATGGCCAAAATGCATACCAGGTATTTTTTTGTTATATGGCGCCTTGTCTTCTTCATAAGTCGGTTTCTCCTTCCACCGAGCGATGAAATCATTTTTAAATCGTTCTTTCTCTTTCCACCTGCCTAATCGGATTATTATTGGAGTTGCTCCGGAACCAGCGAACAACACCGGTCATTCAAAGTCGGCTGAAGAATAATAGGAGTGTTTTCAGATCGCTGTTCACTTTTGCTCACCAAACTTCCCAATTCTTAACAATTTTATTCAAACTATGTTTGACGTCAACGATGAAGTCAGCTCCGCTGCCCCAATCAGGAATGTTGCTTGAAGGGAAGGGAATCGAGGGAAATTCCCGCTGCAGAAATAACATCCCGATTTTCTATGAAATATTGCGGGGTTGGGACATACTTGATAGAGTAGGCGCAAATTATTAAGTCGTGCCGTTCCTTTCCAACAGCTATGGAGCAATCCTACTATGAATAGACACAATCTTTCATTGTTGATTTTTATGCTGGCTTGGCTGGGATTTTTTTCAGCGCATGGTTTTGGCCAATCCGGAAACCAGGCCGAAGGCGCTGTGACGATTCAGAGTCTCAGTACTTCCCTGGCAGATCTGGCTCTGAAAGTCCGTCCATCTGTCGTTCAAATCCGCACTGTGGGCTATGGAAACGTCGAAGGGCAGGCCGCCGGATTGGTCGCTTCGCAGCAAGGAACCGGCTCAGGCGTTATTCTTGACAGCGATGGATTCATAGTCACCAATGCCCATGTCGTGAAAGGCGCAAAACGCATCGATGTCTGGCTCAACGAACCCTTGCAGCAGGGCGACAACGCCGCCGAGCTTTCGCAGAAAAGATCTGCTGCCGCACGCTTGATCGGGATGGATCAGGATACCGATCTCGCCGTTATTAAGATCGATCGTACCGGCCTATTGCCATTGCTCCTGGCGGATTCGGATTCCCTTCGTCAAGGACAGATCGTGTTGGCCATCGGAAATCCGATGGCGCTGGAAAACTCGGTTTCCATGGGAGTGATCAGTTCTGCGGAGCGCCAGATCAACCCCGGGGATCCGGCGGTATATATTCAGACCGATGCCCCGATCAATCCGGGCAACAGCGGTGGTCCTCTCGTCAACGCCCATGGCAAGTTGGCCGGCATCAACGCCTTCATCTTCTCGCAGTCGGGGGGAAGTGAGGGGATCGGTTTTGCCATACCGGCCAATGTGGTTCAACGGGTTTATGAAGAACTGCGCAAGTCAGGGCACATACACCACGGACACATCGGGATTCGAGCCCTCCCTGTCACGCCTTCTCTGGCCGCCGGACTGCAATTGCCGCGGGACTGGGGCGTGATCATCGAGGATGTGGAACCGGAAGGTCCATCCGACCAGGCCGGATTGCGGCCTGGTGATTTTGTGACTGGCGTCGATGGCCAAACGATACGGAACCTGCGTCAATTCCTAATAGCCATCGACAGGCATGCAGTCGGCGACGTCATGCAGGTTAGCATTTTGCGCGGGGCCGAGAAGGTCGAGGCCAAAATCACTGTCCAGGAACGCGCCGATGATCCGAATCGTTTCATCGATATGATTAGAGAGAATTCAAGTCTTGTCCCTCGCCTCGGCATCCTGGCAGTCGATGTCAATCCGAATGTGCTGAAGAAAATATCCGAACTGCGCAAACCCGCCGGCGTTCTTGTGGCCGCGCTCGTGGCAGACCTGCCAGGATCGGAGGCAGGTCTCTTGCCCGGTGATCTGATCATCTCCCTCAACGGCAAAGACGTTTCCAATGTCGAAGCGCTGCGTGCGCTTCTCGGCAACCTGCAGACCGGAAGTCCGGCTGTGATCCAGATTCAACGCGAGGATCAGCTGAGATTTATTGTGCTGGATTTGCCGTGAGGGCATAAAGGAGCTCCTTTCCTTATCCAAGGAAGCCCTTGGCTCTCACGATCCTGTGGGTTTTGTTTGCAGCGTTGACTGCTGCGTTCCGGTTCTTGCCAGGACCCTCGGCCGGGCAAATATGTGCGGCATTTCCGCGGTCCACTGACGTCATTAGTGTTTTATAAAAGCGAATGGATCTGCTTGGCGTCGGTTCTCGGCGCCTATGCTTTTACTTGGGCTTCTTAATCCACTCGAGAGCTTCGAGCATCCGACGATCCAGCTCCGGACGATTATCGCTGAAACGATGGTTGGTTGCCTCGATCACCCACATTTGTTTGGGTTCCCCCGCCTTGGAGAACATAGCTTTTGCTTTGTCGAGCGGCAAGAATTCGTCGTGAGTGGAATGGATCTCTGCCAGCGGCAACGGACTTACCTTGCCGATAATATCTTCCACCATGAAGCTGGGTTCGTTGGGTGCTTTCTTTGTAATCCAAATGGTGAAGTCCTGCCATTTCCATCCCAGTTCGTTCTGATCCGGTAGCCCAAGAGCCAAAACGCCCCGGATGCGGGTTTTGACTTCAGGATCCGTGGCTGCCAGAACTGAAAGTCCGGCGCCCTCAGATATGCCGATGAGAATCGGTTTCGTAGAGGTACGTTGCCCGGCCAGAGCGATGAGTGTCCTATAATCACCGGGGACATCCCTTGGATTCAGAGCACTATTATTTGATGTGAAGGACGCCAGATACAATTTTGTGTTAAGTCCGATAACATAGTATCCCTGGGACGAGAGGAATTCTGCCACGTAAACAACAAGCCCAGCCCAACCCAGATCTCCGCTGGAAAGCACCACTGGCGCATTCCCTGGAGAGCCGTAAAGGTTGAGCTTCTGGTTCTTTCCCCTAATATCGACGTTGTTTTCAGTCTGAGAAATCCCAGTGATCGGCATTAACAGTAACGCAACCAATACAATTGTGCGGCCCATTGTATCGTTTACCTCCGCAGCAAGAGCTGAAGAAGACCACCGGAGCTGTGGACACCTATCAGTGCATAGGCAACCCGCGGCAGGTCTGCGCCTTTGGGATAGATCAGGTAGCGGCCTTCCCAGCGTGGAGCAAATTTCTTTTTGAATTGAAATAGATTCTTATAGCCATAAAAGGAGTTCATGTTCTCAAAGAGCAGAGCCACGCCGCGATCCAGTGTGCTATGCGGCTCGCCGACGTTGGCGAGCGGCGCATTCGAAAGACTGGCTTCCAAAATTCCCTCCGCCTTAAGCTGCATCAGGGAGTCTGTCAGCAATAAATCCATTGTGCCAGCGGCCGCATCGCCTCGCTTGCGCATCAAATCAAGAACGACAGCTTGCCCGTTGCGATAGGGGAGCCAGGAGCAGAATGCTTTCACCGCGTTGTCCATCATGCAGATGAAAACAGGCACTTTCTCGAGCGCTTCCAGAGAGAACCGGCCGAGCGTAAATCCCATCTCCGCCAGGCGTTTCTCGGCCAGCCATTCCGCAGAAATAGACTCAAGCTGTTCGTCAATGGTTGCATCATGGCATTCACTCAAATCGTAGCGCCGAACACTCATGCCGGTCTTGGTTGCTTTATGGACCATAGCGCGCAAGCCGGCTCTTTTGCCTCCGGCCAGGCTGAATTCTTTCAAGTCAATCAGCGCTTCTTCGGCCAATTTCAGCGATCGCAATCCAAGTTGGTTATATAAAGGAAGGCGCACTTCTGCCGCCTCATAGAAACAGGGGGTCCATCCATTCCTACGGCAGTGATCCATGTATTCGCGAACGCTCTCCTCAAAGTCCTCATCCGCTGCCAGGGGATCACCACAGGCCAGAGCCACGGATCCCCTGGCGGCATAGGCGACCAGTGCTTTGCCATCTGCTACCAAAAGGTGTTGCTTGTCGCTCTGGATCGCGAATGCAGAGAGCGCGTGTCGGCTGTGAATTTGGAAGATGCGTTCTATAGTCTCCGGGGGAGCCTCCAGCTGATGGCGCATGATCACGGGCCTTAACAAAAGGATCAGTATATAGAAGCGGGCTAGCCATCCCGCTACCTGGAGGGAGCTGAGAAAGTGGGCTGCGTGGAGAGTGTTTGGATTAAGATATGGTTCCAGGATCAATATGCCACAGCGAAATGCCTGGTTGAGCGGGTCAGCGCCTGGATACCAGGTGAACTGTTCTCGTATGTCGTCCAGTCCGATATATCCGTATATGAAGACGATCGTGGCGAGGATAGGTATCAGCAGTAAACCCCGCTGTATTGAAGATATATCGCTGCGCGCATAAAAGCGTCGGCGGAAGTAGATCAGATAGATCAACAACAAGCCGGCCACAAGCGAATGATGGAGATCCAGCGCGCGCGTGATATGCAGCAGCAGAGAGATAGACAGGGCGATTGTCGCAATATGCCAGGCCAGTTCTTTGCGCCGCGCCAGGTTGCGCGTAACCTGCAACAAAGCCACGCCTGAAAATAGCATCAGTGGGCGGCTGTGCTGCGTCACTTCCAGTGGAAGCCAATTCTGAACCGCCAGCATATGCGCGGCGGAGCGCGGCCAGATAGCCGATATCAGATTGATCATTCCCATAATGCCAATCAACGTTGGCACAAGATTATGGAAATCGGCCAGCTTCAGATTCTCTTTCCACTCAGCGCGCCGCAGGTGGCGGGAAAGCAATATCGCTATAACGATAATGAGCAGAGACAACAAAAACCACATCTCATAGTGCTTCGCGCTGACTAGGATTCCATAGGCAGCGTTACCGATGTAGAATCCCAAGAGCCCGACAGGTACTGCCCATATGATCCCGGCAACCAGGTTCAGCAGCGTGAAGCGCAAAGGTGGCATTCCCAAAGCGCCACAGGCGGCGGGAATGATGATCCGAAAACCGAAGACATAGCGGCCTCCCAGCAAAAGCCAATTGGAATGACGGCGCATCCAGCTGACAGCCTGGCTATACTGCTTGTGTCGGCCGAAGCGTGCCTCCAGCCATCCAAGACCTTGTGCGCGGGCTATCGTGTAATAAATCTGGTCAGCTGCACAGTTGGCTACGATGGCAATAAAGAGGACGATAGGTAAATTGAATACGCCCCGCTGTGCCAGGAAGGCAGCGGCCAGGAGAAAAAACTCTCCTTCCAGGGCAACCCCTAGAAAAAGAAGAGCATACCCATATTTGATGAGTAGCGTTTCCATAAGGTTTTCGCTAATTCGACCTAATTCTATCTCGTTTAGATCACGGCAGGAAGGAGTTTATGTGCCCTTGGATGGCTTTAGGAATGAAGAAGAATATCCGCAGTGGATGCAAAGGGAATGTGAAAGAAAAATGCTCTTTCTTATCTAGTGGGTCATCGTTCAGCAGCCGAGTTTCAGTTCTCCGGCGCAGGGAGAGCCGCCCGCCCTCCGATAAATAAGGTGTATGGAAGATCCAGCTCTAGCGTGAGTATTAGTTGAGGTTTGATTTGCCGTGAGGGCATAAAGGCTAGCCTTCTCTCGTCCAAGGTATCCTTTTGCCCTCGCGATCCTGTGTCTTTTTGTTCCCAATGCCAGCGGGCATTATCACGGTTTTCCCGAGTGGCTCGACTAGTCGACAATCAGGTTGTCTGTAACGCTGAAAGCGCCAGGGACAGATCTGGCGGCCATCGCAGCCACGGTTTTATCAATCTGGCTGCCGACGAAGCCATCAAGCGTGATGTTCCCATTTTTAACGATGATCCTTATAGGAACGCTGGCTTGATTGGCATACTTTTCAAAACCGGGTTTTGAAAAGATAGCGCGGTATGTCCGCATACGGATGGCATCATCAAAGGATGAGAGAGGAAGCACCTCAATGTTGTCCACCACCTTCGATATGCCTTGGATCCGGCCTACAGCCGCCTCCGCTTCTGACTTCAAGATCGGCCGCACGACTTGGCCCGTCAGGACTGCGGTACTGGAATCCTCGATCGTGAAACCAAGGTTGTCGAACACACCAAAGTAAGGAAGCATCAGGAGTTCGTGCCGGATTTGATCCGTCAGACTCAAAGGCTCTTTGCTCGATCTTGTAGGATTCGTATTGTTGTGAATCGACGCCACGCTGATCACAGCAAATCCGAGTAGAAAGATTGGCAGCAATACTCCCAGCATCCGTTTTACATGTCCCGTAAACATATTTACCTCCATAAGCCCGATTTACCCAAATCGGAATTCTTCAAACTTCAGTTGAATAGATGAGCAAAATGAAAAATAGTTTCAACTCCGATTTCGCGCCCCAGTGCTTGCAAACGCTTGTGCGGGCTCGAATAGATTTTGGCGGTTATGCCCACCGGAACAATTGATGCCACGGTTTTGTTTATAATCCCTATCCCATAGATCTTTTGGCCAATCCATTCTCCCTGGAATACAACAGGGAAGTCCCGGAAAGAGCATTCATCCGCCGTAATGACACTTTTAGGAGGCCCCGACATCACTAATGAACGGTGAAAGGAGAAACAATCTTGGCCGAATTGGGATATCGCGTAAATCCGCATAGATTAATCCCGGATTTAGCATCCTGTCGGAGCCAAATCGGGCAGGAAGAATGGACCCAACCCCGTCAGCCGCCCGGGCTGCAGTGCGGGCCCTGTAACTATCTGTTACGGGCACGTATCTAGAATCAAGTTTGATGAGCTATGGGGCGTACGAAGAGGGGTCCAGAGGGTCACTGTATGTTCTCTGTTTTGGCAAAGCTTCTCTGTTTTTCGCGCGGCGATGCTATGGAGCAATTATGGTCGGGATTCTTTTAACTGTTCTAGGAGCCCTGTTTGCGATGTGTTTGGCTTTTGTCGATTCCTGATAGGGCCTTCATCAATCCAACCGGAGATATGGATGAATTCTACAGGCATACCCCGAAAAGGATGAATTCGCCGCACACTAAATCCAATGAAAAGGGGTGAAGGATTTCGATGTTTTTTCGAGGTTTTATGACCGCTCCGGCTGATATTCTACCGTTCAACGCTGCATCCACTGAGCTTTTTCAGGCTGGATGTATCCATAACCTAACCGGACTGTCTGTGCAGAGCGCCAGGTAGGGCTCCATGTGCGAAAGATGGATCCGATTGAATATCTGAGTTCCCTATGGTGTTGCGCGATATAATGCATGAAAAAAGTTTCAGGACAAAGACAACCGAAGGAATACCCGCTCGGACTCGCTTCATAGCAGACCACGCAAGGGCATCGCAAATGGAACGGTATTCCGAGATCCTGCTTGTGCTGGCCGCGCTTGCTGGAATCTCAGGTGTTGCCTATGCCGATAGTCTGGTGGTGACGATCTCGCTCGGGTATCTCTATGTTCTGCCGCTAAGCCTTTCCGCTCTTACGCGATATCGGATTACAACCTATTCCCTCGTGGGGGGGTGTGTCGTGCTGCATGATTGGTTGGGTCCCTATGAGCATGCAGGATGGCAGATGCTGCACAGAAGCGTGCTCACCTTAATAGGCTTTACTGTGGTGGTCCTGTTTGTTGGGAAGCTTGCCGACCAGCGCCGGCGCTTGATGCAGGTGGTAAGCGCGCAACGGCGTGAAATGGCCCTGGAACTTGCGCAGGCGGTCGAGGCACAGCAGCGTTTGCTGCCCCAGGAATCGCCCAACATTCCCGGCATACAAATTGCTGGCCTGATGTCTCCTTCGAAGGAGTTGGGCGGAGATTACTACGATTTCATCGAGTTGCCGCAGGGGAATATCGGGCTCGTGATTGCAGACGTTTCGGGCAAGGGTACGTCCGCCGCCCTCTTCATGCCATCGATCGAAGTGGCATTCCGCATGGATGCCCATAGCCCATCACCATCAAATGAGATTGTCGCTAATCTGAACAGGGTGCTTTACGAACTAACAGAACAGTCTCGCTATGTGACCCTGTTTTATGCCAAGCTGGACGTTCCCCGACGAGTGCTCGAGTACACGAACGCAGGTCATTTCCCACCCTTTATTCTGCGAGCGAGCGAAGCTGAAACATGGCTGACCGAAGGAGGGCCGGTCGTAGGGCTTTTGCCGGAGGCGAGCTACCAAACGGCGAGTGTAGCTTTGAATCCGGGCGATGTCCTGATCCTATACACCGATGGGATTATCGATGCCGAAAACGACAAAGAAGAGATGTATTCAAAAGAGAGACTAGTCAGCGTTGCCCGTGCCAATAGGACAAAGAGCGCTCAAGAATTAGTTCAAATGATTCGATCTTCCGTGTTTGCTTTCGCCGGCACCGAGGAGCTTCGCGATGACCTCACACTGGTTGCGCTCAAGGTCTTGTAGGACAACCTTGGATTCTGAGACTACAGCCCAAAGCGGGATGCCGCTTGTGTGCGGGAGGAAAAGCAGCACGACTGCCTGAATGCTGAGAATCAATATTATTCCTGAGGTTTTATGCTGAAGTGAAGAATGGAAAGCGCCCGGTCGGCGGATTTATGGAGACTCCACCGACCGGGTGCTGACGATCTACTTTGGTGTTACGGCTGCAAATAGGCTGTTCTGTCCTCTTTGAATCAGGAGCAGGACATTATTCTGGCTTTCTGGCCTGCGCAATCTTTTGACTGAAATCTTCCACGTCTTTCACCGATTTTCGATTAACTTCTTGAATGACATCGCCCGTCCGGATACCCGCGTCCGCTGCCGAACTTCCCGGTTCAACGCTGGTAACCACGACCCCCGTTTCACGTTTCAGTCCGAGGTCCCTGGCTATTTCAGGGGTGAGTTCCTGTACGGTAATCCCTAGGGATTTGTGCGACGGCAATTGCGCCGCTTCCGATTTTCTTCTCCATCTCGCCCACCTTCACGGTGCGTTCAATCTGCTTTCCCATCTCTCATAAGCTTGACGTTCTACCATCTTGCCGACTGGAGTCGCTGCGACAATCCGGGACAGGTCTTTCGACTCGGCAACTTCTTTGCCGTCAAATTGCGTGATCACATCTCCGCGCTCGATTCCTGCTTTTTCAGCCGGACCACCTTTGAATACATCCGCAACCAGAACTCCCTCTTTGTCTTTCAAGCCAAAAGATTTTTCGAGGGCTGGGGTCATCTGTTGAATCCCTATGCCGAGCCATCCCCTGGTGACAGATCCTTTTTGTTCCAGTTGGGGGATAATGGTTTTTGCCATATCGATCGGGATCGCAAATCCAATCCCCTGCCCGCTCGGATTGATGGCCGTGTTGATGCCGATCACCTCACCTTTCATATTGATTAAGGGGCCTCCGCTGTTTCCGGGGTTGATCGAAGCATCCGTCTGGATGAAATCGTCATAGGGGCCAGAGCCGATCACCCTTCCTTTTCCACTAACGATTCCTTGGGTTACCGTCTGCTCCAGTCCAAATGGACTTCCGACAGCCACAACCCAACTGCCGACCTTGAGATCCTCCGAATTGCCTAAGGGTAGAGCGTGCAGATCCTTGACTCCGTCAATCTTTACGAGGGCTAAATCTGTCTTGGGATCCCTGCCAACTACTTTGGCATCATACTCTTTGCCATTTGCCAGCTTCACCTTGATCTGCTCTGCATCTTCGACGACATGGTTATTGGTGAGAATAAACCCTTCCTGGCTTATGACAAACCCGGAGCCCACGCCTTCCTGTTTTTGGTCCATCGGCGGATTGCCTTCGAAGAAACGCCCGAAGGGACTGTTCTCTCCAAAAGGACTGCCCTGGAAACCTGGGAACGCAAAGCCCACATTCTGCACCTTCTTGACCACCTGGATATTGACCACTCCAGGGCGAACTTTTTCTGCAAGGTCGCTGAAATTGGCCGGAACCATGATAGTCTCGTGACTATTGGATACCGGCATAGCCGGTTGTTGAGAAGATTTCGCAGCCGTCGACATCCCATACCCAATCCCAAGCACAGCTACTGCCAGCACTGCCGTGACAAGACCGGTTTTAAAACCCTTTCTTCTATCCATGTTCATCCTCCTAATCCTGAAAATTGTGTGCTCGGCTTTTGCCAGCCTCCGCAATCAAATGGAGTATAAAATCTGCAGTTAACCGGAAGATGACCGGAGGATTACAAATGCGTAATGTTGCAAATGGCCGCTGCATGTCAGGTTTGAGGCGAAACGGATTTGGGCAGGGTAACGGTGAAAGTGCTTCCCTCGTTGATCGTGCTCACTACCGTGATATCACCGCCGTGAGCTCTGGCAATTGCCTTCGCCAAGCTAAGTCCCAATCCGATGCCTGCCTGAGACCGGCTTTGATCGCAGCGATAAAATCGTTCAAAAATGCGCGGAAGATCCTGGGGCGAGATACCGACGCCTGAATCTTTGACAGACACAACAGCCTGCGCCTGACTCTCAGAGACAGCGATATCTACCATTCCGCCTGGCGGCGTATATTTTATGGCATTGTCGAGCAGATTGGAGAGCATTCGCTGAATCATCGGAGTATCTCCCGCTTAAATGAATTCCGTCCAGGCACGATTGCATTGAACCCTCACTTTCTTATCTTCTGCCGTGGGCTCGAAGAGTTCGCACGCCTGGCGGACAATACCGGTCAGGTCGACATCCTCACTGGGAAATAGTTCTACCCCGGATTCCGTTTTTGAAATTATCAGCATTGTGTTGATCATATCGAGGAGACGATCGCATTCTTCGATGGTACTGGCCGCCATGCTCTCATATTCACCCAACGTCTTGCCGCTTGTAAGGGTCACTTCTGCGGTGCCCCGGATCCTGGTAATCGGGCTTCGCAGGTCGTGGGCTACATTATCGCTCATTTCCTTGATCTCTTTGAGCAGTGCCTGAATGCGATCCAGCATCTGATTGAAAGTAAGGGCAAGCTGATCTATCTCATCGCCACTCGTCTTGACGGGAACTCGTTCCTCAAGAGTGCCGCCCGATATTTTTTGTGCTGTTCGTGTGACGGCTTCAACCCCGAAACAGCCCGCCGCGCCATGAACCACCCGACACCGGCAGCCAGGACAACCAGGAAGGTCACGGTAGCGATGAAAATTCTCTGAAAGGCTTCGAGAAAACGCGAATAGCTTTCCATCGCAACGCCAACCTGCAGGATGATGTCGGGACTGAGGATGGAATAAAGGATCCGCACCTGTTCTCCTACGACCCGCAATAGTGATTGTTTCGAAACACATGACTGATTCTCACTAAGCAATGCTTTGATGGCCGTTTCATCTATATCGATGTCTTTCCAGTAAGACATGTTGGATGAGGAAAAGACCTCGACCATTCACCGAAAGGAAACGAAAGAAGACCTTTTTGACGCCGGCTGTCGTCGGCTGCAATTATCGCTGAGGCGCCAATTGAGTCTGCTCCCCCTGAAGCAAGCAGGATGGAAAACCGATTGGCCTGGGCTACAAGCTCCTGATCGGTTTGATCCAGTATGAACGTGGTGATGAGGGTATAGAACAATAAAAAAGCAATACAGGACGATACAGTGAAAATTCCCGGCATACCAGAGCGTCAATCGAAAAGCCAAAGTGTTCCGAAGGCTAATCTGTCTCTTTAAGGACATATCCAACTCCCCGGACGGTCTGGATCAGGGTTTTATCGCAATCTCTATCGATTTTGTCTCTCAGTCTGCAGATTCTGGCCTCGACCACATTGGTTTGCGGATCAAAATTATAATCCCAGACATGTTCCATGATCATCGTCTTTGATACAACCCGTCCCGCATTTCGCAAAAGATACTCCAGCAAGGAAAACTCGATGGGCTGAAGCTCGATACTCTTGCCGCATCTTGTTACCTCCCGTGTGAGCAGGTTCATGGATAAATCGGACACATTGAGGCTGGTTGGTTCAGTAAGACCACTTGCTCTCCGAATAAGCGCCTGCACCCTGGCGAGCAGTTCGGAAAAGGCAAAGGGTTTAGTCAGGTAGTCATCACTCCCCGATTGAAGTCCTTTAACCCGATCCTCTACAGATCCTTTGGCGCTCAAGATGAGAACCGGCGTCCGGATTTTTTCTTTCCGCATTCTTTCGATAAGAGATAATCCGTCCAGTTTCGGTAGCATGATGTCGATGATGGCGGTGTCATAATGGACAGTTAAGGCCAGTTGAAGGCCTTTTTCTCCATCGGCGGCATGATCCACAGCATACCCCGCAGCTTTCAGCCCTTTGGTGATGAAAGAAGCAATCTTCACATCATCTTCAACCAGTAGTATCCGCACGACGCATCCCTCTTCATATAAATGTTTTTTGCCAGTTATGAGGACTCACTGCTCGATTATGTATGACACGGAATATTGTCAATCCAGCTATTATTCCAAACAATTATAGCGTCGGTGCAATGCAATAAGACAGCTTTTATAAGCGACCCTTCGTACGTTTGCGGCGCAACCAGCGAAATAGAAAAATGGCATTTGGATGACTTAAGCCCGGAGATCGAGATCGGCTTTTCGAGACACCAATGCAGACAGCGAGACAAATCTGAATATCGAAAGCCTTGACCGATCGGGCTATTTTGGGAAGAGAGAACGTCGTATTGCTTTCTCCATTCATTCGTCGTTCGCTCCATTTCCCGCGCACGCTAGGCGACGCGCTCTACTATAGGATTCCCTTTCAGTTCGTCATCCATCCGCAGTTTGAAGGAGTGGCCATCTGCATAGGCCTCAACCTAAAACGGCTTTAGGAGCCGACACCAGGCAATAGATAGAAATTTGGTCCGGTGCGGAAAAATCCTTCCTCAGAAACGAGGGTATCCAGGGCGAGCGTGGCTGCATCGTCGGCGAAAGGGTCCGCGGCAGGGGTGGATTCAAGATAGAAGAGCTTCAGATAGGTGCGGCAACGGGAACAGCATTCAGTCTTGGCGCCGCTTGTGTCGCCTTCGATGCTGAAGTAAGAAATGCCTTCCGTCGAACCGCA
Source organism: uncultured Acidobacteriota bacterium (assembly GCA_963761825.1). GTDB lineage: Bacteria > Acidobacteriota > UBA6911 > UBA6911 > UBA6911 > UBA6911. The sequence continues at coordinate 183,327 of CAVXIH010000016.1, forward strand.
GTTGGCACAGGTCAGGCGCGGCAAGTACCACTCTGCGGCGCAAAGTCCGCAGACGAGATAGCGCAATTTTTTGTCTCCCAGCACAATCCCCGCCACGGGAGGTGAAGCGCAAAAAGGGCATGCATTCCGGGACCGCGTGTCGCTTGGGACACCAACCTTGCCGGCGAGAGCCGTCCAGTATGCCTGCAACGCCGAGCCCAGAAATGTAGCGGAGGACAATTTCAGTCGGGAGTAGTCTCCGGCAAGGAGCTCATCGGCGGACATTTCGAGTTCAGCCGATGAGCTTGCTGACAGACGTGCCAGAGCCGCCCGGGCCGGCGATGGAATCGGGGCCTGTTCCATTAATGAAAGGATTGTTGTCAGCGCCGAACGCCAGGAGCCATCCCGGCGCCACTTGCCGGCATGAACCGGAAACTCACCGTGCAACGACCTTATATCGGGAGCAAAATGCATCTCAGCCAGCGCTGCATTCTGTGCGTCCGCAAGCCATGCCATGGCGCCCAGGTAGTCACCCAGGATATTATCCGGCGCAAGCGAACGGAAACGGGCTGCACGACCCGCGAAAACCCGTTCCAAAACAGGCGGGCGGACGTTAACAATCTCAGGGATTCCCTCGATGTCGATACCGGAAGAACCTTTCATTGTTTCCTTTCCGCGATCTCCCGATACCAGGCTGGATGATTAAAGCTGGCCCACGCATGTGAGACATAACCCCGAACCATGGCCCGGACCGATCCACGAGTCCAGTAGGCCGCATACCAATGAATTCCGATTCCGATAAACATCGCGAAAGCACAGGCGGCATGCAGCAATGCAGCCAGGCGCCGGACGGCGGCCGGGAAAGCAGGGGCAAACCAGGGCTGCCAGATAATGATTCCGCTTATCAGGAGCAGGGCAATTATCGGGACCATCGACCAGAACATCAGCTTTTGGCCGGCATTGTACTTGCCGGTATCCGAAGGGTGATGTTCTTTGCGCATGAAGGCCCACATATTTTTCATCCACTCTGTGTCGGCCGGCTCCCAACGGTTGTCCTTCCATACCCTTGCTGCATAGGGATAAAATAGCAGCACGAGCATTATCCCCGCGATCGGATGCAGAAAGCGCATCATCTGGCCGCTTCCATATAGGGCGGAGATCCAAAAGAGAAAGCGGTGAAACAAAGCCAGCCCGGAGGAAAACAGAAAGATGAAAACGATGGCAACCGCCCAGTGAGTGACCCGTTCGCCGACCGGATGCCGCAAGATCAAATCGCCTTTAGATGGAATCATGGCTAGTTCTCCTCCTTATCCCCGGGAACCTCGAGAGGACCATACCGCATATAATGCAGGATACCCGCGGCGAGTACAGCAAACATGGTAGAAACTCCGAGCCCGCGCGCAAATGGGCTGCGCCACAACTCCACGATAGGACTAACGGTCGGATTCCTGGGAAGTCCATAGGCGTCAGGGTGATCGCCGTGCGGCAGGACATAGAGCACGTGGGTTCCGGAAACCCCGGGCGGATCGTATACGGCAGCCTGGCTGAAGCCGCGCTCCCTTAAATCCTCGAGCCGATGGTGGGCCATCGCCCGCATCTCTTCCCTCAAACCGAATGTCAGAGCCTGGGTCGGGCAACTCTTGATGCATGCCGGCTCGAGCCCTACGGCCACACGGTCGGAACAGAGCGTGCACTTGTAGACTCTGGAGTCTTCCTTGCGCAGCCGTGGAATGTTGAACGGGCAGCCCGAGATGCAATAGCCGCAGCCGATACAGTTTTCCTGCTGGAAATCCACGATGCCGTTGGAATGCTGGATTATGGCGCCCGGCGCCGGGCACGCGTGAAGACAGCCCGGATCGGAACAGTGCATGCAGCCGTCCTTCAGGATCAGCCACTGCACGCCACCGTCAACTTCAATCTCCTTGAAGCGCATCAGGCACCAGGTCTGATCATCCAAGTCCTGCGGGTTGGTGTAGAATCCGTCAAAACTGCCGACCGGGTCGCGCAGGTCATTCCACTCCATGCACGCGGACTGGCATGCCTTACACCCGATGCATCGGGAAACGTCGATGAGCTTCGCCACTTCAAGAGTACTGCGTGCCGAAGGCGGGGAGAATATCGTAGCGGAGCTTTTGATTATGTCAGCCGATTGCTGCGCCATAGCGTCCTCCTATGCCTTCTGCACATCGACCAGGAAGGCCTTGAATTCAGGTGTTTGAACGTTCGCATCTCCGACAAACGGTGTGAGCGTGTTGACCAGATGACCGGGTTTGGTCAATCCCTCGAAACCCCAGTGGATCGGGAGTCCGACGACATGCACCTCGGTGCCCTCAATCCGCAGGGGCCTGATGCGTTTTGTTACGAGAGCCTTCAGCCTGATCCGGCCGCGCCTGGAGCGAACGAAAACCATATCGCCGTTATGGATGTCCCTCAGCTGCGCCAGGGCCTCGCCGATCTCGACAAAAGCCTGCGGCTGCAGGATGGCCGGGATTCGGGCATTCTTGGTCCAGAAGTGGAAATGCTCCGTCAACCGGTACGTGGTTGCCACGAATGGAAAATCCTTCACCGATCCAAGCCGTTCCCGATCTTCCTTAAAAATCCGGGCCGCAGGGTTGGACACTGACTTTGGCGAAAAGGGATTCCTGTCCAGAGGAGTTTCGAATGGCTCATAGTGAGTCGGGAATGGACCTTCCGCCATCCCGGCCAGTGCAAAAAACTTCCCGACGCCTTCGGCATTCATGATGAACGGTCCCATCCCATCCTCGGGCGAAACGTCAGGCCTGTAATCGGGGATGTCAGCTCCCGCCCATTTTTCTCCGTTCCAGAAAAGGTATTTCCGGTTTGGATCCCATGGACGGCCCGTAGCATCGGCAGACGCGCGGTTATATAGGATGCGGCGATTGGCTGGCCAGGCCCACGCCCATCCGGGAGTGACCCCGAGCCCGTAGGGATCGGACGGATCGCGGCGGGCCATCTGGTTTCCTGCCTGCGTCCAGCTCCCAGCGAAAATCCAGCACCCGGAAGCTGTAGTGCCGTCCGCCTGCAGGACAGCAAAGCCCGGCAGCTGGTCTCCCTGCCGAACCAGAAATTTACCCTGCTCCTTGGGATCGGGAATATCCGCTAGTGCGTACCCGTTGAACTCCTTTGCTAATTCCTCGGCTGATGGAATCCGGGCAATTTTGTAAGGCCAGTAGAGTTTGAGGATCGGATCCGGGAATGCTCCTCCTTCGCTTGCGTATAACTGACGGATGCGCAGGAAGAGATCGCCCACGATCTCGACATCTCCCCTTGCTTCGCCCGGAGGCTCAGCGCCCTTATAATGCCACTGAAGCCAGCGGCTGGAATTCACCAGCGATCCTTCCTCTTCGGCGAAACAGGTGGACGGTAGACGGAAGACTTCCGTCTGAATGGTCGCGGGATCGACATCGTTGAACTCGCCATGGTTCTGCCAGAAGTTTGAGGTCTCGGTGGACAGAGGATCGATGGTCACCAGGAATTTGAGCTTCGAGAGGGATCCCGTCAGTTTTTCCTTGTCAGGCACAGATGCCAGCGGATTAAATCCCTGGCAGATGTACCCGTTCACCTTCCCCTGCGACATCAGCTGGAATACCTGAAGGATGTCATAGACTTTGTCGTTCTTCGGCAGATATTCGTAAGCGAAGTCGTTTTCCTTCGTGGCGGCGGGTCCATACCAGGCCTTCAGCAGCGACACGATGAACTTCGGGTAGTTCTGCCAGAAGTTCATCTGCCCGGGCCGGAGGGGGCTCGGTGTGCGTTTTTCCAGATAGGTTTTTAGATCAGGCTCAGCTTCGACCGGTAGCCCGAGGTAGCCGGGCAGCAGGTGGCTCATCACTCCCAGGTCGGTAAGGCCTTGAATATTTGAGTGGCCGCGGAGGGCGTTCACGCCTCCACCCGGCATACCTATATTCCCCAAGAGCAGCTGGATGCAGGCCATCGCGCGAATATTCTGCGATCCCACGGTGTGCTGCGTCCACCCCAGCGCATACAGGCTCGTCAGAGTTCGGTCCGGCGCTGCGGTCGTGGCTATCAACTCGCAAATTTTGCTAAATTGTTCCCGAGACACACCTGTCACACTCGAGACGACTTCCGGCGTATACACGGCAAAATGCTTTTTCATCAGCTGCAGCACACAACGCGGATTCTGCATGGTTGCATCGACCTTCGCATAGCCGTCCTGATCAAGATCGTACGCCCATGTGGTTTTGTCGTAGCTGCGTTTCTCGGCGTTGTAGCCGCTGAAAAGCCCTTCCTCGAATTGGAAATCCTCGCGTACAAGAAATGGCGCGTTTGTATAGTTCTTCACATATTCATGAAGTATTTTGTCATTCGCAAACAGGTAGTGGATCACGCCGCCGAGGAAAGCGATATCGGCGCCTGGGCGGATCTGCGCATAGACATCGGCTACGGCTGCGGTGCGGGTGAAACGCGGGTCCACAACGATGAGGCGCGCCTTGTTTTTGACTTTGGCCTCGATAGCCCACTTGAATCCGCACGGGTGTGCTTCGGCGGGATTCCCGCCCATTACCAGAATTACATTGGCATTCTTTATGTCGACCCAGCTATTGGTCATCGCGCCACGCCCGAATGTCGGGGCCAGACCGGCCACCGTAGGGCCATGTCATACACGGGCCTGGTTGTCCAAGGCCGTCATTCCGAGCGCTCGCAACACCTTGACGGTGAGATAGCCGGTCTCGTTGGAGGAGGCTGACGCGGCGAGGCATGCCGTTGAAGTCCAACGGTTGACGATGACATCGCCGCTTTTCGCAAGGAAGTTTTTGTCCCGGTCATCCTTCATCAGTCGAGCGATACGATCCAGCGCCCAGTCCCAGTTTACGCGTTTCCATTCCGTTCCTCCGGGCGCGCGGTATTCAGGATACTTCAGACGATTGGGGCTATGGATAAAGTCGACAAGGCTTGCACCCTTCGGGCAGAGCGTCCCGCGGTTCACGGGATGGTCCGGATCGCCCTCCACGTGGATGATCGCGGTGCGCGCATTTTTGGAGTTGTCCCCAAGACCATAGAGGATGAGACCGCAACCCACCGAGCAATACGGACAAGTGTTCCGGGTTTCGCTCGTTCGGGTAAGCTTGAACTGGCGCACCTGGGCAAGCGCTTCCGAGGGTGAAAAACCCATGGCTGCCAGGCTTGTAGAGCCTGCGGCTGTAAGCTTGAAAAAACCGCGTCTAGTAATGTTCACAGTTTCCCTCCATGGGCTGACACAATGAAATGAAGCGCTAGGCTGTGATCCTGGGCGGATTGAATGGACAAACGAGCTATAGCTTTAAGGAGTTTGATATATTCCGTGATAAGGTGCATAGAGGTTTTCGGTATAATGTTACCTCCGCCGTTAAAATCAGACTCTATATTGAATTTATTATAATTCAAAAAGGGAAATTTCACCCTGCCATGAATTGAGGCGCCGATTTTTCCTTAAGCGCGATCTCTGAGTTCCCGAAAATACACTAGGATAGAAATCTTAGATTGGCCTTCATTTAGCCAGACGCAAATAGGGAAATTTTAGAACCCCATTTCTTTTGTTGTCCTCAGTCCTCATTATAAAATATAAATCATGTCGGGAGGACAATCACAGGAGCTGTATATGAATACATTGACCCGGATTTTATTGCTTGGTAAAAGCAGAGTGAAAGGCTTCCTCCTAGTGGCTTTACTTGTCTCCCTGGGAACTGCGACAACCCTGATCGAGCCATGGATCTATCGCGCAATCATCGACGATATAGCAGGCGTATTCGTCCAGCCTGAACCTTTCATTAAAGTAGAAGGGTTCATTTCCTCCACTGGAAGTTCCCTCGAACATTTGGAAGGGAGCGCACGCAGGTTTTTTCATGCTCCTCTCAAACCCGAACAACCCGGTCCGAAACACCGGATTTTACGTGCCCGTTCAATTAACCAAGCTTTCGCCACAGTCCTGCTCGGGGCTTTCTTTATTCTTTTATTCCGGGCCATCGCGCAAGGGTTGAATATGGCTGGAGACAATCTGAGCGCACGACTTTCCAATGAGATCGAACGTAACTATATATTAAAAACCTTTAAACATGTGCTCCGTCTGCCTATAAGCTTTTTCAATTCCAGGCCCAGTGGAACGATAGCCCACCAGATCGACCAGTCCGACCAGATCTCTCCTATTTTCAGTGCGTTCTCCCAGGAAGTATGGCCTGAGCTTTTCACGCTTATCTCCATTTTCGTCATTCTCTTTACTGTTAATTGGGAGCTTGCCAGCATTGTCCTTCTGGTTGTTCCTATTTATGCTCTTGTGACCTGGCGTATGTCCAGTCGGCTTGACTCCGCACTTGAACGGTATTACGAACTCTGGGACTCCGTCAGCGGCAAGATCCAGCAGGCGATCGCAGGTATCAAGACCATTCAGTCTCAGGGCACCGCATCCTATGAATCAAAGAAGCTGGAAGTTTCAGCAGATAACGCCTATTCCACGTATCTTAAAAGGAACAGGATTCAAAATTATTATTCATATCTGCAGGATCTGCTCGTCTCGGTGTCGAAAGCTTGCGTCCTAGCTTTTGGCGGACTGAAAGCTTTACAGCATCAGCTTACGCCAGGGGATGTTGTACTCTTCATTACCTATGTGGATCGTGTTTATGATCCCATCAAAGGCCTTACCGCTCTCCTTACATCTCTGCAGCAAAATATTGGTTCAGTGAGGCGTGCTCAAAAACTTCTCCTTCGGGAAGTCTCGCCTGGTGAAGACCGATCAGCTTTTTTGCCGGGTAAAGGAGAGATCATCTTTGATAACGTAACATTCAGCTATAATCCTGGAGGTCGAAAGATACTCGCTGGTATCTCATTCAAGATAAACCCGAGTGAAAAGGTAGCCCTCGTTGGACCGTCGGGAGCGGGGAAAACAACTCTCTCTGACCTGCTGATGGCACTCTACAAACCTGTCTCTGGAGAGATCATCATTGACGGCCAATCGCTTTCAAAGGTCAGACCTTCTTCTGTGCGTTCTTGTATCCGCGGGGTAGCGGCAGAAGGAATGTTATTCCAGGATTCGATCCTTGAAAATATCCGATATGGCAGACCAGAAGCGACAGAGATAGAAGTTTTGGAAGCTGCTGAATTTGCAGGGCTGATGCCAGTCCTAGCCCGATTGCCCGGCGGATTGAACACTCTGGTTGGGGAAAGAGGAGTTGAGCTTTCGCTGGGAGAACGTCAACGCATTCTTCTCGGAAGGGCATTCCTCTCCAAACCGCTCATCCTCATTCTGGATGAAGCAACTGCCAATCTCGATTTTAAGACTGAAGAACATATCAAAAATGCAATTGATGTTCTAAGCTTGAATAGAACGTCTCTCATCATTGCTCACAGAAAATCCATGTTGACCAATGTGGACCGGGTCCTTGTTTTGAATGAAGGTCATATTGAGCAGGATGGAAAACCAGAGGACCTAATAAAGGCGGAAGGTTATTTCAAACAGATGATGATGTCAGGAAACGCGCCAAACGATTGAGACTCGAACTCACAGGAAACCTGTCTATGGCTAATCGATACTGCAGCCGATTCTGTTTGTGATCCGGGGAATATAGCAACCTCAAATTGCAGAACGTGACCACACAATTCGCAATTCTTGGTTGGGACAGGTCACTGTTTATGACATCCTAATGTCGCAAGGTAACGGCGTGTCCTCAAACAGTTGGGCGCGGTCGTAAGTTTACCCGTTTTCATGTTTTGATTTTTGCGCGAGCGAAGGCGGCTGCGCAGGGAGGGGGATGTATGCAGAGACTGGTATCGGCCGCTCTGTTCTTGATGTTCCTTGGCGCCTGCTCGTCCCCGGTTCGCCCACCGAAGACCGCGCTCAGCCCGGAGTTCATCAGCTCGGTCACACTCTACAATCGGCCCCTCCAATTGCGGCTGTCCACTCCACGGCAGCCTGCGCACCCCGATGTCCTTGTCCTCTATTCGACCGGGGACGGTGGTTGGCGCCCTTTGGATGAGAGCTTTATGGAATGGATATCATCCTGGGGCTACCCTGTTGCGGGATTCAGCGCAAAGAATTACCTGAAAATCCTCCGGCACTACTCAACAACGACAACGCCGCAGCGGCTGGTGAGAGATTTCGAGCTGATCATGGACGCTGCCTGCCTGCAGCTCGAGCTACGGCCAGACACCCCTGTTATCCTGGTGGGAATGTCCCGGGGAGCAGGGCTTTCGGTAGTAGCAGCGGGACAGGCGGAGTTGCGTCCGCGTCTGATGGGGGTGGTCGCCGTTGCCTTAACGAAACAAGAGGAGCACGTGGTACATTACCGGCAAAAAACGGCCGGCCAGAAGCCAGGTGCACCGGAACGCGAACTTGTTGAGATTAAAACGTACGAGTACCTTCCACGTCTTGCGCCTGTTCCTGTGATGGTGATCCAGTCCACAAGAGACGGATACGTTCCGGCTTCCTCCGCACGCACCCTCTTCGGCGCAGACACCGAGCTCCGACGTCTCGTCCCCGTTGAATCGGCGAACCACAGTTTCAGCGGAGGCACCGACATTTTGTTCCGCGAAACCGAGGCGGCCCTCGAGTGGATTCTGCAGGTAAGTCACCGAGAGCCTACCGGAGTCCCCTCCGCCGCGCCGGTTCTCCGCTGACTCAAGGAACGCCGTCGGCCCCCAGCCACTCTTTTTTCATACTTCGAGCTCTAATGTTTTCGTAGTTTTCGGGCTGGTTGGTACGCCTTCAGGGTCAGGACGCAGACCCTTGAAGTGTGTATTTCTTATTTGGCTGAGCGATCGTTCTTTTCGGTCAATCCTCTGGTCTATTATGGATTGTTCTCGACGGGATCCTGAGAGATTGCCCAGCTGTAGATTTTTCTTGCTGTTGCCAGGGTCCGTTTAACTTCAATCTCGAGCATCCGCGAGTTTGAGTGGAGGGAACGTTCCAAAGTTCATTCCTCAGAGGCGGCCGGCACGACGATATATCACGCGGAACGTTGTCCGGCCGCCGTTTACACTTCTTCCATTCAACAGAGTTACAGTCAGATCTCTGCTCATGTTGTTCAACTATGCATAACTTCAAGCCATCTCTGCGCTTTCGCTCGGCCTAAAAATCGAAGTCCAGGAGCATTGTAAACAGGTCATCCTTGACTGCGTTGGTTGAGTCGTCTGCCCCGAGCACTCGATGGGTGTACTCGCCATGAAGGGCTACGTTCACTGCGGACCAACTGCCGAGGTAATAACGCAATAGCACAGAATAGGCGTCCACTTTGTGGTCCGCGTCATAGCCGGGCGGGCGGACCCAGTTGAACATCGCCGATGCCACTAACCTGTTGTTGGCAAGAGCGGCCCAGTCTAGTTGAACGGCTCCTCCCCAGAATGAGTAATCTTTTCCCAGATCAAAACTATTGAAAGCACGGTTGTCAACGCCCCGGAAAGCCATACCCTGGAGGTTTAGCGTTTTCCAGTTCAGGCTGAAATCGCCGCCGATACGGTTATACGAGCGATTCTCCCGGCCGTTGATATCACCCACCGGCGATACGATCGTATCCGTAAAATCCGTCGGTTGACGGCCGAAATAGCTGAAGAAACCGACACGTTGGCCGGCCGATTGGCCTTCGCCCGCACCGAAAACCTTGGACAGAGCGAAATAGACATCGTTGTTCCTATTGTTGTCCGGGTTGGCTCCGGTGCCGTTAACATAGCCCACGGCGTACTTCAGGCCGGGCTTAAACCGCCCCGTAGCTTCAATTCCAATCTGGTTTGTTGAAAAATCGAAATTGTTCAGCGAGCCGCTGAAATTGTAAATCTCGTAAGGCTGAAGAACATAGTAAAGCCGCCTGGAACTGAGCAACTGGAATCCCGGCTCGAATCGGCCTACGCGCAGGTTGAGTTTATCTTGAACGATGTTGCTGAATACGACATTAGCCGATTCGATGGCGGCAAGCTGAGCAGGATTGTCCCCGTTGCCGGGTCCGGTAAAATCGGCGGCTGGTTCGTCGATGCGCGGTGTGTAAACAAAAAAGAATGAAATATTCTTGTGAAGGACGCCCGCGGCCAGCAGGTCCAATCCGTAGAGGTGAGAACCTGTAGCCGTCTGCCCGTCGGAACCGTAAACGCTATATCCGGCCGTTGTCCGCACGGCGAACGGGATTGCATTATCAAAGGCGGTTTTCTCGTGTCCCTGCTGACCCGGGATCTGATAGCCGTTGTCGCGGAAACGCTGGCCAAAGTCGTTGAGTTTTGGGAAGGCCACATGGCACATATTGCAGTTGAAGCCATATTTGCGGGCGAATGCCGGAATGGCCATTGCAGCCTGGCTGAGTATAAGAAGGCTGAAGGCAGCACCAAGAATCCTGGTCAATGTGTTTTTCATGTCTTCCTCCTTACTTATGGAATTCTTGCGGGGCGATTGGTTTGACGTCCGCAACTTCAGGATTGAGGCTATCCAGAGCCTTAATGAAAGCCACAAGCGCCTTTTTTTCGTGGCTGCTCAAACCTAGCGGGACCATAAGCGGATCAAGGTTGGGATCTTTTCCGCCACCTCGATCATAGAAATCAATCAGCGACTCGAGGGTCTTCTCCGAACCGTCATGGAGGTATGGGGCGCGGCGGGCCGCGTCGCGGACTGTGGGCGTCTTGAAAGCTCCCATATCGCGCGGATTTTTGGTTACAGCGTATCGCCCGACGTCGGGATTCTTGGGATCCTTGGCTGGAACACCCAGGTTGTGAAATCGGCCGTCACTGAAATAAGGGCCCCAATGGCATGCAGTGCAGTGTCCTTTGCCATTGAAGATTTCAAGGCCCTGCTTCTCCAGCCGGGTTAGGGAATCCTGATCGCCGCGGGCGTAACGGTCGAAGCGCGAATCGGTTGTGACGACGGTCCGTTCGAAGGCAGCAATGGCGTCCGCAACCTGGTCAACGGTAATCGGCCCTTCCCCGAATACGGCTTTGAATTCTTCCTCGTATCCCGCGATTTTGGAGACCGTCTGAATCATGGCCTGATGAGAATTTCCCATTTCGATGGGATTCTGGATAGGGCCCTTGGCTTGGTCTTCGAGCGAGGGAGACCGTCCGTCCCAAAACTGGAGTGGGCTATACGCGGCATTGGAAACCGGCGGCGCCCGGCGGCCGCCGAACTGACCGCGGATTCCTTTACTGGTCGGACCTTCATCGGACCAACCCAGCGCAGGATTGTGACAAGAGGCGCAACTGACTGTGCCATCGGCCGACAGCCGTGGATCGAAATAGAGTTCTTTGCCAAGGTGGATCTTCAGGCTCGATGTCGGATTCCCCGGCGGTGAGACCACTGTTGGGAGCGGGCCCAGTTTCTGGGGGCCGAGCTGGTTGACGTTGACCTGAATGATCTGAGGCGTTTTTTCATCGGCCAGGGCCCGGATAACAAGCCATCCTGCCAACAGCAGACAGATTGGCAGGGCTATTAGCCTAGTTTTCTTGCCCATTTTTCCCTCCTCCTCCTAATTAGCGAGCAGATTGAAAGAAGAAAATAACTACACCCTTTGGAGACAAGCCGGAATCCCCATGCGGCTTGGGAGCCAAGCTCATCGGCACTGGTCGCATACTAAGACCGGGAAAGCTGACCTGTCAAGGAAATGAGTTTACTCTCTCCAGTCAAAACGTAGGGATAGTAAATAAATAGCTGCAAAGACTCGCTGGCTGATAAGCGCGGTGGCTAAGCCCAAACCCGCGCGCCAGTGCCGGTTCCGTTTAAATTTTAGCGGCAGAAATACTATCCCGATTTTCTATGAAATATTGCAGGATTGGGACATACTTAATAGAGTAGGCGAGCATTATTTACATCGTCGCCGTTCCTTTCCAAAAGCTATGGAGTAGCCTTCACGATCCTGTGTCCTTTGTTTCGGGAGTTGACTGATGCCGCTACGGTTCCTGCGTATAATAATATTTGAAGGGAATTAGTCTTCTACGCGAAGGAGTTGCCAATGGAAAACTTGACCTTCGAAAGCATTGAAAGCGCGAAGCAATTAATAGAGTTGATGATTGAAGACGTGAAAAATTCACGCAAAGAGGTAGACTCTGATATAGCCGCGGCGGGACAGGATAATGCAAAGCGGCGCAGAGAAGCTCTTCTAGTGGTAGCGCATCAACTCAACCTGCTTTCTGCCCATCTGACCAGCAGCAGCCGTATTCTTAATGATCTAAGAAGCCTCCGACGCCTCCTTCTTACCGAGCCTGACTCTCCCATCAAACCAACTCCGCCCTAGGTTGTAGTGTCCACCCAAACTTGTCTAAATTAGATTTTCAAAACTTAAAATCGCCAGAAAAGCGAACCATCCATCAAATCGCTAGCACCTGAAGTCCCGACGATGCAGCACAGCCCAGGGTGAAAGAGCACGCGAAGCGGGCTCTTTCACCCTGGGTTACGAATAGGATTTAGGTTAAGCCCTTCTAAGGAACTTGATGAGGGGCTATCGGTATGCGTCCCGTTAGGCACGCTGTGAAAATAGCCCGGCACGAAGTGCCGGGATTGGGGGTTCAGGGAGGAAATGAGTCCCGTAGGGACGACTGATAGCATTTCAATCGTCCCTATGGGAACTTTTGTTGCGCTGCGACAGTTTCCCGGCACTTCGTGCAGGGCTATTATCGCGGCGTCCCGCTAGGGACGCCATGCTCATCGCTCATACGGTTTCAGACAAGTTCCCTTCCTGTTGGGAGCACCGAAGGCGGGCTTGGTGCTGTAATGGCGATCCAGACTGAGCCTAAACTTCAGGGCTCGCTCCCTTCGGCCCGTACGTTCTGTTGCCGATTTTATTCATTTGGTGGCTCAAGCAAAGGAGCAAACGCTGTTGCGCGTCAATCGTCAGGGCAACGGTGCCTTTGTCGTCATCTCGCCTGACGAAAGCGGCGGCGACGACCAATGATGCTTTCGACCGGCTTCGCCGCCGCAAGTGAGGCCGTTCCCTAAGGTCAGGAATATCCGTGAACTTGTCGTGTTCTCGGACAAATGAGCACTTGTGATCACCCCGGTGAGCTGTACTGAACTGACGCGCAATTTCCAATCGGTTATAAAAGTCATGAGATTGTGATTCTCCGGAGCGGGATTCCTCCGACAACCCGGGGTTTCAAAATGAAGATATCGAGGAAGCTATGAATAAAACGCTGAAAGATATACTGAGTTGGATAAGCCTGCTGGTCGGGATTGTTCTTCTGACCGCAGCATTACCGCAGCAAGCTGCTGCGCAGGACCAGGATGATCCTCCTGACCGAGTGGCTCGATTGGGGTATATGAAGGGCTCGGTTTCATTCCAGCCCGCGGGCGAATCGGACTGGGTACAGGCGGTTTCGAACCGGCCGATGACGACCGGCGACCAGCTCTGGGCCGATCAGAACGCGCGCGTCGAAGTGGAACTAGGGTCGGTCGTGATCCGTTTGGCAGGCAATACCGGCTTCTCGTTTCTTAACCTCGACGATCGCATGACGCAAATTCAGCTCACATCGGGCCTGCTCAATATTAGTGTGCGGCGGTTGAACCGCAACGATGTTCTTGAGGTGGACACGCCCAACCTGGCATTTTCGGTTTTCCAGCCCGGACAATACCGCGTAGAGGCTAGCGAAGACGGAAACTATACCGTCGTAAGCGTGCGCGAAGGTGAGGGCGAGTCGACCGGCAATGGTCAGTCCTACACTCTGCATGCCGGGCAGAGAGCCACATTCAGCGGTACGGACTCGCTCAACGCGGACGTGGTGGACATCGGTAACGCCGATGAATTTGACACTTGGGCCTCCAGCCGCGACCGCCGCCACGAGGGGTCACGCTCGGCGCAGTATCTCTCGGAAGATGTCGTCGGCTATGCCGATTTGGATGATTATGGCGACTGGCGCGACGATTCGAACTACGGACATGTTTGGTTCCCCACGCGGGTCTCTGCCGGATGGGCGCCCTATCGCGAGGGACACTGGGACTGGATTTCTCCCTGGGGTTGGACTTGGGTGGATGATGCTTCGTGGGGCTATGCGCCTTTTCACTATGGACGCTGGGTGACCATTGGAAGTCGCTGGGGCTGGGTAGCCGGACCAATGAATGTTGCGCCGGTTTATGCGCCTGCGCTTGTGGTCTTCCTCGGCACCGGCGGCATCGGGTTTGGAGGCAATGTGGGATGGTTCCCGCTGGGTCCTCGTGAAGTTTACGTGCCGTCTTACCATGTGAGCCAGGGGTATATGACACGAGTTAATAGCAGCAATACGACGGTCAACAATACAACAATAATAAACGTCTATAACACAACCATAGTGAATAGATCTACCAACATCCCCAATGTTAACTATCTGAACAAGAATATTGCGGGCGCAGTAACTGTGGTCCCGCAGCGCACCTTCGTCAACGCACAGCCCGTGGCCGCAGTCGCGGTTACCGTGAACGCGCGGGAGATAGCTTCCGGGCCTGTGAGCTCGAGGGCTACCGTGGCGCCCTCACGCGAGAGCGTGCTGGGATCGAGGGCCAGTAGCGCGGGACGCGTAGCTGCGCCGCCGCCCGCTGTGGCTAACCGGCAGGTGATCGCCAAAGTGCAGCCGCCTCCTCCGCCAGTGCCTTTCGCCAGGCAGCAGAAGGCATTAGCCGAGCATCCGGGACAGCCCCTGGAGCGGAACGAAGTGCAAACCTTGCGTCCAGCGAATACTCCTACCGTGCAACCGACGGTCAAACTGGCGCCTCCGGCAAAGCCGGCCACTCCGAACGTTGGCCAATCGGGCAACAAGCCGGGGAATTCGCCGAGCCCCGGAAGACCAGGCCAGCCCGCCAATACGCCGCCTGTGAATCGGCCGGGTAACCGGCCCGTTTCGAATGAGCCTCCTGAGGCGACGATGCCTGTTCAGCCGAATCCCCGGGCGGGGCCCATCGTTCCCGAGCCAGCTCCGCGGCCGCAAACACCTCTGCCAAGCGAGCGTACGCAACCGCCTGTACCGCCTGCGGAGAAACCACCCAATGTGGATCGACCGGACAACCAACCGGGGAATGCGCCGAACGCCGGAAAGCCAGGTCAGGCTGGCAACACCCAGCCTACGAACAGGCCGGGCAAACGGCCTGATTCGAATAAGTCTCCTGAGGTGACGACTCCTGTTCAGCCGAATCCCCGGGCGGAGCCCATCGTTCCCGAGCCGGCTCCGCGGCCGCAAACTCCTCTGCCAAGCGAGCGTACGCAACCGCCTGCACCGCCTATGGAGAAAACACCCAATGTGGATCGACCGGACAACCAGCTGGGGAATGCGCCGAACGCCGGAAGGCCAGGTCAGGCTGGCAACACGCAGCCTACGAACAGGCCGGGCAACCGGCCTGATCCAAATAAGCCTCCTGAGGCAACAAATCCTGTTCAACCGAATCCCCGGGCGGAGCCCATCGTTCCCGAGCCGGCTCCGGGATTGCAAACTCCGCCACCAAGCGAACTCAAGCCGCCTCCTGCGAAAACTGAGCCTGCAATGCAGAAGCAACAGCGTTCTCAGCCCAAACCGCTGACGCCGGAAGAGAAGAAGCTCCAGGACGAACAACGGAAACAGGAAGAGAAGAGGCTCCAGGACGAACAACGGAAGCAGGATGAAAAGCTGCAGCCTCCGAAGTAGCAGAAACGACGGCTGTGGAAATTTTGATTACTCGGGCATCCTGAGTTCTCTCAGGGTGCCTGATGCCCGCGCGAGCCACCGGGATAGCTCGCACGGATAGGTCGGGAAAGGAGGGTTCCTACGATGATATTCTGCCCAAAGTGCCAATCTGCGCGCTTGAGCCGTTCGCACCGGCGCGGGTGGGACTGGGTGTTCTTCACGCTGCTGTTTTTGCTGCCTTACCGCTGTCAAAGTTGCCGGCACCGGTTCTATCGTCCCCGCTTTGCGTGATAGGAGTGCGCCCCCTGGAGAATAGTTTGGAATCTATCAATGGAGACAATTGATCGAATCTGCGAACCCTTTAAGCAAGGCTGCCATGAGCACCCTTGATCCGTTGTGCGGTCAATCTTTGACTGCCATGCAGCTCGTCCTGGGGCAGCACAGGCATGAAGCTATGAACCGCCGCCTATGACCGGTTGAGAGAAAGCCAGCGGTCGTTAGAATGGAGAGTCACTATGCTTTGGATAATTGCTGTGATTCTGTTTGCTTTATGGCTTTTAAGCCGATTCTTCGCTTTGGGCGGATTCGTGGAAATACTGCTGCTTCTGGCACTGGCCGGGGTTTTCATTAGGATGATTCAGGTCCGAAGACAAATCGGCGGATAGCCTGGAAAACTTTCACTCTCTGGAAATCTCGCTCCATGTGAAGGAACCGGTTTTTAGCGAACGGGATTCCCCAAGGCTGGTGCAGTAAATTGCCGGATCGTCAGAAACCGGGCATTGAGTCTCGCAAATTCCGCACCCGATGCATAAATCAAGATCCACAACGGGAACTCCCTGATATTCCACTGTGCCGTCCGGCATAGGCATTTCTGTTTCCATCATCTTGATGGCTTTGGGAGAAGTTGGGCATTTCTCTTCGCATACAGTACAGGACCGGCCCAGGGCATAGGGGATGCAGCGGTTTTTATTAATCCAGGCTGAGCCAATTTTGACTTTTGTCTTTTCCTTGATCTTAAGCTCCTTTATGGCGCCGGTTGGACATACCTGAGTGCAGAGCGAGCAATAGTACTCACAGTATCCAATTTTGGGCACCAGCACCGGAGTCCACAAACCTTCCGGCCCGGCTTGCGTGGATGCAGGCTGCAGAGCGTTTGTCGGACAAACCTTCATGCACTCCCCGCACTTTACACATGCGGCAAGGAATTGCGGCTCCGGCAGCGCACCCGGAGGTCGGATTAGCTTCCCTGAAGGTCTTTTTGCGGATGCCGAGAGGCGGAACAGAGGAACTATCGACAGGCCGAGCACTGTAGAAAAGATCCATTTGCGGCGGGGGAAGTCGATGGATTTTGTGTCAGCCTGCGACGCCAGGATCGGGAAGGTGATGGCTTTTGTGGGACACTGAGAAGCGCAGGAATAACAATATACACATTCGGCAGGCTGCCAGTCTTTATTGGGAAAGGGAGTAGCCTGGGTCTGGCAATGAAGCGTACAGATCTTGCATTGGGTGCACTTCTCCTCATTTACTTTGACTTTTACCAGGTTCCATCGTGCCAGCAGAGCGAGCAGTGCTCCGGCGGGGCATAGATAGCGACACCAGAAACGTTCTCGATACAGATTCAGAAGAAGGATTGCCAGAAAAACCAATCCTATGAGCATTCCCTGATGGAATGTTTTGTTGATTGTCAGATTTTGCAGAATCTCGCCAAGGCTGTCTGCAAGCGCAGGCATTCCGATGCCCGGGAGAACGGATACGGTCGCACCGCCTGCAATTGCAGCTGCCGGCAGCACAACCGCAATAAAAGAGCGATACAGGAGGGAGAGAGGATCCAGGTAACCGGCAAGATCCAATGCAAAAATGCTGGCAGTGAGGACTACAACCAGGACGGCATATTTCAAATGCAAAAGCCGATTCCCAGTGAGCTTTGGCGCATGCCATTTCATCTTTTTAAAAAGGTATGAAAAAAACTGGAGCACGGCGCCAAATGGACAGACCCAACCACACACATAGCGACCGAAGAGAATCGTCAGGATGACGGGAATCAGGGCCCAAAGGAATGCTTTTAGGAACTCCCTCGATGCAATGAGAGTTGTCAGGGCCAACAAGGGATCGAAGTGAAAAAAGCTTTCGACCGGACCGATATAATCCTTTCCCGAAAAATGTGTTCCCAGCAGCAGGTAAAGAAACAGACAGAAGAAAATGCTCTGGGATACAATCCGGAAAACCTTCAGCAGTCGATGGACAAACGAGCGTTTCTCGGTCAAAACAATATTTCTCCTGTAAGCGAAAAAACTATTTCCTGCAACTTTTATAGAATGTCGCTTCAGCAGAATTCTTTAATCTTGAAATTCCGCGGAGAAATATCTTCAGGCCCTGATTAATACGCTCAGGTTTCTCTTTAGAATTGGAAACTGATCCTTTGAAGCGGCAGCCCGGAATTGCCGGAGCTTTCGCTGCAAGGACTTAAGGAGCGCATCATCCGGCGTGCCTTTCAATATTTTTCGGGTTTCCTCTTCTGAGATGTCTTCCAGGTTTCCGGCAAGCTCGGCGATCCCCTCATTGGCCGGGCAGGGAGCTTTGCACTGCATGCAACCCATCAATGCGTGATGCATGCTTCCGAGAATATAGTTGGGAAATTCTCCGGGATTTTCGTTGTAGAGCGTCAGGCATTTATCGATATTGGTGCTATAGCTCCAACGACTGATGCATCGAGTCGGGCACGTTCGTTCACAAGCATGGCAGCGGTTGCATTCTTCCAGAATTTCAAGGTTGGTCCAATTGTCTTCGGCGAATGGATGATCGGTAAGAAAGGCATAGAGCACATTATAGCTTCCCATCCCATCCACAAAAACCAGGCTATTGCGGGCGTAGCGGCCAAGTCCGCTGCGTGCAGCCAGCAGCTTCAGGGGGGTGTTTTGGGAGATGTCCACGATGCGCCGGCCTGGCACTTTTATGATGTCATTCTGGATAATGCCTTTAAGCTTCTCCGCATTTAAATCGTCGTTGTAGTACTGGAATGGAATCATAATCCGGTAGGAATTTCCGTCCAGCCGGAAATTCGAATACATGTTTTTAGAATAAGCTGCAACCACAACCACGGATTTGGCATTGGGAAAATCGCCGGGCACTTTGAAATTCAAAGGAGCAATCTGATCGAGATACATTTTATTGCGGCCAAGCTGGCTGTTATTCCGCGCGGTATTAAATTCGTTTTGAAGCGCTGGGAAACGGCCTACGGGCAGAGTGCGATATTTATAGGAAGGAATTTGAGAGGGATCAACGGTTCGACGCGGGCGCATTTGCCGGCGTCCTCGCCCTCCCCATCCTCCCGGAAAATCCTGAGGCAAGAATACAGCGGCGGCCATGGCTTGCTGTAACAATTCCCGGCGGCTCAATAGAGATCTTGTTGTAGCCGATTGCAAATCATGCGGTTTGGAGTCTTTGGGATTCAATGGATGATTTCCTTTCTTTGCCTGAAATATGAAGCCGTTTACGTCAGCCTGCTATTCAAATCGAGACCGGCTTGCCTAATCCTGCCAATCCAAGAATTCAAAACAATATTCACTAAATACGATCATGGATGTTTATGTTTCAAAACTGTTTTGATGAGAATTATGATTTATGTAAGATACTATATATTTAAGATTCCGGATGCATTCCTCGAATGAACGAAACATCCTTCTTGGCAACAATATCTGAAATATATTGTCTTGATTAATTAGAATCCAGATGGCGGCCGCAGCCTTGGCAGTTCGGCATCTGACCGGAAGGTAGCTTTGATAAACAGGATTTCCGAATCACCTGCCGTTTTAACCGGTGGGCCCCACGCCTGAACACCGCTGCTTACGATAAATTGAGTATTGCGCTTTGCCCCGGCCCCCCAGGCAAGTTCATATTGAAATGGCATAACCACAAGGTTTACGGGAAACAGTTGCCCATTATGAGTGTGACCCGATAATTGCAGATCCACCCGGCTTCGGCTTACGCTCTCGATGTCTATGGGACTATGGTCTAATAAAATGATAGGCAAATCATCGGGAGCCGTTTTTAAAAGATCCTCGATCGGTTTCTTTCTTGCAGTGTGCCCGTCTTTGCGGCCCACCAGATAAAAAGCATTGTCGATTATTTCAATTTCATCTTCGAGGAGCTTCATTCCGGAATTCACAAAGAAGCCGCTTGAGCTGCCGCTATGGCTTTCATGATTGCCCGGAGCGGCATAAACGCCATATGTTGCCTTGAGCCTGCGGAACTGCGCTTCGAACCTGCCCAGGTTTTCGTTGCCGTGTCCTTCTAGAATGTCGCCGCCGATCAGGATGATGTCGGGGTGCAGGGTGTTAACCTTGTTCACGAATCGATCAAGGAGTCGGTCATTTGTGATCTGGCCCAAGTGAAAATCCGACGCAAACGCTATCTTCAATTCTTTTATCGTTGAGGACTTTTGACGGAGTTCAATGGAATATTCTTTTACCTGCAGGCGATTGTTGTGTATTGCTCCTGCAAAAACAATCAAAACTGGAATGATCAGGCAACAACCGAGGCGAATGGCCCGAAATCTGGGGCTGGATACCATCTCCGCACGCAGAAGCTTTGTGATTCGTGCCAGGGCAAGCACAATGTCGATGGTCACTACCAACAGGGTGAAGTACAGCAGATAGGGAAGACAGTAATAACCGGCGATCACAAGGTAGCGCGTCCAACCGCTTATTTCCCTGTGAGAGAGCACTTCTGCGATGGGATAACCGAGAAACAGGAGAACAAAAAGGAATGGGAAAATGCTTTTGAGCGAGGGGCTCGGGATGAGTTTCCGGACACGAATGCAGGCATAGGCGATCAGAGGAGAGAAAAGGATCAGCTCAATCAGCAAATACATTTATTTGGGCTCATTCCATTGTGCAATGTTAATAACCTGCGATTTTAAACTCGGCGCTCATGCCTGAATGCGGCGTCGCGTCCATGCAATATATCGGCGAAAGGCGAGCGCCAAGCCCGTCCATACCAGAATCACTCCGGCTGCGGAAGCGATTCCTGCAATGGTCTGGCCCAGGAATCCATAATATTCGCCGGTGTGAACAAAGCGCATCCACAGCCGTGCGCGCAAGCCAGGATCCATATCTTTGAATTGTTCCGACCGAATAATTTCTCCCGTGGATTTATCTGCTGTAATTGTCGATCTGAGCTGCGGTTGACCTCCCAATCCGGTGTCAACAGAGAAGGCAATGGTTTTGTTCTCAATGGTCGGCAGCTGAAAGCTGATTGTCTTCCAGGCGCCACCTCCCTTTTGGATATTTCCCAGCATTTTATCCAGGCCTTCCAGCTGCAAAGGCGCTTGTTGGCGACCCGGCCCGCTTCCGGGTATTGCGCTGCGTGCGGCAGATCCGGAAGGCGGCCCTCCCCTCAGTCCTCCAGGCCCCGGCGGACCGGTCGGAGGCGACATTTGGCTGCCTGCCATTCGGAACACCAGCTTGCTGGCCCATGGATAGGAGATGACTACGGCACTGAGAATGATCAATATCAGCGGCACCATACACCAGAAGCCGAGCACATAGTGCCAATTGGAATCGCGCCCCTTACCCGATAATCCGGCACGAAACCATGCAATGGCGCGAACTATTCTGCGCGTCCACTTATTCGGCCACCAGAGATACAATCCGCTGATCGCAAGGAATAGAAAAATAAAATTGCAGGCTCCCGTCACCGCTTTTCCTATTTTTCGGTTTTCACCCGAGAGCGCCAGCCAACGGTGCCAATCGGTCATGACCCGGAAAAAAGTACGGACGCTATGGGATCCAGTGCCTAAAAGCTCTCCCGTATATGGATTTATATATATCGTTTCATTGGGCGTTGCCGTGATGCTTGCCGGCATCGCCGGATCGGACGAAAGCGAGAGACTTATGGGATTAGCCGTAGGCTGCGCTTTGCGGTAACTCTCAATAAGCGCCTCTGCTGAAAGGGGCATCGCATCGGCAGCTGTCTGTACACGATACATCTTTTTATCTGCCCACGCAGTCATCTGTTTTTGATAGGTAAGGGCTACTCCTGTCACAGACATTATCAATACAACAATTGCGGTGATAACACCGCAGAAGAGGTGAAGCCAAAATACAGTTTTGCGAAAATTCATAAATCTCCAGCTAGAAACGGAAAGTATATTGCAGTTTGACCGTTCCGCGATCGAAGCTTGGAACATAGTCGTGCTCATAGGTTTTAAACCAGCCACGGTTCAACACCAGGAAAAGATCGTTGCCGGGTTTCAGGATCCAGCGGAAGCGTGTTTGAAAGCCAAGAATTCTTGATTCGGTATCGTATTGAACCGTGTTCGCCCAGGATATATTTGGAGTGAAGTTATAATCCGCCTGCAGGGCGAAAAGTTGTGTGAAAAACTTGCCCTGAACAAGATCGACATCGGCCCGCTCCGCCGCCAGTCCTAAAAGCAGGTGATGACCGGGCTTGAGTGTGAGTTCAAATTCCAGGTCTCTTCTCGTGCCGTTGTAAAAGCCTCCAAAATTTGCCTCGAAATTGACCACCCACGGCCGCTTGGTGGCCGTTTCAACACTGACGCCATAGCGAGCGAATTGATAGGATCCCGCAGGTACGATAACGTCTCGGCTGATAGGGAAAGGATCTGTTAACCGTTCGAATTCCGGCGAGACCTGTATTTCGAACATATCACCTGAATTGAATTCAACTTCAAAGGGAGATATGTCCACTCTCCAGTTGTCCACACGATTGTCCAGATTCGTGATCAGCTCGGGGAACGCATGGAAGGTGATTTGCCGGATTCCCGCCTTTTCGGGGCGCGGCCTGAACATGAACATTGCATTTGTTTTGCGTATGCCGTTTCTAGGGACAAATCCCAGGGCCGGGCTGAAATTTTCGCCGATCTGTTTCCAGGAGAGATTGGCAAACCAGCGGTCATTGGGGTAATCGATGGAGAATCCTCCCGCATAGTCGGTGGTGTTGCTGAACTCGTCGTCGGTGCGGAAAGCGAAAAGACTGAGGCTGAGGTTCTTATTCCCCCTGAAGCTCGAAGTGGCAAAGCGGACATCGCCGCCGATCAGGGTATTATTTCCGAGGCCGGAGGGATTGCCGCGGGTGAAAATCCCGCCCACATAGGACTGTCTCCAGAAATCCCGGCTGACGCGTGCGGCAAGCAGATTTTGCCCGCTGAGGCCTACATCATCGACCTCACCGGTTTGGACATCAAGGAAGCCAATGTTATATCGGGATTGCCTGCCTGTGATCTTCGCTCCGGCGATAATGGGGACTTCGGTGGGGATTCCGTCCTGTTCCATCAATCCTATGCGCCGGCTGAAGAAAGGAATAAGGTCGGGCATCATGGGATTTCCGGTTGCTACGTCAAAAACGCCTGCGCCTTCAAGGAAAAAGGCTCTTTTTTCGGGATAGAAAAGATCGAAGCGGGTCAGGTTCACCTGCCGTGCATCCACCTCCGTCTCTGCAAAATCAGTGTTTACGGTCAGCGAAGCATTAAGATTGGGCGCCAGATTTTTGGAAATGTCGAAACCGCCATCGGCTTTCCAATCGTTCCCTTCCTTGCGGACCACCAGTCCGTACGGACGGATATCGAGCCCCATTCCCTGGCGAACATTCGGTATTCCCTCCAACTGCCCGGCTTCAGCAAGATTGCTCAGCCATATGTCCCGGCGGGCGCCGGACCATCGAGCGGTCTCGTTATTCCGCTTGATCGCCCTCTCAATATTCAGTCCCCATACGGACTGGCCGGGCTTGAAGCGTAAGGTTTTAAAGGGGATTTCGATTTCAGCAACCCAACCATCACTCGTGATGCGCGCGCGTCCATTCCAGATCCCGTCCCAATCCAGGCTAGTAAACTCGGCGCTGTTGGAAATCTGTCCGTCCGCGCGCGCCCCATTGGGATTGATTTTGAAGAAGAAACCATTACGGTGATCGAAGAACGGATCTATCACAACCGAAACATTGTCATCCACTTCCAACTCTGCATCGCGTGTGAGTTGAGTAGAGATGATGGACGCGGGCGAACGGTCGAAACAGGTAATGCCGAAGAATATGGAGTCTTTGCTGACGAGAACACGGACTTCGGTCTTTTCGCTTGGGTTTTCCCCTTCCTTGGGAAGGACCTGGACCAGATCTCCGATGGGGACGGCGGATTTCCACGCCGGCTCGTCCAGCTTGCCATCGACGCGCATGCGCTCGCTAATGGAGAAAGCCTGCGCCTTCGGAGATTGTGCAAATGCCCAATTTATTTGTACAAAATTGATAATCGCGATCACACTTGCTAATTTAATAACTGACATCAACAGCCAATGATTCATGCCTGCCTCATTTTAAAACCGTATAGAAAAATGCCCAGTGCTTTGCGTTCATTGCATCGTTACATTTCCTAAATAAATACGGATGCCTGTAAAAATGTTCCTGCGGAGCCGCCGGCAATCAAACATTTTGGATTGTGCCCCGGATTGCGAGTTCTGCAAGGCGTGCGATGCGCGCCTCCGTGGGTGGGTGGGTGCTGAAAAGCCGAGACAGCCCGCCCCCTGAAAATGGATTAATAATACAAAGATGCGCCGTGGCCGGTGAACCTAAAGGCCGTGCCGCGATCTGAGTGTACGATGAAATATTCCGGAGAGCGCTGGCCAGCGCCAATGGATTGCGGCTTAAATGCGCTCCGGTCTCGTCGGCCAGAAATTCTCTCGATCGGGAAATTGAAGTTTGAATAAGCATTGCTGCCAGGGGTGCAATCAGAATTCCCAGGAGACCGGCTAAGGGACTGGGGCCTTGATCTTCATCGTTAGAAGAAGTGGACCCACCCAGAAATGATCCCCACATCGCCATATTGGTTATCATGCTCAAAGCGCCGGCAAAGGTTGCGGCGATGGTCATGATGAGTGTGTCCCTATTCTTAATATGTCCGAGTTCGTGAGCAATGACGCCTGCCAACTCGTTCTTGGTTAGCATTCGAATCAAGCCCTCTGTGACGGCCACTGAACTGTGCGCGGGATTCCGGCCAGTGGCAAAGGCGTTGGGGGCCTCATCGGGAATGAGATAAAGTTTCGGCGTTGGAATCCCACCCCGTGTTGCTATTTCACGGACGATGGCATGTAATCCGGGAGCATTCGTTTCGCTCATTTCCCGGGCGCCATACATCCGCAATACCATCCGATCCGAGAACCAGTATGTGCATAGGTTCATGATGCCGGCAAATATGAGAGCCATTATCAGACCTGATTGGCCGGCAAGCGCATGTCCTATCCACAGCATCAGTGCCGTTAATACAGATAAGAGCATCACAACCTTGATTTGATTCATCTTCGATTCCCTGCCAATGGTTGATATGAAGTATCCTTTGCTGGCATGGTCTGTATTGCAATTTGATTGCCATAAATGACTTTGAAGAGCTACGGTCTGCAAAAAACGGCTGAGGATCCAGATTATTTCTTTAACGCAAAGATTTAGGTGCTGTTACCAACCAGAGAAAATGAATGAAAACGGCGACAAACATGCCTGCTGTGAAGCCCAATGAATGATTCAGGGGTGCGTTTTCGTGCATGGGTGTACCTTTTGGAACACCCAAATGTTCAATTGCGACCATGATTACGCTGTTAGGTACGGGCCATACCGCATCTAGGGCCAGGCTGCCTGGATTATTTTTAATGCACTGAAATATCGAAGGAATGTGTTGGCTTCTTCACATAAGAAGGAAGCAGAATATGGGCTTCATGAGTGGCCTCAGAATCAGGCCATGTCCTTGCTATTGCCGTGCGCCAGCATGATTTGGGGAAATTACCTTGTTGGAGCTTGGGGACATGACTACAATCCCCATGAGAAGGCGGCCGAGGGATAAAAGCAATGGAGATTAAATCTAAATACAACTGGACCGGTGTTACAACGATAGCAGCCAGCATCGTTTGTATTAGCATGGTGCGACAGCTCGTTCCGCATACGGCCATTCTTTTGCATAATATTTTGCAGAATTTATATGTTTTGCCGATTGTGATCGTGGCTTTATATCGAGGGTGGCGAGGGGGGCTTTTTACGGCAATCTTTTCGGGAGCTTGCGATACGCTCTTCACCTTAGGCACTCTGGCTGCGCAGGGATCCATCCAAGATCAGCTGACTAGTCAATCGGCAGAAACGGTGGACTTTATTTTAGTCGGGCTTGTGGCGGGCATTCTCGCCGATCGCCAACGCGAGCAGAAGAAAGCACTACAAAAGACAACTCAGCAATTGAGCTTGGTATATAAAGAGTTGCAGGAGAATTTTGAGCGTATGAAACAGGCCGAGCGGCTTTATGCAATTGGGCAACTCTCGGCCGGGCTAGCTCATGAAATTCGTAACCCGCTTGCCAGTCTTTCCGGCACAATCGGGATTCTGCGGCGCAATCCATCCGCAGCTGAGAAACGTTCTGAATGCCTTGATATTATGGAAAAGGAATGCCAGCGTCTTAACAATTTGCTGACCAGCTTTCTAGATTATGCCAAGCCCCGTCCCCCTAAGTTGATTGAAATAGATATTTCGTCTGTCCTTGATTCGGTAACTAAATTGGTCTCACATACACTTGACCAAAAGTCTATCTCCTTACGAAAGGAGACGGCGCTTCAGTTGCCTTCTCTGGAATGCGATCCGGAGCTACTCAAACAAATTCTTGTCAACCTTCTCATAAATGCCATACAGGCAAGTTCCGATGGAGGAGAAATACTGCTTCAAGCGCGGATTCGCGGGTCGGATCTCCTTATTCAGGTGAAGGACCAAGGCAGCGGTGTAAAGTGTTGAAGATCTTGATAAGATTTTCGATCCTTTCTTTACTACCAAGGAAAACGGTACAGGCCTGGGCCTATCTGTCGCCTATCAAATTATCGGGCAGTTGGGCGGAACACTAACAGCCGAGAGAAATTCGGACCGGGGGATGACTTTTTCCGTTTTGATGCCAATGCATCCCAAAAAAATTATATGAAGCGAAGAAAAGTATTAGTAATCGATGATGATGCCAGTTTGCGGCGAGTCATGGAGATGCAACTGGAAGAGATTGGCTGCGATGTACTTGCGGTAGCCAGCGGAAAGGAAGCCTTGGGAGTGTTGGAAGAGGCTACTCTCGATCTGGTCATAACCGATTTAAGAATTCCAGGCATGTCAGGTATGGATATTCTAAAATCGCTCCGAACGGATCACCCGGAACTGACCGTCATTATGGTTACTGCTTATGGAACCGTCAGAACTGCCGTGGAAGCGATGAAAGCGGGCGCCTACGATTATCTGACCAAGCCCATCGATTACGATGAGCTGACACTGGTAGTCAATCGCGCACTGGAGCACCAGCAATTGCTCGAAGAGGTGCGCAATCTTCGCCATACGCTGGATGAGAAATATGGCTTTGAGAGCATAATCGGCCGTTCGAAAATACTGCTTCGAGTTCTGGAAATGACGTCTCGAGTAGCCCAAACCGATTCGATTGTGCTGATACGCGGCGAGACCGGCACGGGAAAAGAATTGTTGGCCAAAGCCATTCATCAGAACAGCCGTCGCAAAAATGAGCCTTTTGTAACTATCAATTGCGGCGCCATTCCAAGCAACCTGATGGAATCCGAGCTTTTCGGCCATACGAAAGGGGCTTTCACCGGCGCAACTACCGCAAAAAAGGGACGAGTGGAGACGGCCGACGGAGGAACCCTTTTTCTTGACGAGATTGGGGAACTCCCACTCGATCTACAGATAAAGTTGCTGCGGCTCATTCAACAGGGAGAAATTGAGAAGGTCGGAGCAAGCAACTCAAGCAAAGTGGATGTTCGCATCATCGCCGCGACTCATCGGAATCTTCAAGCCATGATTGAGGACGGCACGTTTCGAGAAGATTTGTATTATCGACTTGCCGTAATTCCCTTGGAATTGCCGCCGCTCAGAGAGCGGCTCGAAGACATTCCGGAACTGGTACAGCATCTTTTTTTGAAATCCAAACAGAAACATAGCCGCACCGAACTCCACCTGCCGGAATCACTGTTGCCTGGATTCTCGAATTATGATTGGCCAGGAAATATAAGGGAGTTGGAGAACGTTATCGAACGTTTGGTCGTTCTCGCGGTTGGAGACAAAATCTCCGCGGATGATCTGCCAGAATTTCTAATACGAGGAAGCTCTCTCCCGGACTTAATCCGGTTAGACCTGTCTCCTCAAGGAATAAGTCTTGAGGCAATAGAAAAGGATCTCATTATAAAGGCTCTGAAAAAATTCAATTGGAATCAGACGCAGGCGGCCAGATACCTGGATATAAGCCGAAGGACGCTTAACTATCGCATGGAGAAGCACGGCATCCGCAAAGATGCAGTTGAAACCGGCGTCGCACCGTCGTCAGACCTAAATGCAATCCCCTGATCGCAAATTAATCTGGCTGCAAAATTCTCCGGAGTTAGAAAGCCCTAGAGAAATGCGGGCTAGCTGACGTTCCATCGCCGAGCGACGTTTGCTGCCACAAGGCTGGTGAAGGATGCAATTATGGAAAGTCCAAGAACTTCAGGAGGAATGGACGCAAACATAAAAAGCTTCTGGAGCCATGGGATGAAGAGCGCCATTGCGAGCAGCCCAAGTGATCCGACTGTGACCCAGGCATGAGGACCATTTGGAATGCAGAGCGTCTCTATCAGAGAACGCTTGCCAGCGCGGCTTATCAGGATAAGCCCAAGATTGCAGAGAACCATGCTGGTAAATACTGCGGCTCGTGTCACCTGTTCGCCATAGATGGGAAGAATCCCAAAAATAAGAACAAGGTCTACCACAAGCTCGACTCCGCCCTGGATCAAACCTACAACAAGGCTTCGCGCCCCAAAGAGTGAATCGCTAAGCCTCCGGGGTGGACGGCTCATAACACCCGACTCCTCACGCTCGGCTTCAAAAACAACCGTACAGGCCGGATCAATAATCAGCTCAAGGAAAACTATGTGGACCGGCAGAAGCAGGAGCGGCCAGCCGAGGAGGACAGGCACAAGTGAAAGCCCTGCAATGGGAATGTGGACCACAAAAATATAAAGCATGGCCTTTTTCAGATTATTGAAGATCCGGCGACCCGTTCTGACTCCTTTGACGATTGATTCGAACGCATCATCGAGCAGAACGATCGATCCCGCTTCTCTTGCCACGTCTGTGCCGCGGCCCCCCATTGCGACACCTATGTGCGCGGCTTTAAGAGCGGGGGCGTCGTTAACGCCATCCCCGGTCATTGCAACAACTTCACTATTGGCTTTGAGCGCCTGGACAAGCCGCAACTTCTGTTCAGGGACCATCCGCGCGAACAGGTTCACGGACTTTATGCGATCGGCCAAAACCTCGTCGCTCATCGCATCAAGCATAGGACCTGAAATAACTTCGGATGCGTTTTGGAGACCGATCTCACGCGCAATACTTTGTGCCGTTCCCGGATAATCACCGGTGATCATGATCACGCGGATCCCGGCTTTTGTGCACTCTGCGATCGCATCGGAAACTCCCGGCCGCACCGGATCTGCCAGACCGAGAAGACCGAGAAACTCAAAATCGAAATCGTGTTGAATTTCAGGCAGGAAGCCTTTGTCTTGAAATGTCGCTCGCGCAACACCGAGAACCCTACGTCCTTTTTCCGCCAAAACTCCAATCCGGCGAGCTAATACACTTCGCTCACTGTCCGAGAGGTGGCATAAATCGGCAATAGCTTCAGGTGCGCCTTTGGCTGCAATGATGAATTCCAATCGGTCGTGCGATCGCCACACACGGGACATGGTAAGAAGCGCGCGCGAGAGAGGATATTCTCGCTGAAGTTCCCAGCCGCTGTGCAGATGCTCTGTATTCGCAAGCGTTCGTTCCCCCAATTCCTTCATTGCTTTTTCCATGGGATCGAAGGGATCCGCAGGACTGGCCAGGATGGCAAATTCCACTATCGAGTGGAATGCCTCCGGCAGTCGAGCCTCTTTCGAGTCAATTTCGAGGACCTCATCCTCCACGCAGAGATCCGCAACCGACATCTGGTTCAGTGTAAGGGTGCCTGTTTTGTCCACGCACAGGGCGGTGGTCGCCCCGAGCGTCTCCACCGCAGGGATGCGTCGTGTCAGGACATGGTGTTGGGAGAGCCGCCATGCGCCAAGGGCGAGGAAGATGGTCAGCACCACCGGAAACTCCTCGGGAAGCATCGCCATCCCGAGGGTGAGACCGGCGAGAAGTCCTTTTAGCCAATCTCCGCGTGTCAGCCCGAAGACAAGCACCATCGCTGAGCACATTCCTAAGCCAATGAAAGCGAAAAGCCTGACCAGCCTGCCCGTTTGACGTTGAAGCGGTGAGTTTTCAACTTCCAAAACCTGCAGTGCCTTGCCTATCTTTCCCATCTCGGTAGTTGACCCTGTGGCGCGGACCTCCGCTATCCCCTGGCCTTGGATAACGAGCGTACCCGAGAAAAGAAATGGAGTGTTATCTCCACCGGGTCGTCCTAGGTCCATCGGTCCCTCCGCGGGAGATTTTGATACGGAGATAGACTCGCCGGTTAGCAGGGATTCATCTACCGACAGGCTGGTGCTGAAGAGAAGGATTGAATCGGCAGGCACACGATCTCCTTCAGACAACACCAACAGGTCGCCGCGCACAACCTCACGTCCGGCAATCCTCTTCTTTTCGCCTGAACGAATGACAAGCGCGCGCGGGCTTGAGAGGTCTCGCAGAGCTTCCAGCGCCCGCTCTGTTTTGCGCTCCTGAAAAAAGGTAATTCCTGCAACAACAAAAACAAATCCCAGCAGGAGTAATGCCTCTTTGACGTCACCTAGAAGGAGGTATAGCGAACCGCAGGCAATCAGTAGCATGAACATGGGTTCACGGATAATCTCGAGCGCGATGTGGAAGAGACCCCGCTTTTTTGCTGACGGCAGCTCGTTTGGTCCTTCATCGACAAGACGTCGGGCTGCCTCCTCCTCTGATAGTCCCAGAAACTGGGAATCATTGTTAGCCAGTCCGATCACATCCTTCATCCGCATCATAAGAGTAGGTCCTTCAGACGAGTAGTCAGGGGCTTTTTCTCAAGGCTGCTAAAATCCCATCAGGCGCTGAAATCCAGCATGTCCAAGATATACGAGGGCACCGTAATAGAGAAGACATGGAATGGACGCCAGGTAAGAGACAATCACCAGCACACCATCCCGCTCAAGCAGGGAAAGCCCCAGCAGTAGTATCGGCAAGGCTGCAACCAGGTTGTTGAATGGAAGCGGGAGGGGAATAGCTGCCGTTAATCCCATTAGCATTACAAATATTCCATGGGTACGAATCATCGTGCCGTTGGCGGCAAAGAAAAGCATGCGCGGATGAAACCATCGTTCCATGCGCGCAGAAACTCGAAGAAGCCGCTTAATGATATAAGACAGTCGATTAGGAGGAATGACTTTTACTGCTATAAATTTTGGAATCCAGACATCGCGTCCGATTGCCAGCAGAAATCCAAGCAGTCCCAGCGTAAGGCCCAGGGTCGTAGAGAGCACCGGAATACCCACGGGAAGACAAAGCGGGAAGCTCAGAAAAACAAACAGCACCGCGTGGCTGCGCCGCGAAAGAGTGGCAATGATGGTCCCCATTGCAATGCCATTCCCATCCGCTTTTTCAAGAATAGCCAGCATCTGAGGGGTCAGCCCATCCTGTTTGCTGTCCATGGAAGCAGTGGAGTCCTCGGCGATACATCGTCTCTCCGCATCAACTTGCGACGATGAACTCTTAGTCAAAAATATCTCCCAGCCAGGATTTTCGTTTATAGCCGTGACGACCGCCATGTTTTTGGTGATCGTCATAATAGCCCTGGCCTTCATAATATGGATCGGCCACAGGACGAGGGACTTCTCCTGAAACGGGTCGCACCGCCGTCGGTTGCAGCGATTTATCAACGATCTTATCCAGTTCGCCGCGATCCAGCCAGACTCCACGACAGGTAGGGCAATAGTCGATTTCGACCCCCTGACGCTCGGACATTACCAAATCGGGTTCTTTGCATACTGGGCATTTCATAATCTGTCACCTTTCATTGAGTTTAGCTGATGTTTCATTCTCAGAGTCTGCGAAAGCCATGGAATTGATTCTGCCCGGCAAAAAATGCCAGCGGTGTCAGATACACCGGAATCATCGCTTTTTAAGCGAAATACCCAGCTCTTCGCCATCACCGCAATACACTGTATCCAGTTCTGGATTTGCCGAGACCGCTTTTGCATAATCAGGCGCCTGGCTTAGGTTATCCGCTATAATCAGGCCACCGGGACGAACCAACGGCAATAATTTGTTCAGATAATCGAGATATCCTTCTTTGTCGGCATCAATAAATACAATGTCAATAGGTGCCGCCAAATGGACAATGTTTTGATGCGCATCGCCCTCAACCACTGTTGCCAGTAGCTCTACTTCTGCCTTTCTAAAATTCTCCCGGGCCAGCTCTGCGCGTCCACGGTCAATTTCAAACGTTGTTAATTTCCCTCCGGTATTTTGAAGAGCCAGGCAGATCCAGAGGCCGGAGTACCCCGTGGAAGTGCCAATCTCAACCACGTTTTTAGCATCGGCAACCTCTGTGATTAGCCGCAGCATCCTTCCATCCGCGGCACTGACACTCAGGTATGTTTTGCCTGCCGACTCCATCTCGTTGAGCACTGCCAGCACTTTCTTTTCCTTCTCGCTTTTGGCAATCGGTTCAGCTAAAGGCCTGCGAAAAGGAAACCATTCGTCCAGGTCCACAAATAGGATGGTGCCGAATGTGGCCAGGCCGAGAACAACCCCTATGATGATTAGCGTGCGCTTCATCCCTTTACCCTTCCGTTCTGCCGCAAATCCAATGCTGATAAATCCCGTTCTGCTTTAGATACGCAGCCAATCTGCCGTATTACATATTTCCTTTCAGGTCGGACTGTTGGCAGGGCTCGCGTGTTCCTGTCGGTGGAAAACGCATTAGAAATCATCTCCGCTTTCTCTTTATTCTCCACGCCAATGGTATTGATACGCTTCTGAATTTCCTGAATTCGCTTCTCCGTCGGCGGATGCGTGCTGAAAACGCCGCTTAGAACGCCGTTGCGTTGCACTGAAAGTCGATTCAGTTTTGCCAGAACATCCAGAAATGCGGCAGGGTCATATTTCGCGGCTGAAATGAACTGCAAGCCGAGGCTATCAGCCTGGTATTCTGCGAATTGGGATAGTTGCATCTGAGTAAGCTGCTTCCCCATTTGAGCGGCGAGCGTTTTAATAATCTGACTTTGAGGGCCTTCTCCTTCGCCGCCTGCATTTTCAAGAATCAGCGCTGATGCCTTCTGTAGCAGGCCTTCGGTTCGCAGCTGCTTTGCGGAATGCTCTTTTACCACATGCGCCATTTCATGGCCAATGATGGCGGCGAGCTGATTCGGATTGCCTTCGGTTAACTGGATGAGTCCGTCATAGAGATAGATTCTTCCCCCGGGAAGTGCAATAGCGTTTACGGCCCCATCCTTCGTCCGCAACGCTTTGAATTCCCATGCCCATCCTCCCACTTCAGCGGGACCGCGATAGTCGGCGGGTAAAGCCCGGACAAGCTGCATCCCCACCGCGTCAATCCGGGCATCGATGAATGACTCCATCTCCAGCCCCTGTTTTTGCGCCACTTCTTTCCCAAGCAGGATTTGCTCCTGGGGTGAAAGCATGAACAGATTGGGCAATTGTGGCAGTTTGATGGATTCGGGGAGCCCCAGTGCTGCAGGAAGCTTGATCTCTTTGGGGATTTGGACTTGGTTTGGAAGACTTGACCAGGCACGCTTGGCCAATCCGTAGGCCCAATCCTTTATTCCAGTTGTGCTAGCCAGCGCGATAATGCCGACTGCCAGCACCAACAGCAACACGCAGCCGCAGCCCGCCATGGCCAGCGTTGCAGATTTCTTTTTCAGCTTGTGGAGATGCATTTAATTCTTCCCGCTGTGAAGCACTGTCGGCTTCTTCTCTGATGCGTTTCTTATGAGATATTCTCCTAACGCTGTTGTGCCATCCGATAGCGGCCGCATGATCAAAAAATATGGGGCTCAATCCATAGTCTGACGACAACTCAACGCCAGCTGTTCGTGTGGACACCCGCACCCTATTCCCTTACCGGCGGGAAAAACGTATCGCCAACGCAATGAATCACTAGCAATTTGATGCCCAGATGTATGAAGCCGTTGTTTTGCGAGGAATAGGCAAGATATTCCGGCTCCCTTGTAGTCAATACTATCGTCGTTGTCGAACCACCCTGTTGCTCGTGTTTCTGCGGATATAGCTCGGCTGCTGTATTGATAGGGCTTGGCAAGATTGCCGGCTGAAGGCTTCAATTATTCGACTGCGATCCCTTGCCTGTACCATTTCGTACACAGACGTACCATTTGGTGCAGTGAAGATCGGAAAAATGCGCTAGAAGAGCTATAAATCTGCTCACACATTTGAAATAAATGCCCTTAATGCGTAGCGTATGTTTATTACTCCTCTCTCCAAGCGTCGGATCCTGTGTTTGTACCGACCTTTATGCTGCAAATGATTTGCCACAATGAGCCAATCAAACGTTATAAACTCAACCATCCAGAACAAGCTGCGGAGCTAAGGAGTGCTTTACAGATACTGTTGTATTTCGAAGGGCGCGGAGTGATCCAATGCTGCTTTCTTTTCTTTGAATTCCCGCGCAATAACGTTAAACCACTGTTCGCTCTGATTATTGGCGCGCGCCACTGTCCTAAGCCAACGCAATTCCATTGGATGAAAACAGCCGTCAATGAATGCTAGGCGCAGCGCGTCACGAAAAAAACACTTTTTAATTCGTTCATCGGCGAAAATGATCGGTTCTCTGGTGATGTGGGCGTTCGATAGCAGGTCATCAATAGTTGCTTCACAAAATCGCCTATCAAAATCAAGGGCTGCCCCCATCCGAAGCATAAGCTTCCTTTCGCGAGCATCAATGATTCGGTCCCTTCTCAATAACACAAGCAGGCCTTTATAATAGTTGCTCCTACTCAATAAAGATAAATTCATCGATAATACCCTTCCAGCCGTATAAGTGCATTCCAGCGCAAATACTTATAGAGCTCCAGCGTCTTCAATCCTGGTTGCCTTAGGATCATCCGCTTCATTAGTTCACCTGAAAAGCACAGAAATGATGGTGCAATATTCAGCCCAAAACCAATAATCTGCACATCAGGTAGTCGATGAATTGATGAAGAAATGCGCCGTTCTGACTTCCGGGATGGAGTTCTGCCGTCGGCCACGTTTGCGTATTTCGCCAGGTGCGCCGGATTGCTCTGAATGATGCCGTCATCTAAAGTCTTGGTCAAAAGTGTCGAGAGATTGCAGCTCGCATGCTGAAGATAAATCAAAAAGTTTTGGCTCAAATCCGCTGATGGCAATTGGATAGTGTGCAATTAGGCATGGAACACGCGATGTAGCTGTCGGCCACTGCGCGGTATAGCCATTCGAGGACATTGCATTATGCGGTTGCTTTTCGATCGCGGTACTCTCCTGCTTCTTGGAGATTTGGCGGACGCAGAGAGCCTTCCTGGAATTCTTTGGGATCCTCGTGTTAAGGCGTGGCGTGCGCCGGCACGTTATTACAGAGAGCTGTCCTGCGAGCTAACGCTGAGGCACATTGCCTTCCAGGATGAAGTCCATCCCCAGTTCGCGGCCCCGCCGTTCGTCCCTCAACCGGAACTACGTCCCTATCAAGCGGCGGCAATTGCATCGTGGGAGCTGTCAGGTCGCAGAGGAATAATCGCTCTCCCGACGGGTTCCGGCAAAACCCGTGTAGCAATTGCCGCAATTGCGCAATCCGGCATCCGAACGCTTTGTATTGTTCCAACACGCGTGTTGATGGCCCAGTGGATTAAGCTTCTAAGCGAAGCCGCCCGAAAACCTATTGGAGCGTACGGGGATGGAAGCCGAATCGAACAGCCTATTACGGTCGCCACATTTGCCAGCGCATTCTGCCATATGGATACTCTTGGCAATCGCTTCGATCTGCTGGTAGTCGACGAAGTGCATCACTTCGGATCGGGTATTGGAGACGAAACACTTGAGATGTGCATAGCTGCCGCAAGACTTGGTCTGAGCGCGACACTCCCCGATGATGAAATCCGAAGAGACCGATTGGATGCGCTCATCGGGCCCGAGGTGTATCGAGCAAGCATTGAGGAGCTTGCGGGTCGATATCTTGCCTCCTTTCAGTTGGTTACAATTTCCGTCGGGCTGACTCATTCCGAACGTCAGGCCTATGACGCCGATATGTCGGTGTTCCGTCCGGTATGCCGCGCATTCTTCAAATCAGCGCCCGAGGCTTCATGGTCTGATTTCGTAACCTCAGCAGCAAGAAGTGATGCAGGACGGCGAGCCATCGTGGCCTGGCGGCATTCCCATGCAATCGTCCGTTACACAAGAGAAAAGCGAAGTATTGTCAATGACCTGCTTCGGCGCCATCGCGATTCACGCATCCTCGTGTTTGCCGCAGATAACGACACCGCATATGATGTGGCGCGTGAGCATCTTGTCCAGCCGATCACCTGTGATATTGGGCCCCGAGAGCGGACACAAGCGCTGCAGCGCTTCAGCAAAGGCGAGTTGCGAATTCTTGTAAGCGCACGCGTGCTGAACGAGGGTATTGACGTTCCGGCCGCTGACATTGCCATAGTAGTCGGCGGTAGCCAGGGTTCTCGCGAATATATCCAACGTGTCGGGCGAGTTTTGCGACCTGCGGAAGGGAAAAAGGCAATCGTTTATGACATTGTAACTCGCGGCACTTTCGAGGTGCGACGTGCTGATGAGCATCGGAGGGCGCTTGCTTCCGGCTAATCGCATCCAGGTCCGGATTGTCGGAAAAGAGGCAATACCTGTCTGGCTTGGAACCGAAGATCATCCTTGGCTCCGTGCTCTTCTTGCTGACTTTGCCAGGCTTGACGGCCACCCCTCTCGCGAGGTTGAATCTTTTCTGCAAAAGCCGCCGAGAGTGTTTTCTCCCGCCGGTAAACGGCAGATGGCAATGTGGACGCTTCTGGATATGTGTACACGTCAACGCCCGCTTCTTGACGCCGGCAAGCTACGGGCTGTGATCACTGAAGAAGCGCAAAAAGCCCGGGATGAAGGACGATTCGATCGGTCCGAGGTCATTGCTGCGGGGGCACAGCGCCTCGAATTGTCCGTTGCTGCGATTGACGCCCAACTATTTTCAGATCTTCCGGGAGAGCGATGCATCCACCTTCCCAAAGCGATGCCCGATCCGCATTCGCTTGCGATACGTACAAACCTCGCTCTTGCACAAGGTTTACTTAGGCTGGCATCCGAGGTCACTATCGATCTCTATGGCGGCGCCCGCGCGGTTGTCAGGCAGATACACCTGGGGCGCCTTCTATGTACTGTCCGGCGCATTGAACCCGAGAAAGTGCGTTTGCATATATCGGGAGCATTCTCGATTTTTCACCATACCATCATGTATGGCCGCGTCCTTGCCTCTGTCCTTCCGATGCTTGTCTGGTGCGAACGATTCGATCTGACAGCACGCTGCATGCTTCGTGGCCGAATTGTAAACGCGCGCTTATGCTCCGGCGATCCTATCGCTGGTGGAGACCCGCCGCGTGCCTTCGATAGCCGTCTTGAAGAACGTTTTGCCCGTGAATTCGCCAAAGCAACTCTGGATTGGGATCTCATTCGCGAACCGGAACCCGTTGTTTCTGACGATTCCTTAATATTCCCTGATTTTGCACTAATCCATTGCCGGGATGCTTCAAAGCGGTTTCTGCTTGAAATTGTCGGGTTCTGGACGCCCGACTATCTTCGGGAAAAACTCAGTCGTCTGCGCAGCGTAACCTTGGATCCATTAATTCTTTGCATCGATCGGAAGCTGAATTGCAGCTCCGACGAGGTGCCGGCACATTCACGCATCGTCTGGTTTGAAGGACGGATCGATCCAGCTGCCGTGCTGGCGGCAATGAATCAGCTCGGGGATCGGGTTTCATAGAATTGAGAATCCCTCAAAATTTCAATATTTCGGTGGCTCAAGGTTCATGAGCGAGATTGGATTTTGGAGATACGGCTCCCAGCAGAGCTTCCTGGTTCCCGTTGGATTCGAATCCCGCCAGGAGGCGCTCCAGCCAGGGGAGCATGTGAGGCACTTGTTTTGCGCGGATGATGACATCCCACAAAGGCTCGAGCTTTTTCCAGCCTGCCGTATATGTGAGATGCCGCAATCGCCTGGCCCAGCTTTCTTTAGTGGACGCGGCACGCAGGATGGATCCCCACCGATAAAAATCGGTATACGCTTTCCAATAACCTGCCTCCAGTTGATCGGGACTCAATCGGGCCGGGCGAAAGACGCAATGCCGCGTGTCGTATAGGTCCCAGTTGTGATGCAGAATCCTCGACTGCCGTGCCATGCGGGCGTAGAGTCGTGTTCCCGGGTATGGCGTAAGGATGTGGAAGGTTGCGGTCTCGATCCCTTTGCTCAACGCCCACTCCACCGTGCGTCCAAAGACGCTTGCATCATCATCATCCATGCCGAACACAAAGCTTCCGTTCACCATGATACCGAGATCGTGCAGCCGATGGACCGCGCGGTCATAGTCGCAGGCCACATTCTGGATCTTGTGCTGACTGTGCAGGCTGGCTGGATTTAATGTTTCAAACCCCACGAACAGGCTGCGCAAACCGCCCGCGGCGGCTTTTTCCAGGAGTCCCGGAGCCAGCGCGGATTTCACCGTACCCGCCGCCTGCCAGAGACGCCCCATGCCCCGCATTCCGTCGAAGAGCGCGCCCGCAAATCCCGGATGCGCGAAGAGATGGTCGTCAAGAAAATAGACGTGTTTTCCCGGCAACCGCTCAATTTCCGCCAGAGCGGCATCCACGGTTTGCGTGTAAAAGGAACGGCCCCCCTGAAAGAACGCGTCCTTATAGCAGAAATCGCAGGCATGCGGGCAGCCGCGCGAGACCACGAGCGAGTTGGGCACGAGATAGAGATGGCGCTGAATCAAGTCCCTGCGAACCGGGGGCGCGCCTTCCAGGGTGCGCTTTGTCGACTGATACACGCGCTTTGCAGCGCCCGATCTGTGGTCTTGCAGAAACTGCGGCCACGTGTCTTCTCCCGGGCCAAGGAAGATGGTGTCGGCATGTGCGGCGGCTTCTTCGGGTCGCGATGTCACGTGGAGCCCGCCGAGGGCGACATACACGCCGCGATCCCGGTAATGATCCGCGATTTGGTACGAGCGCCTGGCCGACGTGATGTAGGCCTGGATGACAACCAGATCCGGCTGGTCGTTGAGGTCGAGCTTTTCAACATGTTCGTCCACGATGCGGGCTTCGTCGTTGCCGTCCAGGTATGCGGCCAGCGTGGCCAATCCGATCGGCGGAAAGAGCGAATATTTAATGGGACGGAAAAACGGGCTGCTGGCTTCGGTGAGAGCGGGAAGAATCATTTTAACTTTCATGGTATGCAAGATACCTCTTGTGCTTTGTATTGTAAAGTACTTTGTATAAAAAATAGCCAGCGCAGGCTTTGTTTTCTCCAGCCGTGATTTGTATCTATTCGTCCTGGGAACGCCGCCGTCTCGGCGGCTCTTTGTTGAAAAAACCGAAAAAAGGTCAATATCGAATATGTTGCTCGAAAGTTGCGATTGCCAGCAGCCGGCGGGCGGGACGCCTGCGTTCCCAGGACGTCATGAAAGCAAAAAGTATGCGGCATCAGGCGAGACGCCGGCGCTCCCAGGGCAGTCATGCAGGCCAAAACCATGAGGCATTGGGTGTAATGGCACTCTTGGGTATGCTTAGGCATGCTTGGTATAGCGCAGGTTCATTGAGGTATCATGGTTCTGCAGTAATCAGAGGACGTCCAATTTGTTTTCGAAGCCTGGAGGCGCAATGGAAAACACCGTGATGACCGTAACCGGACCGATCTCAACGGATGATCTTGGCATGACCCTCATGCACGAACACGTCACCTTTGCCTATCCGGGCTGGTTCGCTGATGACAGCCTGGCACCCTATAACCGGGAAGCGGCGGAAGTCGTGTGCCTCAAGGTCCTGGAGGATGTGAAGAAACTTGGAGTGAAGACAATTGTCGATGCGACTGCGGCGGATGTGGGCGGCCGTGACCCTGTCCTGTTAAGGAATCTATCCATCAAATCCGGAGTGCATATCATCGCTTCCACAGGTCTTTTCCCGGAAAGCGT
Organism: uncultured Acidobacteriota bacterium; assembly: GCA_963761825.1. Classification (GTDB taxonomy): domain Bacteria; phylum Acidobacteriota; class UBA6911; order UBA6911; family UBA6911; genus UBA6911. Next base: position 223,001 of record CAVXIH010000016.1, read on the forward strand.
CGGCGCGGCAGGTTACTACAAATGGCAGTCGTCCATGAGAGGCCGGAATCTGGCAGAAGATCTTTGCGAATTGTTTGCCACGGAGTTGAATGTCGGCATCCGGGGAACCGGCATCCGGGCGGGACTCATTAAAGTGGCGACAGGAGATCCGGGCATCAGCGATTATGAAGCCGCGGTTTTCAAGGCTGCTGTGCGCGTGGCGCAGGAGACCGGAGTTTCGATTATCACGCATACGGAAGGCGCGACAGTCGGACCTGCGCAGCAGGATCTTTTTGTCGAGCTGGGCGCAAATCCCGCAAGGATCATGATCGGCCACCAGAATAACTCGGAGGATATCGGGTATGCCTTGTCCCAGCTGAAGAAACCGGGCTTCTATCTCGGCTTTGACCGCTGTAATCCGCTGATGTCGCCTGCTTCGGAAGACAATATCGTTTCCCTGGTGACGCAAGGATATGGCGATAGGGTCATGCTTTCACATGACTGTATTTTTATGTGGCTCGGGAGGCCTGGGATTTTGCCCCCCCAATTCTCCAATTGGTACCCAGACTACCTGTTCAAGAAGATACTTCCCAAAATGAAAGCCGCCGGAGTGACGGAGGAGCAGATCCAAGGGATCTTCGTGGAGAACCCACGGAGATTCTTTGGAGGCGTTTGACCGTGGATTACAGAGCTTGCCGGTGAATTGCCGGCAAAACTGAAGGAAATTTGGACACCCACTTTTTTTGCCTATAGAAAGTGGGTGTCCACGTTTTCATTGCAGGCGCTGCTTGGTACTACTTCTGTATTTTGCGGGCATACGGGGTGTTTCGACTTGACAACTTAGTAAGCACTCACTTATAATCCCTGCCTTATGTTAAACGAACGCCCATTACAGCAGCACCGCATGTCCGCCGCCGACAGGCAGCACCAACTGCTCGAAGTCGCTTTAAATGCCTTTTCCCGGCGAGGATTCAAAGGCACGACCACCAAGGAAATCGCCTCCGCAGCCGGCGTAGCCGAAGCTGTTATTTTTCAGCACTTTCCATCAAAAGAAGCGCTGTACAGCGCAGTGCTGGAACTCCATCTGGAGACCAGCGACGAACAGAGTTGGCTGGCAGAAATAAGCGATTGCATGGAACGCAATGATGACGAGGGGCTGTTCCGGGCATTCATCCGTCGAATCCTTTCCGCATATCGCTGCGATCCTTTAATAGAGCGCGTAATCCTGTTTGCGGCCCTGGAAGGTCATGAACAGGGATTAGCCCGCATGCAAAAGCAGTTTGCCCCGGTTTTTGAGAGGTTCATGGAGTATATCGCTCGCAGGCAGAGGGAGGGGGCGCTTATAGATTGCAGCCCGCAGGCAATCATGATCGGCCTCGTGGGGATTGCCCACCAATACGGATTGATTACCCAGATTTTCCGCGCCCCGTTCCCCGTGGTCTCCGACGAGGAGATGGCGCAGGTGTTTACCCGGATATTGCTGCATGGCGTCCAGGGAACTCCAACCATAATAGAGAATAACAGCAAAGACCAGAAGCCTGCAGAACACAGCCAAAGAAAGGCGAAATAATAGAAATGTCCCGACTTACCTTGCCATTATTGTTTGTTACTCTTTTCCTGACTGCATGTTCCTCACCCAAGGGGACAGCACCCAATGCAGAGAATTTGCCTGCCACGAAGGTTGCAGCCTCAACGGTTAAGGCAACCATCCGAGATGTCCCGGCTTACATCCAGGCGACCGGCTCGTTTATTGCCGAAGAATCCTCCGATGTTGCGCCGGCGACAAGCGGTCGGGTGGCATCTACGCCTGTGGAAGCCGGCGACTTTGTCAGGAAAGGACAGGTCATTTGTGTGCTGGAGGAGCGGGACGCGCAACTAAAACTCGACCAGATGCGCGCCGGTTTAGAGCAATCAAGGTTCATGTTGAGCCAGGCTAAATCGCGAGTTGGATGGAGCGGGAATGACAAGTTCAATCCCGACATGGTCCCCGAGGTGTCATCCGCCCGCGCGGCCTATGAATCGGCCTTGGCTTCTTCCAAGCTGGCGGCTGCGGATGCCAAACGATACGAGAACCTGGTCAAAAGTGGAGATGTGTCTCAAAGCAACTACGAGAGATACAGAACCCAACAGGAAACCGCCGAGGCTACGGCCAATTCCGCGCGCAAACAATACGAAGCACAGGTAAATGCAGCGCAGCAGAATTATCGCGCGATTGAAGTTGCCCAGGCAGCGCTGGCTGCAGCGGAATCGCAGCTGGCACAAGCGCAGAAAACATTGGATGACACTGCCGTGCGCGCTCCATTCGACGGCTTCATCACGGACCGACCGATATCGGTCGGTCAATGGGTGGCATCCAACAACAAAGTGGCCACTCTCGTGCGCATCTCAACGGTGAAGTTGCAGCTGCAGATACCGGAGCAGCAAGCCGCTGCGGTACAAACCGGCATGCCCGTGACTGCCCGAATTGCCGCGTATCAAAATCGGGATTTTATCGGCAAGGTTGTAGCTGTCGTGCCGTCTGTGGATTCGAGCTCCCGAGCTTTCATAGCCGAAGCACGGTTTGATAATCCCAAAGCGGAACTCCGTCCAGGGATGTTTGCCAATGCAAAGCTGATGCTGCATGGATCTGAACGCGCGGTTTTCGTGCCTTCGAAGGCCGTATTCTATGACAGCACAACGGATGCAAATCATGTTTATAGCGTTGTCAACGGCGTGGCCCGCCTGAATGTTGTGCTTAAAGGCGAAATGGACGGCGATCAGGTGCGGATTAAAAGCGGGCTTACAGGGAATGAAATGGTTGTCATTAATAATCAGGCCGATTTATACGACGGCGCGTCCGTCGAAATCCATTAGTAACGGGAAAGGTTATTCATCATGCATGCCTTAGCAAAACTTTGCATTAATCGTCCCGTATTCGCAACGATGTTGATGTTGTCCTTCGTTGTGGCCGGAATATTTAGCTACTTTTCGCTCGGTGTGGACCGGATGCCGAACATCGATGCTCCCATGGTGATGGTGAGCACTCTCAATCCCGGAGCTTCACCGGAGGAGGTTGAGACTGAAATCACGAAAAAGATCGAAGATGCAGTGAACAGCATCAGCGGGCTAAGTGAAATCACATCCACTTCATCCGAAGGGATGTCTATGGTTTCAATCGAGTTCGATCTTTCGAAGAGCGGCATTGTTGCGGCGCAGGAGGTGCAGAACAAGATCAACCAGATCATAAATGAATTGCCCTCCAGCGCCAAAGTCCCGGTCATATCGAAAATGGATCCGGATGCCGGATCCGTTCTGCAGCTCGCCGTTTCCGCCAATCGCTCTACCCGCGATGTGACATTGATCGCCGACAAATTGATTAAGCGGAAGCTGGAAAACTGTAATGGAGTCGGCCAGATCCAAATCCAGGGCGGAACCAATCGCGAGATCCACATCGTCGTGAATCCGGAGCGGCTGCGCGCATACAGTCTCACGGTTACGGATGTTTTCAATGCGCTGCGAAGTCAGAATATGGAGATGCCCGGAGGAAGCCTGAAGGCTGGCGTGGAAGATTTCACGATCCGGACTTCCGGCAAGATCAAGGATCCCGCCGATTTCAATAACGTAGTCATTGCATCAAAGAACGGCTATCCGGTTAAGGTAAGCGATATCGGTTATGCAGAGGACAGCAGCAAAGAGCCGACCACGGCTGTTCGGTTGAACGGTGTGCCCGCCGTGCAGTTGGCGATTGCCAAGCAATCAGGAACCAACACGGTAGAAGTTGTCCGGGCCGTCAAGGAGCGTCTGGCGCAGATTCAGTCAACTCTGCCCCGAGATGTCCATGTGCAGATCATCAACGACCAGTCGATCTTTATTGAAGCTGCCATAAACGGAATCCGCAATCATCTCTTCGAAGGAAGCCTGCTCGCTGCCCTCGTGCTTTTTTTCTTTCTGGCCAACTGGCGCACAACCTTGATTGCCGCCATCGCGATCCCCGTATCGATCATTTCCACATTCTCCCTCATGGCGATCATGAAATACACCATGAACCAGATAACCATGCTTTCTCTCACTCTGATGGTGGGAGTTGTGGTCGACGACGCCATTATTGTGCTGGAGAATATTTACCGTTACATGGAAGAGAAGGGACTGTCGGCGTTTGATGCGGCAATTCGCGGCACCAAAGAGATCGGCCTTGCGGTGCTTGCGACCACCGTATCGCTGCTGGCTGTTTTTCTTCCGGTTGGGTTCATGGGCGGGATGGCGGGAAAATTCTTGAGTGCCTTTGGAATCACTTGTGCCGGCGCCGTTGTGGTTTCCCTGCTGGTATCCTTTACCCTGACTCCAATGCTGTGTTCGCGTTTTGTCCATCCGACGACTGATAAGACCGGCCACAAATCCAAGGACGCCCGATTCTTTCATATTCTGGATACCACGTATACCAAAGCCCTGATCTGGGCAATGGGGCATCGCAAAACCATCATTGTCAGCTGCATCCTGGTCATGCTCAGCATCCTGCCCCTGTTTATGATGATCGGCAAAAATCTGATGCCCAGGGATGATCAGTCACAACTCAGCATCGGCATACGCCTTCCGGAGGGGAGTTCGCTGGCCGAAACCACCAAGTATTCCGAAGGTATCGCGCGCACTGTGCGCACCCTGGACGGTGTAACGCATACGCTGAACACGGTAGGCGGGAGCTCCGGCGGGTCGGTCAATGAGGCTTCTATCTACGTCAAGCTGGTAGATATCGGAGACCGGGAACTATCCTCCAGCGAAATGGCGACAAAGGTGCGGGGAATGCTGAAAGATCACCCCAAAAATATCTTCATGTCTGTAGGCGTCGGCGGCGGCATGGGTCCGGCAGGAATGTCCGACATCCAATATTATCTGCAGGGTCCGGATATTAAGAAGCTGGATGAGTATTCGAAAAAATTAATAGAGCAGGCTAAAACCGTCCCCGGCCTGACAGATTTGGACCGTTCGCTGCGACCCGGCAAACCCGAGGTGAATCTCGATATCGATCGGTCGCGGGCGGCCGACCTCGGCGTCTCGGTACAGAACATTCAGCAGGCGCTCAACACGCTGGTCGCCGGACAAACCGCAAGCACCTTCAATGCCGGCGATGATCAATACGATGTTGTCGTACGGGCCGAGGATCGATTCCGGGGATCTCTGGAAGGGCTAGACAAGCTGACGGTGGCTTCCACAAAAATCGGATCTGTCGGCCTGAACGAGGTTGTGCGCAACCGCAAGAGCACAGGTCCGTCTTCCATCCAACGGCTCAACCGGCAGCGGATCGTTGAAGTCACAGGCAACACTTTGCCCGGCGCATCTCAAGGCGCCATTGTGAACAGCTTCGATCGTTTTATGGGCGAGCTGGACATGGAGCCAGGTTATAGAGGAGGCGCGACCGGAATGACCGGGGAGATGAATACGATATTTAAACTTTTCGCAATCGCATTTGCGCTGGCGTTCATCTTTATGTACATTGCGCTTGCCGCCCAATTCGAATCGTTTATTCATCCGGTCACAATTCTAATCACGCTTCCGCTGGCCATTCCATTCGGCCTTTTTGCCATGATCGCCACCGGGCAAAGCATCAACGTTTTTTCGGGACTGGGACTGCTTCTGCTGTTCGGCATTGTGAAGAAGAATGCCATTCTGCAGATCGACCACACGAACGGGTTGCGCGCGGCGGGCATGGATCGCTATGAGGCTATCATTCAAGCGAACCGGGATCGCTTGCGCCCGATTCTGATGACAACCCTGGCGCTGGTTTGCGGCATGATTCCGCTATTGCTTTCGCGGGGCGCAGGCGCCACCACAAACCGCTCCATCGGCGTGATGGTGGCCGGAGGACAATTGCTCTGTCTTGCTCTTACACTGCTGGCTGTCCCGGTGTTCTATTCGCTGTGGGAAGACCTGGGAGCCCGGCTCCGTTCGCGCCGTCTTGTTCCATGGCCAGCCAGGCGCGCCGTAAAGAGCGCCGCCGCCGTTTTGCTGATACTCATACTCGTCCCGGCCTCTTTTGCGCAGGCTCCGGCAGCGGCGCAGGCGGGACCTGCGCCTCAATCCGCCACTATCGAGCCGCTGAAGGAAGCCAGGATGCAGGGCCGTATCGGGATCGAGACCGAAGCCAAAATCACTCTTAAAGAAACGATCGAAAAAGTGCTGGCGAACGATCCGGAACTGGCCATCTCGCAAATCTATCTCGAGCAGGCCGGGTACACTATAAAATCGTCCCAGGGATATTTCGATCCCGTTGTCAGCGTGGATGCGACGAAATCCCGGATATCCATGCCAGTCGCCTCGGCGATCGGCGGGTCCAAGAGCGGCCGGCTGACTTCGAATGAGTTTATTTTTATCCCCAAAATAAGCGGAAATACGCCCTGGCTGGGGTCCACGTACAGTCTAGCGTTGTCCGATTCCAGGCAGGATTCGGACAACACATTCAGCATGTTGAATCCTCAGTATCCCACGTCGGTGACGTTCAATTTCACACAACCGCTGTGGCGCGGTCTTCGCATCGATTCCGGGCGGCGTTCGCTGCTTGTGGCACGCAAGAATCGCGAACTGAGTTCAGAACAATTCCGACAGCGCGTCATTGAAAGAGTGACCCAGGCGGTCCAGTTTTATTGGGAACTTGCCTATGCCTGGCAGAACCTTGACGTGCAGAAGGAAGGCGTGCGGCTCGCCAAGGAGCAATATGAAAGCAACCGCAGGCAGGCGGAGCAGGGTCTGCTCGCGCCCATCGAAGTGGTTGCGGCACAAGCCGAGGTGGCGACCTTCGAACAAACCTTTGCGATTGCTCAGAGCACGCTGACCACGGCCGAAAACAATCTGAAACAGATGATGCTCGACCCGAACAATCCTCTCTGGAAGGCGGCGCTGATTCCCGATACTCTCCCGGACCCGGACGCCGAACCCCCCGCGCTGAAAGACGCTCTGGCGCAAGCGCTCGCGTTGCGACCAGAACTCGCCGAACAGTCCATCAACATGGCGATCAACAAGCTGAATATTCAGTATTACAAAGACCAGACGAAGCCGCGCATCGATGCCGTAGCCACATTTGCGGCCGCGGGACTGGCGGGGACAAAACAAGAGACAAATCCATTCGGAGATTTTCCTATAGGCGAAGTCCCGCCGCATCTTTTGGGAGGCAACCTTCAGTCGTTTACCAATATCTGGGACGGAAGATATCCGACGGCCAAAGTGGGAGTGCAAATATCGCTGCCGCTGAGAAATCGTACTGCGGAAGGGAATGCCGCAAATGCGATGGCCGAAGGCCGCCGCATCGAGATCGTCAAAAAACAGACCGAAATGTATGTGGAAGCGGATGTGCGCAATGCGCTGGAACAATGGAATTCTGCCCGTGCCCGTCACGACTCGGCAATCATCGCGCGCAAGGCCGCTGAAGCGCAGTATGCGAGCGAGCAGCGCCAGTTCCAGGCCGGCACTTCAACCATGTTCCTGGTTTTTCAGCGCCAGAACAGCTATATCATCGCACGGAGCAGCGAAGTCCGCGCCCGCGCAAACCTGGCCGAAGCGATCGCGAACGTTGACCGGGCGACTGCGCGCACACTGGAAACGCACGGAATCAAGTTGGATCAGTAGGATTGGGGTGAAAGGAATTCAGGAGCCAGGAGTCAGAACAACTCCTGCGGCTCGTTTCCCGTTACATGCTTCCCTTAAGCGTAGTATACCCAATCGATATTTTTATCAGCTGCCGCACATATAATCTGAATCCTGTCTCCCGACTTCATGCCTCCCCTTCAAAAGAAAACTCATGAAACTCGGACACCACTTCTTTATGAGGCACCAGGAAGACCAAGGAGACCCTGGACACCCACTTTTTTATAAATATTATTTTGGCTCATTCCATGAGTTCGCCATTAGTTATATGAAACGAGGTGAACCATGGCTCTCCCGCGCAGCAAATATGTCAAGGAAGGAAAAGAAGGCGTCTATCACTGCTTCAGCCGGTGCGTCCGCAGGGCGTTTCTTTGCGGCTACGACACCCTCACACAACGCGACTTCTCCCACCGCAAAACATGGCTGGTCGACAGGTTGCGGCATCTCGCCGCTATTTTCGCTATCGAAGTCTGCGCTTACGCCATCATGGAGACTCACTACCACTCTATTCTGCGCACTCGCCCCGACATTGTCGCTACCTGGTCCGATTGGGACGTGGCAATCCGCTGGCTGACCCTCTTCCCTCTCAAGGATGCCGCCGTGCCCCCTACCGACGAGCAAATCCGCGCCCTGGCCGATTGCCCGGAACGTATCGCCCAACTGCGTAAACGTTTGTGTAGCCTGAGCTGGTTCATGGGCCGGCTTAACGAATTCATCGCCCGCGCTGCAAACAAAGAAGATAGCGTCAAGGGCCGGTTCTGGGAATCGCGCTTCAAATGCCAGAACCTGCTCGACGATGCGGCCATCGCCGCTTGCATGGTTTATGTCGATCTCAATCCTATCCGCGCCGCTCTCGCTGCCACTCCTGAAGAAAGCAACTTCACCAGCATCCAGGAACGAATCCGCGCATGGCATAAGCGAAATGATGGCCGCAGGCTCCGTTCCCGGTGAGCCCAATCAAAACAGTCCGTCTGGCTCTTTCAGCCAAGACATGCAGAAACTGGAAGATAGGGCCGACAGTTCCAACACTATCCCCGAATGCCTTCCTTTCAATTCCCTTGGTGCCCCTTCCTCTTGCTGGCTGTGTCCTATCCAATCGGATTCCCAACGCCGCGGCATCCTCCCGATGACGGCAACCGAGTATTTCGATCTGGTGGATAAATCAGGGCGCATACTGCGGTCCGACAAGCGCGGCGCCATCGATGCCGGTCTTGCCCCGATCCTCCTGCGGATCGGTGCCAATCCCGAAGCGTGGATTGACACCGTTTCTCTCTTCGCATCCAAATTCCGCCTCGCAGCCGGTCTGGTTTCCAGTCTGCGCAGTTTTGCAGATCAGCTCGGCCGACGCTGGCTTACCGGCGTTGCCGCGGCTCGAGCCTCCTTTGCAGTCTCGCCACCGCAATCGGCCTGAGCCCTATCCCTCCATCAGTCCTTCCTCTGCAGATCCCGCGAGATCTTCTGATCCCATCGATCGCTTCCTGCATCATTGGACTATCTCCATGCCGGAGACTGCTCTAAAGTCCGCCACTCTGTCGATTTGTCTTATCCACTGGGCGCATCCGTTTCCTCTATCCCTAATAGCCCTTCCTTGAAGAGATCCGGATTAGTGAACAAAAATCAAACATCGAGATAGTGGGTGTCCACGAGCTTTCTCACGTAACATAGTGGGTGTCCACGACTTATCGTTGGCCACATATCTGCTCGGCTCCTGGCTCCTGTCTTCTTGCATCCCCTGCCAAATCAAGTATCTTTATAGAAATTGTGTGGAGATACTCTATGAAACGAATCTCGATCATTGCCCTCTGGGTCATCCTGCTGCTGGCGCCGTCGCTCCGGGCGCAGCAGGTCGCGGTCCAGGAATATATTATGCAGAATGGACTCCGGTTTCTGATGATCCCGAAGAAAGGGGATCCCAACGTTGCTGCCGGATGGATCGCACGCGTGGGATCTGTCAACGAACGTCCCGGAATTACAGGGTTGTCGCATCTATTCGAGCATATGATGTTCAAAGGGACGCACGTTATCGGGACGACGGATATCAAAAAGGATCTCGCACTCATGGAGCGGATGGACGACGTCAAAGCCGAGATCCGGAAAGAAGAGCAGGCGCAGATCCAACGCTTGCGACTGGGCCAGATCGACAATCTCCAGGACCCACAGAACCGCACGGACCGGCATAGCAAACTGCTGCAGGAATTGGCTGCGATCGAGAAAGAAAGCAAAGCCCTGATCGTTCAGAACGAGTTGGACAAGATCTATACCAACGCCGGCGCGAGCGGTCTGAATGCCATGACCAGCGAAGACTACACCGTTTACTTCAGCAACGTCCCTGCGAACAAACTGGAGTTGTGGTTCTGGATGGAATCCGACCGGCTGATGAATCCGGTTTTCCGCGAATTCTATTCCGAGAGAGACGTTGTGCATGAAGAACGCCGCATGCGCACAGACAGTACTCCCACAGGAAAGTTCGACGAAGAATTTAATGCGATGTTCTGGACATCTTCGCCGTACAGCTGGCCGGTGGTTGGCTGGCCCAGCGATCTGGATGGGCTCACGCGTAAGGAAGCACTGGATTATTTTGCGCTGAACTATGCCCCGAATAACATCACCGCCTGTCTTGTCGGCGACTTCGACCCCGCGCAGGCCAAAGCCCTGGCGGATCGCTACTTTGGCCGGCTGAAACGAAATCCCCAGGATCAGCCGCCAGTGCGGACGCGCGAAGTGGAACAAATGGCGGAAAAGCGGATGATCGCTTTTGCCGAGACCAACCCGGAAGTGGAGATCCGCTATCACTCCGTTGCGGATGGTCATGTGGATGAACCCGCGCTGGTGGTGCTTGGTTCGCTGTTGAGCGGCAGGACCGGCCGGTTATATAAATCGCTTGTCCTTGACCAGAAAATCGCCAACAGCGTTGGCGCCGGTCAGAACGGCATGAAGTGGGCAGGGTATTTCATGCTTAGCGGCGTAGCCAAACCAGGCAGCACTCCAGAGGTTGTAGAGCAGGCCCTCTACAAAGAGATCGAAAAACTTCAAAAGGAAAAGGTCAGCGAAAGGGAATTGCAAAAGATCAAGAACCAGTTCGCCGCGTCTAATTTCAGGAGATTGGACAGCCGCTATCTTATCATGCTGCAGATCCTCATTGCAGACAGCAACCGCGGCTGGCAGAGCTTCAACGAAGACCCCAAGAAAATCGCCGCCGTGACAGCCGAAGATATTCAGCGCGTGGCCAGCCGCTATTTCAAACCTGAAAAGCGAGCGGTCGCCCTTTTCTACACCAAAAAATCGGAAGGGGCAGAAGATCCGCTTCTTGCAGGGCTCAGCGACCAGGACAAAGCCCAGGTGCGCCAGTTCCAAGCAGCGGTTGCCCAGATGTCCATTGATGAAGCGAAGACGATCCTGCAAAAAGTGGAGCCGCAAATGAGTGCAGCTCCTGCGGAAAAGCAGGCCCTTCTGGGGGCAATTCAGAAACTGCTGCAGGAAAGAATTCAAAAGAACGGAGGCAAGTAATGCAACGAATTGTGTTCCCACGGCGTCCTTTTATCATGCTCGCCTGCTGCATTTTTGCCGGTGCTCTTTCCTTCGGACAAAGCAGCCGGCCGCAGGTGCCAGCGCATCCTCGCGACCTCAAATTTCCACCGCTCGAGTACACGCCTCCCAAAGCTTCGTCCTTCAGGCAGGTGTTCAGCAACGGGGCCGTAGGATTTTTTGTTGAAGACCACGACCTGCCGTTGATCGATATTTCCGTGACCATTCGCGTGGGACCCTATCTGGATCCGGCGGGGAAGGAAGGTCTGGCCGCGGCCGTGGCAAGCCAGCTTCGAGCTGGAGGAACTGCGCGCTATAAGGCGGAAGAGTTCGATGAAGAAGCGGATTTCCTGGCAGCGGAAATTTCCAGCGGCATAGGAAGAGCTTCCGGAAGCGCCTCCGTCAACTTCATGTCAAAGGATATCGACAAAGCCCTGGAACTGTTTTTCGAAATGCTTCGCAATCCTGCTTTCCAGCAGGACCGTTTGGAGCTTTTTAAAAGCCAGCAACTGCAAGGCATTGAACGGCGCAACGACCGAACAGAGGAGATTGAAGCCAGGGAATGGAACCGGCTAATCCGAGGCGAAAAGCATTTTACGAGTGTTTTCAGTACGAAAACCTCCATCGAATCTATTACACGGGAAGACCTGATCGCATTTCATAAAAATAACTACCAGCCGGGCCGGTTTGTCTTTGCCGTTTCGGGAGATTTTCAGACCGCCGAGATGAAAGCAAAACTGGAGAAGGCGATGGCCGGTTGGAGCGATTCCGGCATTCCCGCCGTCAAGGTCCCAAAGCCTGATTTTACTCCGGTAGCGGGCGTTTACATGGTGAACAAACCGGATGTCAATCAAGGCCGCGTTTCGATCGGTCACCTGGGAATCCAGCGCGGGAACCCGGATGAACTCGCCCTCGATATGATGAACGATATCCTTGGAGGCTCCGGTTTCACTTCCCGCATTATGAGCAGAGTGCGCACCGACGAAGGCTTAGCCTATGATGCCGGCTCGAGCTATTCGCCGGGAGTTTACTACGAGGGCCAATTCCGCGCGGCTTTCCAGAGCAAGAGCGCCACTGCAGCCCGGGCTGCACAAATAGTCCTCGATGAAATCGAGCGGATGCGCAAGGAGAAAGTCTCAGCGGAAGAACTGGAAACGGTAAAGAACCAGGCGATCGAGGTTTTTCCCCGCTACTTTGCCACCGCCTCCGCAGTTGCCGAAACCTTCGCCGCCGATGAATTTACCGGGCGCGAACCCGGATATTGGGACACATACCGCGAGAAGATCAAGGCAGTGACAGTCGATGATATACAGCGGGTCGCATTGAAATATCTGCATCCAGACCAGCTCGTGATTCTGGCCGTGGGAAATGTGGACGATATTTTGAAAGGTGATCCGGGAAAACCCGAGAACTCATTCCAGAAAATGGGAGGCGGAAAAATCACCCGCATTCCATTACCGGATCCGGCAACGATGGTCTATCCCCAATAAAAAACAGACGGGGATTGGGAGCTACGATGATGTTTCCTGGCAGAAAACAAAAAATATTTCTGATTGCTCTGGCGCTGTTTGTCCTCGCTCCGGTATTCGCCAGTGATCAGGTCGCATGGGTTAAGGATTTCAAATCGGCGCTAAAGCAGGGCGCCAAAGAAAACAAGTTTGTCGTTCTGGATATTTCGGCAAGCTGGTGACCCCAGTGTCGCATGCTGACCCGTGAGGTCTATACCGACCAGAATTTTATCGAGTTTTCGCGCAGCCAGGTGTTTGTGCGGGTGTTTGAGGACACGCAGCCCGAAGGAGCGCGGCTTGCCAGGAAATATGATGTCTCGGGGTTCCCCACGCTGATTATCCTGGACTCCAGAGGGCAGGAGGTCGATCGCATTGAAGGCGCGATGCGCGCAAAGGATTTAATAAAGGAGCTTCAGCTAATTTTTAAGAGCGCCAAAAGCGAACGGATAAGCATTTAGTCGGCAGTCGGTAGTTGCAGTCGTTAGTCGGCAGTAATGATTTACTACTGATGACAACTGCAGACTGACGACTAATGACTGCCGACTAAATAATATCCCTGCTTTGTGCGGGCTGTGATGCCCGGACGTTTTGTCCTCACTTCCACTCTCCGGAAAATACCATCGCGCTTAAGGTTTTTGGGGTAGTAGCCAATGCTGTACTGGCTGCGCAACTCCTGCGCAATTCTGCCAAAGGCGGCGCCCAGGTTTTCGATCTGAGACGCATCGACGAGAAGTCCGCCGCTGTACTGGGCAAGCTTAGTAAGATATTCGCGCCCGGCGATGTATTCCGGATTTTTGCCGCGTCCTTTCGGGATCTTCATGGGAGGCCATTGGGCCGCGAGAGGATTGCCGGATGATTCCATTGCCGGATCAATTATTTGGGGCATGCGTTTGAATCGATCTTTATTGGTATTGAAATAGATGCAATAAATGGTCGATTCGGTTTTGCGGGCCAAATCGAGTGTTTCTTCTTCAGTCACGGTTTCGCTCCGGTTATCCACGCCGTCACTGAAGAGCACCAGAGCTTTGCGCCCGTATTCAAGCTTGAGCACTTGCTCCAGTGACAGCCACACGGCTTCATACACGGCGCTCAGTCCGCCAGGCTTCAGCTTTCGGAGAACCTCGGGATTCTTTTTGTGATAGATGTTAAAAGGTTCCAGAAGCTTTACCTCATCGGCGAAGGAAACAATCGCGATGGAGTCATCATCGCGCAGCAGTCTCACGAACCGCATGGCTTCCTGCCCGATTCTGCCGAGCTGGAATTCGGTGCTGCCGCTGATATCCAGCGTCAATGCGACCGAGATCGGTTCTTCGACGGCGGCAAATCCGGCAACCTCCTGCAGAACGCCATCCTCAAAAACCTGGAAATCTTCCTTCTTCAGATCCCGAACATGATTTCCGGCCTGATCGGTGACCACGACCGGTAGAGAAACCATCTCTACTTGTACTTGGATAGCCTGCGCAGCGCCGGCAGGTCCCGTTTCCTTTTGTGCCCTTCCGTTGGCGACGGATAACAATGCGCACAATGATAATGCTGCCAGGCAAGGTGCAGATTTTGTGAATATGCGCATGTTCCTTCCGTTTTCTATTTAACAATACTTTCTATAGGAATGGAGAATCAATGCTGCAATTATGTTCAAATTAATTGCAGCAGGATCTGTGCCAAATACATGCGCGCCGGTTTGTTCCTTGACTTGAAATTTCGGAATCGCTGTCGGTATCGGCATCGCAATCGCGATCGGTCTTTTAATGATCGAATCCCGATCCCGATGCGCTCTATTTGGGGGTACGAAGCTTCAAAGGCCCGGACACGGCATCAGAATTCATATCAAAGAAGCGTAGGGGCCATGCCGCCGCATCTCCAGCGTAGTCCACTCCGATGCGCTTCGATACGCCTATCTTCGTATCCTCTCCGAACGGCTGAAATAGGCGCACGTCGCCATCGGCGAGCAGATCAAGAGCGCTATGATCCACATTGATGCCTAGTGCGGCGCAGAGTTTTCCCGGACCGCTCAGCAGTTTTGTCGGTGCTGTTTCGGGGCCTTCCGCTGCGCGCAATAAGACCGCTTCCGCGATCCCTGCCGGCTGCGTAACCACGTTGGCGCAGCAGTGCATCCCGTAAACGAAGAAGACATACAGATGCCCGCCTTCCATGTACATCGGTTCTACGCGCGGGGTCCGCCTTCCCCGGAAGGAATGCGCTGCGGCATCCGTGCTGCCGAGATACGCCTCTGTTTCGACGATGCGCGCGCCATACCATTGATTGTCGTGCCTGCGGCAAAACCACGCGCCGATGATCGCGCGTGCAATGTGCGTTGTTTCGTTCAGAAAAAACTTGCGCGAAAATTGTTGGAGGCCAAGCGACTGTGGGTCAAATCGAAGCCGGGGATCCGGGACGCCGTTCTTCCTGGTTTTTTGCGTGGCCATGTTTGTGTCTAACGGGTCTGCGTTTCCAGCGAGTGACGGAGCGCGTCTTCTACTTCGGGGAATTGAAATATATACCCTGATTCTTTCAGCCTTGTCGGTAAAACCCTGGCGCTGGCCAGGAGAAGCGCATCGGCCATTTCTCCGAAAGCAATGCGGGCAGCAAAGGCGGGAAGTGCAAGAAATGATGGTTTGGAAAGAACGCGCCCCAGCATTATCGAAAAATCCTGGTTTGTTAGCGGATTGGGAGAAACGGCGTTGACAGGGCCATGCAGCGATCCGTTGTGAATCGCATAATCGAGGATGCCCACCAGATCTTCAATTGTAATCCAGCTCATGTATTGCCGTCCGCTGCCGATCCTGCCGCCGATTCCCAGACGGAAAGGGGGAAGCATGCGTGCCAGCGCTCCCCCTGCGGTGCTGAGTACCATTCCCAATCGTGGATGAACTACGCGAATGCCGCGCATAACTGCCGGTGCTGTTGCGGCTTCCCATTCGCGGCATACATCCGCAAGAAATCCTTTCCCGGGATCGCTTTCTTCGTCCAGTAACTCTTCTCCCCGATCGCCGTAGTAGCCAATGGCCGAGACGCTGACCAGAACCTTGGGCGGATCGAAGAGGCTTGCCAGGGACTGGGCGAGAAAACGGGTTCCTTGAATCCGGCTTTCGCGGATACGCAGTTTTTTTCCGGCCGTCCACCTTCCGTCTGCAATGTTTTCTCCGGCAAGGTGAACCACGGCATCCAGCCCTTCCAGCGCCTCTATATCCAGTGTTTGCGCGTAGGGATCCCACCCTATTTCGCCGGGAGCGAGCTGGGTTTTGCGGACCAGGCGGATCACGCGATTCTTATTCTGAGTCAGCAAGGATATGAGCGCGGTGCCGATGAGACCGGTGGCTCCTGTCACAAGAATATTCATGGGCCATCTCCCTGCGGCGCGCAGCTACTGTCGGCGCGCCGCCCAAATCAGGACGGCGCGCCGGTGCGCATCGATTAAGCGGTACGAGTGGATTTGGGTGCCACTGTCCGTCCCAATACTGCCGCGATCTGGCGGATTTCTTCCATCAGTTGTTCAAACTCCGGGGGCTGGATGGACTGGTTGCCGTCCGACAGCGCCTCCTCGGGTTGGTGATGCACTTCGATCATGAGCCCATCGGCGCCTACGGCAATTGCAGCGCGCGATAACGGTTTGACTTTTTCTCTGCGGCCCGTACCATGGCTGGGATCCACAAGTATAGGCAGATGGCTCAGCCGCTGCACGGCTGGAATCACGCTCAAATCAAGCGTGTTGCGCGTATGATCCGCGAACGTCCGTATCCCGCGCTCGCACAGGATGACGTTGTAGTTTCCCTCCGCAAGAATATATTCCGCCGCCATCAGCAGTTCATCCAGGGTGGCGGAGATCCCGCGTTTTAGGAGCACCGGCTTTCGCGATCTGCCCGCCCGCTTTAGCAGAGAAAAGTTTTGCATATTGCGCGCGCCGATTTGTATGACATCGCCGTACCGTTCCACCAGGTCCACGCTTTCGACGTCTATCGCCTCCGTGACGATTTTGAGGCCAAAATCCCTGCCGACTTCCGCCAATATTTTGAGGCCGTCCTCCGCGAGCCCCTGGAAACTGTATGGGGATGTGCGCGGCTTGTAGGCGCCTCCGCGGAACAGGCGCGCGCCCGCAGCTGCAACGCTCGCGGCAATAGCCCGGGTTTGTTCGCGGCTTTCAACGGCGCAGGGACCGGCAATAATCGCAAGCTCCTGCCCGCCTACGCGCACTCCGTCACCGAGATCGACGATTGTGGTTTCTTCCTTCAACTCGCGGCCTACGAGTTTGTAGGGCTTGGAAACGGGAACGCATTCTGCGACGCCCGGAAGGGCTTCGATAGACGCCGTTTCAATCGGCCCCTGGTTTCCCGTGATGCCGATGGCCGTTCGCGTGCTTCCCGGGATCGGATGCGCCTTGTACCCCAACGCCGCGATCTTGCGACAGACGCCGTCGATTTCCTCGGGTGTTGCGTGCGACCTCATCATGACTAACATCGTTATTTCTCCTCAGATATTTCTCATGGAGTGCGGCAGCCTGCTGCCGCCTTCATTTCAATTTCCGACGCAAAAGTGTGAAAACCGCGCGCACCACCGTCCTATGCTTTCGAGATCTGAGCATTACGCGCATCCAGGCTGCGAAATAGGGCGTCCCTCACGGAATCGTAATTTGCCGGCACCTCGATCGGAGGATTCGCAAATCGGCACTCAAAGTCCTCATATTGAGACATGTGATACCGGGTTTTGAAACTGGTGAATTTCAAGCCGTGCGCCGTGGATATAACCACCACGCGCTGTTCCGGCCGGACTTCGCCGCGGCAGGATCATTTTTTTCAGCGCGGCCAATGCGACTCCCGTGTGGGGGCAGTTGTATAGTCCGGTTAAATCGGCTTCTGCCGCGGCTTCTGCAAGCTCCGCCTCGCTGGCCTGTTCTACCGCCCCGTTGAATTGCTTCAAAACGCGGATTGCTTTTTTGACGCTTACGGGATGACCGATCTGGATCGCGCTCGCCAGCGTGGGCTTTGCGGCGACCGGTTCGAAAGCATCGAACCCCTGCAGGTAGCTCTGATACAGAGGATTGGCGTTTTCAGCCTGCGCGCAGACGATTCGGGGCAGCCGGTCGATCAGACCGACCGCTTTCATCTGCAGGAATCCCTGCCCGAGCGCGCTGACATTGCCCAGGTTCCCGCCCGGAATGACAATAAGGTCCGGGAGCGCCCAGTCAAACTGCTGGCATAGCTCAAAACTGATCGTTTTCTGGCCTTCGATGCGCAGGGAATTCATCGAATTGGCGAGATAAATGTTGTTGCGGCTGGTGATCTCCTTGACGATCTCCATGCAGCCGTCAAAATCCGTATCGATCGCAAGCGTGATGGCGCCATGCGCGAGCGGCTGCACCAGCTGGGCGCTGGAAACTTTGTCCTTGGGCAGAAAAACAATCGCCGGTATCCCCGCCGCAGCGCAATACGCCGCCAGCGACGCGGACGTGTCGCCCGTCGAGGCGCACGCCACAGCCGGCACGTTCTTTCCCTCGTGGCGCATCTGCTTTACCATGCTGACTAAAACCGTCATGCCCAGATCTTTGAACGAACCGCTGTGGCTGTTGCCGCACTGTTTGATCCATAGATCTTTCACGCCCCATTTGTATCCGAGCTGCTCCGCCCAGAACAGATTGCTGCCTCCTTCGCAGGTGGAAACAATGTTTTCGTCGAGGACGTCCGGGCAGACGAATTCCTTTTTGCCCCACACGCCGGATCCGTATGGCCAGAAGGTGCGCATAAACCGGCTGTCAAATATATCCTTCCATTCGTCGGGGGATGTCATGCAGAGCGGTTCCATGTCGTGCACGACTTCCAGCAGATCCTGGCATTTCGGGCACTGATAGATGATCTGGTTAAGCGGATATTCTCCCGGGCAACCGCTGATACATCGGAACGCGGCGCGGTACTTCGCCGCAGAGTTGGGGCTTTTCAATGGGTAGGTCATCGTCGCATCCTCAAAAACGCTATTCTAATACAACACCTGCAAAACTTCGGGAATATCGATCTTACCACTCCCGGTCTTGAAGATGAAGGCGCTCCAAGAGTATTAATAAGAGACAGAATATAGGAGAGGGACTTATGGATGCCAGGGCTGCTGCACGGGAAAGACTCGACTCGTTGCGTTCGCGAATCATTGACCTGAGTCATGCGATTCACGCCAATCCAGAACCGGGTTTCGCGGAAGCCAAGGCCGCGGCGTGGATTTCCGAATTGCTTTCGGATGGAGGCTTTGACGTAAAGACCGGAATCTGCAATCTTCCGACAGCGTTCTTGGCGAAATCAGGAAGGGGTCCGCTGCATATCTGTTTCTGCGCCGAGTACGATGCGCTGCCTGAGATAGGTCATGCCTGTGGCCATAATATTATTGCCGCTGCGGCGGTGGGCGCTGGAATCGCCGCTGCGGCGGTGGCGGATGAAGTCGGCCTTACGGTATCGGTAATCGGTACGCCCGCAGAAGAAATTGGAGACGCCGGAGGAAAAATCCTTTTGCTGGAACGAGGCGCTTTCGCGGACATGCATGCGGCCATGATGGTGCATCCGGCTCCCTTCGATGTGTTGACTCCCAAAGTCATCGCCGCTTCCATGTTTGAAGTCCGCTACACTGGCAAAGAAGCGCACGCCTCATCTTTCCCGGAATTGGGAGTCAATGCGGCAGACGCGCTGACGATCGCCCAGGCGTCCATCGGGCTGCTGCGTCAGCATATCCTGCCTACGGATCGTATTCACGGCATTGTCGTCCATGGCGGGGATGCGCCTAATATAGTTCCGGCGCATACCACGGCAAGGTTCATCGTGCGCGGTGACACATTGGCGGCCCTGGAAATTCTTCGGCCCCGCGTCTATCGCTGCTTCGAAGCCGGCGCCCTCGCTACAGGGTGCAAACTCGAAATTATTGGAGGAGAAAAACCTTATTCTGAAATGATCCATGATCCCGATATCGCCGCTCTCTACAAGCGAAACGCTGAATTGCTGGGACGCTCCTACCCGAATGTGGGAGCCGAGAAGCAGAAATCGGCTGCATCTACAGACATGGGCAATATTTCGCGGGCGTTGCCTTCGATCCAGCCAATGATCGGGATCCAATCCTTTCCGGCGGTGAATCACCAGAGGGAATTCGCCGCGCAGTGTGTCACAATCGAGGCGGATCAGGCCGTCTATGACGGCGCACTCGCCATGGCATGGACCGCCATCGACCTCGGGACGGATGCCAGGTTGCGTAATCGTTTATTGGCAGACAGAAGCCAGGAGTCAGAAGTCAGAAGTCAGAAGTCAGAAGTCAGAAGTCAGAAGTCAGAAGTCAGAAGTCAGAAGTCAGAAGCTCAGAAGTCAGAAGATCAGAAGTCAGAAGTCAGAAGTCAGAAGTCAGAAGTCAGAAGTCAGAGTCATGAATAAAGATTCAGAAGCACATTTCGCGTATTTATTAAACAGCTGCCCGCTAATAGATCGCGCTTTTATTCTGGCAATGGCTCTGACTCTGGCTCCTGGCTCCTGACTCCTGGCTTCTGTCTCCAATGGGAGGCAAACATGAAGGAGCATCATTCGCAAGTGTGGACAAGCATTCTGATTTTTTTCGTCGGCATAGTGTTTTCCCTTTCTGCGTATGCGGAGGAAGGGATGTGGACGTTTGACAATCCTCCCCGGAAGCAGCTTCAGGAGAAATACGGCTTTGCCATTGCGTCGCAATGGCTTGATCACGTGCGGCTTTCCAGCGTGCGCTTCAATGACGGGGGATCCGGTTCCTTCGTAAGTCCGCGCGGATTGATTCTCACCAATCACCACGTGGCTTTGGGGCAGTTGCAGAAAGTCTCGAGCAGGGGGAAAGATTATACCAACGAAGGCTTCTATGCGCGCAGTGAAGCAGAAGAAATGAAGTGTCCGGACCTGGAGCTGAATGTCCTTCTGTCGATGGAAAATGTGACGTCTCGCGTGCAGGGATCCGTGAAAAAAGAGATGAGTGATAAGGACGCCCTGCAGGCGCGGAAGGCGGAGATCGCGAAAATAGAGAAGGAGAGCCTGGAATCCACCGGCCTGCGTTCCGATGTAGTCACTCTGTATGCTGGAGGCGAATACTGGCTTTATCGGTATAAGAAGTATACCGATGTACGGCTGGTCTTCGCTCCGGAACAGCAGATCGCTTTCTTCGGCGGTGATCCGGACAATTTTACCTATCCCCGCTATGATTTGGATGCGGCCTTTTTTCGCGCCTATGAAAACGGCAAACCGGTCGAAAGCAGAGATTATCTGAAATGGAATTCCATGGGCGCTCAGAGCGGCGAACTGGTCTTTGTTTCCGGCAATCCCGGATCCACCGACCGACTGAGCACCATGAAGCAGATTGAAGTCGAGCGCGATGTGGAGCTTCCCGAAACGCTGAAGCTGATCAAAAGACGACTGGCGGTCCTGCAGCGCTATGCGGCGGAAGGGGAAGAGCAAGCGCGCCAGGCTACTTCGCAGATGCGCAGTCTCGAAAATTCTCAGAAGGCGTATCTCGGTGAATACGGCGGCCTCCTGGACAAAGCGCTGATTTCCAAAAAGCAGAAGGAAGAGTCGGATTTTCGCGCCGCTGTCGCAGGCAGGCCGGAATTGGCGAGCAAGTATGGAAAGGCCTGGGATGAGATTGCGCGTGCGAAAGAGAAGCACGCGGCCAAATATAAGGAACTCCGCTACCGTTCTCTGCGCGCTTCACGCATCGCCTCGCTGGCTTTGACCATCGTTCAGTATGTCGCAGAAATGAAGAAGCCGGACGGCCAGCGCCTGGACGGCTTTCACGACTCCCAATTGGAATCCCTAAGATTCCGCCTCTTCTCTCCGGCGCCCATGTATCCGCAGATGGAAATCGCGCTACTTACCGACAGCCTGCAGGAATCCCTGGATGAATTGGGTGCCAATGATCCTTTGGTTAAGGCTGCCCTCGGCGGTCGTACTCCCGCGGAAGCGGCCAAACAGGCTATTGAAGGAACCCGGCTCAAGGATCCGGCATTTAGAAAAGGGCTGGTGGAGGGAGGGCCGGCCGCGGTTGACGGTTCCGACGACCCGGCGATTGTGCTTGCGCGGAAGATCGATCCTGTCGTGCGCGAAAATCAAAAATGGTTGGAAGACAACGTGGAGAGTGTGTTGATGTCGGCCGGCGAGAAGATCGGACAAGCCCGGTTCGCCGTGTACGGCAAAACAGAATACCCCGATGCTACGTTCACATTGCGCCTGTCCTATGGCACCGTCAAAGGCTATGCCATGAATGGAACGGAAGCGCCTCCTAAGACGACTTTTTACGGACTTTACGACCGGAGTCGTAGTTTTGATGGCAAAGCTCCCTTCGACCTGCCTGCCCGTTATGTCGAGAGACGGGAAAAGCTCGACCTGTCGACTCCGATGAATTTTGTGTCTACCTGCGATATTATCGGGGGCAATTCGGGCTCGCCGGTCATAAATAGAAACGGAGAAATAGTCGGATTAATTTTCGACGGCAATATCGAAAGCCTTGTCGGCAATTACATCTATAACGAAGAAAACAACCGCTCGGTTGCCGTGCACACCGGCGCAATCATCGAGGCGCTGCGGAAACTTTATGATGCGGCAGCCCTCGCGGATGAAATTGCGAAATGACGAATGACGAATTACGAATGACGAATTGAAATATACATGGCTGGTCATTCGTCAGCGCAGGTTAGCATTATCCTTTTCTAATTTAATAGTTTAGTTTGCTGCCCGCAAGCACGAGGGCTTTCACGATAAAATGGCGAATAACGAAATAAACCATGCAGCACCGCAAATCATCAGCGTAGGTTTTCATTCGTCATTCGTCATTCGTCGTTCGTAATTCGTAATTCAGCTATGTTTCCTTTAAGAGATGACAACCCGACCACGATGACGCCTTTCGTTACGTGGGTTCTGATTGCGATAAATGTGGTGGTTTTTCTATATCAGATTTCTTTGCCGCCAAGTGCTGCGCAGCTCTTTGTCTATCAATTCGGGGCGATCCCTGCTGTTATTTTCGGTGTCAAAAGCCTGCCGGCTCAGGTTGCGGCGATTCCTCCGCTGATGAGCATTTTTACCAGCATGTTTCTTCATGGCGGTTGGATGCATCTGGTCGGGAATATGTGGTTCCTGTGGATTTTCGGTAACAACATCGAAGAAGCCATGGGGCACGCGCGCTACCTGGCCTTTTATCTGATTTGCGGGATCCTGGCTTCTGCGAGCCACATCTTTTTCTCTCCCGCTTCTGCGATCCCGTCTATTGGCGCCAGCGGCGCAATTGCCGGGGTCCTCGGAGCTTATATAATGTTGTATCCGAGAGCCCGCGTGTGGACTCTGATCTTCCTAGGTTTTTTCATAAAGATGATGTACCTCCCCGCGGGTGTTATCCTTGGATTCTGGATTCTGATTCAGTTTATCAATGGCAGCATGATGATGGGGAGGCAAGACACGGGTGGTGTGGCGTTCTGGGCGCATATCGGCGGATTTATTGCCGGAATTCTGCTGGTGGGTTTATTGAAGAAGCGCGATGTACGATTCTTCAATCCGCCGCGCTATCATGCTGAGACCTATTGAAATGGAGAGGGGAAATGAAATCAGTAATGGTTTTTGCCGGAGCGATAGCATCGATGCTATTTTGCGTTGCGTTCATGTTCCAGGATGACGCAGCGGATCGCGGCAGGGAAGTATATGCGATGCAAAAGTGCGCGCTTTGCCACTCCATCGCCGGCATAGGCGGCAAGAAAATGCCGCTGGACCGCGTTGGCTCCAGGCTGAAATCCGAGGACATTCGGAAGTGGGTGAAGACGCCCAAAGCCATGAAGGCCGATTCGATCATGAAGTCCTATCCGAACCTGCTGGAAAAAGACCTCACTGATCTCACGGCATTCCTGATGACTCTCAAGTAATAGAAGTCAGGAGTCCTGGAAAGCATTCCAGGACTCCCGGATTGGAATTTTTAGGCCCCCGCAAGAGCCGCTTGCAGATCCGCTTCCACGGTTGTGGTCGGTTTGATAGCGAACTTTTCCACAAGCACATTCAGCACGGCCGGAGTGACAAACGCAGGCAGCGTCGGGCCGAGGCGTATGTTTTTGATTCCCAGATGAAGCAGGGTCAGAAGAATAGCGCAAGCTTTCTGCTCGTACCAGGAGAGTATCAAAGAGAGCGGCAGGTCGTTAACTCCACAGCCGAACGCCTGTGCCAGAGCGCCTGCGACCTTGATCGCGGAATACGCATCGTTGCACTGACCGCAGTCGAGCAGGCGCGGGATTCCGCCGATATCCCCAAAATCCAGTTTGTTGAAGCGATATTTGCCGCATGCAAGAGTCAGGATCGCGCAGTCTTTGGGGACCGCTTCGGCGAATTCCGTGTAATAGTTGCGGCCGGATCGTGCGCCGTCGCAGCCGCCGATGAGGAAGAAGTGCTTGAGTTGGCCCGCTTTTACTGCGCCGATGACTTTGTCTGCTACGCCGAGAATCGTGTTGTGGCCAAAGCCCACGAGAATGGATGCCTCAGCATCATCCGCAGCGAAGCCGGGAGCCCCCAGCGCGGCGTCAATTACCGGTTTGTAATTGCGGTTTTCGATGTGTATCACGCCCGGAAACGTAACGAGTCCGGCCGTGAATATGCGGGCTTTGTAGCTTGGCTTAGGAGTCTGGATGCAGTTTGTGGTCATTAGGATGGCGCCCGGGAAAGCGTCGAATTCTTTTGCCTGATCCTGCCAGGCGCCGCCGTAATTGCCAACAAGATGGCTGTACTTTTTCAGCTCCGGATAGCCGTGGGCGGGCAGCATTTCCCCGTGGGTGTAAACATTGATGCCCAATCCTTGCGTCTGTTTGAGCAGTTCTTCGAGATCCTTCAGGTCGTGTCCGGAAACGAGGATCGCCTTGCCTTTGAGCGGGGTAACGCGCACGCTCGTCGGTACGGGATTGCCGTATGTGCCGGTATGCGCAGCATCGAGCATTTCCATGACGCGCCAGGTTTATTTCGCCGCACTTCAAGTTTAAAGCCAGGAGTTTGTCCACGGCCGGATTCGGCTGGGTCAGGTAGTCGAGCGCTTCATGCGTAAATGCGTATGCTTTGTCATCTTCCTTGCCCAGCTTGCGCGCATGATCCGCATAGGCGGCAAATCCCTTCAATCCGTAGGTCAGCAATTCTTGTAGACCAGCCAAGTCGTCTCCCAACCTGGACCTTGCCGATGCGATGCCGATGCTCGCCGCTTGCGTCAACAAACCGTCCTGGGTGGCCGCAGGACTCCATTGGGCCGGCCCTTCAAGTTTTTCCGGCTGCTTGCCGGCACCGCTGCAAGCGTGTTCATACAAGGCCTGCGCGTTCTTCTTAACCGTCGCCGCTTTGCGAACCATGGCTTCAACGCTGGCGGCGTCAAAGCTTACATTGGTCACCGTTGTGAACAGCGCTTCGATGACAAATACGTCCACTTCATTCGATTTCGTGCCTAGCTGGCGCGCTCTGGTTGCATACTGGCTGATGCCTTTCGCCGCATAAAGCAGCAAATCCTGCAATGCCGCTGTAGTCGCGTCTTTTCCGCATACTCCCTGTTTTTCGCATCCGCGACCGCCGGCCGTCTGCTCGCATTGGTAACAAAACATGTCCATTGTTGGCTTCCCCCCTGAATTAGTTTGTTGTTGCTCCATCACACGCGATATCCTACCCCGCGTGTCCGGCCATAAAATTGATATGGATCAAGAAACTCGATATATCTTATAAATTACACCTGCTTACTCATTATACAAGGGTATGGAGATGGACATTTCGCGGATACTGGCTCAAACAAGGTTTTTCGAAGGAATCTCCCAAAGCAGCAAGGAATCACTCTCAAAGTACTGCATGCCGTGCGAGCGCCGCAAGCAGACAATCCTTTTTCGTGAAGGCGAACCAGGGGAAGCGATGTACCTGCTGGCGCGGGGCCGGATCTCGCTGAATAAGCTGTCGCTGGAAGGGCACGAAACGGTCATCAAGGTTATCCAGCCCGGCGAAGTATTCGCCGAAGTGATTTTGTTTGAGCAGAAACAGTACCCGGTCACGGCGCTAGCTCTTACAGACATCCTTGTTTTCAAGCTCCTGCGCCGCGACCTTCTGGGTCTGCTGCGGCAGGACGATTTCCGCAACGATTTTATCGCAATGCTACTGCGTAAGCAGCGCTATCTTGCAGATAGGATCCAGCAGTTGACGAGCCAGGATGTGGAGCAACGCCTGAGGGCCTTTCTGATGGAGCAGTATGGCCGGCAGGAGCAGATTCAGGCCGAGATTAATAAGAAGCAGTTGGCTTCGGCGATCGATGCCACTCCCGAAACGCTGTCGCGACTGCTTCAGGATCTCAAGCGACGCAAATGCCTGGTTTGGAAACAGGGCGTAATCACCATTTCTCCCTCCTTCTGGAAAGAAGATTGACCGCACCCGGCACACGTCGGTATCGCTATCGGAATCGGTATCGGTATCGGTATCGGGAATTGCGATCGATCGTCGCAATCGGCTTTTTGTGAGTTGGTATCGAGATATAGAAACGAAAAACCGATCCCGATTGCGATGTCCGATACCGATTCCGATAGCGATAGCCGATACCGACATGTGTGGTTTTGGGGTAATTCTAAAGCCTATTTTTTGGGTTTCTTGCTGGCGGGATCGGGCTCTTTGGAAATGCCGGATTCGGCGCCCTCAAGAGCGCCCTTGCTGATATCGATGGCTTTATTCACGAGATTCCAGAACTCTTCCTTGTTTTTTTCTTCAGCGATTGTTTTGAGTATTTCAAGCTGTTTGAGTGCTCTCTCCATTGCTTCTTTTAACGTCTTCAGCGCTCTTTGGACCTTGCCACGCTCCAGAGTATCGTTTTTCTGGTACGCATCTTCCAGGTTCAGCATGACGCTTTCGAGAATGCGATAGTAGCCGTCCAGCATATCTTCCGGAGAAAAGAACTCAAATGGATCGCCCGGCTCGGATTCCTTGCCCGAGAGCCTTTCTTCCGCAACCTTCAAACGGGATGCCGCAAAGTCGAGGTACCGCTTCACGCGGATATGGATCTCATAGTTCTCCTGGATCAGCTCGATTTCTTTTTCCGTCAGAAATTCCCTTTTTGGACTTCCGGAAACCGCCAGAACTGCAAAAATGCAGGCGAGGGCTGAAAGGAAAAGAAATCGTTTTATGGGATGCCGGTGACTCACGAACGTTTCCCCATTACCGGAATATTATATCGACGAACTTCTTCCGTATTTTTTCGGCGGCGGTAATCTGTTCATCGATTGCGTCCTGTTGATCCACAGATGCTTTGGCTTTATATCCTCGAAATGCAGAGTTCGCCTTGCGCACCTGAATCTCGTATTGGATCAGGGCTTTCGATTTTTTATTTGTCCTGAGATTGGCCTCGATATCTTCCAAGGAGCCGGTAAGAAGCGCAACCCATAGTTTCAGCGCATCCGGAACACCCGAGAAGTCATCGCTCGCTGACGGCGGCGTCTACCGACTGCTGCATCCTTTTGGAAGCGGAGTGATACACCTTGATCCGGTCGTTAACCGATTGAGCCTTGTTTATTCGCGCCTTCTCTCCCTCATTTAAAATGTTCCCCTCGAGGAGAGGCACAGACGCTACCTGAAGGAAAGCATATAAAAACAAAGGGAGTAATCCAAGCAGCGGCATAGCCATCACATTTTAGGCGGAACTTCGCATCCCAGCAAGTAAAGAGCTTCCGTCAGCTGCCGGCGAACGATATCTGCAACGAGAAGCAGATGCTGTCTTTTGCGCGCGTCCGTCTCAGAAAGAATATGGTGCTTGTGATAAAAGAGATTGAACTTTTGCGCCAGGGAGAAGGCATATTTGCAGAGCTGTCCCAGTTCCAGCGACTGCGCAATTTGCCGCACAATTTCCGGCAGCCTTGCCGCCTGATACACGGTTTCCCATATCTCATTATCTCCGGCAAGAAACTCTTCGAAGCCGGCATCCGGATTTTCCGCGGGGTCTTCCCCGGACTCCGCGAGTTTACGGAAGATGTTATTGGCCCGCACGACCGCGTATTGTACGTAGGGGCCGGTTTCGCCCTCAAAGCTGAGCGCTTCCTTGAAATCGAAGGCGATCACCGTATTACGCGCAAAGCGCAGCAGGAAATAGCGCAACGCTCCTACGGCGATGATGCGCGCAATCGCTGCGGATTCCTCTTCCGGAAGGGAATGGCGTGCGCGAACTTCCGCCAAAGCTTTCTGGCACAGCGCATCCAAGAGGTCATCGGCTTTGACGCCCAGGCCTTTGCGTCCGGAGACCTCAACGTAGGGCCGCTTCCTGTCCTCATCGGACAGTGGGAATCCTAGTTCATCGCAGCAGGCGGGCGTCAGCGCAACCATCTCATAGGAGAAGTGGATGGAATTTGCCGCCTGCTCGTCGAAGCCCAGCGCTTTCAGCCCTTGTACCACGATATTCTGCAGGTACGACTGGCGGCTATCGATGACGTTGTAGACCCGGTGTGCATGGCCGAAGGCGGGAGTCGCGGAGCCGGCTGCAGCTTCGGTCGTCGTGATCCAGAGTTCGTGGCCGCTGCGCGTGTCGTATGGCTTGTAGTGAAAGTCCAGTCCCAGGAGGCCGAGTTTCCACAGCTGATAGGCGATGTCCTTGCCGACATAGGTGACGGTTCCATCCGAACGGACGATTATCTTTTCATCGTCCTCGACCTCTTCGCGCGTGGCATCGGTCTGAGAATCCCCGGTATTCATGACCCAGCAGCCTTTGTTCTTGCCCTCATTGACATGATAGATGGCCCCCCGGTCCTTGAGGAGCTGGTAGGCTTTTTCCCAGAAGTGAAGGTGTAGGATTTCGCTTTCGCGCGGGAGCAGATCATAGTGCACGTTGATGCGCTCCATGGTGGCCAGGTGGGCTTGGACAATGCGCATGGCGACGTGCTCCGCGAGGTCCGCGGTCGGATTATTGCCCGACTCCACGCACTGCAGTGTCAGACTGCGCCACTTTTTGTTTTCCTCGGACTGCCTATAAAAGTCCGCGACTTTGGCATAGACATCCCAGCAGAAATAGTCGAATTTTCCCTCGATCGCCTGCACTTCAGGGAGAGCCATTCCCTGCATGCGCTCCAGGCCTACGACCACATCGGCAACCTGGACTCCGGTATTATCCAGGTAGTTTTGCACCTCCACCTCATGGCCCAGAAAGCGGAGGCAGCGGACCAAGGAATCCCCCAGAGCGGCGTTGCGCAAATGCCCGATGTGGGCCGCTTTGTTGGGATTAATGTTTGTGTGTTCCACTATGATTTTGCCGGTTTCATCCGGATCCGAAATTCTGCCGAATTTTTGTTGTGCAATGCTTTGCGCCAGCGCCAGCGCAAAAGCTCCCCGATCGAGATGGAAATTGAGATAGCCGGCGCCGGCCACGTCCACCTTCCCGATGCCGGGAATCTCTGCCGCGTCCGACGCGAGTTCTTTGGCTATTTCCACAGGAGGACGCCGGACCTTTCGCGCGAGATCAAAGGCTACGGGAAGCGCCAGTTCACCCAGCTCGATCTTCGGAGGAATAGTAAAATTCAGGGAGTTGTATTGAACTTGATAGCGCTCGGCAATACGCTTCAGAAGGGCTTTTTCCAGGTTTCGTGTCAGTGCAAGCAGCATTGGCTTCTTTCTCTTAAAAAAGCAGAATAAAGAATTCAAAATTCAGGATACAGCATCCATAATACACGATCCCAGCCATGCGATACAGCGGTCAGCTATCAGCTATCAGCTTTCAGCTCTCAGCTTTCAAAACATGATAGCTGAAAGCTGACGGCTGACTGCTGATAGCTGGCTTGACTTCGAAGCACGCCCTCCCTAGACTCACTTCGAAGCTTTACTGGAAAGTTGGTGCGAACGCATATGCATACAAGTGATCGGAAAATCCTGTTTCTTGAGCCTTTCTCCGGCATCAGCGGCGACATGATGGTTGCGGCTCTGCTCGACCTTGGCTTTGATTTCGAAGAGCTGCGGGCTAAATTGAGTCTTCTCCCGCTGCATGGATATCAGCTTTCTTGCCAGAAATGCACGCGTTCAGGCATTCAGGCGATGAAGTTTGACGTGCAGGCGGGGCATTCTCATGCCCATAGGACCTTCTCGGACATACAGGGAATGATCGAGACGAGCGGACTGT
Organism: uncultured Acidobacteriota bacterium; assembly: GCA_963761825.1. Classification (GTDB taxonomy): domain Bacteria; phylum Acidobacteriota; class UBA6911; order UBA6911; family UBA6911; genus UBA6911. The sequence continues at coordinate 252,724 of CAVXIH010000016.1, forward strand.
CGCCGTGGGTTCGAGAGAAATCGATCGAAGCATTCCGCAAGCTTGCGGTGGCAGAGGGGAAAATACATGGCCACCCTCCGGAAAAGGTCCATTTCCATGAGGTGGGAGCCGTCGATTCGATTATAGATATTGTGGGCACAATGATTGCCGTGGAGTCCTTTCTGCCTGCCCGGATCATTTCTTCGCCGGTGAACGTCGGAAGGGGTACTCTGGAGTGCCAGCACGGAATCTACCCGGTTCCGGGTCCGGCCGCGCTGGAGCTTCTCAGCGGCATTCCGACATTTTCCAATGCCGTAGACGGAGAGTTGACGACGCCGACAGGTGCCACCTTGCTTGCGACGCTCGTTGAAGAATTCGGACCGCAGCCTGCCATGAAAGTTCGAGCGTCCGGATACGGCGCCGGGACGCGGCAGACTCCGGGCAACGCCAACGTGCTCAGGATCAGTCTGGGCGAGGCGGTGACGGAAGCCACCGTGTCTCCGGAAGAGCAGGTCGCGGTAATGGATGCCACCATCGATGATATGAGCCCTCAAATCTATGGGTATTTCCAGGAAAAAGCCCTGGCAGCCGGAGCTCTGGATGTCTACTCCACTGCTATTTATATGAAGAAAAACCGTCCGGCTCTGAAGATCACCTGCGTATGCGCGCTTGCCGATGTGGACCGGATGGCCGAATTGGTTTTTGGTGAAACCACAACCATTGGCATCCGGTATACCGTTGCGCAGCGTAAGACTCTGCGCCGCGAATTCCGGAAGGTCCAGACGGATTTTGGCGCGGTTACGATGAAAATTTCACACCTGGAAGACCGCCCGGTCAACTTTGCGCCTGAATTCGAGGATTGCCGCCGACTGGCGATAGAGAAGGGTGTTGCGATCAAAGAAGTACAGTCCGCGGCTGTTCATGCCTACCTGCAGACAAAGGAAGAGAAGAGCGCGCCCAGCGGAAGGCCGGGAAAAACATAGAGTCAAATATAACTTTTGGAGCAAGTGAAAAAATGTCCGAAGAGTTGCTTTCTCAAATCAGCATTGAAGATTTTGCCAAAGTGCAGATGCGTGTGGGCCAGGTTCTGGAAGCCGAAAAAATTGAAGGCTCGCGCAAGCTGATCAAGCTGAAAGTGGATATTGGCACCGAAGTGCGACAGGTTGTCGCGGGGATTGCGGAAGCCTATGAGCCCGCGAGCCTGCTGAACCGGAAAGTAGTGATTGTGGTGAATCTGAAGCCCGCGAAACTCATGGGTGTCGAATCCAATGGAATGATCGTGGCCGCGTCGGTGGATGGCAAGCCTGTCCTGGCTACTTTCACAGAAGAGGTCTCCATCGGCGCGTTGCTCCGGTGAAATTGATGCCTCTCCTTCAGGTACCTATGATAAGATCCCTGTCGTTGGCGTTTGTTTTGGTGCCGTCTTATCTGCTCTTGAGAGTATGGAATTGAATCCGCACGAGATCTACAAACTGGTCGAAAATGGGATGACGCAAGTGGAAGAAGAACTTGCGCGCCAGTCCAGTTCCGGCATTCCTCTAATTGATAAAATCGGCCAGTATATCTGCGACAGCGGAGGCAAGCGGATCCGTCCGGCCATCCTGCTGCTGGGCGCCCAAATGTGCGGATACGACGGACCGGTCGGGCCGAGACTGGGTGCGGTAATTGAGATGATTCACTCGGCAACGCTGGTGCATGACGATATTATCGACAACGCCAGCGTCCGTCGCGGCCGCGCATCGGTGAATGCACAGTGGGGAAATGAGATCACCGTTCTGATGGGCGATTGGCTCTATATGACGTCCTTCAGCATGGCGCTCGGCGAGCGACAGTTGAAAGTGCTCGATGTCCTGATTGCCGCCACCCGGAAGATGGTGGAGGGCGAGCTCCTTCAACTCACCTGCAACGGAAATCTTGATATCACCGAGGAACAACATCTGGAAATTACGATGCGCAAAACCGCATTCCTTTTCTCTGCATGTTCTCAGCTCGGCGGAATTTTGGGTGCTGTGGGGGAGGAAAAAGAAGAGCTTCTGCGCTTATATGGTTTGAATGTCGGACTCGCGTTCCAGCTGGTCGACGACGTGCTGGATTTTACGTCGAACGAAAGCACACTGGGGAAACCGGTCGGAAGCGATCTAAAGGAAGGGAAGCTGACCCTCCCTCTTATTTACCTGATGCGTGAAGGGGAGCCCCGCCACCGCGAACTGGTCCGGGAAGTGTTGCGCCATAGCGGCCCGGATGCGCCAAACAGAGATGCCGTTCTGGCGTTGGTCCGCGAGTACCGCACGGCGGACCGTGTTCTGGAAAAAGCGCACGATTACGCGCGTAAAGCCAAAGCCTGCCTGAAAGATTTTCCCGCCTGTCCCGCAAGGGACGCGTTGCTGTCTATTCCAGATTACATTGTGGAAAGAGACCGGTAGTAGAATTACGAATGACGCATTTGTACGGTTCAATTCGTCATTTGTAATTCGTCATTCGTAATTTCTGTTGGGTATGCGGTTTGGAATTGCTCGACCGGCTTGTCTTTCAGGATAGCCCGCATGCATTCGATCCAGATAGGCAGCGCGACGACGGCTCCGGACTGTTTTTCTCCCAGAGTCTTTTTCCCGTCGAATCCGATCCAAACGGCGGCGGTCAGGGAAGGGTCAAACCCGACGAACCAGGCATCCGTGAAATTATCGGTGGTTCCTGTCTTTCCTCCGAGCGGGCGCCCCAATGCCGTTGCCGCTGTTGCCGTGCCATGCTGCACGACTCCCTGAAGCAGGCCGAGCATAGTCTCCGCAATTTCAGGACTCAGGACCTGGTGTGTCCGAGGTTTGCGCTCCTCCTTCTTTATGCGGTCATAATCTTCGACTCTGCGTATGAAATACGGTTCCGCTTGCATTCCGAGATTCGGGAAAACAGTGAACGCGGAAGCCATTTCCAATGGCGTCGCTTCGCAGGCTCCAATCGCCAGGGGCAAGTATGGATCCAACGTTCCTCCGAGCCCGAAACGCCGCGCCATGACGACGACATTCTTGATCCCGATGAGCGAAGCCACCTTGATCGTGGGAACATTCCGCGATTCCGTCAAAGCCTGGCGAATCGTGATTTGTCCTTTAAACTTCCCGTCATAATTGCCGGGCCGCCACGTGCGGCCAAGGCTATCCGTAAAACTGATGGGGCTGTCCTGGATCGTGCTGTCGGGAGTCATCCCCTTCTCAAAAGCGGTGGAGTAAACGATCGGTTTGAAAGTCGAGCCGACCTGGCGCATGGCCTGCGTCGCCCGGTTGAATTCGCTGTACTCGAAATCATATCCGCCCACCATCGCCTTTATTTCACCGGTGCTGTTCTGGAGAATGATGATCGCCCCGTCGATTGCAGGGCGCTGCTCCAGCAGAAGTGACGCCGTCTGGAGCTTCGGATCCAGCGCGACAATCTTAAAATAGGCCAGGTCTCCGGGCTTCAGGATTTGAGCTGCCGCCGCCGCTCTGGTCCATGCAATTTCCTTTGGCCCTATGCTGCCGCGGTATTTGCCGATGCGCACAGTCGCTTCTTTCCCCGCAACCCCTTCTATCAAACCGACAGCGATATCTTCGGGGTAGAGAGGGGCGCGCCAGTCGGGGTGAGAATAGGTCGCAAGGTTGCTGGCGGGGTCTTTCAGGATGTTTCCGACGGCTCCGCGCCATCCGCGCGCCTTGTCATACTTGCGCAATCCATCGCGCAGGGCCCGCAGCGCGGCATTCTGCATCTCTATGTTGAGGGTGGTATAGACTCTTAAACCCTTGCGCCATATCTCCTCCGTGGAATACCGATCGGCAAGGGATCGCCGCACCCACTCCAGGAAATGCGGCGCGATGGCAGCGTTGCCGCGCGCCGGCGGTTTCAGGACCATCGGTTTGGCTTTGGCCTCTGCCGCCAGCTTCGCGGAGATCATATGCTCGGAAGCCATTCGATCCAGCACGAAATTTCTTCGAGCCAGTGCTGTGCCTGGGTGCAAGCGGGGAGAATACACCGTCGGATTGCGGGGCAGTCCCGCGATCAGGGCGCATTCCTCGATCGAGAGATCCTTCGGCTGTTTCCCGAAATAATAGTCCGCGGCTGCAGCCACACCGAACACGCCGGGCCCCATGTTGTGCAGATTGCAGTAAAGTGTGAGGATCTGCTGTTTGGAATACTGTTTTTCGATCTTCCAGGCAATCAGCAGTTCCTTGATTTTGCGGTCCGGCGTCTTTTCATAATTACCGAGGAGCATGCGCGCCAGTTGCTGCGTAATAGTGCTGGCCCCTTCGGACCAGCTCATTTTGATGATGTCTTTATAAATAGCCCGGACGTTGGAAAAATAATTGATTCCGGAATGGTGGTAGAACTGATCATCTTCAGTGGCGACAATGGCGAGCTGAAGGTACGGGGGGATCTCTTCAAATGGAACGACGATCCGTCTTTCAATGAACAACTCGCCGATGACCTTATTGTCATCCGAGTAAACGTCGGTAATGACATCCGGCCTGAAATCTTCGAGACTCTGGATTTTGGGGAGGTTGTATTCATAACCCCGCAATATGCCGAAGCCTGCTCCGATCACGATGAAGAGAATAATCAGCAGGCCGTAAAAAATCCAAAGCCAGGCAGGCAGCCTGTTCGTCCGCTTTCCGGAAGGCAATTTGCTTCGCGAGGCCATAATCAGTTGGGCATTATAGCATACGAATCAGGATTCACAATTCAGGATACAGGCATGCCGTCAAAAGGGTGCTTCAGTTTCCGTGACGGCGGCCGATTGTTCTGAAAAACCGCCGCCCTTGGAATCGAGGAAAGTCACGCGGGCCGCAACGACGTCGGTAAAATAATGTTTTTCTCCGGGGGCTTTTTCCCACGTGCGCGTCTGAAGCGAGCCTTCAATGCACACCAGCCGGCCTTTTTTCAGATATTGATTGCATCGCTCCGCGATCTTGCCGAAACCGATGATCCGGTGCCATTCCGTGGTTTTTTCGCCGTTGCTGCCATGATATACGTCTGTGGCCAGACTGAAGTTGGATGTGCGCATGCCTCCCGCTGTGGTTCGCTCTTCCGGGTCTTTTCCCAGCCTGCCGATAAGTATGACCTTGTTCATTGTTCCCATAGTCTGTTCCCCCTGCGTATCTAACTGCGCCGGGAATTTTTGGGCCAAAAAATAATTACAGGGTTTCCCGTTTGCAATGGGCCATTTATGCCTGGATAGGGGGAGGTTCGCATTCTTTTGCTTTTTTTATACGGCAGAACAGAAAAAAAGCGGGAAATGAAGACCAACGAAGCGCAAAAAAGCCGGGAACAGGAAAATTTTGCTGGAAACGCCGAAAATTTGCCATTTTGGATGCAGAAAGCAGTGGGCGGGTGCGGGGAGGTGAAATTCAAAGAATCTCTAAATGTTTCATTTGCTTGACATGATTCGGAGGGTTTGCTATATTCCACGGGTTTTTCGCTATATAAGCATTGGCCGGGAATGTTAACTTTGTGTTGTCATTCCTGACGGTGCAATGACTATTTTTTTAAGGAGAGCAAAGTTTGCCGACCTTCAATCAGCTAGTACGATCTGGCCGAAAGAAGATTCGTTTTAAAACGAAGAGTCCAGCTTTGCAGGGGAGTCCTCAGCGCAGAGGTGTATGCACGAGGGTGTACACATCTACACCCAAAAAGCCTAACTCTGCTCTGCGAAAAGTTGCGCGTGTCCGGCTCACCAACGGGATCGAGGTCACTACCTATATCCCGGGAATCGGGCATAATCTGCAAGAACACTCCATCGTTTTGATACGCGGTGGACGTGTCAAGGACCTCCCCGGGGTTCGGTATCATGTGGTGCGGGGTACGTTGGATTCTGTTGGAGTTCAGGATCGGAAGAATTCCCGCTCAAAATATGGTGCCAAGCGGCCTAAAAGCTAATCACTTCTTCATAACTGTTGTCACAGGGTGAGCGATTCATACCCGCCGGGAATCTTCAATCGGTGCTAGCCAGAAGCCGACAAGATTCGTTCTAAGGGGGTGAGCCTCACCCTATACAGCATGACTACTAGCAGGGCTTTGGGAGATCTTTAAGTATGCCGAGGCGAAGAGAAGTTCCGAAACGAGAGACGTTGCCGGATCCTACATATGGAAGCACGCTCATCAACAAGTTCATCAGTTGCATGATGATTCAAGGCAAGAAGAGCGTGGCCGAAGGGGCTTTTTACAGCAGTTTCGAATTAGTTAAAGATCGAGCGAAGGAAGACCCCGTAAAAGTCTTCAAAAAGGCCATTGACAACGTCAAGCCGGTCCTCGAAGTGAAATCGCGGCGAGTTGGCGGTGCTACGTATCAGGTTCCCATCGAAGTGTCGCAGGAGCGCAGGACTTCGCTGGCGATTCGTTGGCTTATTACTAATGCACGGGCGCGTGGCGAAAAAACCATGCGCGAGAAGCTGGCAGCCGAATTTCTGGATGCCTCTAATAATCGCGGTGGCGCTATTAAGAAGAAGGAAGATACCCATCGCATGGCGGAAGCCAACAAGGCTTTTGCCCATTACCGTTGGTAAAGAGGTTTCTCCGTGGGTCGTCCCGTACCGCTAGAACAAATTCGAAATATCGGCATCATGGCGCACATCGATGCCGGTAAGACGACGACCACAGAGCGGATACTTTATTATACGGGCATTACGCATAAACTCGGAGAAGTACACGAAGGCACGGCAACGATGGACTGGATGGAGCAGGAACAGGAGCGCGGCATTACGATTACGTCCGCTGCAACTACTTGCTACTGGAATGACCATCGAATCAATATTATCGATACTCCTGGCCACGTGGACTTCACCGCTGAAGTCGAGCGGAGCCTTCGAGTTTTGGATGGCGCCGTCGCTCTTTTTGGCGCGGTGGAGGGCGTCGAGCCGCAATCGGAAACGGTGTGGCGGCAGGCGGATAAATACAGCGTTCCACGCATTGGGTTTGTAAATAAAATGGATCGTCCCGGAGCCGATTTTCCGCGAGTGCTTGAAATGATGCGCACCCGTCTGCATTCTGTTCCCGTGGCCGTCCAACTCCCGCTCGGAATCGAAGATGAATTCCGTGGCGTGATCAACCTTATTACTCAAAAGGTCGTTATCTTCCAGGAAGAAAACCTGGGATCGGATTTTGAAATCGAGGACATTCCCGGCGATTATGTTGAGGAGGTTCGAAAATACCGCGACCTGATGATTGAATCTGCCGCGGAGGCTGACGATCGCCTGCTGGAAAAGTACTTGAAGGGCACTGAAATCGCCAACGAGGATATCAGAGCGCGCGCTGCGCAAGGGAACGATCGAACAGAAGTTCGTCCCCATTCTCTGCGGCGCCGCATTCAAGAACAAAGGGATTCAGCAACTGCTCGATGCGATTGTCGCGTATCTCCCTTCTCCGCTGAATGTCCCGCCGGTTACCGGTGTCGCCGAGAACGGCGGAGCTCCTCCTATCCGGAAAGCTTCCGACGACAGAGCCGTTTTCGGGTCTGGTGTTTAAGATCATGACCGACCCGTTTGTAGGGCATCTGGCATTCTTTCGCGTGTACTCGGGGCAGCTTAAGTCCGGAACGAGCGTTTACAATTCGACCAGGGATTCGGTCGAACGCGTCGGCCGCTTGCTGAAGATGCATGCGAATAAGCGCGAGGATATCAAAGAGGTTTATTGCGGGGATATCGCGGCGGCTGTCGGACTCAAGTCGGTCAGCACGGGAGATACCATCTGCGAAAAGCAGAATCCCATCGTGCTGGAAGCCATCGAGTTCCCGGCGCCTGTGATTGCCGTCGCCATTGAGCCGAAAACCAAAAGCGACCAGGAAAAGCTGGGAATTGCGCTGGATAAGCTGATACGAGAAGATCCCACTTTCCGGGTTCACACGGATCCCGATACGGGACAGACGATTCTTTCGGGGATGGGTGAACTCCACCTCGAGATCCTGGTGGACCGCATGGTCCGGGAATTCGGCGTCGCGGCCAACATCGGTAAGCCGCAAGTGGCGTATCGTGAAACGATTCGCCAGCATGCCGAAGCGGAAGGCAAATTCGTTCGCCAGACGGGCGGGCACGGACAGTATGGGCACGTGAGGATCTCTCTCGACCCGCAGCCGGCAGGCGTCGGATTTGAGTTTGTCAACGAGATCGTCGGCGGCTCGATTCCGAGAGAATACATCGCTCCCGTGGAATCCGGCATCCGGCAAGCCCTGGAAACAGGTGTCCTGGCAGGCTATGAAGTCGTGGATGTGAAGGCGACTTTGACGGATGGTTCCTATCACGAAGTCGATTCTTCGGAAATGGCATTTAAAATAGCCGGTTCCATGGCGGTGAAAGAGGCCGCTAAACGGGCCAAGCCCGTTCTCCTGGAACCGATGATGAAGGTAGAAGTCGTAGTGCCTGAAGAATACATGGGAAGCGTTACCGGGGATCTCCATGCACGCAGGGGACGAGTCGAGTCGGCGGAGAACCGCCTCAGTTCGACCATAATTCAATGCAAAGTCCCGCTTTCGGAAATGTTTGGGTATTCTACAGACTTACGCTCCATGACTCAGGGACGAGCGACGTACTCCATGCATTTTTCGCATTACGATGAAGCACCAAAATCAGTCAGTGAAGAAGTGATCTCCAAGATCCGCGGAAAGTCTTCGAGTTAATTGGTACGGAGGGAAATATGGCCAAGGAGAAATTTGATCGTAGTAAGCCTCACGTAAACATAGGGACGATAGGGCACATAGATCACGGGAAGACGACGTTGACGGCGGCGATAACGATGGTGCTGCACAAGAAGGACCCGAAGATCGCGGTGCGGTCGTTTGACTCGATTGACAACGCGCCGGAAGAGAAGGCGCGAGGGATCACGATCGCGACGGCGCACGTGGAGTATTCGACGCCGAACCGGCACTATGCGCACGTGGACTGTCCTGGTCATGCGGACTACATCAAGAATATGATCACGGGCGCGGCGCAGATGGACGGCGCGATCCTGGTGGTATCGGCGGCGGACGGGCCGATGCCGCAGACGAGAGAGCACATTCTGCTGGCGCGCCAGGTGGGAGTGCCGTGCATCGTGGTGGCGTTGAACAAGGTCGACATGGTGGATGATCCGGAATTGCTGGATCTGGTCGAGTTGGAAGTTCGGGAGCTGCTGATCGTTCTACGAATTTCCCGGCGACGACATCCCGATCATGCGGGTGAGTGCGCTGAAGGGGATTGAAGGGGATCCGGAAGCGGAAAAGCAGATACTGGAGTTGATGGAAGCGGTAGATAAGTATGTGCCAATTCCGAAGCGGGAAATTGAGAAGCCGTTTTTGATGCCGGTGGAAGACATATTCACGATCTCGGGACGCGGGACAGTGGCGACGGGGAGAGTGGAGCGCGGGAAGGTTCGGGTAGGCGAGGAGATCGAGATCATAGGGATCCGGCCGACCGTGAAGCGCGTAGTGACGGGCGTGGAGATGTTCCGGAAGCTATTGGACGAAGGGCTGGCGGGAGACAACGTTGGTCTGCTGTTGCGCGGGACGAACAAGGAAGACGTGGAGCGCGGGCAGGTGATCGCGGCGCCGGGGAGCATCACGCCGCACACGCATTTCAAGGCGCAGGCGTACATATTGACGAAGGAAGAAGGCGGGCGGCACACGCCGTTTTTCAACGGGTACCGGCCGCAGTTTTATTTTAGGACGACGGATGTGACGGGAGTCGCGGAGTTGCCGGAAGGCACGGAGATGGTGATGCCGGGCGACAACGTCATGCTGACGATCAAATTGATCACACCGATAGCGATGGAAAAGGGATTGCGGTTTGCGATCCGCGAAGGCGGCCGTACCGTCGGCGCCGGGACCATTTCTGATATTCTGGAATAAGCAGGACAACCATGTTGAATGAAAAGATAAGAATCAGGCTGAAAGCTTACGACTACAGAGTGTTGGACCAGTCCACGTCTGAGATCGTCGAAATTGCCAAGCGCACAGGATCCAGAGTGTCAGGCCCTATTCCTCTGCCGACGCTCAAAAACAAGTTCTGCGTCCTCCGCTCGCCCCACGTGGATAAAAAATCACGGGAGCAGTTTGAGATCCGGACGCATAAACGGCTGGTGGATATCCTGGAACCTACGCCGCAGACCGTCGATGCTTTGATGAAACTGGACTTGCCGGCGGCGATTGACGTAGAGATCAAGGCTTTCGGCACGGAACATAAGTAATCGCGAATTGCGAGTGACGAATTACGAATTTGGAAGCCACCGGGTGCATATATGGTTGATGGATTGATTGGAATAAAGGTAGGGATGACTCAGGTCTTCGATGAGAACGGGGTAGTAGTCCCGGTCACTGTCATCAAGGCCGGACCCTGCGTCGTGGTTCAGAAGAAGACGAAGGATCTGGACGGCTATGAAGCGGTCCAACTGGGTCTCGTGGAGTTTATTCGTCCTTCGCGGGTGAACAAACCCAGAACCGGGCACTTCAAAAAAGCCGGTGTTCCCCCGTGTCGCGTCCTGCGGGAGTTTCGATCGGTGGAGAGCGAAACGCTGCTGAATGTCGGGGATCAAATCCTGGTCAACCAGGTGTTCCAGCCCATGGACAAAGTGGATGTTGTGGGAACCAGCAAGGGGAAAGGCTTTGCCGGCCTGGTAAAGCGTCACCATTTGCCGGTGGAGCGGCGAGCCACGGTTCGATGTTTCACCGCGCTCCGGGATCGATCGGCGCTTCGGCCTATCCGAGCCGCGTTGTGCCTGGCATGCGAGCCGCGGGACACATGGGAAGTGAAACAGTCACTGTTCAGAACCTCCACGTGGTTCGCATACAGGAGCAGGAAAACATTCTCTTGGTAAAGGGTGCGATCCCCGGTCCTAACGGCAAATATGTAGTGATCAAGAAGGCGTAACAAATAACGATTACGAGATTCGAATTACGAGTTAAATTCGTAATTCGTCATTCGTAATTCGTAATTCGGACAGAGGTTGATGATGGCGGAGATTGAGGTAAAAAACCTTGCCAATGAGGTAGTCGGCAAACTGGAGCTTTCCGATGAGGTTTTCAAAGCGGAATTCAACCAGCCCCTCATTTGGGAGGCCGTGAAGCACTACAATGACTCTCTTCGATCCGGGACGGCCTCTACCAAAGTCCGAGGAGAGGTCAGCGGAAGCGGCAAGAAGTTGTGGCGCCAAAAGGGAACGGGACGTGCGCGCGTCGGCAGCATTCGGAGTCCTTTGTGGCGGCACGGCGGTACGGTTCATGGTCCCAAACCCAGAAGCTATACCTACCGTTTCCCGCGCAAGAAGCTTCAGGGCGCCCTGCGTTCGGCGCTATCCGCCAAGCTGATCGAAAATTCGGTCGCGGTAGTCGAAGGGTTCCCGCTGGAAAGTCACAAGACCAAGGATTTTCAGAAAATACTTAAGGGCTTGGGCTTTACCGGGAAGGTGCTGGTGGTGGATTCCGACTTGAATGAGAAGCTTTTGCTTTCATCGCGGAACCTGCCTAAAGTCAAACTGGTCCCGGGCACGGGAGTCAACATCTTTGATGTCGTAAACAGCAATGCGCTTCTTTTTTCCAAGGATTCCATCCTCCAGATACAGGAGGCCTTAAGCCGATGAATCGAAGAGAATATGTTTTAAAACTCCCCGTCATCACGGAAAAGAGCACGCTCGTCAAAGAGACTCTGCGTACCGTTGCTTTTAAGGTTTTGCGTGATGCAAATAAAATAGAGATCAAGGACGCCGTCGAGAAGATCTTCAAAGTGAAAGTCCAAAGCGTGCGGACCGCGAACTTCCACGGGAAGAAGCGGCGCCAGGGCCGGCATGTCGGACGCAGACCGGACTGGAAAAAGGCCTATGTCACGCTCAAACAGGGCGAAAAAATGATCGAATTCTCTGAGTCCGTATAAAAGCAGGAGCTGGGCGAAATCATGTCCTCTATTAAGACTTACAATCCTACGACACCGTCGAATCGGTTCCGGACAACCCTTGACACCAAGGAACTTTCCACCGATCGCCCGCTCAAGCGCCTCACTCGAGCCAAGCTGAGAATTTCGGGGCGCAACAATAAGGGGCATCTTACGATCCGGCATCGGGGCGGCGGGCACAAGAGACTGTATCGCATCATCGATTTCCGGCGCGACAAGCGGGAAATCATCGCGAAGGTTGCATCGCTGGAATACGATCCGAACCGTTCCGCCCATATTGCCCTGCTGGCTTATGCGGACGGAGAAAAGCGATATATCCTGGCGCCCGAAGGGTTGGCGGTGGGATCTACCGTAGTGGCCAGCGATAGCGCGGATATCCTGATCGGCAATGCGCTGCCTCTCAAGAATATCCCCCTGGGCACGATGATTCATAACATCGAGCTGAAGAAGGGGAAGGGCGGGCAGATGGCGCGGTCGGCCGGGACAGCCGCACAGCTGCTGGCAAAAGAAGCCGGGTATGCGCAGATCAAAATGCCTTCGGGCGAGACGCGGATGGTGCATCTGGACTGCTATGCCACGATCGGGCAGGTCGGGAATCTCAATTACGAAAACGTTTCGATCGGCAAAGCGGGCCGTACCCGCTGGCTTGGTATCCGGCCTACCGTGCGCGGAGTGGTGATGAATCCGATCGATCATCCACATGGCGGCGGCGAAGGTAAGACGTCCGGCGGAAGACACCCCGTGAGCCCCTGGGGACAGCCGACAAAAGGTTATAAGACCAGGAACAATAAACGCACGCAGCGCTTCATCATCAAGCGGCGCGGCAAATAGGGAGCAGCATGACCAGATCAGTCAGAAAAGGCCCTTTTGTAGATGAGCATTTACTCAATAAGGTGAAAGCCTCTACCGGCGCCGGCAGCCGGACGGTAATCAAGACCTGGTCCCGGCGTTCGACGATTACTCCGGAGATGGTGGGGTTGACGGTCGCCGTGCACAACGGCAAAAAGTTCATCCCCATTTATGTGTCGGAAAATATGGTCAGCCATAAACTCGGTGAGTTTGCGCCGACCCGGATGTTCAAAGGGCATACAACCAAGGTAGCTGAAAAAACAACAGCGGTAAAGCCGCCCGCAGCGTAAGAAAGGATTCCAGATTCGAGGAATTTCGGTGACAGTCACCATAATTCCCCGAGTCTCCAGCGTATCGCCGGGCACTAAGGAATTATGGTGACTGTCACCGAAATTCCTCGAATCTGGAATTGAAGGGATTATGGAAGCTATAGCAAAAGGCAAATACTTGAGGGGGTCGCCCCAGAAAGCCCGGTTGGTCATCGATCTGATTCGCGGCAAGAATGTGCAGGAGGCCCTTGCCATCCTGCGGTTCACCAACAAGCGGGCGACAAAGCCGATCGAGAAGGTTTTGCTCTCTGCGGTGGCCAATGCTAAGGAAAAGAACGCCGCGGCCGACGTCGACCAGTTTGTTGTGGACCGCGCCGTGGTGGATTCCGGGCCTACGAAATTTCGCCGGCGAGTACGGCCCGCACCTATGGGACGGGCGTACCGTCAGCAGCGCCGCTATAAACACGTGAGCATTATTATCAAAGGCAAGGACATCGAAGAAGAGTAGGGAGGTAATCCGTGGGTCAGAAAGTTCATCCTTACGGTTTCAGGCTTGGCATTAATAAAACTTGGCGTTCCCGTTGGTTTGCTCGAAAAGATTACGGCGCCCTGCTTCATGAAGACCTTCGCCTTAAGACCATGCTCAAGAAAAAGTTTGCCCATGCGGGAATTTCCCGGATTGAAATTGAGCGCGCGGCGAACAAGTTGACCATCATCATTTTTACTTCCCGCCCCGGAATTATCGTGGGGAAAAAGGGAACCGAGATCGAGAAGCTGAAGAAGGACCTGCAGCTTCTGACCGGAAGAGATGTGAATCTGAAAATTCAGGAAGTAAACAAGCCGGAGCTCGATTCCCAGCTGGTTTCCGAGGGAATCGCGCAGCAGCTGGAAAAGCGCATCGCCTTTCGGCGCGCAATGCGGCGTGCCGTCGACGGTACGCTTCGCTTCGGGGCAAAGGGGATCAAGGTGCGCTGTTCAGGGCGCTTGAATGGTGCCGAGATTGCCCGCACCGAATGGTACCTGAGCGGCCAACTGCCGCTGCACACCATTCGCGCGGACATCGATTACGGATTCGCCGAAGCAAACACCACGTATGGAAAAATTGGCGTTAAAGTATGGATTTACAAGGGCGAGGTTTTTGAAATGCAGAAGCCTGAAAAGACCGCTCGGTAGCCTCGAGGAGTTCATCAGTCATGTTGATGCCGAAAAAAGTTAAGTATCGAAAACAGCAGAAGGGCAAACGCCGGGGCAAGGCGTGGCGGGGTTGCGAGGTCACCTTCGGGGAATATGGTCTGAAGGCCATGGAGGTCGGCTGGCTAAGCGACCGCCAGATCGAAGCGGGACGCGTGGCTATTACCCGTTTCGTAAAAAGAGGCGGAAAGATCTGGATCCGGGTGTTTCCGGACAAGCCGATCACCAAGAAGCCTGCGGAAACCCGTATGGGAAAAGGTAAAGGAGCGCCGGAGGGATGGGTCGCAATCGTCCGCCCGGGCAAAATCCTTTATGAAATGGAAGGCATCCCCGAAGATCAGGCTAAGGAAGCAATGCGCTTGGCCGGCAATAAACTGAGCGTCAAGTCAAAGTTTGTCAAGAGATTCGGAAAGGAGGGGGCATGAAGGCTTCCAAGATGAGGGACATGTCTAAAGAAGACTTGATCCTGGAAGAATCCGAATTGCGCAAACAGCTCCTCAAACTGCGCTTTCAGACTGCGGCAGGCCAGCTTGAGAGCGCTCCGAAGTTGAAGGGCGTTCGCCGTGATATCGCCCGCATAGTAACGGTGCTTAAGGAAATGGAACGCAAGTAAAGATTCGATATTCGAGATCCTAGATTCGAGATTGAAAGCCTGATCGCGAATCCAAAATCTCGAATCTCAAATCTCGAATCTCGAATAGGGGTAGCGATGGGTACTGAAGAAAAAAGAGGACTCCGCAAAAGTCAGGTGGGCACCGTGACCAGTACGGCGATGCAGAAGACTGTTACGGTCGCCGTGGACAGGCTGGTGCAACACAAACTGTACAAGAAGATTCAGCGGAAAACCTCAAAATTTCTGGCACACGACGAGGATGGAGCCTGCAAGATCGGCGACCGCGTGCGCATTGTCGAAACGCGTCCGTTGAGTGCGCGGAAAAGATGGCGAGTGGAAAAGGTGCTGACCAGCGCCGCTACTGTGGACTAGAGAATTACGAATAACGAATTACGAATGACGAATTGAATCAGACGTGTTCCAAGAATTCGTCGCTCGTCATTCATAATTCGTAATTCGAGATGGGGTCATCATGATACAGATGAGGACGATTTTAGATGTTGCGGATAATTCAGGAGCTCGTAAGATTTCCTGCATTCACGCATTGGGAAACCAGGTGGGACGCGTGGCATCCCTCGGAGACATCATCACGGCCAACGTGAAGGAAGCCTCTCCGGACGGCACCGTTAAGAAGGGGCAAGTGGTCAAGGCAGTGATTGTAAGGACGCGGAAAGAGTATCGGCGCAAAGATGGCACCTATATTCGCTTTGACGACAATGCCGCCGTACTGATCAATGATCAGAAGGAGCCGATCGGCACGCGCGTTTTCGGCCCGGTCAGTCGCGAATTGAGGGAGAGGAATTTTTTAAAGATCGTTTCGCTGGCGCCAGAAGTGCTCTAGCACAGTGATTCGAAATTCGTGATTCGAAATTCGAGATTGAAGGCTAACCGATCTCGAATCTGAAATCTCGAATCTCGAATCAAAAAGAGGACAGAATCCGATGCCCAGAGTGCATATTAAGAAAAATGACATGGTTTATCTGCTGGCAGGAAAAGACCGGGGCAAGACTGGAAAAGTGCTCAAGGTTTTCCTGGATAAAAACAGGGCCGTGGTTGAAGGGGTGAACTATATCCAGAAACACACCCGGCCCAATCCGCAGAAGAATGTAAAGGGGGGGATTCTGCCGAAGGAATCTCCGATTCACATCTCCAACCTGATGGTTGTCTGCAAGCGATGCAACAAGCATTCACGCGTGGGATCCAGCATCATGCAGGACGGCCGCAAGGTCAGGATCTGCAAGAGCTGCAACGAGCTATTGGATGAATAAGGGCAAGACGAGGTTTGAAAGGTCAGATCATGAGTAGACTTCGGGAGTTATATAAGACGGAAGCCATACCTGCCCTGATAAAGCAGTTTGGATACAAGAATGTCATGGCAGCGCCCAAGATGGTGAAAATAAACGTGAACATGGGCTTGGGTGAGGCCATTTCTAATGCCAAGATTCTTGATGTTGCGGCCGAAGAGCTTTCCGCAATCACCGGCCAGCATCCTGTGGTGACAAAAGCCAAGCAATCCATCGCGGCTTTCAAGCTCCGTCAGGGAATGCCCATCGGCGTCACCGTCACCCTTCGGGGCGATCGCATGTACGAATTTTTCGACCGCCTCGTGAGCATCGCTCTTCCCCGGGTTCGTGATTTTCGCGGTGTCTCCGCAAAATCTTTCGACGGGCGGGGAAATTATACGATGGGGATGCGGGACCAGCTGATCTTTCCGGAAATCGACTATGGCAAAGCGGACAAGGCTCGCGGCATGAATATCACCATCGTCACGACAGCAAAATCGGATGACGAGGCCTATGAGCTTTTGCGGGTTTTGGGAATGCCCTTCGCCAAAAAGGGGCAGCAATAGATAAGGATTCCAGATTCCGAATTCCAGATTTCAGACGCAGTGCCGATCTGGAATCTGAAATCCGGAATCTGAAATTTTGAAACTGACGGGAGTTATTGTGGCAAGAAATTGCATGAGAGCCAAAGCCAGACAAACACCGAAGTTCAAGGTGCGGGCCCATAACCGGTGTTTGCGCTGCGGACGTTCGCGTAGTTATTACCGTAAATTCCAGCTGTGCCGCCTCTGTTTCCGTTCTCTGGCACTGTCGGGAGAAATTCCCGGAGTAACTAAGTCGAGCTGGTAAGAGTGATTTACGATTGACGATTTACGAATCATAATTTGATCGTGGTTTCCAATCGTCATTCGTTAATCGTAAATTGTAAATTTTAGGAGTAGATCATGACAATGTCCGATCCCGTATCCGATCTCCTGACGCGGATTCGCAACGCCAGTGGAGCGAGGCATGCAACTGTAGATGTGCCCTCGTCGCGGCTTAAGCTGGAGATTGCGCGAATCCTGAAAGAGGAAGGGTATATTTCCAATTTCAGCCTCGCTCAAGACAATAAGCAGGGGATGATACGCATTCATCTCCGCTATGCGGCGGGAAAGAGCCCCGTCATTACCACTCTTGAGCGGGTAAGCCGCCCCGGTTGCAGAGTCTATGCGCGAAAAGACGAAGTCCCCTCGGTTCTCGGGGGCTTGGGCATTTGCATCTTGTCCACGTCGCAGGGCGTTTTTACCGGGAAGCAGGCGCAGGAAAAGGGATTGGGCGGCGAGGTGCTCTGTACCATCAGCTGATAAACAATTCCAGATTCCAGATTCGAAATTCCAGATTGGTTTGCCGATCTGGAATCTGAAATCTCGAAATCTGGAATTATAAAAAGGTGTTTTATGTCTCGAATAGGGAAGAAACCAATCAAAGTGCCGAGCGACGTCAAAGTGACGATCGGCGAAAGCCAGTTGGAGATCGAAGGCAAGAAGGCGAAACTGTCGGCTCCGATACCGCCCGGTATTCGCTTTGAGTTGAACGGGGACACTTTGACGGCCATCAGGAATTCGGATGAGAAGCCGTATCCGGCATATCACGGATTGGCGCGTGCTCTGGCTGCGAACTGCATCCGCGGAGTCGCTGAAGGTTTCTCGAAAAATCTGGATCTGGTCGGAATCGGCTACAAGGTGGACGCAAAACCCAAAGCCATTACGCTGACTCTGGGATATTCGCATCCTATTGAATATCCGATTCCGTCGGGGATCACCATTAAAGTGGAAAAGCAGGTCAGGAATATTCAGAACTACGTTTCCACCATTACCGTCTCCGGGCCGGACAAGCAGATGGTAGGGCAGTTTGCGGCAGATTTACGATCTTTAAGAAAGCCGGACGCATACAAGGGGAAGGGACTCCGGTATACGTCTGAAGTGGTCCGACTCAAAGTCGGGAAGAAGGGTGCGTAATGTATATACCAATTGACCGCGACAAAGAGCGCCGCAGAATCCACAGGCGAATCAGGGCGAAAGTCTCTGGCAAGCCCGATCGTCCCCGGCTTTGCGTCTTTAGAAGCTTGAAGCATACATACGTCCAGATTATTGACGATGCGGCCGGGAAAACCCTGGTTGCCGCATCCACCGCAGAGAAGTCCGTGCGAGGAGACCTGAAACAGGCAGGCAATATTTCAGCTTCAAAGCTGGTCGGCAAAGTCATTGCCGAGCGCGCCAAAGCTAAGGGAATCGATACCGTGGTCTTCGATCGCGGCGGATATCTGTATCACGGCCGTGTCAAAGCAGTCGCAGAGGCGGCTCGGGAATCGGGATTAAAATTCTAGTCGACAGTCGACAGTCACCCGTCGGCAGCGACTGACGGTTGATAACGCTACCGACTGTGGTAATGGAGGAAGGCTTGGATAAGTTCGATCCGAATGCGCAGGAATTTAAAGACCAGGTTGTTTCCATCAATCGTGTGACCAAGGTGGTCAAGGGCGGAAAGAACATGAGTTTCAGCGCTCTCGTGGTTGTTGGCGACCAGAACGGGCATGTCGGGTATGGTATGGGGAAAGCAAAAGAGGTCCCTCAAGCCATCCGTAAAGGAGTCGAGCAGGCGCGAAAAAACATGATTACCGTTCCCCTGAAGGGACGCACGATTCCTCACGTCATCCTGGGCCGGTATGGAGCGGGACGCGTCATACTGAAGCCCGCCTCGGAAGGAACGGGAGTTATCGCCGGGGGGCCGGTGCGCGCAGTGGTTCAGTCCGCCGGTATTTCCAACATCCTCACAAAGTCACTTGGCAGTACCAACCCTCACAATGTAGTCAAGGCGACTTTCGATGGTTTGAGAAGGCTGAGGGAGCCGAGTCAAGTGGCCAAACTGCGCGGCAAACAGGTCGAGGAATTGTAAGCGATGGTATCCAAAAAGAAAGCTGCAGGCGAAACCGGCACAATGTTGAAAATTCAATATTATCGCAGTGAGATCGGGACGCCCGATAAACATAGACTGGTTATCAAGAGCCTGGGATTCAAACGCCTCAATCAGGTTGTGAACCGCGCAGACACTCCTGCTGTTCGGGGTATGGTTGCGCTGGTGCCTCATCTGGTGCGGATTTTAGAACAGTAGGTAGTCGATAGTCGGCAGTCGGCAGTGTATTTTTGCTGCCGACTGCCGACTGGCGACTGCCGACTTCGACATAAGGGTTACATCTATGTTAAGTATTAATACTTTAAAGCCGGCCCCAGGGGCGAATCGCAAAAACAAGCGCGTGGGTAGAGGAATGGGCTCAGGCCACGGAAAGACGGCAACCCGTGGGTACAATGGACAGCTGTCGCGCGCCGGCTCCAGCATGCGTCCCGGATTTGAAGGTGGACAGATGCCGCTGTACCGCCGACTCCCTAAACGGGGTTTTACCAATATTTTTCGCAAAGAATACCTGGTGGTAAATCTGGAGAAACTGGCCGGATTTGAAGCTGGAGCCAAAGTGGATCCGGAAATCTTGAAGAGCAAAGGCGTTATAAAGAATTTCCGTGACGGCGTGAAGATTTTGGGTGTCGGAGAAATGCCGCATGCGCTTCACATTCGTGCGCACAAATTCAGCAAGAGCGCCGTAGAGAAGATTCAAAAAGCGGGCGGCACTATTGAGGTAATTGCATAAAAGAACTTAGGGAGGAACTCCCTGATTTCCGAAGGACTGTTAGTTCTGAAGATTCAGCAATGCGAGTCTTAGAGGCCCTGAAAAGACGATGCCGGAAGAAAGAAGTCCAATTTTAAGCTCGATACAAAATATCTTCAGTATCCCCGACTTGCGCAAGCGCGTCCTGTTCATGCTGGGCTTGCTTGCGGTTTACCGCGTGGGAGCTTTTATCCAATGCCCGGGCATCAATCATGAAGCGCTGGAACAACTGTTCGAAGCGCAGTCCGGCACGATTTTTGGATTTCTGGACATTTTCACCGGCGGAGCTCTAAAGCGTTTTAGCATTTTCGCCCTGGGGATCATGCCGTATATCACGGCCTCGATTATTCTGCAGCTCGCCACCGTCGTGGTCCCGTTCCTGGAAAAGCTTTCCAAAGAGGGCGAGCTGGGACGCAAGAAAATAACCCAGTACACCCGTTATTTGACCGTAGCGCTGACCCTTTTCCAGGGATTTATGACGGCAATCGCGCTAGAACGTTCGGGTGGTGGTGGCGGAGCCCAGATCGTAACAACTCCGGGCTGGGGCTTCCGTTTCATGGTGATGATCACGCTGACCACAGGCACCGCGTTCATCATGTGGATCGGTGAACAAATCACCGAACGGGGCATAGGAAACGGCATCAGCCTTATCATTTTTGCGGGCATCGTGGTCGGTTTGCCTCGAGCTATTCAAGGCATGGTCGAGAAGGTGCGGTCTAGAGAATGGTCTCCGTTCACGGTAATACTCCTCGTCGTGGTCATGGTGCTGGTGGTCGCCGCAGTGGTATTTGTGGAGCGGGGGCAGAGAAAAATCCCCGTACAATACGCCAAGCGCGTTGTCGGAAGGAAGGTCTTCGGCGGGCAGGCGACACACCTTCCGCTGAAAGTGAACTCGGGAGGCGTGATCCCGGTAATCTTCGCCGCTTCCATCGTGTCCATCCCCTCCACGCTGGGCATGGTCATGCCGTACAGTTTCATGAAGAGCCTTTCCGCACAGCTGGCCCAGGGAATGCCGCTCTACAATCTTTTGTACATTGTCGGTATCATATTTTTCTGTTTCTTTTATGTCAGTATTATCTTCAACCCGATGGAAGTCGCGGATAACATTCGCAAATACGGCGGTTACATTCCGGGAATCCGTCCGGGTCATAGAACGGCCGAATATATTGACCGGATATTGAGCAGGCTGACCCTTGCCGGGGCGATTTACCTCGTGCTGATCTGTCTCCTGCCGGAATTTTTAATCAGCGGATTCAAAGTTCAGCCTATTCCATTTATTGGCCCCAGACTGGATGACCTGCTGAGTTCTATGAATATGAGCTGGCTCACTACTGGATTGGGTGCTACTTTTTATTTCGGCGGCACCTCTCTATTGATTGTTGTCGGCGTCGCCATGGACACGATTCAGCAGATCGAGTCGCAATTGATCATGCGCCACTACGATGGATTCCTTAAGAAGGGCAGAATCCGCGGAAGAAGAGGCTAGAATGGATTGACGATTTTCGATTGATGATTGAAAAGCGCGCTGCTTAGATATCCAATCGTAAATCGTAATTGGCAAATTGTATCGATGAAAACTGGCAGAGTAGCAATTATCATGTTGGGGCCTCCGGGCGCCGGCAAAGGCACGCAGGCACGCATGATCTGCGAAGCATTGAAGCTTCCCCATATTTCAACAGGGGATATGCTTCGCGAATCGCTTAGGAACGAGACGGAACTGGGGAAAAAGGCCAGAGCTTTCATGGAATCCGGAGCTCTGGTCCCTGACGATCTGGTGGATGTGTTCGTAGCGGAGAGGCTGGCACAAAGCGATTGCAGCCGCGGTTTTATTCTGGACGGGTACCCGCGCACGATTCCCCAGGCCCGGTTTCTTGAATCCTTATTGGAGAAGAACAATACGAGGATTCTGAGCATCGGAGTTGAGGTCGATGACAGCGTTTTGATCAGCCGGCTTTCGTCGCGGTGGACATGCCTCAACTGTGGCAAAATGTTCAACTCCGTATCGGATCCCGGGAAAGCCGGAGGGAAGTGCAACGAATGCGGCACGGCTCTCATACAGCGGAAGGACGATACCGCGGAGGTGATTGCCGAGCGCCTTCAGGTGTATCATAGGATGACGAAGCCTTTGATCCTGTATTACCAGGAGAAGGGCGCGTATGTCGAGGTAAACGGCGATAGGCCAGCCGTGGAGATTTTTGGTTCAATTATGAACAAAATTACGAATTACGAATGACGAATTACGAATTGAAAACCTGCATGGGGCAATTCGTAATTCGTAATTCGTAATTCGTCATTAGGTAATATGCCCAAAGAGGATGCGATTGAAGTAGTTGGAACGGTGGTGGAAACGCTGCCGAATGCTATGTTCCGGGTCGAACTGGAAGGCAAACACATGGTTCTTGCGCATGTTTCCGGCAAGATGCGCAAAAATTTCATCCGGATTCTGCCGGGGGATAAGATCTTAGTTGAACTGTCTCCCTATGACCTGTCACGGGGCCGGATAGTATATCGATACAAGTAGGAATATATATGAAAGTACGGGCATCAGTTAAGAAGATATGCACCAAGTGCAAGATCGTGCGCCGCAAGAGAGTTGTTCAGGTTCGGTGCTCCAATCCCAAGCACAAGCAGCGTCAGGGTTAAGAGGGAGGTAAGAATTGGCTAGAATCGCAGGCGTGGATCTGCCTCTAAACAAACGGGTCCAGATTGGTCTGACCTATGTTTATGGCATTGGCAAGAGCAGGGCGACCAAGATATGCCAGGAAGCAACCATTGACGTCAATACCAAGGTGAAAGACCTGACTGAAGACGAAACGGTGCGCATCCGGAATATTATCCAGAGAGATGGCATGGTGGAAGGGGATCTGCGCAAGGCAATTTCCCTGGATATCAAGAGGCTTATGGAAATCGGTTCGTATCGCGGCTTGCGCCACCGGCGCGGGCTTCCGGTTCGAGGGCAAAGGACGCATACCAACGCGCGGACACGCAAGGGACCGCGACGAATAGTTGGAAAAAAGTAAAAATCTTGCTGGAGTGATGAATGGCAGAGAAACAGGTAAAGAAAACCGCCAAGCGGAAAACCGGCAAAAAGCGGGAGAAAGTTAATATCCCGTCAGGGGTTGCGCATATTCTCGCGACGTTTAACAACACAATCATCAGCATCACGGATCTGGAGGGCAACCTCCTGGCGACGTCGAGCGCCGGTGCCGTGGGATTTAAGGGTTCCCGAAAGGGCACACCCTATGCGGCGCAACAGGCCGCGTCGATCGCCGCGGGAGCCGTCAAGGAATATGGCATGCGCACGCTGCAGGTTCATCTCAAGGGGCCCGGTGCGGGTCGTGAGTCTGCAATTCGGGCGCTCCAGGGAGCCGGTATGGAAGTAAAAACGATCCGGGACATCACTCCCATACCGCACAACGGATGCCGTCCGCCCAAGAAGCGCCGCGTGTAACGTAATGACCAATTACGAATGACGAATTACGAATGGAAAAGCACGATCTGATTTTCATTCGTCATTCGTAACTCGTAATTTGAAATTTTTGGATTGATGGGAATATTAGAAAAGGAGCAACAATTTGGCTAGATACCGCGAAGCAAAATGTCGGCTTTGCCGGCGGGAAGGCATAAAGCTCTTCCTCAAGGGAGACCGCTGCTTCAGGGATACCTGCGCCGTTGAGAAGCGCAATTTTCCTCCAGGACAGCACGGCCGTGATCATCGCCCCAAGACAGTAGGATACGGGATTCAACTGCGTGAAAAGCAGAAGGTGAAACGCATCTATCGTGTCCTGGAAAATCAATTCTCCAATTATTTCAAAAAGGCGGAAAAGAAAAAGGGAATTACGGGCGAGATCCTGCTTTTGAGCCTCGAACGCCGCCTCGACAACGTAGCCTGCCGGCTCGGCTTTGCACCTTCGCGCGATCAAGCACGTCAATTGGTGACGCACGGGCACATCCTGGTCAACGGCAAAAAAGTAAATATTCCGTCCGCTCAGGTGAAGGCCGGAGACGTTATTGCCCTGCGCGAGAAGTCCAGAAAGAATCAGCAGGTGCTGGACTCTGTCGGTTCTGTCGGCGGTCGCGGTGGAATCCCTGCCTGGCTGACACTGGACGCAGAAGGCTTGAAAGGCACCGTGGTGGCATTACCCAAGCGCGATGATATTCAGATGCCTATTGACGAACAACTCATCGTCGAACTCTATTCGAAGTAAGGAAAAGAAGAGGTAAGGGGAAAACTATGATAAGAGCTTTTCAGAAGCCAAAGAGGCTGATTTGCGATCTTGAGACTTTAAGTCCGACCTACGGCCACTTTTTTGCCCAGCCCTTCGAGAGAGGCTTCGGCACAACCATCGGGAATGCGTTGCGCCGGGTCCTGTTGTCCTCCATCGAGGGGGCTGCTATAACCGCCGTGAAGATCGAGGGCGTTTTACACGAGTTCACGCCGATCCCCAACGTGACGGAAGATGCGACCAACATTATCATGAATTTGAAGCAGGTCCCGATGCGGCTCAACGTGGATCATGCTAAGACAATCTACCTAGAGTCGGATCAGGCCGGAGAAATTACTTCCGCAAACATCACCGCCGATCCGGATGTCGAGATCCTCGACCCGAATGTTCATATCGCAACCGTCGGAGAAGGGGGCAAGCTCAAAATGGAAATGCGCGTCAAAAAAGGACGCGGATACGTTCAAGCGGACGAAAACTTCGAGGAAGACCTGCCCATCGGCTACATTCCTCTCGACAGCGTCCACTCCCCGATCAAACGGGTCAACTACTCCGTGGAAGCCGCGCGTTTAGGTCAGACCACGGACTATGACAAACTCGTGCTAGACGTGTGGACGAATGGATGCATCCCTCCGCAGGATGCCATCGCCCAGGCAGCCAAGATCGTCAAAGATCACATGTTCATCTTCATCAACTTTGAGGAAGCACCGGAGCCCGAAGAAGAGGAAGTGGATCGCGACGCCGAAAGAATGTACGAGAACCTGAAACGCTCGGTAGAGGAGTTGGAACTGTCTGTGCGGTCCTATAATTGCCTCAAGAACGCTGATATCAAAACGATCGGCGAACTCGTCCAGAAGACCGAAGCGGAGATGCTGAAAACCAAGAACTTCGGCCGCAAATCCTTGAACGAAATTAAAGAGATTCTTTCCGAAATGGGCTTATCCTTCGGCATGAAGCTCGATCCGGAGGGCAGACCGGTTCCTGCTCCCAAGGCAGATTAGTAGGAAGAACCGCTGAAGCAGATCGGAGACTGGATTCATGAGACATCGAGTTGCTGGAAAAAAGTTGGGAAGGAAAACCGCCCATCGCGTGATGATGTTTCGCAACATGGTCACGTCACTCTTCGATAAGGAACGTATTCGAACGACCCTGGAGCGGGCCAAAGCGGTTCGCCCCATAGCAGAGCGCATGATTACCCTTGGAAAGCGTGAGACGCTCCATGCTCGGCGCCAGGCTTTGGCTTATGTCATGGATCCGGCAGTTGTTGCCAAGTTGTTCGATACCCTTGCTCCGCGCTTTTCTCAGCGGCCCGGAGGATATACGCGCATCATCCGGCTCGGATTCCGGGATGGTGACGGAACCCAAATGGCCTATCTGGAATTGGTCGGAAGCGAATTCAAACCGGCGAAAAAAGAGGAAGGCAAAAAGGGGAGCAAGAAGGCATCGAAAGAGGCTGCCGCTGGGAGCGAGAAGAAGGAAAAGTGACGAAAGCACCAGCAAAAAGCCAGGCGCAGCCGAGCAGTTCTATCCCTGCAGTGAAATTTGACAAAGTCCCCCGCGCCAAGCTTCCCACACGGTTGGGAGAGTTCATAATCTGTGGATTCCGCGATCTCAATTCCGGGGAAGAGGCTGTCGCATTAATCTCAGGAAACCCCGATCCCGGAAGGCCTGCTCTGGTCCGGATTCATTCCCAGTGTTTGACGGGGGATGTTTTTGCTTCAAAGCGCTGTGATTGCGGCGATCAGATCGAAGCTGCTATGACGCTGATCGCAAAAGCGGACGCCGGTGTTCTGGTCTATCAACAGAAGGAAGGCCGGGGAATCGGGCTGATCAATAAAATTCACGCGTATGAACTGCAGGACCAAGGGCTGGACACCGTTGCGGCCAACATCGAGCTCGGCTTTAAAGCAGACCTGCGAGACTATCGGATGCCGGCCGAGATTCTGAAATACATCGGCGCCACGCGCATTCACCTGCTCTCCAATAACCCTGAAAAGGTCCAGGGTTTGGAGCAGGAAGGCATCATCATTGAAAAACGAATTCCGCTTGAAATTCCCCCTAATTCCCAGACTCGCCGCTACCTGAAAGTGAAAAAGGAAAAGCTCGGGCACATTCTCAGCAATGTGTAAATACCGTCTGTAGTCGTTAGTCGAATGTCCATCGTTGATTCATGATTCCAGATTCCAGATTCCAGATTATCTGTGATTCTGTCTGGAATTCGGTGCTCTACAGTTTGGAATCTGAAATCTCGAATCTCGAATCAGCGCGTGACGGTGTGCCGGATGTCGTCTGCAGTGCCGAATTTGCCGTCCGGTCCGGCTGAGCGCAACAGGATCGTCTCATCGTCAGGGCGTTCCGCCTCCAGTGGTTGTCTCCAGGAATCAAGACGAATAAGAGGCGTCAGATATTGCGGCGAGAGCTGATCTGATAATGCGATGTAGTCCTTGAACACGGGCAAGCTTCCGGTGCTTTCCCTGTATTTCCGTACCGCTCCTGCAACCAGGTCCAGCATCTTTTTGGTCTCGTCAGCTTTTACAGCTTCCAGAGCGGCAGCAAGGTTGTTCACCTTCTCCCATTGGCCGTGCCCGATGCGCACCTCGCGGACAATCCATGCATCCTTGACTTTTTCCAGGCGGAACGCCGTTTTTAGCTGAGTTTCGGCAATCGCTTCCGCCCCGCTAATCTGGGAGACCTTTGTGACTTCCACGTCCTCTTTTTCCAGTGCGCTTTGAGGCAGTTCTAGAATCACGTCTCTGGCGTTGTTGTTGCCGATCTTGCGCCCGGCGCACCCGACTGTCAGCAGGATACATAGCAGAGGAAAAAGAAATCTCATGCAGGCAAGATACCGCATACGGCATTCTTGCTCAAGACAATGTTATTTAGC
The DNA here is from genome assembly GCA_963761825.1 of uncultured Acidobacteriota bacterium. Taxonomy (GTDB): domain Bacteria; phylum Acidobacteriota; class UBA6911; order UBA6911; family UBA6911; genus UBA6911. The sequence goes on from CAVXIH010000016.1 coordinate 279,585, forward strand.
CAAGGCTTCACTCAAAAATCCCATAAAGACAAGCCTGTATCCGTTGCCAAAACACTTCGGTATCGGTATCGCTATCGGTATCGGATTTCGCAATCGCGATCGGATATCGATTTTAGAAACGATTAAAAACCGAATCCCGATTGCGATCCCGATAGCGATTCCGATACCGAAGTGCGTTGTTATAGCTCAACAATATGTTGAGGCAAGAGGGGAGCTTCCTGTATCCTGCTTGCTGAGATCTATGCAGACAATCAAACTCATCGAGCAGCGCAGCCTGGAGGACGCCGTGCAGTTCCTGAAAGGGATCGGGCCGCGACGTTCGGAGATGCTTGCCGCTCATGGCATTCGAAGAATCGGCGATCTGATCGAGTGCCTCCCCTTTCGTTACGAGGATCGTACTCAGTTCCGCTCCATGCAATCCCTGCGCGAAGGGGAATGGGTTCTGGTGCGTGGCGAAGTGTTCAGCGTCGGCGGCTTCGATGCGCGCCGAAAAGGATTTTCCGTTTTCGAGATGCTGGTAAGGGATGACCGCGGCAGCCTGCGGGTGAAGTTTTTCAATCAGCCATACCTTCGCGGTGTGTATAAGGTCGGCTGCAACCTGGTCCTCTACGGCCAGGTTAAAAGAGATCCATACGCGCATCAATCGCTGGTGTTGATGAATCCCGAGTGCGAAATCCTCGAAGACGATCAATCCGGACTTTCGCTGCATTCCGGCCGCGTGGTTCCGATCTATCGCAGGCTTGGGGCATTGCGAACGCGTACACTGCGCCAGGTTTTGTATTCTCTCCTGTCCAGCCTTCCCTCCGACATCCCGGACGCAATCCCGTCCTATCTTGGCAGGCAACTGCGTCTTCTGCCAAAAGCAAAAGCGATTCAGCAGATTCATTTCCCCAGGCTCAGAGGCACATCCCCGGAGGACCGGGCGAAAGAACTCGATCTTCTCAATGCCGGGATTTCTCCGGCGCACAAGCGCTTAATTTTCGAGGAGCTTTTTCAGCTCCAGGTGGCGATCCGCATGGTGCGCGAGCACCGCGTGCGGCATGTCAAAGACCGGAAATTCCAGCTGGGCGAAAATGTCCGGGTTGCCATAAAAAAGATCCTGCCCTTTCACCCTACCGATGCGCAGAAGCAATCACTGAAAGAAATAGCGGAGGACCTCTGCTCTCCGCACCCCATGAGCCGCCTCCTCCAGGGAGATGTCGGGTCAGGGAAGACGATCGTGGCGGCGCAAGCCGCCATCATCGCCGTAGAGAATGGCGCTCAAGTCGCCATCATGGCGCCGACGGAAATTTTGGCGGAACAGCACTATTTTTATTTCCGCCGTCTTCTCGCTCCGATGGAATACAAGATCGATCTCCTCAAAGGGAGTCTGTCGGCGAAGGAGAAAAGGCAGGTGCATGAGCGCATCCGGAGCGGAGAAACGCAGATCGCCATAGGCACACACGCGCTTGTTCAGGAAGGTGTGGAGTTTAAAAAGCTATCTCTGGTTGTCATCGATGAACAGCATCGTTTCGGCGTCGCCCAGCGCAACATTCTCAAGGAAAAAGGGAAGCATCCGGATGTGCTGGTCATGACCGCAACACCAATCCCGCGCTCCCTGGCGCTGACGCTATATGGAGACTTGGATGTATCGATCATCAATCAGCTCCCTCCGGGCCGTAAGCCAGTCCAGACGCTGTGGCATGAGGAGAAAGATCGCGCCAAAGCTTTCGATGCAATCCGGAGAACGGTATCGGCGGGACACCAGGTATATATTGTGTATCCACTGGTGGAAGAATCGGAAAAATCGGACCTGCGCGCCGCCACGGAAACGGCGGAGCATCTTCAGACCAAAGTTTTCCCCGATTTGCAGGTCGGCCTGCTGCATGGGCGCATGAAGAGCGCTGAAAAAGAGGCAACCATGCTGGCCTTTGCGGCGGGAAAGATCCAGATCCTTGTCTCGACTACGGTTATCGAAGTGGGCGTGGATGTGGCGAACGCTACGCTGATGATCATCGAGCACGCCGAGCGTTTCGGGCTTGCGCAACTGCATCAGCTGCGCGGAAGAGTAGGGCGCGGCGCGGCTCAATCCGCGTGCCTCCTGATCGGGGATGTGGGCAGCAGTCCGGAAGCGCGCCGCCGCATGGAAATCATGTGCGAAACCAACGATGGATTCCGGATTTCCGAAGTCGACCTGGAATTGCGGGGACCGGGTGAAATGATTGGGACGCGGCAATCCGGGCTCCCTGCGTTCAGATATGCTAACCTTGTACGCGACAAGCGGGCGCTCGACGTCGCGCGCGTCGAAGCCGACCGGTTCCTGCAACTATTGCGCGCCCGGCCCGACGACGAATGTCGCAAAATAGAGCTGTTCATCCGCAAACGATGGGAAGAGTATTTTGGGTTGGCGCTAACAGGGTAAACCGAATTGCGGGTTACGAATGACGAATTACGCATTGAACAATTCGTCATTCATAATTCGTCATTTTTCATTTGTGACTTTATGCGAATAATATCGGGAAAATATAGAGGTCGGAAATTGCTGGGGCCTTCCGGGTTGGATCTCCGTCCCACCGGCGATCGGCTTAAAGAATCTCTGTTCAACATTTTCGGCTCCCAAGTGATTAGCGCGATCGTGCTGGATGTCTTTGCCGGCACGGGCGCTATCGGCATTGAAGCGCTGAGCCGCGGCGCGCGGCAAGCGGTGTTCATTGAAAGCGCTACGAGCGCGTGCCGGCTGATTCGGCGCAACGCCGAACTCTGCGGCATCGCGACGGGATATCGCATTGTCCAGCAGGATGTTTTCAAAGCCCTCCGTTTTCTCGGTCGCGAAGGTTTCAAAGCAAATATCGTGTTTTTCGATCCTCCCTATGATTTTGAGCCTTATGGCGACCTGTTGGATATCACCTTCACTCGGGGTCTTACGGCGCAGATGGCACGGGTTGTGATTGAGCACCACCGCAAAGCCAACATTCCGGAATCGGGTGCGGGCTTTCGACGTTCCCGCATCCTTCGCCAGGGGGACCAGTGCCTTAGCTTCTATGAGGAAGACAGAATTCAGAAGACAGAATTCAGGAGTCAGAATTCAGGAGCCAGAATTCAGGAGTCAGAAGACAGGAGTCAGAATTCAGGAGACAGAATTCAGGAGACAGAATTCAGGGGTCAGAATTCAGAAGAGACAGAATTCAGGAGTCAGAATTCAGGAGTCAGAATTCAGGAGACAGAAGACAGGAGTCAGGAGACAAAAGTCAGAAGTCAGGAGTTGAGAGTTAGAATGGCACGCGAATAGGCGTCCAGAAGCTTGCTGACTTCTTCCAGCGATTCCATGAGGGTGTCGGTTTTACCGTAATTTAGATCTGCTGCCAGGATCAGATAATACCGGGTCTCCTCGAGGGAGCCAGCAGCAATATTCATGAACCGAGCCTTATCGGCCTTCCCGCTTCGTTTGAATCCTTCCGCTATATTGGCTGCAATAGACACTGCTGCCCGCCTCATCTGGATTGACAGACCATACGTCTCAATCTTAGGGAAACCATTCACATAGCGGTACACGGCTACGGCCAGCTCATGAGCCTTACGCCAGACAATCAAATCCTGAAACGTCCTGGCCGGTTGCCGCTCAAGATGCAAGTCTACCCCTCCTTGAATTCATTCTGACTCCTGGCTCCTGACTCCTGTCTTCCGACTTCTGTCTGTGGTACACAGCTACGGCCAGCTCATGAGCCTTACGCCATACAATCAAATCCTGAAACTTTCTGGCCGGCTGCCTTTCAATATCCAAGCCCCCCCCTCCCGAAATCATTCTGACTCCTGGCTCCTGAATTCTGAATTCTAACTTTTACTTCCCTCCGCTCTGCAAGTACCGGCGGAGACGGCGCAATCCCTGCTTGCTCCGATGGCGCAATGTGGAATACGGGATTCCGTTGTTCATGCCTGCATCCCGGATCGACGATCCGCGGCTTTCAAGAATAGTGAGGCGCAGCGCCTCATACTGCTTCGATGGGAGGTGTTCCAATCCTTGGCGCACAAGACCGAGCAGCCTCTCTCTCTCGATACACTCTTCGGCCTGCTCCATGCGGTCGTGTGGACTGGTACTCTCCGCCGACATGAGCATTTGCTCATCCACGGGCATTTGCCTGAGCCGTTCACGTTTCATGCCTTTGTATCGTTCAAATGCGGCATTGCCGATCGCGCGCCCGAGGTACATCCGAACCTGCTCTTCGGAGCTGAAATGCTTGTCGCGCACCAGCACCCGGCGTACGGCATTATGTACAACATCCTCTGCATCGGCATCGTTTTTGAGAATCGCGGCGATGAATCTCTGCCACTTGCCTCTGTTCTGATCAAGGATCGATCCGAGGACTTCTCTTACATTGGGAGTCGGTTCAATTTCTGGAGTGTGCATGTTTTTTTGGCTCAATTACATTCGAAATCGTTAATAAGAAGACATCACGGACATCTCTAATGTTTCGTCCGGCGGTTTTTTATTTCACAAAATCTGCGGAGGCATACGATTCAGGAACAAGCTGCGGGAAAGATCCAAAGCAAACTGTTGTTTGCCCTCGAGTCGGCACGGATGCGGTTCTCTGTCGCCATGGCCATGGAAGCGAAGTCGACGCCGCGGGAGCGCTGGGAATATTACCTCGAAACAACCAACCAGATGGGCCGGTTCATAAAAAAGCTGCGCAACACTGATTTTGAATTGCAGAGAAATCCACCAGGGTGGGGCAGGGCGGTGGAGTTACTCTGCAACCTGCCAATTCAGGGTAGGGCTTCGCGTCTTTGCACAATACTCCGGGATATTGTGAAAGAGCTTGAATGAAACGCCTGAGTGAAGCTTGCATTTCCTGTTCGCTTGAACCTATAATCCACTGTACTTTTCGGAAGAGAATGCATATTGCTTATGGATACTCGAGCTGTTTATCCTGGAACTTTTGATCCTGTTACGAATGGCCATTTTGATCTCATACAGCGGAGCTCTGCGCTCTTTGACCATGTCATCGTCGCGATCCTGAGGAATACGGAAAAGATCCCGCTGTTCAGCGTCGAGGAACGCACCGAGATGCTGGAAGAGGCGACGCGCGGCCTGAAAAACGTCTCTGTCACCTCTTTTGCCGGCTTGCTCGTAGATTATGCCGAGCAAATGAAAGCTTCCGTGATTATCCGAGGCATCCGAGCGGTCTCCGATTACGAATATGAGCTGCAGATGGCTTTGATGAACCGACGTCTTTCCAATAAAGTTGAAACCGTTTTCATGCTGCCTGCTGAATCTTACTCTTTCCTGAGTTCCAAGCTTGTCAAGGAAATCGCGGGGCTCGGGGGCGAAATCCGTGGATTTGTTCCTGCGGATGTAGAGAGCCGGCTCCGCAGAAAATTTCCACTGAAATAGGGGTTTTGGCGCTCGCGCGCATTTCCCTTGTCCTGTCCGCATAGAGGTGAACGGATTGACACATAGTCCACTTTCCTTTGCGCCGGAGAAGCGTGGAAGGTGCGCCCGCATGCGGGATGCCGTCAGACATATCGTGGACCGGCACCGGTCAGAATTCCTGATATCGGCGTGTCTCTTTTTAGGGCTGCTCGCCTTGGCGGCGCACCTGCAACTAAAGCAAATGCAGCGCGATCGAAACGCGCAGGCAAGGACCCGAACGCTGCCGGCCTCCATCTTGCTTCCTGTTCCGGAATTCACGGAGGTCGTAGGAAGCTTCCAGCGGAATCAAACGATGACACAGGTCTTGCTGCAGCAGGGCATTCCCGTCGAGGTGGTGCATCAGATAGTGGAATGCGCGCGTCCGGTTTACGATCTGGCAAGAGTAAAAGCGGCGCAGTTCTACTATCTTTGCTTTACGCGCGAAGGCAAGTTTAGCAATTTACGCTACGCTGTCGACGATGAGCGCTACTTGACCGTTTATCATGATGTGGCTGAGGATCGCATGATCCCCGTCATGAAGAGCTTCAGGTATGAGACACGAGTGGAACACGTCTCGGCGGAAATCGAATCTTCACTCTTTGCCTCGGTCATAAGCATCGGCGAAAAGGACCAGCTTGCTCTGGACCTGGCGGAAATATTCGGCTCCGACATTGATTTTTATACAGACCTTCAGAAAGGGGACTCATTCCGGGTCCTGATAGAAAAAAAATATCTGGACGGACAGTTTTCCAAAAACGGCGCAATCCTGGCCGCGGATTTTACGAATCAGCAAAAGGTGCTGACGGGAATCCTGTTTGAAGACGAGCAGGGCAAGCCTGCTTACTATGCGCCAGACGGCAAAGCGCTGAAAAAGTCGTTTTTAAAGTCCCCGCTCAAATTCGGGCGAATTAGCTCGAGATTTTCCTTCGCCAGAAAACATCCAATACTGAAGACAGTGCGGCCGCACCTTGGTGTGGACTACGCGGCTCCAACAGGAACTCCGGTCCAGTCCGTGGCGGCGGGAGTGGTGACTGATGCCGGCCGAAGCGGGGGAAATGGAAAAATGGTAAGGATACGGCATTCAGGTGGATATGAGACCACGTATCTGCACCTGTCGCGGATTGCCGTAAAATCAGGTGCCCGCGTCGCACAGGGGGATGTCATCGGCAATGTGGGCTCAACCGGGCTATCTACCGGTCCTCATCTGGATTTCAGAATCCGGCAGCACGGCAGGGCGGTCAATCCTACTAAAGTCATATTCCCGCCTGGGGCGCCCGTCCCGGCCGTTCAATTCGGCCGTTTCGCCGCGCTGAGAGATAAACGGATTAACGATTTGCGATTGCCCATTGACGATTCCAAGCAAGCCTTCGCGAAACCGGATCCTCTACGATGATTTGACGCGGCGCCTAAATCCCGGCATCTGTTTCAATTCGTCATTCGAAAAGTAATATGATTCGAGATGCGAAATTCGAGATGCGAAATTAAAGGTCCTAAAATCTCGAATCTCGAATCTCGAATCTAGAATCTGGAATCTGGAATTTGAAATCTGGAATCCTATATGCGTCTTACCATCATCGCAAATCCCATAGCTGGCCGCGGACGGGCGTACCGGTCCCTCCAGCGCTATGTCCGCCAATGGCCCCATCCGGACTGGCAGTTCGAGTTACTGCCTACGCGCGGGCCAGATCATGCCGGAATCCTTGCCCGGGAATTGCTGGCGCATCCTCCGGATCTACTTGCTGTCTGCGGTGGGGACGGCACTATGAATGAAATTGCCACCGCTGTTCCCGAGCCCCCGTTTCCTGTTGCGCTGCTGCCGGCAGGCACCGCCAATGTCCTTGCAAGGGAACTGGGCCTGCCGCTGAATCCGGTTCGCGCATTGAATATTGCCATGAAAGGAAATGCACGAAAAATAGATTTGGGATTGCTTGGCCCGGGATTGCGACGAAGGTTCCTGTTCGTAGCCGGGATCGGATTCGACGCCTATGTGGTCTCTCAAGTGCGTCCTGCACTGAAGTCAAAGCTGGGCATTATTGCCTATGCTGTTGCCATCCTCGAATTTTTTAAAAAGTATCACTTCCCCGAGTTCCAGGTCTCGGCAGGCGGTCGGACGTTCAGGGCGATCAGCTGTCTTGTCTGCAATTCGAAAAGATATGGCGGGGGGCTTCTTTTTTGCCCTTCCGCCGACATGTATGATGGGTTTTTAGACATACTTATCCTCAATAAGCGAAGCCGGCTTGCGGTGGCGGGATTTCTCCTGCTGGCATGGCTGCAACAACCGATGAAGGGCGACTGGATTCATCGTCTGCAGTCCAAGGACCTCAGGATTGAAGGTGCCGAGGGGGTGTCGGTCCAGGTTGATGGCGAGCTTGCCGGCGGCCTTCCGCTGGATATCAGCCTTACGCCTTCGGCTTTCCCTCTAATAATTCCATAAAAGCTCCGAAGTCCCACCGCCGCCGCAGAAAGCCTGTGAGAAATGCGGGTCAAAAATGATATGCTGTGGCCATGGGAACATTGCGGGATTTTTTAACAATCCAGGCTCGACGGTTTGCGCGTGAAACGTTTCTGAAATTTGGCGAACAGCAATATTCCTATGAAGATCTGGATGACCGGACGGATCATGTCGCTACGGGATTGAACCGGATGGGGCTGAGGCCGGGCGACAGGGTAGCACTGCTTTTAGCCAATCGCCCTGAATTCATATTTTTTCTTTTGGGCGCGCCCAAACTTGGGTTCATCCCGGTGCCGCTCAATCCCGACGATTCCTATGACGACATTGCATTTATCCTGCAGCATTGTGCTGCGGCAGCCGTCGTTACGGAAAAGCGTTTCAGCGGTTTGAGACCGAGAATTCCAAAAACAACCTGCTGGATTGAAGTGGATGACGAGTCTTTTGGCAAGCCGCCTTTCCAGAATCTTTCTTGCGGGTCTGTGCTCAGCTTCTGGCCCGATCTGAGCGCCGACGATCCCGCCCTGATCTCCTATGGGCGCGGGACTTCTGGGCAATTGAAGGCTGTTGTCCTGACGCACTCGAATCTGCTCAGCAACGGCTCTCAGATGCTGCTGCCTTTCCGGTTCAACGAAACGGACCGTTTCCTGTGTTCGTCGCCGCTGCATTCCCTGGAAACCGAGATCCTCCAGGTGTTCGCTCCGTTGGTAGCCGGCGGATGCTGTTTGCTACAGGAATGCGGATCGCCCAGAGTAGTCGAGGCGATTTATGAGACTCAGGCCACGGTCCTGGCCGGAACGCCGGAATTCTTAAAAGCGATTTCGGAGTCAAAGACATTCTCCGTCACCGATCTCTCTTCGCTGCGCCTTGCCATCTGCTATGCTGGAGCGGTTGGTAACGGAGCGCTGGTGGCATTTCAGGACCGGCACGATGCCCTTGTAGCCGAGGTTTATAATAGGGCGGAAGCCACATGCCTGATTTGCGCGAATCCATATACCGGTGTACGCCGCCGCGGTTCTCTTGGATTTCCGCTGCCGGGACAGGAATGTGCCATTATAGATGCGCAGGGCAGGGAGCTGCCTCCCGGAATCCCGGGAGAAATTGCGGTGCGCGGGCCCAACGTGATGAAGGAATATTACAAGGATCCGGAAGCGACCGCGCGGGTGCTCCGAGATGGTTGGCTGCATACCGGGGACGCCTGCTATATGGATGCAGACGGTTACTATTGGAGGATTCCAGATTCCAAATTCCAGATTCCAGACTAATTTTAATCAGGAATCAGGAATTAGAAATCTGGAATCTGGAATCTGGAATCAATTATGTTTCAAGTCGCGATTGTTGGCAGACCGAATGTTGGAAAATCCACGCTATTCAACAAGCTGTGCGGTTCCCGTAAATCGATCGTGGGCGATGAACCCGGGATTACGCGAGACCGCATCTATGGCTCGGTGGAATGGAATAACAAATCCATTTCATTCCTGGATACCGGTGGTTTGATGCCGGATACGCGCGAGATAATTCCGGAGCAGATTCTCAATCAGGCCGAAATGGGTCTTTCCGAATCGCAGCTGGTGCTGATGGTGGTGGACGGGAGGGTTGGGATCACTCCGCTGGACGAGCAGCTTTTACCGATGCTTAGGAAGAGCGGAAAGCCCGTCTGGACGATCGTGAACAAGATTGATGCTCCCGAGCTCGAGATGAATGCCGCATCTTTTTATAAGTTCGGCATGGAGCAGGTCTTTGCGATTTCAGCAGAGCACAGTCTCGGGATGGCGGACCTTCTCGATGCGATCGCTGAGCGGGTCACGGAAGAGCCGCTCGCAGCGGATGCTGGGGAGGAGAAAGAGATCTCCGTCGCAGTCGTCGGGCGGCCCAACGTCGGCAAGTCTTCGCTGGTGAATCAGCTGCTGGGTTTCGAGCGCTCGATCGTTACCGATGTGCCGGGCACGACGCGGGATTCGGTCGACACGCTCGTGGTGCATGAGGGCGTGCGCTACCGCATTATCGATACGGCCGGGATCCGGCGCAAAGGCAAGACGGAAGGGTTGGCGGAAAAGATAAGCGTCGTTATGGCGCAAAAAAGCCTGGTGAAGGCCGACGTTGCGCTGCTGCTGCTGGATGCCGAAGAGGGAGTTACCAAGCAGGATGCGGGCATCGGCGGCTATGCGTCGGAATCGGGTTGTTCTACAATTATCGTTCTCAATAAGTGGGACCTGGTTGAAAAAGATACGCACACACTGGAAACTGTCACCGAGTCGATTCATCGCCGGATGAAATACCTGGCGTATGCCCCGATTATCAGCGTCTCGGCTCTCACGGGGCAGCGCGTGTCGAAGTTGTTCGACGTGATCCGGCAGGCGCACGAGGCGCGCCATTTGCGGATTCCGACCGGAACGCTCAACAATATGTTTGTCCGCGATCTGGAAAGTGACTTTGCGGCGCAGGATCCGAACCAGAAGCTGGGGATTCGCTATATTACGCAGGCGCGCATCAATCCCCCGACCTTCGTGGTTTTTGTCGCGGGCCGTGAACGCCTGCATTTTTCGACCGAACGATATCTTGTGAATCGCCTGCGCGAGCAGTTCGGTTTTTTCGCGTCCCCGATTCGAATTCATCAGCGGTTGAAACCTCCTAAACCCCGTGGATCAAAGAATCAAAAAAATGAATAAAAACGATATCAGCAAAAAAGTGTATGAAACTCATGGTGGATTGTCTTACGCTGATTCCCAGAAGATTGTGGATTTGATGCTGGAAATCATTAAGAAGCGGCTTGTCGGTGGGGAAAAGGTGTTGATCACCGGTTTCGGTTGCTTTAGCGTTATGCGGCGAAAAGACAAAAAAGGCGTGAATCCTCAAACCGGAGAGCCGATCATAATTCCCGGGCGGAATACGGTAAAATTCAAACCATCCAAGTATCTGGAAACGATCTGATTGCCATGTCGTTCGTTCCGAAGAAGCTTTATTACAAAATAAGGGAAGCATGCGAGATAGTGGGCGTGGAGGCGCATGTTTTGCGCTTCTGGGAGTCGGAGTTCCCGGCTTTGGCGCCGCCCAAGAGTAAGACCGGGCAGCGTACGTACCGCCCAAAGGATATTGAACTGCTCCTGCGCATCAAAAAACTTCTGTATGAAGAGGGATTTACGATTTCCGGTGCGCGCAAGCGGCTCGCCGCGGGCGCCGATGAAACGGAATCTTCCGCGAATACTCCTGAAAATCCCAAGTCTGAAACAAAGGAGACGCCCCCTTTGGATCATCTTCAGGCTGTCAGGCTTGAACTTGAGAAGATATTGACTTTGTTGTCGCGCGGGTGATACTGTTCGATTCTGCGGTCGGGACGTAGCGCAGCCTGGTAGCGCACACGCTTGGGGTGCGTGTGGTCGGTGGTTCAAATCCACTCGTCCCGACCAAATTCCTTTTATTGTGACAGTTATTCTTCTTACCAATGATGACGGGATCGTGGCCGAAGGGCTGAAGACCTTGGAAAAGGCCCTGAAGGATCTTGCGCACCTGGTGGTTGTGGCGCCGGATCAGGAACGAAGCGCCGTCAGTCACGGTCTAACCCTCCGCACGCAACTCCATCTCAAAGAAGTTAGCGCCGATCACTACGTTATCAACGGGACTCCCGCCGATTGCGTGATTTTTGCGCTGCGGCACCTGTTTGTGCAGCCTCCGGACCTGGTAATCTCCGGCATCAATCACGGCGCCAATCTGGGTGACGACATCATGTATTCCGGAACAGTGGCTGCGGCGCGCGAGGCGGCGCATCATGGCGTGCCTTCGATCGCCATTTCCCAGGCCTATGACGACAAGCCGATCCGTTTCAAGGAAGGAGCCGAGTTTGCCAGGGGGATGGTAGAAGCCATACTGCGCAACGGGCTGAGCGGTGAGATCTGCCTCAATGTGAATATTCCCATTCGCAAAATCAAAGGCATGAAGATCACAAGGCAGGGCTGTGCGGAGCATACTCCGCATTTCAATGCGCTGGACCGAACGGAGGACTACGGTGCGGTGCCTCCGAGTCTGGCTGCCGGGGCGCAGACTGAGCTTATGTCCGACCACAGAGCAATTATGGAGCACTACGTTTCGATCACGCCGCTGCAGCGCGACCAGACAGACTATGCAGCCGCTCAATCGTTGATGCGCGAGGCGGCCGCGTTTTTTTCCTCAAAGTGATTTCGCGATTTGATCATCCTTGATCGCGCAGGCAAATTAAGCTAGGATTTGCACTTCCTGTCGGGGCGTAGCGCAGTTTGGTAGCGCGTACGGTTCGGGACCGTAAGGTCGGAGGTTCGAATCCTCTCGCCCCGACCACCTTTCCCAGGGTCCATTCCGGACACATAGGTAACACTTCATACCGGAGACATAGGTAACACTTTTGGGGGTAGGGTCTCTCAAAATGTGGCATTTTGGGGATGCTGCCTTTTTCGCTGCCGGAACATCAAGCGTTCGGGTGCTAATCGCTTCTAGTGCCTTCCGTTTGGCCTCAGTTCTGACGCGGGCATAGCGGGAAAGCATGTCCCGGGAGACATAGCCAGCTATCGCCATAATCATTTCTTCCGATGCTCCGCTCTCGCACAAGTTTGTGATTCTGGTACTGCGGAAGTCATGATAATGCGCCTTTACGTTGGCCCACTTCCCCCTGCTGTGAATGCCAATTCGCGGAGATCGTCGATTCTGGTGGATAGAACGCCGCCAGCTATGGGTTGGGAGGATTTAAACCGCATTCTGACCCATACTTTCTCCGAGTACCACGAGGGCAAATAAGGTAGAAGCGGGATCTCTGACTGATGCGGCAATCATCCGCAGCATGTCGTTTTTTTAGCACAAAGAGGGTACGAGATAATGGGAAGGCGCCTTTTGGGAAAACGCCCCCCCTATTCGTTGTCATCAGTAGGACTGTCATAAGCAGTATTGTGTTATTTACCAGGGGATTTGTCTCACTCGGTGTGACGTTGCTCACACCTCCGATTAAAATCGTTCATTGCAGTTTTGATGGGGGGGGCTATAAGGCTGAATTATCTTCAGAAGTGGCAAATACTGCGGGGAAAAACGAATTAAAACGGGGGACGTTTTGTCTAGGAAACGCCCCCCTCGGGTTTTACATCGAACATGGTGTTATTTAACAAGGGATTTGTCTCGCTGGCAGTTCTTTACTGCTCATATCTCTGGTCAAAATTGCACATCGCGGTTTATTTGGTTTCGGCATTGCGATAAGCCCTGGGGAGGGAGGTCAAATCTCAGGGAATCTAACCCGATGGACCACTGGGGTTATACCCAGTAACATTTGGCTGTATTGGGTGTGGGGGTATAGGCGTTTCCGGAAGCCTGAAGCTGAGCTAATCTCCTATAAACCTGCCATTACTTCCCAGAAGCGTGTTTATGGTTCTTTACTTCCAAAATAGGTTTCTGAGGCGTTGATCGGAGCTGATCTTCTTTCATAATATCCTTACCCATTCAAAAGTATGGGAAGGAAAAGCTGCCGATCCATGCCGATTGACATCATGGGAGCCTCTGATAATTACAGGTTATGTAAATTAAGAACCCAGAATCTTGCTGACAAGAACATTTTATAAAAGATTTGGGAATTTCGATAATGCGCCTATGGTGCAGATGAAAAGCCTCGTCAATAAAACGGTCGCGAACATGTTCAAAAAGTATCCGGTCAAACCAAGCAAATAATTGGTTGACGAGGCATTTCTGTCTCCCGCAAAGTTGTGACGGTTGCTCGGCGCGCTAATTCCCGCTAAAATGCCTGATGTTTTAATTCAATCTAAGGCTCACGCCGAGGACAATAAAATCAAGATGAAAGCCTAACTATGAAACTAACCACACAAACTTTAGTTAAACGAGCATTGACCGGCGGCATTTTGGCTGCGGCTTTTCTCACGATCAGCTTTGCGGGCAGTGCTGCGGCTCAGACCACGCAATCAGAGGCCCACGCCATCGGTGTCGATGCCTACATCTATTTCTATCCGCTGCTGTCCATGGACGTCACGCGGAAACAATTCACTAACATCGAAGCTGGCAAGGAATTCGGTAAAGGGCCGATGAATATGTTCGTCAGTGCACCTGAGTATCCGCCGGCAGATTTCAAAGGCGTGGTGCGATCTAATTTCGACACGCTCTATTCCATCGCCTGGCTGGATATTACCAAGGAGCCTATGATCATTTCCGCGCCGGATACGAATGGGCGCTATTATCTCCTGCCGATGCTCGACATGTGGTCGGATGTCTTCGCCTCGCCCGGCTGGCGGACGACCGGCACAAAGGCCGACAAATTTCTTCATCACACCTCCCGGCTGGACCGGCAAGGTGCCGTACTGGGTTCACGCATATTGCTGCTCCGACGCCTTATGTCTGGATAATCGGCCGTACCAAGACCGACGGCGCCGCCGACTATGATGCCGTGCATAAGATCCAAGCCGGCTACAAGGTCACGCCGCTCTCGCAGTGGGGCAAGACGCCGAAGTGCCGGTCGACCGTGAAGATCGACCCAAGCGTCGACATGAAGACGCCGCCGAAGGTTCAGGTCGATACGATGACGGCAGGCGCATATTTCGCCTACGCGGCCGAACTGCTGAAGCTACACCCGCCGCATGTCACCGACCAGCCGATCATCGCGCAGATGAAGAAGATCGGCATCGAGGCCGGCAAGAGCTTTGACTTCGACAAGCTCGACCCGGCGGTAAAGACGGCGCTGCAGACGGTGCCCGCAGGACGCGCAGGAGCTGATGACCTGGAAGATACCGACGCTTGCCCGCGTCGTGAATGGCTGGTCGATGAACACCGACACGATGGGTGTTTACGGCAACTACTATCTCAAGCGCGCGATCGTCGCGCAGGTCGGCCTCGGTGCGAATCTGCCCGAGGACGCCATCTATCCGCTCAATCTCGGCGATCGGATCGGCAAGCCGCTCGACGGCGCGAACAAATACGTCATGCACTTCGAAAAGGGGCCGACGCCGCCGGTCAACGCCTTCTGGTCGATCACGCTTTACGATCCCGAAGGCTTCCAGGTCGGCAACGTCCTCAATCGCTTCGCGGTCAGCAGCTGGATGCCGTTCAAGATACAACACCGACGGTTCGCTCGACCTCTATTTCCAGAACGAGAGCCCCGGCAAGGACCTCGAAGCCAACTGGCTTCCCGCGCCGAAGGGTGCATTCAATCTGTCCATGCGCCTCTACGCACCGAAGTCTGAAGCGCTAACCGGCAAATGGAATCCGCCGGCGGTGACTAAAGCGAAATGATCTGCGCATGAAACACGCGGGCTTTCTCTCAAGAGTCGGCCCGCTTTAATTCTCATTTAGGGAGACCATAAATATGAAACTGATTCGAAAAATGAACCTTGCCCTACTTGCCACGGCAGCATTGTTTACCATCGCCGTGACCGGTCACGCCCAGACAAATCCTGACAAGGATAAGGCGGCGTATCTGCAGGACGGCGCTAACGCCAAATCGAAGCGTGTTACCAAGCTGAACCGCGTACGTTACATCGAGATCTTTCTTGCGGCCAAAGACCCGACAACCGGAAAGCTGGTGGCGGCGTGCTACAACACATCGTTCAATTCCACGGGCATTCCCCCATCCAAGGACACCGCCCCTCAGGCGTTGGTTGAGGGCCTCGATTTCACTAAAATAAAGAACCAATTCGGCGCCTTTGGAGCGTCGTTGAATGGCCCGAAACTCTGGATGATAGATTGGTTCGAAGCCGAAACTGGTATCGTAAGGGATTTCAACGGCATCAAGGCTCCGTGGGTCGCCCAACTTAACATGGAGAAAAATACGGGTGTGAGCGAAACCACGCCCTACCAGCCCCAAACCATCGCCCGAAAGAGCGGCGTTGGTTGGAACAAGGGCACCACGGCTTTTCTGCTTGACGATCCTGACGGTAACACCTATATCATGAAAGGATTTCAGCTCGGCCTGAATCCAAAACATACATACGAGCAATTTCTTGCCGCGGGCGCAAGCAACTTTAAGAAGCTCCCGGCAGGCTGGAAGTTCCGTATCAAGAAGCTGGAAAAGGATCTGATCGAGGTGCCGGTAACCGGCGTTGCCACGATAATGGGGGACGAGTTCTTTAACGTCTATGACAAGACCGGGTCGGGTATGACCAACTACAAGCCGTAGTCATTCGACAACAAGCGGACCAGGCCATCCTGCCGCCGGTGGCCTGGATCTTCACTCATCCAAGGGCGGCGGGAGAAAGGGATGTGGTTTTGACCCGTCTTCCTGTGTTTCCCCTGTTACGCACAAATAGATTCCAACGGTAAAACTCCGCCGAATGTTGACTACTAGAACGGCAAACTCCCACGAAGTCCTAGTGTTTTATCGGGAGCGCACTCATTGTACAAAATAGCATAATTCGAACCAAGGTTCGTGTGCGCTTTCGATAAAACTACTTGAAGGTTGACGGCGGAGCGGCGGCAGGTGGACCTAAAGCAACTGTCGGTATGTACTTTCAATAGTATGAATACTGCCGACAAGCTGCAAAATTGGACCAAGCCACTGCAGAAATGAGCGGAAAGAGATGCTGCTGCGATGTTTCTTCATCTGGAATGCTTCCATAATTGCTGCATAAAACGGGATATTTCCTTCTTCAAGACAGACGGATACCCGCTTCTGCCTCACTCAGTTTAAAAATTCATTATCCCAAGCGAGTGATGCCGGCGGCGGGCGCGGCAGCCACTTTGGAGCATTGACTCGCAAAACCACGATCATAGGACCGCCGCATTTCGGGCACTTCCAAAGACCAGGTGTTTCTGCCGGCTGAGTTTCCGGTACATCGGGATTAGATCCAAGACACTGAAAACAAAGCGGCAGTAAACGGCTCCGGTGTCGGCTCGCAAGAAAGCCGAAATTGCGAATACGTACAAATCCCTTTGGAAGCAGATGAAGCAGAAAGCGACGCAGGAATTTCTCTGCGGGTAATGTCATTTCTTTTTGCACGCTTCCATGCGCACGGTCTCTCCAGGTGAAGGTAACTTCTCCGTTCTCGAAAGAAACCAGGCGATGGTTGGAAATGGCCACTCGATGGGTGTAGCGGCCGAGATATTTGAGAACCTGCTCCGGCCCGCCGAATGGGGGTTTGCAGTGAACTACCCAATTGTTGCGATAGAGGTCATGAACGAAGGCATGAAACGTCTTCGGATCCGAAAGATGCTTCAGTTTTCCGTAAAAGCCGATTTTCCCTTCAGCAAAAGCCTCCTTGAGGGCTTCCTTGACCTTTCCTCGAAAAACCTGCCGCAGTGCACCCTTCGGCAGAAAGAACCGGTAGCGCGGATCCGCGGGCACCCAGCGCTCGTGATCAAACGATAATCCACCGGCAGGAACTACGCAGTGAACATGCGGATGATGCTTCAATTGTTGGGTCCAACTATGAAGCACGCTGAAGAATCCGATTTCCGCTCCCAGGAATTTGGGATTGCGGGCGACTTCCATCAGCGTTTCAGCGCTGAGGCGAAGCAACATTGTGTATTTGTCATGTTGTTATTTAACAGGGAATTTATCGCGCTGGCGGGGGCAGCGCAGGCAATTAGCACAAACATGCAATTCCTTGTGAACAAGGTTCGCCTGAGTTTGCTTCGCCGCAATTTCTCGGTTTTTCGAGGAATTGCCTGCCAAAATTATAAGCGAAATCCAGTCGTGGGGATGATGGTTCCGGTAAGGGTTTCTGTAATGAAGAAATCCAGCTTCCGGCCGTCTTCAAGCACAAGCGTCCAATCCCTGCCAAATATGCTGTCCAGAGACAATTCAATCGGGTTGATTTTTCCTCGTATTTCTTTTAGCTGATCAAACAAATACGGTTTTCCCACAATAGCTTCGGAAATAGCTTCGGACAGATCCAGATAGGTATCGACGCGGTATCGAGTGCGACAAATTTGCTTTGGTCCCTCATAGAGGTAACCACTTCCGACTAAATGCTCCAAATTCTCCATGTCAAACCTGACCCTTTTTAGCGCCTTCAGTTCACCTAAATGAAAAATAGTACGGCCTATTAAAGCGTTTTGGTACTTCCGCAATCTACTGTTGGCGGTTTGTTCTTATCAAATTCTGAGCAAAGCACTTATGCGCGTTTTAGAGCGACATTGAATCAGTGAGTTCAAAACCGGCTAAAATATTCTGCGCTATAAAGCTTCAGGTTAATCGCAATACCGCTCAACGACGGAAGTACCAAAACCTCTCTGAACTTCAATGTGACATATTCATTCCGCCGAACAGGTACAAGACCGCCAGAATGATCAGAACCAGCCCGACAATCCCGACGCCTCCGCCCGTCCCCCATCTCCGATATCCGTAATAGCCACCGCCGCCGCCAAATGCGATCAGCAGGATAACAATAAGTAGGATTAGCCCCATGAGAATCTCCTTTCAGCTCCGGATTGACTTCGATCTCCGTGTTGAATTTTGTGTTGCCTCATATTTTATCTTTTCTGCTTTTTATTGTTCTTTCCAGTTTCAGCGCCCTGTGGAGTGTTCTAGTTCCGAACCCTTCGACCCCGCACAAAATGGAGGATTAAGGAAATGGCAGCCAGAATAATCATCAGATGAATCAACCCACCCGCTACGTGGAATACAACCCAGCCAAAGAGCCAGGCCATGAGCAGGACGATAAACAGAAAGAGAAACATAACCATCTCCATTTTTCATATTGGCTCCGCACCAGATCCTGGCTGGCATGTGTAGCAACACAATTTTTATACTGCCCGGCATTGCTGGTGTCAGTTCAGTATGGCTCACCCGTTTGTTCAAAATTGCTCATAGGGTACGAAGACTCTGTAGTACATTTCTCACTGTAATTTTATGGGGACTGAATACCGTGGACGTGTAGCATCGGTGAGGGAACGGATACGGCATTCAGTCCCCACCCTCCTTTAATCCAGTCAGGCACAAGTTGGCAGTTGATTTCATCGTGCAGCAGGTGCTTCCGCCGTCTACTGTTGCTGGATCTTCCCCATCTTTTTCTTCCGAAAGCTCTTATGTCCGTATTGCAGCAAACTTGAACCGCTGAGGCCAAATTCGGCTGTAATATCTTGCTCTACATCGCTTTAGGCCAATTCCAAAACCAATCGATGACGCAAGCACCGGGAAGGCTGAGATTGGACTTGTACGTCTGCATGCAAGCTCAGTCTTTCCGAGCACTATCCAACTTCGGTTGTTTAAGGACTAGGCTCTTTTCCGACGGAAACCAGGTGCTTGCCTAGTTTTCATTGAGGACGCTTCCTGTTAGCTTATTTAAGTAGGTTGGGAGTGGTTTGCATGGACGACGACCCGAAAGACTGAGCTTCTAATTCCCCATACTAGTTTTCCTGGGGCTTGGTGGATCAGGTTAATGAACGTTGACGAGTCGCGATCCGGCCACACCCGGTCTCAGAGGGTGGTTGGTATGACTACACCAAAAGAGAAGCCTGTCGATTGGGAGGCTCTGCTGAAGGGCATCTTTCGCGGAAAGACTGTTATAGAATGTGGGAGGGATCGTGACGTCTTCCGGCAAGGGCAACCTGCGGATTCTTTGTTCTACCTCCGGCGGGGTAAGGTAAAGCTCACCGTCATATCCCCAGAGGGCAAAGAAGCGATCATTGCTATTTTGGACGCCGGTGAGTTCTTCGGTGAGGGATGCCTCGCCAGTCAGCCGTTGCATGGCAACGGCTGTTGCGATGACCGACTGCACCCTTGATAAGATTGAGAAGCCGCTGATGACGCGCATACTTCACGAGCATCACGATATTTCAGAATTGTTTGTCACGCATTTGCTGACGCGCAACATCCGATATGAAGCGGACCTTGTAGACCAGCTTTTTAACTCCAGCGAAAAGCGTCTAGCTCGGATTCTCCTGTTGCTTTCGCATTTTGGCAAGGAGAGCAAGGCTGAGGTCGTAATCCCCAATGTGAGTCAGGATACTCTGGCACAGATGGTCGGCACGACCCGGTCGCGGGTCAGTCATTTCATGAACAGGTTCAGAGAGCACGGATTTAGCGACTATGATGACGGCGGATTGACCGTCCATACCGGCCTCCTAAGCGTGGTCCTTCACGACTAACTCGCATGCCTTGGGTTTATCTATGCAATTCCGAATCGCCCCAGTTCGCAGCGGCGTGACTTGGATTCATACTCCCACTAAACACGCTTCTGGGAAGTTAATGTATCTATACAAGGGACTAAACATACACCTTACCCCCTAGATGTGTGCACAGAACGAAAAGACTTCCCGAGAATGAGGCGATTTATTGACGCAATAATTAAGAATTCTACTGGTCCATCGGGAAGATCAAACTGGGTTTCATTCCATAAAGCCATAAATACAAAATCTTGCAGCCCTTTTGGGGCTTTCGGGGAAATCCCTGCTAATTGACCGATTGAGCGTTCCCGGTCCCAGTTTTGAGAACCAATGCGTGCAAATTCAGCCGAATTCCTCATGCCGGCATTACAGACCAGAAGGTTCTAAGCACGAAACACAAGGTGCTTTGCGCTTGCATTGTATTTTGTCTTTTAGGTGCTTAATGCTTGAGCTTTTTTCGCAGGCCTGATATTGTCCTGAAAACAAAATTCCATAAATCTATTCCAGGAGGATCCGGAATGAAAATTCGCGCGATCTGCAGTAGCATCCTGTTAGTCTCTGCCATATCCATCTGTGTTCAAAGAGCAGCGGGTCAATCGGCCCAGGCGGGCGATTTGATGGCTGCATACACTGCCCTCCACGCGTTCACGCTAAACGGCGGCGACGCCAAAGTCAGCAATCTGACCCTGAAACGCGACCGTGCTGAAATGACTTTCAGTGGTACATTCTATTTCCCCCAACCCGTTCTCGGCAAAATCACCGGTGCCGTTTTTATTGGAGAGGGTAAATTCCGTGCGGAGCCGCCGCCAAGCGTTTTTGAAAAAGAAAATCTACAGCGCATGCTGAAGGCGGATGCAGTGGAGTCGGATTTTCGAACAGCAGTTCTGCGCTTCACGGACGATACCTTTACCATCATCGGGCAATCCCATGAGCCGAAGGGAACAGCGCCCAAGGAGGTGCAGGATCTCGCGTCGGAATTTGAAACTCGCGCGGCGCGGGAAACGGGCGCAAATTTTGCCTCGCGGCTTCTCCTCTCGCTCGTAAACTCCGAAAATCCTGGAGTCTTCATCGCTCAGTTCGATAAAGGTAGGCGGGACCGATTCACGCTGGTTCTCGACATGCAGTGCCGGATTCCCACGACTCATTTTTCCATCAATGGAGGGGAAAAGGGACTCATTTACGCCTACAACAGAGTGCTGTCCACTAATGACGTCTGGCTTGCCTTTTATTCCGAGCAGGACTATCGCGCCGGTGGAACAAGATATTCGGATGTTTTTGACCAGATATCAACAGAGCAGTATGACATGAAGGTAGACTTGCGCGACCCGGACAAGGCACTCAAAGTAAATTCAAAACTGGACGTGCAGGCGCTTGCCCCGGTGCGGGCTATTTCGTTTGCTATCAGCGAGGGCCTGCCCGAGGACGAGTCGCTTAGAAAGAGAAAGGGAATGCGGGCAACCGGAGCCAGGCTCCCGGACGGCACAGTTTTGCAGATAATCCAGGAAGAGTGGGAGGGCGGCTTTTTGGTTCTGCTGCCGGCTTTGCGCAATGCCCAGGAAAAGTTTGCGATCGAAATCGATACCGAAGGGGATTTCGTCTACGATTTGGCCGACACGTTTGACTGCAAATATCCATTCATCAATGGACAATGGTATCCACGGCATGGATACCTGAAACGGTCAAAATTTGACATTACTTTCCTGCACAATAAGAGATACAAGGTGGCCGGCCCCGGTGAACGTATATCCGTGGAGCCTGCGGCGGGAAGCGCCGACGAAGTGATCACTAAATACCGGATGACAGAGCCAGTCGCGCTGGTCACTTTTGCCATGGGCCCCTATAAAATCTATGAAGAAAAACGCAAGCTGCAAAAAGGCGAACTGCCGGTTGAGTTCTTTTCCCTGGTGGGAGTAAGCAGGGGGTCCAGTCAGTTGACTATCAAGGAAGACTTTGTGCTCGCCGAAATGGGCAATGCCTTGGACTATTTGAGTACCATGTTCGGGATGTATCCATACCCGACTTTTCGGGCGGCTTTTCATCCTTTCCGCTATGGACAGGGTTTTGCCACCATGCTGGCAATCCCAAACGCCGATTCTGCAAACCCTCAGACTTTTGCTTTCCTTTCGCATGAGACTTCCCATCAATGGTGGGGAAATGTGGTTGCGTGGCGGTCCTATCGCGATCAGTGGCTCAGCGAGGGGTTTGCCGAATATTCAGGCGTTCTCTATATTAAAACCCGGACTAAAAAAAACAGCGATGTAAGAGATGCTATTAATGAGTTGCGAGATTCTCTGAAAGAGCCACCCGGCACAACTACGGGACTCGGCGCCAAGCGCGTCGTCGATATTGGTCCGCTGATCCTGGGGCAGAGACTTAGCAGCAGCAAGTCTACGAACGCATATTCCACCCTTACCTACAACAAAGGCGCTTTGGTGTTGCGCATGCTCCACTTTTTATTTACGAATCCAAGCACAGGTGAAGGCCAGCCGTTTTTCGACATGATGACCGATTTTGTCAACCGGTATCGCAATTCCTCGGCATCAACCGAGGAATTTGCGGCTGTTGCCGGCGCGCATTTTGCCCGGACGGCGATTGCGCAAAAATATGGAGTAAAGGACCTAGGCTGGTTCTTTTCACAGTGGGTCATGCAGACAGCTCTGCCCAGCTACCGCCTCGAATACTCGATTAAGAGTGACGCAGATGGAAGTGCCCTCGTTGAAGGCACGGTATTCCAGGAGAATGCGCCGGATAACTGGGTCATGCCAATCCCACTGGTTATCTCATTCGGTGGAAATCAGGTGGCGCGCGGTACTGTTCTTGCTAATGGAGCGCAGCAGCCCGTGAGCATCCGCCTACCCCAAAAGCCTGAGTCGGTGGAATTAGATCCTGACCGCTGGGTGCTTTCGGATAAAACCTCTACGAGGAAAAAATAAAGAAAAGCAAAACAGCGACGGACAAAAGTGCACGGATGTATCGAAGCCTGAACCAATGCCCGCGATTTTCCCCCAGGCGGTGATGCATGGAGCTAATTTTGTGCAGTTAACACGACCTCCGGTAGAAATATCCCAGGCGTCACCGATTCCATAGCGCATACTTGGAACGGTTTTATTAAGCTTGTTGTTCGGCTTATCGATGCTTTATCGCGGTTCGTTCCCGTTGGGGCCTCTGTTGCGCAAACCCCATTCGGCTGGGCTGCCTCGAAGCCTCCAGTGCAGCAAATGGGCGTACCAGCGCAGGCGATTCCGTGTCTTCTTGCGAAGTCCCAGCGTCAACCCGCACAGTAAGAAGTTGCTCGCCGCGTTGAAAGCTAGGCTGACTCCTTTTATGGTTCGGAAAGCCCGATAGCGCAACGGCGGAAGATATTTGCGATTGAAGCGGTCTTGGCTGCGGCAGAACTCTACCTTGGAGCGCAGGTTGACCCGGTCCGTGCTGCTACCTCGGTGATGCAACACGCGCACATGCGGGCTCCAATGGACCGCTGCGCCTTCCTTCCGCGCCCGCCAGAAAAAGTCAGTTTCCTCATAGTAAAGGAAAAAATCCTCGTCCATGCCTCCAAGCTGTCGCCACAGTTCATGATGAATAACCATGAACGCGCCGATAATTCCTTCTACTTCCATAAGCTCAACATTTTGGTGTTTATCTTCAAATCGCCACGAGGATCGCTTGGTCCAGATGGATCGTTGAAGTGAGCCGTCTGGATTGAGCAACTGCCCACCCAGGATGCGTATGTTTGGATGCCTGGCCAGGAGATCCTCCAACTTCGCCATCGTGTCTGCAAGCAATTCAACATCCGAGTTGAATAGGATGAGCCACGGTGCCGTGGCCAAACATACCGCTCGGTTCGCTGCTCCCGCGAAGCCAAAATTTTCCCCCAACGCGAGAACATGAGCCTCCGGAAACTCCTGCTGCAGCGTGAAAGCGCTGCCGTCGCTGGAACCGTTGTCTGCCACAATGACTTCGTGCGGAATCCCGGCAGCGTATTGCCGAATGGAAGCCAGTCCGGCCCTGGTCAAAGCCACGGTGTTATAGGAAATGAGGATGAAGGCAAAACGCGGCTGGTGAACATCGGTCGAGGCGTCGCATATACTTTTCATGAATACATTATAGGAGCACCTATAGTCCGCGTTCACATTAAATATGAAAGAAGCAATGGATCCTTCGGGCATTTTCAGCATCAATATTCATCGCGAAACATCAGTATAGGGAACGCAATCGGAATCGGCGGCTTGCCCTGAATCGGTACCTGGTTATACTGTCCCCCTCATTTCTCGGATTTCTCGGCGACATGCTTGCAAGGGACAGTATAACCAGGTACCGATGAATCCGATGCTGATGTATAATGCCCCTTATCTAGAGGCGGTAATTTATAGCCAAATCGAAAATCCTTTGAGGAGACGTCCCTATGAGGCATCGTGCAAGCCCAATCGTATTTGCTGTATTCCTTGCAGCCTTCGTTTTCATGTCGCTTCCGGCGTGGGCGCAGCAACCCTGCGAGAGTTTGAAGTCCATCAAGATCCCGAACGTTACCATTACGGCAGTCACAGCCGGAAAGCCCGGATTTGAATTGCCGGGCCAATCCGGTCCTATGGGAAAAACTCCTGCCATGAAGATCCCGGTCTCATTTTGCAGAATCGAGGCCTATTCTACGCCGACAAGCGACTCTCATATCGGCATCGAGGTGTGGCTTCCCGACGCATCCAATTGGAATGGGAAATTTCTGGCTGCAGGAAACCCTGGATTTATTGGTTCGCTCTCCAGCAGCGGCCTTGCAAATATCATGCAGGGAGGATATGTGGCCGCTGGAACCGATACGGGGCACGTGGATGCGGGGTTTGAGTGGGCAATCGGTCACCCGGAAAAATGGGCGGACTGGGGCTATCGCGCTGTCCACGAAATGACCGTCGTAACCAAGAAACTCGCCCAGAGCTATTACGGCAAACCCATTCAATACTCCTACTGGAATACTGCCACAATGGCGGCAACCAGGGACTCAATCTAGCCAGCGTTATCCGGACGACTTTGATGGAATCGTCGCCGGCGATCCGGCCTTCTTCATATCGCACCT